>NZ_JARXYX010000023.1 GCF_029893585.1 Streptomyces sp. LBL
GCTGCCGCTGCCGCTGCCGCTGCCGCTGCCGCTGCCGCTGCCGCTGCCGCTGCCGCTGCCGCTGCCGCTGCCGCTGCCGCTGCCGCTGCCGCTGCCGCTGCTGCTGCTGCTGCTGCCGCTGCCGCTGCCGCCGCCGGTGTTGGTGCTGTTGCTGGTGCTGCTGCCTGCGTCGGCGGTGTTGTTGCCGCTTGCGTTGCTGTCGGGGCTGCTGCCGGTGCTGGTGCCGCTGCCGCTGGCGCCGCTGCCGCTCCAGTCGCTGGCGCTGCTGCTGGTGCCGGTGTTGGCGGTGTTGCTGCCAGTGCTGCCGGTGTTGTTGCCCCACTCGTCACCCGCGACAGCAGGGGTGGCGGCGGCTGTGGCGGCGAGGGCGCCGGCGGCGACGGCTATGGCACAGCGGAAACGCAGGGACATGGGATACCTCCGTGAAAAGGGGCGAAGTTGACCATTCGCCACATTAGGAGGGGGTCTCGGTCGTCGCGAGCCACGCTGGGCCATAGGGGCGCGCACTGCCCCTTCAGGGGTGCTCTCGCCGCAGGGTCAGTTCGGCGACGGCTCCCCCGTCCACCGCGTTGCGGAAGGTGAACCTCACCCCCAGCACCTCCCCCGGTGCCCGTTCGCCACCGGATCGGTTCGGGGCGAGCATGATCGTGGATGACGTGCAGCTTGTTCCGCGGGACGTCCTTTGCGTACAAGGCGAAGAGCGGGGAGGGCGGGGGAGAAACGATTGCCCAGACGATTATTCGAGCGACTGTTCGGTGAGCTCTTCCAGCAGCCGGGCCGTCGGCAGCCCGGCTTTCAGGTATGCGACGAACAGCTCGTTGTGCAGTGCCCAGGGCGAGCGACGGGACCGTATCAGCCCGATCGCCTCGTCCGCGGAGCACCCCTGGCGGATCAGGGCGTGCGCGATGACCAGGCCCGAGCGGTTGTAGCCGTGATAACAGCGGACGAGGACCTTGCGGCCCTCGTCCAGCGCGTCGCACGCGGCCCGCGCGAGCCGGATCACCCCCGCGAGCTGGGTGCCGTCCAGCGGCCCGTCGGGAATCGGCCACACATGGTGCTCGACACCGGGGTCCGGCCCGTGTCCCGGCAGTCTCAGCAGGGTCTGCACGACGTCGAACTCGCTGTGTACGACGACGAACTCGACCTGCCCCGGCCGGCTCCTGAACGCGTGCCCGCCCATCCACAGGCCGGGCACGATCTCGCTCCACGGACGGTCCGGAGCGGGTACGTCGGGTTTCTTGCTGCGTGTCCGCAACGGCGCCTCCCCAAGCCCCTGCCCACTCACACCACGGCCGACAGAACCTACCCGGGTCAACTCCTCCTCAAAGGTAACCGGCTTCTTGCGATGGGCGCACCCGCCTGTTCCCATGGGCAGGGGTGATGGCACATGAGTGGACTGCGCGTCGTACCGGCCTGGCGGCACGGTCAGGAACGGCTCTACGTCTGTCTCACGGACGGCAGGAACATAGCCTGGTACGACCGTGAGGCGGCCCGGATCAACCTGCTCAGCGAGGACCGCAGACAGGACGTCCTCGACGTACTCGGACCCTTCCTGACCGGGCCGGTGGCCGTGGGCCCGCCCCCGGTCCCGACCCCCGCGGAGCTGGCCCGGCTGTCCCTGCACCCGGACGACGACCTGGCGCCCAACCGCCCCGGCGAGGCGCTCTTGATCGCCCTGGACCGGGACCCCGGTCCCGCGCACCGGCTGCGCCCCGACCCACGCCGCCGGGCGCTGGCGGCGGAGCAGGCGGTGGGGGAGGCGCTGGACCGGCTGGACAGGGCCGGCTGGCACACCCTGCACTCGATCCCGCTCCCCGGCGGCGACCGCGTGCACCACCTGGTGATCGGCCCGGGCGGTCTGTTCGCCGTGCACGCGCTGTCTGCCCGTAAGCAGCGGGTCACGGTCGCCGACCCCCTGGTCACCCTGGGCCGCCGCGAACCGCTTCCGCTGCTGCGCCGCGCCCGCGCCGACGCCGACCGCGCTTCCTACGCCCTGACGGCCGAGGTCCGCCCGGTCCTGGCCCTCCTCGGCCCGACGGAGGTGTCGGTCACCGTGCCCCTGCGCGAGGCCCGGGTCCTGACAGACACGGAGATCGAGGGCCTGGCCCGTACCGGAGGCGTCCTCAAACCCGCGGACGTCGAGGCACTGCACGCGATGGCCCGCGACCGGCGGACGTGGGCCTCCGGCGGTTGAGCCGTCTACGGTGCGGGTGGGTGGGGGTGGGCGCAGGGCGCAGGGCGCAGGGCGCAGGGCGCACACGGCGCACACGGCGCACATAGGGAACACGGCGCGTTCAGGGAAGTGATGCCGCTCGGTCCGCGTCGAACAGTGGGCCCAGCAGGTCGCCGTGGTCCTGGACGCGCGGAGCGACGTCCGGTGCCTGGAAGGCCAGCTGCGTGGGTGTGCCGCACTCCTCGACCTCCGCCCAGGTGACCGGCGCCGAGACCAGGGGCTCCGCCCGGGCCCGCAGGGTGTAGGGCGTGGCCGTGGTCTTGCGGGCGGCGTTCTGGCTCCAGTCGACGAACACCTTTCCGGGCCGCAGGCTCCGCGTCATCCGGTGGACGACCAGCCGGGGCATCGCCCGCTCCGCCTCCACCGCCAGCTGTCTGGCGTACTCCGACACCTGATCGGAAGAAGCGCCGCGCACCGCCGCCAGCAGGTGCAGCCCCTTCGACCCGGCGGTCTTGGGGTATGCCTCGATGCCGTCCGCCGCAAGCCGTTCCCGGAGCCAGAGGGCCACCTCGCAGCACTCGACGATCGTCGCGGGCGTGCCGGGGTCGAGGTCGAACACCAGCCGGTCGGCCTCGCCGGGGGCGTCGACCAGCCACTGGTGGGTGTGGAACTCGGTGACCAGGTTCGCCGCCCAGATCAGGCTCGCCAGGTCCTGCACCAGCACCATCCGGGCCGGCCCCTCCGAGCGGGGCACCTCGGCGGTGGTCACCCAGTCGGGCGTGCCCGGCGGCACGTTCTTGGTGAAGAACACCTGGCCCTCGGGCCCGTTCGGATACCGAAGGAAGGACACCGGCCGGTCACGCAGGTGGGGCAGCAGGACCTCGGCGACGGTCGCGTAGTAGTGCAGCACCTCGCCCTTGGTGAAGCCGGTCGAGGGGTACAGCACCTTCTCCAGATTGCTGAGCGCGAGCCTTCGCCCCTCCACCTCTGTGATCGGCGTCATACGATGAGAATCCCAGACTTTTAGCTTGAAATGGATGTAAGTCATATCAAACCGATCGAAAGGGTGCTGAACGTGCGATCCATCTGGAACGGCGCCATCTCGTTCGGCCTGGTCAGCATCCCGATCAAACTGGTGAACGCGACCGAGAGCCACTCGATCTCCTTCCGTCAGATCCACACCGAGGACGGCGGCAGGATTCGCTACCGCAAGGTGTGCGAACTGGAGGACCGTGAGGTCACCCAGGCGGAGATCGGCAAGGGGTACGAGGACGCGGACGGCACGATCATCCCGATCACCGACGAGGACCTGTCCCATCTGCCGCTGCCGACGGCCAAGACGATCGAGATCGTGGCCTTCGTGCCGACCGACCGGATCGACCCGCTCCAGATGGACGCCGCGTACTACCTCGGGGCAGGCGGTGCCCCGGCCGCCAAGCCGTACATCCTGCTGCGCGAGGCGCTCAAGCGCAGCCAGAAGGTCGCCATCGCCAAGTACGCGCTGCGCGGTCGGGAGCGCCTCGGGATGCTGCGCGTGGTCGGCGACGCCATCGCCCTGCACGGGCTGCTGTGGCCGGACGAGGTCCGTGCCCCCGAGGGCCTCGCCCCCGACGCGGGGGTCACCGTCAACGACAAGGAACTCGACCTCGCGGACGCCCTGATGGACACCCTCGGCGAGATCGACCTGGACGACCTGCACGACGAGTACCAGGAGGCCCTGGAGGAGGTCGTCGCCGCGAAGGCCGCCGGCGAGGCACCGCCCGAGGCGCCCGAACCGGCCAGGGGTGGGAAGGTCCTCGACCTGATGGCGGCCCTGGAGAAGAGCGTGCGGGCGGCGCAGGAGTCCCGGGGCGAGGGGGTGGCCGAGGAGCCCGCCGAGGTCAGACGGCTGTCGGGCGGCACGTCGGCGCGGGCCACGCCCAAGCAGGCGGGCGGCAAGGCATCGACGGTGTCAGGGGCGAAGAAGACCGCTGCTGCCAAGAAGACCCCGGCCAAGAAGGCGACCGCCGCCGCGAACAAGTCGACGTCGACACAGGGCGCCAAATCGACACAGGGCACCAAGTCGACACAGGGCGCCAAGAAGACCGCGTCGGCGAAGAGCACAGCCAAGAAGACCCCGGCGAAGAAGACCACGTCCCGCAAACGGACCGCGTGACCTGCGCACCGCGTCGACGGCGTATCCCAGGCCGCGGGCCCCGGCAGCCCGTCGTGTGCCGTCGTTCCGTCAGCCGAGGACCTTGGCGGCCTCGATGATCACCGGCTGGGTGGGCACGTCCTGGTGGCCGCGGCTGCTGCCGGTGCGCACCTGCTTGATCTGGTCGACGACGTCCTGGCCCTCGGTGACCCGGCCGAAGACGGTGTAACCCCAGCCGCGCGCGTCCTTCGACGTGTGGTTGAGGAACTCGTTGTCGGAGACGTTGACGAAGAACTGCGCGGTCGCCGAGTGCGGGTCGCCGGTGCGGGCCATCGCCACGGTGTACGCGGTGTTCTTCAGGCCGTTGTCGGCCTCGTTCGGGATCGGCGCGAGGGTCGGCTTCTGCGCCATCTCCGCGGTGAAGCCACCGCCCTGCACCATGAAGTCTGGGATCACCCGGTGGAAGATCGTGCCGTCGTAGTGCCCGTTCCGGACGTACGTCAGGAAGTTCTCGACGGTCTTGGGTGCCTCGGCGTCGTTGAGTTCCACAACGAAACGGCCGAAGTTCGTGGTCAGCTCGACGCTGGACATGGAGTACGTCCCTTTCTGGCGGGGCTTGGCCGCAGCAGTTTGTCACACGGCCTTCTTCCCGCCGCTCGGTCGGGCCGACCTCCCGGGTCAGGCGCGGGGGGCAGCCTTGGGTACCGAGCGGTGTGTGCCCCCGCCCAGCGAGGCCGGTGATCCGACCTCGCTGGAGACGTCGACGCTCCGCTGCTCCGCAACGGCGATGCGGGGAAGGCCCAGGGATGCGGCCCCGCCCGTAAGGTCCACAGGTCCACAGGTCCACAGGTCCACAGGCCCCCCGGACCGTCGTACGGGCTCAGGCCCCCGTCAGCCCTCCCGAGCAGGCGGCACCCGGCTCGGGAGTCTGCGCACCCTGGACGTACTTGGCCAGGAACTGCTCGACCCGAGGGTCGGACACACTGGTGACGGAGAGCTGACGCCCCCAGGCCGACAGCATGATCGCCCCGGCCTGGTCCTTCTCCGGACTCATGAGCGTGTACGGCGTGCCGGACACCTTGGCGGCGAGCTTCTTGACGTCGGCGTCGGAGGCCTTGTCGCTGTACGTGACCCAGACCGCCCCGTGCTCCAGCGAGTGGACGGCGTTCTTCTTCGCGACGGCCTTGGTGTAGACGGTGCCGTCGCACGTCATCCACGCCTGGTCGTGATCACCGCCGACGGGCGGCGTCATCGGATACGACACAGCGCTGGTCACGTGGTTGCGCCCGAGCTTCTTGGCATCCCAGCTCTTCTCGCCGCGCACCGGCTCCTTCGCCGCGGCGGCCTCCTGCTCCTTCTTCTCGTTGGCGCTGTTGAGGGCGTATCCGCCCCAGCCGACGAGCCCGGCGACGATGACCGTGCTGACCCCGATGGTGAGGAAACGATTGCGCCGCTCGCGGGCTCTCTCCGCCCGGCGCATTTCCTCTATCCGTGCCTTGCGGGCCTCGGAGGTCGCCTTCTTGCTGGTCTTGCTCATGAGTACGTCCTTGTCCCCGCCGCGCGGTGATCGGTGTCGTGGGGCGGCGGTGCGTGAGTGCAGGGGTGACGGGTGACGCGCCCTCGGGGCGCGGGCATCCGTCGTCTACGTCCGCTGCACCTGCAGGACGTGAAGATCGGGGGCACCCCGGTCGGACGGGGACCTCTCGGCCGGTCCGGAACGACCGTCCGGAGCGGGGAGCCGCGACAGCCGGGGAAGGAGGGCCGCGAGGGCCTGGACGGTGCCGGGAAGCGTCGTCCGTACGGAATGCAGGGCGGCGAGCTGAGGCCGGGCGAAGCAGCGGGTGCCGGAGGGGCAGGGTTGGGGGCGTTCCGCGGCTACGGGGGGCTGGTTGAGCTCTGTGTCGTGCTGGTTTTGCTTCTGGTACTGGGATTGGTACTGGTACTGCTTCTGGCTCTGGCTCTGGTTCTGGTTCTGGTGCCGGTACTGGGCCGGTGCGTCGTGGCCGGCCCCGGCGTGCCCCTCGTACGCCTGTACGTCTTCCCGTACGTCTTCCCGTACGTCGACAGCGGCCGTCGCCCGTACGTCGGCAGCCGTCGTCGGGGTCGGGTCGGCGTCGGTCCGTCCGACGTGTCCCGGGCACACCGCCAGGGAGAGCAGCACACCGAGGACAGCCCACAGCATCGCGAGGGGTGTCCGTGTCCCCCCGCCAAGCCCTGTGCGCTGCTCTGCCCGGCTGTCCATCACGGAGATGCTAAGCGGTGCCTGCGCACACGCATCAGGCCGCCCCAGCAGCCCCGTCGCCAGAAACCTCCAACGGGCCTCACGCACCACTCGGCGTCATCGGTCCAGGGATCGCGCCCGGCCCCGGGCCGCACAACGGTCTCCGCGTCCAGTGGGGGACAGTCCGCCGAAACGGGGACCGTTCCCCGCTTGCGTGTTAGCGTGAGGACGAAAAACGGGGAGTGGTCCCCGTTGGTGTGGGAGGGGTAGCGGACGTGGCGGATACGGCACTGGTGTTGGGCGGCGGCGGGCTGACCGCGTACGCCTGGCAGGTCGGAGCCCTGGCGGGACTGGCCGAGGCCGGGGTTGACATCAGCGGCGCCGACGTTCTCGTCGGCACATCGGCCGGCTCGCTGCTGGCGGTGGAACTGGCCGCTGGGGCGGTGCCGGCCGACCTCTACGCGGAGCAGGTCGCCCGTAAGCGGGCCATGATGAAGGTGAACTTCACCCTGGCCATGACCGTCAAGTACCTGTGGGCGGCGCTCGGTTCACGCGACCCGGACACCGTGGTCATGCGGCTGGGCAAGCTGGCGCTGAACGTGCGCGGAGTGTCGGAGGCCGAGGTCCTCGACGCGATCCGCCCCCAACTGCCGGTGCGGGAGTGGCCCGAGAGGCCGGTGCGACTGATCGCCGTGGACGTGCTCACCGGCGAGCCGACCGGCTTCGGCGCCGACAGCGGGGTCGAGCTGGCACGGGCGACGGCGGCCAGTTGCGCCCTGCCGCCCCTGTTCCCGCCGATCACCATCGGAACGGGACGCTGGATGGACGGGGGCGTACGTTCCACCGCCAACGCCGACCTGGCCCACGACTGCCGACGGGTCGTCGTCCTGGCCCCCATCCCCAAGGGTCCCGGCGCCGGCCCGAGCGCCTCCGACCAGGTGGCCGCCCTCGCGGCCGGCGGCACCAGGGCCGCTCTGCTGACCCCGGACCGGCCGGCCCGTCGAGCGTTCGGCCGCAACCCCCTGGACGCCTCCCGCATCCCCGACGCGGCCCACGCAGGCCACCGTCAGGCCACCGCCCACGCCGAACAGATCCGCACCATCTGGCAGGGCTGAGCCCTCGCCTGCCGTGTCGCCTGCCGTGTCGCCTGCCGTGCGTCGGCTGTGCCGTGTGTAGCCGTGCGTAGCCGCGTGTCGCCGTTGTCACGCCGCGATACGCCCGTACCGCCGAACGGGGCTGCCGTCACCCGGCCGGCAGGCTGACCGTGAACCGTGCCCCGGGCGTGTGCCCGGGATCGTACGTCACCTCGCCGCCGGCGGAACGGGCCAGCCGTCGTGCCAGCGGCAGCCCCAGACCCGCTCCGCCGTGTCCGTCGCCGGGATCCGCACGCTGACCGGGCTCGAAGAGCTGTCCGGCGAACGGGTGCGGTACGCCGGGTCCGTCGTCGATGACATCGACGCGTACGCCGTCGGGTGTGCGGTGCGCGCGGACGGCGACGCTGGAGCGGGCGTAGCGGGACGCGTTGGTGAGGAGCGGGCTGACGATGCGTTCGAGGAGGGCGGGCGGGACTCCGGCCACCACACATGGACCCTCAGTGATGACCGTCAAGTGGCCTGGTAGGTAAAGGACTTCGGCGAGGCGGTGCAGTGTGGGCAGGATCTCGGCAGTGCCTGGGGCGGTGAGTGCGCCGCCCCGGGCGTCGTCCAGGAGGGTGTCGCAGATGGTGCGCATGGACTCGGCGGCATCCGCGATGACCTGGTGGGTGGCGCGGGTCTGGTCGTCTGTGCGGGGACTGGTCTGCCACCAGTCGAGTTCGGCGATGATCCGGCTCAGGGGCGTACGCAACTCGTGCGAGAGTTCCCCGGTGAGCTGCCGCTCGTGGCGCAGAAGTGTGCGGATGCGGTCCAGTATGGCGTCCAGCGATGTTCCGAGGCGGGCGAGTTCGGCCGGGTGCCGCACGCTGCCGAAGCGTTCATCGGAGGCGACGGCGCTCCACTGGGCCGCCTGGTCCGTCATCGTGCGGACGGGCCGCAGCGCGCGGCCGACCGCCAGCCGTGTCAGGGCGTAGGTGCAGGCGAGCATGACGGCGTCCAGGGTGAGTGATCCCAGGAGCAGGGTGTCGGCCGAACTCCGGTAGGGGGAGAGGTCGAGCGCGGTGACCACCGTGGCGTCGCTCTTCTGCCCGGAGACCGGCTGGGAGCACAGCCGGAGGGGCCCATGGACGTCGGCGGTGACGCACCGCCGCCCGCCGCGCCCGGCGAGTGCGTCGGCGACGTGGGTCAGCGGGCCGGCGGCCGGTGGCTCCTCCAGCAGGCGTCCGTCGACGTAGATCCACACGTTGGCGTCGAGGAGTTCGTCGTGGGAGGTCTCCAGGACACGTACCGTCGGGCCGCTGGTGTCCACGGTCGTCGCGACGGCGGCGGCGCGGGTGCGCAGTTCGTCGTCCGCCTGGTGCTGGAGGCGGTGCTGGGCCACGGCGTTGAACGCGACGGTGAGGACCAGCATCAGCAGCGCGGCCGTGGTGAGGGCCACGAGTGAGAGCCGACCGCGCAGCGTGCGGGGCCCCAGACGGTGGAGGGAGGCGGCCACGGCGGGCCGCAGCCGGTGGCGGGTGCCGCTCATGACAGACGGTGGCCGATCCCGCGGGCCGTGCGAATCGCCCGGTCGCTGCCGGCCTCGCGCAGCTTGCGGCGCAGTCGGGTCAGATACTGGTCGAGGGTGTTGTCGTGTACTTGGGCGCCCTCGTGCCAGCCTGCCCGTACCAGGTCGCGCCGGCGCACGATACCGCCGGAAGCCGCCATGAGAGCGGCCAGGAGACGGAATTCGGTCGGGGTCAGGTCGACCCGGGTGCCTCGGACGCTGACCAGGTGCCGGACGGCGTCCAGTGCCAGGTCTCCGGCTGTGGTGGCAGGCGGCGGCGCGGTCCGTTTGAGGGCTGCCCGCAGTCGGGCCGCGAGTTCGGCGAGATGGAACGGCTTCGGCAGGTAGTCGTCACCTCCGGCCGAGAAGCCGGACAGCCGGTCGCTCAGCCGGTGATGGGCGGTCAGGAAGATGACGGGGGAGAGGAATCCGTTCGCGCGCATCGCCTGGCACACGTCCCGCCCGTCGGCGTCGGGCAGCCCGATGTCGAGCACGGCGGCGGAGATGTCGGCGGTGGCCAGCCGCAGGGCGGTGGCGCCGTCCGGCGCGGGCACGGTGTCGAAGTCCTCGTCGCGCAGCCCGCGCAGCAGCACGTCACGCAGGGCGTGATCGTCCTCGACGACCAGGATCGTCTGGCGCATGGTCCTCCCTCTGCTCTCGTCGCGCGTCCGTCTGTTCTGGTGCCGGAGCGGTCTGTTCTCGTGCCACGTCCGTCTGTTCTCGTCGCGCGTCGGTCTGCTGTCGTGCCACGTCCCTCTGTTCTCGTCGCACGTCCATCTGCTCTCGTGCCGGGGCCGTTCGGCTTCCTGTTGTGACCGTCGGCGCTGACGTCCGGCGCACCGTGTCCATGCCCATGCCCATGCCCATGCCCATGCCCATGCCCGAGTCCGAGTCCGTGTACGTGTCCGTCGTACGGGGGGTCAGTCGCTCGGGCAGCCAGCGGGCCACGGCGGACAGGCACGCTCCCAGCCAGCCGAGGGCGAACAGCCAGCCGCCGACGACATCGGTGAACCAGTGCACCCCCAGGTAGACGCGGGTCAGTCCGACCAGCGCGCCCCAGCAGCCGATGACCAGGATGAACGGGGTTCTGCCACGCGGGCCGTGGACGCGGACGGCGATGATCAGCAGTCCCGCGGTGAGGGCCGCCGTGGTGGTGTGACCGGACGGGAACGCCCATCCTGAGGCATGGGTGTGCCAGTCCGTCCGGGGTGGCCGCGGCCGGGCGACGAGCGCCATCACCGCGTACCGAAGCGCCTGGCCCGCCCCAAGGCAGGCCAGGCAGAGCGCGACGGCGATCGCCCGCTGCCGGATGGTGCGTCCCGCGACGATGCCGGCCAGCGCGGCCAGCGCGAACGGGACCACACCGGTCCCGGTGGCGGTCAGCCCGCGGGCGAACGCCAGGGCCACGTCCGGCCGGTGGCCGACGGACCACGAGAGGAGGTCACTGTCCGCGAACAGAGGTGTGCCGTCGTGGCCCACCACGACCATGGTCAGTACGCCGAACGCCGTCCACGCGCCGAGGCCGCAGCTGCCGGCCAGTTCGACGACGTCGCCGCGCTTCATGACGCCACCACCAGCAGCGGACGCAGGCGGGTGGCCGTGAGCCGCAGGGCCAGGGCCTCCGCATGTCTGCGCAGTGCCGACATGACGAGCAGCACGGTCAGGGCGCCCACCAGAACCCCTGCCAGCACGTCGTGGGGGTAGTGCGCGCCGACCCAGACCCGTGAGACCGCCATCGCCCCGGCGGCCACCGCCGCGACCGTGCCGAGCCGGCGGGAGACGAACAGCAGGCCGACGGCCGCCGCGGCGGCGATGGCCGCGTGGTTGCTGGGGAAGGACCAGTCGCCGGGCGCCGGACACGCCTCCAGCGTGGTCACCCACAGGCTCTGGCAGGGCCGGTCCTCACGCACCAGCAACTTCAACGCCGCGTCCACGCCGTACGCGACAACCACGATGAACGGCACGGCGAGCGCCGTCACCGACGCGGTGGCGCCCACCCGTCGGGCGCGCCACCAGCCGATGGCCATGAGCACCACGAACAGGGCGAGCCCGTAGGTCGACCAGGCCGACACCGCGTCGTTCAGCCACGCGGGAGTGTGCCGGGCGAGGTTCACCACGTCGGTGTAGGCCGAGCCGTCGACCGACGAGGCGTCGAGGGCGAGAATCATCCGCGTGTCTCCTTGGCCTTCGTGTCCCGGCGCGAGCGGTACACCTCGGAGGCGAGCGGAATCAGCGACAGGGCCACGATGACCGCGACGATCGGCAGCAGATACCGGTCCACGTTCGGTACGGAGGAGCCCAGCGCGTAGCCCGCCAGTGTGAGGCCCAGGCTCCACACCAGCCCACCGGTCACCTGCCATACGGTGAAGGTCCGCACCGGCACCCGCAGGGCGCCCGCCATCGGGTTCAGGACCGTGCGCACCACCGGAACGAAGCGGGCCAGCACGATCGCCTTCGCGTACCCGTAGCGCTCCAGCAGCTCCTCCGCGCGTCTCGCCCCCTCGTGCAGGCGGGCCGACCGGCTGCGGGCGAGCACGGTACCGCCCGCTCTTCGGCCCAGGAAATATCCGCACTGCGCGCCCGCGAGCGCGCCCACCGCCGCGGCGATCAGGAGCGGGGCGAGTGACAGCTTCAGGCCACGGTCGGCGGTGCCGGTGCACAGCAGACCGGCCGTGAACAGCAGAGAGTCGCCCGGGAGGAAGAAACCGATCAACAGCCCGGTCTCGGCGAACAGCACCACACCCACGCCCAGCACGCCGAACGCGGACAACAGTGACCGCGCATCCAGCACATTGACCGCGAGCTGCGACGATAGGTGCATGGCTGTGGTCATCGCCGGGATTCCCCTTCATCCTTCTTCCGGACCGTCGGATGCGGCAGCACAGTGGCACGGCGACACCCGACGACTGATGTCTGACGGCTGACTACAATCTTGTAGACGGTCTACCGAACTGTAGACGATGGCGGAGTGAGGAACGTTCCCATGACCGAAGCGAGGGACGAGAGGCGGCCGGCCGGCGAGCTCGAAGCCGCTGTCATGGCGGCGCTGTGGGCCGCCGGGGCCCCGCTCACGCCCGGACGGGTGCAGACCGAACTCGGCTCCGGCCTGGCCCGGACGACGGTGACGACGATATTGACCCGGCTGCACGAGAAGGGCGTTGTGGACCGTGAGCGGCAGGGGCGCGGCTACGCCTATTTCCCCGTCCAGGACGCCCCGGGGCTGACAGCCCGGCGCATGCACACCGAACTCGACCGGGACACCGACCGGGAGACGGTCCTGGCCCGCTTCGTCGCCCAGCTCAGCCCCGGCGACGAGCAGCACCTGCGCCGGCTCTTGGAGGGTGACGAGCGATGACCGTCCTGCTGCTCGTACCGCTGATCCTGCCCTTCCTGGCGCCGCCGCTGGCCCGCCGAACCCTCGACCGCCTCGCCCCCGCCACCGCGCTCCCGGTCCTCACCGCCTCGGCCCTGGCATTGGCGGGCGCCTGCGTCGCCGCCCTCGGAGCCCTCGTCCTGACCGGACTGCTCACACTCCCCGCCTTCGCCGTCCTCGGTGAACTCATCCACCCCCTGCGCACCCCCTCGGACTACCTCGTCCTCCCCGCGGCCATGGCGGCCACCGGAGTGCTCACCCTCAGCGCCTGGACCCTCGTACGCTCGGCCCTCCGGCAGACCCGCGCCTTCCGCACCGCCCGCACGCAGGCCGACCGCCGCCCCGCCGCCGGCGACCTGTGCGTCGTCGACTCGCCCCACCCGGACGCGTACGCCCTGCCCGGACGGCCCCACCGCATCGTCGTCACCACCGCGATGCTGCGCAGCCTGGGACCCGGCGAGCGTGAGGCCCTCTTCGCCCATGAACGCGCACACAACCGCGCCGGCCACCACTACTTCCTGGCCGCGGCCGAACTCGCCGCCCACTGCCACCCCGCCCTGCGCACCACCCGTGACACCATCCGGCTCGCCGCCGAGCGGGCCGCCGACGAGGCCGCCGCCACCGCCATCGGCGACCGGCGCCTGATCGCCACGGCCATCGCCCGCGCCGCCCTGGCCGGCCACGCTTCCCCGTCCACCCGGCCGGACTTCGCACCCGCGGCGGCGACCGGCCCGCTGCCGCAACGCGTCGCCGCCCTCCTCGAACCCTCCGGGGGGCGCTCACGCGCCACGCGCCGTACCGCCTTGCTCCTCGTGGCCTGCGCGGTCCTGTCCGTCGTCGCCGGAGCAACCGGCGTCGTCGACTTCCACCACGAGGTCGAGATCGCCCAGGGCGAGGAGGGTCCCTGACCGGTTCGGTCCAGGTTCGGTCCCGGTTCGGTCCCGGTGGCAGGTCGGCCTCCGCCGGATTCTGAAACGCCTTCCGCGTCGGTCAGGCAACCCCACCTGCTGCTGCCGGTCCTCGCCTACGGGCTGATGCAGAAAACGGCAGCGAACCGGGTCGTCACCCGGCTGCGGTACGGCTCCGCCTCCGCGGCACCGCCTTGAACGGGTGGCCATCGCTCTGAAGGGCCGGCCACCGCTCTGTGAACGGGCGGCCATCGCCCGAGCGGCCGCCACGCCCCTGAACGAGCCACCGCCGTTCCGGCCTCGTCGCCACCACGCAGGTCCTGCTGCGGCGCTTCAATCGGCGCGTGGCGTACGGGCGTTACGCCACGCGCATGACGACACCCTGAACACCAAGCCACCTTCTTGTGACGCTTTCACCCTCCGCCGATGAACCCGGCGTGCCCGTCTTCGCTCTACATGCTGTAGTGACAGAGTGGAGAAGGTGGACATGAGTAGCTATACCGTCACAAAAGTGCGGCGACGTGACGCGCCCCCGTCCGCTGTCACCCGGTCCCGGGCGACCGATGGTGCAGGCCCTCCGCAGCAGTGGCACCGCGGTATGACGCTGATCGCCACGATCAGCCTGTTCATCGGCACCCGCTCGGCCTGGACCCAGGCGATGCTCTCCCATCCGCCCGTCGCGGGAGTCATCTCCGTCTGCTATGCGGGGATTCTCGTGTCCGGGGTGCTCGTCCTGACCGTGCGGAGCAGGCGGGCGCTGGCCCGGGTGGACGCCGTGGTTCTCGTCCTCGCGGTGACGCTGCTGGTCTGCGGTTACTGGCTGAACCACGCCGGCACCGACGAGGGCGTGCTGACCGCGCAGGCCGCGAACGAGATCCTGCACGGCCGTCCGGTCTACGGACAGCCCTGGCCGTGGCTGTTCGGTACCCCCAAGTCCGGCCTGACCAAGACGATGTACGGCGGGGCGGATCTCACGTACGGCTATCCGCCGCTGACCGCCATGCTCGCCGCACCGGTCCACGCCGTGCTGCACTCGACGGCCGCCGCCACCGTCGTCACCACCGGTGCGCTGATCGCCGGAGCGGTCGGGTTGTGGCTGCTCCTCCCGGTCCCCTGGCGGTCGGCGGCCACCGCCGTGTGCCTCGGCTTCGGCTTCCTCCCGAACTACGCGCGCTCCGGCTACCCGGCCATCGTCGCCCTGGCCCTCCTGGTCCCGGTGGTGGTCCGATGGCCCGCCACCGGCGCGGGCGGACGGCTGGGACGGAACGGGGTACTCCGGGCGGTGTGCCTGGGCGCAGCCTGCGGGGCTCAACAACTCGCCTGGTTCCTGACCCCTTTTCTTCTCATCGGCCTGTACGCCGTGCGGCGCGGCGAACTCGGGGCCCGGCCCGCGACGGCCGTACTGGCCCGTTTCGCCGGCATCGCGGCCCTGACATGGGTCGCCGTCAACGCCTACTGCGCCGCCCAGGACTTCTCCGCGTGGCTGCACGGGATGCTGTTGCCCCTCACCCAAAAGGCGATCCTGCACGGCCAGGGCCTCATGGGCATCTCCTATTACTTCACCGACGGCAGTAGCCGTCTCGACTACTACTCCTACGCCAGCATGCTGCTCCTCGCGGGCCTGCTCGCCGCCACGGTGCTCTTCGTCCGCCGCCTGGGAACGGCCCTGACCGTCCTGCCCTGGCTGGCCTTCTACCTCGCCACGCGTTCCCAGGACGGCTACTACCTGATGATGACCCCGCTGTGGCTGGCCGCCGCCGCGACCGTCCCGCCCTCCGCCCTCGCCTCCGCCTGGGAACCCCGCATTCCCCGCATCCCGCGTATCCCCCACATCCCCCGCCTCACCGGCCGCCCCGCCAAGGCCGTCCTCGCCGCGGCGCTCGTCACCCCCGCCCTGCTGTGCGCCGGCATCGCCGCCGCCAGCCCACCCCCACTCGACATGACCCTCACCGCCCACCTCACCGACAGCGCCCGCCCCGCCGTCAGCTCCGTCACGGTACGCGCGGTCAACACCACCGGCACCGCCCTCACCCCGCACTTCGCCAGCCGCACCGGCCACAGTGCTTCCAACTGGTGGACCATCACCGCAGGGCCGACCACCCTCGCCCCCCACAGCACGGCCGTGTACGTCGTACGGCCAAAGGGCGGCCACCGTGCCCTCCCCACCAGCACGGACCAGTACATGTACCTCATCGCCGTCACCGGCAGCCCCATGACGATCACCACGGCCTCCCTGGGGAACGCCGCCCACCCCCCAGGCTGACGACCGTTCAGGTCTTGGCCCGGCCCGCGGTCTTCTCCCCGACTCGGCGGACGGTCCCGGCGCTTGACAGCGCCGCCCGGGTGACTGCCGCAGGCTGGTTCGGCGCGGGAGCGGCGGTCCGGCGGCCACGTCTTTGGTTCGACACCCGCGTCGTCGACCGCCACGTCGAGGTATGCCCGCGCCGACCGCTGCCGTGCCCACCGGGCCCCGGCCGGGCTGCCGGGCACCCAGGTGGCGGTGCCGGCCGACGAGGTGCCGTACGCGTACGCCCTCCCCGGGCGGCGACGGGACCGGGTCGTGGTCACCACCGCCCTGCTGTCCTGCCTCGAACCGGCGGGGCGCCGCGCCCTCTTCGCCCGCGAGCGCGGCCGGTCGGCGGCCGCCGGGATGTGGCCCGCGCGATCGGCGAGGCGGGCCTGGTCTCCCGCGGCACCCCCGCGCTCACGCTCGCCCAGCCTGCCAGCCGCAAAAGATGGCAAAACCAACAAAGCGCCTCAATGATTCATAAGCGCATGTATAGGTCGATTGCCTCCGGATACCCGGGTGAGATGACACTGACATTGAGACGGCATCGAAGGCACAGCGGGCACGCCGTGGCAGACCGCGAGGTCGAGACCGGGCGGGGGACGGGTGTCGGACCGGATGCGGAGGTGGAGGAGCGGGCGCCGGACAGTCTGAAGGACCTGCCGAAGCGCTCCTGGGGGGCGGTGCTGAAAGGCACCCTGAAAGAGTTCAAGAAGGATGAGCTGACCGACCGGGCCGCGGCGCTGACCTACTACGGGATCCTGGCGTTGTTCCCGGCACTTCTGGCGCTGGTCTCGCTGCTGGGAGTCGTTGGCCGGTCGGCGACACAGCAGGTGCTGGACAACATCCAGAATCTGGCACCCGGCGCGGCGCGAGATGTCCTGAGCAACGCGGTGCAGCAGATGCAGGGCAACGGCGGCCTCGGCTCGATCATGGCCATCGTCGGTCTGGTGCTCGCGGTGTGGTCGGCATCAGGCTACGTCGCCGCGTTCATCCGCAGCGCGAACGCGGTCTACGACGTCCCCGAAGGCCGTCCGGTGTGGAAGGTGATGCCGGTCCGGCTCGGGGTGACGGTGGTGCTGATGGTCATGGCCGTGATCAGTGCGGTGATCGTCGTCTTCACCGGCGGCCTGGCCCGCCAGATCGGCAGCGCGCTGGGCCTCGGGGACACGTTCCTGACAGTGTGGTCGATCGCGAAGTGGCCGGTCCTCGCGCTCCTGGTCACGATCATGATCGCCATCCTCTACCGGGCCACACCGAACGCGAAGATCCGCGGCTTCCGCTGGATCACGCCGGGCAGCTTCCTCGCGCTGCTCATCTGGATGATCGCCTCCGCCGGGTTCGCGCTGTACGTGGCCAACTTCGGCTCGTACAACAAGACCTACGGTGCGCTGGCGGGTGTGATCATTTTCCTGGTGTGGCTGTGGATCACGAACCTGGCGATCCTCCTGGGCCTGGAGTTCGACGCGGAGCTCGCCCGCCAACGCGCTGTCGAGGGCGGTCACCCGCCCGAGGAGGAGCCGTACGTGCAGCCGCGTGACACCCGGAAGTGGGACGAGGAGGATCGCCGCCGTACTGAATCCTGAGCGACGCCGTCATCCCGGGGGCGATATCGCGATCCTGCTCGGCCTGGAGTTCGACGCGGAGATGGCCCGCCGGCGCGCCGTCGCCGGCGGTCTGCCCGAGGACGAAGAGCCCTATGTCCCGCCCCGCGACACCCGTACGTGGAGCGAGGAAGACCGGCGCCGTCTCGAATGACCCCCGCCGGTCGGTGATCTGGTCCAGCGCTCCTCCCAGCAGTTGACGGAGCTGGTACGTGCCGCGAGGTTGCCCTTGGACGAGAGCCGGTTTGGCCGATCGGACCGTGAGTATGGCCGGTCGGCCGACGCGGTGCCGTGGGAGGCGCGGTTAGCGTCGTCCGGGCCAGCCACCGCGCTTTGAGGGGAATGTTCGATGGAGCAACGAGGGACGACCGGAGCATTCGCCGACGGCACCGCCGTGGTCGGAGTGACCACGGAGTTGGAATCGGACGTCATGAACCTGCTCGTGGACACACTGCGCCGTGCGGTCAGGAGCGAGTTGTCGGCCGTGGGGACCGACACCCTGCTGGGGGAACTCGTGATGGGGGACACGGACGCCGGCGCGGCGATCGCCCCGGGGATGCGGAAGGCCGGTGCGCTCAGCGGCGTGATCCGCGGCCGGGCGGGCCAGGGTTGGGTGAGCGACGACGAGGTGCGCAGTGCGCCGGGCATGGCCGACGGCGCCGATGAGGAAGCCCATCAGGAAGCCCAGCGGCAAGCCGATGAGAGCGAGGTCGACGCCGCCTGGCGCGAGGCGCGGTGGCGCTTCGGCCTCGGTTCGCGCGGATCGGCCCCGGACAGCGGCCGGTCGCTGCCCAGGATGACCGGGGCCATGCGCGCGTGCCTGCTGCTCGCGCTCAGGTCGGCCCGCGCCGAGGGGACGATCTCGGTGCGCTGTCGGCATGTGGCCCGTGCCCTGCTGGACCTGCCGGACACCAGAGCACGGGAAGCCCTGCTGCTGCAAAGGCTGGATCCGGCCGCCGCGGCGACCACGCTCGACGGACTGGACGCGAGTGCCTCGGCGGACACCGAGGGACCGGAATCCCGCGGCGTCACCCTTCTTCGCCGGGCCGGAACGCTGGGCAAGAGCGGTAACCGCCTGACACGCGCGCTGACTTCGTGGACCTCCGGGACCTCCGTGAACGGCTCACCGGTTCTCTTCGCGGTGTCCGTCGAGGCCGCGCGGCAAGCGGTGCGATGCGGACGTGTCGTGGTGGAGCCGGTGGATCTTCTGCTGGGGATGCTGGCCCTGGACCGGGCACTGTCCGTTGCCGGGCTTTCGCTTTCCGGGAGTCTGGCCGATGCCAACGTTGGTGCGACCCTGATGCGCCGGCACGGCATACGACAGTCTTTCCTGGTCTCCTCGGCTACGACGATCCTGTCCGCCGCTGTTCCCGATGCCGATACCGCAGCCGATACGGAAGCCGATGCCGATGCCGATGGCGACGGCGACGGCATTCGCGTACCGCGGTCCGCGGCCGAGGGCGACCGCGTACGGCAGTCCGCAGCCGCCGACCGGATCATGGCCGTCGCGCGCCTGTCCGCCGCCGAGCATGGTTCGCCCACGGTCGGTACGGTTCACCTGCTGTCCGCGCTGCTCGACGAGTCGGCGACGGATGCGGACGCCGGGCATGGTGGCGCGGTCGTACGACTGCTGGCCGCCGACCAGGTGGACGTGCCCGCGTTGCGGTCGGAGCTCAGCCTCCGGCTGGGCGCGTGACGCCCGGGGGCCCGCCGTACTGTGACCGCCGACGCCGCAGCTACTGTTCCTCACCGGAGATCCACGGTGGCGGGGCAGAGGTGATGATGCGTCAGATGCCCGAGGACGCGCGGCCGTCGCGCCCAGCCGGAGGCCTGGGGCACTCCCTGAACGGTGTGCCACGGAGGGTGTGGCGCGAGGCGGCCGAGAGCTGGGCCGCGGTACGCGCCGCCACGCGCCGTACAGTCGTCGTCGAGGCGTTGGCCTGTGCCCTGACGGCAGCCTTCGGTCTGATACCGCTGCTGTTGATGCCTGCGGACCGGCTGGTGTCGGCGGTGCTGGAGGCGTTGTGGGCGGCGCTCCTCGTTCCCGCTCGCCGTGGCCGGCCGGTTGTGGCGGTTCTGGGCGTGTCTGTGCTGCTCGTGGGAACCAACGTGTGGACGCTGGCGGTGGTGCCGCTGATCGTGCTGTCCGCCACCCGTCGTATCGCACCGCCGCGGCGTGCCTGGCAGGTCGTCGGGGTGGCCTGCGCCGCCGTGGGTGTCCTGACCGTCGTCCGTGCCCTGGTCCGGTCCGATGCCCTGCTGTGGGAACTGGCCGGCAACGCGGTCTCGGCGGTGCTGCTACTCCTGCTTCCCGCCCTGGCCGGGACCCTGCTGGGGCGTCGGCGGCCCCTGGTCAGCCTGCTGCGGGAGCGCAACGCCTATCTGGAACAGGCCCGCACACTGACCGCCGCGGCGGCCCGGACGGAGGAACGGACCCGGATCGCGGGAGAGATGCACGATCTCCTGGGACACCGGCTGAGCCTGATCTCGGTACACGCCGGGGCGCTTGAACTCGCTGCCGCGCGGCAGGCACCCGCCCTCGTCGGACAGGCCGAGCTGCTGCGCACGACCGCCGGTACGGCCATGGGGGAACTGCGCGAAATCCTCGGTGTCCTGCGGCAACTGGACCTCACGGACCTGACGGACAGGACCGGGGACGAGAGAGGAACGCGTGAGGACATCACCGCACTGGTGACGGAATCCCGGCAGACAGGCAGCACCGTCACGTTGGACTGGTCCGTTCCCGACCCGGCCGAGGTGGCCCTTCGCACGCGTCAGGCGATCCACCGGGTGGTCCGCGAAGGGCTGACGAACGTGCTGAAACACGCATCCGGCGCGCCCGCCAAGGTGGAGGTCAAAGGCACGGACAGGGGGATCGAGGTGTCCGTCACCAACGAGGCACCGCGCGCCATGGACCGCTCCTACGGGGGCACTCGCAGCGGCTTGGCAGGTTGTCAGGAGCGGATCTCGTTGCTCGGCGGCACGTTCGAGGCGGGTGCCCTGATGAACGGCGGTTTCCGCATGGCGGCTTGGTTGCCCACCCACGGGAGCAGACCCGTGGAACGCGCCGCGCTCCCGGGGACCTGTGCGGAAACCTCTCCGGATACGGCCTACCTCACGTCCGGCGGCCTCGAACAGACATGGACTCATGCCCCGCTGTCGGCCGAGACCCTGACCTGGCCGCGCGTCCTGGGAGCGGGCTGCGTGGCGCTGCTCGTGGTCCTGCCGACGGTGGGCTTCCTCGTCGTACTGCTGACAACGGCGGCCCTAAGATGAGCTGATGATCCGAGTCCTGGTCGCCGACGACGAGGCGCTGATGCGTGCGGGAATCCGGCTGATCCTGGAGAACGCCGAGGATATCAAGGTCGTCGCCGAGGCGGGTGACGGTCGGGAAGCCGCCGCGGCATGCCACGCCCAGGACATCGACGTCGCCCTGGTCGACATCCAGATGCCGACCAGGGACGGAATCGCGGCCGCCGAGGACATCGCCCGCCTCTCGCCCCGCACGTGTGTCGTGATGCTGACGGCGTTCGGCGAGGAAACGAGCGTGACGCGCGCCCTGCGGGCCGGGGCGAGCGGATTCCTCCTCAAGGACACCGGTCCCGCCGAACTGATCCGGGCCGTGCAACTCGCCGCGAAGGGCGAACCCGTACTGGCACCCCGGATCGCCCGGCAACTGCTGGAACGGCACGTACAGTTCGGCCGGCACACCGAGGCCGCTCTGCGCAGAACCGAAGAACTGACCCCGGCCGAACGGGACGTCCTGCGGCTGCTCGGCACGGGCCTGTCCAACACGGAGATCGCCGATCAGCTGTATCTGAGCACCGGCACGGTCAAGGCGCACATCAGCCGGATCCTCACCCGCACCGGCTGCACCAACCGCGTACAGGCCGCAGTCCTCGCACACGACGCCGGACTGCTCACCGACCGTTGATCCGCCCCTCCGCCCCCTCCGCCCCCATCCCAGAGCGGCCCGTGCAAGGCCCCGCGCGAGTCGGGCGCATCGGCGGACCTGCAACACCGGATACGACTGCTCGGACTCACCGGTGAGGACCGCTGGACGGATCCGCACTGGCCTGGACACCGCTACTGACGGCCGGCGGGCACGAACGCTCCCGCGGCTGCCGCGGAGCGGGAGGACTACTGCCGGCTCCGGAGCACGCAACGCCGGCTCACGTCAGGCCGTGGATGGGTCCGGCGCCGTACAGCGCGCCGACGTCGACCAGGAGGACATCGCGGCGGTGTCCGGCGGCGTCGATGAGGTCGGGATGGAAGCCGTGCAGGGAGAACAGAGCGAGGGTCGCGTGATCGGGCCGGTGTCCCTGGTCGGTGAGAAGGGTCCGGATGTGCTCAAGACGCTCGAGGTCCTTGAGCCCCCGGCGTTGGACGGTGGCCTTGGCCTCACCGATCAGGGCGATGGCGGCTCGCGGGTTTTGAGGGCGTTCGCCGGGGGCCATGGCGAGTAGATCGACCTCGTGATTGGTTCGGGCGGTCGGGTCGGCGATCTCCGCCGTGCCCACCGCGCCGAGCGACAGCCCCGTCTCGTCGATGGCGAAGGAGCGGGCCCATTCGCGCGCGGTCTCCTCGAAGTGCGGGCCGAGGATCTTCGAGTGGTACGTCGGTCGGGACGACTGCCAGACCTGGGCACCGCGCCGCCGTTCCACCATGTCCACCATGGGCAGTGTGATCAGCTGGTTGAAGCGGATCACCGGGTCCGCCACGCTGATGGTCGGGTGCCGCGCCTTGAGCATGTCCTGCTCCTTGCGGATGTAGCCGGTGGACTCGAGCACCTCCAGCGGGGCGACCATGGCGGAGCGGGACCGTTCCAGCATCGAGCCGACCTTCGCCGGGGTCGAGGCGCCCCGGGCGACCGCGGACAGTACGTCGTAGTACAGCGTGCGGTGGGTGATCCGCGGGTCCTCGCGCAGCAGGAACTCCGCCTCCACCCGGGAGTACAGGGCCCGTCCCGGGTCCAGCAGGGTGCGTTCCACCCAGGGGGCGAACTCCTCCTCCGTCTGCGGGGCTCGCCCCGCGGCCAGCGGCCGATAGCCAGGGGCGCCGCCCAGCACGGAGTCGACCTGCAGTGCCACCGCCGGGTCCGTGATCCCCCAGTGGGTGCGGGCGGTGCGGTAGTCGAAGGCCGGCAGGCGCAGGTCCAGAACGGCTCGGCCGCGTAGCGGCTTGGTCCCGGACAGCAACTCGGTCATCACGCTCATCGCTGAGCCGCACAGCACGATCCGGCCGCCCGGTGCCTTGCCTGACTGCGACTGGTCGTACAGCAGTTGCAGGAACCCGGAGATCTCCGGGGAGTGCTGCAGCAGGTACGGCAGCTCGTCGATGACGATCAGCGGCGCCCCCGGCGCCCGGTTCACCACCTCCAGCGCGGCGGTGAGCACATCCCGCCAGTCGTCCAGCCGCATTGCCCCGGGCCGCACACCCGCGTGCGCGGCGATCGTCTCGGTGAACCGGTGCAGCGCGGGCACCCGGCCTTCCTCCTGTACGGCGGTCAGGTACAGCCCGCCCACTGCATCTGCGAGCGCCTCCAGCAGGAACGACTTCCCGTTTCTCCGGCGCCCCGAGACGATGGCCAGCCGCAACTCGGTGGCTGGATCGGCGAGAAAATCGTTCAGAAGGGCCCACTCGTGATCGCGGTGCAGCAGCCGCCCCGGCTTGTCGATCCGTCCAGCCACAGTTTCCCATTTCTGTTCAGGTGTACCTATACAGAAACCGTACAGGTTGAGCTTAACCCTCACGCCATCCCCGCAGTGCCACGCTGCGGGGATGGAGCGTTCCTCCCGATGATGTTCCGTGAGCATCCTGCGACGGACGGGAGCGACTCCACGCGTAAACGGCTCTGGACGGTGTTCGGGTGACACGCGGAGTGGAATCCGGTCTGGCCGCCTGCTCCGCGCCCCTGGGGCACTGAGCATGGCGAACGTCTTGATCCAGGGGCCGCAGACGCGGTCGTGCATCTGCTGGCGCAGAGCGGTGCCAAGGTACGCGACGGGTTATCCGAGGCCACTCCGGACCTGGTACGGGCCGTGCTGCTCAAGCGAGCGGGGCGGTCTCGGGGGCCGCAGTAACCATTGGCGCGTGTGGCGGGCCGCTCGGGAGTATGCGCTCTCGCCAGACCTTCTCCCGGCGACGCCTGAACCGTTCAACAGCCGTCGCCAGCGACAGCGGCCTGCGCGCAGCGCTGACTGGGCGGCCAGACAATCGGTGAGTCCGTCGGCTTGGTCCCCGAGGAACTGGGCGAAGACGTATCGGAGCCGGTCGGGGGGCGGCGAGAACTGGGGACGCGGAAGCCGGAAGCTGGAGCGGGCGCGCTACCATCCCCCTGAGCTTGGCTCGGTGTGGTGGCAGGCGGTTCGGGGGATTGGATGGCATTAGCACGACCAAGGCGGGCACAGCTCCCGTCTTCGGCGCGATCGCCGCGGCTGGCGATTTTGCGCCCTGACAATGACTTACTTCGTCTGCTCGATGCCGACCACGCCAAGGAAAGGTCCTACTCCCAATCCTGCCGTGACTGGCCCGAGGTCAAGTCACACCTCGCGATCCTGCTTGCTCCTGTCGACCAGCAGGGTGACGAAGGTGGCGGGGAGCAACCGGAGCGGATCTGGGGGCTGGGTATCGTGCGCCCTGTTCGTGGGACCGACCGAGACCGGAGTGTCGTCGTCACCTGTGCGCGAAGCCTTCGAGGTCCGGTGCCCTTCGCAGGGCTCTGGTGCGCTGGCGGCGAGCGAGACGCCGCACTCGCCAAGTCGTTACCGGAAAGCGGCCCTGTCACAGTCGGCGCGGACACCGTGTTCGCCAATCTCCGGCGGATCTCCCCTGATGTCGAGGCCGAAGTCCAGAGGCTGATGCCTTTGCTCGACGCCGCCGAAGGCTGGAGCGAGGGGGAACTCCGATGGCGTGATGAGCGTGACGCTCTTCTGCTCTTCGCCAAGATAGCCGGGTTGGCTGCCCCGAACGACTTCTCGGAGGTACGTCTCTGGGACAGGACAGCCACCCGGGCAGCCTTTATCAGCGGGCTTGTCGGGACATCGGTCCAGCCGATGCTCGATGACATCCGCGGGCGGGCAGCGACGAGGTTCAGCGGTGTCGGCGAGACGGTCGTCCAAGCGTTCGCGAGTCGCGGAGTTAACCGAAGCTATGACTTCGAGGCCACGTCGATAACCGATCAGTCGGTGGTGGACGGTCGGGAAGGCTCTCTCGACGCCTACTACTACCACGTCGACACTCGGACGCTCGTCATGCTGCGCTACGTGCGCCCTGGCCCGAACGGACTCTTCTCGTCCGACGCCCGGCACAGTCTGGACGAGTTCCACAGCCGTGTTCACCGCCTGCCGAGACGCGACCGGCGGAACGCCGACGATTACAGCTTGCTGGACGACCCTCTCTTTCTCCGCATTCATGATCCGGTGCCCTTCACCGCCGCTCTGCACCGGACGAGCCCCGGTGCGATCTACCCCTGCGAGCAGGTCGCCGCAGCGATCTCGGCCGCGGCGGAACCCGGTCTCCCAGGCCCTTCCGTGGGCGCGCTCACTCGCCATCTGGTACCGACCCACTTCGCCCAGTTGGTGCGCGACGGTTGGTTCGGTGCGAGCGGGGTGCCCTTCGAAGCGGCCTTGGACTGGGTGGAGGCCACGATCGACACGGCTGGTGTTGCTTTGGTGGTCGTGGACTTCAGCCTCCGCCAGCGTGGCAACGGCTCAGGGATCAAGGCGGGGGCCTAGGCCATCAACAAGACACCACCAGTGGGAAGGCAACCATCCATGGCCACCTCGGGGGCGGACACACCGCGCCAGGTCACGCAGGTCCGCGAGCAACTGCACGAGACATTCGACGGGGTGATGGACGTCAGTGACATCGCCCACTTCCGCGGCGACAACTACGAACAGCGCTTCCTCTCCCGCGCCCTCGCAGCCCTCGCGGTACGACGCGTGGCCAAGTGCAGCGTGGCCGAGGCGGCCCGGTTCGTGACGGACGGCATTGCGGACCAGGGGATGGACGCCATCGCCCCTCTGCCGGAGAGCGGACAGGCTCTGCTGGTCCAGGCGAAGTGGAGCAACGAGGGCAAGGCGACCTTCGATGTGCACGCCGCCAAGGCGATGGTGGACGGCCTGAACCGTATCGAGAACGAGTTGTACGACCAGTTCAACCAGCGTGCCGGCGCGCTCGCTCTGGAGGCCAGGCCGTTCATCGTCAACGAGAGAGCCACTCTGGTCATCGCGCTGATGGGCACTGTGGAGCCCTCTCCGCCCGCACGCGAGGTTCTCGACAACGCTCTCGACGAGTTCAACAAGCACGGCGCCCGCATGAGCGTCGAAGTGCTGTATGCCGCAGACTTTCATGACCAGATCCACGCGGATCTCCGGCCGGAGCCGATCTGTCTGGACGTACGCCTTGACGACTGGTACCAGCAGAAGGGACCGCTCAAGGCCTATCAGGGCACGGTCTCTGCTGAGAGCGTCGCCGAGTGGTACGAGACGCACGGTACCGGCCTGTTCGAGCAGAATCTCCGGGCCCCGCTCGGGACCACCGTCACCAATGCGGAGATCGGTCAGACCCTTACGTCCGATCCCACGAGATTCTGGCACCTGAACAACGGCATCACCATGATCTGCGACTCGCTCACGGCGAAGAACGACAGCGCCAAGGCACCGCAGAGCAAGCCGACCACCCTCACCGTGACGGGGGCGAGCATCGTCAACGGCGCTCAGACGGTACGGGCTGTCGCCAGGGCCATGCACGACGACGGTGAGGCTGCGGCCAACGCCACCCTGAGCATCAAGGTCATCAACACGCATGAAGACCGGGAATTCGGCGTCCAGGTCTCGCAGGCGGCGAACCGGCAGAACGCCATCGAGCAGCGCGATCACATCGCGCTGGAACCCGTGCACCAGGCGATCAAGGCCAACCTGCGTGCCGAACTGCGCAAGCAGTACGTGATCAAGCGCGGCGAGCCGGTCGCCGCGCCCGAGACCGGTTGCTCACTGGACGAACTCGCTCTCGCACTCGCGTGCCTGCACCCCGATGCGGAACAGGCCGCCCGGGCCGCCAGTTCCACGGAGAACCTCTGGGAGCAGGGCCCCAAGGGCAGCCACACCCTGCTGTTCAAACGTGAACCCTCTCCGCAGAAGGTGTGGCGCTCCGTGCTCACGCTGCGTGCGGCACGGAGTGCGGTATACGAACTGGGCAGTGGTCAGAACAGCCGCGAGGCTGCGACCACCGAGCACGGTGGCTTTCTCGTCACCCACCTGCTCTTTCAGCATCTCGGTGCCACGAGTATCGACGACCCCGACTTCGACTGGGACAGCGAGGTCCTGGAGAAGATTCCCGCCCTCGTACCAGATCTGGTGCGTCGGCTGACGCACCAGATCGTCACTCGTTACGGGCCACGTCCCCAGATCAGGACTGCGTTCCAGACCGCGGAGACGTGCCGGGAGCTCGCGAAGCATGTCCTCGGCGACCTGGCCGATGGCGTCGCCGTTCCCGCACCTCCCGTGAAGGAACGCAAGCCGCGTCGCCCCAACACCGTGCCGCTCCTGGTCGACCGCCGTGTCATCAAGGACGGAGCTCCCCTCCTGTACGTGGCTTTGAACGAGCCTGAGCGCGACGCCATGGAAGAGTGGCTTGTCCAGGACGAACGGCGGCGCCAGGCGACCTGGGTGAATCACCGGACCAAGCCGATCCTGTGGGCGTACGACGAGCAGCAGTACTCGCCGTCCGGGCTGGTGGCGAAGATGTGGGCGGACGCCGACTGGGACGAGCGACCCGTGGCCAACCAGGGAACGGCTCGCTGGTTCCAGTCGGAGGGCCTGAGCCTGTGGGATCTGGCTCAGCGCATCCACAGCGAAGATACCGAGGCCGAGGACGAGGACGGGGCCGAGGCCTGACGGCGTGTGCACCGCACCGGCAGGACGTCAGTAAGGGCGTGGTCCCTCCGGGCCGCGCAGCCGGGCGAGGAGATCGGCGATCTCGCGGGTCTCCTCATGGTCCTCGCCGAGGAGGACGCACATGTCCTCGTGGAGGGCGTCGAGGACCCCCTCGGCCTCGGTGCGGCGGCCCTCGGAGAAGAGGAGCACGCCGATACTGCGGCGCAGGTCGAGAGCGGTTTCGGAGGCGTCCCCGGCCGCGTCGGACACGACCTCCAGGACCTCCTGGAACTCCCGCAGGGCGACCGTGGCCTGACCGAGGTTGGCCCGGCAGTGGGCGGCGTGCCGACGGCACTCCAGCGTGCTTTCATCGGCCGGTCCCGCCGTGCGGGCGTAGACGGCGGCCAGCGCGTCGAACTCCGGCAAGGCACGCCGGAAGTCCTCGCCGGCCATGAGGACCGCCGCGCGCTGCCGCCGCAGACCGAGCACACGGGGGTTGTGTGCGCCGAGAGTGGTGGCGGCCTTTGCGACCACCGCCTTGAGGACGTCCGCGGCCTGGGCGAACCGTCCGCTTTCGGCGAGGTCCGCGGACCGGGCGTAGGCGTTCCGGATCGCGTCCCGCAGTGCGGTGTCGGCGCGTGCGGGGACCGGTACGGGAGCCGTCGGCTCGGGTGAGGGCGCGGGAACTGTGGCCCGTCGCAGGGGTGCGTTCGGCTGTCGGTAGACCACCGTCGGGTCGGGAACTTCGGACGGGGAGCCGCCGTGGGTGAGGGTCACGGGTTCGGCTGCCGATCCCGGTTGCGGCAGGTGCGGCGACAGGCGCTCGTACACCGCGTACGCGTCGGCGGGACGCTGCTCGGGCACCTTGGCCAGCAGGTCCAGGGTCAGCGCCTCCAGGTCCTCCGGCACGTTGGGCCGCAGGTTGCGCAACGGCTTCGGCGGTACGTTCATGTGCTGGTGCAGGAGCGGGTACTCGTTGTCGCCGCTGAAGACCGGCTCTCCGGCGAGGAGTTCGTGCAGCACGCAGCCGAGCGCGTACAGGTCGCTCAGCGGTGTGATCTGCGCGCCGTCGATCTGCTCGGGCGGCATGTACCGGCTGGTACCGACCCGGCTGTCGGTGGCCGTGAGCCGGGTGACGTCCGTGTGCAGCAGCTTCGCGATGCCGAAATCCAGCACCTTGACCGTGCCGTCAGCGGCGATCAGGACGTTGTCCGGCTTCAGATCGCGGTGCACGACCGGGATGGCGTGCGCGTACGACAGGACGGTGCAGATCTGCGCGGCGATCGACGCGGCCCAGCTCACCGGGAGCCGGGCCGCCGCTCCGTCCTCCGCGCCTGCCAACACCCTGCGCAGGGAGATCCCGCGCACGTACTCCATCACCAGGTACAGCCGGTCGTACGACGCCTCGTCGAGTACCGCGTCGAACACCTGCGGCACCCCGTGATGCCCGATCCGAGCGGTGACGCGCGCCTCGCGCTCGAAGCGGCGGGCGAACTCCGCTGCCTGCGCGGGCGATGCGACGACGTCGGGCCGGATGAGCTTGACCGCGATCTCCCGGTCGAGAACGGCGTCGTAGCCGCGCCAGACCGTGCCCATACCGCCGGACTCGATCTCCTCGATCAGCTCATAGCGGCCCTGCTCGCCGATTCTCCTTGCCTGCGACACGCGTTGAGCCCCGGTCGTCCTGATGCCACGTCAGTCGATCGCTGTACACGGTACCTATCGGCGGGGCGCGCGGCAGGTGTTACAGCAGGTGGTCGGCCTTGCCGGCCTTGATGTCGGTGATGAGGGTGCGCAGGGCTTCGAGGGAGTCGGTGAGGTATCGGTCCTCTTGTCCGTTGACGGCTATGTAGCCGTTGCCTTCGGCGTCGGTGCCGAGGCGGAAGCAGTTACTCGCATCCTGGCAGAAGGGGGCTTCCCAGCTGATGTCAGACATGACCAACTCTCCTAAAGGCTCTGGGAAATGGTGTGCATGAGATCGAGGGTCTCCGCAGGCTTGAGCGCGATCCTCTGCATCTCGTCGAGTTGCAGACGGTACTTGCACAAATGGGCGCCCAAATAAAGGAATTCTCCTGCCGTGGTGCGATCCAGTTGCACGG
This sequence comes from Streptomyces sp. LBL, assembly GCF_029893585.1. Lineage (GTDB taxonomy): Bacteria > Actinomycetota > Actinomycetes > Streptomycetales > Streptomycetaceae > Streptomyces. The sequence continues at coordinate 29,318 of NZ_JARXYX010000023.1, forward strand.
TGTCGAGCGGGGGCATCTGGCCGAGGGCGTACAGGATCGCCTGGCCCGAACCGGGGAACGCCCCCGCGGAGAAGGGGATGGCCTGGATCGTGACGTTGCCGCGGTCTGCGGCTGCCATGAGGTGACCAAGCTGGTTTCGTAGCACCGCGCGTCCACCTACTTCGATCCGTAGGGCGGCTTCGTGGATGATCAGCACGTAGTCCGGAGCTCCTGGCCGGTCGATGACCTGGTGTCTTTGCACGCGGTGGGCGACTCTGGCCTCGAACTCCTCGGCGGGCAGCGGCGGGATGGCAGCTTGGAAGAGAGCGTGCGCGTATGCCTCGGTCTGCAACTGTCCCGGCATGTGCGTCATCGTGCTGACACGCAAGCCCTGGGCGTGCCACTCCAACTCGGCGATGTCCAGGAATGTCGCGGGCAGGAGGTCGCGATACGCCTCCCACCAGCCGATCGTGCGGTCGCCGCACATGGCGACCAGTGCATCCACCAGGGCCTGGTCAGTGCACTCATACCGGAAGGCAATGCGCCGGACACGCTCCGGGCTGACGCCGTGGCGTCCCGCCTCGGTGCTGGTGATCACGGTCCGTTTCGTGTCCAGCAGCACGGCGGCCTGTTCCGTGGACAGCCCCGCCCCTTCCCGTAGCTTGCGAAGCTCTGCGCCCAGACGCTGCTGGCGTGCGGTCGGATTGCTCCTCGGCGGCATACGTTCCCTCTCGTCGCGTGCGGCTCAGTTTGCCGCGAAGCGAAGTTCGCTCCAACGGACCTTCGGGACGTGGTAGCACATGTACCCCCGTTGCCCTACTGTGAGTATCGCGCACGCTACACACCGCAATGCCGGAAGCGCACCGCGTGAGCATGCCCGTCCGCCCTGGGACGGGTGTGTCCGCGACCAGGGCGGTAGGTCACCGGCGGCCCCAAACCCCTCACAGAGTCGTGGAGTTCGCCATGCCCGAGATCCCCCTCGTCCCCGCCCACTGGCGCTTCCCCGCCCATCCCGCCTCCGTACGGGGGGCCGGCACGCCGTCGCCGAATCGCTGCCGGACGTCCTCCGTCCACAACTCGGCGACGACCTGGGCCTGTTGACCTCGGAGCTGCTCACCAACGCCATCCGTCACGGCGCCTGCGGGAAGGACGGGGACCTCGTCGAACTCGTTCTGTGGCCGGCCGACGGACACTACTGGCTGGCCGTCTCCGACCCGGGTACCGGCAAGCCCGTCCTGGCCCACCCGGGCACTGACTCCGAGAGCGGCCGGGGCCTGATCCTCGTCGAGAGCCTCGCCACCGCCTGGACCGTCCGGCCCCGCCCCACACGCGGAACGTCCGTGATCGCGGGGCTCTCGTTCCGCTAGGGAGGCTGACCAGGGGAGTGGTCGGCAGGGAGGAGACCGAAGGCGGGGCGGGTCAGGCCGCCTCGTCGTCGATGTTCTCCTCCCGGCGGATCATCCGCCAGGCCGCCCGGCGCGCACTCTGGTTGAGCGACTGCTTGAAGCTGTCGTCGTGGCTGAAGTACTGCCGTCCCAAGTCGGCGATGGTGTCGATGTGTTCGGCCATCTTGTCCTCGAAGACCTCGTCGAAGACGAGACCGAAGTTCTCCAGGTCGTTGACGGCAGCTGAGCGGACCCTCGGTTCCGCGTTCGTCTCCAAGAACGGTGTGATCACGTCCTGATCGGTGAGATTGGTGCCGTACTTGTCGTTGAACTTCTCGATCAGCTCCGACAACAGCGACTTCTCCTGCTCCTTGGCACTGCCCCCACCTTCACCGAAGCCGCGCAGCTCCGCCGCTCCCTCGGCGGTCAGCGCGAGGTCGTGCTCGCCGGTCTTCTGGATGCGCAGGTGACTGAGGTCGACGTCCCCTATGTCCACGCCGCCGTCTCCGCGTCGCGGCAGGCGGTTGAGCAGGTGGCGGCCGTAGAGGTAGAGGCATTCGAGGTCGGCGTCGCGGTAGGGCACGATCTGCGAGAGGAAGCCGTACTTCCGTACGTAGTCGTTGAGATCCGCGCGGAACTGCTCGGCGGCCTCGGCGGCTTCCTCGTCGGGGTCGCCCGCCTCGTCCTTGCGGTCCAGTAGCTCGGTGAACCGTTTGACGGCGGGGTCCAGATGCCGGTACAGCTCCGCGTGGAGCTTCTCCCAGCGGGCCACCGAGCCCGCCGCCTTCTCCTCAGCTGCCAGATAGGCATCCGCGAACTCCCGCATCTCCTCCTCGACGAGGATGTCGGGCCGCATGACCTGGCTCTGGGCGGTGTAGAGGAGATTGGGGTCGGAGGGAAGGGTGTTCGCCTCCTCGAAGTACGGGCGGAAGGACTCCTTGATGTCCTCGGCGTCATTGACGAAGTCCAGTACGGCCAGGTCCGCCTGCGACTTGCGGTCGGCGGTGCGGTTCAGACGGGAGAGAGTTTGGACGGCGCTGATGCCCGCGAGCTTCTTGTTCACGTACATCGTGGTGAGCAGCGGCTGGTCGAAGCCGGTCTGGTACTTATCGGCGACGACCAGGATGCGGAACTCGCGCTGAGTCACCGTCCCGCCGGTGCGCACGGCCTTGTCGTCCTTGCGCGTGTACGCGAACGCCTTCGGCAGCGCGGACTCGGCGAGGCCGCGGTTCTCCTTCGGCTCGGTGGTCTCCTCGCCGTCGTACGTCAGGCTGCCGGAGAACGCGACCAGGACGCCGGGGTCGGCGTACGCGTTGTCGCCGACGTACTTCCTGATGGCGCGGGCCATCTGCACGGCACTGTGTCGGGAAGCCGTCACCACCATGGCCTTGGCACGCCCGCCGAGCCGCCCGGCGGTGTGCGTGCGGAAGTGCTCGACGATCACCTGCGCCTGCTGGGTCACGGTGGAGTCGTGCGTGAGCGCGTACCGGGCGAGCAGGGGATTCGCCTTGGACGGGTCCACCTCGCGCTCGGCCGGGTTCTTGTTCACCAGCTTCCAGTACGTGTCGTACGTGACGTAGGTGCGCAGGGGGTCGAGGATGAAGCCTTCCTCGATGGCCTGGCGCATCGAGTACGTGTGGAAGGGGACGTACGCCGGCTTGCCGTTGACGGTGTCCAGGGTGCCGAAGAGTTCGAGCGTCTTGGCCTTGGGCGTGGCCGTGAACGCGAAGTAGGAGAGGTTCGCGGCCTTGCTGCGCTGGATGGCTTTGCGGACGAGCTTGGCGTCGGTGGTGGCCGCCGCCGCCTGTTCGGTTGCCCCGACGTCGTCGGAATCCGAGTCCAGTCCCAGGTCACGCAGCGCCGCGCGTACGTCGGTGGCCGCGCCGCCGGACTGGGAGGAGTGCGCCTCATCCACGATGATCGCGAAGTTGTGGCCCTGGAGTTCGGTGGGCTTGCGGCGCAGGTAGTCGATGAGGGCCGGGAAAGTGTGCAGCGTGACCGTGATGATCTTCCCGGTCTCGCGGGACAGCGCCTTGGCAAGCTGCTCGGACTTCGCACCGTGCTTCTCGTCGATCTTCACCACCAGACCGGCGTTCTTCTCGAAACTGCCGACGGTTTCGCGCAGTTGGGCGTCGAGATTGCGGCGGTCGGTGATGATCACGACCTTGTCGAAGACGGGCGCACCGGGCTTGAGTCCGGCGGCCAGGGCATCGGGGTCGATCTCGGCGGGGTCGGTGGGCGTGTGCAGCGACGACAGGCGGTGCGCCAGCCACCCGATGGTGTTTGACTTGCCGGAGCCGGCGGAAGCCATGCCCAGGTAGTTGTGACCGGCGCCGTGACGGGCCGCATGACCGGCGAGCTTCTTGACGATGTCCCACTGGTGGTAGCGCGGGAAGATCAGCTTCTTGCGCGTCCGCCCGTCCGGGCCCTTCTCCTTGCTGAGGTGCACGAACCGCTCGATCAGGTCAAGCCAGGTGTCCCGCTCCCAGATCTGCTCCCAGAGGTATGAGGTCGCGTACGTCCCGGGGACGGTAGGCGCAGGATTCCCGGCACCGCCGGGCTTCCCCGGGCCCTCCGATCCCGTGTTGAACGGTAGGAACCGCGTCAGCTTGCCGCGCAGTTCGGGCGCGACGTAGACCACGTCCGTGTCCACGGCGAAGTTCGCGATGACGCGGCGCGCGAAGATCAGCTCAGTGGGGTCCCGCTTGAGCCGGTACTGCTCCTTGGCGTGCTCCGCCCCCTGCCGCGTGAGGGCGTTCTTCAACTCGGCGGTCGCCAGCGGGATTCCGTTGAGGAACAGGGTGAGGTCCAGCTCGTTGCCCTTGTCCGCCTGCTTCGCCGCGTACTGCAACTCCTTGACGAAGGTCAGCCGGTTCGCCCGATAGTCGTCCAGGACAGCGTCCGAGGCGACGAGCGACGGCTTGAAGTACGCGAGCCTGATCAGGACTCCGTGGTCCTTCACGCCCTTGCGGAGTACGTCCAGCACACCGTCGGTTCCGATCGCCTGGTCCACGCGCTTGGCGAACCCGGCCTGGGCGGCGTTGGCATCATCGCCGTAGAGGGCGATCAGTTCGGCCCAGTCGTCGGCTTGCGTCTTGCCGATGAACTCGGTGAGCTGGGCGGTGTCCAGGCCGAGTTGGGGTTGGTAGTTCTGCTTGTTTCCCTCAGTCCAACCGCGCTCCAGCAGGGCGGCGACTATGGCGTTTCCGAATGCGGCTTCGTCGTGGACGGACATGAGCGGCTATTCCCCCCGCTTTCCGGTGACCAGATAGGTGATGTCGCGGCAGAACTTGTCGAAGGAAGGTGAGTTGGCGCGGGCCAGGTCGAGATCCATGTCCTGGGTCAGGGCAGGCTGGTCCACACGCGGGCGGTACCGCACTCCGTCGCGCCGGTGGTGGGTCAGCCAGCCCTTGCAGTCGCGTAACGTCTCGCTGTTGGCCGGGACCTCCAGGTGCTCGGCGAGACCCGCCCGGCTGCCGAGCGAAGGCGCTGACGCGAGGAACCACGCCTCGAACTCCCGGTTCGCCAGCACGACGGCCGTCCGACGGTCTGGGCGGGTGGCCTCGGCCCTGGCGAGCAGCGAAGGCCCGAGGCTGGCCGGGCAGTCGTCGTCGGCGTCGATCACGACCAGGACGCCGCCCGGGTGGTCGGCTGGTACGCGTCGAGCCTGGGCCTCTACGGCGGCTTCCAGCCCGCCTGGCCGGACGAGTCGGCCGCGGTCGAGTAGGAAGGGCCGCTGGATGTCGGCGGTCCAGATGCCCGCCTCGTGCATCAGCCGCCGGAGGAGGACGGGCAGCGCGCTCATCTCGCCCTCGCCCTCGACGATGGAGGCGATCGTGACTCTTGGGTGGTTCACTCCTCGTCCTCCGGCTGCTCGTCCGGTTGGGCTGGGGGCTTGACGACCGGGCGTAGCTGGTCGGAGCGCAGTAGTTCGGCCGTGGTGGCCAGGCCGTCGGCCACGATCGACCGGCTCACGGGGTCCACTTCGCCGATCACCGTCACCCCGTGCTCGGCGGCGACAACGCGGATCGCCGACAGGTCGGCCTCTTTGCGGTCGAACAACTCCGCGCTTTGTGTGGTGGCAAGGACCTGTACGTGCTCACTGGCTTCCGTGAGAGCGTCGTAGAGGGCCCCGGCCGCGAGCGGGTGCAGGGCGAGTTCGGGTTCCTCGACGGCGATGAGCGGAATCCAGCCGTCGCGGGCGTCGTGCTGGAAGAGTGCGGTCAATAGGCCGATGGCTCGGATGGTCCCTTCCGACATGGACTCGGCCCGGAAGACGTGCGGTTCGGTGTCGCCGTCAGTGGCGAAGCTGATCCGCGCCGCGATGTAGTCGGCGGAGGGGTCCGTGGGGCCGACCTCCACGACACCGGGCACGATCGCCCCGAGGTACTGCGAGATGCGCTCCCGCTGCTGCTCCCCGAGCGCGGCCAGCGCCGGACCGAGGTCGCTGCCGTCCTCCTTCAGCGTCCCGGCGGTTGGCATGTTGGGGCGGGCCGCACGGAGGCTGGACAGGTCAGGGCTGTAGAAGAACATATCCGCGAGAGTCCCGTGAAGTTTAAAGAACGGCTCTGTGTCAGCCACTTGTGAAAGCCTCAGCCGACTCGGACGACGTCCCGCTTCCGGGCGGTCTGGCACCTCGAATCGCTTGGCGTCAGTCCCGCCCTGGCCGCCAGGGCGACTCATTTCGCAGAACTCACGCTGGACACGGACATCAGATCCTGAGTATCGGCCCGACCTTGTGGCGGCCGCCGGCCCGAGGGTGATCTCGTACGACCCCACCCATGCCTTCCTGTCGTGGGGGAACGGTGGCAGGTAAAATTCCAGACCGATCGTGCAGGAGGTTGCCGGCTCAGGGACCCGGCGCACAACCTCCTCCCACCCGCCACGCGCCGCCACGGCCTCGGCCGGACCGTTCACCAGCGCGTCGCGGACGAAGCGCAGGGCGTCCAGGAAGTTCGACTTGCCTGCGGCGTTCAGTCCGAGCAGCACGGTGAACGGGCCGAGAGTCACGTCGCAATGAGCGATGGACTTGTAGTTGTCGACGCGGACACGGGTGATGAGCGGCATCGGGAGGTGAGGCGCGGTGGGGCTCATGACGCGATCATTCCTCGATCCCTCGTCCGCTAGCGGTGGACACGTCGATCTGGCCGGTGACGGCGGCGGTGATCAGGGCCTGGCGGCGCTCGGCGAGTAGACCAATCTGGCGATCGATACGTCGCTGCAGATCCTTTCCCTTTCCAGCCGCATCGTCCATCAGTAGAGCGATTCTCTTCTGCTCTTCAGCGGGCGGACATGGGATTGAAATTTCGAGAAGGGTTCCGATGTTTACGCGCGTGAAAGTGCTTCCAATCTGAACTGCGCGCAGCTCGTTTAGTGCCACTGTGTTCAGTGTGTAAGTTAGAAAGAGTTGATCTTCCGTCGCGCTCGTGATTTTACATACGTCCTGCCCCATGGTGAACGGAGTGTCGGTATCGACGTATGCGGCGGTTCCTAGGGAAGCATTCCGGCTGTATACGATGTCGCCTCGCCGAGGGCGCCGCAACTGGTCCGCCAAGTCCGCAAAGTCCTCTTCGCCGACGAAGCGGTTAGCTCTCGCTAGGTCAACTCTACCTGGTGAAATATCACCGGGACTCATTACTGCGTACCCTTCGGTCAAGTACGAAGGCGTTCGATGTTTGCAGTCAATAATTGACCATCTCCTCTTCAGGGGTAGCACATTCCAATTGATTGGAATGCGCGGAATCCATGCGTTCTGGGTGTCCTTTTGCTGGGGAAGGTTGCGGCCGGTGCACAGATCTGCAATACACTGTTGCGTGCGCTCTTTGAGCAGCCCTTGCTGTCTCTTTCTGAGATTGATCAAAATGTCAACGCGTGCGGTCTCGGTGTCTAGGAAGCCGGCGATGCGACGCTGCTCCTCCAGCGGTGGCAGGCTGATTGGAAGTGCACGTACTCGTTCAGCACCCAGGTGGTAGATGTTCGCGCCTGACGCAATTGACGCAAATACTCCAGAGCCGAATGCCGAGCGAGCCCACCATTCCAGGTATCGTCCATCAACGCCCACCCGGGGGCGAAGGCGCAACAGGGTGTTCTGGAAACAGACCATGCCATCCAGTTCACCGCGCCATACCGCTGAAGCACCTACGCTGCTGAGGCTCCCGCTGCCTTCGCTTACGAGGACATCGCCGGGTCGCAGCGCGAAGGTACTCTGTTCGGCTGGGGTGAAGTTCATCGACTGAACGTCGGTGAGGTCTAGCGTGCCGTCTTTTACGTTGGCGGCTCGCAGATAGCGCACCATGTGCTCGCCGTCAGCGTGCTGAGGGGATCGTTGCCTTCCAAGTGCGACTTCCGCGGCTGAGCGGAGCGTCGTTGTGCTTGTCCCGGTCATTCCGTTACCTCGCCCAGCAGCGCCTGGATCTCTGCCTCCAGAGCCTTCAGCTCCGCGTCGATCTCCCCCAACGGCCGCGGCGGCTTGTACACGTAGAAATGCCGAGTGAACGGAATCTCATACCCCACCTTCGTCTTGCCGTGGTCGATCCACGCGTCCGGGACATGCGGCAGCACCTCCCGCCGCAGGTACTCCTCCACGTCCTCCTCCAGCGGCACGTTCTCGTAGTCCCGCAGCTCCGGATCCGGTTCCGGCTCGCCCTTGATGCGCTGGACCTCGCCCTCCGGGTCGCGGACGCCGACCGCCTCCCGTAGGGCCTTGCCGAACGGCGCGCCCGTCGGCCACAACAGGCCGGCCGCGACGATCGCGTCCTTCAGGTCGATCCACGCGTCGGACTTCGTCGTCCAGGACTTGCCGACGAGCGGGCGCAGCGCCGCTACGAACGCCTCGACGTCCGTGACCCTTCCCATCGGCTTCGACGCGGTGAGGGCCGTCAGCGTCTCCTCCGTCACCTCGAAGCGGAGCTTCAGCGGCCGTTCGACGGTGATCCGGTGATACCCGAAGTTTTCGTTGCGGAAGACCTTGATCTTCCCGGCCCGGTCGGCCAGGTCGTGGCCGCCGCCCTTCTCCGCCGCGTCGACGACTGCCAGCGCCTCCGTGTACAGCCGCGTGATCTCGGAGATGTGCTGCTCGCCCAGTTCCTTGCGCTTGTCGCCGAGCGACTTCCGCATCTTGCGCCAGTAGTCGCGCGCGTCCAGCAGGACGACTTTGCCGCGCCTGTCCCTGGCCTTGCGGTTGCTGAGCACCCAGAAGTACGTGGAGATGCCGGTGTTGTAGAAGAGCTGGTCAGGCAGGGCGACGATGCCCTCCAGCCAGTCCTTCTCCAGGATCCACTGCCGGATCTTGGACTCACCCGACTCAGCCGCCCCCGTGAACAGCGGGGAGCCGTTGAAGACGATCGCGATGCGGCTGCCGCCCGCCCCCGACGCGTCCACCGGCTTCATCTTCGAGATCATGTGCTGGAGGAAGAGCAGCGACCCGTCGTTGATGCGCGGCAGGCCGGCCCCGAACCGCCCGCTGTCACCGAGGTGTTCGTGTTCGTCCTCGACGGTGTCCTTGACCTTCTTCCACTCCACGCCGAACGGTGGGTTGGCCAGCAGGTAGTCGAAGGTGGCGCCGGTGTGGCCGTCGTCGCTGAACGAGTTGCCGAACTTGATGTTCTCCGGGTCCTGGCCCTTGATCATCATGTCCGACCGGCAGATGGCCCAGGACTCGGGGTTGAGTTCCTGGCCGAAGACCTTGACCGTGGCGTCCCGGTTGTGGGCGGTGATGTGTTCCTCGGCCGCGCTGAGCATGCCGCCGGTGCCGCAGGCCGGGTCCATGACCGTGCGGACGGTGCCCGGCAGGGCCAGCGCGTCACTGTCCGGTGCGACGAGCAGGTTGACCATCAGCCGGATGACTTCCCGGGGTGTGAAGTGTTCACCGGCCGTCTCGTTGGACTGCTCGGCGAAGCGCCGGATCAGTTCCTCGAAGGTGTAGCCCATCTGGTGGTTGGTGACGATCTCGACCGGATTGCCGTCCTCGTCGAGCACGACATTGCCGTCGGCGTCCCTCTCCACCGGCCGCAGGTCGAGATCGGCGAACCGCCCGACCACCTGGTACAGCAGGTCCGCCGCCTCAAGCCGCTTGATCTGCTGGGCGAAGTCGTACCGCTCCAGGACCTCCCGCGCGTTGGGGGAGAAGGCGCCGTAGTACTGGTTGAGGTACTTCGCCGCGTGCGAGGCGTCGCCCGCGATGGCCTTCAGCGTGTAGGTGCTGGTGTTGTAGAAGCTGTGGCCGGACGCCTTGCGCAGGAAGCGGTCGGGGTTGATGTCCTGGTTCTCGTAGCGGGCGGCGACCTCCAGGACCTTGTCCTTGGTCGGGGCGAGGACGCACTCCAGGCGCCGCAGCACGGTGAACGGAAGGATCACCTTGCCGTAGTCGGACTGCTTGTAGTCGCCGCGCAGGAGGTCGGCGACCGACCACGCGTGGTTCGCCAGTTCCGTGTGCTTACTGCTGTTCAACGCTGTCCTTCCGGAGTTTCGCCGTCCCAGAGGGACGGAGAGGTCAAGTCTGGTCGTTCGTGGTGCCAGGCCGCACGTTTCACGCCGATCCGGGATCGAGCGGCAACAGCGCGCCGCCGGTGAGTCCGGTACTGAGGAGACGTGTGACGTCCTCGGCGGCCTGGTCGGCACGGTTGGCGGCGGTACGCAGCTCGTGCAGGTGGCGGAACGCGTCGCCGTAGCGCTGCTGTTCGGCGAGTGGGAGCAAGGGAACGCGTAGTCGTCGTGGGTCCACTCGAACGATGGATGTGCCGGTGGCTGCGGCGTTGACGTTCTGCTCCGCTGAGAGGAACCCGGCCAGGAACCAGGGGTCGAGCCGACGCTGATCCGGGCGGAACAGCAGCAGATGGGGCCCTAGGGAGCAGCCTGTCTCGCCCGGCTCGACGACCCGGGCCACGGCGGCACGCCCCACGTGGAGCGTCTCTGTGAGCAGCACGTCACTTCCCTGGATCAAGGGGAGGTCGGCGCCGGTGGGAAGGTCCGCTTCCGTTCCGGAGGCGGGTCGGTTCTTCACGACGTCGGTTGCCGTGATCGTCGGTCGTCCGCCGAGTTCTGGTTCGGGCTGCGGTAGTGGTTGGCCGCTACGGGTCCGGCGGCTTCCGGGCGCGGTACGAAGCAAGCTGAGAGCGCCGCCACGCAGAAGATCCGCGACCGTCGCTGTGCGCCAGTCGCGGGGGCGGTCGTCGGCCGGTGACCAGTCGCCTTCGGCGCTGAGGCCGGTCAGGTCCCTTGCGGCTCGGTGGAGTTGGCCGTACAGCTCCGATGCCTGCCGGGCCAGTACGGCGGGGCGCAGAGTCTGCCGGGAAGCGGTTCGGATGTGGCGGGCCGGAGTCAGGTCCACGGCCTCGTTGAGGAGGTCGGTGATCGGTACGGCGCCGGCGATGCCCGGGGCTCCGGTGAAGCCGTCCTGGTCGGCAAGATACGGCCGCCATGCTGAGAGCACGGTGTCGTCGATGGCGGCCCAGTCGAGATCCCGGTTCTCGGAAGTGGCGGCATCGACGAGCAGAACCGTCCCCGGAGCTTCGGCCTGCGGATCGGGCCGTTCGAGCACCCACAGGTGCAGGCCGATGTGGAGCGGAGTGGCCGCGCCCTGGGGAAGCGAGACGACCGCGCGGAGGGCTCCGTCGCGTACGAGCTGTGCTCGGATACGCCGGCCGGCGGTGCGCTCCGCGACCGCGGGCGGCATGAGCAGCACGGCACGGCCCCCCGGCGCGAGGTGGGCCAGGCAGTGCTGGACCCAGGCGAGTTCGGGCTCGCCCTTGGGTGGCACGCCGTAGGCCCAGCGTTCGTCGTACGCCAGATCCTCGTGCCCCCAGTCACGGACTCCGTACGGAGGATTGCACAGGACGGCGTCAGCGGTGAGGCCCTTGAAGGCGTCCGAGCGCAGGCTGTCTCCCGCACGTACGGTGACGGCAGCCTCAGGGGCGCTCAGTCGGAGCCGCACTGCGGCATGGGCGGCCTGCGCGGCCAGGACGTCCTGGCCGCGCAGTGCGGTCGCGCCGACGGATGCCGCAGCGGCGAGCAGCGATCCGGTGCCGCACGCGGGGTCGAGAACGCTCGCGGGGAAGGCGCCCGCGCTGTCGGTCAGGAGCCGGGCCATGAGGTCGGCCAGGGGGCGCGGCGTGAGGTAGGTGCCGGTGCCGCCGGTGTCCTCCAACAGGCGTTCGGCCAGGACATCCGTCGCGCTCTCGGCGCCATCCACGACGACGGCCTGCAACAAGGCCCTCAGCGGTCCGGCTGCCTCTGGGCCGTATGCGGCGTCCTCTGCTCCCGGGATGTCCTGGGCTCCGTCGTCCGCGGCTGACCGGACCCACCGCAGCAGTGCGTCGTCACGCAGTTCGGGAAGGGCTTCGCGCCAGCTCCGGTCCAGCCGGGCAGCTGCGAGCACTACAGGGAGCAGGTGCAGGGCCAGTTCGCCGTCGCCGGGGTGGGTGCGCAGCGCGGTGCGAAGCCGGTCCGCCGGTGTGTCCTCGGGAAGTTGGCCACGGGCGGAGAGCCAGGCGCGTACGGCGTCGAGATCGTACGTGGGGCTGGCGTCCGTGCCTCCCGTAGGGGCGGGGAAGTCCGGATGCCGACGACGCCAGTTACTCACCGTGGCGCGAGTGACGCCGGCCAGCCGGGAGATGTCGGCGGCGGTCACGAGGGCACTGGCCTGCTGGTTCATGGGCTCCTGCCGGGTGACGTGGGGGCGGGCGTGCTGGACGGCTTCACTCTATACCGACACCTAACCGATGTGAAGTATTTGACAGTGCTTTCAGTTGTTGCTCTACTGGTTGTGCTTTCACTGGCTTCCCGGCTTCCCGGCTTCCCGGCTTCCCGGGCATCCCCCTGCCCGCAACACGTCGATTCGAATGGAGCGGCACCATGGCCACCAGCACTTCCGGCACGTCCAAGCGCACCCTGTACCGGCTCACGGGTATCGCTCCCACCGTCGACGCGATGTTCGACGTACTCGACCCGGCTCGGCTCGAAGCCGTTGACGCGGAACTGCACTTCCCGGAGGAGCGGTTGGGTGTTCCGGCGCTGCTGGTCACCGGCAGCTTCGAGCAGCCGGTCGCGAGTTGGTGCGGCGAGATCACTCGCACGACCGGGTGCGAGGTGTCGCGGCCCGTGAACCGGTCGGCTGGGCTGCTGATGCTCGCGGTCGACGACGAGGTGTACGCCGTCGGCTACGACCAGGGCTTCCGCCTGGTGCCCGACCGGGTCAAGGACCGGCGGTTCGGACTGAGTTTCGTGATCCGCAAGGTGGACCCCGCCCAGATCCGGGACATGGTCTCCCATACGCCGGGCGGCGGCCGGACCGACATCACCCTCGTGCCCGGCGGTGCTCCGGTCTGGAGCCTGGGTGTCCAGGAGCACGCGCAGATCGTGCGGCGGCTGGGCGGTCGGCTGGACGCGCTTCAGCTGACGATCGCTCAGGACGACCGTACGAAGATCTCCAGCGTCGAGGGCGGTACCGGGCTGCGGATGCGCCTCGGCATCGACGCCGCAGACCTGGTCGCGGACATCCGGGCCATTGCCCGTGTCCTTCAGGATGAGGCCCCGACTCCGGAACTGGAGTTCGTCGAGCACATCGTCCCGGTCAAGGACGACGACCTGGTCACGCGGCTGGAGGGGCGGCTCGACGACATGCTCGGCGAGCAGCCGGACGGACGTATCGCCGTCGCCGTCCCGTCCGATCGCTGGGACGACTACGGCGTCGCCCAGGCGTTCGCCACCAAGGTGCACAGCAAGGACGCCCACCTCACCGACGACTTCAGCCTGGAGTACGTCCTCAACCGGGCACGTGTGCAGAGGGCGGGAACGCGCTTCGCTGCGCTCCGGGACGGCACCGTCACCCTCCACGCGCACACCCGTGCGGACAAGGGTGACGTCATCTGGACGTCGAGCGTGCTGCGGTGGATCGAGGCGGAGGTGGCGCTCGGTGCCCGCCGGTTCTTCCTGCTGGACGGCCAGTGGTACGAGATCGGTGAGGCATACCTGGAGGCGATCCGTTCGCAGGTGGAGCGGCTCATCACCGACACGCCCTCGGTCGACCTCCCGGTCTGGGTGCTCGGGGACAAGGAGCGGGACTACAACGATTCGGTGCCCGACCTGCGGCCCGGGTACGTCTGCTTCGACCGTGACAACGTCCGGACCGCGCTTCATCGCGGCAACGGCGTGGAGATCTGCGACCTGCTGAGCCCGGACGACGTCCTGGTCATGGTGAAGCGGGCCAAGGGGTCCGACGCGCTGAGCCATCTGTTCGGTCAGGCCGTGGTCGCCGTGCAGACCCTGCTGCACTCGCCGCAGGCCGCGGACGGGTTTGCCCAGAAGGTGGCCGCGGCTCGGCCCGGCCGTGCCCTGCCGGAGGGTTTCCGGCCGTCGAAGGTCGTCTTCGCGATCCTGCTGAAGAACGGAACCGACCTCACCGCTGACACGCTGTTCCCGTTCTCCCAGGTCACCCTCGTGCAGACGGCCAAGATCCTTGAGGCCTGGGGCGTCGAAGTCGAGGTCACCGGGATCCAGGCCACGGTGGTGCCTCCGAGCCGGGCGGGAATCCGTCACCTGGCCGCGTAGCGGGGGGTCTCAACACGCATCCACCAGCAGGTCGAAGCAGTCGTACAGTACCGCCCGTTCGGTGCTGCAGGGCGTGATTCACTTGATCTCTGACGCAAGCTTCGAGGAGCGCGCCAGGGGCCAACTCAGAGCGATCTATGGGTGATGTGCATCAGCCTGTAGAGGGGCTCGAATGTGGTGACAGTCCGAGGAGCCTGCACGGTGTCAGAGGTGTGTTGCGACCACTGAGAGACAACGAGAGACCCCGGCCCCGACCCCGAGCCGCATCCCGATCCCACGGCCCGTTACCGGCTGCGCGGGGGACCGATCGCTGAGGAAGCCGGCCGCGTGCGCGCGAGAAACTCCCTGCGTGGCCGGAGCCGTCGCGCTTCTTGGCTGGGGCGGGGCGAGTTCGCCGACCGGATCGCCCTGGCCAGGGCTGAACTCGACTCCACAGGACCCGCTGCCGAGTGCGCGCAGCTCGCATCGGCGCTCGCCCGTGCCCTGTCCGCGTGGGGCCCCAGGGAACCCGCCGTTGTGGATGCGCAGTTGGTGTGCGCGGACGCGGCGCGCCTCGACGGCGACACCGGGCGGGCGAGGAGGCTGTACGAGGAGGTGGCGGTGGCGCTCGGAGACAGCGCGGATCCTCGCCTCTCAGCACTGGTGCTGGAGGCTCGGATCGGCCTCGCGGAATGCTGTGTCTCTTGACTCAGTTTATGAACGCATCGTTCAGTGTCGAGATTTTCCGGTTGCTCCCGTGCACACCCCTGATCGTGGAAAATGGGCAGCCGGTCGGGGACATCCAGGGGGAGAGGCGCGCGTGCACGCTCAGGAGACCACGTTCAAAGAGCTCGTCCAGGGTGAGAAGCAGTACCAGGTGCCGCTCTACCAGCGTACGTACAGCTGGCAGCGTGAGCAGCTGCAGCAACTCTGGGACGACGTGCAGGAGTTGGTCGACGAGCAGCTGGAAGGGCGGGCGCCCGCAGCGCACTTCCTCGGCTCCGTCGTGCTGGCACCGGGCCGGATCACCGCCGGCGGCATGCAGCGCTGGCTCGTCGTCGACGGCCAGCAGCGGCTCACGACCCTCATGCTCGCCTTCACCGCGCTGCGCGACCGCCACCGGGAACGCGGCGGCGCGGAACGGCAGGCCGACCGCATCCATGACCTCGTGCTCGTCAACAAGTACCGCAACGGTGACGACCACTACCGGCTCCTGCCGACGCAGGCGGACCGGGATGCCTTCACCGCATGTGTCGAGAGCTCACCCAAGGCGGGGGGTCCCGGCAACGTGGGTGCCGCCTACCGGTTCTTCCTCGCCGCGCTGACCGAGGGTGAGGAGAGCGGCGGTGAGGCGTGGACGGACGCGGTGGAGACCGTACTGAGCGGCCTGCTGTCGATCGTCGAGATCACCGCGGCCGAGGGCGACAACGTCTACCGGATCTTCGAGTCGATCAACAACACCGGTGTCGGACTCAGCCAGAGCGACCTGCTGCGCAACTACCTCTTCATGTGTCTGCCGGTCCGCGGCGAGTCGGTCTACCGCAACCGCTGGCTGCCCATGCAGGAACTGCTCGGCCCGGCCAACCTCGAACTCCTGGTCTGGCTCGACCTGGTCGTGGCCGGCAACAGCCGGGCCAAACAGAGCGAGATCTACCGCGACCAGAAGAAGCGCCTGGAACCCCTGAGCGCGGACGAAGCGGCACTCGAAGCCGAGATCGAGTCCCTCTCCCGGCGGGCCGAACGCCTGATGCGGATCCTGGAGCCCGAACGGGAGCCTGATCCGGAGTTGCGCGAGGTGCTGGAAAGACTGTCCCGCTGGGGCGGCCAGACCCACTACCCGCTGGCGCTCCAGCTGCTCGACCGGGTGGACGGTGGACAGGCCACACCCCATCAGGCCGCCCGCGCACTGGCGTACGCCGAGAGCTACATGGTGCGACGGCTCTTCGCGGGCTACTCCACCACGGGCAGCAACCGGGTCTTCATGGAGATGCCCAAGGAACTGGAGAAGGACGAGGACCCGGCGGAGGCCGTGCGCCGCATCCTGTCGAAGAACAAGACGGGCGCGCGCGTCTGGCCCGACGACGACGCGGTCCGCGAAGCGATCCGCACCCGGCCCTTCTACAAGGCGGGCCGCGGCAATCAGCGGTTCCAGGTGCTGCGCAGGCTGGAGGAGAGCTACGGGGGGAGCGAGCCGGTCGACTACGCCAAGGCGCGTCTCACCGTCGAGCACGTACTGCCGCAGAACCCCGCCGAGCAGTGGTTCGACCTGCTCGCCGAAGAGGCCGAGGACGGACAGGGCCCGGACGAGCTCCATGCCCTGCTCGTCCACACACTGGGCAATCTGACCCTCTCCGCGGACAACGCGAAGCTCTCGAACCATCCGTTCCGCCGCAAGCAGGAGATCCTGGACTCCAGCGCCCTGCGCATGAACCAGGAGATCGCGGGGCGGGAGCGGTGGGGGAGAGCGGAGATCCTCGACCGCGCCGCCGGCCTGGCCGACCGGGCGGTGCGGCTGTGGCCCGGCCCCGTCGCCGGAACGGTCCCCGAGGACGACGAGTGGTCCGGCTGGAAGGAGCTGCGGGCCGCGCTCCTTGCCATGCCGGCCGGTACGTGGACGACGTATGGCGATGTCGCGGCGCTCATCGGCACCCATGCCGTCCCGGTGGGCCAGCACCTTGCGTCCAAGGCCGGCCTGCACGGCGCCTACCGGGTGCTGACGGCGGACGGCCGCGTCTCGGCGGGCTTCCGGTAGCCCGACGGTCAGGAGTTCGGAGATGCGCGAACCCGCCTGGAGGCGGAGGGCGTTCCCTTCGACGACGCGGGCCGGGCCCGCCGCTCCCACCGGCTGACGACGGCCGACCTGGCGGCCCTGCTGGGCAGGGAAACCGCCGAGGAGACCGTGCCGTCGCCGGGGACCGAAGACGAGCGGCAGTCGGCGGCAGACCGGTTCGAAGCGCAACTGCGTGACAACCAGACCAAGGAAACCGCCGAAGGTGTTCTGGGCGCGCTCCGCTTCTGGGAGCAGCAGGGCGGCCACCTCGCCTACGGCCGGGCGAGCGAGACCAGTTGCTTCCCCATGGTGCGGTTCGGCGGCACACCCGACACTCGCGCGCTGTGGCCGCTGGCGATCTACCCGGTCTCCGGGACGGTCGAAGTCGTCTTCCAGTATCTGAAGCGGCGCCCTCCGTTCGACGACGAGCCGCTGCGGCGCGAGTTGATGACGCGGCTGAACGGCATCGAGGGCATCGACCTGGCCGAGGCCAAGCTCGACCTGCGCCCGTCCTTCCCCGTGGAGATCTTCGCCGGGCACAGCGAGGAGATCTGCGCGGTGCTGGAGTGGTTCGCGCACACGGCTGCCCTCGCGGAGGCCCGTCGCATGCTGGACGAGGACCCCGGCACCCTCTGACGCTCCGCATCCGTCGCGTGCGTGGGGCTCAGGGGACTCCCCCGGGGCCTCACGCAGGTCAGAGTCGCTCCCGGCGCTACGGGCGCGGGCCGGCGACCGGCGCCAGGAACGGACTCGGCTCGCCGTGCCAGGACACCCGCAGTGCCTCCCGCGCCCGCGTGCACGCCACGAACAGCAGGCTCAACTCGCTGTTCAGGTACCGGGGAACCGAGTCTTCGACGATGCGTGTCCCGCCGGACGGCCCATCGGACTCGGGGCGATGGAGCAACTCCCAGAAATGCTCCCGTGTGAGGTACATGCCGGGGATGAGGGCGGCTGAGTTCATCATGAAGGGAACGGTTCGGCACAGCTTGACCATGCTCGGCGTGGTGACCAGGCGCGGGTCTCCCAGCGTCCTGGAGCCCTGGTGATTCGTCCGAGCCCACTCGTCTGCGGCCCTGCACTCTTCGTCCACGGCCTCCATCCGCTTCAGCTCCCGCTCACCGGTGCCGTCGTGCCAGTAGACCCAGCTGCGTCCGCTCTGGCGCATGCGCTTGTACTGGACCGTCGCCACGCTGCGCGTGTGCTCGTTCACGTAGATCATGTCGACGCCCATGACGGTCTCTGCGTGTGTCCGGTTGGCGTTGTACACGAACAACCGATGAGAGGATTCGGAGTTGCGGCGGTAGATCCGCCAGCCGACCTGTACGGCGTCCTCGGAAGACGCTGCCCACTCCGATGATCCTGCGCCGCTCGTATCTGGCGTGACGGTCTGTGAAGAAGGCGAGGCACCATACGCGCGGCTTTCTCCAGTCTTTGTGCGGGTACGCGAAGGTCCGCTCACCACGGAGGAGCCACGCCGGAGGTTTCTCGGGGAGCCGCTCCATCATCAGCGCGGTGCTGTGCACCAGAGCGACGGCGACCATCTGACCTCCTGCATCTTGTGGGACTGGAGGCTCACATTGTTGGGCGGGTTCCGGCCTCCAGAGCGGAGTAGCTGTCAATCAGCCATATGAATGGCAATGATTCGACGGTGACGGCGTCGGTGGAGCCAGGCGTCAGGAAGCGGCCGGCCACCGCGCGAGAACCCCTCGGCGCTGCAACTCCCGTATGTGGTCCGCCATCCGCCCCCGCAGAGAAGCGGCAGCGGTGCCCCCAGACGGTTCGCCTGCTTGTCGACCACGACGCCATCAGCGACGGCACGCCTCTCGTCTACGCCCCCAGCACCGTGGAGGAACTGGCCATCGGGGCCTGGCTCGACGAGGACCCCCGGCGTCGCAGGGCGAGTTGGGTGAACGACCGGAAGGCCCCCATCCTCTGGGAGGCCGACGGCAAGCGGTACTCCCCGACCGGACTGGTCTCCCAGATGTGGAACGCGGCCGACTGGAAGGAGCAGTGGAGCGCGGTCCAGGGCCCGAAGCAGTGGAGGGTTCCGGGGGACGGGACGCTGGTGGAGATCGCCGAGCGAACTCGGCCGCTTTGGGCCGGTTGCTGCCCATCACGATCAAGTTCTCGGGACTGGTCGGAGAAATCATGCGAGAAATCCCTCCTGGCCGAGACCCATTACCTCAGTTCAAGTACTACATCTGAGACTGCTCCGGGTACTGCTGCCTGGCTGCTGCCTGGCTGCTGCCGTCCGATGGCTCGAGGTCGGCCCGGCTGCAGGTAGGTGTGGGCCTCGTGACTGATCGGGCGGGCGGCGTCCCGTCAGATCTTGATGACGGTGACTCGCCCGCGGCAGAGCGTGGCGAGGTCCTCGGGGGCAGAGGTGAGGACGGTGACGGGGCCGGGGGCGGCCAGTGCCGTGGCGCTGAGCATGGCGTCGATGGCGTACTTGTGGCCGTGCAGGCCGGCGTCGGCGAGGAGGGCGGCGGCGCGACGGGCGATGGGCTCGGTGACCGGTTCGATGACGAGGCGGGACAGGGTCCATTCCAGCGCTGGGCGATTGATCCGTGGGTGGATCACTTCCACGAGGGTGGCTGCGGAAGTGATCATCCGTAGGTCGTCGGCGCGGGCGAGGGCGAGCCAGCCGGTGACCGTACGGTCGCGCAGGACAGCCTTGGCCAGCCCTTCGCTGTCGAGGACCAGGGTGCCGCCGGGGGCCGCGGGGGAGGGGGTCACGCGGCGTTCGCCCGGCCTTGGGTCTGCTGCTCTCGGGCTTGGTGGAGTTGGTCGCGCAGAGCTTGAATCTCTTCGTCGGTGATGGGGCCGTGTTCGGCCTCTGCCACCGTGATGAGTTCGTTGAGGTTGTCCCGCTCGATCTGGCGGGCGACGGCTGCGGCGACGTAAGCGGACAGTCCGGAGGGGCCACTGCGGGCCTTCGCTGCTTCGGCGATATCGCGCGGCATGGTGATCGAGTACTTGCCGGTAGGCTCGCTCATGCCACCTATCCTACCTTGCATCCCCCCTGGCTGAATGGGGTCGGCAGAGAGAGTCGCCGCGGTGCTGGTCCGACGCGAGTTCGCATCTGGGTTCGGGCGTACGGCGGGACTCCATGGGGCGTTGTTGCTGCTGGGCTTGATATGGGCATTCCGGGACGTTCACGCGGCAGAGAGGTGGTGGACGTCATGAGGGACTCGACATCTCAGGCGCGCGGCGTCCCCGTGAGGAGACGAGGAGGCGTGGAGGAAGGGCCGTGGCCGGCCGGCGCACGGCGGGTGCGACGGATCTCAGGGCCCTGGCCGATGACCTGGGCGCTGTGCTCCTCCATGCCGCCGCAATGTGAAACTCGGTGTGCCGACGGACTCCGCGAGGTGTTTCGCGGCGAGCCGTAGCTCCTGACGGTACCCCGCCCGTCAATCACCGAGTGCCGGTGTCACCCATTGGAGTGATCGATGCTCTGGTGGCCCGCCGGGCTTCTGCCCACGCAAGCGGACATGCCCCACCCTCACACGCTTCTTCGAGCTGCCCGGGGATGTCTTGTGTTGTGCTTCCACGACGAGTGCCACCCGCTTTCCCGGCCGCTCCCGCTGCACCTCGCGAAGCTGGCCCAGGAGTACGTCCGGCCGTTCGCCCCGGCCCGGCTCCGGCGGCCCGAGCCGCGCTCCGGGTAGCCGCCCGCGACTCGGTACCGGCCGCTGCACAGCTCGCCGGACCGTGGAGCGGCACCCGGTCGCCTCCGGGCGTCGGCGAAAGGCTCGAGTTCCGGCGTCATTCGCCTTGGTGGACGCGCTGCAGGTCGATGAGCTGGATGTCGCGGTCGCGAGCTGCGGCTTGTCGCAGATCGTCGGTGAGGCTTGCGCCGCTGAAGCACATGAGGCGTGCCTGATCGGCCGTGGCGCTGCCTCGAAACGGCGGTCCCAGTTGTGTGGGTGGGAAGGCATCGGAGCACTGTGGGACGGTGCCCGGGAGCTCGGGATTACCACCCTGACCACCTGTCAGGACTGGCTACCGCGGCGTCTCTGGCCCTACCTCGGGCGGCTTGGCCGCGGGTCAGGTCCAGGCGGCGAGGAGGTCTTCGGGGGTGAGACTGGGGATGCCTGAGGCAGTGCAGCCGTTGCGGGCGATGGCGAGGAGGGGGGTGGTGTCGTCGGCGCCGGGATGTTGAGAGCGGTGGGTGATGAGGCGGGCGAGGTCGCGGGTGTCGAAGGGTTTGCTTTCGAGCCATTTGATGGATCCGATGAGGGTGATCTTTTTGGCGATGGGGGAGCGGTCGGCGGCGATAATGTCGATCTCGGGGTCGTTGGTGCGGGTCCAGTAGCCGCCGATGGCGTTGCTGTCCACGGGGAGCCGGTCGTCGGCGAGACGCCAGAGGGCTTCGCGGATGACCGGCTCGATGGCGCGTCCGCGCCATGCCGTCCAGCTGGTGCGGATGGATTCCAGGACGCGGTCGCCGCGGCCTCGTTCGACGGCAGGGATGCCGGGGCCGATGAAGGAGAGCCAGAAGCGCAGGTAGGGGTCATCGATGCGGTAGCGGGTCTCGCGGCTGGGGCGGGTGGACAGGGGGAGTTCGGCGGCGACCATGCGGCGTGTGGTGAGCAGTTCCAGGGAGCGGGCTACGGAGCCGGGGTTGAGGCCGCCGGCTGCCCGGCCGATCAGGGTGAAGGTGCGCTCGCCATGGCCGATGGCGCCCAGTACGGTGCGGGCCTGAGTCTCGGTGGGGAACTCGGCGGCCAGGGTGCGCTCGCCGCTGACGAGCAGGGCCGAGGTCGGTCGGCGCAGAGCTGATGCGAGATATTCCCACAGGTCGGCACCGTGCGGCCACTCGTCGAGGATGAGCGGGAGTCCGCCGGAGACGAGGTAGGCGTCGAAGGCGTCGGCTGCGGGCAGACTGAGCATCGCGGCGACGTCGGCGGGGCTGAGCGGGGGAACGACCATGTCGGTACCGCGCTGGTAGAAGGGCCGTCCGTAGGTGTTGAGTTTCTCCATCATGGCGATGTCGGAACCCACCAGGATCAGGAGCACGGGCAGCTTGCACAGGGTCCGGTCGAAGACCTTCTGCAGGGCGCCCTCGAAGCTGGGGTCCTCGCGTACGAGGTAGGGCATCTCGTCCAGCACGACCACGCTGGGTCTGTCCATAGGGAGCGCTCCGGCGAGCAGGCTCAGGGCCCCGTCCCAGGTCTGCGGCGCCGTGAAGTCGGCGAAGCGGGCCGCATCGGGAAGGGTGGAGGCCGCCACCTCGGCGGCGAAGCCCGCCAGATCCTCCTCCTTCGAGCCGCCGACAGCGGTGAAGAAGACGTGAGGCAGCCCGGCGCGCTCCAGGAACTCCTCCACCAGCCGGGACTTGCCCACACGCCGGCGCCCCCGCAGTAGCACAGCCCGACCGGGCCGCCCGCTGCGTCCGCCGGTCCGCACGGGGGCGAGTAGATCGTCCAGAAGGCCGAGTTCGGCCCGGCGGCCGATGAATCCGTTCACGGCGACCGACCTCCGTCAGAAACAAACAGAAAACTTTCATCGATGATACTTTCACCGATGCATGTATTGCAAGGGTCGCGGCCGACAGTGGCTGCCCGTCCGAGTCGACCCTGGCGGCTGCGGGGGCAGGGCGCATCTGCATAGCCCCGGACCGGCCCGTCGTGGTTGCGGCGGCCGCCCGTCAACTGAACTTCCGCGATGAGTGCCACCCGCTCTCCCGGCCCCTCCCACTGCACCTCGCGAAGTTGGCCGAGAAGTACTTCATGCCTCTTTGCCGTGGTCCCGGCCTCGGCTCCGGAGACCGGGCAGGACTCTGAGTAGCCGCCTGCGCCGTGATGCGAGTCGTGGCTCGAGGAACCCCGATTTCGGCGTCTCCGTCCCGCACATGTCCCGCACGGGGTGATGTCACGAGATCGGACAATTGGGGCCTGGGTTGAGCAGTGCGGCAAAACTCCAGGTCGGAGTACGTGAATCAGCGAGCGCGCACAGACTTGTTGGCCGTTGCTGTTTTGGCATGCACAAGAAAGGCCCTGACCGGCGTTTCCGCTGGTCAGGGCCTAAGTTTCCGGTGCCCCCGGCAGGATTCGAACCTGCGCACACGGCTCCGGAGGCCGTTGCTCTATCCCCTGAGCTACGGGGGCGTGTCGGCTGCGGAGTTGTTAGCTCGTGGCGACGGGTAGAACACTACCAGCTCCGTTGAGGTGATCAGGAACGGGTTTCCCGGCGTCAGCGGGGTCGGGGTAGCCCACACGGAGTGGAAGTGGGGAAAGCCCGGACGCGGTGGCCGGTCCCGACCTACTCTCGAGTTGTGTCAGGCGCTTCCGGCCGGGTTCTTGTTGTGGACGACAACAAGGTCATCCGGCAGCTGATCAGGGTCAATCTCGAACTGGAGGGTTTCGAGGTGGTGACCGCGGCCGATGGTGCCGAGTGTCTGGATGTCGTTCATCAGGTGCGACCCGATGCCATCACCCTCGATGTCGTGATGCCTCGGCTGGACGGCCTCCGGACCGCCGCGCGGCTGCGTTCCGATCCGCGGACCCGTCGTCTTCCCCTCGCCATCGTCAGCGCCTGTACGCAGTACGAGATCGACAACGGCCTCGATGTCGGCGTCGACGCCTTCCTCGCCAAGCCGTTCGATCCTGCCGAACTTGTCCGTCTTGTATGGCAGTTGGTCGAGCGAAGTAAGCGCGAGGGTGCTGTGGGGGGAGACGACGAGGGCGCCGCGTTCGATGACATCCTCGGCGGCGCCGGAGAGGCCGAGCGGGCCGGACAAGCCGGCGGCTGAGCGATGAGCCGGTGGCTGAGTGGACCGGATGCGCCGGCAACCAACCGGCAACCAAACGGACCGGACGAATCGGCGGCCGAGGCGGTCGGACAGTCGACGGCTGGTTGAGGCGGGCGACGGCTGAGCGGTGGGGGGCTGCCCCGCCCGTCCATATGCCGGACCGCCACCCAAACCGACTCGCCTACCCACCCCCCTCCTCCCCTACGCTTGTCCCCGTGACCCCCGTCGAGCTCTCCCGTACCGTGCTGCGCGCGGTGCGTCGTGCTGTCGACGAGGGGGAGCTCCGTGTGGCCGTGCCGGAGCGGGTCGTGGTCACGCCGCCCGGGCCCGGTGGATGCGGGGACTACGCCACCAACATCGCCCTTCAGCTCGCGCGGCCGGCCGAGCGGACGCCCCGGTTCGTTGCCGAGGTTCTCCGAGG
Source organism: Streptomyces sp. LBL (assembly GCF_029893585.1). GTDB lineage: Bacteria > Actinomycetota > Actinomycetes > Streptomycetales > Streptomycetaceae > Streptomyces. The sequence continues at coordinate 53,152 of NZ_JARXYX010000023.1, forward strand.
TCATCTGCTCGGTGCCGATGGTGCCGACGGTGTCGATGATGTCGTCATCTCCGGACCCGGGTTCCTGAACATCAGCCTCCGCAGAGCCGCTTCCGCCGCTCTCGTCGAGGAGATCCTGGCCAAGGGGCGGACATACGGGCACGCGGATGCGCCCAGCGGGCGGGTCCGGCAGCTGCACGCCGCCCACGAAGTCCGCGCCGTCGTCGTCGCGGACGTCGTCGCCCGCCTCCTCCGTTCGCAGGGCGACCGCGTGCGCACCAGCTCCGAGGTCCGCCCCGAGCCAGAATGGGAGAGCGTTCTCGGCGTGCGCGTGGATGCCTACGGCAGCTCTGTGGACGCCTACGGCAGTCCTGTGGGCGCGTACGGCAGTCCCGCGGGCGCGTGCCGCAGCTCTGCGGAACCCGTCCCGATCGAGGTCGACGTACGGCCCGTTCCCGCGCCCTCCGATCCCCTTCCGCTCGGACGTGACGCCGGCCGTTGGGCCCTCCTCCAGCCGGCCACCCACGACCGGCCCCGGATCGGCGCCGAGCACCTCGTGCAGCGTGAGAGCAACCCCCTCTTCCGCGTCCGCTACGCCCACGCCCGCACCCGGGCGCTCAGCCGCAACGCCGCCGACCTCGGGTTCCACGCCGAACCCGGCGACGTACGCGCACTCCGGATCGCCGCACCCGGCGAGGCACAAGCACAAGCGCCCCGGACCGCCGCCCCATGCGACACCCCCGCCCCCCCGATCGCCGAAACGCCCCCCACGCGCGCCACCCTCGACACCCCCCTCGCCCCCCTCCTCACCCCCCTTGCCGACCACCCCCGCATCCTCACCCTGGCCGCCACCCACCGGGCCCCCGACCGTCTCGCCCGGCATCTCGTCACCGTCGCCGATGCCGTTCTCCCCTTCCTCGCCACCGTTCTTCCGCGCGGCGAGGAGAAACCCTCGGCCGCCCACCGTGCCCGGCTCGCTCTTGCCGAAGCCGCCGGGGCGGTGCTGGCCGGTGGCCTGTCCCTGCTCGGTATCGACGCGCCCGAATATCTCTGAGCCCAGAAGAGCCCAGAAGAGCCCAGAAGATACAAGAAGAGACAAGAAGAGATCAGTCATGAGTCGTTCCGCACACCCCGCCGGGCCCCGTCACGCCGATGTGTACCCCGAGGGGCACTACTCCGCCCCGGCCGCCGACCTCAACACCCTCGACCCCAAGGTGTGGGCGCAGACCGTCGGCCGTAACGCCGACGGTGTCGTCACCGTCGGCGGCGTCGATGTGAAGACGCTCGCCGAGGAGCACGGCACCCCCGCCTACGTCATCGACGAGGCCGACTTCCGGGGGCGGGCCCGTGCCTGGCGCGGCGCCTTCGGGGCCGACGCAGACGTCTTCTACGCGGGCAAGGCCTTCCTCTCGCGCGCGATCGTGCGCTGGTTGCACGAGGAGGGGCTCAACCTGGATGTGTGCTCCGGTGGTGAGCTCGCCACCGCGCTGTCCGTCGGTATGCCCGCCGACCGCATCGCCTTCCACGGCAACAACAAGTCGACGCAGGAGATCCACCGGGCCATCGACGCGGGCGTCGGGCGGATCGTCCTCGACTCCTTCCAGGAGATCGTCCGGGTCGCCCACATCGCCCAGTCCCTCGGTAAGCGGCAGCGCGTGCAGATCCGTATCACCGTCGGCGTCGAGGCCCACACGCACGAGTACATCGCCACCGCCCACGAGGACCAGAAGTTCGGCATTCCGCTGGCCGACGGGCAGGCCGCCGAGGCCGTACGGCGGGCCCTGCAGCTCGACGGGCTCGAACTGATCGGGATCCACTCCCACATCGGGTCGCAGATCTTCGACATGTCCGGCTTCGAGGTCGCCGCCCATCGCGTGGTCGGGCTGCTGAAGGAGATCCGCGACGAGCACGGGGTCGAGCTGCCCGAGATCGATCTGGGCGGCGGGCTCGGCATCGCCTACACCAGCGACGACGACCCCCGCGAGCCCCATGAGATCGCCAAGGCGCTGACCGAGATCGTCAGCCGCGAGTGCGACGCCGCCCGGCTCCGCACCCCCCGCATCTCCGTCGAGCCGGGGCGGGCCATCGTCGGACCGACCGCCTTCACGCTCTACGAGGTCGGCACCATCAAGCCCCTCGACGGGCTGCGGACGTACGTCTCCGTCGACGGTGGCATGTCCGACAACATCCGTACGGCGTTGTACGACGCCGAGTACAGCGTCGCGCTCGTCTCCCGCAGCTCCGACGCCGAGCCGATGCTCGCCCGGGTCGTCGGCAAGCACTGCGAGAGCGGGGACATCGTGGTGAAGGACGCTTTCCTGCCGGCCGACCTGGCACCGGGTGACCTCATCGCCGTACCGGCCACGGGCGCGTACTGCCGGTCCATGGCCAGCAACTACAACCATGTGCTCCGCCCGCCGGTCGTGGCGGTCGACGACGGCGTCTCCCGGGTCATCGTCCGCCGCGAGACGGAGGAGGACCTCCTGCGTCTCGACATCGGGTGAACCACCCCGGAGAGGACCGGAGAGGACCAGGGAGGACCCGGGAGGACCGATAGGAAGGGAGACTCCACCGGAGAGGAAGGGGTGGAGGATCTCCTGTCGTCAGGGTCCGTGCAAATGAAATAGATGTCTCACGATCCGGACATGGGATAGAAAGTCCCGTCCGGTGAGTGAGACTGAACCAACCGTAGACGGTATGAGGAAACGAGGTCGGATGATGCGTACGCGTCCGCTGAAGGTGGCGCTGCTGGGCTGCGGAGTGGTCGGCACAGAGGTGGCGCGCATCATGACGACGCACGCCGACGACCTCGCCGCCCGCATCGGCGCCCCGGTGGAGCTCGCGGGCGTGGCCGTACGGCGGCCCGGCAAGGTCCGTGACGGCATCGACCCGAGGCTGGTCACCACCGACGCCACCGCCCTCGTCAAACGCGGCGACATCGACGTGGTCGTCGAGGTCATCGGAGGCATCGAGCCCGCTCGTACGCTCATCACCACCGCCTTCGAGCACGGTGCCTCCGTCGTCTCCGCCAACAAGGCCCTGCTCGCCCAGGACGGTGCCGCGCTCCACGCGGCGGCGGAACAGAGCAACAACGACCTCTACTACGAGGCCGCCGTCGCCGGTGCCATCCCGCTGATCCGCCCGCTGCGTGAGTCCCTCGCCGGTGACAAGGTCAATCGGGTGCTGGGGATCGTCAACGGCACCACCAACTTCATCCTCGACAAGATGGACAGCACGGGGGCGGGCTACCAGGAGGCCCTCGACGAGGCCACCGCCCTCGGGTACGCGGAAGCCGACCCGACCGCCGACGTCGAGGGCTTCGACGCCGCCGCCAAGGCCGCCATCCTCGCCGGGATCGCCTTCCACACGCGCGTGCGCCTCGACGACGTCCACCGCGAGGGCATGACCGAGGTGACGGCGGCCGACTTCGCCTCCGCCCGGGAGATGGGCTGCACCATCAAGCTGCTCGCGATCTGTGAGCGGGCCGCCGACGGCGCCTCCGTCACCGCGCGCGTGCACCCCGCGATGATTCCGCTGACCCACCCGCTCGCCTCGGTGCGCGGCGCGTACAACGCGGTGTTCGTCGAGTCCGACGCCTCCGGCCAGCTGATGTTCTACGGCCCCGGCGCCGGCGGCGCCCCCACCGCCTCCGCCGTCCTCGGCGACCTGGTGGCCGTCTGCCGCAACCGGCTCAACGGCGCCACGGGCCCCGGCGAGTCCGCGTACGCCGCGCTGCCCGTGTCGGGAATGGGCGAGGTCGTCACGCGCTATCACATCAGCCTCGACGTGGCCGACAAACCAGGTGTTCTCGCCCAGGTGGCCACCGTTTTTGCCGAGCACGGGGTCTCGATCGATACGGTTCGACAGCAGGGGAAGGACGGCGAGGCCTCCCTCGTCGTCGTCACGCACCGAGCGTCCGACGCCGCTTTGGGCGGCACCGTCGAGGCGTTGCGCAAGCTCGACACCGTGCGTGGTGTCGCCAGCATCATGCGGGTTGAAGGAGAGTAACCAGCAATGACCCACCAGTGGCGCGGAATCATCGAGGAGTACCGGGACCGGCTGCCGGTGTCCGACACCACGTCGATCGTGACGCTCCGTGAGGGCGGCACGCCTCTCGTGCCCGCGCAGGTGCTCTCCGAGCGCACCGGTTGCGAGGTCCACCTCAAGGTGGAGGGCGCCAACCCCACCGGGTCCTTCAAGGACCGCGGCATGACCATGGCCATCACGCGGGCCAAGGAGGAGGGCGCGAAGGCGGTCATCTGCGCCTCCACTGGCAACACGTCGGCCTCCGCCGCCGCGTACGCCGTGCGCGCGGGAATGGTTTCGGCCGTTCTCGTCCCGCAGGGCAAGATCGCGCTCGGCAAGATGGGCCAGGCCCTCGTGCATGGCGCGAAGATACTTCAGGTCGCCGGCAACTTCGACGACTGCCTCACTCTCGCCCGCGCCCTGAGCGACAACTACCCCGTGTCGCTGGTCAATTCGGTCAACCCGGTGCGAATCGAGGGCCAGAAGACCGCCGCGTTCGAGATCGTCGACATGCTCGGTGACGCCCCCGACATCCACGTCCTCCCGGTCGGCAACGCGGGCAACATCACCGCGTACTGGAAGGGGTACCAGGAGTACGCCGTCGACGGATTGGCCGGAAAGACTCCCCGGATGTGGGGCTTCCAGGCCTCCGGCAGTGCCCCGATCGTGCGCGGTGAGGTGGTCAAGGACCCGTCGACCATCGCCACCGCGATCCGTATCGGCAACCCGGCCTCGTGGCAGTTCGCGCTCGCCGCCCGGGACGAGTCGGGCGGCCTCATCGACGAGGTGACGGACCGTGAAATCCTGCGCGCCTACCGGCTGTTGGCCGCTCAGGAGGGCGTGTTCGTCGAGCCCGCGTCCGCCGCGTCCGTCGCCGGTCTGCTGAAGATGGCCGAGCAGGGCAAGGTCGACCCCGGGCAGACGATCGTGTGCACGGTCACCGGTAACGGTCTCAAGGACCCCGACTGGGCCGTCGCGGGCGCCCCGCAGCCGGTCACCGTCCCGGTCGACGCGGCGACGGCGGCCGAGCGGCTGGGCCTCGTCTGAGCCGTGCGATGACCTCAGGGAACGGGTGAACTCCTCAGGGAACGGGTGAACCCCGGAGGGAACGGACGAGCCCAGAGGGCGGGGACGGATGAGCCCCAGGACGAGCCCAGAGGGCGGGGACGGGTGAGTTCCAGAAGAGGGGTGCACAAGGGGCTTACGACACGCATCGTGCGCCTCCTGTGCGCCCTATGTCGCCACAGAACCTTCCTTCGATAAGCTGTACCGAACCCGCCCGCCGCATATGCCCTCGCATACGGCCGGGTGCTGCGCCGTTTCCGCGGCCCGGCAGCGGCCCCACGGTTCCCCAGAGGTCCCCAAGGTCCTCAGGTATGTATCGAATGCCGTATGTATCCAATGCCGTATGTATCGAATGTCTTCGACAGTCACGCAGCTCAAGGAGAGTCATCGATCGATGGCCGGTCCAGCTTTCCGCGCCGCCGCCGTCCGGGTGCGCGTCCCCGCCACCAGTGCCAACCTCGGCCCGGGCTTCGACGCCTTCGGCCTGTCGCTGGGGCTCTACGACGACGTGGTCGTCCGGGTGGCCGACACCGGGCTGCATATCGACATCGCGGGGGAGGGAAGCGAGACGCTCCCGCGTGACGAGAACCACCTTCTCGTACGGTCCCTGCGCACCGCCTTCGATCTGCTGGGCGGACAGCCGCGCGGCCTGGAGATCGTCTGCGCCAACCGCATTCCGCACGGCAGGGGACTGGGCTCCTCCTCGGCCGCCATCTGCGCCGGCATCGTCGCCGCGCGCGCCGTGACCATAGGCGGAGACTCCCGGCTCGACGACGCGGCGGTGCTGGAGCTCGCCACCGAGATCGAGGGTCACCCCGACAACGTGGCGGCCTGCCTGCTCGGCGGTTTCACGCTCTCCTGGATGGAGGCCGGAGCCGCCCGGGCGATCAGGATGGAGCCCGCCGATTCCATCGTTCCGGTGGTTTTCGTGCCCGGTAAGCCGGTCCTGACGGAGACCGCGCGCGGACTGCTCCCACGCACCGTGCCGCATGTCGACGCCGCCACCAACGCGGGCCGCGCGGCCCTGCTCGTCGAAGCCCTGACCAGGCGCCCCGAGCTGCTGCTGCCCGCCACCGAGGACCGGCTCCACCAGGAGTACCGCGCACCGGCCATGCCGGAGAGCGCCGCGCTCGTGGAGCGGCTGCGCGCCGACGGGGTCCCGGCAGTGATCTCCGGCGCGGGACCGACGGTGCTGGCCCTCGCCGACGAGGACAGCGCCGACAAGGTCGCCCATCTGGCGGGCGGGGGCTGGGCCGCGAACCGGCTGGAGCTCGACGCCAAGGGAGCGGTCGTACTGCCGCTCGCGCCCACCAGTGACATCTGACAGTGGCAGGGAAATCCGGCGGCGCTCGCCGGATTTCGAGAGGGGGAATGTTTGTTGGATCCGGTAGTGTTAACCTCAAGTCTGCACCCGACCCCACCATGGCGAGGTGCTTCACGTCCCCGTCCGGGACAGACATTCTTCCGGGAGCCTCCCAAGTCGCACTGTGTTCCGTACGACGTACGCGGGCAGTACGCCGTACGCGGGCGCTGAGCGACCTGCCGGGCACGCTCCGGAACCGGTGCGACCAAGCCACGTGACACAGACACTCAGTGCCACTGCTTTGGGAAGCGCCGTCACCACATTTTCCGCCGCCGTAGGCGGACCATCGCCCCGGCACGGTCCACACAGCAAGGACCGAAGCCGGACAGCACAACCGGTCGCCGAGCCAGACAGGCCGACGTCCGCTCCAGGGAAGGACCCTTCGTGAGCGACACCACCGATCTGATGGGCGCACGTGTCGAGGAGACCGCTGCCGCGCCCGCCACGGACGCCTCCGCGCCTGCCACCGGTGCCGGCTCCCGGCGGCGCCGCGGTACCGGCCTCGACGGCATGGTGCTGGCCGAACTGCAGCAGGTCGCATCCGGCCTCGGCATCAGGGGCACCGCGCGGATGCGCAAGAGCCAGCTGATCGAGGTCATCAAGGAGGCGCAGGGGGGAGGGGGCGCCCCGGCCGCGAAGGCCGCGAACGCCGCCGCCGACGCCACCGAGACCAAGCCGAAGCGCCGGGCCACCTCCAAGGCCCGTACCGGCGACGACGCCGCTCCCGCCGCTGAGAAGAAGGCGGTAGCTGTCAAGACCGAGGCGGCCGCCGACAAGGCAGCCGCGCAGCAGCAGATCGAGATCCCCGGCCAGCCGGACGGGGCCCCCTCCCGCGCGAACGCAGCCGAGCGTGGGGGAGAAGCCGAGCGTGGGGGAGACGACGCTCCCACGGAGCGCCGCCGTCGCCGTGCCACGGCCGAGGCCGGCACCCCCGAGACGGTCACCGCCGAGGCCCAGAACGAGCCGAAGGCCGAGACGTCCGCGCAGCAGCAGCCGCAGGGCGACGCCAAGGGTGGCGACGCCGGTGACGGCGAGAACCGCCGTCGCGACCGCCGCGAGCGCGGCCGCGACCGTGACCGCCGTGGCGGCAAGGGCGACGAGCAGCAGGCCGGCCAGCAGGGCGGCCAGGGTGGCGGTCAGCAGGGCGGCCAGGGTGGCGGTCAGCAGCGTCAGGACCGCCCGGACCGTTCGGACCGTCAGCAGCAGAGTGGCGGACGCCAGGACCGTCAGGACCGCCAGGACCGTCAGCGCGACAACGGCCCGCAGGACGACGACGACTTCGACGGTGGACGCCGTGGCCGTCGCGGCCGTTACCGGGACCGCCGTGGCCGTCGTGGCCGCGACGAGATGACCCCCGAGCCGCAGGTCAACGACGACGACGTCCTGATCCCGGTCGCGGGCATCCTCGACATCCTCGACAACTACGCCTTCATCCGTACGTCGGGCTACCTGCCCGGCCCCAACGACGTGTACGTCTCCCTCGCCCAGGTCCGCAAGAACGGCCTGCGCAAGGGCGACCACATCACCGGTGCCGTGCGTCAGCCCAAGGACGGCGAGCGGCGGGAGAAGTTCAACGCGCTGGTGCGGCTCGACTCCGTCAACGGCATGGCGCCCGAACACGGCCGTGGGCGCCCGGAGTTCAACAAGCTGACGCCGCTCTACCCGCAGGAGCGCCTCCGTCTGGAGACGGACCCGGGCATCCTCACCACCCGCATCATCGACCTCGTCGCGCCGATCGGTAAGGGCCAGCGCGGTCTGATCGTGGCCCCGCCGAAGACCGGCAAGACCATGATCATGCAGGCGATCGCCAACGCGATCACGCACAACAACCCCGAGTGCCACCTGATGGTCGTCCTGGTCGACGAGCGTCCGGAAGAGGTCACCGACATGCAGCGGTCGGTGAAGGGTGAGGTCATCTCCTCGACCTTCGACCGCCCGGCCGAGGACCACACCACCGTCGCCGAGCTCGCCATCGAGCGCGCCAAGCGTCTGGTGGAGCTGGGTCACGACGTCGTCGTGCTGCTCGACTCGATCACGCGTCTGGGCCGTGCGTACAACCTCGCGGCGCCCGCCTCCGGCCGCATCCTGTCCGGTGGTGTCGACTCGACGGCCCTGTACCCGCCGAAGCGCTTCTTCGGTGCGGCCCGCAACATCGAGGACGGCGGCTCGCTGACCATCCTCGCCACCGCGCTGGTGGACACCGGGTCCCGCATGGACGAGGTCATCTTCGAGGAGTTCAAGGGCACGGGCAACGCCGAGCTCAAGCTCGACCGCAAGCTCGCCGACAAGCGCGTCTTCCCGGCGGTGGACGTCGACGCGTCCGGTACCCGTAAGGAAGAGCTCCTGCTCGGCAGCGACGAGCTCGCCATCGTCTGGAAGCTGCGCCGGGTGCTGCACGCCCTCGACCAGCAGCAGGCGGTCGAGCTGCTTCTCGACAAGATGAAGCAGACGAAGTCGAACGCCGAGTTCCTGATGCAGATCCAGAAGACGACGCCGACGCCGGGTAACGGTGACTAGTCGCCGCTGAGCGCTGACACAAGGGCCGTCCCTGCCAGGGGCGGCCTTTGCGCTGGCCTTTCAGCTTGCGCCGGCACTTCACCCTGCCGGCCCTTTCTGCCTGTGCCGACCCAGCCTGTGCCGGCCCTGCAGCCTGCGCCGATCCAGCCTGTGCCGGCCCTTCTGCCTGTGCCGGCCCTTCAGCTCGTCATCCCAGAGACCTTTGCCACAGGAACCCTCGCCGGAGGCGATTTCGCGCCGTACGGCATTCATGGTGGTAACCGCAGGTGGACGGGGCTTGTCCCGAAGAGGGCGTTACGCGCTGTTGCTGTCGATGTACAGGGCGGTCGCAGCGCGTTGTGCAACCCTTTGCCGAGTTTCGCCGTCTGACCAGGCGGAGCGACGATGGTGCGGTACCTGTGTCCCGGGTGACCGCGCCTGACCCTGAAAGCAGGGGGTAACCGACCAGACGAGATGCGAGGAGCACATGTCCGCCGAGAGCACGCCGGAACCCGGCATACCGGGTGAGGACGGCACCAACGGGCGCCACCGCGCCAAGGGCGGCCGTCGCAAGCCCCACGGAAGACGCAAGGGTGTCCTGATCGCGGCCTGGACCGCGGCGGGGATCGTCGTGCTGGGCGGCACCGGAGCCGGGTACCTGTACTTCAAGCTCAACGGCAACATCAAGAGCGTGGACATCGACTCCGCCCTCGGCACCGACCGGCCCACCAAGCTCGACAACGGTTCGGAGAACATCCTCGTCCTCGGCTCGGACACCCGCGCCGGCAGCAACAAGAAGCTCGGCGGCGGCACCGACGACGGCAGCGCCCGCTCCGACACCGCGATGGTCGTGCACGTATACGAGGGCCACCGGAAGGCCTCCGTGGTCTCCATCCCGCGCGACACCATCGTCGAACGCCCCCAGTGCACCGACATCAAGGGCGCCCGGCACGACGCCGCGTCCGGTGTGATGTTCAACTCCGCGTACACCACCGGCGGGGCGGCCTGCGCGGTGAAGACCGTCGAGTCCCTCAGCGGCGTCCGCATGGACCACTACCTGGAGGTCGACTTCAACGGCTTCCAGAAGCTCATCGACGAGCTCGGCGGGGTCCAGGTCACCACCACCAAGGCCATCAAGGACCCCGACAGCCACCTCGACCTGAAGGCCGGCACCCACCAGCTCGACGGCGAGCAGGCCCTCGGCCTGGTCCGCACCCGGCACGGCGTCGGCGACGGCTCCGACCTCGGCCGCATCCAGCTCCAGCAGGCCTTCATCAAGGCGCTGATCAACCAGGTCAAGCACGTCGGCCTGTTCGGCAACCCCAAGGGCCTGTACGACCTCGCCGACACCGCGACCAAGACCGTGACCACCGACTCCGACCTCGGCTCGGTCAACAAGCTCATGTCCTTCGCCGGCGGCCTCAAGGGCATCGGCTCCTCGGACATGAAGATGGTCACGATGCCGGTCCAGTACGACCCGACCAACCGCAACCGCGTGATCGTCCTGAAGGCCAAGGCCCAGCAGGTGTGGACTGCCCTGAAGAACGACCGGGCGATCCCGAAGTCGGCCACCGAGGACAACGCCACCGGAAACGCCGACGGCGTCGTGACCTCGTCCTGAGCCCGCGGGAACAGACCCCACGGGAATAGACCGCAGCGGCCCCCGGTTTTGGGGGATGGCACCAGTCCTGGCAGACTGGTACGTCGGCTCCGGTTCACGCCTCCGCACCCCGCGGCTGCGACCCGGCGCCCTCCCGAAACTAGGAGACACCTTGAAGCGCGACATCCACCCCGAGTACGTCGAGACCCAGGTCAGCTGCACCTGTGGCGCGTCGTTCACCACCCGTAGCACGATCTCCAGCGGCGCCATCCGTGCCGACGTCTGCTCCGAGTGCCACCCGTTCTACACGGGCAAGCAGAAGATCCTCGACACCGGTGGCCGTGTGGCCCGCTTCGAGGCCCGCTTCGGCAAGGCCGCCGGCTCCCAGAAGTAGCGAGCCCCCATTCGCCGGTCCACGGTCGCGCCCCCTTCCGGGGCGCACCGGGACCGGCGTTTTTGGTCGCCCGCCGTTCCCTTCACCGCAGTATCAGGAGCACAAGATGTTCGAGGCCGTCGAGGAACTCGTCGCCGAGCAAGCCGACCTGGAGACGAAGCTCGCCGACCCGTCGGTCCACTCCGACCAGGCCAACGCGCGCAAGCTGAACAAGCGGTACGCCGAGCTCACCCCGATCGTCGCGACGTACCGCTCCTGGAAGCAGACCGGCGACGACATCGAGACCGGGCGTGAATACGCCGCCGTCGACCCCGACTTCGCCGCCGAGGTCAAGGAGCTGGAGAAGCAGCGCGAGGAGCTGACGGAGAAGCTGCGCCTTCTCCTCGTCCCGCGCGACCCCAGCGACGACAAGGACGTCATCCTCGAGATCAAGGCGGGCGCGGGCGGCGACGAGTCGGCTCTGTTCGCCGGTGACCTGCTGCGCATGTACCTGCGGTACGCGGAGCGGGTCGGCTGGAAGACCGAGATCATCGACGCCACCGAGTCCGAGCTGGGCGGCTACAAGGACGTCCAGGTCGCCGTGAAGACCAAGGGCGGCCAGGGCGCCACCGAGCCGGGGCAGGGCGTCTGGGCCCGTATGAAGTACGAGGGCGGGGTGCACCGCGTGCAGCGGGTGCCCGCGACCGAGTCCCAGGGCCGTATCCACACCTCCGCCGCCGGCGTGCTCGTCACGCCCGAGGCCGAGGAGGTCGACGTCGAGATCAACGCGAACGACCTCCGCATCGACGTCTACCGCTCCTCCGGGCCCGGCGGACAGTCCGTCAACACCACCGACTCCGCGGTGCGCATCACCCACGTTCCCACCGGAGTCGTCGCCTCCTGCCAGAACGAGAAGAGCCAGCTGCAGAACAAGGAGCAGGCGATGCGTATCCTGCGCTCCAGGCTGCTTGCCGCGGCGCAGGAGGAGGCGGAGAGGGAGGCCGCCGACGCCCGCCGCAGCCAGGTCCGCACCGTCGACCGCTCCGAGAAGATCCGCACCTACAACTTCCCGGAGAACCGCATCTCGGACCACCGCGTCGGCTTCAAGTCGTACAACCTGGACCAGGTCCTGGACGGCGACCTCGACGCGGTGATCCAGGCCTGCGTCGACGCGGACTCGGCCGCCAAGCTCGCAGCCGCGTAAGAGGCGTACCCACACACGAGTACGACACGGAGGACATGCGTGCAGCAATCATTTGGGGGGCGACCCTCAAGCCCCCGCAGCCTGCTGCTCGCTGAGGTAGCTCAGGCCACCCAGCGGCTGGCCGTCGCCGGCGTGCCCTCGCCGCGCAACGACGCGGAGGAGCTCGCCGCGTATGTGCACGGCGTGAAGCGGGGCGAGCTGCACTCCGTGAAGGACCCGGACTTCGACGCCCGCTACTGGGAGGTCATCGCCCGGCGTGAACAGCGCGAGCCGCTGCAGCACATCACCGGGCGGGCCTTCTTCCGGTACCTGGAACTCCAGGTCGGGCCCGGGGTGTTCGTCCCGCGTCCGGAGACCGAGTCGGTCGTCGGGTGGGCCATAGACGCGGTCCGCGCGATGGACGTCGTCGAGCCGCTGATCGTCGATCTGTGCACCGGCTCCGGCGCCATCGCGCTCGCTCTCGCCCAGGAGGTCCCGCGCTCCCGGGTGCACGCCGTGGAGCTGTCCGAGGACGCCCTGCGGTGGACCCGCAAGAACATGGACGGGTCCAGGGTCGACCTGCGCCAGGGCAACGCCCTGGACGCCTTCCCGGACCTCGACGGCGAGGTCGACCTGGTGATCTCCAACCCGCCGTACATCCCGCTCACCGAATGGGAGTACGTCGCTCCCGAGGCGCGGGACTACGACCCCGAACTCTCCCTGTTCTCGGGCGAGGACGGCCTCGACCTCATCCGCGGCATCGAACGCACCGCACACCGGCTCCTGCGCCCGGGCGGTGTGGTCGTCATCGAGCACGCCGACACCCAGGGCGGCCAGGTGCCGTGGATCTTCACCGAGGAACGGGGCTGGGCCGACGCGGCCGACCACCCCGACCTCAACAACCGCCCGCGCTTCGCCACAGCCCGCAGGGCGATGCCGTGAGCACCCCGCGGACTCTCGACCCGCAGACTCTCGACCCGCGGACTCTCGACCCGCACAGACTCGACCCGCAGCAGTTCGTGTACTTCGTGTACGAGGAGGCCCGCTAGACATGGCACGGCGATACGACACCAACGACGCGACCGACCGCACGACCGGTCTGCGCGAGGCCGCGTCCGCCGTCCGCCGGGGCGAGCTCGTGGTACTACCGACCGATACCGTCTACGGCATCGGCGCGGACGCGTTCTCGTCGGAAGCGGTGCACGATCTGCTGGAGGCCAAGGGCCGGGGCCGCAACATGCCCACCCCCGTCCTCATCGGCTCCCCGAACACGCTGCACGGCCTCGTCACGGACTTCTCCGAGCTGGCCTGGGAACTGGTCGACGCCTTCTGGCCGGGCGCGCTCACGCTGGTCGCCAGGCACCAGCCGTCCCTCCAGTGGGACCTGGGCGACACCCGTGGCACCGTCGCCGTCCGCATGCCGCTGCACCCGGTCGCCATCGAGCTGCTGACCGAGGTCGGCCCCATGGCGGTCTCCTCCGCCAACCTGACGGGTCACCCCGCGCCGGAGGACTGTGACGCGGCGCAGGAGATGCTCGGCGACTCGGTCTCCGTGTACCTGGACGGCGGCCCGACCCCGGGCAACGTGCCGTCCTCGATCGTCGACGTCACCCGCGAGGTGCCCCTGCTGCTGCGCGCGGGCGCGCTCACCGCGGACGAACTCAGGAAGGTCGTACCCGACCTCGAGGTGGCGAATTGACGGCCCCTGACGCGGGGCGTGGCATATGGAACGGGGAAGAGACGCGGACCTTCACAGGCCTTCCGCGGGACAGCTTCCGCATCCTCCACGTCAGCACCGGCAACGTGTGCCGCTCGCCGATCACCGAGCGGCTGACCCGTCATGCCCTGGCGGACCGGCTCGGCGACCCGCTGTGGGGCGGGCTGATCGTGGAGAGCGCGGGCACCTGGGGCCATGAGGGCGCGCCCATGGAGGCCAACGCGGAGACCGTGCTGGCCGACTTCGGCGCGGACGCCTCCGGCTTCGTCGGCCGGGAACTGCTCGACGAGCACGTCATCATGGCCGACCTGGTGCTGACGGCCACCCGCGACCACCGCGCCCAGGTCATCTCCATGGGCCACTCGGCGGGCCTGCGCACCTTCACGCTGAAGGAGTTCACCCGCCTGGTGAAGGCGATAGACACGGCGACCCTCCCGCCCCTGGAGGACGGCATGGTCGCCCGGGCCCGGGCCCTGGTCCGCGCGGCGGCCGCGCTACGCGGGTGGCTCCTGGCCCCCACGGCCGAGGCGGACGAGGTCTACGACCCGTACGGCGCCCCGCTGCCGTTCTTCCGCTCGATCGGCGACGAGATAAACCAGGCGCTGGATCCGGTGGTCACGGCGCTCACGGGTGTCCCCGCAAGGACGTAACCCCCGCGCGCCCCCTGCACCCCGGGCCTACATTGGACATACGTCAGGACGCACGTCACCGTCGACGCCCGGAGTCCATCATGTTGGTCACCCCTGCCCTTGAGACCGCCGACGACGTCCTGCGGCGGCAGGATCCCGAGCTGGCCGACATCCTGCTCGGGGAAGCCGACCGGCAGGCGACGACGCTGCAGTTCGTCGCCGCCGAGAACTTCACCTCGCCGGCCGTGCTCGCCGCTCTCGGCTCGCGCCTCGCCAACAAGTACGCGGAGGGCTATCCGGGCGCCCGGTACCACGGCGGCTGCGAGTTCGTGGACGTCGCCGAGCGCATCGCCGTGGAGCGGGCGAAAGCGCTGTTCGGGGCCGAACACGCCAATGTGCAGGCGCACTCGGGGTCGTCGGCCGTCCTCGCCGCGTACGCCGCGCTGCTGCGGCCCGGCGACACCGTCCTCGCCCTGGGTCTGCCCTACGGCGGCCATCTCACCCACGGCTCACCCGCCAACTTCTCCGGCCGTTGGTTCGACTTCCTCGGCTACGGCGTGGACGCGGAGACCGGGCTCATCGACCACGACCAGGTGCGCACGCTCGCCCGTACGCACCGGCCCAAGGCGATCGTCTGCGGGTCCATCGCCTATCCCCGGCACATCGACTACGCCTTCTTCCGTGAGGTCGCCGACGAGGTGGGCGCCTATCTCATCGCCGACGCCGCCCACCCCATCGGACTCGTCGCCGGGGGAGCGGCGCCCAACCCGGTGCCGTACGCCGACGTGGTGTGCGCCACCACCCACAAGGTGCTGCGGGGCCCGCGCGGCGGCATGATCCTGTGCGGCTCCGAACTGGCGGAGCGGGTGGACCGGGCCGTCTTCCCCTTCACCCAGGGAGGGGCCCAGATGCACACCATCGCCGCCAAGGCCGTCGCGTTCGGCGAGGCGGCGACACCGGCCTTCACGGCGTACGCCCACCAGGTCGTCGCCAACGCACGGGTGCTCGCGGCCGGGCTGGCCGCCGAAGGGCTCGTCGTCACCACGGGAGGGACCGACACGCATCTGGTCACGGCAGACCCGGCACCGCTCGGCGTCGACGGGCGCAGGGCGCGGGGGCTGCTCGCGGCCGCCGGGATGGTGCTGGACTGCTGTGCGCTGCCGCACGCCCATGTCCGCGGTCTGCGCCTGGGCACGGCCGCGGTGACCACACAGGGCATGGGAGAGCTGGAGATGGCACGGATCGCGAGGCTGTTCGGGGCGGCACTACGCCAACAGTCCGGGGTTCTTGAAGAGGTTCGGGAGCTCGCGCGCACATTTCCGCCGTACTCCTGAAGGCGCTCTGCAGACACCTTCAGACACCTTCACAGACACCTTCACAACGGCGCGCGTCAGGCCCGCGGGGTTCTGTGAGCCTTGAACTACGGGGAGGGCCGGAGCGCGCTACCGTCTAAGCTACTGGCTCTGATCGACTCCGGAACGCCAGGGAGCAGCCCGTGCGTGAATACCTGCTGACGCTCTGCGTCACGGCCGCGGTGACGTATCTGCTGACAGGGCCGGTGCGGAAGTTCGCGATCGTGGCGGGAGCGGTGCCGGAGGTGCGGGCCCGTGACGTGCACCGGGAGCCCACCCCGCGGCTCGGCGGGATCGCCATGTTCTTCGGCCTGTGCGCGGGCCTCCTGGTCGCCGACCACCTCACCAACCTCAGCGAGGTCTTCGACAACTCCAACGAACCGCGGGCCCTGCTGAGCGGGGCCGCCCTGATCTGGCTGCTGGGCGTCCTCGACGACAAGTTCGGGGTGGACGCGCTCATCAAGCTCGGCGGGCAGATGATCGCGGCCGGCGTGATGGTGATGCAGGGTCTGACCATTCTGTGGCTGCCGGTGCCGGGCGTGGGCTCCGTGTCGATCACACCGTGGCAGGGCAACCTCCTCACGGTCGCGCTCATCGTGATCACCATCAACGCGGTCAACTTCGTCGACGGGCTCGACGGTCTGGCCGCCGGCATGGTGTGCATCGCGTCGGGCGCGTTCTTCCTGTACTCCTACCGTCTCTGGTACGGCTACGGCATCGAGGCCGCCGCTCCCGCCACGCTGTTCTCGGCCCTGCTCATCGGCATGTGCCTGGGGTTCCTCCCGCACAACATGCACCCCGCCCGCATCTTCATGGGGGACACCGGCTCCATGCTCATCGGGCTGGTGCTGGCCGCGGGCGCGGTGTCGATCACCGGCCAGGTGGACCCCGACCGCATCGCCTTCAGCGCGGGTTCCCTGCGCAGCGCGGTCCACACGATGGTGCCGGTCTACATGCCGATCATCCTGCCGCTGACCATCATCGCGATCCCGCTGGCCGACCTGATCCTGGCGATCGTGCGCCGCGCCTGGAAGGGACAGTCGCCGTTCGCCGCCGACCGCGGGCATCTGCACCACCGGCTGCTGGAGATCGGCCACTCGCACAGCCGCGCGGTGCTGATCATGTACTTCTGGTCGGCGCTGATCTCGTTCGGCACGGTGCTGTACTCGGTGCACTCGGCGTCCATGTGGATCGTCTTCGCGGTGGTCGCGATGAGCGCCATCGGTCTCCTCCTGCTGCTCCTGCCGCGTTTCCAGCCGCGCATCCCGCGTTGGGCCGAGGGCTTCGTGCCGCCGCGCTACCGCCGTCGCCGGGCCATCGAGGAGCCGGTGGAGGAGCCGGTGGTGGAGTCGGTGGACCAGCCGGTCGGGGAACCGGTCGAGGAGCCCGCGGCCGGCGGTCCGCGCACGCCGGTCGCCGCCGGAGTGGCAGGGGCCAACGGGGCGACCGCCCTCGGTGCCCGTGCACGGCTCCTGGACGAGCGCAAGGCCGGGACCTCGCGCTGACCGTCGCGCTGTCCGTCGCAAGGTAAGAATCTGACGAGAGCATTGCCAAGTCGTGGGGAAGCAAAGCTCCCCAATACCAGACAAGTCACCCCGGTTCCCGCGCAGACGCGCACTCTCACCCTCATGTGTGACAGCGAGCACACCCACTTGGTAAAGACCGCATCAAATAGTTTGTGATACGGTTCACGAGAACTCGGGGTGGAGCCGAAGGGCCGCGGTGCGACGGTCTCTTGGCGTGAGGCTCACACTCAACCCGGGTCTACGCTCGTCCATGACGACACCCCTGCCCCCTGCGAAAGCGGAGTTGCCGCCATGCCGTCCAACGACGTCCGAATCCTGCTCCAAGCCGCTGTACCCACAGCTGCCGTCGGCGCCATCGCCGCCGTTGTCAGTGGTGTGGTCGCCGGTGGCAAGGGTGCGATCGGAGCGGTCATTGCGACGCTGGTCGTGATCCTCTTCATGGGGCTCGGTCTTTACATCCTGCAGCGCACCGCCAAATCGCTTCCACACCTGTTCCAGTCGATGGGCCTCATGCTGTATGCGGCGCAGATCCTGCTGCTGTTCATCTTCCTGGCCGTCTTCAAGAACACCACGCTCTTCCACCCCAGGGCCTTCGCGGTCACGCTGGTCGCCGGCACGCTCGCGTGGATCGCCGCGCAGACCCGTGCGCACATGAAGGCCAAGATCCTCTACGTCGAACCCGAGTCCTCGAAGGCCAACAACCCTGAGAAGACAGGGCACTCGTCGTGATGGGTAGGGCCGGGATAAGGACGCAAGAGATCTCCTGCTATCGTCCGGTGCCAACTGCGGCATCGCGGGCGCGGGCATCTGAGCTGACGCCTGCTCTAGCGCGAGGCTTGATGCCCCACAGCCGCCCCCACATCCGAAACACCAGTCCCGTGCCGAACCGCGGCTGCACGCCGCGCCGACACAACGAGGTTGCCGTACCTATGCGCCACGATGAAGGAGCCCGCGGTGAGTGCTGACCCGACGCAGGTGCTCGCCTTCGAGACCGACTGCCACCTGTTCGACGGTTGTGGCTTCCCGGCTCCTGGCCTGCACTCGTTCCTGTTCGAGCCGCTCCTCGGCGACGCGGACGGCAACTCGTACTTCAACAAGACGATGCTGCTGGCCCTCCTCGGCTCGGTCATCATCGTCGGCTTCTTCTGGGCCGCCTTCGCCCGACCGAAGGTCGTCCCCGGCAAGCTCCAGATGATCGCCGAGGCCGGTTACGACTTCGTCCGACGCGGCGTCGTCTACGAGACCATCGGCAAGAAGGAGGGTGAGAAGTACGTACCGCTCGTCGTCTCGCTCTTCTTCTTCGTCTGGATGATGAACCTCTGGTCGATCGTCCCGATCGCCCAGTTCCCGGTCACCGCGATCATTTCCTACCCCGCGGTCCTCGCCGGCATCGTCTACATCGTGTGGGTCTCGCTGACCTTCAAGCGTCAGGGCTTCGTCGGTGCCTGGAAGAACTTCACCGGCTACGACAAGTCCCTCGGCGCGGTCCTCCCGCTGTCGATGACGATCGAGCTGTTCTCGAACCTGATCGTGCGGCCCTTCACACATGCCGTCCGACTCTTCGCGAACATGTTCGCCGGTCACACCCTCCTGCTGCTCTTCACGATCGCCACCTGGTACATGCTTAACGGCATCGGTATCGCCTACTCCGGCGTCTCGTTCGTGATGGTCCTCGTGATGACGGCCTTCGAGCTCTTCATCCAGGCGGTCCAGGCCTACGTCTTCGTCCTGCTGACCTGCAGCTTCATCCAGGGCGCGCTCGCCGAGAACCACTGAGCACGCCCGACCCCCAACCAGACATCCGGTGGCCAACCCCCACCGGTCCT
The DNA here is from genome assembly GCF_029893585.1 of Streptomyces sp. LBL. Classification (GTDB taxonomy): domain Bacteria; phylum Actinomycetota; class Actinomycetes; order Streptomycetales; family Streptomycetaceae; genus Streptomyces. The sequence goes on from NZ_JARXYX010000023.1 coordinate 72,287, forward strand.
TGAAGAGAAGGAAGAACCGGCATGTCCGCTCTCCAGACCCTTGCAGCCGGCGTCGAGATCAAGGGCAACCTCGGCTCGATCGGTTACGGCCTCGCGGCGATCGGCCCGGGCGTCGGCGTCGGCATCATCTTCGGTAACGGCACCCAGGCGCTCGCCCGCCAGCCCGAGGCGGCCGGCCTCATCCGCGCCAACCAGATCCTCGGCTTCGCCTTCTGTGAGGCGCTCGCGCTGATCGGTCTGGTCATGCCGTTCGTCTACCCGACCTCCTGACCAGACGTCGGACCGCCCCTTTCGACGAAAGGCATTGATATGAGCCCCCTGGTTCAGCTGGCGGCTGAGGAAGCGGAAAACCCGCTGATCCCGCCGATTCCGGAGCTCGTGATCGGCCTGATCGCCTTCGTCATCGTCTTCGGCTTCCTCGCCAAGAAGCTCCTCCCGAACATCAACAAGGTTCTGGAAGAGCGTCGCGAGGCCATCGAGGGCGGTATCGAGAAGGCCGAGGCCGCGCAGACCGAGGCCCAGAGCGTCCTCGAGCAGTACAAGGCCCAGCTCGCCGAGGCCCGTCACGAAGCCGCGCGGCTGCGCCAGGAGGCGCAGGAGCAGGGCGCCACGCTCATCGCGGAGATGCGCGCGGAAGGCCAGCGGCAGCGTGAGGAGATCGTCGCCGCCGGTCACGCCCAGATCGAGGCCGACCGCAAGGCCGCCTCGTCCGCGCTGCGTCAGGACGTCGGCAAGCTCGCCACCGACCTGGCCGGCAAGCTCGTCGGCGAGTCCCTTGAGGACCACGCCCGGCAGAGCCGCGTCATCGACCGTTTCCTCGGAGAGCTCGAGGAGAAGGCCGAGGCGACTCGATGACTGCGCACGGAGCCAGCCGCGAGGCACTCGCAGCAGCCCGTGAGCGTCTCGACGCGCTGACGGACTCGACGTCCGTGGACGCGGGCCGGCTCGGCGACGAGCTGGCCGCCGTCACCGCGCTGCTCAACCGTGAGGTGTCGCTGCGTCGGGTCCTCACCGATCCGTCGCAGTCCGGCGAGGCCAAGGCCGAGCTGGCCCAGCGCCTCCTCGGCAGCCAGGTCGGCGGCCCGACCCTCGACCTGGTGTCCGGCACGGTGCGTTCCCGTTGGTCGCAGTCGCGCGACCTGGTGGACGCGCTGGAGGAGCTGGCGGCCGGCGCCGACCTCACCGCCGCGCAGCGGTCGGGCGAGCTCGACGACGTCGAGGACGAGCTGTTCCGGTTCGGCCGGATCGTCTCCTCGAACACCGGGCTGCGCGCCGCGCTGACCGACCGCAAGGCCACGGCCGCGGCCAAGGTCGAGCTGCTGCACCGGCTGCTCGGCGGCCGCGCACGGCCCACCACCGAGCGTCTGGTGACGCGTCTGGTGACCGCGCCGCGGGGACGTAGCCTTGAGGCGGGACTCGAATCCCTGTCCAAGCTCGCCGCCGAGCGCCGGAACCGCCTGGTGGCCGTCGTCACCTCGGCCGTTCCGCTGAGTGACGTGCAGAAGCAGCGCCTGGGCGCCGCCCTGGCGAAGCTCTACGGTCACCCGATGCACCTCAACATCGACGTGGACCCCGAGGTTCTCGGGGGAATCCGGGTGCAGGTCGGCGACGAGGTCATCAACGGCTCCATCGCGGACCGCATCGAGGACGCCGGCCGCCGCCTGGCGAGCTGACAGCAACTTCATAAGCAGTAAGTACGCACAGTACGCACCTACGGCCCATGTTGGGCCGTGCAGAGGATTCACCTCGTTCAGGGGGGAGTCCCCATCCCCCCAAGTGAAACTTCGGGCCCAACAAGGAGAGCAGGGAACCCAGATGGCGGAGCTCACGATCCGGCCGGAGGAGATCCGGGATGCGCTGGACAACTTCGTCCAGTCGTACAAGCCGGACGCGGCCTCGCGCGAGGAGGTCGGTACGGTCACCCTTGCCGGCGACGGCATCGCGAAGGTCGAGGGCCTCCCCTCGGCCATGGCCAACGAACTGCTGAAGTTCGAGGACGGCACCCTCGGTCTTGCGCTCAACCTCGAAGAGCGCGAGATCGGTTGCGTCGTCCTCGGTGAGTTCAGCGGCATCGAGGAGGGACAGCCGGTCACCCGTACCGGCGAGGTGCTCTCCGTGGCTGTCGGCGAGGGCTACCTCGGCCGCGTCGTCGACCCGCTCGGTGCCCCGATCGACGGTCTCGGCGAGATCGAGACGTCCGGCCGCCGCGCCCTTGAGCTGCAGGCTCCGGGCGTCATGGCCCGTAAGTCGGTGCACGAGCCGATGGAGACCGGCTACAAGGCCGTCGACGCGATGACCCCGATCGGCCGCGGTCAGCGTCAGCTGATCATCGGTGACCGTCAGACCGGCAAGACCGCCCTGGCCGTCGACACGATCATCAACCAGCGCGACAACTGGCGCTCGGGCGACCCGAAGAAGCAGGTCCGCTGCGTCTACGTCGCCATCGGCCAGAAGGGCTCGACCATCGCCTCCGTGCGTGGCGCCCTCGACGAGGCCGGCGCGCTGGAGTACACGACCATCGTCGCCGCCCCGGCGTCCGACCCGGCCGGCTTCAAGTACCTGGCGCCGTACACCGGCTCGGCCATCGGCCAGCAGTGGATGTACGAGGGCAAGCACGTCCTCATCATCTTCGACGACCTCTCGAAGCAGGCCGACGCCTACCGCGCCGTGTCCCTGCTGCTGCGCCGTCCGCCGGGCCGCGAGGCCTACCCGGGCGACGTCTTCTACCTGCACTCCCGTCTGCTGGAGCGTTGCGCGAAGCTCTCCGACGAGCTGGGCGCCGGCTCGATGACCGGTCTGCCGATCGTCGAGACCAAGGCCAACGACGTGTCGGCGTTCATCCCGACCAACGTCATCTCCATCACCGACGGCCAGTGCTTCCTGGAGTCGGACCTGTTCAACGCCGGTCAGCGCCCCGCGCTGAACGTCGGTATCTCCGTCTCCCGAGTCGGTGGTTCCGCGCAGCACAAGGCGATGAGGCAGGTCTCCGGCCGGCTCCGCCTCGACCTCGCCCAGTACCGTGAGCTGGAGGCGTTCGCCGCCTTCGGTTCCGACCTGGACGCCGCGTCGAAGTCGCAGCTGGAGCGCGGTCAGCGGCTGGTCGAGCTGCTCAAGCAGCCGCAGTACCAGCCGATGCCGACCGAGGACCAGGTCGTCTCCGTCTGGGCCGGTACCACCGGCAAGATGGACGAGGTTCCGGTCTCCGACGTCCGCCGCTTCGAGAAGGAGCTCCTGGAGTACCTGCACCGCAAGGAGCAGGGCCTCATGACCTCCATCAAGGAGGGCGCCAAGATGTCGGAAGACACCCTCACCGCCATCGCGGACGCCATCGCCGAGTTCAAGAAGCAGTTCGAGACCTCGGACGGCAAGCTCCTCGGCGAGGACGCCCCGGCCGCGGCCAAGTGACGTAAAGGAAGGGACCTGACTCATGGGAGCCCAGCTCCGGGTCTACAAGCGTCGCATCCGATCCGTCACCGCGACCAAGAAGATCACCAAGGCGATGGAGATGATCGCCGCCTCGCGCGTCGTCAAGGCGCAGCGCAAGGTGACGGCCTCCACGCCGTACGCGACCGAGCTCACCCGCGCGGTCACGGCGGTCGGAACCGGCTCGAACACGAAGCACCCGCTGACCACGCAGGCCGAGACGGTCGTGCGGTCCGCGGTACTGCTCCTGACCAGCGACCGCGGTCTGGCCGGTGCCTTCAACTCCAACGCCATCAAGGCCGCGGAGAAGCTGACCGAGCGCCTGGAGCGCGAGGGCAAGCAGGTCGACACGTACATCGTCGGCCGTCGTGGGCTCGCCCACTACAACTTCCGTGAGCGCAAGGTCGCGGAGTCGTGGTCCGGGTTCACCGACGAGCCGACGTACGCGGACGCCAAGAAGGTCGCGGCCCCGCTGATCGAGGCCATCGAGACGGACACGGCGGACGGCGGTGTGGACGAGATCCACATCGTGTTCACCGAGTTCGTGTCGATGATGACGCAGACGGCGCTCGACGACCGGTTGCTGCCGCTCAGCCTCGACGAGGTGGTGCAGGAGTCGACGACGAAGGACGAGATCCTTCCGCTGTACGACTTCGAGCCGTCGGCGGAGGACGTCCTCGACGCCCTGCTGCCGCGCTATGTCGAGAGCCGTATCTACAACGCGCTGCTCCAGTCGGCCGCCTCCAAGCACGCCGCGACGCGGCGCGCGATGAAGTCGGCGACCGACAACGCCGGAGAGCTCATCGAGACGCTCTCCCGCCTTGCCAACGCGGCCCGCCAGGCCGAAATCACCCAGGAAATCAGCGAGATCGTCGGTGGCTCCGCAGCCTTGGCCGACGCGTCCGCGGGGAGTGACAGGTAATGACGACGACAGTTGAGACGGCCGTTGCCACGGGCCGCGTCGCCCGGGTCATCGGCCCGGTCGTCGACGTGGAATTCCCCGTCGACGCCATGCCGGAGATCTACAACGCCCTTCACGTCGAGATCTCCGACCCGGCCGAGGCCGGTAAGAAGAAGACGCTGACCCTGGAGGTCGCCCAGCACCTGGGTGACGGCCTGGTCCGCACGATCTCGATGCAGCCCACCGACGGTCTGGTCCGCCAGGCCCCGGTCACCGACACCGGCACGGGCATCACCGTCCCGGTCGGCGAGTTCACCAAGGGCAAGGTGTTCAACACCCTCGGTGAGGTGCTGAACAGCGACGAGACCTACGACGGTGAGCGCTGGACCATCCACCGCAAGGCGCCGAACTTCGACGAGCTCGAGTCGAAGACCGAGATGTTCGAGACCGGCGTCAAGGTCATCGACCTGCTGACCCCGTACGTCAAGGGCGGCAAGATCGGTCTGTTCGGCGGTGCCGGCGTCGGCAAGACGGTGCTCATCCAGGAGATGATCTACCGCGTCGCCAACAACCACGACGGTGTCTCCGTGTTCGCCGGTGTCGGCGAGCGCACCCGTGAGGGCAACGACCTCATCGAGGAGATGGCGGAGTCGGGCGTCATCGACAAGACCGCCCTGGTCTTCGGTCAGATGGACGAGCCCCCGGGCACCCGTCTGCGCGTGGCCCTCGCGGGTCTGACCATGGCGGAGTACTTCCGCGATGTGCAGAAGCAGGACGTGCTGTTCTTCATCGACAACATCTTCCGCTTCACGCAGGCCGGTTCCGAGGTCTCGACCCTGCTCGGCCGGATGCCCTCCGCGGTGGGCTACCAGCCGAACCTGGCCGACGAGATGGGTCTCCTCCAGGAGCGCATCACCTCGACCCGTGGTCACTCGATCACCTCGATGCAGGCGATCTACGTCCCCGCGGACGACCTGACCGACCCGGCCCCGGCCACCACGTTCGCCCACCTCGACGCGACGACGGTGCTCTCCCGTCCGATCTCCGAGAAGGGCATCTACCCGGCCGTGGACCCGCTGGACTCCACGTCCCGCATCCTGGACCCGCGCTACATCGCGGCGGATCACTACAACACCGCGATGCGCGTCAAGACGGTCCTCCAGAAGTACAAGGACCTCCAGGACATCATCGCGATCCTCGGTATCGACGAGCTGGGCGAGGAGGACAAGCTCACCGTCCACCGCGCCCGTCGCGTGGAGCGCTTCCTGTCCCAGAACACCCACGTCGCCAAGCAGTTCACCGGCGTCGACGGGTCGGACGTCCCGCTGGAAGAGTCGATCATCGCGTTCAACGCGATCATCGACGGCGACTACGACCACTTCCCGGAGCAGGCGTTCTTCCTGTGCGGTGGTATCGAGGACCTGAAGGCCAACGCCAAGGAGCTGGGCGTCTCCTGACTCCCCGGTTCGAAGTGAGCCCTTCGGCTCACGCCTGAGGGGGCGGGGTACGTCCCGCCCCCTCTTCCACGCCCACTAGACTTGTAACCAACACCCGGCACAACCGCCGGGTGGTGACCCGAGGAGCCACCTTGGCTGCTGAGCTGCACGTCGCGCTGGTCGCGGCCGACCGAGAGGTCTGGTCCGGCGAGGCCACCCTGGTCGTCGCGCGCACCACGTCCGGCGACATCGGCGTCATGCCCGGTCACCAGCCGCTGCTCGGTGTGCTGGAGTCGGGCCCGGTGACCATCCGTACGAGTGACGGCGGAACGGTCGTCGCCGCGGTGCACGGCGGTTTCATCTCGTTCGCCGACAACAAGCTGTCGCTGCTCGCCGAGATCGCCGAGCTGTCGGACGAGATCGACGTCCAGCGCGTGGAGCGCGAGCTCGAACGCGCGAAGGCGGAGGGCGACGCCTCCGCGGAACGTCGTGCGGACGTCCGACTGCGGGCGGCGACGGCGACACGCTGACCCCGGCGGGCATATGACGTCACTCAGCCGCGGCAGGCACCGGAGCAATCCGGAGCCGGCCGCGGCTGAGGCAGATAGAGGTGTTTTTTCCGTTCCGTTACCTACTTTCGGTACCTAGGAGACGAGGAGGTCGGTGTCGATGGTCCTCGCTCTGACTGTGTGCGGAGTCGTGGTCGCCTTTGTGGTGCTGGCGCTGTTCGTCTTCGGCCTGCGCCGCAGGCTCATCCAGCGCTCCGGCGGCACCTTCGACTGCAGTCTGCGCTGGGACGTCCCGGAGAAACCCGACACCAGCGGCAAGGGCTGGAGCTACGGCGTCGCCCGCTACAACGGCGACCGCGTCGAGTGGTACCGCATCTTCTCCTACTCCCCTCGCCCGCGCCGCGTCCTGGAACGCTTCGCGATCGAGGTGGCCGGCCGCCGGGTCCCCGAGGGTGAGGAGGAACTGGCGCTGATCTCCGACCACATCGTCCTCACCTGCCTGCACCGGGGCACGCGCCTGGAACTCGCGATGAGCGAGGACGCGCTGACCGGTTTCCTCGCGTGGCTGGAGGCGGCCCCGCCCGGGCAACGGGTGAATGTGGCGTAGCGATGGGGTGGCCACATTCACCCGTCGGCACGTAAGCCGGTTACGACAGCCCGCTGTTGATGGCGCTCACCAGTTCGCCGTTGCTGGTGTCACCGCTGAACTCCCAGAAGAACGCGCCGCCCAGGCCCTGGTTCTTCGCCCACGTCATCTTCCCGGCGATTGTCGAGGGAGTGTCGTAGGACCACCAGTTGGTGCCGCAGTGCGCGTACGCCGTGCCCGCGACGGTGCCGGTGACCGGGCAGGAGTTCTTCAGGACCTTGTAGTCCTCGATGCCGGCCTCGTAGGTGCCGGGTGCCGCGCCGGTCGCCGTGCCGCCGGGCGCGGACTGGGTGACGCCGGTCCAGCCGCGGCCGTAGAAGCCGATGCCGAGCAGCAGTTTGGCGGACGGGACGCCCTTCGCCTTCAGCTTGGCGATGGCGTCGGCGGTGTCGAAGCCGGCGGTCGGGATGCCGGAGTACGAGGTGAGCGGCGCGTGCGGGGCGGTGGGGCCGGTGCTCGCCCAGGCGCCGAAGTAGTCGTACGTCATCACGTTGTACCAGTCGACATAGTTCGAGGCGCCCCCGTAGTCGGCCGCGTCGATCTTGCCGCCGGAGGAGCCGTCGGCGGTGATGGCCGCGGTGACGAGGGACGTGGAGCCGAACTCCGAACGCAGCGCCGACATCAGGTTCCTGAAGGCCGCCGCCCCGCTGGTGTCGCAGGTCAGGCCGCAGGCGTTCGGGTACTCCCAGTCGATGTCGATGCCGTCGAAGACGTCGGCCCAGCGCGGGTCCTCCACCACGGCCTTGCAGGAGGCGGCGAAGGCGGCCGGGTTGGCCGCGGCCTGCGCGAAGCCGCCGGAGTAGGTCCAGCCGCCGAACGAGTACAGCACCTTCAGGTGCGGGTACTTGGCCTTGAGCTGGCGCAGCTGGTTGAAGTTGCCGCGCAGCGGCTGGTCCCAGGTGTCGGCGGTGCCGCTGACCGACTGGTCGGCCGTGTACGCCTTGTCGTAGGCGGCGAAGGTGTCGTCGACGACGCACTTGCCGTCCTTGACGTTGCCGAACGCGTAGTTGATGTGCGTGATCTTCGACGCGGAGCCGGAGGTCACCAGGTTCTTGACCTGGTAGTTGCGGCCGTAGACACCCCACTCGGTGAAGTAGCCGAGCTTGACCTTGGCACCGGTCGGCGGGGGATCGGTGGGGCCGCCGGTGGTGCGCACGGCGACCGCGGCACTGGCCGGGCCGGTCTGGTCGGCGGTGTCGCGGGCCTGGACGGTGTAGGAGTAGTCGGTGCCGGCGGTGAGTCCGGTGTCCGTGTAACTCGTACTGGTGACGGTCGCGACCTTGGTGCCGTCGCGCAGTACGTCGTAGTTCTTGATGCCCTTGTCGTCGGTGGCCGCGCTCCAGGCCAGCTTCACCGAGGTGTTGGTGACGCCGGAGGCGGTGGGTTTGCCGGGGGCGGAGGGGGCCGCGTCACCGGGGACCGTGCCGCCGTCGCAGCTGCCGCCGTTGAGCTTGCAGTTGGCGGGCGAGCCGGTGCCGGCGCCGTTGAAGCCGAAGGAGACGGAGGCGCCGGGGGCGAGGGAGCCGTTCCAGGACTTGTTCCTGGCGGTCCAGTGGGTGCCGGCGGAGGTGACGTCGGCGTCCCAGGCGGAGGTGACGGACGTACCGGAGGGGAAGTCCCACTCGACGGTCCAGGAGCTGAGGGCGGTGGTGCCGGTGTTCTTCACCGTCCATTTGCCCTCGAAGCCGGATCCCCAGTCCTGCGTCTTGGCGTAGGTGGCGGTGGCGCCAGCAGCGGCGGTAGCAGCGGTGGCGGTGGTGGTGGCGCTGGTCGCGGCGTGGGCGGGGCCGGCGAGTCCCATCAGACCGGTGAAGGGGAGCAGCAGGGTGGTGAACCCTGCCGCGGCTCTGTGTCTGAAGCGCATGCTGTGCGCCTCCTTCGGGGAGTGGTGGGGTGTGATCTGAGCCATCACGCCCGCAGTGTCGCGAGAATAGAAAGGTCTGGACCATAGGTCAATAGGTCTGGACCAGTGCCCCGCGTCTCTGCTAGATCCCCAACTCCTGCGCCAGTACGGCCGCCTGGACCCGACTGCGCAGCTCCAGCTTCCCCAGCAACCGGCTGACGTGCGTCTTCACCGTCGCCTCCGCCATGTCGAGGCGGGTCGCGATGCCCGCGTTGGACAGCCCCTCGCCGAGGCACGAGGGCCGGCTCTGGCTGCGTACGGTCCTGGCGGCGGCCGTCGCGTGCGCGCTGCTGCAGGGGGCCATCTGGTACGTCGGCGCCCGCGGCGACGTCTCGTCCCTGCGGGCCTTCCAGTGGACGGCGCTGCGGACCGCCGGCATCCACGGCCTGGTCGCGCTGGGCTACCTGGTCCGGCCGAAGAAGGCACCGACCGGGACCGGGCAGGAGCCGCGGCCCACGTCACCGAAGGAAGAGGTTCGCCGATGAGTCAGACGTCGTCCAGAAACCTGCTGGAAGGAGTCGGCACCTTCGCCGCCGGCCTGGTGCTGTGGCTGTCCACCGAAGGAGTGGAGGTCCCGGTCGTCACCCTGACGAAGGTCGGCGTGGTGATGATGTGCGTCCCAGGCGTGTACATCGCCCTGGGCCTGTACCGGGCGGCACACCAGCGGTCGCGCTGACGCTCCCCGCCGGCACACCACCGGTCGCGTCAACGCTCCCCGCCCGGCACCCACAGCACGTCCCCGATCTCCCGGTTCGCCGCCCTCGCGAGGATGAACAGGAGATCGGACAGGCGGTTGAGGTAGGTCGCGGTGAGCGGGTTCATGGTCTCGCCGTGGGCCTCCAGCGCGAACCAGGTGGAGCGCTCGGCCCGGCGGACGACCGTGCAGGCCTGGTGGAGGAGGGCCGCGCCCGGGGTGCCGCCGGGGAGGATGAAGGAGCGGAGCTTCTCCAGCTGCTCGTTGAAGCGGTCGCAGTCCGCCTCCAGCTTGTCGACGTAGAACTGCTCGACCCGCAGGGGCGGGTACTCCGGGTTCACCGCCACCGGGGTCGACAGGTCCGCGCCCACGTCGAACAGGTCGTTCTGGACGCGGGTGAGGACCTTGACGATCTCCTCGTCCAGGCTGCCCAGCGCGATCGCCGTGCCGATCACCGCGTTCGCCTCGTTGGCGTCCGCGTACGCGGAGATCCGCAGATCGGTCTTGGCGACCCGGCTCATGTCACCGAGGTTGGTGGTGCCCTTGTCGCCGGTCTTCGTGTAGATGCGCGTCAGATTGACCATGAGTCCAGACTAATTACGCCCCGGACGTCCGGAAGACCCGTGTGCCCACTGTCACGGACAGCACGGTGAGCCCGACGGCCACCAGGACGCCGTACAGCATGGCGGCCGTGGTGTACGAGCCCACGTACGCGTCCCGCATCGCGTCCACCAGATAGCGGAACGGCATGAAGTGGGAGAGGACGTCCAGCCAGCCCGGGGCCAGGGTCATGGGGAGCATCAGGCCGGACAGCAGCATGGACGGCATGCTCACCGCGTTGATCATGGGGCCGAACTCCCCCGGGCGGTGGACCTTCATCGCCAGCGCGTACGACAGCGAGGCCAGCGAGACGGTGAGCAGCGCGACGAACGCGAAGCCGATCAGCACACCCGCGAGGGGTGCGCGCAGGCCCGCCACCAGCGCGGCCAGCACCAGCAGTACGGCCTGGAAGACGAACACCGTGGCGTCGCGCAGCACCCGGCCCAGCAGGAGCGCGAGGCGGCTGACGGGGGTCACCCGCATGCGCTCGACCACGCCCTGGCTGTTCTCGACGATGATCATGAATCCCGCGAACAGCGCCCCGAACAGCCCGAGTTGGAGCAGCAGGCCGGGGACCAGTACCTGCCACGAACTGCCCCGCCCGCCCAACGGCAGATCGGTCAGCAGCGGGCCGAAGAACACCAGATACAGCAGCGGCATCAGCATGCCGAAGAGCAGCGCGAAGCGGGAGCGGAGGGACTGGCGGAGGTAGCGGCCGTAGATGAGGGCCGTGTCGTGGAGCAGCATCATGTCGGGGTCCTGTACGGCTGAGGGGTCCTGTACGGCCAGGGGTTCCTATACGGCGACGGGGGCGGCGTCGGTCGGTGTGGCGCTGCGGCCGGTGATCGCGAGGAACGTGTCCTGGAGGGACGCGTCGATCGAGCCGCCATACTCCAGCTTCAGCGCGCTCGGTGTGCCCTCCGCCACGACCACGCCCCGGTCGACGATCACGAGTCGGTCGGCGAGGGTGTCGGCCTCGTCGAGGTAGTGGGTGGTCAGGAAGACGGTCGTGCCGTGCTCGTCGCGCAGCCGCCGGACCAGGTCCCACAGGTCGGCCCGGCTGCCCGGGTCCAGGCCGGTCGTCGGCTCGTCCAGGAACAGCAGCCGCGGGCGGTGGGTGAGCGCCATCGCGATGTCCAGGCGTCGCCGCTCGCCGCCGGAGAGCGCGCCCGCCTTGCGGTCCAGCAGCTCGGTGAGGCCGAGATCGCGAGCCAACTCATCGGCCCGGTCGGTCGCCTGAGCCTTCGTCAGACGGTAAAGGCGGCCCTGGGTGACCAGTTCCTCCCGCACGGTGATCTGCGGGTCGACCCCGCCGGACTGCGCCACATAGCCGCACGCCCGCCGCACTCCGGCCGGGTCGGACACCAGATCGCAGCCGGCGACGGTGGCCGCGCCGCCGGTGGGGGTGAGCAAAGTGGTCAACATGCGCAGGGTCGTGGTCTTCCCGGCGCCGTTCGGGCCCAGGAAGCCGAGGATCTCGCCCTCGCGGACGGTGAGGTCGATGCCGCGCACGGCGTCCACGGGGCCGTTCTTCGTCCGGAAGGTACGAGCCAGACCGGCCGTACTGATGATTGCCATGGCCCCAGAAAAACAGAGTCTCTTAAATTTTGCAATGTCCCCAAAATTTCAGGGAACCCAAGAAGCGCTAGAATCCGGACATGGCTGAGGGACTCAGGGAGCGGAAGAAGCGCGAGACCAGGCAGCGCATCTCGGACATCGCCACCGGGCTGTTTCTGGAGCACGGCTTCGTGACCGTGACCATCGCGGACGTGGCGGAGGCCGCCGACGTCTCCGCGAACACCGTCTACAACTACTTCCCGGCCAAGGAGGACCTCTTCTTCGACCGCTCCGCCGGTGTCGTCGAGCAACTCTCGCGCTGGGTCCGGGCCCGGGACCCGGGGGAGTCGGCCGCCCGGTCCGTCCTGCGTGAGCTGCGCCGTGAGGTCGAGACGGTCTCGCCCCGGGTCGGCCTCATGGAGGGATACGACCGCTTCATGCGCTGCATCCATGACGCGCCGCCGCTGCGCTCCCGGCTGTGGAGCCTTCAGCAGGAGATCCACGAGCACCTGGAGGCGACCCTCCGCGAGGAGACCGGTGCCGCTCCCGACGACCCGCTGCCGGGCCTGATCGCCGGTCAGATCTGCTGGATCCACCAGACGGTTTTCGTCGCCGTCGGCCGAGAGATGGTCGCCGGACGCAATCCGGACGAAGTGTCACGAGAGATACTCGTGCTTCTCGATGGCATCGAGGAGCTGTTGAGTGAGAAGGTGCTCAACTACGGCGCACGAGGCGTCCGGTGATCCGCGCCGGTGTGATGTCCGTCAGATGAGACGTGACGCGCGTTACTTAGCGGTCACAGCACCCCTCGCGAGCGCTATGGTCCGCCGAAGAGCCAATTTGAACAGCGTGTGAGCGCTCGTGTGCAGTCATCAAAGGGGAGTCGCACAGTGGCACGGAAGCTTGCCGTCATCGGCGCCGGCCTGATGGGTTCCGGTATCGCCCAGGTCTCCGCACAGGCCGGCTGGGACGTCGTCCTGCGCGACGTGACCGACGAGGCACTCAAACGGGGCACCGACGGCATCAAGGCCTCGTACGACAAGTTCGTGAGCAAGGGCAAGCTGGAGGCGCACGACGCCGACGCCGCCCTCGCCCGGATCACCGCGACCACCGATCTGGACGCCGCCGCCGACGCGGACATCGTCGTCGAGGCCGTCTTCGAGAAGCTGGAAGTCAAGCACGAGATCTTCCGCACGCTCGACAAGATCGTCCGCGACGACGCCGTCCTCGCCTCCAACACCTCCGCCATCCCGATCACCAAGATCGCGGCCGTGACGGAGCGCCCGGAGCGCGTCGTCGGCACGCACTTCTTCTCGCCGGTTCCGATGATGCAGCTGTGCGAACTCGTGCGCGGCTACAAGACGAGCGACGAAACCCTCGCCATCGCACGGGAGTTCGCCGAGTCCGTCGGCAAGACCTGCATCGTCGTCAACCGGGACGTGGCCGGCTTTGTGACGACCCGTCTCATCTCGGCGCTCGTGGTCGAGGCCGCCAAGCTCTACGAGTCGGGCGTGGCCACCGCCGAGGACATCGACCTCGCCTGCAAGCTGGGCTTCGGCCACGCGATGGGCCCGTTGGCGACGGCGGACCTGACCGGCGTCGACATCCTGCTGCACGCCACCAGCAACATCTACACCGAGTCGCAGGACGAGAAGTTCGCCCCGCCGGAGCTGATGCGCCGGATGGTGGACGCCGGTGACATCGGACGCAAGAGCGGGCAGGGCTTCTACAAGCACTGAGATGCAGGGAGATCCCCGATGCAAGCACCGTGACCTCCGGCGTGAGCACCGGAACCTCCGGCGTAAGCACCGCGACCTCCGGCGTAAGCACTGAAACCTCCGAGACAAGCACCGGGACCTCCGGCGCAAGCACTGAAACCTCCGAGACAAGCACTGACACCTCCGGAACCGCACACGCCCCCGGCGCCGCACACGCCCGGGTGAATTCGGTATCGGTTCGCTTACAGACGGCAACCTCTGAGCGTCGAGCGGCGTCAGAGGTTGCATCACCTGGCACACGGCAAGGCGACACATTCGCGGAGCACGGCACCCAGCCACAGGGGAGCGCATATGTACATCAGGGGCGACCACGCCGAGCTGGTCGTCGGGGGCCGCCTCGACGTCCGCAGCGCGGCGGACGCCCGTACGGTCCTGCACTCGGCCGTCGACGACGGAGTCGGCGATCTGGTACTGGACCTGTCCGAGCTGGACTCCTGGGACGCCACCGGACTCGGGGTGATCATGGGAGCGCACCGACGGGCCGGCCGCTGCGGCCGACGCCTGGTCCTGCGCGACGTACCGCCACAGATGCAGCGCCTGCTCGTCGCCACGAGACTGCACCGCATCCTGGCGATCGAGGGCGGCATCGGGGTGGAGTCCCTGCCCCGGGTGTGACACCCGGAACCGATGTGGTCCGGCGGAGCGGGAGAGAATGTCCGATACGACGCGAAACGTATGACGCTCGCAATCCTGATGAGAATGTAACGTCTCGGACGGCGCGGGGCCCCCGGCTGTCGTGGATACTGTGCCAAGGTTTAGGGTTCGGTCGCCCGCAGTGTGACAACCCTCGAGCGGGCCCGGACCAGAAGCGACAGCGCGGTGTGCAACAGGCCGGGAGGGGCCGGAACTGGCACACGACGCTTTTGGGGGGCTTGAACCTATGGACCCGAACGACCGGGAACCCGAGGAGTACGGCCACGACGATGGGAGCATCTCCCAGTCGAGTGCATTCGAGACCGGTGCAGGCCCCGCGCCGCGCCCGCGTCCGCCCAGGGACTCCCGCACGCCCGACTTCACACCCCACGCACCCGCACCGGCCCGCACGGTGCGGCTCGTCACGGGCGACTACCTGCTCACCGTCAACCCCGTCGACGGCAGCGAGATAGAGCTCCGCCCGCCTGTGCACACCTCCCGCTCGAGCGCGACCGAGAGCGGGGGAGCACCACCTGCCAGGCCCGCGAAACTCACCACCGCCGAACGCGCCGAGGCCGCCCGCGCCGCCACCCCACCGGTCCCGCCCGGCCCGCCCCGGCCCGAGCTGCCACTGCTGGCCCGCCAGGACGTACGCGAACGTCTCGTACGGCTGCTCGCCCGCGGCCGCTCCGTCCGGCTGACCGGCCCGGCCGGCTCCGGCCGCACCAGCCTCCTCGACGTCGTCGCCGAGGACTGCGCGGACCTCGCCCCCGACGGCGTCATCCGCCTCAGCGGCTTCCGCCGCGCCGCGAGCGACCTGCTGTACGACCTCTTCTACGCCGTCCACAACGCGCCCCTGCACCGCCCCGGCCGGGACGAGCTGCTCGGCCTGGTCCGGGAGATCGGTGCGGTCGTCGTCCTCGACGACGTCGAGTTCGGCGGGACCGCCCTCGACGAGCTGCTGGACGCCACACCCGAGTGCGCCTTCCTGATCGCGGCCACCCCCGATGTGCCCGCCCCGTCCGCCGGTTCCGCCCTCGAAGAGGTCTCCCTCGGCGGCCTGGAACGCGCCGACGGCGTGGAACTCCTGGAGCGCGCGGTCGGCCGGGTGCTCACGGAGGAGGAGTCCAACTGGGCCGGCGACCTCTGGTTCGAGTCCGAAGGGCTGCCCCTGCGTTTCGTCCAGGCCGGGGCCCTGCTGCGGCAGCGCGACCGGCTGCGGGCGGGCGCCGGTGCCGTCGACGAGTTCGGTGTCTTCGCGGACGCCCTCCCGGCCGACGTGCCCTTCGAACCGGACGAGAACGAGAACGTCCCCCTGTCCTCGGTCGGCGAGACCGCCGCGCCCGCCCCGCTGCTCGCCTCCCGGCTCAGCGACTCGGCGCGCGCCACCCTGCGGTTCGCCGTCGCCCTCGGCGGCGAGGTGCCCCACCAGGCCCATCTGCCCGCACTCGTCGGCGACACCCACGCGGACGCCGCGCTCGGTGAACTGGCCGTCTGCGGACTGGTCTCCCCGGTCGGCTCCCGCTATCGGCTCGCCACCGGCGTCCAGGCCCAGCTGGAGGCCGCCGGATACGGCGACGAGGCCGAGGCCCGCGCACTCGCCGCCGCCCAGCACTACACCTGGTGGGCCGGACACCCCTCGGTCACCCCGGAGCGGGTGTGCGCCGAGGCGGACGCCCTGCTCGGCGCCCTCACCGGCCTCGTCCCGGCCACGGCCCCGCCCGCCGAGGGCGAGGAGAGCCCCGGTGTTCAGCTGGCCCGCACGGCGGCACCCGCGTTCGCCGCGGGCGGGCACTGGAGTGCCTGGGAGCGAGCGCTGCGCTCCGGCGCCGAGGCCTCCCGGCTCGCCGGTGAGGTCGCCGAACAGGCCTACTTCCACCACGAACTGGGCGTCCTCGCGCTCTGCGACGGACAGCTCGACCGGGCCCGCGCCGAACTGGAGGCCTCCATCGGCCTGCGCGGCGCCCTCTCCGACAAGCGCGGTACCGTCGCCGGCCGCCGCGCCCTGGCCCTGGTCGCCGACCGCTCCGGCGACACCCCCGGCCTGGCCCTTCTGCCCGGCCTCGGTGCCATGGCAGGGGAGGAGGTGCCCGACGCGCGGTCCGAGGAGTCCCAGTCGCCCCCGGGCGGCGTCCTGGCCGCGTTCCCGCCGCTCCAACCGCCCTCCGACAGCGGCACGCTGGTCACGTACCGCTCGTCGTCCTCCGCACCCGCCGCGTCCCGGCCCACCGGGCTGACTCCGTCGACGCACAAGGCGCGCGGCGGTCTCAGGGGCCTGGCCCGGCGCAACCTCGTGGCGGCGGGCGCGGGCGCGCTGCTGGTGGCCGTACTGGGCACGGTGGTGACGCTCGGCGCCACCTCCGACAACGACGCCAACCCGCCGGCCAAGCAGGTCAGCGTGGACCCGTCCGCCAGCCAGGGCACGGACGACGGCAGCCTGGGCGCCGACGTACCGAAGAACGACGACGGCAGCAGCGGCGCCGACACGGTGGCCGTCCGGCCGAGCGACCTGGGCCCCGACGGCATGCTCGGTACGTCCGACGACCCGACGCCGACGGATCCGGCGACGCCGTCCGGCGACCCGAGCACGACGAAGGAACCGAGCAGCGGCCCGTCGAGCTCCTCGAAGCCGTCCACGACGACTCCGCCCACGTCCCCGTCCAAGCCGCCCACGTCCCCGTCGACACCGCCGACGGTTCCCTCGACCGATCCGTCCACGGACCCGCCGACGGGCACCCCGACGGATCCTCCGACGGACCCGCCCACGGACCCGCCGACGACCTCCCCGGGGAGCTCCGACTCGGCCAGCGGCCCCGCGTCCTCCAGCGCCCCCGTGGAGACCAGCAGCTCCGCGAGCGCCGGCGCCCCGCAGAGCAGCGAGGCGGGCTCACCGGGCACCTCGGACCCGGTGATCTGACGACCCGTTCAGCACGGAAGGGCCCGGTCCGCCGACGACAGCGGACCGGGCCCTTCTCGTCGTGGCGGATCGACCGGGTGGGGGAGCGACCGTCAGAACAGCCGCGGCGTGTGACCGTCAGGACAACCGCAGCGTGTGACCGTCAGGACAACCGCAGCGTGTGACCGTCAGGACAACCGCAGCGTGTGACCGTCAGGACAACCCGCAGCGTGTGACTCTCAGAACAGCCGCAGCTTGTCGTCCTCGATGCCGCGCAGCCCGTTGTAGTCGAGGACCGTGCAGCCGATGCCCCGGTCCGTGGCGAGGACGCGGGCCTGGGGCTTGATCTCCTGCGCGGCGAAGACGCCGCGGACCGGGGCGAGATGGGGATCGCGGTTCAACAGTTCGAGATAGCGGGTGAGTTGCTCGACCCCGTCGATCTCACCGCGCCGTTTGATCTCGACCGCGACGGTCTGCCCGTCCGCGTCCCGGCACAGGATGTCGACCGGCCCGATGGCCGTCATGTACTCGCGGCGGATGAGGGTGTAGCCCTCGCCGAGGGTCTCGATGCGATCGGCGAGGAGCTCCTGAAGGTGTGCTTCCACGCCGTCCTTGATCAGGCCGGGGTCCACGCCCAGTTCGTGCGAGGAGTCGTGGAGGACTTCCTCCATCGTGATGATGAGCTTCTCGCCCGCTTTGTTGATGACGGTCCAGACGCCTTCCTCGTCGCCCGCACCCTCCTTCAGCGTGCAGGGCGGCGACATCCAGTTCAGTGGCTTGTAGGCCCGGTCGTCCGCGTGGATCGAGACGCTGCCGTCCGCCTTCACCAGGATCAGACGGGGGGCCGAGGGAAGGTGGGCGGTGAGCCGGCCCGCGTAGTCGACGGAGCAACGGGCAATGACGAGACGCATGGTCGGCAACGCTACTCGACAGCCACAGGTACGCGCGATTCGCCCTCCGACGCCCAGCCCTCCCGGCACCCACCACCCCCCTCACCCGAGGGTCCGCGGCACGTCCCTCCAGCCCTCCCGCCCTACCCAGCCACCCGCACGCGAGGACCTGCGGCACATCCCTCCAGCCCTCCCCTCGCCCACCACCCCCCTCACCCGAGGGCTCGCGGCACGTCCCTCTTGTTCTGGAACATGCCTGTTCGGTTGTGGCCGAAGTGTGCCCAACGAGGCGTGGCTATGTACGCGTTTTCCTGGTGCCGTCACCGTCGGTTGCCTACGGTAGTAAACGGGAGGTCGCGACTCGTGTACGCAGCGTGTTTGAGTCCCGAACTCCCCTTATCTGTCCGGCAACCCCCGTGACCCGGGGGTGCGAGAGGAGAACTCATGTCGCTCGACGTCTCACCGGCCCTACTGGAACAGGCCGAGCGAGGCGAGGTCGACGAAGCTGCCTTCGTCGACTGCGTCCGGACCTCCCTGCCCTACGCATGGGAGATGATCAGCTCTCTGGTGGCCCAACTGAAGGTCGACGGCGGCTCGTTCGCCGACAACCAGACGCCTCCGCCGGACGAGCAGGCACGCGGCCAGTTACTGCGTGCGCTTGCGAGCGACGCGATACGCGGCGCGCTGCAACGGCACTTCGGGGTCAGGCTGGCCTTCCAGAACTGCCACCGCGTGGCCGTCTTCCCGTTGGACTCCTCTGTCGACGAGACGCTGGCCCGCTTCACCTCGGCGCGCAACCAGTTGTTGAACCAGTCCCCGGAACTTCGGGACTGCTGACGCAGTGAGCGTCGGTTTGCCGCTCCGTACCCGGGAGGTGCATTGTGTGCCGGAGCGGCAAGTTCCCTGCCGACCAGATGAGTCGGCGGGGGGCGGTTCAACCAAGGTGCGGGACGACTTCGGCACCGAGCCGCCGTACGTTCTCCTCCGTCGCCGCCAGATCTCCCGAACCCTCGACGAGCAGGGCGAAACGGGAGACACCGGTGCGCTCGCTGGTCGCCGCGAGCCGGTCGGCGCACAGTCGCGGAGGGCCCACCGGGTGCAGCCCGCAGAGCAGTTCGGTGTACGCCAGCGGGTCGCGCATCCCGCGCTCGCGGCCGTCCACCGTGACATGGGCGCCGAGCCCCTGTTTCAGCCAGCTGGGCATCGCCTTCGTCAGCGTCTCCACCGCGTCCTGGCGCCGGTCCGCGATCTGGCAGACGCCCGCCGAGACATGGGCCGCGCCGAGGATCCGCTCCGGCGGATGCCCGCAGACGCGGGCGTGCCTGCGCCACAGGGCGACCATCTCGGCCTTCTCCTCGTCTCCGGAATGCATCCCGAGCAGCATCGGCAGCCCGCGCTCGGCGGCCAGCCGCACACTCGCCGGTGATGTGCACGCGACGATCACCTCGGGGCCCGCGGTGTCGGTCAGCGCCTCCGACGGACGGGGGACGACGGGCACTTCGCGGAACGTGAACCGCTCGCCGGAGGCCGCGACCGCCGGTTCCCGCAGCCAGCGGACCAGCAGATCGAGTGATTCCGGGAACCCCGACTCGTACGCCTCCAGCCCCGTGCCGAAGACCTCCAGGTCGACCCACGGACCGCCGCGCCCCACACCCAGCGAGAAGCGGCCGCCGCTCGTCAGGTGCAGCAGCGCGGCCTGTTCGCCGAGGGACACGGGGTGGGTGGTGGACAGCACGCTCACGGCCGTGCCGACGGTGATGCGGCGGGTGCGGCCGAGCAGTAACGCGGCCAGGGTGACTGCCGACGGGCAGGTGCCGTACGGCACGAAGTGGTGCTCGGCCAGCCAGACCGCGTCCAGCCCGGCCTCCTCGGCGACCTCCGCCGAGCGGACCGCGCGGTGCAGCGCCTCCCCCTGGCCCTGCCCCGGGAACTGGGCCGCCAATACGAAACAACCTACGCGCATCGCTCTTCCTGCTTCCTTGGCTCCGACAGGAGCTCCCCCACACCGCATAACCGTCCGACACGTGCCGAGGACACGGTCCGGCGAAGAGATTTGCAGATTGTCTGCAGAATGGGTCCCCCGGAAGGGGGCTTGTGGGGTCGGTTCTCCCCGCGGGCCCCGGCCCGCGCCGCGTAGGCTGGACATGAGCCCTGCAACCTGAAGAGCCCCGTGAGGTGTCCTGTGTCCCCGCGTCGCAACCGACCCAAGGGAACCGACTCGTCCGGCCGCAGTGCCGAGGACGACCGGCCCCGCAGTTACGGCGGCTGGCAGAGCGTGGAGGACTGGCGGGGCGAGCAGTGGAGCGTACGGAACGTGGCCGGGGCGAGCGCGCAGGGCAAGACGTACCGCTGCCCGGGCTGCGAGCAGCTCATCCCGGACGGCGTCCCGCACGTGGTGGCCTGGCCGGAGCACTCGGGGGTCGACGAGCGCCGGCACTGGCACAAGGCGTGCTGGAACGCCAAGGACCGCCGCACCACGCGGGTGCAGCGGCCCCGTAACGCGCCGAGGTTCTGACCGACCGACCGACCGACCGACCGGACGAACGGCCGACCGAACCCGAGCTCTCGCAGCGGGCTACACGTCCCGCTTCTCCAGCAGCGCGTAGGCGCCGGCGAACGCGGCCGCCGTCACGCCGAAGGCGATCCACAGCGGGTCCCAGCCGGAGGGGCCGGACTCGGTGAGGGAGTTGGAGTAGAAGACGCTGAGCTGGTTCGGGATGGAGTACTCGAACAGGGCCTCACGCAGGCTCTCCAGTGACTGCGAGAACATGAACAGCGCGAGGACCAGCGGGGCCAGCACCAGGCCGATCATGACGGTGATCGCGCCCGCCGAGTGCCGGATGATCGAGCCGATGACCAGCGAGAGCAGCCCGAGCAGCGCGATGTACAGCGAGATGCCGACCGTGCCTTTCAGCCACTCCTGAGCGGTCGGCTCCTTGGCACCGTCCAGCAGGGCGACGTCCACGAGGGCGACGACGACGGCCGACGCCAGCGTGACCACGAACGCGACCGCGAAGAACACGATCGCCTTCGCCGCGAGGACCCGGCCGCGGGAGGGACAGGCGACCATCGTGGTGCGGATCATGCCGGTTCCGTACTCGGAGGCCGTGGTCAGCACGCCGAGCGTGATGACGCACATGCTGCCGAGCAGCAGCCCGAAGAACCCCAACGACAGCGGGTTCTGGCCCTCCATGTCGCCCGTTTCGGAGCTGGAGGCGACCAGTGCACCGGCCCCCAGCCCGATACCGATGACGAGCAGCACGAAGACACCGAGCGTCCACATCGTGGAGCGCACCGACTTGATCTTCGTCCACTCGGAGGCGATCGCATGCCCGAGGTGCGTGCGCACCACCGGGATCGGCGAGGTGTACGAGGGGTACGACGGTCCGGGCGCCGCCGGCCGGCTGGGGGCGGCCTGTGGCATCGGGGGCTGCGGGGTACTCATCGGGCGTCCTCGGGCTCGGTCAGGTCGGAGGCGGGTGCGGAGGGCTGCGGCGCCGCGGACTGCGGGGCCGCCGGCGTCGCCTGCGCGTACGGGTTGGGTGTGCCGCCCGCGGCGGGAGCCCCGCCGGGCGCGGGCGTGAGGGGCGTCCCGTACGGACCGGCGGCCGGCTGCCCGGGAGCGCCCGGGAAGGGCTGTGCCCCCTGCTGGGGCGGCGGCGGGGCGTACCAGCCCGTCTGGCCCTGCCCCGGTACCGGCATCGGCGGCTGCACACCCGGCGGCAGCGGCTGCTGGAGGCCCGCCTTCTCGTCGATGGTCGAGCGGTAGTCGACCGCGCCCTGCGTCATCCGCATGTACGCCTCCTCCAGCGAGGCCTGGTGCGGCGACAGCTCCCACAGGCGTACGTCGGTGCCGTGCGCGATGTCGCTGATGCGGGGGAGGGGAAGTCCCGTCACGCGCAGCGCGCCGTCCTGCTCCGGCATGACGTGGCCGCCCGCCCCGGTGAGCGCGGACGACAGCTTCTCGCGCAGTTGCGGCTCGGTGGCGGGCGTCCGCACGCGTGCGAAGTCGGCCGAGTTCGCCGAGATGAACTCCTTGATGTTCATGTCGGCGAGCAGCTGCCCGCGCCCGATGACGATCAGGTGGTCCGCGGTCACCGCCATCTCGCTCATCAGGTGGGAGGAGACGAAGACGGTACGGCCCTCCGCCGCGAGCGCCTTCATCAGGTTCCGCACCCAGAGGATGCCCTCGGGGTCGAGCCCGTTGACCGGCTCGTCGAACAGCAGCACCTGGGGGTCGCCGAGCAGGGCGGCGGCGATGCCGAGCCGCTGTCCCATGCCGAGCGAGAAGCCCCTGGACCGCTTCCTCGCCACGTCCTGGAGGCCGACCACGCCCAGTACCTCGTCGACCCGGCGGGCCGGGATGCCGGACAGCTGGGCCAGGCACAGCAGGTGGTTGCGGGCGGCCCGGCCACCGTGGACGGCCTTGGCGTCCAGCAGGGCGCCGACCTGGCGGGGGGCGTTGGGCAGCCTGCGATACGGGTAGCCGCCGATCGTCACCTGCCCCGAGGTGGGGTTGTCCAGGCCGAGGATCATCCGCATGGTCGTCGACTTGCCCGAGCCGTTGGGCCCGAGGAAGCCGGTGACGGCCCCGGGCCGCACCTGGAAGGAGAGGTTGGACACAGCGGTCTTGTCGCCGTAGCGCTTGGTCAGGCCGACTGCCTCGATCATGCTGCGCACCCATCGCAATGGTTCAGGACAGCGGGGCACACGCCCCCGTAAGGGTTAGGAGCTTATCGGGGCGTTGACGGTTCCGTTCAAATGAAAGCAAAGCCCGGAGGTTCAGGCGTCTCGCTTCCTGAGCAGGACGTAACCACCGATGAGCGCCACGGCCACCCACAGCGCCATGATCCCGAGGCCGCCCCAGGGACCGTACGGAGTGTCGTCGTCGAGCGGGGTGACGACCTGCATGATCTTGCTGCCGGCCTGGTCGGGCAGGAAGCGGCCGATCTTCTTCGTGGCCGGGACGTTCCCCAGGATGTTGGAGATCAGGAAGAAGAACGGCATCAGGATGCCCAGCGACAGCATCGGCGAGCGCAGCATCGCGGCGACGCCCATCGAGAACATCGCGATGAGGGCCATGTAGATCCCGCCGCCGATGACCGCCCGCAGCACGCCGGGATCGCCGATCGACGCCTTGTGCTCGCCGAGCATCGCCTGCCCGAGGAAGAAGGCGACGAAGCTGGTGACGAGGCCCACCGCGAGGGCCAGGCCGGCGGCCACCACGATCTTGCTGACCAGGAAGGTCGCGCGCTGCGGCACGGCGGCCAGTGAGGTGCGGATCATGCCGGTGCTGTACTCGTTCGACACCACGAGCACGCCGAACACGATCATCGCGAGCTGGCCGAGGCTCATGCCCGCGAAGCTGATGAAGGTCGGGTCGAAGGAGAGCCGGTCGTTGCGGCTCATGTCGTCGAACTGGTTCTTCGACAGTGCCGAGATCAGCATGCCGAGCGCGACGGTGACGACCACGGCCAGCGAGAGCGTCCACACCGTGGACGCCACCGACCGGATCTTGGTCCATTCGGACCGGACGACCTGGATCGCCGCCATGCTCAGTTCCCCTTCCAGCCGTCGCCCCACGGCTGCGGTGCCGCCGAGGGCGCGTCGGAGTGTGCGTGATACTCGACCGACTCCGCGGTGAGCTGCATGAACGCCTCCTCCAGGGAGGCCTGCTGGGGGCTCAGCTCGTGCAGCACGATGTGGTGCTGCGCGGCCAGCTCACCGATGTACTCCGCCTTGCTGCCGTCGACCTCCAGCGAACCGTTGCCGGTCTCCACGACGGTGACGCCGACATCGTGCAGCACGTCGAGCAGCCGCTCGCGCTGCGGGGTGCGGATGCGGACGTACGACCGCGAGTTCTGCGCGATGAAGTCGGCCATGGAGGTGTCGGCGAGCAGCCGCCCCTGCCCGATGACGACGAGGTGGTCGGCGGTCAGCGCCATCTCGCTCATCAGGTGGGAGGAGACGAAGACCGTACGGCCCTGCGCGGCCAGCGACTTCATCAGGTTGCGGATCCAGTGGATGCCCTCGGGGTCGAGCCCGTTGACCGGCTCGTCGAACATCAGGATCCGCGGGTCGCCGAGCAGCGCGCCGGCGATGCCGAGCCGCTGTCCCATGCCGAGCGAGAACCCCTTGGCCTTCTTCTTCGCCACCGTGGTGAGCCCGACGGTGTCGAGCACCTCGTGCACCCGCCGCGTCGGGATGCCGTTGCTCTGCGCGAGGCACAGCAGGTGGTGGTAGGCGCTGCGGCCGCCGTGCATGGCCTTGGCGTCCAGCAGGGCGCCGATGTACGTCAGCGGGTCCTTGAGCTGCTCGTAGTGCTTGCCGTCGATGCGGACGTCCCCCGCGGTGGGACGGTCGAGGCCGAGCATCATGCGCATCGTCGTCGACTTCCCGGCCCCGTTCGGTCCGAGGAAGCCGGTCACGATGCCCGCTCTGACGCCGAAGGTCAGGTTGTCGACCGCCACCTTCTCGCCGTACCGCTTGGTCAGCCCCTCGAGCTCGATCATGCCGACCACGCTAGGACGCGGGATCGGCGAATGCTACCCGGGCGGGCAAACGGAGACCGACGAAGTAGTCAACAACCGCAGATCCACGACGAAGGCCCACGCTCCCGGAGGGAACGCGGGCCCAGGCCGCACTACTCGAAACCTCTCACACGGTCACCGGGACTGCTGCGCCGGAACACCCCGGGAGATCGGCTCGTCGTCGGCCGGCGAACCGGCCGCGGCCACCGCGGCGCCCGTGAGCGTGGCGAGCATCTCGCGCACGTTCGTCAGCTGGGCGTTGATGGAGTCGCGGCGGTTGGTGAGAGCCGCCAGCTCCCGCTCGGATTCCGAACGGATCCGGTCCGCCTTGGCGTTGGCGTCGGCCACGATGTCCTCGGCCTGGCGCTGCGCCGTCTCGACGGTCTGGCGGGCGCGGCGCTCGGCGTCCGTGCGCAGCTTCTCCGCCTCCAGGCGCAGCTGCTCCGCGCGGTGCTCGATCTCCGCGAGACGCTTCTCCGCCTTCTGCTGACGGGACGCCAGGTCGCGCTCGGACTGCTCGCGGCGCTTGGCCAGGTTCGTCTCGAAGTCGGCGGCGGCCTGCGCGGCCTTCGCGCGGGTCTCCTCGAAGAGGGCGTCGGCCTCCTCACGCTTGGACTGCGCGTCCTTCTGAGCCTCGGAACGCAGCTGCGAGGCGTCGCTCTTCGCCTTCTCGATGACCCGGACGCCCTCGTCCTCGGCCTTGGCCTTGCGCTCCGCAGCGAACGACTCCGCGTCGTTGCGGACCTGCTGCGCCGCCGACTCGGCGAGCTCGCGGTGCTGCTCGGCCGCGCGCCGGGCCTCCTCGCGCAGATCCTTGGCCTCTTCCTCGGCGAGGCGGAGGATCTTCTCGACCCGTGCGCCGAGACCGGCGTACGACGGCTCGGCGTCGGTCATCTGAGCCTGGGCGTTCTGCGTCTCGAGGTGGAGCTCCTCGATGCGCTTTTCCAGAGCGGTGATGCGGGCCAGAGCGCTGTCGCGGTCGGAGACGAGCTTCGAGATGCGTTCGTCCACCTGCGCGCGGTCGTACCCACGCCGCACAAGCTCGAAGCCGTAGGGGGAAGTGTCGCTCATGGGGTTCCTGTCGACTGAGACCGGTGAGGTGATAGGGGGAATCCTAGGGGCCGAAGCGGTGTGTCATCGAGCGGATACGCGTTTGATCTGGAGAATGAGACCCCTTTTGGGTGGTTGACCGTAGGACGACTTGCCAAAGACCTGGGCAAAGGCCCCAGAAGGCACCGGAATTCGGCCTTAGTTCTAGCTGCCGGAAGGGTCTCCGCGCTAGCTGTCCGACCCCTTGCCACCCGAACGGGGGGCGCCGACCGTCGCACCCGCTCTGACACCGCCGTCCTTGCCCGCTGTCGGGGCCTCGAAGGATTCCAACGCCTCCAGGACGTCCTGGACACGGGAGATCTCGACATTGATGTCCTCGCGTCGGCGCACCAGGGTCTCCAGCTCGCGCTTGCCCTCCTCGACGGTGCGCTTCGCCTCGCGCACCGCCTCGGCCTTGAGCTCCTCGGCCTCCCGGACCAGCGAAGCCTTCTTCTGCTCAGCCTCCTTGAGGAGCCCCTCCGCCTTCCTGACGGCGGCGATCCGCACCTTACCGGCCTCGGAGTTCGCCTCCGACACCAGCTCCTTGGCCTTCGACTGTGCCTTCTGCAGCTGCTCCTCGGCGGCCTTGATCAGCGCGTCGCAGCGGTCGCCGGTCGACTTCATCGTCTCGGCGGCCTCGCGGCGGGCCCGCTCGTGCAGCCCCTCGATCTCGCCCGTGAGACGGTCGCGCAGCTCCTCCGCGCGCTCCCTGATCGCGGTGGCGTCCCGGCGGGCGCCGACGAGCAGTTCGTCCGCGTCCGCACGCGCCTTCTCCACCCGCGCGTTGCCCTCGACCGTCGCCTCGGACACCAGCCGGTCGGCCTCGGTACGGGCCGCGCCGACCATGCCGTCGGACCGCGCCTCCGCCTCCGCGGTGGTCTTCTGCGCCTGCTGCTGTGCCTCGGTGAGCAGCTTGTCGGCCTCGGCGGTGGTCTCCGTGATGAGCGTGTCGACCTGCTCGGCCGCTTCGGAGCGCCGCTTGTTGGCGTCCCTGCGGGCCTCGTCGAGGGTGCGCTCGGCGTCCTCGCGCGCGGAGTTGACCAGCCGCTCGGCCGCCGCTGCCGCCTCGGACCTGACCCGTGCGGACTCGCTGCGGATCCGCTCGGCGTGCTGCTGGGCCGCCCCGACCGTGTCGGCGGCCTCGGCCCGCAACCGCTCCGCCTCGCCGGTGGCCTCGCCGACCAACTGCTCGGCCTGGGCGCGCGCCTCGGACCTGACCCGCTCAGCCTCGGTCATCGTCTCCGAGCGCAGCCGCTCCGCCTCGGTGATCGTCTCCGAGCGCAGCCGCTCGGCCTCGGCGACCGTCTCCCGGCGCAGCCGGTCGGTGTCCCGGATCGTCTCGGTGGTGAGCCGCTCGGCCTCGTTGCTCGCCTCCGAGATGAGCATGTCGGCCTGGGTCGCCGCGTCCGACCGGATGCGGTTGGCGTCCTGGCGGGCCTCCGCCCGGGTGCGCGCGGCGGCCTGCTCGGCCTCGGCGACGGTGTCCGACGCCTGCGTCCGCACCCGCTGGGCGTGCTCGGCCGCGTCCGACCGCAGCTGCTCCGACTCCGCGATCGCGTCCGACACCGTGCGCTCCGCGAGTGCCCTGGCGGCCTCGCTCTCCTCGCTCGCCTCCCGCCGTACCCGGCCAGCGTCCTCGGCGGCCCGCTCCCGCTCGGCGTAGGCGTCGGCACGGACCCGGTCCGACTCCTCCTGGGCCTCCCGGCGCATCCGGTCCGCCACGTGCTCGGCGGCGCTGCGCAGCCCGGCGATCTCGTCCTGGGCCTGCTCGTGCAGCCCGGCGACCGACTCCCGTACCTGCTGGGCGTGCTGCTCGGCGGCCGACACCATCTCGGTGGCCCGGCGGTCCGCCTCCTCGACCAGACGTACCGCCTCGGCCTGCGCGTCCTCCACCCGCCTGCGCGCCGAGGCCAGCAGCTCCTCGCTCTGCTCGCGGGCCCGTTCCCGTTCCTGGTCGGCCTCCTGGCGGGCCGCTCCGAGGTACTCCTCGGCCTCGCGGCGGCGCCGGTTGGCCTCGTCCCGCGCGGCGGTGAGGGTCTCCGTCGCCTCCGCCGCCAGCCGCTCGGCGGCGGCCTGCGCCTCCGCCCGTACCCGGTCGGCGGTGTCCTGCGCCTCCGACTTCAGCCGCTCGGCCTCGGCCGCCGCTTCCGACCGCAGGCGTACGGCGATGGCCTCGCCCTCCGCGCGGGACGCGGACGCGTCCGAGGCGGCCTCGTCACGGAGCCGCTCCGCCTCGGCCTCGGCCTGCTGCTGGAGCGTACGGATCCGCTCGGCGGCCTCGCCGCGCAGCCGCTCGGTCTCCTCGGCGGCCTCCCGACGGATCCGGGACGCCTCCTCGCGGGCGTCGCTCAGCGCCTGCTCGGCGGCGACGAGCCGGTCCTCGGCCTCGGTGTGCAGCCGGGTCAGTTCCCCGGCGGCCTCCACCCGACGGGCCTCCACGGCCCGCTCGGTCTCCTCGCGCAGCTCGCCCGCGGCCCGCTCGGCGGCGGCCTCGATCTCCTCGGACAGCTCGACGGCCTCGGCACGCTGCCGCTCGGCCTCGTTGCGGGTGCGCTCCAGGGTGTCCTCGGCCTGCCGACGCAGCGTCGTCGCCCGCTCGATGGCCTCCGTACGGACCTTCTCGCTGTCCGTGGTCGCCTTCTGCCGCAGCTCGTCCGCGTCCTGCCTGGCCCTCGCCAGCAGATCCTCGGCGGTCTTCGCCGCCTCCTCGATCTGCTGGACGGCCTCCCTGCGGGCCTCCGCACGGATCTTCTCGCCCTCGGCGGCCGCGTCGGAGCCCAGCTGCTCGGCCTCGCCGCGCAGCCGACGGGCCTCCTCCTGCAGCTCGACCGTCTTGGCGCGGTACTCCTTGGTGTCGTCCTTCGCCGCGCCCTTGAGCTGCTCGGCGATGTCGTGCGCCTCGGCCCGCAGCCGGTCCGCCTCGGTCTCCGCCTCCCGGCGGATCCGCTCGGCCTCCTCGGCAGCGGCCTTGGTGGTGTTCCGCGCGTCCTCCTGCGCCTTGTTGAGGACGTCCTCGGCCGTCTTGGCCGCCTTCGACAGCTGGGTCGCGCTCTCCTCGGCGGTGAGCGTGCGGGCCTTCTCGGCGGCCTCGGTGAGCAGCTTCTCGGCCTCGGCCCGCGCGTCCGCGACGAGCTGCTCGGCGTCCGACTTGGTGGTCTCGGCCTCCTTGGTGGCCTCGTTGACCAGCCGGGCGACCTGCTCCTTCGCCGTACGCGTGCGCTGCTCGTTCGCCGACTCCGCGCTGGAGAGAGCCTTCTCGGCGGCCGCCTTGGCCTCGGCGACCACCTTGTCCGCCTCGCTGCGCGCCTCCCGCAGGGCCGCGTCGGCCTCCTGGATGCGCTGCTCGGCGGTCCGGCTCAGCTCCTGCGCCTCACGGCGGGCCGTCTCCGACTCCGACGTGGTCGACGTACGCAGCTGCTCGGCGTGTTCGGTGGTCTCCTGGGCCTGTGTGGAGGCGGTGTTCAGCAGACGTTCGGCGTCCGCGCGGGCGCGGCGCAGCAGCTGCTCGGCCTCGGCGCGGGCCGACTCGGCATCGCCCTGCAGCCGCTGACGGGCCTCGGCGGTCACCCGTTCGGCCTCCGCGCGGGCCGCGGCCATGGCCTGCTCGGCCTCCGCGCGGGACTCGTCGAGGAGCCGGCGGGCCTGCTGCTCGCTGCGGGCGCGCAGCTGCTCCGCCCAGGCCACGTTCTCGTTGACGTGCGACTCGACGGTCTGCCGGCGCTCCGCCAGCTCCTGGTCCAGCTGCTGGCGGCGGGTGACCGCCTCCTGGTGCAGCTCCGCCTGGAGCCGGGCGGCCTGCTCGGCGTGCTCCTGGAGGATGCGCTGGGTCTGCGACCGGGCCTGGCTCAGCTCGCGCTCGGCGTCCTGACGCAGCTGGTCGGCCTGCATCTGGGCGTTGCGCAGCATCTGTTCGGCCTGGTAGCCGAGGTCACCGCCGTCGAAGGCGGGCCGGGACATGATGGTGCGCCGCGCCTCGTGCAACTTGGCGCGCAGCACCTCGACCTGGTAACCGAGGTCCTCGGCATGCTGGATCGCCTTTTCCCGCTCGGTCTTCAGCCGCTTCATCTCGGCTTCGAAACGAGTGAGGTGATCGACGTCAGCCGCCGGTTCCCGCTCCTGGCTCTCGTAGCCCCGCACTGCGCGGTCCCATCCGTCCCCTGGTCGCAAGTCTCTCCGAACGAGCACCGTCCACCCGCCGGACGGGGCTCCCGGGGAATGGTGCCAGATCAATGGCGGAGCATGGGCTGCTGCCCCGACGCTCGTCCCCCGAAACCCGGACCCCGGCCAGGTCCCGCCGTCACGACAGGACCCTGGTCGCCCTGGTTGAGAGCGGCGACTGCCCCCAACCCTACCGGCCCCTATGTACGAGGGTCAGTGCTCAGGTGACTCAACAGGCGCGGAAGTGACCAGTTCTGTCAGTACGCCATGGCAATCCTTCGGGTGGAGGAACGTGATCCGTGACCCCATGGAGCCGCGTCGCGGCTCTTCGTACAGGACGCGTACGCCCTTCTCCTTGATGTCGGTGGCCTCCGCGTCCACGTCCGCCGTGCCGAAGGCGATGTGGTGGACGCCCTCCCCGTTCTTCGCCAGCCACTTCGCGACGGTGGAGTCCTCCCGGGTCGGCTCCAGGAGCTGCAGGTAGGAAGCCCCGCCGTCAGACGTATCGTTGATCTTGAGCATGGCCTCGCGCACGCCCTGCTCCTCGTTGACCTCGGAGTGGAACACCTCGAAGCCGTAGGTCGCCCGGTAGAACTCGACGGTCGTGTCGAGGTCGTGGCAGGCGATCCCGATGTGGTCGATTCGCGTCAGCATGATTTCAGTGCAGCGCTCCTGAGGTGGTTGCGCAAGGTGCGCGCGATCACACCGACAGCCGGATGACGGAGTGTGCTACCGCTCAGTACATTCGAAGTAAACCCTCGTTCACTCCGCGGCCTGTGCGGGCCGGTAAGGGGATCGCAGCTCATGACTGGATCGAACGGCAGTACCTCGGTGATCGTCGCGGGCGCCCGGACGCCCATGGGGCGGTTGCTGGGCTCGCTGAAGTCCTTCTCGGGAGCCGACCTCGGCGGCTTCGCGATCAAGGCCGCCCTCGACCGTGCGGGAATCGGTGGCGACCAGGTGCAGTACGTGATCATGGGCCAGGTGCTCCAGGCCGGGGCAGGGCAGATCCCGGCACGTCAGGCCGCGGTCAAGGCCGGTATCCCGATGAGCGTCCCGGCGCTCACCGTCAACAAGGTCTGTCTGTCCGGCCTCGACGCCATCGCGCTGGCCGATCAGCTGATCCGCGCGGGTGAGTTCGATGTGATCGTCGCGGGCGGCCAGGAGTCCATGACCAACGCCCCCCACCTGCTGCCGAAGTCCCGCGAGGGCTTCAAGTACGGCGCGATCGAGATGCTCGACGCCATGGCGTACGACGGGCTCACCGACGCCTTCGAGAACATCGCCATGGGCGAGTCCACGGAGAAGCACAACACCCGCCTCGGCATCCAGCGCCCCGAGCAGGACGAGTTCGCGGCCCTGTCCCACCAGCGCGCCGCCGCCGCCCAGAAGAACGGCCTGTTCGAGGCGGAGATCACCCCGGTGGAGATCCCGCAGCGCAAGGGCGAGCCGGTCGTCTTCAGCGGGGACGAGGGCATCCGCGCCGAGACCACGGCCCAGTCGCTGGGCAAGCTGCGCCCGGCCTTCGCGAAGGACGGCACGATCACCGCGGGGTCGGCCTCGCAGATCTCCGACGGTGCCGCCGCGGTCGTCGTGATGAGCAAGGCCAAGGCGCAGGAGCTCGGCCTGGAGTGGATCGCGGAGATCGGCGCGCACGGCAATGTGGCGGGCCCGGACAACTCCCTCCAGTCCCAGCCGTCGAACGCGATCGTCCACGCCCTGAAGAAGGAGGGCCTGGAGGTCTCGGACCTCGACCTGATCGAGATCAACGAGGCCTTCGCGGCGGTCGCGGTCCAGTCAATGAAAGACCTCGGGGTTTCCACCGAAAAGGTGAACGTCAACGGTGGTGCCATCGCCCTCGGCCACCCGATCGGCATGTCCGGCGCCCGTCTCGTGCTGCACCTGGCGCTGGAGCTGAAGCGGCGCGGTGGTGGCGTGGGTGCGGCGGCGCTGTGCGGTGGCGGCGGTCAGGGTGACGCGCTGATCGTGCGGGTTCCGAGGCCCTGAGGGGGTTGTACGACCTCGGTTCGACCTCTCTCCGACCTCTCTCCGGCCAGGCCTCTTTCTGGCCTCTCTCCGGCCTTTCTCTGGCCTTTCTCTGGCCTCTCTCTGGTTTCGCTGAACGGAGCTGTGATGCAGGACGTCTCCTCGCTGGTCGCCCAGGCCAGGGAAGGCCGGCCCCGGGCCGTCGCCCGGCTGATCTCCCTGGTGGAGGGGGCGTCCCCGCAGCTCAGGGAGGTCATGGCGACGCTGGCCCCGTTGACGGGCGGGGCGTACGTGGTGGGGCTGACGGGTTCGCCGGGCGTGGGCAAGTCCACGTCGACCTCCGCCCTGGTGACCGCGTACCGCAAGCAGGGCAAGCGGGTCGGCGTCCTGGCCGTCGACCCGTCCTCGCCGTTCTCCGGCGGGGCGCTGCTGGGTGACCGGGTCCGCATGTCCGAACACGCGTCCGATCCGGGCGTCTATATCCGCTCCATGGCCACCCGAGGCCACCTGGGCGGCCTGGCCTGGGCCGCCCCGCAGGCGATCCGGGTCCTGGACGCGGCGGGCTGCGACGTGGTCCTGGTGGAGACGGTCGGCGTCGGCCAGTCGGAGGTGGAGATCGCCTCCCAGGCTGACACGTCGGTCGTCCTCCTGGCCCCTGGCATGGGCGACGGCATCCAGGCGGCCAAGGCCGGCATCCTGGAGATCGGCGACGTGTACGTCGTCAACAAGGCCGACCGGGACGGCGCCGACGCGACCGCCCGCGAGCTGAACCACATGCTCGGCCTGGGCGAGTCCCGCGACCCCGGCGACTGGCGCCCTCCGATCGTCAAGACGGTCGCCGCACGGGGTGAGGGCGTCGAGGAGGTCGTCGAGGCCCTGGAGAAACACCGGGCGTGGATGGAGGGCCGGGGAGTCCTGTCCGAGCGCCGGCGGGCCCGGGCCGCGCACGAGGTGGAAGCCATCGCCGTCACCACCCTGCGGGAGCGGATCGGCGACCTCCACGGCGACCGGCGTCTCAGCGCGCTGGCGGAGCGGATCGTGGCGGGAGAGCTGGACCCGTACCGGGCGGCGGACGAGCTGGTGGCGGGGCTGACGGAGGGATGACGGAGGGATACCCGGGCGGGGACGGACGGGCAGGGACGGACGGACGGGCGGAGGGGCAGGGGCAGACGGGCCGGTGCGGCGGGCGAGGAACTCCCAGCCTGAAGTGATCTTCAGCGAGATTCTTGCGAAATCGCATCGTGTGTTGGCGACGCGGAGCGTCGCAGTGTCCGGGGGTTCGGGCGCGGAGTGCCCGCAGGGGCTGTCGGGCGGAGCCGGGGCAGTATCGAACGTGCGGTCGGTGGGTCGCTGGATGGTGGGGTGGGTGTGCGGAAGGCGTCTGTGTGTGCGGGCGGTTGTTTAGGTTCGGGTGTCATGAAGCTGGTGGTGCAGGTCAAGCTGTTGCCGACGCCCGTACAGGCGGCGGCGCTTGAGGCGACCCTGCGCTCCTGCAACGAGGCGGCGTGCTGGGTGTCCGAGGTGGCCTTCGCCAAGGATGTGAAGCGGAACTTCGCGTTGCGTGAGCACACCTACACCGAGGTCAGGCAGCGGTGGGGGCTGGGCGCGCAGGCCGCTCAGCACGTCATCAAGAAGACCTGTGACGCCTACCGCACACTGGCGGCGAACCTGAAGGCCGGAAACCTGGGCAAGCCGTGGTCGAAGCGGTACCGGCGGGCCACCGGGAAACCGGTCACCTTCCGGCCCGAGGGCGCGCAGCCCTATGACGACCGAATGCTGTCCTGGCAGATCACCGAGCGGACCGTCTCCGTCTGGACCCTGTCCGGGCGGATGAAGGGGGTGGCGTTCACCGCCTCCCCGGAGCAACTGGCCACTCTGGCGCTGTACCGCAAGGGCGAGTCCGACCTGCTCTGTCGGGACGGCATGTGGTTCCTGAACGCCACCTGCGAGATCCCCGAAACCGAACCGAACACCGACCCGGACAGCTTCCTCGGCATCGACCTGGGGATCGTGAACATCGCCACCACGAGTGACGGCCAGATCATGGCCGGACGCACCCTGAACCGGGGACGGCTGCGCGAACGCACCCTGCGCACCAAACTGCAACGCAAGAACACCCCCTCCGCCAAACGCCGGCTGAAGAAACGCAGGCGCAAGGAAGCACGGCGGGCGAAGGACATCAACCACAAGATCGCGAAACATGTGGTGGCCGAGGCAGAACGCACCTCGCGCGGCATCGCCCTCGAAGAACTGACGGGCATCCGCGAGAGGGTACGGCTTCGCAAGCCCCAACGGGCCGCCCACTCCAGCTGGTCGTTTGCCCAGCTGGGGCAGTTCATCGCGTACAAGGCCAGGAAGGCCGGGGTGCCGGTGGTGTACGTCGATCCGGCGTACACATCACGCACCTGCACCGAATGCGGCCACATCGACAAGGCGAACCGGGTCTCCCAGGCCTGGTTCGCGTGCCGGTCCTGCGGATTCGTTGATCACGCAGACCGGAACAGCTCCCGCAACATCCGTGCCCGCGCGGAAGAGTTGTGGCGACGCGGGGCGCAGTCAACCGCCCCAGACCCACCCCCGAAACCCGAGGGCGGGACCGGACGCAAGCGCAGCACCACAACCAGTGGCGCCCGCTGTGCAAACCCGGGACTTCGTCCCCGGGTCGTTGACCTCGGCTTTGCGACACTGTGACGTATGCGCTTGTTGATCGTCGAAGACGAAAAGCGGCTGGCCCTGTCGCTCGCCAAGGGGCTGACCGCCGAGGGGTACGCCGTCGACGTCGTCCACGACGGACGGGAGGGCCTGCACCGGGCCACCGAGGGGCCGTACGACCTCGTGATCCTCGACATCATGCTGCCCGGCCTCAACGGCTACCGCGTCTGCGCCGCCCTGCGCGCCGCCGGGCACGAGGTCCCGATCCTGATGCTCACCGCCAAGGACGGCGAGTACGACGAGGCGGAGGGCCTGGACACCGGCGCCGACGACTACCTCACCAAGCCGTTCTCGTACGTCGTCCTCGTCGCCCGCGTCAAGGCCCTGCTCCGACGGGGCGGGCAGGGCGGCGCCGGGGTCTCTCCCGTGCGCGTCCACGGCGACCTCAAGGTCGACACCGCCGCCCACCGGGTGTTCCTCGCCGACGACGAAGTGACGCTCACCGCGAAGGAGTTCGCCGTCCTGGAGCAGTTGGTGCTGCGGCCCGGCGAGGTGGTGTCCAAGGCCGGCATCCTGGAGCACGTCTGGGACCACGCGTACGACGGGGATCCGAACATCGTCGAGGTGTACGTCAGCACCCTCCGGCGCAAGCTGCGGGCCGGGCTCATCCGGACGGTCCGCGGCGCCGGTTACCGGCTGGAGGCGGATCAGCGATGAGACGCCTGCTCGGTTCCGTACGGGCCCGGGCGACCCTCGCCGCCTCCCTCGTCGTCGCGGTGGCGCTGGTCGCCGCCGGGGCGTCCGTGCTGCTGTCGCTGCGTTCCAACCTGCTCGGCCAGGCCGGGACCCAGGCGGAGCACACCGCGCGCATGGTCGCCGGCCATCTGTCCGCGGGGAAGACGGCCCACCAGCTGTCCCTGGAGGCGGGCGAGGAGCCGGTCCAGATCGTCGACGACGACGGCACCCTGCTGGCGGCCTCCAAGGACCTGGAGCGGATCACCGGCACGGGCACGGACGCCGTACGGCCGCAGGCGCCGGCCGCCTCCGCACCCGACGCCGGCGAGGACAGCGGCGACGACCCCCACGACGCCGACGACCAGCTGGAACCTGGCGAGATCGACGACTCCACCACCTTCACCCACGGCTCCGCGACCATCGACAAGGACACCACCGACTACCGCTTCGCGGCCGTGAAGGTGGCGTCCGAGAAGCAGGGCCGGCTCACCGTCTACGCCGGCGCCCCGCTCTCCGCCGAACAGGGTGCGGTGAGCACCGCGCTGACCGTGATGCTGACCGGCTTCCCGCTGCTGCTCGCCGTCGTCGCCGCGGTGACCTCGCTGGTCACCCGACGCGCCCTGCGTCCGGTGGAGGGCATCCGCGGCGAGATGGCCGCGATCACCGCCTCCGAGGACCTGGGGCGGCGCGTCCCGGTGCCGGACACGCACGACGAGGTGGCCCGCCTCGCCCGCACCACCAACGAGACGCTGGCCGTCCTGGAGGCCTCGGTGGAGCGCCAGCGCCGGTTCGTCGCCGACGCCTCGCACGAGCTGCGCAGCCCGATCGCCAGCCTCCGCACCCAGCTCGAAGTGGGCGCCGCCCACCCCGGCCTGCTGGACGTGGAAGGGGCGGTCGAGGACACCGTACGACTGCAACGCCTCGCCGCCGACCTGCTGCTGCTCGCCCGGCTGGACGCGGGGGAGCGGCCCGGCGGCGCGCGGTGCGACCTCGCCGCGCTCGCGCGGGAGGCGGCGGCCGGGCGGCCGGACGTGACCGTACGGGCGGCAGAGGCGGTGGAGGCGGCCGGCTCCCGGGGGCAGCTGGGGCGACTGCTCACCAACCTGCTGGACAACGCGCGGCGGCACGCCCGGTCGGAGATCACCCTGACCGTGCGGCGGACGGCGGAGTGGGCCGTGGCCGAGGTCGCCGACGACGGGGACGGGGTGCCCGAGGGGGACCGGGAGCGGATCTTCGAGCGGTTCGTACGGCTCGACGACGCCCGCAGCCGGGACGACGGCGGCGCCGGTCTCGGGCTCGCCATCGCCCGGGATGTCGCCGTACGGCACGGCGGCGCCCTCACGGTCCGGGACGCGCCGGCAGGCGGAGCCCTGTTCGAACTCCGCCTGCCGCTCACTTAGCGTCCGTCCGGTAGGCCCGTCCGGGTCACGTCCGTCCGGGTCACGTCCGTCCGGGTTACGGGCGTCCCCGCTGCCCGCGGAGGTGTTCCGCGATGGGCTTCAGGGACTTGTCGAGTTCCGTCAGGGCGTCGGGGGACACCAGGTCGACGAAGTGCCTCCGCACGGACGCCACATGGTGAGGCGCGACCTTCTTCATCGTCTCCATGCCGTGCTCGGTGAGGACCGCGAACAGACCCCGGCGGTCCGACTCGCAGTTCTCCCGCCGTACAAGGTCCGCGTTCTCCATCCGGGTGATCTGGTGGGAGAGGCGGCTCTTCGACTGGAGGGTGGCGGACGCGAGGTCGCTCATCCGCATCCGTACGCCCTCCGACTCGGAGAGATTCACCAGGATCTCGTAGTCGTTCATCGTCAGGCCGAACGGCTGCAGGTCCTTTTCGAGCTGGTACGTCAACAGCCTGTTGACATCCAGGTGGGTGCGCCAGGCGCACTGCTCCGCATCGGTCAGCCAGCGCGTGGCCGTCTCGGTCTCCATGAATGAAGTCTACCTAAAAAGTTGAAAGGTGAACTAGCGGGAGGGTGCTGACGGCGACGCGCGCCCGTTCGACGTCACACTCCGCAGAATACCGCTCACAGACCGAAGCGGCGCTGGAGGTCTCCCAGCTGTCCGGGAAGGCGCGGTGCCCCCGCCTGCGGTGAGTGGCCCGTGGGGCCTCCGCCGCCGGGCACTCCGGCCTCCTGTGGCACCGCCCCCGTGGCCTGCTCGGCCATGAGTGCCTCCGACGACTGGAGGAGGACCGTACCGGCCCCGACGAACTCGAACTGGTGCTCCTCCCCGGAAGCCCCACCGAGGCCTGTCATCGCACGGAGACCGCCCATCAGGCCGGTCATGTAACCGTGGTCGTAGTGATGGCACGGCGAGGGGCAGTCGGCCCAGCCGACGAGGGCCTGCGGGTCCACCCGGATCGGGGGTTCCATGAACACCACGGGGCCGTTGGAAGCCGCCACGAACTTTCCGGTTCCGATGAGTGTCAGAAAACCCGGCACGATCGACTGTTTGAGGGCAAGACTTGGCTGAAAAGCGAGCAGGTTGCCCGAGCGAATGGTCAGATTGCCGTTCTCCAGGTCGTAGGAGTTCACGTCGAAGGCCCGGTCGGCGAGCAGCATCTTGCCCGAGCCACCCGCCACGACCCAGTCACTCGCGTGCAGAGGCGAATGGAAGGACGTACGGACAAGACGGTCCAGCCGGCCGTGCCCGATGCCGTTGAACTCCATCTGGCCGTAGTAGGCGATCATCTTCCCCTTCTGCAGGAACCACTGGCTCCCCTTGAGCTCCACGCAGAAGGTGTAGTTGTTGACGTTGTCGTCGACCGGCAGCGTCATCGGGTCGTAGACCGTCGGGCCGCCGCCCGGAGCCCCGTACATGCTCACAGCTTCTCCTCCGAGGCCTGGACGTACACCGAGCCGTTGCCGCTGAGCTCCAGCTGGAACGCCTCGCCGGAGCCACGGCCCACCATGTCCCGCCAGCCCAGCGCGGTGGACAGCTTGTTGCGTACGTCGCCGTGGTGGGCGACGTACGCCTGCGGGTCGACATGGACCGGGCGCTGCGGGGTGATCGGGACCTCGATGACCCCGCCGTGCGCCATCACCGCCACCGAGCCGTGTCCGCGCAGGGTGGTCGTGAACAGTCCCTGGCCGGTGACCTGGCCACGGACCATGCCCATGACGCCGCCCTGGGAGCCCATGAACATCGTGCCCTGCTCCAGCGTGCCCTCGAAGGCGAGCAGCCGGTCCGCCTCCACGTAGAGCGTGTCGCCGGTCAGGCCGATCACCTGGACATGGTGGCCGCCGTGCCCGAACAGCACGGTGCCGCTGCCCTCGACGGACATCAGGGGCGTCGCCTCGTTCGCCACCCGGCGGCCGATCATCGACATGACCCCGCCCTGGCCGCCCTGGATGTTCGGGGTGAAGGACACCTCGCCCCGGTAGGCGAGCATCGCCCCGCGCTGGCTGAACAGCCGCTGCCCGGGCAGGACGGTCGCCTCGACGATCTTGGAGTTGATCTCACGCAAGGCCATGTCACACGTCCCCCGCGATCGTGTTCCGCTCGCTCGGCTGGACGTACACCAGACCGTCCCCCTCGAAGCGGATCTGGAAGGCCTCGCCGCCGCCCTCGCCCATGAACGTACGGAACGTCACACCGGACTGGAAGGACTGCCGCAGGTTCCCCTGGTGGGCGATGTACGCTCCCGGGTCGACGGTCAGCGGATACTGCGCGCTGACCCGCAGCACGACCGCCGGCCCGTCCGACATGAGCGCGGCCTGTCCGTGCCCCTCGATCGTCGTCGTGAACAGCCCGTTGCCCTGCGAGGCCCCGCGCACCCCCGTGAACGACGTGCCCGTGCGCAGGCCCGAGTCCGTCGCGAGCAGGTTGCTCGACTCCACGTAGAGCTTGTCGCCCTGGAGGGCGACGAGGTTGATCTCCGAGGCCCGGTCCGCGAACCAGCAGGTGCCGTGCCCCTTCACCTCCATCAGAGTCATCTGCTCGCCGGTGATCCGCCGGGTCACCATCCCCCGGATGCCCTCACCGCCGCCGCTGAGTTTCTTGAAGTCCATCTGCCCGTCGTACGCCACCATCGAGCCGTTCTTCGCCTTTACGGCGTCCCCGGTCATGTCGACGGCCAGCACCTTGCTGCCTTGAAGTCGGAACATCGCCACGGAGCGAAGGTAGCCGCCGGAAGGCTCCGCCGACAGGTCCTACGGGTGGAGAGAGACCCTGATCGTGCCCTTAGGGGGTCGTCGCTCGCCCCGGGGAGCCGTTTGCCACAATGGGCGAGCCTTTGTGCTTCCCTTCACAAACCGTCTGACGTCTTTCCCACCGAACTGCGCCGATCTCCCGCCGATCTCCCACCGAAGGTGACCCGTGGACATCAAGACCGCCACCGCCCTCCGCCGCCTCCGCCTGGTCTCCGCCCCCGAGGCCGTCTCCTTCCTCCTCCTGCTGGTCTGCTCGGTACTGAAGCGGACCACGGAGTTCAACGCGGTCCCCGCGATGGGCATGATCCACGGCGTTCTCTTCATCCTGTACGTGATCTTCTGGGCGGACGCCTGGAACCGTACGAAGTGGCCCCTGAAGACCGCCGCCCTGTACTTCGTCCTCTCCGTACTGCCCACCGGCGGCTTCTTCGCCGAGCGCAAGCTGCGGCGCGAGGCCGAGGACGCGGTCATCGCCTCCCGCGCCCGCCAGGCGAAGGAAGGGGCGGTCGGCGCATGATCGTCGCATTCTCCGTGACGCCGCTCGGGGTCGGTGAGGACGTGGGGGAGTACGTCGCCGACGCCGTCCGGGTCGTCCGCGAATCGGGCCTGCCGAACCGCACCGACGCGATGTTCACCTCGGTCGAGGGCGAGTGGGACGAGGTCATGGACGTCGTCAGGCGTGCCGTGGCGGCCGTGGAGGCACGGGCGCCACGCGTGTCGCTGGTCCTCAAGGCGGACATCCGCCCCGGAGTGACGGACGGCCTCACCTCCAAGGTGGAGACGGTGGAGACGTATCTGGCGCGGCCGGCGGAGTAGAGCCGTGCCCGGCCGCTTTCCGGTGCCGCCGACCGAAAGGCGAGACGGAGCTGACCGGCATGTGACCGGCCGGTAAGGTCGAGGCGTGCCGAAGCCGCTCAGTCTTCCCTTCGATCCCATCGCGCGCGCCGACGAACTCTGGAAGCAGCGTTGGGGAAACGTGCCCTCCATGGCCGCGATCACCTCGATCATGCGGGCGCACCAGATCCTGCTCGCCGAGGTCGACGCGGTCGTCAAGCCGTACGGACTGACGTTCGCGCGGTACGAGGCGCTGGTGCTGCTCACCTTCTCCAAGGCCGGCGAGCTGACCATGTCCAAGATCGGCGAGCGGCTCATGGTGCACCCCACGTCCGTGACGAACACGGTGGACCGGCTGGTGAAGTCGGGTTTGGTGGCCAGGAAGCCCAACCCCAACGACGGCCGCGGCACCCTCGCCGTCATCACGGACAAGGGCCGCGAGGTCGTCGAGGAGGCCACCCGCGACCTGATGGCGATGGACTTCGGGCTCGGGGCGTACGACGCCGAGGAGTGCGGCGAGCTCTTCGCGATGCTCAGGCCGCTGCGGGTGTCCGCGCACGACTTCGACGGGGACTGACCGTCAGGAGCATCCCGGGGCAAGATCTCCCGGAGTGCGTGGTTACGCTCGTACGCATGAAAAAGAGCGTGCTGACCCGCTATCGCGTCATGGCCTACGTCACCGGTGTGCTGCTGGTCCTGCTGACCCTCGGTGTGATCGCCAAGTACCTGCTCGACATGGACGGCGCCGACAGCTTCACCCGCGTCGTGGGTATCGCGCACGGCTGGCTGTACGTCGTCTACCTGGTCTTCGCGTTCGACCTCGGCTCCAAGGCGAAGTGGCCGGTCGCCAAGCAGGTGTGGGTGCTGCTGGCGGGGACCATCCCCACGGCCGCCTTCTTCGTGGAGCGCAAGGTCACCCGTGAGCTGGAGGCGAAGATCGCCGACGGCACTCCGGTGGCCGCCAAGGCGTAAGCGCCGGCCGCCGGCGCTTGGGCGGTGGCCGCCGAGGCGTAAAGGGGGCCGCCAAGGCGTAAGCGGTGGTCGCCGCGGTGGTCACCGACGCGTGAACGGTGGCCGTTGACGCATACACGATGGTCGCCGACGCATGAATGTGTCCGGTTCCACTCCGCCGTACGGGACACGTACGGCGGTCTGCCGTCGACATTTACTAGGACGTCCTAGTAAATTGGAGGTATGGACGCTGACGCCATCGAAGGGGGCCGCCGACGCTGGCAGGCCCGGTACGACGCCGCACGCAAGCGTGAGGCGGACTTCACCACGCTCTCCGGAGATCCGGTGGAGCCGGTGTACGGGCCGCGGCCGGGGGACCGGTACGAGGGCTTCGGGCGGATCGGGTGGCCGGGTGAGTACCCCTTCACCCGAGGTCTGTACGCGACCGGCTACCGGGGGCGCACCTGGACCATCCGGCAGTTCGCCGGGTTCGGCAACGCCGAGCAGACCAACGAGCGCTACAAGAAGATCCTCGCCAACGGCGGCGGCGGGCTGTCCGTGGCCTTCGACATGCCGACCCTCATGGGCCGGGACTCCGACGACCCGCGCTCGCTCGGCGAGGTCGGGCACTGCGGGGTCGCCATCGACTCGGCGGCCGACATGGAGGTCCTGTTCAAGGACATCCCGCTGGGGGACGTGACCACGTCCATGACCATCAGCGGGCCGGCCGTGCCCGTCTTCTGCATGTACCTCGTCGCCGCCGAGCGGCAGGGTGTGGATCCGGGCGTGCTCAACGGGACCCTCCAGACCGACATCTTCAAGGAGTACATCGCGCAGAAGGAGTGGCTCTTCCAGCCGGAGCCCCATCTGCGCCTGATCGGCGACCTCATGGAGCACTGCGCCGCCGGGATCCCCGCGTACAAGCCGCTGTCCGTCTCCGGGTACCACATCCGCGAGGCCGGCTCCACGGCCGCGCAGGAGCTGGCGTACACGCTGGCTGACGGCTTCGGATACGTGGAGCTGGGACTCAGTCGCGGGCTCGACGTCGACGTCTTCGCGCCCGGTCTGTCCTTCTTCTTCGACGCGCATGTCGACTTCTTCGAGGAGATCGCCAAGTTCCGCGCGGCGCGCAGGATCTGGGCGCGCTGGATGCGGGACGTGTACGGGGCGCAGTCCGAGAAGGCGCAGTGGCTGCGCTTCCACACGCAGACCGCTGGTGTCTCGCTGACCGCCCAGCAGCCGTACAACAACGTCGTGCGCACGGCCGTGGAGGCGCTCGCGGCGGTGCTGGGCGGCACCAACTCCCTGCACACCAACGCCCTGGACGAGACGCTCGCCCTGCCCTCCGAGCGGGCGGCGGAGATCGCGCTGCGCACGCAGCAGGTACTGATGGAGGAGACCGGCGTCGCCAACGTGGCCGATCCGCTGGGCGGTTCGTGGTACATCGAGCAGCTCACCGACCGCATCGAGGCCGACGCCGAGAAGATCTTCGACCAGATCAGGGAGCGGGCGCTGCGGGCCCACCCCGACGGCCGGCACCCCATCGGTCCCATCACCTCCGGCATCCTGCGCGGCATCGAGGACGGCTGGTTCACCGGCGAGATCGCCGAGTCGGCCTTCCAGTACCAGAAGGCGCTGGAGAAGGGCGACAAGCGGGTGGTGGGGGTCAACGTCCACACCGGGTCCGTCACCGGCGACCTGGAGATCCTGCGGGTCAGCCACGAGGTGGAGCGGGAGCAGGTGCGCGAACTCGGCGCTCGCAAGGCCGCCCGGGACGACGCCGCTGTGCGCTCCGCTCTGGACGCGATGCTCGCTGCCGCGCGAGACGGTTCGAACATGATCGAGCCGATGCTGGACGCCGTACGCGCCGAAGCCACGTTGGGGGAGATCTGCGGTGTGCTGCGGGACGAGTGGGGGGTGTACACGGAGCCGGCCGGGTTCTGACCTCGCCGTTTCGGCCGGGCTGAGGCCGGAAACGGGGCGTACACGCGAGAGTGCCTTCTGAGCTGGGCCGATGATCCTTGTCGAGGGGTTCTGTCGGTCCAGGCGGAGGGCACTTTCTGCATGCAGGATGCCGGAAGTGATGCGCCCGATGCGCCTGATGTGCCCCACGGGGTGGGGAGCGGCGGTGGGCGCCGGTGGTTCCCGTGCCGGAACACCGAGGCGTGACGTGGGCCCGGCATGCGGCCACATCGCATGGATTTCGGCTCCCCCTGTAAGAAGTGGGCCGCTGCGCGCATTGCTTGGTGTGACAGCCGATACGCCGATACAAGGGGACGGCGCGTGACGCATGCCCAACGCTTCAGGGACATCTATGAGGAGTGCTATCCGCGCGTCCTCGCCTACACCACGAGTCTCGTGGGACGGCAGACAGGGGAGGACATCACCAGCGAGACGTTCACCGTCGCCTGGCGGCGGGTGAGGGACATGCCGCAGCCCGCGTTGCCCTGGCTGTTGGGCGTGGCCCGCAACCTGGTGCGTGAGCTGCGCCGCCGGGACGCCCACCAGTACGCCCTCGCCGCCGAGGAGGCACGGCTCGTCAGCACCGGTGCCCGGAGCGGGGACGGCGACGTCGCGGCGGACGTGACCGATCGGGAAGCCGCGCTGCAGGCCCTGGCGAGCCTGTCCGACGCTGACCGGGAACTGCTGACGCTCATCGCCTGGCAGGGGCTGAGCGCCAAGCAGGCCGCACGGGTCCTGGGCTGCACCACCGCGACGCTGACCGTCCGGCTGCACCGGGCCCGCCGCCGGCTGGAGAAAGCCCTGGAGCCGGCGTACCTGGCGGATACGGCACCTGTGCGGGCGGCGGCACCCGTACCGGAACCGGTGGCTTCTGCACGGACACCGGTGTCCGTACGGAAACCGGTGTCCGTACGGAAGCCGGAATCCGCACAGCAGACGGACTCCGCACCACGAGCCCTGGCCCCGCGCCGCACTGATCGTGATCGTGATCGAAAAGGAGCACTCACATGAAGAACACCCACGAACGGTCCGGGCGGCCCGACGTCATGAAGGTGCTCGCGGGCGCCCGGCCCGACGAACTGGAC
The DNA here is from genome assembly GCF_029893585.1 of Streptomyces sp. LBL. Classification (GTDB taxonomy): domain Bacteria; phylum Actinomycetota; class Actinomycetes; order Streptomycetales; family Streptomycetaceae; genus Streptomyces. Next base: position 116,289 of record NZ_JARXYX010000023.1, read on the forward strand.
CCGTCCAGGCTGGCCGGCTCCCGGCGGCAGCGCGAGGACCTGGCACGCATCCTGGCCGGAGCTGCGGAGAGTCGCGCGGCACGCTTCCGGGTGCCGGAGCGACTCCGGGGCGGGATCCGGCCGCTCGGGACCGTAGCGGCCCTCGCGGCCGTCGCGGCGTCCGCGGTGGTCGTGAGCACGCTCGACCGGGAACCTTCGGGCGTGCGCCCGGGCGGCCCGCCGCAGTCCTCCTCCGTTGCCGCGGGGCCGGGTTCGTCGACGTCGGACGGCCAGGGTGACGTCCGCGTCGACGGCCGCCTCGAACTGCTCAGTGTGGCGAAGAAGGCGGAGACGTCGGCCGCCGAGGGAACGTACTGGCAGACCACCACGCGCTCGGAGGACGTGAACGTCGTCAGCGCGGCGGGAGGCAAGGGCCGGCCCTTCGCCGTACGCGGCACGGCGACCGCGGAGTGGTCGGTGGGTGTGCGCCCGGGAACGCGGAGCCTGATGGTCTCCGATCTGGACGCCGTGTCCGCCCTCCGCACGAAGGCGGACGAGGCGCGCTGGCGGGCCGCCGGCTCACCCGAGCAGATGCAGATCGAGGACACCGCGAACGAAGAAGGCGGCACCCTCGGGTACACGCTGGGAACCCGGCGGCCGATGGTCATGCGGACGGACGCCGACGACAAGATCTACGCCCTCGGCCCGCGGAACGTCTCCTACCAGGACCTGCGCGAACTGCCGTCCGACAGCGGGGCGTTGCGTCGACAGCTGGAGAAGGCGTACGCGGAGGACAAGGGTGCCGAGACCAGCGCCGGCCGCACGGCCTACGTGCTGCGCCAGGCGGCCGACCTCATCACGATGCCGGTGAAGCCCGCTGTCCGGGCGGCCGCGTACCGGGTGATGGCGGAACTGCCCGGCGTCCGGGGGCTGGGGCGGGTCACCGATCCGCTGGGTCGCGCGGGTGTCGGTGTCGTGTTCCCCGACACGGGGCGGACACCGCTGGGGAGCGTGGAGCAGCGGCTGGTCGTGGACCCGTCCACCGGCGCGATGCTCGCTGAGCAGGTCGTGCTGGTCGAACCGTCGGACAGGGCCCAGGAGGTCGGTCTCGACGCGGGCACGACGGTGAACTACACGGCGACGACCCGGATGAGCTGGGGCGAGAACCAGATCACGGTGCCGGAGAACGCTCAGCGCTGAGCGCGCGTGATCCGCAGAAACACCCTCCGGTAAGAGCACGAACTCCAGTAAGAGCAGGAAACGGACCGCCTGTGGCCCGCACACGAGTGCGGGCCACAGGCGAACGTGCGTTCACCTGTCGGCATGTGATGCCACCGCCGCCCGCAACTCGGGCTCGCGCTGCGTTCGGGCGCGCTCCTGGCCGTCAACCTCGACGACCTGAGCACCGAGCGAAACATCGGCCGCGGCGCCGACATGCTGCGCTTGCCGGATCCCGCGGGCGGCCACCGCATGGTGGCCCTGCCGCCACTGGTCGGCGAGGCCGTGAACGCCTGCCTTCCGCGCCGCCGGCCGCCGCGTGACAGCACGCACGGCGGCCCGCTCTTCACCAGCCGCACCGGCATCAAGATGCCGCACCACTATCCACACGACCTGCTGCGTACGGTGGCCACGGCGAGCGGCCTGCTCTTGCCGCCCGTATGAGGTGGCCCAGAGGTGCGGGCGTGGTGGCGATGATCTCGTCCGGGGTGTCGCTCTCGCGGAGGCGGAGGGTGCCGTCGGGGGCAGCGGCGAGATAGAGACAGTTGCCGGACTCGTCGCCGCTGAACGACGACTTCTGCCAGGTGAGTTGGGGCACTGAGAGCCTCTCTAGAAGTCGTACAGCAGATGCTGGATCAGTAGAAGGGAGCTTGGAACCGCCTGAGCTTCGGTTGTGGTTGAGGGGGTGATCGGAGGGAGCGCGGACTCCTTCAACCGGTCGAAGAGCACGCGGTATTGGGACAGGTGAGCCAGTGCGTCACGGTAGATCGGCTCGTTCGGATGCTCCAGTACGACAGTGGCCAGTTCCTCGACCGGCGGTCGCATGTACAGGAACGGGGTGCTGACGCCCAGGAAGGTTCGTGCGCGGAACGGGAAGACCTGGATGGTCACGTTGGGCAGTCTCGACAGTTCGATGAGATGCAGCAACTGCCTGCGGGTGACACTGGGGCCGCCGTATTGCATGTGCAGGGCTGCCTCGTGGATCACGGCGTGTACAGCCGGGGCGTTCTCGCCCACCAAGATCCGCTGGCGCTCCAACCTGAAGGCGATGGCGTCCTCGGTCGTGGCGTGTTTGGGCTTCACATCTCCGAACAAGGCCCGGATGTACTCCTCGGTCTGGAACAGGCCCGGGATGAGCAAAGGTTCGTACGAGCACAGGTGGACCGAGCAGGCTTCCAGTTCCGCGAGGTTGAGCGCGTGTCGGGTGACCCGTTCCTGATAGGCGCTCCACCAGCCCTTGCCACTGGACTCGGACATGGCAACCAGGGCCTCAAGGTGCGGGGTAGAAATACTCCCGTAATGTTCGCACAGGTTGCGGAGCCGCTCCGTGGCGATGGCCGTACGGCCGGCTTCGATGTTGCTCAGGAATGAGGCTCTGAGCCCTGTCGCCGCAGCGGCGTCATTCGTACTAACTCCGCCGTTCTCGCGGATCCTTCGCAGCTCGGCACCTAGGCGTCGCTGTCGTTCGCTGATCTTGGTGCGGAGCGCCAAAACTCGTCCTCTCTCCGGAAACTGAAAAGTCACCCTTTCGAGGAAGCGGGTAGAAAATCTACTCCGCTATCTCTACCGTCAGTATCGCAATCAACACACACCGTGTGCATCCAGGTTGCGCATCTTCCTTGGAACGGAGGCCTCATGACCAACGAGGACGACTGGGAGTACGGCATCAACCTCCCGCACAATCCCCTCGCCGTCGGTGTCGCGAGGGGTGCCCTGCGGTTGATCCTCCGTGCCCACGGGCTCGGTGAACTCCTTGTCACCGCCGAGCTGTTGGCCTCCGAGTTGGTCACCAACGCGCATGTGCACGCCCCCGGGCCCTCCTGCCTCCGGGTGAAGCGCTCGGGGAAGTGGCTGCGACTCTCGGTGTGGGACACCAGCGGCGAACCGCCCCGGCTTCCGCGCCCGTGCGGCCCGGACCGTGAAGAGGGGCGCGGGATGGGGATCGTGGAAGAGCTGGCTGACCGGTGGGGGCATTACGCCCTTGGCGTGCACGTCCCGCGCGGGAAACTGGTCTGGTGCGAGCTGGGGGCGGATGACCATGGCCGGGAAGGTGGGGAGGCAGGGGTGAACGTCAGGCCCGTGCCGACGGGGTCAGGCCGTTCAGCAGGAGCGTGGTGAAGGCCTGGGTCCATTCCGGGTCGATGGGCTCCGCGCTCACCAGGGCCCGGTGGACCACCGCGCCGGCGATCACGTCGAAGATGAGGTCCGCGGTGCGGGCCGCGGCTTCGGGGTCGCTCTCGGTCGGCAGTTCCCCGCGACGCTGGGCACGTGCGCGTCCCTCCAGGACGAGCAGCTTCTGGCGGTCGACGATGGATGCGCGGATACGTGTCCGGAGCGTGGCGTCCGTCGTCGACTCGGCGATCAGCGCCATCAGCGCGGTCTTGGCCTCAGGGTGCTCAAGGAGCGCGGCGAAGCGGAGGACCACGCCCTCGATGTCGGCGGCCAGGGTGCCGCAGTCGGGCAGGCGTAGTTCGTCGAAGAGTTCGGCGACCGCGTCCACCACGAGTTCGTTCTTGCCGGCCCAGCGGCGATAGAGGGTCGTTTTTGCAACCCCGGCCCGCGTCGCCACGTCTCCCAGGGTGAGCTTCGACCAGCCGAGCTCCACCAGGGCCTGCCGGGTGGCCGCGAGGATCGCGGTGTCCGCGGCGGCGCTGCGGGGGCGTCCTGCGGCGCGCGGGGCGGGAGTGCGGCGCTGCATCCCTTGACCCTAACGGCCGACGGTTCGGGCAAGGTCGTGAGGGAGATCACCGAGGGGTGCTGGCCGGGAGGCACTCCGTGCCATTACGCTACGACCCGTAGCGAAACCGTGCCTGGCGTGGGGTGAGGACCCGGTGCCGGGCGCGTGACACGGCCCGGCGCGGGCATCGGCCGGGGGGTGTGGGGGTTGTCCCCCGGGGTTTGGGGCACAGGGGTGCGCGGACGAGGGAGGATAGACGCATGCAGCCACGGAACATGTCCATGAGCGGAGTCGTCGACCTCGCCGCGGTGAAGGCGGCCCAGGAGGCCAAGGCGAAGGCGGAGCAGGCGCGCGCCGAAGCGGCCCGACAGGGCGGCGGGGCGGGCGCGCTCTCCCCGGCCGATCTCGTCATCGACGTCGATGAAGCAGGGTTCGAGCAGGATGTTCTGCAGCGGTCCGCCGAGGTGCCAGTCGTCATCGACTTCTGGGCCGAGTGGTGTGAGCCCTGCAAGCAGCTGAGCCCGGTGCTGGAGCGGCTCGCCGTCGAGTACAACGGGCGCTTCCTGCTTGCCAAGGTCGACGTCGACGCCAACCAGATGCTGATGCAGCAGTTCGGGATCCAGGGGATCCCGGCGGTGTTCGCCGTCGTCGCCGGGCAGGCCCTGCCGCTCTTCCAGGGGGCCGCCGGTGAGGCGCAGATCCGGGAGACCCTGGACCAGCTGGTGCAGGTCGCCGAGCAGCGCTTCGGTCTGACCGGCCTGGTGGTCGACCCGGACGGCGAGCCCGGCGGTGCCGACCAGTCCGCGCCCGAGGCGCCGGTCGGGCCGTACGACGCACTCCTCGAAGCCGCCGTACGGGCCCTGGATGCTGGGGACTTCGGCGGTGCCGTCCAGGCGTACCGGAACGTGCTGAACGACGACCCGGGCAACACGGAGGCCAAACTGGGTCTCGCCCAAGCCGAGTTGCTCCACCGGGTGTCGGGCCTCGACCCGCAGCAGGTGCGCAAGGAAGCGGCCGACAAGCCGTCCGACCCGCAGGCGCAGATCGCCGCCGCCGACCTGGACCTGGTGGGCGGGCACGTGGAGGACGCCTTCGGGCGGCTCATCGACACGGTACGCCGCACAGCGGGCGACGACCGGGACGCCGTACGGCTGCGGCTGTTGGAGCTGTTCGAGGTCGTCGGCGGCGACGATCCGCGGGTGGCGGCGGCGCGCAGGTCGCTGGCGCGGGCGCTGTTCTGACCGGTCCGACAGGCCGGTTCTGACCAGTCGTTAAACGTCACGGCATGTGATGCCCGCGTGAAAGATTGGCCGACAGACGGCGGATGCGGTCGCGCTTTACCAAAACTTGGTAATCGCGACCGCTGTTACTTCCAGTAAGGCATGGCCGTTGATCTGTCGGATTCTGTCCGATGATCAATGGTTTTGTTCAGCCCTTGGATGCCACCCAGCGTCGCCGACCGAGGCCAGCGGGTCGTTGTTCGGTTATCCGCCCGTTACTAGCGAGTAACGAACCCCCTTGTGTCGACGGCGAGAATGCACCACGATCGGCGACGCTCGGTCCATTCCCGTACCCCGGCAGCCGGTTGGGTCGACGGGAACTCAGGGTCCCCACCGAGCAGAGCCGGCGGCAGTGGCGCCGGCTCTCGGGCAGGGGGGTCTTCGTCCACTCGGCGGAGCCTGTCCAGCAAGGTTGTGCGTGATGCGTGTCAGGCGCGACCAGTGGTTGTCGCTCGGGGGTGATCGCCGGTGATTCGGGTGCGATTCGCGCCTCCGAGTGCAGGCGCTCTCCTTCCCGAGGACGTAGCACTTCTCCCATCCCTGCCCGGCTGAGTTGTCGACCTGACAGGGGCAGCCAGGGCCAGGGGATGTACGTCCGAGAAGGAGGAAATATGGAGTCCCAGGTGCGTGGCGGGACAAGATGGAAGCGGTTCGCTGTGGTGATGGTGCCCAGCGTCGCCGCTACGGCCGCGATAGGTGTCGCTCTCGCACAGGGCGCGCTCGCCGCGTCGTTCAGTGTGTCGGGGCAGGAGTTCAAGGTAAAGGCCGGCAAGCTCGTCGGCTACGACATGAATCAGTACGGCTCCATAGACTCGGGCAAGAGTCTTAAGGGTGAGGACGAGAACCACCCGGTGTCGGTTTCGGCGTTCCGCCACGCCACCATCACCGACATGTGCCAGTCCGTGGTCACCCCGATTCCGTTCCTGAACAAGTCGGTCACCCTGAAGCTGACCGCGGGTGACAAGGGCACGGATGTAGTGGCCGACCAGATCTACATCGATGTCGCCCAACTCGACTCTACGCAGGCCGAGTTCAGCAACATCAACATCGGCGTCGCAGCCGGGAGCGGCGGCGACAACATCCCGAAGCCCAAGAGCGATGAGAGGGCCAGCGCGTTCGGGTTCGCTCAGCAGGCCGACAAGGCCGTCTTGAGCAATGTGGAGCAGACGGCGTGGGCCACCACGGCCGGCACCTTCAAGCTCGCCAACCTCCACATGGGGCTGACCATGGGCAGCGGCAAGGGAATCGAGTGCTACTAGGCGCTCAGTGACGGGCGGGGGAGCCGTTACGGTCCCCCGCCCGCCATCCCTCCGTCCACGCCTTCACATCCGCCCACAATCTCCATCGCGTTACACCCTCACCAAGAGCAACGCCGCACCAGGGAGCTGTTTTCCATGAGCGCCGAGAGTCCTGCCGCGCCCGGCCAGTTCGCCCGCCGGAGGCAGCAGTTCCGCGCCTGGCGGGGCACCCGCCCGTTCTGGGCGGGGCTGTTCGTCATGATCAGCGGCTTTCCGATCATGTACTTCCCGTATGCGCACATCAAGCTCGGTGGCCTGACCATCGCCATGGCCACCACGGCGGGCGCCGGTTCTCTGATCATCGGCGTGCTGCTCGTCGTCCTTGGCATCACCCTCTGGTTCCAGAAGCACGTACGCACGTTCGCGGGTGTCGCGGCGATCCTGCTCGGGCTGGTGTCCCTCCCCGTCTCCAACTTCGGCGGCTTCATCGTCGGCTTCCTCTTCGCGTTGATCGGCGGGGCGATGGCAGTGGCGTGGGTTCCGGGCGTAGCGCCCGCGGACGAGCCGGCCAAGCAGGACACGACAGGTGAGGGCGGCGTGCCCGAGGCCACGGACTACGACACCGCACTGCTGCGGCCCGTGAACCCGGTGGGCGAGCCGAACCATCTGTCAGGAACGAGCCCGGTCAACGGGGCGAACGGGAGGCACAGTGCCGGCTGACGAGGTGACCCACGGGACTGAAGTGGAAGCTTCCCGTGCGAGATCCGGGCCGCGCCACGCGGCACCCAAGAAGCCGCTGTTCACCAGGATCCACGTGCCCGCGGGCAAGGCGATAGCCCTGGCGGCGATGCCGACGGCCGTCCTCATGGGGATGGGGTTCACACCGACGCTCGCCCTCGCCGACGACCAGCCGGCGTCCAGGAGCCTGACGGCCGACGAGTACAAGGCTTGCATGGCGGCACTGGAGGACGGCGCCTCGCCGTCGGCCAGCCCGTCACCGTCCGCGAGCGACGAGTCGAAGGACCCGTCCGGGGAAGCCTCCAAGGGCTCCTCCGACTCCTCGGGTTCTTCGGGTTCTCCGGGCAAGGGCGGCACGGCCACGCCCAAACCCTCCGCCTCTCCGGGCGGTTCGGGTTCCTCCGGTGACTCCTCTTCGTCGGGTTCAGGTTCCGGTGACAAGGCCGATCCCACGCCGACGCCCACAACCGGCGGCTCCGCCTCGACGGGCAAGGGGAGCGACACCGCGTCCCCGGCGCCCTCCAAGAGCGACGGGAACCTGCTGGAGGACATCGGCGACGCCATCACCGGCGTCTTCACCGGCGGTTCCAAGGCGACCGGGAGCGCGAGCCCGACGCCGTCGGCCACTCCGTCCGCCTCGCAGAGCCCGGCGGCCGGATCGGCCCGTTCGGACGGTTCGGCGGGCTCCGGCAAGGACACGTCGGACGCCCTCAAGGACACCACCAAGAAGCTCACCGACACGGTGGACGACACCGTGAAGGGGGCGACGGACACCGCTTCCAAGGCCGCCAAGGACACCACCAAGGCCGTCGAGAAGGCCGCCCAAGCCGCCGAGGACGCCGCCGGGAAGGCCACCTCCTCGCCCAGCCCGTCCGCGAGTTCCACGACGGCGACGGATGCCGAGGACTGCCCGGTCGCCACCGATGCCGTCGGCGACGTCGACAATTCCGTCTTGCTGCCCGACGACCCCTGGTACCTCGACGCCAGCTCGCTGACGCTGAAGGGTGCCGACTACAAGGGCGTCGTCGAGGTGCGGACCGCGAGCGGCAAGGTCAAGAAGGTCCTGAAGTACGTCATCTCCGGCGGGACCGACATCGGCGACCTGCATCAGACCGTGCGTGACAAGCAGTCCGGCAAGACGTACCACGTCCAGGCCGGCAAGGGCACGAAGTCCACCATCACCGACGGCGACACGGTGATGTACACGGAGAGCATCTCCGGGAACCTGCTCGGCCTGCTTCCGATCACCTTCGACCCGGAGCACCCGCCGCCGCTGAACATCCCGCTGATCTACTTCACCAACGCGAAGGTCACGCAGGCCGGCCAGTTCGGCGGCACGCTGACCGTCCCCGGGATGCGCCAGTACATCACCGACTGAGTGTCACCCTCCACGAACTTTTCCGGGAGCCGCAAGAGACCGTGCCCCGCCGGGCGTTGATCCGGCGGGGCACGGTCGTGCGTGGGGGCGGCGAGATGGTCGACGCTCTTCTTCGTGTACCGGTTCGTGCACCGGTTCGCGCACCAACGGGGCGCGTGAGACGGAGGAGATGTCGAACACAAGGGCGAAGTAAGGGTTCCGTAAAGGCTTTCCCGCTGCCATGATGATGCGGTCCCCTGGGGAGGGGGCGCGGGGGCGCGCGTGTTGACCGCACGCGGCATGGACGGGGATCTCTCTACTTCCTGGCATTTTCCTGCGCGACGGGCCTGTCGGCATGACCGCCGACCGGGCACCGCCGGCGATTCGTCGTGCCTTCTTCCCGTGTGGACGAGACCGACCATCCGGACCGACCACCCAGGCAGGCATCGACGTGCGAACCACACGAAAAAGATCCCAGGCAAGACGTTTACAGAAGGGCTTCGTGGCCGTCGCACTCGCGACCGCCTCGGCGCTGCTCGGCGGACTCGTCTCCGCCGCCCCCGCGAGCGCTGACGAACCGGGAGACAACCCGTCCGATCCGTACTTGCGCACCCTGCGCATCAGCCTGGGCGCGCAGGCACGCAAGGACCGCTGCCAAGGGGGGCGGGCCGTACACTACGGCGGCCCCGAGCTGAAGTCGGCCGCGGCCGCGAAGCTCACCGGAACGGACGCCGACCTGCGCGAGTTCGTAAGTCCGGACCGCCTCGGCTTCGAGTGGGGCCAGGCCGCCCAGCGCGACGACGACGCGGGCATCGCCGACCTGAAGGTCTTCCGGGACCGCCAGGACAAACTGAACACCGCCAACAAGCCCTATGCCGCGGTGAATTCCTCCGGCGGCCGGGACTACTGGGCGCCCGAGTTCGGCAAGGACATCGTCGCCTTCACCCTCGGCACCCAGCAGGATCTGTACAACAAGGCGACAGAGAACCCGACGCCGAGGCCGGGCCAGGCCTCGCTGGACCAGGCCCGGAAGGTGCTCGACGCGTTCGACACCGGCGACGACGGGTGGGCCGCCGCGTACAAGAACGTCGCCGGGCGGGAACTGCTCGACACAACCAACCTGGGCTACTCGTCGGCGAACGACGTCGCGACGTTCCTGCGGTTCGGCGGTTTCCCGACCAAGGCCCCCGAGCCGGAGTCGCTGGAGTTCCGCACGGAGGTCGAGGCGCTGAAGACGGCCTGGGCGGCCTGTGACAGCGCCAACCCGATCGACCACTACCGGGTGCTGACCGGCCCGGTCCTTCAGGCCTACTCGGAGTGGGAGGCGGAGTACGCCGGCCAGGCCGAGCAGCGCATGGCGATCGTCACCGCCGAGGCCGCCGCGGCGAAGGAGACGCGGGTCGCCACGAACACGATGATCGAGGCGGTCCGGCAGGCCTGGCAGGCGGACCAGATCCTGTACTGGCAGAAGTACTGGGCTGCCCACAAGGACGCCATCGACTACCCGACGAAGGCCGAGTTCACCAAGGCGACGGCGGGTCTGAACGCGGCGAAGGCGGCAGCCGCCGCGCAGGTGACCCTGGCGGACGCGGCGGCCACCCGGGCCAAGACGGCCGCGGACACGGCGGGCACCCAGCAGACGAAGGCGTGGACGATCGCCGACGCCGCGCGGCTGCCGCGTGGTCGTGGCCTGCTGTACGCGCAGCAGTCGGTGCAGGTTGCCAAGGCATCGGCCGCGGCCACCCTGGCGGCGGCGAAGGCCACGCTGACGGCGTCGAACGCGGCGAAGGCCACCGTGGCGGACTCCCAGACGCTGCTGGCGCTGGCGAAGACCCAGACGCACGCGCTGAACACGGAGTTCCGCAAGACGGCGGCGCTGGAGGCGAAGGCGCAGGCCAAGGCCGCGGCTGAGTCCGCCGCCAAGCTGGCCGCGGAGGCCGCGGCCAACGCCACCACCGCGAAGAACGCCCGCGCGACCGCCGAGAAGGCGGAGCAGACCGCCAAGACCCAGGCGGCCGAGGCGAAGCGGCAGCGCGGGATCGCGGAGGCCGAGAAGGCCACCGCCGAGCGGGAGCGGGACACCGCGGCGAGCGAGCGGGCGAAAGCCGGCGCGGCCGAGGAACGGGCGCGGGGCGAGCAGGACAACGCCCGCCAGGCCCGTACGGACGCGGAGACGGCAGGCTCGACGGCGGCGGAGAAGCTGGCGGTGGCCGAGGACGCCGAGGCGCGCGCGTTCACGTCACGCGACCAGGCGGTGAAGGCCGAGCAGGAGAAGAACGCCACCGCGTCCCGGGCGGCCGCCCTGGAGTCCGCCGCCGCGGCGGCCGAGGGCACCGAGGCCGCGGCCGAGACCCGGCAGGCGGCTACGGAGGCACGCTCCGCCGCCAACGAGGCGGCGGGCGCGGCGACCCGGGCCCGCAGCGCGGCCAATGAGGCGACCACGGCAGCGGTGAACGCCCGCGCGGCGGCGACCCGTGCGGACGGCGCGGCCAAACGGTCCCGGTCCGCCGCCGAGGCGGCGCAGTCGGCGTACACGAAGACGCACGCGGCCGCGGCCACCGCGCACGCCGCGGCGGCCGAGGCGATCGACGCCGCGGCGTCGGCGAAGGAGAACGCCAAGAAGGCGGACGCCGAGGCCAAGAAGGCCCAGGCCGCGGCGATCACCGCACGCAAGGAGGCCACCGCGGCGGTGGCCGAGGCCGCGAAGACGGCCGAGTGGTCGGCGAAGACCGCCGGTTACGCCGCCGCCACGGCGCAGTACGCGCAGGCCGCACGGGACGCCGCGACCGCGGTGACCAAGGCCGCCGACGAGGCGATCACCATCGGCTCCCCGTACATCGAGAGCGACTCCTCGGCGGCGTACGCGGTCCTGATCGGGCAGACCTCCAAGACCCTCGCCGAGCAGCAGGCCAACGCGGCCAAGGCCAAGTCGGACGAGGCGAAGAAGGCGGCGGCGCAGGCCAAGGCACTCGCCGACAAGGCCGCCGGCGACGCGAAGATCGCCCTCCAGGCGGCGGCCGACGCCGCGGACTACGCGGTGCAGGCGGTCAACTCCGCTGCGGCGGCGAACGCTTCGGCCGCCGCTGCGGCGACCGACGCGGCAGCCGCTAAAAAGGCCGACGCGAACGCCCAGAAGTACGACGAACAGGCGGGCACCGACGCCTTCTACGCCAACTTCGCCGCGAACGACGCCGAATCGGCGGCCGCCCAGGCCGACAACTCCGCCACGGAGGCGGAGAAGGACGCCGCCGGCGCCCGCGCCGCGGCTTCCGCGGCCGAGTCCGACGCTTCCGCGGCGGACCGAGCCGCCACCGACGCCGAGTCGAACGCGGTCGACGCCGAGAAGGCGGCGTCCAACGCGGAGAACTCGGCGAAGGAGGCGGACGCGGCCGCCACCCGCGCCGAGGCGGAGGAGCGGGAGCGGCTTCAAGCCGAGCAGGCCGCGCGAGCCGAGGCCGGCACCGTCGATGTGGGCGGCGACCTCACAGCGGACGAGGAAGCGATCCTCCTTGCCCAGTGCGGCCAGGACTGCGTTGACGAGTTCCGCAGGGCCAAGGCACTGGCGTCCAAGGACGTGATCGACTGGGTCAAGGAAAACGGCGCCGACATCCTGCTTGAGGTGCTGGGCGTGAACAACGTCCGGCGCTGCCTCGGTTCCTTCGACATCGAGAGTTGCCTGTGGTCGCTGGTCGACGCGGCGTCGTTGCTCGTCGTCGTCGGCAAGCTGCCCGCGGTGTCCAAGGCCATCTACCGGGTGATGTCGGGTATCGGCAAGTTCTTCGAACAGTCGCGCACCGCGACGAAGACGCTGCAGTGGCTCCGTAAGGTCATCGAGAAGTACAAGGCGGCGGAATGCGTCATCGATGAGGTCACGCCATCGAGCAGCAAGGCCGTCCAGGGCTCGGTGAGCAGTGCCGTCCATCGCGCTGCGAACGGTGCCGCGACCGTCCGGCCGGCGGGCCTTCCCGCGGCTCTGCTGGCCGCGGGCAGCAAGAAGTTCTGCGGCATCAAGTGGGTCTCGATGGTGGACCAGGACTGGGGTACGAAGGGAGCCCACATCAACCTGAAGAACGGCAGGGAAGTGCGCGTCTACCCGGACCACAAGGGCGGGATCGGTGGCGAGGGCATCAAAGTGAAGGCGGGCCTCGCCACGCAGGAGGAGATCGATGCCACCCTCGATGCCATCAAGTCGGATCCTGCTCTGCGTGCCGACTTCATCGCCAAGGCGACCGAAGCGATGAACATCATGAACACCCCCCTGTCGAAGGGCGGTAACTGGGGTATGGCCGTCAACAAGGCCGCGGAGATGGCCTGGCTCATCAAGAATTTGAAGGCGATAGGGTGAGGAAATGAGTGCTGCGGACGAGCTTTCCCGAGCCTTGGTGACGGGCACGTTCCTCGGCGTTGGCGCCGGATCTCCGCTGGCTGACGTGGAGAAACGGCTCGGAGTTGGCGTGCGTCAATTCCACGGGCGGAAGCCGAATCGATTCCTTCGGGTCGATTTCGGATTGGTGGAGGTCACCTTCGACGGTGAAGCCGACTGGGTGTGCCGGTGGCTGGCCATTCATATGCACCGGCTCGACGAAGTTCCCGGGATGGCTGTGGAAGTTCTCGAGAGATACGATCTCGACTTCTCCGGCGCAGTCACCTGGGGGCAGTTGTCGCCCGAGGCCCGGCAGGCTGCTGAACCTGTAGTCCCGTCGACCGTTGAGGGGCTGCGCCCACCGGTGGCGCCGCCGCGCTACAGCATTCCCACGGTGAAGGCGACTGTTCATCTTTCCCAACTCGTGGAAGGCGACGAGCTCAGCAGGGCGATCGAGAAGATAACGATCGGCGTCTGAGCAGCGCAGCCACGGGAAAGGGCCACTCCTCCGGGAGTGGCCCTTTCCGGTCGGCCGGCAGTGAGCCGCACGCGCTCCGCAGCCAAACTGCTCCAACTGCGCCTTGATCACCCACTCCGAGATCCCGCAGTCCTTCGGCGTCAGCATGTTTACGCCGTAGAACGCGGCGAGAGCCAGAGGCCAACGCTTTCGTCTCCGCTTTCCTCATGCCCCGGGCAGGCGTCGTCGCCCAGCGCCTGAACGACGCCTCGGTGGAGCGGATCCTCAGTGCCAAGCGTCGGTGGGGCGTCTCCGCCATGGCCCTGGCCTACCGGCTCCGCGCCCTTGGTTTGCTGTCCGAATGGCGCCACACCCAGACCGTCAAGAAACTCGCCAGTTGGGATACCGCACCGGCGAGCCAGGTTCGAGAAGGGAATCCATTCCGACGACCGCCTGTGAGCCCGGACAGGACGGCCCGAGCGCTACCAGTGGGTCAGGTCGAATACTTCCGAGCAATAGGGGTCCACGGCGTCCGAGGGGTTGTACTGCAACTGGTCGCCGGCGATGAGTGAGGGCAGGGCAGCGGCCAGGCCCGTGATGCCCACGGTCACGGCTCCTTCTTCGTCGCGAAGTGACACGTCGAGGCCGACCGTGTCGGACAGCCCCTCGCCGGTCACGTAGAGACGCGCGCTGTGCTGGTCGAGGAGGAGGAAGCCGAGCAGGTACAGCTTCCCGGCGCGCTCGTGACCCCCGGACGGGGTGATTCCTGCGGCTGCCGCGTGGAGAGCGTCCGTGAGGTCGAACTCCGGACCGTCCTGCAAGAGCCGCTCCACGTTCTCCGCGGCCACGACGGGGATGCCGTGCCCCTCACGGTCGTGGCCCGCTGCGTTCCGTGGATCGTCGGACGCCTGCCGTACGGCCTGCCGCAGAGCCGCTGCCAGTGCGGAGGCGGGGATGTTGTCGCCGTGGTGGTCCACCAGAGGCAGGTCGTAGGCCACCGAGGTCCCGATGTCGTGGCCGTCCCAGACGGCCACTCTCCCTACGCCTCGTTTCGTCGGGATGGGAAGCACGCCCCGGACGACAGGGCCATCACCCAGGGGTGCCGCCGTGAACCGGAGCATGCCCCGGACGAGAGCGGTTTGCAGCCGGGCCAGCCCTTCGTTATCCCACCGCTGCATCGGCGAGGGCTCCTGACTGCCGCCGGTGAGTGGAGTCGTCATGTCTTGTTCACCGCATCGGGGCACTTGTTGCGAGCAACCCGCTCACAGTACGCCGTGATGGTGCCGATCTTGTGGCTGTGGTCGGCGAGCTCGTAGTCGCCGTCCGCGGTCCTGTAGCTGTACTGGGCGATCAGGGTCCCCGGGATGGCGTGAGGCCGAGTACGAGTTGGTGGTCGACCGGGAGTCCCTGTTCGACTGGCCCAAGCCCTGGCCCCCGGACTACCCGGTGGACTGGGGCAACGTGGGCTGAGCCCGGGAAGCGCTGAGGGCGCCCCCACCAGTCGCAGGGGGCGCCCTCAGCGTCATACAAGAACCTTTACGGGGCGATCAGTTGGCGCCGCCCAGGTGGTGCACCCGCAGCATGTTGGTCGTGCCGGCGACGCCGGGGGGTGAGCCGGCGGTGATGATGCAGATGTCGCCGGGGTTGAAGCGGTTGAGCTTGGCGATCTCCTGGTCGACCAGGTCGACCATCTCGTCGGTGCTGTTCACGAACGGCACGACGTGGGACTCGACGCCCCAGCTGAGTGCCAGCTGGTTGCGGGTGGCCTCGTCGGTGGTGAACGCGATGATCGGCTGGACCGCGCGGTAGCGCGAGAGGCGGCGGGCGGTGTCGCCGGACTGGGTGAAGGCCACCAGGCCGCGGCCGCCGAGGAAGTCGGCGATCTCGCAGGCGGCGCGGGCGACGGAACCGCCCTGGGTGCGGGGCTTCTTGCCCGGGACGAGCGGCTGCAGGCCCTTGGACATCAGCTCCTGCTCGGCCGCGGTGACGATCTTCGACATCGTCTTCACGGTCTCGATCGGGTAGGCGCCCACCGAGGACTCCGCCGACAGCATGACCGCGTCCGCGCCGTCCAGGATCGCGTTGGCCACGTCGGAGGCCTCGGCGCGGGTCGGACGGGAGTTGGTGATCATCGACTCCATCATCTGGGTCGCCACGATCACCGGCTTGGCGTTGCGCCGGCACAGCTCGATCAGGCGCTTCTGCACCATGGGGACCTT
The DNA here is from genome assembly GCF_029893585.1 of Streptomyces sp. LBL. Taxonomy (GTDB): domain Bacteria; phylum Actinomycetota; class Actinomycetes; order Streptomycetales; family Streptomycetaceae; genus Streptomyces. The sequence goes on from NZ_JARXYX010000023.1 coordinate 131,815, forward strand.
CTCGAGCGGGTACTCGACGGCCAGGTCGCCACGGGCGACCATCACACCGTCGAACGCCATCACGACGTCCTCCATGTTCTCCACCGCCTGCGGCTTCTCCACCTTGGCGATGACGGGGGCCCGGCGGCCCTCCTCGTCCATGATCTTGTGGACGTCGGCCACGTCCGTGGCGTCCCGGACGAAGGACAGGGCGACCAGGTCGCAGCCCATGCGCAGCGCGAAGCGCAGGTCTTCTATGTCCTTCTCGGACAGCGCCGGCACGTTCACGGCCGCGCCGGGCAGGTTGATGCCCTTGTGGTCGGAGACGACGCCGCCCTCGATGACGATCGTCTTCACCCTCGGGCCCTCGACCTCGGTGACCTTCAGCTCGACGTTGCCGTCGTTGATGAGGATCTGGTCGCCCTTGGCCACGTCACCGGGCAGGCCCTTGTAGGTCGTCCCGCAGATCTGCTTGTCGCCGGCGACGTCCTCGGTGGTGATGACGAACTCGTCACCCCGCTCCAGCTCGACCGGACCCTCGGCGAAGGTCTCCAGCCGGATCTTCGGGCCCTGCAGGTCGGCGAGGACACCGATGGCCCGGCCGGTCTCCTTGGCGGCGGCACGGACGCGGTCGTACCGCCCCTGGTGCTCGGCGTGCGAGCCGTGGCTGAAGTTGAAGCGGGCCACATTCATGCCGGCTTCGATCAGCGACACGAGTTGTTCATGGGAGTCGACCGCGGGGCCGAGAGTACAGACGATTTTCGAACGACGCATGGAGCGATCCTATCGGTTTGTTTCGCCACGGAATATTCCGCCTGGTGGAAGTGCAAGTGGAAGTGGAAGTGCAGGTGGAAGAGCAGCGGGAGGGCAGGGGAAGAACACGCGGAAGAGCAGTCGGAAGAACAAATGGGCGGCACTGCGCTCAGGCGTGTTACCGCCGTGTATTGCTCAGCCGGCCACGCGGCGGAGCCGCATATTGTTACTGCCCGACCAGTGCGTAGGTCTGTGTGGCGATCTCCAGTTCTTCGTCGGTCGGCACCACGGCGACGGCCACCCGTGCGCCCGCGGGCGAGATCAGTCGCGGCTCGTCCCCGCGTACGGCGTTGAGCGCGCCGTCCACCGCCAGGCCCAGCCCCTCCAGGCCCGCCACCGCGGCTTCCCGCACCGGGATCGCGTTCTCCCCGACGCCCGCCGTGAATGCGACCGCGTCCACCCGGCCGAGCACGGCGTAATAGGCGCCTATGTACTTCTTCAACCGGTGAATGTAGATGTCGAAGGCGAGCTGGGCTTGTTGGTCACCCGCATCGACCCGGCGGCGGATCTCCCGCATGTCGTTGTCCCCGCACAGACCGATCAATCCGCTCTTCTTGTTGAGAAGAGTGTCGATCTCGTCCGTGGACATTTTGCCAACGCGCATCAAATGGAAGATGACGGCCGGGTCCATGTCTCCGGAGCGCGTACCCATCACGAGCCCCTCCAAGGGTGTCAGCCCCATGGAGGTGTCCACGCACTTCCCGCCCCGTACGGCGGAGGCGGACGCCCCGTTGCCGAGGTGCAGCACGATCACGTTGACGTCCTCGGGCGCCTTGCCCAGCAGCTCGGCCGTCGCGCGGGACACGTACGCGTGCGAGGTCCCGTGGAAGCCGTACCGCCGGATCCGGTGCTCGTCGGCGGTCTTCACGTCGATCGCGTAGCGGGCGGCCGACTCCGGCATCGTGGTGTGGAAGGCGGTGTCGAAGACGGCGACCTGGGGCAGGTCCGGGCGCAGCGCCTGGGCGGTGCGGATGCCGGTGAGGTTGGCCGGGTTGTGCAGCGGGGCGACCGGGATCAGCCGCTCGATCTCGGCGAGCACGGTGTCGTCGACGACCGTCGGCTCGGTGAACAACTTTCCGCCGTGCACCACCCGGTGGCCGATCGCGGCCAGCTCCGGCGAGTCCAGCCCGAGCCCGTCCTTGGCCAGCTCTTCCGCTACGGCCTTCAGAGCGGCCTCGTGATCGGCGATCGGGCCGGTCCGCTCACGGGACTCCCCGCCGAGCGCGAGAGGCGTGTGCTTGAGCCGGGAGGTCTCTTCACCGATGCGCTCCACGAGCCCCACGGCCAGCCGGCTGCTGTCGCGCATGTCGAGCAGCTGGTACTTCACCGACGAGGAACCGGAGTTGAGGACGAGGACGCGGGAGGGAAGGGGGGCCGAGCGCAGCCCGCCGGATGGGGTGGTGGTGGGCGACGGGTGGGAGCTCACTGGGTGGCGGCCTTCTCGATCGGAGACAGTGCTGGGGACTGGGACTGGGACTGGGAGGGGGAGGGGGAGGGGGACGAGGACTGGGCCGCGGCCTGGGTCTGGGCCTGGATGGCCGTGATGGCGACGGTGTTGACGATGTCCTGGACGAGCGCGCCCCGGGACAGGTCGTTGACCGGCTTGCGCAGACCCTGCAGCACCGGGCCGACGGCGATCGCGCCGGCCGAGCGCTGCACGGCCTTGTAGGTGTTGTTGCCCGTGTTGAGGTCCGGGAAGATCAACACGCTGGCCTGACCGGCGACTTCGGAGCCCGGCAGTTTGGTCGCGGCGACCGACGGCTCCACGGCGGCGTCGTACTGGATCGGCCCCTCGATCTTCAGGTCGGGGCGCCGCGAGCGCACCAGCTCGGTCGCCTCCCGCACCTTGTCGACATCGGCGCCCGAGCCGGACGTACCCGTCGAGTACGACAGCATCGCGATCCGCGGCTCCACGCCGAACTGCTCGGCGGTGGACGCCGACTGGATCGCGATGTCGGCGAGCTGCTCGGCGTTCGGGTCGGGGTTGACCGCGCAGTCGCCGTAGACGAGGACCTTGTCGGCGAGGCACATGAAGAAGACGGACGACACGATGTCGGCGTCCGGCTTGGTCTTGATGATCTCGAAGGCGGGCCGGATGGTCGCGGCCGTGGAGTGCACCGAGCCCGACACCATGCCGTCGGCGAGGCCCTCCTGGACCATCAAGGTGCCGAAGTAGTTCACGTCGGAGACGACGTCGTACGCCAGTTCCACGGTGACGCCCTTGTGGGCGCGCAGGGCCGCGTACTGCTCGGCGAAGGCGTCCCGCAGCTCGCTGGTGGCCGGGTCGATCAGCCGGGCCTCGCCCAGGTCGATCCCCAGGTCGGCGGCCTTCTTGCGGATCTGGTCGACCGGGCCGAGGAGAGTGAGATCGCACACCCCGCGGCGCAGCAGGACCTCGGCCGCGTGCAGGACGCGCGGCTCGGTGCCCTCGGGCAGCACGACGCACCGCTTGTCCGAGCGGGCCTGCTCCAGGAGCTTGTGCTCGAACATCATCGGGGTGAGTCGGTCGCTGCTCGGCGCGGACACCCGCCGGTTGAGGCCCGCGGTGTCGACGTACCGCTCGAAGAGGCCGAGGGCGGTCTCCGCCTTGCGCGGGGTGGCCGCGTTCAGCTTCCCCTCCAGGGAGAAGAGTTCGGCGGCGGTGGGGAAGCTGTTGCCGGGTACCGACAGGACCGGGGTGCCGGGGGCGAGGCGGGCGGCGAGGGTGAGGATGTCGTCGCCCGGGACCTCGTTCAGGGTGAGAAGGACGCCGGCGATCGGTGGGGTGCCGGCGCTGTGCGCGGCCAGCGAGCCGACGACCAGGTCCGCGCGGTCGCCGGGGGTGACGACCAGGCAGCCCGGGGTCAGGGCACCCAGGAAGTTCGGCAGCATCGCGCCGCCGAAGACGAAGTCCAGCGCGTCCCGGGCCAGCCCCGAGTCGTCGCCGAGGACGACCCTGGCGCCGAGGGCGTGCGCGATCTGGGCGACGGTCGGCGCGGACAGGGCGGGCTCGTCGGGCAGGACGTAGCAGGGGACGGGGAGCCGCGAGTCGAGCTGCTCGGCGATCTTGTCCCGGTCGTCCCGGGCGACCCGGTTGGTGACCATGGCGAGGACGTCGCAGCCCAGGCCCTCGTAGGCGCGGTAGGCGTTGCGGGTCTCGGAGAGCACCGATTCGGCGGTCTGCCCCCGGCCGCCCACCACCGGGATCACGGACGCGCCGAACTCGTTCGCCAGCCGGGCGTTGAGCGACAGCTCGTCCGGGAACTGGGTGTCGGCGTAGTCGGTGCCGAGGACCAGGACGACGTCGTAGTCCCGGGCGACGCGGTGGAAGCGGTCGACGAGCGTCGACACCAGCTCGTCGGCGCCGCGCTCGGCCTGGAGGGCGGAGGCCTCGTGGTAGTCCATGCCGTAGACCGTCGCCGGGTCCTGGGACAGTCGGTACCGGGCCCGCAGCAGCTCGAACAGGCGGTCCGGGCCGTCGTGGACAAGGGGACGGAACACGCCCACCCGGTCGACCTGCCGGGTCAGCAGCTCCATGACCCCCAGCTCGACGACCTGGCGGCCGTCGCCGCGGTCGATACCGGTCACGTACACGCTGCGCGTCACGTGTGCTCTCCGTTTCGTCTCTCGTCCAGGAACCCGGCTGGAACCCGGCTGGAACCCGGCTGGACCCGCTTCACAAAAACCGGCGGGAACCCGGTCCATGCATGAACCCGGCGGGAGCCAGGTCCATGAGCCCGGCGGGAACCCGCTCCATAAAAATCGCCCACCGAGGTGAGCAGAACCCTCTTGACAATACCTCCGGCGATATATAAGACGCCCGTCAGGTCTCGGGGCGGCAGCCCCGCTGTGGGGGCATGAAACAATCGGACCTGGCTCACCGGTCTCAACAGCGAGCAGGAGACACGCACGATGCGTATCGGAGTTCTCACCGCAGGCGGCGACTGCCCCGGCCTGAACGCCGTGATCCGGTCGGTCGTGCACCGAGCGGTCGACCACTACGGCGACGAGGTCATCGGCTTCGAGGACGGGTACGCCGGTCTGCTCGACGGCCACTACCGCACCCTCGACCTCGACGCGGTCAGCGGCATCCTGGCCCGCGGCGGCACCATCCTCGGCTCCTCCCGCCTCCAGCGCGACCGCCTGCGCGAGGCCTGTGAGAACGCGTACGACATCGCCCGCGACTTCGGTATCGACGCGCTGATCCCGATCGGCGGCGAGGGCACACTGACGGCCGCGCGGATGCTGTCCGACGCGGGGCTGCCGGTGGTCGGCGTCCCGAAGACCATCGACAACGACATCTCCTCCACGGACCGCACCTTCGGCTTCGACACCGCGGTCGGTGTCGCCACCGAGGCGATGGACCGACTCAAGACCACCGCCGAGTCCCACCAGCGGGTGATGGTCGTCGAGGTCATGGGCCGGCACGCGGGCTGGATCGCCCTGGAGTCCGGCATGGCGGCCGGCGCCCACGGCATCTGCCTGCCCGAGCGGCCCTTCGACCCCGCCGACCTGGTCACGATGGTCGAGGAACGCTTCGCCCGCGGCAAGAAGTTCGCGGTCGTCTGCGTCGCCGAGGGCGCCCACCCCGCCGAGGGCACCATGGACTACGGCACGGGCGCGATCGACCAGTTCGGCCACGAGCGCTTCCAGGGCATCGGTACGGCACTGGCGTTCGAGCTGGAGCGCCGGCTCGGCAAGGAGGCCAAGCCGGTCATCCTCGGGCATGTACAGCGCGGCGGCACACCGACCGCGTACGACAGGGTGCTCGCCACGCGTTTCGGCTGGCATGCGGTGGAGGCCGCGCACCAGAGCCGGTTCGGCAGGATGACCGCCCTGCGCGGCACCGACATCGTGATGGTGCCGCTGGCGGAGGCGGTGACCGAGCTGAAGACGGTCCCGAAGGAGCGGATGGACGAGACGGAGTCGGTCTTCTGAACCACCCGGCACCTGGCATCGTTCTGATCCGGCACCTGCCGTCGGTCTCGTCCGCCCTGCCGGGCAGTCAGTCCCTCTGTCGAGGGTGACCGAGCACGGCGAAGGCCAACGCTTCGTTGAGCCAGGTCTCGGACTCGTCCAAGGACCAGCCGAGGTCGTCGGTGCGGACGAAGTAGGCGGCGTTGCAGAGATGGAGCCAGAGCAGGTCGGTGGCGCGGGCGACGTCCACACCTTCACGGAGAGCGCCCATCCGGTCGAGCTGACCGGCCGTCAGTGCCAGGCCGCCACGCATGCTGTCGTGAGCGGTCTGCAGGATCTCCCGTACGCCCGGCTCCTGGGGTGCCGCGGCGACGACCTGCCGCATCAGACCTGACCACTGCTCGAACTTGTCACGTGTGGCGTGCACGATGAAGCGGATCAGCTCGTGCGGCTCGGTGATCGATTCGATGTGCGCGAGGATGCCCGGGATGTCCTCGGCGTCGGTGCCGGACTCGATCAGGGTGCGGAGCAGCCCGTTCTTTCCGCCGCCGACCGCGTACACCGTTGCCGGCGCGACGCGGGCGATCCGAGCGATCTCATCAACCCTCGTGGCGAAGTATCCCTTCTGGACGAACAGTTCACGCGCCACGTCCAGGATGGCCTGACGCGTGAGCTGGGCGTATTCGGCCCTCCTGCCAGTTCCTGCGGTGGTGTTCCGAGCGCGCGCCATGGCGCCAATCGTACGTGCCCTTCTTTCGTCAGAGTCGACTCTGGCGAATGTGTTGTACTCTGACGCTCGCCAGCGCGTGATCACAGGAGCGCAGTCGTCGACGCGGTGCGTCCTGCTGATCACGGGCCTTGCGATCGCCATCGCCATCGCCATCGCGAACGCCAACGCCATCGCCATCGCGTTACGCATCAGTTCGAAGGGAACAACACCGCTGTTATGAAAGCGCTTTTCACCACCTTTCCCGCGTACGGCCATCTGCTGCCGATGCTTCCGCTCGCCCAGGCGGCCGCCGCCGCAGGGGACGAGGTGGTCATCGCCGCGCCGAAGGATCTGCACCAGGCGGTCGACGGCCTGACGACGCGTGTCCTGGGGCCGTCGTTGCCGGACATCCTCGCCGAGAACGACCGCCGTTCCGGGGAGGACGTTCTCGGTTACCGAAGCGACAGTTCCCGACTGCTCGATGCGACCGTCGCCATGTTCACGACGACCCGCGCCGACATGGCCTTCGACGAGCTGTGCGCCATAGCCACGGACGAGCGCCCGGACGTCATCGTCGCGGAGATGTGGGACTACGTCGCGCCGCTGGTCGCGCGGCGGCTCGGCATCCCGTGGGTGACCTTCGTCCACAGCCCGGCCACCGCCATCGACGCGGTTCTCGAAGGTGGAATGGTCAAGGCACTGGAGCAGCGTGAGCTGACCACGCCTGCCCCGCTGGCGACCGTCCAGTTGTGGCCGGACTGGCTGGAGAGTGAGCGGAACGCTGCTCCCGAGGAGGCCGAGTTGGCGATCGGGGCCACTCCGTACACCACCTCGGCGGTGGTCGACATCCCTGCCTTCGACGGTGAACGCCCAGTGGTGCTGGTGACCTTCGGTACGGTCGTGGACGATGTGGCGCTGCTCAACTCCGCCGTGCGGGGTGTGCTCGACGCCGGCGCCGATGCCCTGGTCACGACCGGCTTCGCCGCGGGACCCGAGGCCATTGAGGGCATCGAGGCCGACTCCGACCGGGTGCGCGCCGTCCCGTTCGCCCCGATCGGGCAACTGCTGGACCGGGTACAGGCGGTGGTCGCGGCAGGCGGATCGGGGACCACGCTGGCCGCGCTCTCACGCGGCCTGCCCCTGGCCTTCGTGCCCCGCATCGCGAACCAGCCGCAGGTGGCGTCCGTTGTCGCGGGCTTCGGTGCCGGTGTCGTCTGCGACGACCCGGCCAAGCTGACCACGACGGTGGAGCAGCTGCTGGCCGAGCCGGGGCTACGAGCGCAGGCGCGGGCCGCGTCCGACCTGCTGGCCCGACGCCCCGCGCCGGATGCCGTGTGGTCGGCGCTGCGGGACCGGATCGGCGTGTCCGGGCGATGAATCGTCCTTCCTGGCGCAGGACACCAGGAAGGTCTGCCGTCGGCGTCCCCTAACCGGTGCTCTTCTGGACCGTGGCCCAGAAGTGGTCGATCACCCGGTCCAGGAAGTCCTGCCCGCTGTCCACGGCGTCGTCACCGCCACGGCCGCCGCCACCGCCACCGCCACCCCATCTGAGAGTGGAGGCCGACTGCCTGTGGTACTGCCGGTGCAGTGTCCGGAGGGTGTCCTCCAGGAGCCGTTTGTCCAGCAGCACGATCTTCGCGACCGGACGGACGTACGCCTGCCACCGCGTCGTCGCGGCGTTGCGCAGCAGCTCGGTGAGCTTCGGTTCATGCCCTGTCACGGCGATGAGATCGGGCAGCGACAGCTCCAGCAGATCGGACAACGTGGACGACTGACGGGCGGTGCCGCGCCACTCGTCGTGCTCCTCCATGCTGAGGTAGGCGAGCAGTTCGAGCCCGACGGCCCGGGCCACGTCCTCGGGCGCGAACCCGTGGAAGAGTCGGTGCTCGCGCAAGGTGCGCGGTCTGCCGACAAGTTCACCGGGGGAGCACCACAACACGCCTGCGAGCGCGGTGAGTTCGGAGTTGGTGGTGGGTGAGGTGATCCCGCGTTCCCAGGCGATCACCAGGTCCGGGGTCACGTACGGGAGGCCGTACGAGGCCCGCATGTCGTAGGCGACATGCTCGGGTCCCATTCCGAGGGCGGTCCGGAGTTGGCGGGCGGCGGGGGCGTCGAACGGGGGAGGCGGCGGTGGGCTGGACGGTCGGGTCTGCAGGGATCGGCGCACGGGGCTCAAATTAGGGGCGCGGGCGTGCGGCGACTACGGTCAGTTCGGCCAGGATCACAGATTGTAGGAACATACGGTTTCGGCCGTGAGTTCGGGGTGGCCGAAGATCGTCCGTCGGTGGCCCGGTGCCGGTCGTGAGAACGGCGTCGGGTCGCCTGGGCGGGCGTCCGGATCGAGTGCGGCTGTCCCGCATGTGGCGAATGGCAAGGTGGAGAGGCATATTCGCCGAACATCTGCCGACGCCGACCGCCGACACCCGGCGACGATCGCCCCCGACGCGACGCCGCAGGTCTCGCCCGTGCGGGCGGACCTCGAAGGTGTGTACCTCATGGTCGACACGGCGATCGACCGGGTGAGCGAGAAGAACCCGCGGCGCAATCCGAACGGTCCCGCTCCCCGGACGACCTCTTCACGGCCCCGTTCCCTGGCTCACCCCTTCACGGTCCCGTTCCCTGGCTCACCCCTTGACGGTCCCGTTCCCCGGATCCCCCTTCACCGTCCCGCTCCCTGACTCCCCCCTTCACGGTCCCCCTTCCCCCGCTCACCCCTTCACGGCCCCGCCCAGCGCGAACCCCCCGCCCAGTCGCCGTGAGATCAGCACGTACAGCAGGATCACCGGGGTCGAGTGCACGATCAAGAACGCGGCGAGCTGCCCATAGGCCACCATCCCCCGGTTGCCGAAGAACTCGTTGATGCTCACCGAGGCCGGCATCTGGTCCGGCGTGAGCAGGAGCATGAACGGCACGAAGAAGTTGCCCCACATCATGATCCTTGCGGTTCTGCGACGTTGTGTCGGCTGATGCCTTGCCGTGCCTCGTCCCCCCTCGGCTCCGTGACCGAGGTATAACGGCGGTCGTGGTACAGCAGCGGTCCGGGCTGGTCTCGGCCGCCATGTCCGCCCCTTTCCGGCGCGGCCAGGACGATGTGGTGGTCGCCCGCCGGGATGCGGTCGACGATCCGGCATTCGGTAAACTCCGCGTTCGCTGACAGCCTCGGCACTGTTATGGCGTGGCCGTGTGCGGTTGCCGTCGGGTGGTCCGATCCTCGGGGTGAGGGGGTGGATTGAAGCTTCCCCTTGATCAAGGTGGCCGTTGTCCTTGGACAACGAAGCCAGTCGCCCTGACATTCAATCGAGGTGTTTGACACCGAACCCAGGCGACGCTGATCTTTGCCATCCAGCCGAGTCGTCGCAGATCAGCCGACCGTGTCAGTGTCCGGTCGCATACTGACGCCCATGCAGATATCGGCGTACACACTCAAGCGGGCCTGGCACCGGGTGTCCGCGGGCTCTGACGTGCTCGACGACGCGATGCTCCCGCCCATCGGCACCTCACCCGACCAGTACGAGCAGCACGTGGGCGAGTCGCACGGTCGTCTCTTCCTGGTCCTGGACGACGACGGCACGGTGCGCGGCCACATCGGTCCCTATCGGGAGGTCTTCGTCACTCAGGACCTGGATCAGGTGCTGTACTTCGCCGCCGAGGACGCGGTCCGCAAGCTCGCCGAGCACATCGCGGCCCGGTCCCCGGGTCGCGGCCCGGTGGCCAATCTCGTCTCCGGGCAGGCCGAGCTGCTGGACCGGATCAACCTCGCCTGGGGCAGCCGATTCCGCAACGGCGGCATGGACGGTACGCAGCCCTCCGCTGCGTGCGGGCGCGACCCGCTGGAGCGCCTCGCCTGGATCGCTGGCAGCTGGCGCGAGCAGGCCCCCTACACCCACCTCGCCTTCTTCCGCGGCGAGAGCATCAGCGCCGAACGGATCGCCCTGCTCCACGGAGCCGACCCCGCACAGATCGCCGCCGGGACCCGTCTTGCGGATCTGCGCAGCATGGACGGCGGGACCTTCGACTACTGGGACATCGTCTGGGAAACCTGCTGCTACGGGCAGGCCGGCGACTGGGCGTTCCTGATGTACCACAAGACCCCCGGCTTCGGGCCCGATCTTGAGGCTCTCGCCCGGCTCGGTGTCACCGAGGCGGTGCACCTGAACGCCACCTCCGCGAAGGCCATCTACACCTTCGACTACATGCGCGACGGCCACCGTATCGACGACGACTGGGGCGTCCTGGAGCTGATCTGGTACGACCGAGGCCGCGCCCCCTACTTCCGAGGCGGCCAGCTCGACTTCCTCAACCAGGCCATACGCCGTGCCGAATTGGACCACCCCGAACTCACCAGCGAGTTCGAGCTGTACTTCCACGCCCTGGAGGACGCATTCGACCTCCAACTGCCCCGGCAGGACATTCAGGAGGGAACGGTCCGGGCCGCGCAGTGGACACGCCGCAACAGTTGACAGTTCCATCCTGAGAGCCGGCCGAGGGCCGTGGCATCTCATGGCAGCCCGCCTGCCCGCGTGCATGGTCCCGCCTCGACGGCTGCACAGACATGAAGGGCACAAGGCAGCGATCCACGTCTCTCAAGTCGTCTACTGCTCCCAGGGCCTGGAGCCGGTCGATTGCCCGGGTGATCTCGATGGTGCAGGGCCATCGGGTGGTGAAGCGGAGCCAGCGGCGGCGGCCGGTGGCGACGAGCTGGGCGGCGGCGGAGAACAGGCGCAGGCGGAGTTTCTTGGGTTCCCAGCGGCGGGTTTGGCCGGTCAGGGCGAGCATCGGCATCCAGGCGAGGAGGTCGAATGCGAGGGAGACGATCTCCAGCCAGATCTGGTTCTGGGCGGTGTCGTGCAGGGGCAGGTGGCGCGGGCGTTTCGGATGCGGTCCTCGCAGCGGGCCCGGCGGCGGTGACGCAGTTCGAGGTCGGCGAGTTGGCCGCCCTGGGTGTTGGTCGCGAAGCAGGTGAGGCGTAGTCCGTCGAGGTCGGTGAAGCGCATCTGGGCGCCAGGGTGGGGGCGTTCCTTGCGGACGATCAGCCGCATGCCCCTGGGCCAGGTGCTCAGGTCGGGTATGTCGGTGATCTCTGCGACCCGGGAGCAATGCTCAAGACCTGTGGATCGGCCTGGGGAGGGCTGTCTCGCGAAATGTGGAGGGCGGACCTTCCCGAGTGATCGATTGATGGTCACCGAGTAGACCCGCGTTGCACCGCGGGTTGGGAAGGCACACCCGTGCTCAGCGTACTCAACAACGACGGAACCACCGAGACTGGATCCCTGATGGACGACATCGTCCGCGAGGGTGCTCGGCGGGTCGGGGACGGCGCGATGGGACTGTGGAGGGCCCTCGCAGAGGTATTTCCGCGGGCCAGGCGCCAGAGGTGCTGGGTTCACAAGGTCCGCAATGTCATGAACGCGCTACCGAAGTCGGCTCAGCCCGGCGCGAAGAAGGCCCTGCAGGAGATCTACAACGCCGAGGACCGCGACCACGCCGAGAAGGCGATCAAGGACTTCGAGCGCACCTACGGTGCGAAGTGGCCGAAAGCGACCAAGAAGGTCACCGACGAGACCGACGAGCTCCTCGCGTTCTACGACTTCCCCGCCGAGCACTGGGTGCACCTGCGCACGACAAATCCCATCGAGAGCACTTTCAGCACCGTGAAGCTGAGGACCAAAGTCACCCGCGGGGCCGGCAGCCCGGCCGCGGCGCTGGCGATGGTGTTCAAACTCGTCGAGTCCGCCCAGGCCCGCTGGCGCGCGATCACCGCACCCCATCTTGTTGCCCTCGTCCGCAACGGCGCCCGCTTCAAGAACGGTCACCTCGTGGAACGTCCCGAAGTCATTGCAGCCTGAACAACCCCGCTGCTGTTGACAATTACTCTTCCGCGTCGAACATGACCGCCCCCATCAGATGTGCTCGCACGTGATCGCCGCAGCATAGGGCGACTGGGATACGGCCGATCCGACCCCCTCGTGGCTACGAGGTCATCACGAAGGAGGCGGGAGAGTGGTGAGCAGGTTTGCGGGCGTTCTACCGTAAGGGCGGATCCGGGGGGGGGGGCGATGAGGCATCGGTGGCGGCGAGGGCTACTGACCGTGGTGGTGGGGCTGCTGGTGGCGGGCTGTTTCGCCCCGTCGCCGCCGATGTTCGGCGATGGGGAGGCGGTGCCCGAGGAGGCCTCGCGTGTTCCACTGCCGGTGCGGCCGGGCCCCGATGGCACCTGGGCGCTGAACGCCCCGGCGGCGGCGGGGCTGCTCGGCCAGGGCCGCACGCTGGTCCGCCTGGATGGCGCAGAGAACGGGGGCTGGCGGCTGGCATTGCCGGCCGAATTCGCGTTGACCTCGCATCAGCCCGGCGCGGCGCACTCCGTGCTCGGCGGTGGTCGCCGCGTGGTGCTGGTCGGCGGCAGGGACGGCCGCCGAGGGCCGAGTGCGATCGCCGGGCTCGACCCGGACCAGGGGCTCCTGATCTGGCGTCAGGCCTTGCCGCCCGGCAGCCAGGTTTTCCTGTTGGAAAACAGCTCCGTGGTACTGACGGCGGTATGCCGCCCCAGGTCCTGCCGCCTCACCGGCTGGGACGCGGGTGTACTCCAGTGGACGCGCGCAGTGTCCGGGGCGGTAGGGGTCGTCTGCCAGGCCGACGCGCTCGCCACCGCCGACGGCCGCAGTGGGGACCATTGCGGGCCCTATCTGGTCACCCCCGACCGTGTCGGCACTGTTGACCCGGGCGACGGCGGGCTTCACTGGCAGGCTGGGCTGCGGCCGCCCGACGGCATCGTCGATCGAATCATCAAGGACAACGACCGGGTCATCATGGTCACCGCACCGGCCAAGGGCAGCTGCCGCGCCACCGTCCTCGCCAGCGCCAGCGGGGTGGAATCCGGTGACGGGGACCGCGGCTGGCGGTACAGCTTCGTCTGGGACCAGCCTCAGGCCCCGCGCGACGCGCGCACCGGATGCCGCTGGGACCGCACTCTTCCCCTGATCGTCGGCTTCCGCATGGTACTGCCGGACGCCAAAGGCGCCCTGGTCGTCGATCCCTACTTCGGCACCATGCGCCCCTCCCGGCGACTGGCCCCGGGCGAGTACCTGGTCACCTACGGCACCATGAACGAGATCATCCGCGCGCCCGGCCGCCCGGACCGGCTCCTGTACGCGGGCGCCGACCAGCTGGTCCGGCCCCACGGGCTGAGCCCCGCGGCGCGGTCCGTCACCGGCGGCTTCTGGCAGGACGGTCACCGCCTGCTCCTGCTGGACCACCGGGGCAATACCCTCTGGCGGGGCACATCGGACTGCCAGGCGTTCCGGCACGCCGACAAAGCCGTCGGCGGGCCGCTCACCTACTGCGAAGGCAACGACCTGGTGACCCTGCGGCCCGTGCACAAAGACTGACAGCCCCGTACGACCGGTCGGCAGGCACCGCTTGGTGGCGTACCGGCCTGGGCAGGGCCGCGCCGGCCGGGTGGCCTGTCGCACATTCGCCCCACGGACGCGAGTGACGGTGCGAAGTAGACGGAACCCATCCACCGCGGTCACAGGCCCAAAGCGGAGTGGCCCGGAGCTTGCGAGCAGTCCCATCCACAGGATTTGACAATTCCTCGCGACCCGGGCGCCGAGAACGCATTGGCCAGGGCGTGCGCCTACCAGCAGACCAGTCCCTCCCGCACCGTAGGCAGGTGTGGCGCTTGGCGGCCCATGACCGTGAACCGGCGAACCCCGTCCAGGGCATCGGCAGCCCCCTGGGCCCTGACCGGCTTGGTCTTCGAAGCAGAGCCGGGCGCCCAAGTCCGCCGGCTGGATGAGATCCCGGGAGGCTTGCGGTGGCCTTGGCTACAGGAGGTGGTCGACCTTGCCGGACTTGATGTCGCGGATGAGGGTGCGGAGGGCTTCGCGGGTGTCGGTGAGGGGGTGGTCCTCTTGTCCGGCGGTGGCGATGTAGGGGTTGCCTTGGCGGCCAGATCTCGGGGAGGCGGGCGCCATGGCCGTCCCTTGTCGGGAGTGCGGCAGTAGTCGCCTGGCCGTCCGCCCGTGTGCGCGGCGAGGTGGGCGCGGTAGCCGTCTTCCTCCAGACTCACTGAGCTTCTTCGAGCCGGCCACCGATCAGGTGAGCCAGGCGACGTCATCATCAAAACACTGAATCCGGGAAGAATGCGTTGACCAAAGACCTTCCATCGGCCGCGGCAGACGGTGACGAACAGCGTGTGGCACTCCTCCTCGGAGACGGAGCGCCCGTAGACATGAAGGATGAGCGCGGCCGTACGGCACTTGACCTCGCCGTGTGGGGCAGACATGCCTCAGTGGTCCGCCTGCTCCTGGCCGCCGGGGCGGACCCGGAGCAGCGCATCGGTGAGTTCGGCGAGGAAACGCCACTGCGCTTCGCCGCGGCCCAAGGGGCGGCGGAAATCGTCGAGCTCCTGCTTGATGCGGGCGCGATGCCGGACTACCGCCTGGACCCGACCCGCGCGACGCCGCTGATGGTGGCGGCCGCCGAGAACCAGGCAGACATCGTGCGCATGCTTCTGGACCACGGCGCGGACCTCAAGCTGAGAGGCAGGGACAAGACGGCCCTGGAATGGGCACGTGGTCGCGGCCCGGATGCAACGGCCGTACTTCTGAGCCGCGGGGCGGTGGATGCCACATCAGAGGCCAGGAAAAGAAAATCTCCGCCGACGACGGGCACTCCTCGGATCTGATACCCGTGAAGGCACGCCATGACATGTTCCGTTCCCGGTCCCGGGCGGGGGCGTGTGGGTGATCAGGAGGGCCCGTAGGACGGTCAGGCAGGCGTGGACGACCATGGTCAGGGAGAAGCGCACAGGTGCTCCGCCTGGGTGCAGCCCTGGGGCCATCCGACGTTCAGGTCGGCCCGGCATATTTCGCCTGTCTGGGTTTCAACTCAACAGGAGTGACATGTCTACCCCCAACCGCCGAGGCGTCCTCTTCGGCGCTGCCGGCGCTGCTGCCGGTCTCGCGATCGTCCCCGCCCCGGCGTTCGCCGCCTCGCAGCGCCCAGGGCGCCGTGAGCCGCTGGCCGCCGGACCCGGCAAGAAGTGGGACCTCGACGGCAACGCGCAGCGCTTCCGTGGCAACACGTTCGTCTGCCCCGTGCCCCAGGACTCGGCCTTCTTCCGCGCCGAGACCGAGGCGATGGAGATCATGAAGCGGTCCTCCCTCGCCGATCAGTACGTCTGCCTGCCGCGCCAGAGCATGCACATGACGGTGTTCGACGCCATGACACAGGACGACATCAGCAAGAAGCAGCTCCCGGCCTGGCTGGCTGACTGCACGGATGTCTCCGAGGTGTCCCAGCGGATCCTCGCGCGCCTCCAGAAGTCGACGCTGACCCCCATGGGCCCGATCACGATGAAGGTCAAGGGGTTCCGTCCCTTCGACGCCAACTTCACGATGGACCTCACCCCCGCCGACGACGCCACCTTCAACACACTCTGGACGACCCGACGGGAGCTGAGTGCCCTGCTGGAGATCCGGGCGTCGAACTTCGAGACGTACCAGTTCCACTCGACCATCGGCTACCGCCTGGTCAAGCCGCTGGCGTCCGACGTGCCGCCCATGGAGCGACTGGCGGCGAGGTGCTCCGCACTCTTCACCGGCGACGCCGCCACCGTGACCATGGAGCACCCGGCGTTCGACCTCTTCGACGACATGCTCGCGTTCCCGCAGGTGTGGCGGCTGCCGAAGGCCTGACACCCAGAGGACTGTTCTCACGCCAACGTTTCGAAGAAGGGATACGCGACCCACTGATGCGGTTCTCCCCGGACGATGTGGTTTTCCGCATCCAACTCAACCTGGAGCAGGCGCACACCGCCGAGGCGGCGTTGCGCGCGTGGCTGCCCCTGGTCGCCGAACTCCGCCCCCTGGCAATGGAGTTCGAGACGGCTGAGCCGTCCGGCCTGCCGGGGGTTCATGGCCGACCTGCTTGTGGTCGCCCCTCGCGCGGATGGGGAGACCGCCGAGGACCAACTGCGTGCCTCGGTGAGGCCGGTCATCGAACGGCTGGGCCTGGACGAGAAGCGGTTCGAGGTGAACGACGACGGCACGGGCGGTCGGGTGTCGGCGAAGGACAAGTTCACTGCCGGGAAGGACGCCGGCCTGTCCCACGGGGATTACCTCCTCTTCGCCATGATCGGTGCGGACCCGTTGAACCTAGCCTCGCGCTTTCATGAAGTTCGTACCGAGGGCGGTGGCCGGGCGGTGGTCTCGCAGGCAGGTGGGGTGCTGCTGGTCGAGACCGTCCGCAAGACAGGCCTGGACATGGCGAT
>NZ_JARXYX010000024.1 GCF_029893585.1 Streptomyces sp. LBL
TCTGCCACCGACACACCCTGACAGCCACACGCTGCCCGGTACAGCACCCGGACGGCGCGTCACGACAGGGCGAACGTTGCCTGATGCGGCACTAGCTGTGGTCCAGGAAGATCGGCGGCCTAAGGGCTACACAGATCACTGCGCTGGTGGCGCCACCCCAAGCACGCGCCAAAGCGCAGCGGTAGGGACTCTCACCGTGCTGCCCAGAGGGAGCGTCTGCACGGGGAAAGACCCCATCTTGATCAAGTTGTAAGCCTTGTGCGTGCCGATCCCAAGCGCCCGCGCAGCCGTCGTGACGTTCACTGTCGGCGGCAGCGCAAGTAGTTCTTCCAGGGTCATCTGGCCCACCCCGGAGTCCGTAGCTACAGAAGCGTCCTTCGTTGTCATTTCCGTTGTCGCGTTCTCCCCCGCGCCAACGTCTCATAAGGATACGCCAACACTGGAGTGTTGGGGCAGGATGGACATCGATTCGACAAGGACCGGCACAGAAGATGCACAAACGAAGGCCACGAAGGGGATAAACATGTTCGACCCCAAGTACTACCGGCGCTGCGCCTGCAAGGCACCGGCCGTCGACGCCGACGGGGCGCCGATACTCGACAACAACGGCTCGCCGAAGCTCCGCATGCTTGAGTCGAGTTGTCCGAAACTGTCACAGAAGGGGCACGGCTCCTGGTACTTCTACTTTGAGCTCGAAGCAGGCGAGGGCGGCAAGCGTCGGCGCCTACGGCGAGGCGGGTTCGCGACGAAGGACGAAGCGAAGGCCAAAGCAGGCGAGGCCTACCGCGACGCCATCGGCGGCACCGACGTACTCAGCAACGCCACGGTCGGTGAGGACCTGCGGTACTGGCTCAAGCGGAAGAAGAGCTTGGCACGCACCACCCGCCACGGCTACGAAGAGCACATCGACCTCTACCTCGAACCGCACCTCGGCCACATCAAGCGGCGCGACCTCAAGCTGCGCCACGTCGAGGCCATGTACGACGCCATCGAGCGTGAGAACGCCGAGCGGCTGCTCCACCACGTCAAGGTCGTCGAGTTACAGGAGGCCCGCGACGCCGCCTACACGGCCTGGGTGCGAGCGGCAGGCAAGAAGGAAGAGCGCCGCGCCACACGCCGGGCCTACCTTGACGCCAACGCCGCGCTGCGCGAGGGCCGCAAAGGCAAGCGCCAGATCACCAGCGCCGCGACGATGCACCGCATCAACGCCACCCTCAGCTCGTTCCTGGGAAGCGGCATCAAGCGGGGTGAGTACTCAACCAACTGGTCTCAACTCGTTGAGCTTCCGGCTGTCAAGCGGCCCAAGCCGCTCGTGTGGACTCCGGAACGGGTCGAGGAGTGGAAGCGGACGAGTGAGAAGCCTGGGCCCGTCATGGTCTGGACCCCAGAGCAAACGGGCCAGTTCCTCGACTTCGTGAGCGACGACCGGCTGTACGCCCTCTGGCACACCTTCATCTTCCTCGGCCAGCGGCGCGGTGAGCTGTGCGCACTGCCCTGGCCAGAAGTCAGCCTCACGGCCCTGTGGATGCGGATCTCCGCACAGATAGTCGAGGTCGCCTACCGGCTGTACGGCGAGCCCCCGAAGTCCGACAGCATCCGCACGATCTCCATGAGCTCCGAGTCAGCCACCGTTCTGCGGGCTTGGAAGATCAAGCAGGACCAGGAGCGCGGCAAGTGGTCCGGCGAGGAGGCCTGGGTGGAGACGAACCGCGTCTTCACGAAGGAGAACGGGGAGCCGTACCACCCGGACTGGATCAGCCGGAGGTTCAAACGCCTGGTGGAGCTGTCCGGACTCCCACCCGTCCGCCTCCATGATCTCCGCCACATCTCCGCCACGCTGTCGCTGCTCGCGAAGAACGACATCAAGGTGGTGCAGGAGCGGCTTGGGCACAGCTCACGCCAAATCACCTCGGACACGTACACCAGCGTGCTGCCTCAGATGATGACGGCCGAGGCGGAGTCGACGATCTCGATGGTGCCTCGCTCGGGCCAGGAGCGCCCTGCGAAGCCCGGGAAGAAGGCCTCGGGAGCGGAGCCGGAGGGCGATGAGGATGGTCCGGATGAGGGATTGTCTCCCGCTGCCTGACCTGCGTCCCCAATGTGTCCCCATGATCATGAAAACATGATCGGGACGGACCGCCAAGGTCCCCAAGTCACCCGGCCCTCCAGCAAAGTTGCTGGTCAAACGGTTCTGCCCGCGCAGCGAGTGGTGGGGCGGGTGGGACTCGAACCCACGGCCGGCGGATTATGAGTCCGCTGCTCTAACCGGCTGAGCTACCGCCCCATAGCGGCGTGTCGCGTACATGTGTGCGCGCCGTCTGCCGCAGCATAGCCGGTCATACGATCTCCCGCCTCGGATGGTCGACTTCGCACGACGTGCACGACGGTGAGGACTGCGTCCCGTCCCGCCCGGTTCCCCCGGACATGAAAAAGGACCCCGACGGGGGTCCTCGTTCAGCATGCTCTCCCGACTGGACTCGAACCAGTAACCTGCCGGTTAACAGCCGGCTGCTCTGCCAATTGAGCTACGGAAGACCGAAGCTCCCCCGACTGGACTCGAACCAGTAACCTGCCGGTTAACAGCCGGCTGCTCTGCCAATTGAGCTACAGGGGAATGCCTCGTTTGCATCGATCGTACCTACCTGGGTATTCGCCAGGGGGCGGACGCTCGCTGCGACACATACATTAGCGCAAGCAGGGGGGTGCTCCGCCAATCGGTTCCCTCCCGGCACCGATGCAGCGCAAGGACCTACGCAGGAAGGGTGGCCGCCATGCGTTACCGGCTCACGTTCGTTGTCGGGCTCGCTCTGGGTTACGTGCTGGGCACGAAGGCCGGCCGCGAGCGCTACGAGCAGTTGAAGAACTCCGCACGCCAGGTCGCACACAACCCCGCAGTCCGCAACACCGCCGAGACGGCCGCCCAGCAGGGCCGCCAGTTCGCGGGCAAGGCGTACCACGCGGTCAGTGACAAGGTCGGTGACCGCGTCCCCGACTCGGTCGCCCAACGAGTCCGCTCCCTCCGCGACCACAACGTGAACGGCGCGGGCGGCGACGACTGGGGCACGAGCAACACGTAGGAGTACCTGTCGACGCCGGGGACGGCGTGCTGCTCAGGCGGGCGGGGCCGTGACGGATGCGGCTCCGCCTCGTCGGCGCGACCAGCCACAACGCACCTGCGCCCCAAGGTCCACACACACCCCCACGTCGCCCACGGCCCGAGCAAGGGTGGCGATACGGCAGAATTTCGGCCATGGGGATAGTCGCCGGGCTGGACAGTTCGCCCGATTTCACTCGTATCGTCGTTTGCGACACGGACACGGGGGCCGTGCTCAGGCAGGGATACGCACCGCATCCGGTGGAGAACACCGACGGCGGTGCGCGGCCTGCCGATGTCGATCCGCAGGCCTGGCTGCTGTCCCTCGGTGAGGCCGCCGGCGGCGGGCTCCTCGAGGGCGTGCAGGCCATCGGGGTGTCCGCGCAGCAGAACGCGGTGGTGCCGCTCGACTCACAGGGCAACACCGTGCGTCCGGCGATGGTCGGCGGGGACAAGCGGGCGCAGGTCGCGGCGGCCGATCTGGTCGACGCGCTCGGCGGACGTGAGGCCTGGGCGCAGGCGGTGGGCTGTGTGCCGCAGGCCGCGCAGCCGGTGACGAAGCTGCGCTGGCTCGCGAAGACCGAACCCGAGGCCGCCCAGCGCACCGCCGTGCTGCTGCAGGCCCATGACTGGCTGGTCTGGCAGCTGCTGGGCCGGCCGGTGCGCAGGACCACCGACCGGGGCGGTGCCTCCGGGACCGGGTACTGGTCGGCGGCCACCGGCGGCTACCGGCCCGACCTGCTGGAGCTGGCGCTCGGTCACCAGGCGATGCTGCCCGAGGTGATCGGTCCCGCAGAAGCGGCGGGAACGACACCGGAGGGGCTGCTGATCTCCGCGGGGACCGGCGAGACGATGGCCGCGGCCTTCGGGCTGGGGCTCGGGCTCGGGGACGCCGTGGTGTCGCTCGGCGCGTCCGGGTCGGTGATGGCGGTGCATCCCGAGGCGCTGGTCGACAACACCGGGATGATCACGTCTTTGGCCGACGCGACCGGTATGCATCTGCCCGTCGTCACCACGCTGAACGCCGTACGAACACTGCGCGGCGCCGCCGAGATGCTCGGACTGCCCGACCTGGAGAGCCTGTCCGACCTGGCGATGAAGTCGACGCCGGGGGCCCACGGGCTCGTACTCCTGCCCTATCTGGAGGGTGAGCGGACGCCGAGTCTCCCGCATGCCGCCGGGACGCTGTCCGGCCTGCGGCGGGAGTCGATGAAGGGGGAGCATCTGGCGCGGGCCGCCTTCGAGGGAATGCTGTGCGGGCTCGCGGACGCGCTCGACGTGCTGCGCGGCCGGGGTGTGGACGTGCGGCGGATCTTCCTGCTCGGGCAGGCCGCCGAGCTGCCCGCTGTCCAGGCCGCGGCGCCCGCGTTGTTCGGGGTACAGGTCGTCGTACCGCAGCCCTCGGACTACGCGGCGATCGGTGCCGCCCGGCAGGCTGCCTGGGCGCTCGGAGTGTCGCAGGGCACGCTCGACCCACGCACCCCGCCGGCCTGGCAGGGCGCGGCCGCGCAGGTGCTGGATCCCGGCGAGGAGCTGGCGGTGGGACAGGCGGTACGGCAGCAGTTCGTGGCGGTGCGGGAGCAGACGCATCCGGGGACGTTCCGGGCGTAGGGGTGGGGTTGTGGGGTTGTGGGGTAGTGCCAGTGGCGCCACTGGCCTACCCCACTGGCCCAAGGACGGGCGGGGCATTGGGGACTTGCGGGCATCGCGGGCATCGCGGGGTCGCAGGCCGCACGGGAGCCGCGGCATCGCGGGCACCCCGAGGTCGCGGGCGCCCCGGGAGCCGCGGGCATCGCGGGCACCCCGGCGTCGCGGAAGGTAAGGGTCCGGTAGGAGCCGTGCCCGTAAGGTCGTACGAGGCACCGCTGTCGGCTTAATCGGTTGAGGTAACACCGGTGGAGTGTTCGACGATAGGGGCCAGGGGCAACCGACCAACCCCGCCCCCACCGCCGACTCCGAGAGACCAAGCGTGCTCATACGACTTCTGCGGACCTATCTCAGGCCCTACAGGAAACCCATCGCCCTGCTGGTGCTGCTGCAGCTTCTGCAGACCTGCGCCACCCTCTACCTGCCCACTCTCAACGCGGACATCATCGACAACGGTGTCGTGAAGGGGGACACCGGCTACATCCTCAGCTTCGGCGCCCTGATGATCGGCATCTCGCTGGTGCAGGTCGTGTGCAACATCGGTGCCGTGTACTACGGCGCCCGGACCGCCTCGGCGCTCGGCCGGGACGTACGGGGCGCCGTGTTCGACCGGGTGCAGTCCTTCTCGGCCCGCGAGGTCGGCCAGTTCGGAGCGCCCTCGCTGATCACCCGTACGACCAATGACGTGCAGCAGGTCCAGATGCTGGCCCTGATGACGTTCACCCTGATGGTGTCGGCGCCCATCATGTGTGTGGGCGGTATCGTGCTGGCGCTCGGGCTGGACGTGCCGCTGTCCGGGGTGCTGGTCGCCGTCGTACCGGTGATGGGCATCTGTGTGACATTGATCATTCGCCGGCTGCGTCCGCTGTTCCGTTCCATGCAGGTGCGGCTGGACACGGTGAACCGGGTGCTGCGCGAGCAGATCACCGGCAACCGGGTCATCCGGGCGTTCGTGCGCGACGAGTACGAGCAGCAGCGCTTCCGGAAGGCCAACGCCGACCTGACCGCCATGTCCGTCGGCACCGGCAACCTGCTGGCGCTGATGTTCCCCATGGTGATGACGGTGGTGAACCTGTCGTCGATCGCCGTGGTGTGGTTCGGCGCGCACCGGATCGACAGCGGGCAGATGCAGATCGGCGACCTGACCGCGTTCCTCGCCTATCTGATGCAGATCGTGATGTCCGTGATGATGGCCACCTTCATGTTCATGATGGTGCCGCGCGCGGAGGTCTGCGCCGAGCGCATCGAGGAGGTGCTGGACACCTCGTCGAGCGTGGTACCGCCGAAGGACCCGGTTCGGGAACTGCGCCGGCACGGTCATCTGGAGATCCGCGGTGCCGGGTTCCGGTACCCGGGCGCCGAGGAGCCGGTGCTGAAGTCGATCGACCTGGTCGCCCTGCCCGGTGAGACGACCGCCGTGATCGGTTCGACCGGCAGCGGCAAGTCCACGCTGCTGGGGCTGGTGCCCAGACTGGTCGACGCGACCGACGGGGAGGTGCTCGTCGACGGGGTGTCAGTGGCGACCATCGAGCCCCGACTGCTGGCGAGGACGGTCGGGATGGTGCCGCAGAAGCCGTATCTGTTCGCGGGCACGGTCGCCACCAACCTGCGCTACGGCAACCCGGACGCGACGGACGAGGAGCTCTGGGACGCGCTGGAGGTGGCGCAGGCCAAGGGCTTCGTGGAGGGGCTGGAGGGCGGGCTCGACGCGCCGATCGCGCAGGGCGGGACCAATGTCTCCGGCGGACAGCGGCAGCGGCTCGCCATCGCCCGCACCCTGGTGCAGCGGCCGGAGATCTACCTCTTCGACGACTCCTTCTCCGCGCTCGACTACGCCACCGACGCGGCCCTGCGGGCGGCGCTCGCCCTGGAGACCGCCGAGGCGACGGTGGTGATCGTCGCCCAGCGGGTGTCGACCATCCGGGACGCCGACCGGATCGTCGTCCTCGACGAGGGCCGGGTCGTCGGCACCGGCACCCACCACGACCTGATGGCGGACAACGAGACCTACCGGGAGATCGTGCTCTCCCAACTCACGGAAGCGGAGGCTGCCTGATGGCAGGGCCGGCGGGGCGGATGATGGCCGGGACGGGTCCCGACCAGCGTTCGATGGACTTCAAGGGGTCGGGGAAACGACTCATCGGTCAGTTCAGGCCTGAGCGGCTGACCATCTACGCGCTGCTGTTCTGCGTGGTCGTCAGCGTCGGGCTGTCGGTGGTGGGGCCGAAGATCCTCGGCAGGGCCACCGACCTGGTCTTCTCGGGGATCATCGGACGGCAGATGCCGGCCGGGGCCACCAAGGAGGAGGTCCTGCGGTCCATGCGGGAGCGGGGCGAGGGCTCCGTCGCCGACATGCTCCGCAGTACGGACTTCACCCCCGGCAAGGGCATCGACTTCGGTGCCGTCGGCAAGGTGCTGCTGGTGGCGGTGGTCGTGTTCATGATCGCCGGTCTGCTGATGGCGGTGGCCACCCGGCTGGTGAACCGGGCGGTCAACCGGACCATGTTCCGGATGCGCGAGGACGTGCAGACGAAGCTGTCCCGGCTGCCGCTGTCGTACTTCGACAAGCGGCAGCGCGGCGAGGTGCTCAGCCGGGCCACCAACGACATCGACAACATCGGGCAGACGCTCCAGCAGTCGATGGGCCAGCTGATCAACTCGGTGCTGACCATCATCGGCGTGCTGGTGATGATGTTCTGGGTGTCGTGGATTCTGGCGCTGGTCGCCCTCGTCACCGTGCCACTGTCGTTCGTCGTCGCCACCCGGGTCGGCAAGCGCTCGCAGCCGCATTTCGTGCAGCAGTGGCGCACCACCGGCAAACTCAACGCGCACGTCGAGGAGATGTACACCGGGCACGCCCTGGTGAAGGTGTTCGGGCGGCAGGACGAGTCGGCCGAGCGGTTCGCCGAGCAGAACGACGCGCTGTACGAGGCCGGGTTCAAGGCGCAGTTCAACAGCGGGGTCATGCAGCCGCTGATGATGTTCGTGTCCAACCTGAACTACGTGCTGGTCGCAGTCGTCGGCGGACTGCGGGTGGCTTCGGGCTCCCTGTCCATCGGCGATGTGCAGGCCTTCATCCAGTACTCGCGGCAGTTCTCGATGCCGCTGACCCAGGTCGCGTCGATGGCGAACCTGGTGCAGTCGGGCGTCGCCTCGGCCGAGCGGATCTTCGAACTCCTGGACGCGGAGGAGCAGGAGGCGGATCCGGTGCCGGGCGTACGGCCGGAGGAACTGCGTGGGCGGGTGGCGCTGGAGCACGTGCAGTTCCGCTACGAGCCCGACAAGCCGCTCATCGAGGATCTGTCGCTGAAGGTGGAGCCCGGGCACACGGTCGCGATCGTCGGCCCGACGGGAGCGGGCAAGACCACCCTGGTCAACCTGCTCATGCGGTTCTACGACGTCTCCGGCGGGCGCATCACCCTCGACGGCGTCGACATCGCGCGGATGTCCCGGGACGAACTGCGGGCCGGGATCGGCATGGTCCTCCAGGACACCTGGCTGTTCGGCGGCACGATCGCGGAGAACATCGCGTACGGCGCCGCACGGGACGTCACCCGCGGGGAGATCGAGGAGGCGGCGCGGGCGGCCCACGCGGACCGGTTCGTCCGGACGCTGCCCGACGGCTACGACACCGTGATCGACGACGAGGGCAGCGGGGTCAGCGCCGGTGAGAAGCAGCTCATCACCATCGCGCGGGCCTTCCTGTCCGACCCGGTGATCCTGGTGCTCGACGAGGCGACGAGTTCCGTCGACACCCGCACCGAGGTGCTGATCCAGAAGGCGATGGCGAAACTCGCGCACGGGCGGACGTCGTTCGTGATCGCGCACCGGCTGTCGACGATCCGGGACGCGGACACGATCCTGGTGATGGAGAACGGGGCGATCGTCGAGCAGGGCACGCACACCGATCTGCTGGCGGCCGACGGGGCATACGCACGGTTGTACAAGGCGCAGTTCGCTCAGGCGGTGGCGGAGGTGGACTGAGCCGTCGCGCGGGCCGTCACGCGGGCCGTCGCGCGGGCGCCTGGGCAGGGACTGGGGCTGTGCCCGAGGCTGGGGCTGGGGCTGGGGCTGGGGCTGGGCCCCAGACCCGGTGAGTGCGTTGTGGCAAACCGGATCTTGTTCGAGCGGCAGCGGGTGATCATCTGGACAGAGGTACGGGGGAGGCCACGGGCATGAAAGAACGGGCCCCTTGGTAGTGACGCGGTTACGACACCCAGCACGACCAAGGAAGCCCGTTGCCCGATCAGTTGAGCATTACCACCGTGCCTGCGTCCACGCGGTCACCCCTGGGTGTGACTGCTACGTGCACCGGTTCGGTTCGCTCGCTCCGGGACGGCGGGCAGGCTGCTATCCGAGTGACATGACGGATGCGGAGTGGGCCGAGGTCCGCGCCGCGATGCCGGTGCCGGCCTGGCTCCTCAAGCGGGGTGGGCGTCCGGAGGCGTTTTGCCACCGCGAGATGCTTGACGCGGTGCGCTACCTGGTCGACAACGGCGTGAAGTGGACGGCTCTGCCGGTCGATTTCCCGTACTGGCGGGCGGTCTACGACTTCTTCCGCCGCTGGCGGGCCTACGACTATGCGCGTGAACTGTACGAACGCCTGCGACGTTCGGCGAGGGAGCGCGCAGGCCGCAACGCCGAGCCCAGTGGCGGGATCATCGACAGTCAGTCGGTGGACGCCTCCGAGACCGTCGGCGAGGACAGTCGCGGATACGACGGCGGCAAGTCACGTGACGGGCGCAAGCGTCACATCCTGACCGACACCGAGGGCCTGCTCCTGGAGGTGACCGTGACCACGGCCGATGTGCACGACTCCAAGGCCGCCCCCGCGCTGCTGGAGACGTTCATGCAGCAGCCGGGCCGGCTGCTGCAACTGGTGTGGGTCGACAACGCCTACCAGGGTCCGGCGCTGGCGAAGGCGTTCGCCCGTCACGGAGTCCGGATCGAGGTAGTGCGTCGATCCGATGGGCAACGCGGATTTGTCGTACTGGCCCGCAGGTGGGTCGTGGAGCGAACGCTGAGCTGGCTCTCCCGCTCACGCCGCCTCAACCGCGACCACGAACGCCGCCCCGATCACCACGCCCAGATGGTGTGGTGGGCAGCCACGATCAGGCTGTCGCGCCAGTTGGCCGGCGATGCCCCGCGCTGGCCGGAGAAGCGTCCCGGCCGACGGCCCCGGGCTCAGGCATGAACCGTCCGTTCTTCTCCCGCAGCAGCCAGCCCCCTTCTCCAGCGCGTAGGCACGGTGCCGGATCTTCTCCACCTCGTTCTTGATCTCCGCTTCCCGGCCCACCGCCCGCGTCAGCTCCACTCCGTTCACCGGCCCCGAAGCGGCCACCACCGCGGCGAACACCTCCCGATAGAGGCCGCTGAGCACCTCCTCGCCCATGCCCGACCACCACACCAGCGGCCGCTCACCATGCCCCGCGCCCGGGCCGCCCGATCCCACGGCGGCAGCCATCTCACCACCGGACGGCACGGAAACCGGCGTATTCACCGGGCTCTCCTCGGCCAGCACCGACACGAGCTCCTCACACCCCACCCGGGCCCGCTCGACCCGCTCCCGCGCGGCATCCACCTCCGCCTGAGCCTGCTCCAGGACCTCCGTCCAGGACCTCCGTCCAGAACTCCAGATCCTGCCTCGCCCGCGCCTCACGCCGTTCCATCAACCCCAGCACCGACGGCATCGCACCCTCCTCGATCCACAACAAGCCGTCCGCTGCCTGCCCCTACCTCAGGGCGATCATGCCCCGCACACGAAGAAGCCCCTGCTCATCGAACAGGGACTCCCTTTGCCGCAACGCACTTCAGATCTTGACCAACACATAGGGCCCCCGCCGTCACGACGAGATCCCGCGCCACCTGCCGCTCAGGGACGCCTTCCCCCGTGACCGGTAGCGGCAAGGTCCGCATGCGAGGAACTGAGGGAGGCGGCGCGGAAACTCACGGCCATGTGACCAATCGGGTCAGATGAGCCTGGTCAGCGGATTTCCGTGACCCGGTGCTCCTTCAGGGTGGCGCAGTTGGAGTTTTCGACCGACACGTACACGTTGTCGATGCTGCCGCCCCAGCTCACACAGTGGCCCTTGCCGTAGATGTAGATCGGCCCCGCGTACGAGGTGTAGTTCCCGGAGTCTTCGGCCGAGTCGCCGGTGTCGGGGACATAGACGTACGCGGCCATGAGCTTGGCCGTGCCGGGGTTGGCGCGGATGGTCGCGACGCAGTTCTTGCCGTTGGAGGAGTTGTACGTCAGGTAGACGGTGCCCAGCGAGCCGACAGGTGCCGAGTTCACGGTCTTGTAGGCGCTGCCGCAGACGCCCTGCGGTGTGACGTTGGGTGCGGCGGAGGCGGTCGTGGCCAACGCGGTCGTGGCACCCACCGCCAGAGCAGCTAACGCTCCAACGGTCGCGGCATTACGTGTAAATCTCATATTTCCCCCTTGTGCCTTTGAGAGTGGTTACTCCCAGTTGATGAGACCTTCGATCGTCACGGATGGTTGCACCGGGTGCACGCTGAGATCTCGAACGGCCGAATCCGGACCATTGCGTCCATCGCGGGAGCCCGTGTCGATCAGGCGCGCGGCGATCAGGATGGGGCCGTCAGGCGGAGGGTGAGCGAAGGCAGTAGGACGTCCCCGGGCCAGAGATCCTGCTCGGCCACACGGCTGATGACCATGCCGACCTCGGCCAGGGCGGCGGCATGCTCCGCCGGTCCGTAGACGATGAACTCATCAGCTGCGGTATCGAAGGCGGGCACGCGGGTCCGTCTGAGGCTGAGGTCATCGCACTGGTCACTCACGCACACCGCCTCCACCGACAGGGGTGCCTTGAGGCGGCCGTCAGCGTTCCGACGGATACGTGCGCCCGCCGGGCAGGTGGGGGTGTGGCCGACCGTGCGGGGGAAGCGGGGTACCGGAAGAGTGACCGGCCACCCGCTGCAGGGGGTGAAGTGCAGTGAGGAAGGGTGCGACAAGCCGCCTGTTCCGCGCAAGGACCGCCTCACCGAACCTCTCCCGGCCGCCACATAGCCCGGTGGCGAGAGCGGCTCAGGGATCCTGCCATGCCGGACCCCCTGGAATGGAAGGCTCGAACGGCAGCCCGCAGGGGGAGCGCCAACCCGAAGGAAGGCGTGTCGCCGTGTGCGGGATCAAGGCCGTTCTGCGCGAATCTGTCCCACGCCCGGCTGAGATGCGGCAACGTCATCCCTGTACACCCGCACCGGGCGTACAAGTAGGAAACGGACGGCTGGAGGGGCGTCATGAGCGAGCGGGAGACATGGACGACGGAAGAGTTCGGCTCATCTCACACCGGGTCGGTCGGTGTGCTCCTGGCCGACGGCAGCGTTCGCCTGA
The DNA here is from genome assembly GCF_029893585.1 of Streptomyces sp. LBL. Taxonomy (GTDB): domain Bacteria; phylum Actinomycetota; class Actinomycetes; order Streptomycetales; family Streptomycetaceae; genus Streptomyces. Next base: position 12,096 of record NZ_JARXYX010000024.1, read on the forward strand.
GATCTTCATCCCCATGATGAGCTCAAGCGGCGGGCACAAGGTGTCGCAGTGGAGCATCTACGACGGCGGCCTGGGACACGGGCCGCGCGCGGCCGCACTGCGCGCGGTGTGCTCCTGCGGCTGGACCGGGCCGGAGCAGCAACTCGACTGGGATGAGATCGGAGACGGGCAATTGGCTGAGGCGGCCCGGGCGACGGCGGACACGTGCCCCCTGGATTGGGACGCACACACGGAGGACGTGGAGCGTTCCGCGATCCCTCTGCCGGAGACGGTGGGTGCCCTGCTGGAACAGTTGCGTGCAGAGCTCGAGAAGCTGGAGAGGACCTCACCGCTGGCGGCTCTGCGTGCCGCCCGCCGGCTGGAGGTGACGGCGGTTGAGGTCGGGTACTGGGCGGCCCACAATGGCCGACGGGACGCGACGGTCGAACAGGTCGCTGCCGCCCTGGGTACCTACGGTGGCGAGTCGGCATGACACGAACGCCGCCTCGCCGCTGTCGCAGCGCCCACGCCGCCCGCGACCCAGTCCGGCCAAGGCTCAAGCTGGTGGCTTGAGCTTCGGGGCCCCTCTCGCCGGGCATTGAACCGTCCAGGGCTTCAAGAACCGGGGGAAGTGTTGTGCGTGAACGGGACAAGGCGTTGGCCATGGGGAAAGACGCCGACTACGGCAGCTACGTGAGGTTCGCGTGCCCTGCCTATTCGCACGCCTGGGGCTTCTTCGGGCTCCTTGGCGTATTCCAGGGGTGGGGCACCACGGTCGATCTCGTGCACATCTTCAAGGGGGAGGGTGGCTGGTTGCACGGCTGGTTCGCCCCGCTCAGCGGACTCTGGACCGTGTTCCTGATCGGCTGCTGTTTCGTGTCCCGGTACGAGCGGCGCACGGGCGGCCCCACCCCCCGGCTGTACTGCTTCCAGCTCGGAGTCGTGGTGGCCACCGGCGACGTCCTGCGGGCCTATCGCTGGACCGAGCTCACCATTCACCGCAAGAAATGGCGGAGCGGGAGCGGGGAGAGTGCCGACTGGGGAACTCGCATAACCGTGATGGCGCGGGACGGCAGTGTGGTTGTCGTGTTCCCAGGGAACGAGCCTGACGGCGCCGGTTGCTTGGAGATGGAGAAGCTCCACGAGGCGGCGGTGCGCGGACCCGGGGAACCCAGGCCCGCGACGTCGTGATGGGGGAGCCGCGCCGGTCATGTCATCAACTGTCCGTCGCCTTCACTCCGCCCACGAACGCCGACCATTAATGTCGCGCGCGACAACGAGCGGCACTTTTGCCGAGGCCGTCTGCATCCCGGGTTCGGCTGGCAGGACGGCCCGCCTGACGGGCGCCACGGTAAAGACTTGGTGATGTCCTCCCGCCCGACGGGAAGGACCCCAGATCGCGCTTTTTCGCAGGTCACCGTCGGGCTTCCATGGGGCGATGATCAGCATGTCGGAGGTTCGCCCGGGTAACGGGTGGCGCTATCTCTTCCGCGGCGTGATGGTCGGCGACGGCCACCGCCCTGCGGGCAAGCCGCTGCGCGCTGCCCAGGACGAAGCGGGTGTCCCGCCCGGCGTCTGGAAGGGCCGGGGCTTGGCCGCGGTCGGCCTCACCGCCGGGGATGTGGTGACCGAGCGGCAGGCCGAACTGCTCCTGGGGGAAGGCCGGCACCCGGACGCAGACCGGATCGAGCGTGAGCGCCTGGCGGAGGGTAAGTGCTGCGGCTGTGCCCCGGACCGGGTGGGTGGGTGCGCGTACCCCGTGCTTGCCCGGTGCTGCAGCGGCACCCTGTCTGTTCAGTCCAGGTAACCCCTGAGCTGGTCCGCGCAGGTGTGGTCACGGAGTTTGTTCAGGGTCTTCGACTCGATCTGGCGGATCCGTTCCCTCGTCACGCCGAAGATGCGGCCTATCTCCTCCAGGGTGCGCGGGCGGCCGTCCGCCAGTCCGTAGCGGAGTTGGACGACCTTGCGCTCGCGCTCGCCGAGGGTGGAGAGGACCGCCTCCAGGTGTTCCCTGAGCAGCATGAACGCGGCCGACTCGACGGGGCTGGCCGCGTCGCCGTCCTCGATGAGGTCGCCGAAGGCGACGTCGTCCTCCTCCCCCACGGGCGCGTGCAGGGAGACGGGTTCCTGGGCCAGGCGCAGGACCTCGCTGACGCGCTCCGGCGTCAGGTCCAGGTACGCGGCGACGTCTTCCGGCGTCGGTTCGTAGCCCCGCTCCTGCAACATCCGGCGCTGGACGCGGACCACCCGGTTGATCAGCTCGACCACATGGACCGGGACGCGGATGGTGCGGGCCTGGTCGGCGAGGGCGCGGGACATGGCCTGACGGATCCACCAGGTGGCGTACGTCGAGAACTTGTAGCCGCGGGCGTAGTCGAACTTCTCCACCGCCCGGATCAGGCCCAGGTTGCCCTCCTGGACCAGGTCGAGCATGGTCAGGCCGCGGCCGACGTACCGTTTGGCCACGGACACGACCAGCCGCAGGTTCGCCTCGATGAGGCGGCGCTTGGCCATCCGGCCCCTGACGACCAGCTTGTCCAGGTCGAGGGCGATCTGGCTGTCCAGGTCGGGGGCGGTGCTGAGCTTCTCCTCGGCGAACAGGCCGGCCTCGACCCGGCGGGCGAGGTCGACCTCCTCGGCCGCGGTGAGCAGCGGGATGCGGCCGATCTCTCGCAGGTACTGGCGGAACAGGTCCGAGGAAGGTCCGCTGGTGTCGGCCTTGGCACGGGCCGGTTCGGGGGGCTCGGGGGGCTCGGGGGACTCGACGGGCTCCGACTCCGGGGCGTCGGCGGTCTCGACCGCGTCCGTGGGCGGTTCCTCGAACTCGGACCGGGCCTCCGGCTCCGCCTCGGGGTGGTGCACGGCACGATTCTGCGGCGGGACCGCCGCGAGTACGTCGGTCTCCGTATCCGGTTCCGTGTCGTCCGTACCGATGTCGGTCAGGGTCTGGGTCTGCACGGGGGCGACCTCCAGGATGATCGCTGCTGAGGTGTGCGGCAGCGGTACTTCGGGGGCGGAGTCGGCGGCCTCGCCGCTGTCCGTCCCGTACGCGATGAGCGGAACCGCGGGGGTGTGGAATCCGTTGAGGACGGATCGGCCGCGCTCCGAGGACTCAGGCACCGCAACCCAGTGTGGAGTACGACGCATCGCCGCCACGAGGGGCGTGCGGTGACTTTTTGAGGCCGACCCGTGACCGCGCGGTTACCCGTCGCGACGATCGGCTCAGAGCGCGGCGGCTCCGTGCTCGCGTAGTGCCTGGTCGTACTGCTGGAGTACCCACAATTCGTTCTGTACCGCAGCCGACTGGGCCGGGTCTCGGTGCGTGTCGAGGCGGGTCAGGCTGGACTGGATGTCCCGGATGCGGCGCTCGACCGCGCGGCGGCGGACCGTGACGAGCTGGTCGCCCGCATAGTTCTCGTCGACCGTCTTGCGCATGATCGCCTCGACCGCGAGCTCCGTGACCATCGCGCGGACGGTGTTGTCGGGGGCCACGTCGCGGACCCGGATCAGGTATTCCTGGGAGTCCCCGACGCCGAACTCCGCGCCGCCCGCGTCCATGATCGCCTGGCGTACGGCCGCGTAGGGCGCGGCGGTGAACTCGTCGAGGCCGTACGCGTCGAACGCCGGGGAGACCAGCTCGGGCCGCTGGAGGGCGAGCTTGAGGAGTTCACGCTCGGTGGCGTAGACCGGGTTGCGGAGGTTGAGCGCCGGGCCGGACGGGAGGGCGCGCGGGACGGCGTCGTACTGCCGCTGCCCGTTGGTCGCCGTCGGCGCCGGGCCCTTGCCGCCGCGGTCGCGGGCCCAGCGGGCCAGTTGGGCCACCCGCTTGACCACGAACTGGGTGTCGAGGATGCCGAGCATGCCGGCGAGCTGCACGGCGACCTCGTGCTGGGCGCCGGTGTTCTTGATGCGGGCGACGATCGGGGCGGCCTCGTCCAGGGCGGCGGCGCGGCCGGCGGGGGTGTCCAGGTCGTAGCGGAGGACGATCTGGCGCAGGGCGAACTCGAAGAGCGGGGTGCGGGGTTCGACCAGGTCGGCGACCGCGTCGTCGCCCTTGGCGAGGCGGAGGTCGCAGGGGTCCATGTTGTCGGGGGCGATGGCGATGTACGTCTCGGCGGCGAACTTCTGGTCGTCCTCGAAGGCGCGCAGGGCCGCCTTCTGGCCGGCCGCGTCACCGTCGAAGGTGAAGATCACGCGGGCCGAGCCGTTGTCCATGAGGAGACGGCGGAGGATCTTGATGTGGTCGCTGCCGAAGGCCGTACCGCAGGTCGCGATGGCCGTCGTCACGCCGGCCAGGTGGCAGGCCATGACGTCGGTGTAGCCCTCGACCACGACCGCGCGGCTGGACTTGGCGATGTCCTTCTTCGCCAGGTCGATGCCGTAGAGGACCTGGGACTTCCGGTAGATCGCGGTGTCGGGCGTGTTGAGGTATTTGGGGCCGTTGTCCGACTCGTAGAGCTTGCGGGCGCCGAAGCCGACGACCTCGCCGCCGATGTCGCGGATCGGCCACATCAAACGGCCGCGGAAGCGGTCGATGGGGCCGCGGCGGCCCTCCTGGGAGAGGCCGGAGAGGAGGATCTCCTTGTCGCTGAAGCCCTTGCCGCGGAGATGGCGGGTGAGGTGGTCCCAGCCCTGGGGGCTGTAACCGACGGAGAAGTGTTCGGCGGCGGCCTGGTCGAAGCCGCGCTCGGCGAGGAACGTGCGGCCGGCGTCGGCCTCCGGGCTGGTGGCCAGCTGCTCCATGTACCACTGCGCGGCGGTCTTGTGGGCCTCGACCAGACGGATCCGCTCACCGCGCTGGTGGGAGGGGTTGTACCCGCCCTCCTCGTACCGCAGGGTGATGCCGGCCTGGGCGGCGAGGCGCTCGACCGACTCGGAGAAGGAGAGGTGGTCGACCTTCATCACGAACGTGATGGTGTCGCCGCCCTCCTGGCAGCCGAAGCAGTGGAAGAGCCCCTTGCTCGGGCTGACCTGGAAGGACGGCGACTTCTCGTCGTGGAACGGGCACAGCCCCTTGAGGTTGCCGCCGCCCGCGTTGCGCAGCTGGAGGTACTCGGACACCACGGCGTCGATCGGGACCGCGTCCCGTACCGCCTTCACGTCCTCGTCGTTGATCCGTCCTGCCACGCGGTGATTCTACGGGGCGGAACTGACACTCACGGGCGAGGTGACCGGCCCGGGCCGAGGGTCCGGCCCGCCGCGCAGCGGCCTGGGGTACAGCGCCCCCGGGAATTGCGGCACGGGTGCGGTGTGACAGTCGATCACCGTCGTCGGGTCACGGGGCGAGGCCGCCGAGCGGGACACGCGGATTCGCGAGTGCCTCGGTGTCCACTTGCGCCTTGGTGCGAATCAGCTGCTGGATGGGCTCTGTGACGTCCCACACGTTCACGTTCATCCCGGCCAGCACCCGGTTCTCCTTCACCCAGAACGCGATGAACTCACGCTTTCCCGCGTCTCCGCGGATCACCACTTCGTCGTACGTCCCCGGGGGCGCCCAGCCGGAGTACTCCATGCCCATGTCGTACTGGTCGGAGAAGAAATAGGGCACGCGGTCGTAGGCGAGGTCCCGGCCGAGCATCGCGCGGGCCGCCGCGGGGCCGCCGTTGAGGGCGTTCGCCCAGTGTTCGACGCGCAGCCGGCTGTCGAAGATGGAGTGGTGGAAGGAGGCCACGTCACCGGCCGCGAAGATGTCGGGGTCGGAGGTGCGCAGCCGGGCGTCGACCGCGATGCCGCCGCCGTGGGCGCGGTCGGCCAGCTCCAGACCCGCCGCCTCCGCGAGAGCCGTCCGCGGGGCCGCGCCGACCGCCGCGAGGACGTCGTGCGCGGGGTGCTCCTCGCCGTCGTCGGTGCGGGCCGCGAGGACCATGCCGTCCTGGCCGACGATCTCGGTCAGCCGCGCGCCGAAGTGGAAACGGACACCGTGCTCGCGGTGCAGCTCGGCGAAGAGCTGGCCGAGCTCCGGGCCGAGGATCGCGTGCAGCGGGGTCGGCTCGGGCTCGACGACGGTGACCTCGGCGCCGTACTCACGGGCCGCCGCCGCGACCTCCAGGCCGATCCAGCCGGCGCCCGCGATCACGAGGTGGCCGTTGTCCCTGCCCAGGGCGGCGAGGACGCCTTTGAGGCGTTCGGCGTGGGCGAGGCGGCGCAGATGGTGGACGCCCGCGAGGTCCGTGCCCGGGATGTCGAGGCGGCGGGGCTCGGCGCCCGTCGCGAGGAGCAGCTTGTCGTAGCGGACCAGGGTGCCGTCCTCGCCGAAGCGGACCGTCTTCGCCGTACGGTCGACGGCGTCGACGGTCTGGCCGAGGTGCAGCTCGATGTCGTTGCGGGCGTACCAGGCGGGTTCGTGCACGAAGACGCTGTCGCGTTCGTCCTTGCCGAGCAGGTAGCCCTTGGACAGCGGCGGGCGCTCGTACGGGTGGTCGCGTTCGTCGCAGATCAGTATCACGCGGCCGGTGAAGCCCTCCGCTCGGAGCGTCTCGGCCGCCTTCGCGCCGGCGAGACCGCCTCCGACGATGACGAATGTCTGATCCGCGTCGACCACGTGATGCCTCCTCGTATACGTACCGCCACATGCGAGCGTCCCGCACCGGAGCGTGATGCGGGAAGAGGGAGGGATCCGGCCAGGCTGCGGAATGTCACATTTAGGCCCGTTTCAGATCACTCCCGCCGCATCAGCATCACAGATGCCCGCCCAGACGGGCGTGAAGCGAACGGGCCGACGCGTCGGTGAGTGAGGCGATCTGATCGACGATCACCCGCTTGCGGGCGCGGTCATCGGGCGCCGCCTCGAACAGCGCGCGGAACTGCGGGTCGAGGCCGTCGGGGGCGCGGGCGGTGAGCGCCTGGGCCAGTTCGGCCACCACGATCCGCTGGTCGGCCCGCAGCCGCTCCTGCTCGGCGCGCTGCATGACGTACCGGTCGGCGACCGCCTTGAGGACCGCGCACTCCAGCCGGGTCTCGTGCGGTACGACGAGTTCGGCGCCGTACCTCGTCAGCCTCCCGTTCTCTCCCTCCGTACCTGAACGGCCAGTACCTGAGCGGCCAGGGCGGTAGCCCCACTCCGCGCGGGTGGCGGCCTCGGCGGCGAGGCAGAAGCGGCCGATGAGCTGGCTGGTGGTGTCCTTGAGGCGGGCCTGCGCGACGGCCGAGCCGTCGTAGCCGCGTGGCCACCAAGGGTGGTCCTGCAGCCGGTCGAGGGCGGCGGAGAGCTCCGCCGGGTCGGTGTCCTCGGGGACATAGCGGCCCCGGGCGACCGCGAAGACCGCCTGGCGTTCCGGTTCGGCGCGCAGGCTGCGGGGGTCGATGTGGCCGGCGTGCAGGCCGTCCTCGACGTCGTGCACGGAGTACGCCACGTCGTCGGACCAGTCCATGACCTGGGCCTCGAAGGTGGTCCGGGTGCCGGGGGCGTCCTTGCGGACCCAGTCGAAGACGGGGCGGTCGTCCTCGTAGACGCCGAACTTCGGGGACCCCGGGTCGGTGGGGTGCGCTCCTCGGGGCCAGGGGTACTTGGTGGCCGCGTCGAGGGTCGCCCGGGTGAGGTTGAGGCCGACGGAGCCTTCGTCGGTGAAGCGTTTGGGTTCGATGCGGGTGAGGAGTCTGAGGGACTGGGCGTTTCCCTCGAAGCCTCCGCAGTCCTCGGCGAACTCGTTGAGGGCCTGTTCACCGTTGTGGCCGAAAGGGGGGTGGCCGAGGTCGTGGGCGAGGCAGGCGGCCTCCACCAGGTCGGGGTCGCAGCCGAGGGCCGCGCCGAGTTCCCGGCCGACCTGGGCACACTCCAGGGAGTGGGTGAGGCGGGTGCGGGGGCTGGCGTCCCAGGCCTGGCCCATCGTGCCGGGCGTCACCACCTGGGTCTTGCCGGCGAGTCTTCTGAGCGCGGAGGAGTGCAGGATGCGGGCTCGGTCGCGTTGGAAGGCGGTGCGGCCGGGGCGCTTGTCCGGCTCCAGAACCCAGCGGTCGACCGACGCCTGTTCGTAGCCGGGGGGTGGGGTGTGGGGTGGAGCGGGCGGTGGGGTGGGAGGTGGGGTGTGGTTCTTGTGTGCGGGGTCGGTGCCTTCCATGCCTCGACAGTATGCGGAGGCGGTGACAATCGAGGGTGCGTACGGGTCCGTTACAGGCCCGCGTGCCTGGGCGGGTGTGCTGCGTGGGCGGGTGGCCTCCTGGGGCGGGTCTGAATCGGTTGGCCCCGTGGGGCGGTTGGCCCCGTGGGGCGGGTCTGAATCGGTTGACCCTCTGGGTCGGGTCGCCCCCTGGTTTCAGGCCGAGGCCAGCAGCGGTTCTGTCGTGGCCGGGGTTGCCAGGGACTGGTCGTAGCGGTGCAGGATCAGGCGGGCCATCGCGGGGTGGGTGCCGAGGGGGGCCGAGGCGGTCCAGGGTGCCTTTTCCGCGCACTGGGTGGCGAACAGGCCCGGGGCCGTGAAGTAGGAGGCCACGGCCACCCGGTGGCGGCCTCGGGCGGCCAGGGCGCGGACGGCCGTCTCGATGGTGGGCGTGGCCGCCGAGGCGTAGGCCGGGAGCACCGGGACGCCCAGGCGTTCCGACAGGAGGCGGGCCGTACGGCCGGTGTCCGCCGCCGCCTCCGGGTCGCGGGAGCCGGCCGCCGCGAGGACGACCGCGCTGACGCGACGGGTGGCCTCGTCCATGCGGTTGCGCCAGCCGGCCTCCACGAGGCGGCCGTGGAGGGCCTCCACGAGGAGCGGGTGCGGACCGAGGGGGGCGGCCACGCGGGTGCGCGCCCGGGCGGCGGCCGCCATCTCGGGGATGTCCCGCTTGACGTGGTAGCCACGGCTGAGGAGCAGCGGTACGAGGACGGCGTCACCGGTGCCGAGGGAGGCGAGCGTGTCGGGGAGCAGGGGCGCGTTCAGCTCGATGTGGCCGAGGTGCACCGGTAGACCGGGGCGCAGCTCACGGACCCGCTCGACGAGCGTGTGAACCGTGCTCAGCGTGCGCGGGTCGCGGCTGCCGTGCGCCACGAGGACGAGCGCGGGCGGCTCGGAGCGCCGCCTGCCGTCGAGCGAGACGAGGCTGAGCTGGGTGGCGAGTTGGCTGGTGATCCGGTTCATGAGGTGCGCCGAACTCTCTAGGTGGGCCGCCCCCGGGAGGGGCAGGAGGCCGGTGGGTCCGATGGGGGCGACCGGGCCTACGGGGGCGGTGGATCCTACGGGGTCGGTGGGGTCGACGGCGCCGGTGGGGTCGCTGGATCCGACGGGTCCGACGGGTCCGAGAGTGGTGGACTCGTCCCGAAGAGCTTCCGACTTGCGCGTCGCCGTCATGAACCCATGGTGACGCCGGGAGGTTGCCTCCCCGTTGCACGGGAATGACGGGTGTTTTCCGAGGGTTCACGGTGTGGTGCAGGGGGTGTGTGAGCTGCTGAGCTGCTGTGGCCTCGGGATCAGTGAGGCTGGTCACGTGGGGGCGGCGAACCGAGGGGGCGTACCGGACGTCTCTGACTGTCGGAGAGCCGACCGGGAAGGACCGTCCGATGCGACTGCCGAAGCTGCGCAGACCCCGTCTGCCGCGCACCCGGACCGGGCAGCGGCGACTGGTGCAGACGGTGATGGCGGGGTGTGTGCTGGCGCTGCTGCCGGCGACCTGGCTGTACGTGTCGACGGACGACCGGCTGCGCACCACGGCGGACGCGCCCCGCACCGAGGTGGCCGTCGTCTTCGGGGCCGGTCTGTGGGACGGCGAGCCCTCTCCTTATCTCGCCCACCGGCTGGACGCGGCGGCGGCGCTGTACCGGGAAGGCCGCGTCGAGGTCGTCCTGGTCACCGGCGACAACAGCCGCGAGGACTATGACGAGCCCGACGCGATGCGTACCTATCTGAAGCGGCACGGTGTGCCGGACGGGCGGATCGTCAGCGACTACGCGGGCTTCGACACCTGGGACTCCTGCGTCCGCGCGAAGAAGATCTTCGGCGTCGACGAGGCCGTGCTGATCAGCCAGGACTTCCACATCCGGCGGGCGGTCGCCCTGTGCCGGGCGGCGGGCGTGACGTCGTACGGCGTCGGGGTCGCCGCCGCGCACGACGTGACCTGGTACTACGGGGGCACCCGGGAGCTCCTCGCGGCGGGGAAGGCGGCCCTGGACGCGGTGTTCGAGCCGGATCCGCGGTTCCTGGGGCCGAAGGAGACCGGGGTGAGCGAGGCGTTGGCCGGTGCCCGGTGAGATGCCGGGCGCCTCACGGCGGCGGGCCGGCCCTGGGGAGGTGGCCGTCCCGGCCGCGTAACAAGGAACCGTCCTGGGCGTAACACGCCAGAAGCACGCTGAGTGGCATGCAGAACTCCGTGACGCCCACGCCCACGCACTGCCCGTACTGCGCCCTGCAGTGCGGAATGAACCTGACGCCCGCCGCGGACGGGACCGTCGAGGTGAGCGAGCGTACGGACTTCCCGGTGAACCGGGGGGCTCTGTGCGGCAAGGGCCGCAGCGCGCCGGCGGTGCTTCGGTCGAGCGTTCGCCTGACCTCCCCGTTGGTGCGCTCCGGGGGCACGCTCGTGCCCGCGTCCTGGGACGAGGCACTGGACCGGATCACCGAGGGGCTGTCCCGCACGCGCACGGAACATGGCCCGGACGCGTGCGGGGTGTTCGGCGGGGGCGGGCTGACGAACGAGAAGGCGTACACGCTCGGCAAGTTCGCCCGGGTCGTGCTCGGCACCTCGCAGATCGACTACAACGGGCGTTTCTGCATGTCGTCGGCGGCAGCCGCGGGGATGAAGGCGTTCGGTCTCGACCGTGGGCTGCCGTTCCCGCTGGCGGACATCCCGAAGTCGGGCTGTGTGATCCTCGTCGGCTCCAACCTGGCGGAGACCATGCCGCCGTCGCTGCGCTTCTTCAACGAACTGCGCGAGAACGGCGGCACGTTGATCGTCGTCGACCCGCGCCGTACGAAGACCGCCGAGCACGCCGACCTGCACCTGGCGCCTCGCCCCGGGACGGATCTTGCCCTGGCGCTCGGGTTGTTGCACCTGATCGTCGCCGAGGGGCGGGTCGACGAGGCGTACGTCGCCGAGCGCACCGTCGGCTGGGCGGACGCGCGGGCGGTGGCGATGGCGCACTGGCCGGAGTACGTGGAACGGATCACGGGGGTGTCCGTTCCCGACCTCCGGGAGGCCGTACGGCTGTTCTGCGAGCCGGAGCACGCGATGGTGCTCACCGCGCGCGGGCCCGAGCAGCAGTCCAAGGGCACCGACACCGTGGGCGCGTGGATCAACCTGTGCCTGGCGACCGGCCGCGCGGGACGCCCGCTGTCCGGGTACGGCTGTCTGACCGGGCAGGGAAACGGACAGGGCGGGCGCGAACACGGCCAGAAGGCCGACCAGTTGCCCGGTTACCGCAAGCTGGACGATCCGGCGGCGCGGCGGCATGTGGCCGAGGTGTGGGGCATCGACCCCGACACGCTGCCCGGACCGGGGCGCAGTGCGTACGAGCTGCTGGACGCGCTGGGTACGGACATCAGGTCGCTGCTGCTGATGGGGTCCAACCCGGTGGTGTCGGCGCCGCGCGCGGCCCACATCGAGGAACGGATCAAGTCGCTGGACTTCCTTGCCGTTTGTGACGTCGTCCTGTCGGAGACGGCGGCGCTCGCGGATGTGGTGCTCCCGGTGACGCAGTGGGCGGAGGAGTCGGGCACCACGACCAACCTGGAGGGGCGGGTGCTACTGCGCCGGCAGGCGATCACCGCGCCCGAGGGCGTCCGCGGCGACCTGGAGGTCCTGCACGATCTGGCCGACCGCCTCGGCGTGGAGAAGGGCTTCCCCACCGACCCGGAGGAGGTCTTCGAGGAACTGCGCCGGGCCAGCGCGGGCGGCCTCGCGGACTACTCCGGCATCACGTACCGCCGCCTGGCGGAGGAGAACGGGGTGTTCTGGCCCTGCCCGGCGGCGGAGGCGTCGGAAGACGCGGCAGGCACGGAAACCGCCGAGGCCACGCCCCTCGACCTCCCTGGTGTCCACCCCGGTACCCCCCGTCTCTTCCTCGACCGTTTCGCCACCGACGACGGGCGGGCGCGGTTCGTGGCCGCGGCGCATCGGCCGATCGCCGAGGAACCCGACGAGGAGTACCCGGTGTTGCTGACGACCGGGCGGGTCGTGGCGCAGTACCAGTCCGGTGCGCAGACCCGCCGGGTCGACGAGCTGAACGCCGCCGCGCCCGGGCCGTTCGTCGAGCTGCACCCGCGGCTCGCCGAGCGGCTCGGGGCGGCCGAGGGCGACCCGGTGGCCGTGGTGTCCCGGCGCGGCCGAGCCGTGGCGCCGGCCCGGATCACGACCGCGATCCGCCCGGACACCGTCTTCATGCCCTTCCACTGGCCCGGCGAGGGCCGCGCCAACACCCTCACCAACCCTGCACTCGACCCCACCTCACGGATGCCGGAGTTCAAGGCGTGCGCGGTGCGGCTGGAGACGGTGAAGCCGTAGCGGACGAGGACGGGCTCGGGCTCACCGCGGACGAGGGCAGGCGCGGGCTCACCCCGGACGGGGACGGGGATGAGGACAGGGACCGGCACCAGCTCACCTGAGGAGCCAGTCGCCGCCCTCGATCGGCTTGCCCCGCGTCCGCAGCCAGGCGGTGACCGCGGGGGCGGCGACGTAGACCCAGGCGCGTACGGCGCTGCCGTCGGCGACGCGGACGACCCGGCGTTCGACGCGCTCGTACAGGTTGCGCGGGGAGCCGGGCACGTACTCCTCCAGCCGGTCGAGGTCGGCCAGTAACTCCCCGTACCTCTCCGGCAGGGCGGTGACGATTTCGCCGCTCACCACTGCCCCGGGTTCCTCCACCGCGTAGGGATAGCCGGGCCCGTCGTACAGCGCCGCGCCCGTCAGCCGCGCCGGTTCCTCGGACCGGGTGCGGCCGCGCAGGAAGAGATCGTGGTTGATCTCGCCGGGGCGGAGCGTGCCGTAGACGAAGAAGGGGAGTTCTGCTGGTCGCGCGGGGTGTGCAGCGGTCACAGAACCAATTCTCTCCCCTCACATACCTTCGCGAATCCGCTATGGACATGACATGTCATGGACCTCTAAGACTTGATCAACGCAGCGTGCCACCCCCACGCGCCCATCGGCGCATTCACGAGGAGACCGATGAGTCGAATACGGCAGCACGTACGAGGTCCCCGTCGTCTCGCCACCGCCGGCGTGGCCGTCACCACCGCCACCCTGCTGGCCGCCGCGCTCTCCCCCGCCGCCGCCGACGCGGCCGGCCGGCCGACCCGGGCCACCGCGATCGAGAACGCGGCCTCGGTGCTCGTGGAGCGGGCCGCGGCCCTGGGGCTGACCGCCCCTCAGAGGACGAAGGTCCGTGACGTCGTCATCGACCAGGACGGCGCCCAGCACGTCCGCTACGACCGTACGTATCGCCAACTGCCCGTTCTCGGCGGCGACTTCGTGGTCCACCTGGCCCCCGACGGCAGCTACCGCAGCGCCGACCTCGCCACGAAGGGCGCGATCTCGCTCGCGAGCGTCACCCCGAAACTGTCCGCGCCGAAGGCCTCCGACCTCGCGGTGAACGCGCTGCGCGCCGCCCACCTCGGCGAGACCCTGCGCAGGATCACCGCCTCGTCGCAACTGGTCGTCGACACCCTGCACGGCACCCCGAAGCTGGCCTGGCAGACGAACGCCGTCGCGCAGGACTCCCTCGGCAACCCCACCGCGCGGACGATCCTCACGGATGCCCGCACCGGCACCCGGATCGACACCTGGAACACCATCGAGACGGCGTCGGGCGACGGCAAGTCCCTGTACGGCGGCACGGTTCCGCTGGAGACCACGCTGTCAGGATCGACGTACCAGCTGAAGGACGCCACGCGCGGGAACACGTACACCGGTGACGCGGCGAACCAGACCGACCTGTGCGTCCTGACGGTCTGCCTGAGCCGGGCCCCCTCGACGGCGCTCACCGACGCGGACAACCACTGGGGCACGGGCACGAGCGCCGACCGCGCCTCGGCCGCGGTGGACGCGCAGTACGGCACGGACGAGACCTGGGACTACTACAAGGACGTCCACGGCCGCAACGGCATCGCGGGCAACGGCAAGGGCTCGTACAACCGGGTGCACTACGGCAGCAGATACAACAACGCCTTCTGGGACGACAGTTGCTTCTGCATGACGTACGGCGACGGCGACGGGACGACCTTCGGGCCGCTGGTGTCGCTGGACGTGGCGGGCCACGAGATGACGCACGGCGTGACCTCGAAAACGGCGGCGCTGACGTACTCCGGTGAGTCCGGCGGCCTGAACGAGGCGACCTCCGACATCTTCGGCACGCTGGTGGAGTTCCACGCGGGCAACGCTCAGGACCCCGGCGACTATCTGATCGGCGAGAACGTCGTCCGCTCCGGTTTCGGCCGGGGCGCCCTGCGGTACCTGGACAAGCCGTCCAAGGACGGCAACTCGGCGGACTGCTGGAGCGGTTCGCTGGCCGACCTCGATGTCCACTACTCGTCGGGCGTCGCGAACCACTTCGCCTTCCTGCTGGCCGAGGGCAGCGGCGCGCGGACCGTCAACGGCGTGCATTACAACTCGCCCACCTGCGACGGCTCCACGGTCTCGGGCATCGGCCGGGACAAGCTGGGCGCCATCTGGTACCAGGCGCTCACGGTCTACATGACCTCGTCGACGAACTACGCGGGCGCCCGCACGGCGACCCTGAACGCGGCGAAGGACCTGTACGGGGCCGGGAGCACGGAGTACAACGCGGTGGCCGCGGCCTGGAGCGCGGTCAGCGTGGGCTGACGGGTCCGAGCGAGTGTCGGTGCCGCCCGCCGCCATCCCGGTGCTACGCCCCGGGGTGGCGGCGGCCCGTTCGGGCGACCCCCCACGCGTGGCCGTCCGGGCCGCGGAAGGTCGGTCCGCCGCCGGCCGCCGCGCGGCCGGCCCGTCACCCGTTCACCCCCGCGCCCTACGCCCTTCGGGGCCTCTTTCCGTACTCCGCCTCCAGACCCCGGTGACCTGGTGAAACACCGACGGATCAACCCTTGGCGACTTCTGCCTGACACCCATTCACCCCAATTCTGACGCTCCCTCAGGAAGCGCTCCGGGCGCGCTGCCACTTACCTCGGAAGGGCAGTCCCCACCGAAGACGCTCGAAGACGCCCGAGGGAGCACCGATGCGATGTACCGCCCGCCTGCTGACCGGTACCGCGCTCGCCGTGGCCGCCGCGGGTCTCGGCACCGCGCCCGCGTACGGCGGCGACACCACCGGCCTGAAGGTGTACCCGTCCTCGCTCGTGCCGGGCGGGGAGGCCACCGTGAACACCGCCGCCTGCGGGGACGACGGGTCGGCGGCGGGCGACGCGGGCGCGGTGGGGGCCGGTTCCTTCCCGCTGGCGCCCCGTTCGAACGAGAGCGAGGCGACCGGCCGGTTCCGGGTGCCGCCGAGCGCGCAGCCGGGGACGTACGAGATCACCGCGACCTGCGCCAGGAGCGGCCGGCGGGTGACCGGGGACCTGGTCGTCACGCTGACCTCCCCGCGCGAGCAGGTGTATCCCCGAGGGAGTGTGAAGACGGGGGTCGGTGGCGCTCTGGGCCCCGATCCCGTGCAGACCGCGGCCGGTGTGGCGGCTCTCGCCGTCGCCGCCGCGGGCGGTACCTGGCTCCTGCATCGCCGGGCGAGAGGCGACGGGATCTGACGGACACCCTCCGCTGTCCGTCCGCCGGTACCGCATGTCCCCTCCCCCTCCGGGTCCGACGCCCCTCGCGGCCCGGAGGGGGAAAGGGACCCCGGCTTTCGTGGAGAAGGGCCTTGCCTCGGAGAGGGGACCGGGTTCAGTGGGATGCAGAAATTCAGTGAACGCAGGGGAAAGGGGGTTCGCCGTGCCCGACTTCGGCAACACCGCGATAGCGGCCGTCACCGCGTTGGCCCTGTGCAGCGGTGCCTGGCTGCTGCGCAGCGGTGCCGAGACACACGCGCCGCCGCAGCCGTCCGCCGCGCAGGCGCACAGCGGCCGTGACGCCGGGCAGAGTGCAGGGCCGGAGCCAGGACAGGACACCGGGCTGGACGCTGGGCAGCCCACCGGACTGGACGCTGGGCAGCCCACCGGGCAGGGCACAGGACAGCCCACCGCCCAGGGCGCAGGACAGGACACCGCCCGTCCCGCCGCGTCGGTCGCGCCCGCGCTGCCGCCCTCCCCGCCCGACCGGATCCGCATCCCCTCCATCCAGGTGGACGCGCCCCTGACGGGCCTGGGGCTCACTCCCTCCGGCAGCCTCGACGTCCCGCCCGCCGCGAAGAAGAACCTCGCCGGCTGGTACGAGGCCGGCACCACGCCCGGTGAGACGGGCACCGCGATCGTCGCCGGGCACGTCGACAACGCCGATGGCCCCGCGGTGTTCTACGACCTGGGCGCGCTGAAGAAGGGCGCCGCTCTCCAGGTGGACCGGCGGGACGGCACGGTCGCCGTCTTCACCGTGGACGCCGTCGAGGTCTACGAGGCGACGAACTTCCCCGACCGGAAGGTCTACGGCGCGGCCCCGCGGCCCGAACTGCGGGTGATCACCTGCGGCGGCGGCTACTCACGGAGCACCGGATATCAGGGGAACGTCGTTGTCTTCGCGCACCTCACGGGCAGCCGCTGAGCCGTCCAGGACGTTCACCCGGCCCCACGCCCCCAGCGGCCCCAGCGCCTCGTTCAGCGAGACTCCCCGAGGCGTGAGCGAGTACTCCACCCGCGGCGGGACCTCGTCGTACGCCTCCCGGTGCACGATGCCGTCCGCCTCCAGCTCCCGCAGGTGGGCCGCGAGGACCTTCTCGGTCACCCCGGGCAGCTCTCTGCGCAGCTCGCCGAAGCGGCACGGCCTCACGTTCAGCGCCCACAGGATGAGCACCTTCCACTTACCGCCGATCACATCCATCGCCGCGTCGATCCCGCAGACGTACGCCCCCGGCCGCCGTACGGTCGTCATGCCGCCCCTCCCCTGCCTGGACCCTTTCCCCGCGGTAACCACCCACTCCGAAGTGCGTACTTGAGCGGGCCGTTCCCCTGCGACGAGCCTAATCGCCATGACTGACAACGCACGCGCCCCGCGCACACCTGCCCCTTCGGCTCCCCTCACTCCCCTCACCCTCCTCGGCACCGGCGCCATGGGCACCGCCCTCGCCCACGCCTGGCTCACCGCCGGCCACCCGGTGACCGTCTGGAACCGCACCCCGGCCCGCGCCGAGGCCCTGGCCGCCGAGGGCGCGACCGTCGCCCGGAGCGCCACCGCCGCGGTGGCCGCGAACCGGCTCGTCGTCGCCTGTCTCCTCGACGACGCCTCCGTCGGCGAGGCCCTCGACGCGGCCGACCTCACCGGCCGGGACCTGGTGGACCTGACCACCGGGACACCCGCCCAGGGACGGGACCGGGCCGCGTGGGCCGAGGCGCGCGGGGCCCGTTTCCTGGACGGCGGGATCATGGCCGTACCGCCGATGATCGGGGCCGCGGGCTCCGGGGCGTACGTCTTCTACAGCGGTTCCGCCGCGCTCTTCGAGGAGCACCGGGACACGCTCGCCGCCCCGGCCGGGGCCACGTACGTCGGCGCGGACCCGGGGTTCGCCGCGCTGCACGACGTGGCGCTGCTGAGCGCGATGAGCGGAATGTTCGCGGGCATCACGCACGCCTTCGCGCTGATCCGACGGGAGGACATCGCCCCGAAGGACTTCGCGCCGCTGCTCGTGTCGTGGCTCACCGCGATGGCGCCCATGGCGTACGGGGCCGCCGAGCGGCTGGACAGCGGTGACTACACCAACGGCGTCGTCTCCCACCTCGCCATGCAGGTCGCCGGCAACGCGACCCTGCTGCGCACGGCCGAGGAGCAGGGCGTCAGCGCCGAGCTGCTGACGCCGTACACGGCGCTGATGGAGCGGCGCCTGGCGGACGGGCACGGCGACGAGGACACCACAGGGCTGATCGACCTCCTGACCGGCCGTTAGGCCGGCCACTGCTCGCGGTGGCCACGAGTGCCCGGAAACCTTGAGCCCCCTCAGAGGTCCGGCATCAGAGGTACGGCATCAGAGGTCCGGGGCGGCGGAGACGAGAAATCCGCACCTCACAGCGCTCCCCCGCCGCCCTCCCCGAACCCTCACACCGACCACCCGCCCCCGCTGAGCGCAGCGTTCCTCGCGGGAAACAGACGTGATGCGGCCGGGTAACACCGGCAACGCACGCTCCTGGGCATGACCTCGAATACGCGTGTGGTGGTGATCGGCGCCGGCCTCGCGGGCGTCCGTCTCGCCCGGCGGCTCGGCGAGCTCGGCACGCCCGTGACGCTCGTCGGCGAGGAGGAGCACCACCCGTACAACAGGGTTCTCCTCGCCGAAGTGCTGGCCGGACGCTACAGCCCCGAGGTGATCGCCCTCCCGGCGCCCGCCGCGCTGACCCGCTCCCGGGTCACCGGCATCGACCGGGACGGCCGGACCGTCGAGTGCGCGGACGGTTCGAAGATCGCATACGACACGCTGGTCCTGGCCACCGGATCCAACCCCGTGCTCCCGCCGCTGCGCGGCCTGTTCACCCCCGACCACGTGCTGCCCGAGGGTGTCCACGCCTTCCGCACGATGGACGACTGCCTGGGCCTGTCCAAGGCGGTCCGGCCGGGCGTGAAGGCGGTCGTCATCGGCGGCGGGCTCCTCGGGGTCTCGGCGGCCCGGGCGCTCGCCCTGCGCGGCGCCCAGGTCATGCTGGCCCAGCAGTCCGAGCGGCTGATGGAGCGCCAGCTCGATCCGGCCGCCTCCCAGCTGGTCCGCCGGCATCTGAAGGACCTCGGCGTGGAGATCCACACCGAGTGCCGGGTGCGGGACGTGCGGTGCGTGGGCGGCGCGGTCCGCTCGGTCGAGATGGCCGACGGCTACGCCCTCGACGCCGACCTGGTGGTCCTGGCCTGCGGGGTCCACCCGCGCGTGGGTCTCGCCCAGGTCGCGGGGCTGGAGGTCCGTAAGGGGATCGTCGTGGACGACGAACTCCGTACGTCCGACCCGCACATCCGGGCCGTCGGCGACTGCGTCCAGCACGACGGCACGGTGTACGGACTGGCGGCCCCGGCACTCGAACAGGCGGACGTCCTGGCCGAGTTGCTGTCCGGTCGGGCCGACGCCCGGTACACCGGCACCCGTTCTCTGACCCGGCTCACCCTCACCGGGCAGGCCGCCCCCCACGGACCCGCCCCCCACGGACCGTTCGACCTCGCCGCGTTCGGCGAGACGGAAGCCCTTCCCGGCGACGACGTGGTCCAGCTCGCTGACGCCACCCGAGGCACCTACCGCAAGGTCGTCGTCCGCGACGACCGCCTGGTCGGCGGGGTCCTCGTCGGCGAACTCGGCACTGTCGGAGCGCTCGCGCGCGCCTGGGAGGGAGCAGAGCCGCTCCCCTCCGCCGGCCGCCCCCTGCTCCACCTGCTCACCAACGATGGAGGCTCCTGATGTCCACGACCGCACTTGTGGGGAACGGCCCCCGCCCCACGATCGTGCTCGTCGGCCACGGCATGGTCGGCCAGCGCTTCCTCGAAGCGCTCGCCGAGCGCGGCCTGACCGCCACGCACCGCGTGGTCGTGCTGTGCGAGGAGCCGCGTCCCGCGTACGACCGCGTGCACCTGACCTCGTACTTCTCGGGCACGACGCCCGAGGAACTCTCCATGACGGACCTGGAGTTCATCAAGGACCACGGCATCGAGCTGTACGTCGGTGACCCGGCGGAGACGATCGACCGCGAGGCGCGCCGGGTCACCGCCCGCTCGGGCCTGGTCGTCGACTACGACGTCCTGGTGCTCGCCACCGGCTCGTACCCCTTCGTCCCGCCCGTCCCGAACAAGGACGCCGAGGGCTGCTTCGTCTACCGCACGATCGAGGACCTCCTCGCGATCGAGGAGTACGCCAGGACGCGGACGACGGGTGCGGTGGTCGGCGGCGGTCTGCTCGGACTGGAGGCGGCCGGTGCACTGAAGGGCCTCGGACTCACCTCGCACATCGTGGAGTTCGCGCCCCGTCTGATGCCGGTCCAGGTCGACGAGGGCGGCGGCGCCGCGCTGCTGCGGACCATCGAGGACATGGGCCTGTCCGTCCACACGGGCGTGGGCACGCAGGAGATCGTGGTCGACGAGTCCGGCGCGGTCACCGGCATGAAGCTGTCCGACGGCTCCGAACTCGCCACCGACCTGGTGGTGTTCTCCGCCGGTGTCCGCCCCCGCGACCAGCTGGCCCGCGAGAGCGGCCTCACGGTCGGCGAGCGCGGCGGCATCGCGGTCGACGAACAGTGCCGGACCGTCTCCGACCCGTATGTCTTCGCGATCGGTGAGTGCGCGCTGGCCTCCGACGGCCGGGTGTACGGCCTGGTGGCCCCCGGTTACGAGCAGGCCGAGACGGTCGCCGCGACGATCGCGCAGGACGAGGCGGAGTTCACCGGCGCGGACCTGTCCACCAAGCTGAAGCTGCTCGGCGTGGACGTGGCGTCCTTCGGCGACGCGCACGGCACGGCCGAGGACTGCCTGGACGTCGTCTACTCCGACTCCCGCTCGGGCCTGTACAAGAAGCTGGTCATCGGCCGGGACGGCACGCTGCTCGGCGGCATCCTGGTCGGCGACGCGGAGGCGTACGGCACCCTGCGCGCGTTCACCGGCTCGGTCCCGCCCGTCTCCCCCGAGGCGCTGGTGCTGCCCGCAGGCGTCGGCGCCCCGACCCAGCTGGGCCCGTCCGCGCTGCCGGACGAGGCGATCATCTGCTCCTGCAACAACGTCACCAAGGGCACGATCCGCGGCGCGGTCACCGAGCACAGCTGCACCACCGTGCCCGAGGTGAAGAAGTGCACCAAGGCCGGTACGACCTGCGGCAGTTGCGTCAAGGTGCTCGGCCAGCTGGTCAACGCCGAACTGGAGGCCGGCGGCGTCGAGGTCGACAAGGGGCTGTGCGGCTGCTTCTCGCAGACCCGCGAGGAGCTGTACGAGATCGTCCTCGCCCTGCGCCTCAACACCTACCAGGACCTGCTGGACCGCTACGGCCGGGACGACGCCCGGGGCGGCGACGGCTGCGACGTCTGCAAGCCGGCGGTCGGCTCGATCATCGCCTCCCTCGCCCCGACCATCGGCGCGAGCGGCTACGTCCTCGACGGCGAGCAGGCGGCGCTCCAGGAGACCAACGACCACTTCCTGGCCAACCTCCAGAAGAACGGCTCGTACTCGGTCGTCCCCCGTATCCCCGGCGGTGAGATCACCCCCGAGGGCCTCATCGTGATCGGCGAGATCGCCCGCGACTTCGGCCTCTACACGAAGATCACCGGCGGCCAGCGGATCGACATGTTCGGCGCCCGTGTCGAACAACTCCCGCTGATCTGGACCCGGTTGGTGGACGCCGGCTTCGAGTCCGGGCACGCCTACGGCAAGTCCCTGCGCACGGTGAAGTCCTGCGTCGGCCAGACCTGGTGCCGCTACGGCGTCCAGGACTCCGTCCGCATGGCGATCGACCTGGAGCTGCGCTACCGGGGCCTCAGGTCCCCGCACAAGCTCAAGTCGGCGGTCTCGGGCTGCGCCCGGGAGTGTGCCGAGGCCCAGTCGAAGGACTTCGGCGTCATCGCCACCGCGGGCGGCTGGAACCTGTACGTCGGCGGCAACGGCGGCGCCACCCCGCGCCACGCGGACCTGCTCGCCCAGGACCTGTCGGACGCCGAACTGATCCGCCTGATCGACCGGTTCCTGATGTTCTACATCCGCACGGCCGACCGCCTGGAGCGCACCTCGACCTGGCTGGAGCGGATCCCCGGCGGCCTCGACCACGTGCGGGACGTGGTCGTGGAGGACTCCCTCGGCATCTGCGAGGAGCTGGAGTCCCTGATGACGGACCACGTCTCGCACTACGCGGACGAGTGGGCGACGACCATCAACGACCCCGAGAAGCTGTCGCGGTTCGTCTCCTTCGTGAACGCCCCCGACACCCCCGACCCGGTCGTCGGCTTCATCCCGGAGCGCGACCAGATCAAGCCCGACCTGCCGCTGCTGTCCATCGGCATGCGCCCCACCGGAAACCCGGCTGACGTCCTGGAAGGAAGCGCCCAGCGATGACCCTGGCACCCGAGACGACCGACCTGAAGATCCAACTCCAGCTGAACGAGGCCGAGGACGCCTGGTTCACCGTCTGCGACCTGAGCACGCTGCTCCCGGGCCGCGGGGTGGCGGCACTGCTGCCCGACGGCCACCAGGTCGCCCTCTTCCGCGACCGCGTCGGCACGCTGTACGCCATCGACAACCGCGACCCCTTCAGCGGCGCGGCGGTCCTCTCCCGCGGCCTGACCGGCACCCACCAGGGCCGGCCGTTCGTCGCCTCGCCCCTGCTGAAGCAGCGCTTCGACCTGCAGACCGGGGTGTGCCTGGACGACGACGCGGTGCGGGTGGCGACGTACGAGGTGCGTGTCTCGTAGCCGTAGCGGCAGCCGTACTCACCCGGGGCGCCGCCCTCGACCACCTCCGCGACGGCGTCCGGATCAACGCGGTCGGCCCCGGTGCCGTGGCCACCCCGATGTCCCTGCGCCCCGGCGAGACGGACGCCGACCGTGCCGAGCGCGCCCGGGACCCGCTCCCCCTCGGCCGCGTCCCGGCCACCGAGGAGATCGCCGCCGCGGTCCTCCACTCGGCCTCGGACGCGGCCGCCTCGGTGGTGGGCACGGACCTGGTGGTGGGCACGGACCTGGTGGTGAACAGCGGGGCGTCGGCCTGAGAGACAGACTGGGAGACGGACTGGGAGACGGACTGGCGGATCAGATCTTCAGGGCGTCGTACGTCACTCCCGTGAGCTGCTCGGAAGCACCCCAAAGCCGTTCTCCCGCCGTGTCGTTGAGGGTCCACGGGGCCCGCCAGGACCGTCCCGGTGCCCCGCGCCACATCGCGAGGGACGGTCCGGTGAACGAGTCGGGGCGTACGTCGGGCGCGGTCGCCGCGTAGAGCGTGGGGAGCGCGCCGGCCTCGGCGGACTGGGCGAAGTACCGGTTGCCGATCTGCATGAACCGTTCGCTGGCCTTGCGACCGGACATCCGGGGGCCCGCGGCCTGGAGGTTGGTGGCCGCGTACCCGGGGTGGGCCGCCGCCGCGACCACGTCCGAGCCGTGTGCCGCCAGCCGGCGCGCCAGCTCGTGCGTGAAGAGGAGGTTGGCGGCCTTGGAGCGGGCGTAGGCGGTCCAACGGCGGTACCGGCGCTCGCTGTTGAGGTCGTTGATGTCGATGTTGGACAGCGCGTGCGCCGTACTGGAGACGGTCACCACACGCGCACCCGGCGTGTCGAGCAGCGTGGGCAGCAGCCGTCCGGTGAGCGCGAAGTGGCCCAGGTGGTTCACGCCGAACTGCGTTTCGAACCCGTCGGCCGTCGTCCCGTAGGGCAGCGCCATCACGCCCGCGTTGTTGACGAGCAGGTCGAGCCGGTCGTACGAGAAGGCTTCCGCGAACTGCCGTACGGAGGCCAGATCCGCCAGGTCCAGACGGATGACCTCCGCCTCCGCGCCCGGGACCTCGGCGGCCAGCCGGCCGACCGCCTCGGCGCCCCGGGCCTCGCTGCGGCACGCGAGCACCACCCGGGCGCCCCGGCGGGCCAGCTCCCGGGCGGTGACGTAGCCGATGCCGCTGTTGGCACCGGTGACGACGGCGACACGGCCGCTCTGGTCCGGGACGTCCTTCTCGCTCCAGCCGGACATGGCCGACCTCCCTTGAGTGACGGGTGGCCTTCAGCGTACGAGCGGGGGGCGCTCGGCGTAATCGGCGTGATCGTCGTAATCGTTCGGAAGGGGGCGGGTGTCCAGGTAGAACCATTCGGCGTCAGGGCCGGGGGCCGGGGTGGAGGGCGGGACGGAGGCCGGCGCGGAGGCCCTGGTGGGCGCCGGTGCGGGTGTCTGCTCCGCCGTGGCGGCCGGTGTGGCCGGGCCCGGCATCAGCAGTTCCACCCTGAGCCCCTTCCCCCGCTGCTGGGTCGTGAACTCCTCGATCTGGTTGCGGCAGGCGTGGTCCAGGTGGGTGACGCCGGTCAGGTCGAGGCGGATCCTCGGCTTGCCGGCGGCGGCCGCGGCCTCCAGGGCCTCGATGACGTTCGGCAGCCGCAGGAAGGTCGCGTTGCCGGCCATGACGACCTTGGCGGTGTCGTCCTCGACGTGCTGCCGGATCACGGTCTGCGACATCCTGAGCGCGGCCAGCACGATCCCGGCGGCGAGCCCGATCAGTACGCCTTCGAGCAGCGCGGTCGCCACGATGACCAGCGTGGTGAGGGTCATCACCGCGAACTCGCCCCGGTCCTGGCGCCACATCTTCGGGAACTCCGCCGGCCCGAACAGCTTCCAACCGCTGTGCACCAGAACGCCGGCGAGCACCGAGATCGGGATCAGCGCGAGCACCTGCGGCAGCAGCATCGCGAAGGCGAGCAGCCACAGCCCGTGCAGCGTCCGGGAGAGCCGGGTCTTCGCGCCGGCCTGGACGTTGGCCGAGCTGCGGGCGACGACGGCCGTGATGGGCAGCGCGCCGAGGATGCCGGCGATGGTGTTCCCGGCGCCCTGGGCGATGAGTTCGGTGTTGTAGCGGGTGCGCGGACCGCTGTGCATCCGGTCCACCGCGGCGGCCGTGAACAGGCTCTCCGCGGAGGCGATGACGGTGAAGGTGAGAATGGAGGTGATGATCGCCGCGTCGGCGAGCCCCGCGAACTGCTCCCCGCCCGGCACGCTCACCGCGGCGAGCAGGTCACCGACCTGGAGCGTCTTCACGTCCACGCCGGGCAGCGCGGCGACCGCGATGCCGATCCCCACGGCGACCAGTGCGGCCGGGATCTTCTTGACCGGCCCCGGCACGTTCTTCCAGGCGAAGCTCAGTACGACGGTGACGACACCGAGCACCGTGGCGATCATCGCCTGCCGGTCGGTGAGGATGCCGGCGACCAGCCCGGGGATGCCTGCCATGTTCTCGATCGGGACGCCGGGTGCCTTGGAGTCGGCCATCGGATAGACCTGGCTGAACATCAACGGCAGTCCGATGCCGGCCAGCATGCCCTGCACCACGGCGAGGGAGATCGCCTGGAACATCCGGCCGAGCCTGACCACCCCGAGGACGATCTGCAGGATCCCGGAGCCCAGCACGATCACCCCGAGCATCGCCAGGCCGTGTTCGGCGACGGTCTCCGCGACCAGCGCGGCGAGTCCGGCCGCGGGCCCGCTGACCTGCAGCGTGCTCCCCCGTACCGCCCCGACCACCAGCCCGCCGATCACCCCGGAGATGATCCCGAGCTCGGCCGGCACCCCGGACGCGACGGCCACGCCGATGCACAGCGGCAGCGCGACGAGGAAGACGACGAGGGAGGCGGTGATCTCGGTCCCGAGGTCGGCCCTGGGACCTTTCCCGGGGCGGGTGGGCGGCGCCGCGTCATTCGCTGCGTCATTCGGCGCGCCCTTCGCCGCGCCCTTCGGCGGAGCCGGTCGCCGGGTGCGCGGGGTG
The DNA here is from genome assembly GCF_029893585.1 of Streptomyces sp. LBL. Lineage (GTDB taxonomy): Bacteria > Actinomycetota > Actinomycetes > Streptomycetales > Streptomycetaceae > Streptomyces. The sequence goes on from NZ_JARXYX010000024.1 coordinate 37,488, forward strand.
GCGTGCGGGGCCGTCCCGGTGGCGGGGCCTGGGGCGGTGCGCCTCCCGCCCGGCGCTCCGGCCTGCCAGGCGGCGGACGGCTCGTCCTGCCAGCCGGTGTGCATCCCGGCGGACGGCTCGTCCTGCCAGCCGGCACGCGCCGCTGCCTGCGGCTCGTCCTGCCAGCCGGTGTGCATCCCGGCGGACGGCTCGTCCTCCCAGCCGGAGTGCGCCGCTGCCCGTGGCCCGTCCTCCCAGCCGGTGTGCATCCCGGCGGACGGCTCGTCCTGCCAGGCGGCGTGCGCTGCCGGCTGCGGCCCGGTCGGCGAGCCGCCGCGGACCGCGCCCCATTCCCCGCCCTCTTCTCCGCCCCGCGTCCGGCCCCGCGCATGCGCGCCGCTCATCCGGCGTGCACCCGGAAGCGGCCGTCGTCGTCGAGTTCGTACACCTGGCCGGTGTCGACCTCGTAGTACCAGCCGTGCAGCCGCAGCCGGCCCTCCTCCAGCCCCTGCCGCACACTCGGGTAACTGCGCACCGCGGCCAGCTGGTTGACGACGTTGCGCTGCACCACGTCCGCCAGGGACGGTTCGTAGGAGCGGTCGGAGCCGTCGGAGCCGTCGGCACTGTCGGAGTCGTGGGCGGCGCCGGAACTGTCGGAGGTGCCGGTGAGCACCGCGGCCAGTTCCGGGCGGGCCAGGGCGAGCCACGCGTCGACGCCCGGCAGGCGGGTCAGGTCGTCGCCGGACCTCAGCGCGCTCATCGCCCCGCAGTGTGAGTGACCGCACACCACCACGTCCTGAACCTCGAGCACCTCCAGTGCGTACTCCAGGGTGGCTGCTTCACCGGACGCCCCGTGTTGCCCGTAGGCCGGCACGATATTGCCCGCGTTCCGGAGCTCGAATATCTCGCCGGGCCGGGCGTCGGTAATGAGTGCGGGTATGACCCGCGAGTCCGAGCAGGTAATGAAGAGCGCCTCGGGGGATTGCCCGTCGGCCAGTTTCCGGTATTCCCCGCGCTCACCTTCGACCCGCTGCGTGAACGTGCGGGCACGATCCAGCAATGCCTTCAACTCTGCCTCCTCGACAGGGAGTTCGTCCTGGTCATCGCAGCGTAGAGGGGGCCGCACCAGAGGAAGGTTAAGCGAACACCAGAGCCCGGCCAGGAATGGAACATTCTTTGTCGAGAGGCGCGCAGGTAGGGTTGTCTTGTACCGTGTCCACTCCAGGAAGCGGAACGCGAATTCGGGCTGCTTGGAATCATCCTGGACTCTGCCCGCATTCATAGCGATTCACGATCCAGGGTTCACGGTGCACAGTTCACGGAGAGACGGGACACATGGGCCTACGAGTGCTGCTCATCGAGGACGACGAGACGATCGCCGAACCGCTCACCGAGGCTCTCGGCCACTTCGGGCTGACGGTCGATCACGTGGCGACCGGCACCGACGGCTTGAGAGGCCCGTACGGCAATGTCGTCCTGCTCGACCTGGGGTTGCCGGACATGGACGGCATCGACGTCTGCCGGGGCATCCGCCAGGTCTCCGACGTACCCATCCTCATCCTCAGTGCGCGCGGCGAGGAGACCGACCGCGTGCTGGGCCTGGAGCTGGGCGCCGACGACTATCTGGCGAAACCTTTCAGCGTACGGGAGCTGGTGGCGCGGATACGGGCGGTGACGCGACGGACCCAGCGGGCGCAGGCGATACCGGAGCCCACGGCGACGGCAGCGACCGAGTCAGGGCCGGCCTACGACAGGGCACCCATGGCGCACGCGGCGATGGCCTCGTCGTACACCGGCTCATCGCACCCTGGCTCGTCACACGCCGGCTCGTCGTACGCCGCCGCGTCGTACGCCGCCGCGTCCCCGCCGCCCACGGCCTCCTCGTACGCGACCGCGCCCGAACCGTCGTACGAGCCCGGCCCGTTGGTCGTCGACCGCCGGACCCGGCAGGTCTGGGTCGGTGAGACGACCGTCCCTCTCACCCCCAAGGAGTTCGATCTGCTCGCGCTGCTCACCGAGGACCCGGGCGCGGTCTGCTCACGGCAGCAGATCCTGGACCGGGTGTGGGACCCGCACTACGAGGGTCCGACCAAGACTCTGGACGTCCATGTCGCCTCACTGCGGCGGAAGTTGGGACACCCAGCCTGGATCCAGACCCTGCGCGGGGTCGGCTTCCGGCTGGCGGTACACACCGGTCCGGTCGGTCGGCCATGACCCGACGACTGCTGCTCAGCTATCTCAGCCTGGCCGCGCTGGTCCTGCTCTGTCTGGAGATCCCGCTGGGCTACCTGTACTCGCGGGGCGAGCGGGAGCGGGTGATCACCGTGGCGGAGGACGAGGCCGAGTCGGTCTCGGCGTACGCGTCCCTGTCCCTCGCCGCCGGCCGGGCCGAGCGGGACCTGCCCGGCCGGGTGGCCCACTGTGCCGCCCGGATCGGCGGACAGGTGGTGGTCGTCGACAGTGTGGGTGCGCCGATCGCCACCTCGCATCAGCTGACCCCGGACGCGTCCCGGGCGCTGGCCTCCCGCCCGGGCATCGTGGCGGCGCTGCGCGGCACGTCCACGGTGGACGTCCGCACGTCCACCATCGGCGGCGTCCAGTACCTGTCTGTCGCCGTACCCGTCGGGCACGGCACCCGGCCGGAGGGCGCCGTGTGGCTGACCCTGCCGACCCACGTGGTGCATGAACGCGTCCACCACATCTGGCTGTTGCTTGCCCTCGGCGGTCTCGCCGTCCTCACCGCGGTCACCTTCGCCGCGTTCGCGATCGCCCGCTGGACCGGTCGCCCCATCCGTGAACTGGAGCGCGCCACCAACGAGTTGGCGTCCGACAGCCGGGCGGCTCCGATCGCCGTCACGGTGACCAAGGGCCCGCCGGAAGTCCGCAGTCTGGCCGCCGCGTTCAACCGTACGGCGGCCCGGCTCGCCCATCTCCTCGACTCCCAGCACGCGTTCGCGGGCGAGGCCTCGCACCAGCTCAAGACCCCGCTGGCGGCACTGCGGCTGCGCCTGGAGAACCTGGAACCGAACGTCTCGGCCCGCGGCCGCTCCAGCCTCACCGCCGCCGTCACCGAGACGGACCGGCTCGCCCGCATGGTCGAGGGGCTGCTGGCGATGGCCCGGCTGGAGGAGCACGCGGCGATCCCCGGTCCGGTCGACGTGGGCGCGGTCTGCGCGGAACGCCACCACACCTGGACGCCGCTCTTCGCCCAGCAGGGCGTCTCCCTGGTGCTGTTCGCGGGCGGCGAGGGTTCGGTGCTCGCACTGCCGGGGGCCATCGAGCAGATCCTCGACAACCTGCTCTCCAACGCGTTGCGCGCCTCCCCGCCCGCCACCACGGTGACCATCGAACTGCGTCCGCACACCCCGTCCCGCCGCACGCTGCGCGACGCCCGCGCCCGCCCCTCCTGGGTCGACCTGCACGTCACCGACGAGGGCCCGGGCATGACGGCGGACCAGCGCGCCCGCGCCTTCGACCGCTTCTGGCGTGCCCCCGGCGCCCCCAAGGGCGGCACGGGTCTCGGCCTCGCGCTGGTCCAACGCCTCGCCCACGCGAGCGGCGGCGAGGCGAGCGTGCGCGCCGCCGGCACGGGCGGCCTGGACGCGGTGATCCGTCTGCCGTCCGCGCTCCCCGCGCCGGGCTCCCACACCCTGGGCAGACCGGGCCCGCGCCGCCGCGAGGTACCGACGCGCATCGGGGCGGGGATCCGTCCGTGACCGCCGGCCAGGGCCCCGGCCGGCAGGACCGCCGGCCCCGTGTGGACCGTTGCGACCACTGCATGGCGGCTGACCACGTGGCTCGCACGCCCGTACGACCACCGGATGCGCGCTAGCCGTATGGACCGCACGCCCATACGACCACCGGCTGACGACCACCGGCTGACGACCACCAGCTGGCGACCACCAGCTGACGGCTGACGGCTGGCCATGTGGACCGTACGCCCATTTCATGACGCATCCATGACATATCAACCCCGTGCGCCTAATGTTTGCGCAGTTCAGAGCACTTTTGACACCATCGGGTACGGCATGCAGGAGAGGGCGGTACCCCCGCAACAGGGTGCCGCCCTCTCCTCGTGCTCCGGAACCGCCGCCCATCGGTGAGGGTCGGTCGGGGACAGTCGGCGGTTCCGGCGTTCAGTGGGCCGAGGCCCGACGGCTGGTCGGGCCTCGGCCCTACCCGGGGTTCGGTGCCTACCGGGGGCAGGTACCAGAGGTCCGCGCCTACCAGAGGTCCGCGCCCACCAGGGGTCCGCGCCCACGGGGCACCCGCACCTACCGGTGATCGCTCCCGTTCGACGACGAAGCCGCTCGCCCCGCCTCCAACCGCGCCACCGGGATCCGGAACGGTGAGCAGGAGACGTAGTCCAGTCCCACCTCGTGGAAGAAGTGGACGGACTCCGGGTCGCCGCCGTGTTCGCCGCAGACGCCGAGCTTCAGGTCGGGGCGGGTCGCGCGGCCGGCCTCGACCGCCAGCTTCACCAGGGCGCCTACCCCGTCCCGGTCGATGGTCTCGAACGGGGAGACGCCGAAGATGCCCTTCTCCAGGTACGCCGTGAAGAAGGAGGCCTCCACGTCGTCCCGGCTGAAGCCCCACACCGTCTGGGTCAGGTCGTTCGTGCCGAAGGAGAAGAACTCGGCCGCCTCCGCGATCTGACCGGCGGTCAGCGCGGCCCGCGGGAGTTCGATCATCGTGCCGATGGCCAGCTTCAGGTGCGTGCCCGTCGCCGCCTCGACCTCCGCGACGACCTGGTCCGCCTCCTCGCGGACGATCTCCAGCTCCTGGACCGTGCCCACCAGCGGGATCATGATCTCGGCGCGCGGGTCGCCCTTCGCCGCCTTGCGTTCCGCCGCCGCCTCCGCGATGGCGCGGACCTGCATGGTGAACAGGCCGGGGATGACCAGGCCGAGGCGCACGCCCCGCAGGCCCAGCATCGGGTTCTGCTCGTGCAGGCGGTGGACGGCCTGGAGCAGGCGCAGTTCGTTCTCGTGCGGCTCCTGGCGGGACTCCGCCAGGGCGACGCGGACCGACAGTTCCGTGATGTCGGGGAGGAACTCGTGCAGCGGCGGGTCCAGGAGACGCACCGTCACCGGGAGGCCGTCCATCGCGGAGAACAGCTCCACGAAGTCCTGCTTCTGGAGGGGGAGCAGCGCCTTGAGGGACTCCTCGCGCTCCACCTCCGTGTCGGCCAGGATGAGACGCTCGACCAGTTCGCGCCGGTCGCCCAGGAACATGTGCTCCGTACGGCACAGGCCGATGCCCTGGGCGCCGAAGCGCCGTGCCCGCAGTGCGTCCTCGGCGTTGTCCGCGTTGGCGCGCACCCGCAGGCGCCGCTTGCGGTCGGCGAACGCCATGATCCGGTGCACGGCCTCGACGAGTTCGTCGGCGTCGTTGGCGCCCGCGTGCATCCGGCCCTCGAAGTACTCGACGACCGGGGACGGGACCACCGGGACCTCGCCCAGGTAGACCTTGCCCGACGACCCGTCGATGGAGATGAGGTCGCCCTCCTCCACCACGTGTCCGCCCGGCACCGTCATCCGACGGCGTTTGGTGTCGACCTCGAGCTCCTCCGCGCCGCACACGCACGTCTTGCCCATGCCGCGCGCGACCACGGCCGCGTGGGAGGTCTTGCCGCCGCGCGAGGTCAGGATGCCCTCCGCCGCGATCATGCCGTCCAGGTCGTCGGGGTTGGTCTCGCGGCGGACCAGGATGACCTTCTCGCCGGAACGGGACCACTTCACTGCGGTGTACGAGTCGAAGACCGCCTTGCCGACCGCCGCACCCGGCGACGCCGCGATGCCCCGGCCGACCTGCTGGACCTTCGCTTCCTCGTCGAAGCGGGGGAACATCAGCTGGCCGAGCTGGGCGCCCGTCACGCGCTGGAGTGCCTCCGCCTCGTCGATGAGGCCCTGGTCGACGAGCTGGGTGGCGATACGGAAGGCCGCGCCCGCCGTGCGCTTGCCGACGCGGGTCTGGAGCATCCACAGCTGACCGCGCTCGATGGTGAACTCGATGTCGCAGAGGTCCTTGTAGTGGTTCTCCAGGGTCTCCATGATCTGCATCAGCTGGTCGTACGACTTCTTGTCGATCGTCTCCAGCTCCGCCAGCGGGACCGTGTTGCGGATGCCGGCCACCACGTCCTCGCCCTGGGCGTTCTGCAGGTAGTCGCCGTACACGCCCTGGTGTCCGGAGGCCGGGTCGCGGGTGAACGCCACCCCCGTGCCCGAGTCGGGGCCGAGGTTGCCGAAGACCATCGAGCAGACGTTGACGGCCGTGCCCAGGTCGCCCGGGATGCGCTCCTGGCGGCGGTAGAGCTTGGCGCGGTCGGTGTTCCAGGAGTCGAAGACCGCCTTGATCGCGAGGTCCATCTGCTCGCGGGGGCCCTGCGGGAAGTCCCGGCCGGCCTGGGTCTTGACGATCTTCTTGAACTTGGCGACCAGCTTCTTGAGGTCCGCGGCCTCCAGCTCGGTGTCGACCGTGACCTTCTTGGCCGCCTTCGCCGCCTCCAGCGCGTCCTCGAAGAGGTCGCCCTCGACGCCGAGGACCGTCTTGCCGAACATCTGGATGAGGCGGCGGTAGGAGTCCCAGGCGAAGCGCTCGTCCCCGGCCTGCCGGGCCAGGCCCTGCACCGACTTGTCGGAGAGGCCGATGTTGAGGACCGTGTCCATCATTCCGGGCATCGAGAACTTCGCGCCCGAGCGGACCGACACCAGCAGCGGGTCGTCGGCCTGGCCCAGCTTCTTGCCCATGCGCTGCTCCAGCGCGTCGAGGTGCGCACTCACCTCGTCACGCAGTGCCGCCGGCTCCTCGCCGCTGTCCAGGTAGACCTGGCAGGCCTCGGTGGTGATGGTGAAACCCGGGGGGACCGGAAGGCCGAGGTTGGTCATCTCGGCGAGGTTGGCACCCTTGCCGCCGAGGAGGTCTTTGAGGTCCTTGTTGCCCTCGGTGAAGTCGTAAACGAACTTCACGCCCTCAACGCTCTTGCCGTGCTCAGCTGCCTGAGGATCTTTGTTTTCCGACACGGGTCTCGACTCCTTGAGGCCGCGGTGGCTGCCCTGATGGCGAGGAACATACCCAGATCGAAGGCACATGGGTACATCCACTTGCGCGTCATGTGCCTGTAACCACTCGTCCGCCAGCGGATCGAAAGTCAAAGCTTGGCAAGCGGAGACAGGCCGATGTTTTCACTTCCTGAACGCACCACCACCCACAGACCCCGGATTTCGCTCTTATGAGCAGCTCTCGGCACGTCTGATTTCGATCGATGAACGATCAAGTGGTGGCACTCAGTGCCACCCCTTGGAGAAGTGCAGTCGCTCATGATCCGCTCGTCTGAGCGCGACCCTTATCAAGGGTGGCGAGAATCACGCTGCCACAGGCGCGGGGATTTCACCATGCGGACGGGAATCCGGACCCGTATCCGGCCGGAAACACGGCCGACACGGCTGCAACGGTGACACGGCTGACACGCGGGGCGGGGCAAGACCTCGCAGCGGAACGACCGCTGTCCAGGATCAGGGGTTTCAGGTCTCCGGCGGTCAGTAGCCTTTGACGAAGTTGATCACGTACCACTTGGTGGTGGTGGCGTTGTAGATCGCGGTGAGGAAGTCGCGCTTGTTCGGCGTCGTGGTGAGTGTGGTCGAGGAGATGGTGGTGCCCAGGGCGAACGCGGAGCTGAGGATGAGGGCGCGGCTGCCGGTTGCGTCCTGGATGAGTTCCCAAGTGATGCGTTGTCCGTCGGTGGGGTTGGTGGGGGTGCCCAGGGTTCGGTTGCCTTTGAGGGTGACGCGGAAGAGGTTTCCCAGTGCGGCGTTGGTGGCGATGGTGGCGGCGTCGGTGAGGGTGACGGGGGCGGGGTTGACCTTCGCGTCGACGTAGTCCTTGCGCGTCAGGTGTTCGGCCGAGGTCGGGGAGGCGGTGGTGGAGACGTTGCCTTCGTAGTAGGCGGAGTTCGAGCCGTAGACGAAGCCGCTGGCCACCGTGCCGCCGGCGGTGTCGTTGATGACGTTGGTGTAGCCGGCCAGCGACAGGGGTTTCACGTTGCTGACATCGCCGAGGGTGGCCGAGCACCCGGCGTCGACGGTGACCGAGTTGACCGCTGCGGTGGTGGGGGTGTTCTCGGCGAATCCGAGGATGCTGACGGCTCGTGCGGCGCCGGTGACCCAGATGCTGATGCTGGGGCTGTTGTAGGTGAAGGAGTTGTACAGGCCCACACCGATCGCGGCGTTGATCTTCCAGCTGTAGCCGTTGTATCCGGTGCCGCGGTTGACCGCGGATTCGGCGCCGCATCCAGTGAAGCTGATGCCCTGACTGCCGACGCCGGTCACCTCGTAGCCGATGCCGCAGTGGTCGGCGGCGCAGCCGACGAAGGAGCAGTAGGCCATGGTGTCGATGTGGAAGCCCGCGTTGGTGATGGTGTCGGCGTAGCAGGACGTGAACGAGCAGCTGGTCCCTGCGGCGCCTCCGGAGACCCCGTGGATGTTCCAGCCGTGGTTGCCGTTGTTGGCCGAGGTCACGCCTTCGAACGTGGAGACGATCGGGTTGGAGAGGTCGATTCCGCTGTCACCGAAGAACTTCACGGTCATCCGCGCGAACGCCAGTGAGACGGTCGCGGGGTTGGCGGATCGCGTGAGCACGATGCCCTTGCCGCTGCCGCTGCCCGGGCCTTGGAAGGTGAGATCCTGGATGGTCAGCCGGGTGATGTCCGAGCCGCTCAGCCCGTTGGCGGTGGTGCTGCTCTGTGAGATCACCGACGAGCCGTCACTGACGCCTTCCAGGATGAGGTTGGAGCGTGCCACCAGGACGGAGGAGATCTTGTAGGTGCCTGCGGGGAAGACGACCGTTCCGCCGGAGGAGGGCACCGCGTTGATCGCGGTTTGGATCGCGGTGGTGTCGTCGGTGACGCCGTTGCCGGTGGCTCCGTAGTCCAGGACGTTGAACCAGTAGCTGGTGGCCATGATGATCTCCGTTCAGGTTCGCATCGAGTCGATAAGTCGACTCAAAACTGAGGTCTTATGAGGAGTTCGGCCGCGGCGAAGCGGCACCGTCAATGGACATGGAGCCGGTTCGAGCCGGTCAGGATCGGGGGTGGCCGCATTCGGTCAACGCGCCTCGATGAGGAGGCGACTCGCCGTCATCACTTAACGTAACTGTACGAAAGCACCGCGTAAAGGGTTTTGCTGCGTCAATCTTCACCCGTGGTGATGACGCCACGTCAACCGCGCGCGCCGCGACGGCGTCCGCCGAGAAGAGTGGTCGCCGACCGTGACCGCTCTCGGCAGAGCGGGTTCGTCTCTTCGGCGCGCCAGAGCTACGGGGCTGCCGAGTACTCCGACAGACCCCCACCGCAGCCTCCGATCGGGGACGGCTGCTGCTCTGTTCGGGCCAGGCACCCCCCGTGCCGGGGCGACCCCGCGCCAGAATCCTGTAGGTGAGACCTCAAGGCGCCGGCCCGCCGATTGGCGCCATGGGATGTGGAGGAGTCGCTGGTGAGCCGGTTCGGACCGACGCGGGGACAGACGCGCAAGCAGGCGCGCGGGCCTGCCTTCGTGCGCCAGCCCAGGAACCTCACCCGGGAGGGTCGCACCAAGCCCGGGCACATCCCGGACCTGCGCCACGCGGGACCGGGACGCATCGTCGTGCTGGTACCGGCCCACAATGAGGAAGCGCTCATCGCCGAGACCCTGGAGTCCCTGGCGGCTCAGACCAGGCCCCCGGACGAGGTCATCGTGGTCGCCGACCGCTGCACCGACCGGACCGCTCGGATCAGCACCGCTCACGGCGCCAAGGCCGTCGAAACGGTCGGCAACACCCAGGACAAGGCGGGCGCACTCAACCAGGTCCTGGCCCGGCTGCTGCCGCAGCTGCGCGACCACGACGCCGTCATGGTCATGGACTCCGACACCTCGCTGTCTCCCCAGTTCATCGCCGAGGCAGCCCGGCGCCTGCGCCACCAGGAACCCGACCAGTCACCCATCGGCGGCGTCGGCGCCATCTTCTTCGGCCACCCCCTGCACGGCCTGGTCTGCCACCTCCAGAACAACGAGTACGTGCGCTACGCCCGTGAACTCCACCGCCGCCACGGCCGCGCCGACGTCCTGACCGGCACCGCCTCCCTCTTCCCCGTCCACGCCCTGCGCCACGTCCACGAAGCCCGCGCCCACGGCTCACTGCCCCGAGGCCGGGACGTCTACGACGTGGAGTCACTGACCGAGGACAACGAACTCACCCTCGCACTCAAACACCTCGGCTACCGCTGCGTGTCACCGTGCGCCTGCATCGTGGGCACCGAACTCATGCCCACCTGGTCCCGGCTGTACTACCAGCGGCTGCGCTGGCAACGCGGCGCCCTGGACAACCTCAAGGCCTACGGCACCACCCGGGCCACCCTGCCCTATGTCTGCCGGCAACTGCTCACCTACCTCAGCGTGGCCTTCGTCCCCTTCTTCCTCACCGTCCTGGTCTACTACACCGCCGCCAAGGGCTTCCCCGGCTGGCCGTGGTTCTGGCTCGCGATCACCTCCATCGCCGCCTTCGAACGCGTCTGGGCCGCCAAACGCGGCGGATGGAAGGCCCTGCTCCTGGCCGTCATGATCGTGCCCGAGCTCCTCTTCGACCAGTTCCTCAACGTGATCTACACCAAAGCACTCATCGACCTCCTGACCGGCGCCGGCGCCACCTGGGAACGCACGCACAGCAGGACCCGCCGCCTGCGCGAAGCGATCACCACAGCGGCGGGCTTCACCCTCCTGCTCGCCGCTGTCGTAGGCCTGGCCCTCGCCTGCATCGCCCTCGGCATCGCCTGGACCCTCATCGCGCTCTTCGTCCTGTGCGGCGTCGCCGCAGCCGTCATCCGCCTCAGCCGCCTCCACCCCCTCGGGCTGCTCCTGTCCCTACCCAGCGGCGAACAGCCGCACGGCGACATCCCACCCTGGCGTCAGTGAGAAGGCATCAGCTCACGGGCGTAGGCGCGTGCACGGAGTCCCTCAGGCAGACCTTGCAGCCTCTGCCGCCCGGAGGGCAGCCAGATGGACCACGCCACTGTGGCCCAAGGAGATCCGGCCGAGCGTCCCCCACCGGGGCGCGGCACGGCATCGCCAACCGCACCGCACCTCACACACCCAGCGCCGCCAGTCGCTCCTCCACCCGCCCGGGCGCGTACAGGTGCTCCACGACCATCGCCCCGCCCCCGACCAGCCCGGCCCGGTCGCCCAGCCGCGAGATGACCACCTCCAGGTGGGCCGTGGAGCGGGGCAGCGCCCGCTGGTACAGCAGTTCCCGTACGCCGGTGAGGAACGGGGTGCCGGCCAGGTCCCCCGCGATCATCAGAACGCCGGGGTTGAGCAGCGTCACGACCGTCGCCAGGACGTCCCCGATCTGCCGCCCCGCCTCCCGGGCGAGCGCCGCCGCCTCCGGGTGGCCGGCCGCCAGGAGGTCCCGTACGTCCGAGCCCGACGCCGCCGGTACCCCCGTCTCCGCCAGTCGCCGGGCCACGGCACCGCCGCTCGCGACGGCGGCCAGACAGCCGTAGGAACCGCACCGGCACAGCGCCTCGGCGCCCGCCGGGACCCGGATGTGGCCGAGGTCGCCCGCGCCGCCGTCGATGCCCCGGTAGACCGAGCCGTCGACGACTACCCCGGCGCCGATCCCGGTCGAGACCTTGACCAGCACGAACGCCGAGCAGTCGGGGCACGTCGTGCGCTGTTCGCCGTACGCCATGAGGTTGGCGTCGTTGTCGACCAGCACCGGCACCGGGCCCGCCCCGGTGTGCTCGGTGAAGGCTCTGGCCAGGCGGCTCGTTATGTCGTAGCCGTCCCAGCCGGGCATGATCGGCGGCTGGACGACCCGGCCGGTCTTGCTGTCGACGGGCCCCGGCACCGCGAGGCCGATGCCGCAGACCTCGTCCGCACGGTGGCCCGCCTTCTCCAGGAGCTCGGCGAACCAGCGGCCGAGTTCGCCGAGTACGGCGTCGGGGCCGTCCCCGATGACCAGGGTCCCGGCGTGCTCGGCCAGGATCTCGCCGGTCAGGGAGAGCACCGCGGCGCGCGCGTGCCGGGTGTCGAGGTCGGCGGCGAGGACGACGGCGTGGGCGTCGTCGAACTCGAGCGTGATGGACGGACGCCCGCCTAGGGGCGAGTCGACCGGGCCGCCGGCGCCCTCACGCAGCCAGCCCGCGCGGAAGAGACGGTCGAGGCGTTGCCCCACGGTGGCGCGCGAAAGGCCGGTGGCCTGCTGGAGCGCACCCCGGGTCGTGGCGCGACCGCTGCGCACCAGTTCGAGCAGGTCCCCGGCGCCTACCTGACCTCGCCCGGCCACGTGCACCATGCGCGCACCCCCTTGTGTTTCTCAAGCTTGCATTACATATTGAGTTTTGCGTGTTAAATAGACGTAACCTTACGGCAGCCTTTGCCGAACCGGTCGACCGTACGTCTTCGGGGAGTCCTCAGTGGATCGCGCAGTGCAGCTCATCGCCCGCAACACAGGACACTTGGATCCGGTACGCACCATTTCCTCACCCCCCGTTTCCGGCCATGGTGAGGCAACGGCATCCGGGACCGCGCCGAGGAGCGTTGTATACGGTCTCACCGCGCCGACACATTCACCGCCCACGGCACCTTCCCTGCACGCCAGGGCCGCCCGTGTGCTGGACGGCAACTGGACCGGCACCTCCACGGTGCCGTCCCACGGTCTGTATCCGCACCAGTGGTCCTGGGACTCCGCGTTCATCGCGATCGGCCTACGGCACATCTCGCCGTTACGAGCACAGACGGAGCTGGAGACACTGCTCGACGCCCAGTGGGGCGACGGCCGGATCCCGCACATCGTCTTCAACCCCTCCGTACCGCTCGACGCGTACTTCCCGAGCCCCGACTTCTGGCGCTCCTCGACCGCGGGGCGCGCTGCGGGCGCCCCGCGCACCGCACAGACCTCCGGCATCGTGCAGCCACCGGTGCACGCACTGGCGGCCTGGCTGGTGCACCGCGCCGACCCGGGGCTGTCCCGGGCGCGCGGCTTCCTCGCCCGGGTGTATCCCCGGCTCGCTGCCTGGCACCGGTATCTGCTGCACCGGCGCGACCTGGGCGGGGGCTCCCTCGCGTCCGTCGTGCACCCCTGGGAACAGGGTATGGACAACAGCCCCTGCTGGGACGCCCCGCTCGCCCGGATCACGCCCGCCCCGGCCCGTTCCTTCCGACGCGCGGACCTCGACCACGGGGCGGCGGAGGACCGGCCGACGGACCTGGACTACGGGCGGTATGTGCGACTGGCGACGGACTACCGGGATCAGGACTACGTCGACGGGGTGAGCGAGTTCGCGGTGGAGGATCCCTCCTTCAACGCCCTGCTCATCGCCTCCGAGCACGCGCTCGCCCGGATCGCCGAGGAACTGGGCGCGACGGGTACGGCCCGGCGCACGCGTGCGGAACGCCTGACGGCGGCACTCGTGGACCGGCTGTGGGACCCGGTGGCGGGCCTGTTCCGGTGCCGGGATGTGCGGGGCGGGGAGCTGATCCCCGAGCGGAGCGTGTCCGGGCTGGTCCCGCTACTGCTGCCGGACCTGCCGCAGGAGGTCACCGCCGGGCTGCTGCGCACCCTGGGCGGCGCGCACTTCGGCCTCGGTGACACCACCCGCCTGGTCCCGAGCTACGACCTGCTCGGCGAGGCCTTCGACCCGCACCGGTACTGGCGCGGGCCGGCCTGGTTCAACACGAGCTGGCTGGTGGAGCGCGGGTTGCGCACCCACGGCGAGCGGGACCGCGCCGACGCGCTGCGGACGGCGGCCCTGGACCTCGCCGGCGCCACCGACTTCGCGGAGTACGTCGACCCGTACACCGGTGAGGCATGTGGGACGACCGGCTTCAGCTGGACCGCCGCGCTCACCCTCGACCTGCTGCACACAGGCCCCGGGGACGACGTGTCCCCGGCGGCCCTCCGCACGTTCGGCATGCATGAGTGACATGACTGACGCGAGTGGTGTGAGTGGTGTGAGTGCTGTGGATGGCGTGAGCGACGCGGGCGACCTAGGGGATGTGGGCGACGTAGGGGATGTGAGCGACGTAGGCGATTCAGGCGCCGCGGGTGACAACAGAGTCGTGGGTGACAACGAAGTCAAGGGTGACAACGGAGTCAAGGGAGGCGACCGGGGATGACGGACCGGCAACATCTGCTCGTGCACGGCGGGACGTTCGCCGCTGTCGGCGATGGAGGGGACATCAGCGGCGTCCGGGGCGGCAGCTCCCCGGACGGCTTGTTCGTGAGCGACGCCCGGCACCTCAGCCGGTGGCAGCTGACCGTCGACGGCGCGGTGCCCGAGGCGCTGTCGCCGGTCGCCGACGGGGACACCGCGCGCTGTGTACTGGTACCGCGCGGCGGACGTCAGGAGCCGCCCGCGTACACGCTCTTCCGCGAACAGGCCGTCTCGGACGGCGCGTTCGTCGAGTCGTTGCGGGTGGCCGGCAACCGGCCGGTGCCGACGACGGTCCGCCTCGCGGTCACCGCGGACGCCGACTTCACCGACCAGTTCGAACTGCGCTCCGACCACCGCACGTACACCAAGATCGGCGCCACTCGCTCCCGTCAAGTCCTCGACAACGGCGTGGAGTTCACCTACCAGCGCGGCGAGTGGCGGTCCTGTACGACGGTGACGGCCGAGCCCGTCCCGGACGGCGTCGAGGAAACCGGCACCGGGGCCCGTCGCCTGGTCTGGACGTTCGAGCTGGAGCCGCACGGTTCGGCGGAGCTGACGCTGCGGGTGACGGCCCGCCCGCACGGCGACCGGCGGGCCCTGCGCGTCCCGCGCTCCCCGGCGGCGCTGAACGAGCAACTCCTCGCTCTGGAGGGCGAGTTCGTGGAGGACGTCGCCTTCCCGACCGGGTGGCCGGAGCTGGCCGCGGCCTGTGCGCGCGGTCTCGCCGACCTCGCCTCGCTCCAGGTCCCGGCGACCGGCCCGGACGGCGAGGAACTGCGTGTCCCGGCGGCGGGAGCCCCCTGGTACCTGACCCTGCTGGGCCGGGACGCCCTGCTGACCTCGCTGTTCGCGTTGCCCTACCGCCCGCAGCTGGCCGCCTCCACCCTGGCCGCGCTCGCCGCCGCCCAGGCGACGGAGAGCGACCCGGAGTCGGTCGCCCAGCCCGGCAAGATCGTGCACGAGGTGCGCCACGGTGAACTGGCGCACTTCGGTCAGGTGCCGTTCGGCCGGTACTACGGCTCGGTGGACGCGACCCCGCTGTTCCTCGTCCTGCTCGGCGCGTACGTCGAACACACCGGGGACACCGGTCCGGCCCGCCGCCTGGAACCCCACGCCCGCGCGGCGATCGGCTGGATGCTGGACCACGGGGGCCTCACCTCCCGCGGCTATCTGGTCTACCGCGCCGACCAGGGCGGCCTCGCCAACCAGAACTGGAAGGACTCCCCCGGCGCCATCTGCTCGGCCGACGGCACCCGCGCGAGTGGCCCGGTGATGGCGGCGGGAGCCCAGGGATACGCGTACGACGCGCTGCTCCGCACGGCGTGGCTGGCGCGCACGGTGTGGGAGGACGCGACGTACGCGGCGCTCCTCGAACAGGCGGCCGGTGATCTGCGCGACCGCTTCCAGCGGGACTTCTGGATGCCGGACCGCTCCTTCCCCGCGCTGGCCCTGGACGGCGAGGGCCGCCAGGTGAACGCGCTCGCCTCGGACGCCGGCCATCTGCTCTGGTCGGGTCTGCTGGACAAGGAGTACGGCGAGGAGGTGGGCCGGCGGCTGCTGGCGCCGGACTTCTTCTCGGGCTGGGGCGTGCGCACCCTCGCCTCGGGGCAACCGGCGTACCACCCGCTCTCCTACCACCGCGGTTCCGTCTGGCCGCACGACAACGCGCTGATCAGCCTGGGGCTCGCCCGCTACGGCCTGCACGACGAGGCCCGCACGGTCGCCCACGCCCTGGTCGACGCGGCGACGGCGACCGGCCACCGCCTCCCGGAGGTCCTCGCGGGCTACGGCCGCGACACCCACGCGGAGCCGGTCCCCTACCCGCACGCGTGCGTACGGGAGTCCCGCTCGGCGGCGGCACCGCTGGCGCTGCTCACGGCGGTCGGGGGCGCCTGACTGACCGGTTGGGCAGTGATTTGCCCGGTGTTTGCCGAGCAGTGGGCAAAAGGGCTGAACAGCGGACGGAGCCGAACCGTACGGGAATGCGGTGGATACCGACCCCAAGGGGGCCGGGTCCGCCGCTCCACCGGGCTTCGTACGGAAGGACCTTCGGGTGCCTGTCTTCACGCGCTTTCGCCAGCCGCCGGACTCGGGCGACAACAATGCCTCCGTCCCTCCGGCGAGCGAAGCGGCACCGGCCGAGGCCGCGACGGACACGGCCGTCACCGACACGGCGGTAACCGACACGGCCGTCACCGACACGGCCGTCACCGACCCTGCCGCCACCGACAAGACGGCGCCCGGTGAAGCAGTAACCGACAAGCGCTCGCCCGACGAGGCGACGTCGGACGAGGCGCCGTCGGACGACACAGCGTCGGACGAGACCGCACCCGACGAGACCGCATCGGACGAGACCGCGCCCGACGAGACCGCACCGGACGCGGCCACTCAGGACAAGACCGCACCCGACCAGGCCACGCCCGACGAGGCTTCGCCCGACGCCCCCCCGCCCCCTCCCGCCGGTGACGCCCCCGCCGCTGACGCCTCCGCCGGCGCCAAGACCCGCCTCAGAGCCTCGTCGCCGTCCGCCGCCGCGTCCGGGGCGCCCGCGCCGCAGACGTCCCGCCTGGCCCACTGGCGTTCCTGGCGCACCCGTCACTCCACCGCCGCCCGCACCCTCTACTGGACGACCTCCGTGCTCGCCGCCGTCCTGGTGTACGGGGCGTTGCTGATGCCGAACAGGATCGCCGCGCTGGAACCCAACCGGTTCACGCGGCTGCCGGCGGAGGCGATCCTCGGGGCGGCCCTGGTGCTCGCGCTGCCGCGGCGGCCGCGGATGGTCCTGGCGGCGCTCTGCGGGGCGCTCCTCGGTGGGCTGACGATCGTGAACTTCCTCGACATGGGGTTCCAGGAGTACCTCGGCCGGGGCTTCAACCTGATCCTGGACTGGGTCCTGCTGGACGACGCGCAGGCGTACATCCAGGACTCGATGGGCCGGACGACCGCCATCGCCGCCGCCGTCGGCGCGGTCGTCCTCGTCGTCCTGCTGCTGGTGCTCATGGCGCTGGCGACGGTCCGGCTGAGCAACCTGCTCGTGCGCGACACCCGGACGGCCACCCGGGCCACCCTGGTCGCCGGCACCGTCTGGATCACCTGCGCCACCCTGGGCCTCCAGTTCAACGGCGTGCCGATCGCCTCCGACCGGTCCGCCGGCACCCTGAAGGTGCAGGCGGGGCGGGTCGTTGACACCGTGCGGGACGAGGCGGCGTTCCAGAAGGAGGCCAAGGCCGACCAGTTCGGCAACACGCCCGCCGACCAGTTGGTGCCGGACCTGCGCGGCAAGGACATGATCTTCACCTTCATCGAGAGCTACGGCCGCAGCGCGATCGAGGACCCGGGCATCGCACCCGGCGTCGACAGGACGCTGGAGGCCGGAACCGCGGCGCTGGACAAGGCCGGTTTCCACGCCAAAAGCGGCTGGCTGACCTCGGCGACCTACGGCGGCAGCAGTTGGCTCGGCCACTCCACCTCCCTGTCCGGCCTGTGGATCGACAACCAGCAGCGCTACCGGACCGTGATGTCCAGCGACCATCTCAGCCTCACCAAGGCGTTCAAGAAGACCGGTGCCTGGGACACCGTCGGGGTGATGCCCGGTGTGCAGAAGGGGTGGCCGGAGCAGAGTTTCTACGGCCTCGACAAGGTCTACAACGCCTTCCAGATGGGCTACAAGGGCCCGAAGTTCAGCTGGTCGACCATGCCGGACCAGTACGCGCTGGAGGCGTTCCAGAAGCTGGAGCACAGCAAGAAACGCGACAAGCCGCTGATGTCGGAGATCATCCTGACCTCCAGCCACCAGCCCTGGTCGCCCATCCCGAAGATGGTCGGCTGGGACGAGCTCGGCGACGGCTCGGTGTTCGGGCCGATCCAGCGGGCCGGCACCAAACCGTCGGACATCCTCACCGACTCCACCCGCTCCAAGCAGGAGTACGGCAAGTCGATCCAGTACTCCGTGACCAGCCTCACCCAGTGGCTGGAGCGCTACGGCACCGACGACACCGTCCTCGTCTTCCTCGGCGACCACCAGCCGATCGCCCGGGTCAGCGGCAACCACGCCAGCCGTGACGTGCCCGTCTCGATCGTCGCGAGGGACCCGAAGGTCCTCGACAAGGTCGCCGGGTGGAACTGGACGGAGGGGCTGAAGCCCGCCAAGAACGCGCCGGTGTGGAAGATGAGTGCGTTCCGCGACCGCTTCCTGACGGCGTACGGCTCGACACCCCACCCGTCCAAGGACTGACCATCCCCCTCATGGGCGGTTAAGCCCCCGGGGTGTCCAGTCAGCCCCCCGGAAGGTGCCCCGTCAGCCGTCGGGGGTTCCCGTCAGCCCCCGGAAGTGTCCAGCTCCGCGTCCTCGCTGATCCCCGCGCAGTCGTACGGGTCCTTCAGCCAGCCGTCCGGCAGCACCACCCGGTTGTTGCCGGACGTACGGCCGCGGGGCCCGTCGGCGCCGGACGGCCAGGGCTGGTGGAGGTCCAACTCGTCCAGCCCGGACCGCAGTTCCTGCAGCGAGGAGGTGATCGCGAGCCGCTTGCGCATCTCCGAGCCGACCGCGAAGCCCTTCAGGTACCAGGCCACGTGCTTACGGAAGTCGATGACCCCGCGGGCCTCGTCGCCCATCCACTCGCCGAGCAGGGTGGCGTGCCGGACCATGACGTCGGCGACCTCGCGGAGGGAGGGCCGCGCGATGGCCTCCGTACGCCCCTCGAAGGCCGCGACCAGGTCCGCGAACAGCCACGGCCGCCCCAGGCATCCGCGCCCCACGACCACGCCGTCGCAGCCGGTCTCCCGCACCATGCGCAGCGCGTCCTCGGCCGACCAGATGTCGCCGTTGCCGAGCACGGGGATCTCCGGTACGTGCTCCTTCAGCCGGGCGATGGCCTCCCAGTCGGCGGTGCCGCCGTAGTGCTGGGCGGCGGTGCGGCCGTGCAGCGCGATGGCCGTCACGCCCTCCTCGACGGCGATGCGGCCGGCGTCGAGGTAGGTCATGTGGTCGTCGTCGATGCCCTTGCGCATCTTCATGGTGACGGGCAGGTCACCGGCGCCGCTGACGGCCTCGCGCAGGATCGCCCGCAGCAGGTTGCGCTTGTACGGCAGCGCGGAGCCGCCGCCCTTCCTGGTCACCTTCGGGACCGGGCAGCCGAAGTTCAGGTCGATGTGGTCGGCGAGGTGCTCTTCCGCGATCATCCGGACGGCCTTGCCGACGGTCGCCGGGTCCACGCCGTACAGCTGGATCGAGCGCGGCTTCTCGGTCGCGTCGAAGCGGATCAGCTGCATGGTCTTCTCGTTGCGTTCGACCAGCGCCCGGGTCGTGATCATCTCGCTGACGAACAGGCCTTTGCCACCGCTGAACTCACGACACAAGGTGCGGAAGGGCGCGTTGGTGATCCCGGCCATGGGGGCGAGGACGACCGGCGGCTGCACGGTGTGCGGGCCGATCTGCAGGGGCGTGCTGGTCGTGGGCGCGATCGTGGGCATTGCCCCATTGTCACGCACGCCGAGGGGTGGCCGGGCAATGACCCATACGGCGGTCATTAGTTAGACACACTATTGAAGTCGACGTAGGCTGGTGCGCATGCCCGAGCTCAGCCCCCGTCGCCGCATGCTGGTGCTCGCGATCTGCTGTATGAGCCTGCTGATCGTGAGCCTCGACAACACCATCCTGAATGTCGCCCTGCCCTCCATGCAGAAGGAGCTGGGCGCGAGCACGGCCGGACTGCAGTGGACGATCGACGCCTACACCCTGGTCCTCGCCGCGTTGCTGATGCTCGCCGGTTCCACCGCCGACCGGCTCGGCCGCAAGCGGGTGTTTGTGGCGGGGCTGGTCGTCTTCACCCTCGGTTCGGTGCTGTGCTCCCTCGCGCCGAACCTGGAGGCGCTGGTCGCCTTCCGGATGGTCCAGGCGGTGGGCGGTTCGATGCTGAACCCGGTCGCCATGTCGATCATCACCAACACCTTCACCGTCCCCCGCGAGCGGGCACGGGCGATCGGCGCCTGGGGCGCGGTGGTCGGCATCTCCATGGCCGCCGGGCCGCTGATCGGCGGACTGCTCGTGGATTCGGTCGGCTGGCGCTCGATCTTCTGGGTCAACCTGCCGGTGGGCCTCGCCGCGCTCCTGCTCACCCTGCGCTACGTCCCCGAGTCCCGCGCGCCCAAGGCCCGGCGCCCCGACCCGGTGGGCCAGGTCCTGGTGATCGCGCTGTTCGGGGCGCTGACGTACGCGATCATCGAGGCGCCGACCGCGGGCCCGGCCACGGTGCTGCCCTTCGCCACGGTCGCGCTGGCCGCGCTGGCGGGGCTGATCTGGTACGAGCCCCGGCGGGACGAGCCGCTCATCGATCTGCGGTTCTTCCGGTCGGCGCCGTTCAGCGGGGCGACGGTGATCGCGATCTGCGGGTTCGCCGCGCTGGGCGGATTCCTGTTCCTGTCCACGCTGTATCTGCAGAACGTGCGGGGTCTGGACGCGCTGCACGCGGGGTTGTGGATGCTGCCGATGGCCGTCCCGGTGTTCCTGTGCGCACCGCTGTCCGGGCGGCTGGTCGGCACGATCGGTCCGCGGGTTCCGCTGCTGATCGCCGGGGTCGGCATGACGGCGAGCGGGGTGCTGTTCGCCGCGTTCGACGCCGTGACGTCCGACGGCACACTGTTCGCCGGATACGCGCTGTTCGGGATCGGCTTCGGTTTCGTCAACGCGCCGATCACCAACACGGCGGTCTCGGGGATGCCGCGCGCTCAGGCCGGCGTGGCCGCGGCCGTCGCCTCCACCAGCCGACAGCTCGGGCAGACCCTGGGCGTCGCGGTGATCGGGGCGGTGCTGGCGGCGGGGATCGGTACGTCCTCGTACCGTGAGGTGTTCGTCTCCGCCGCCGGGCCGGGGTACTGGATCCTCGCGGGGTGCGGACTCGCGGTCCTGGTACTGGGGGCGCTGACCAGCGGGACCTGGGCTCGGCGGACCGCGGAGCGGACGGCTGAGCGGCTGGACTCCTCGGAGGTACGTCAGGCCGCGGGCGTGCGTGTCTGATCGCCGTAGGGGCTGGACCTGCGGCCGGACCGGCCGAACGGGCACACCGTTCGGCCGGTCCGCCGAGCGGGCACCCGCTCAGCCCAGGGCCCGCAGTCCTGCGGCCACCCCTCTCACCCCAGTTTCGTAGCCAGCCCAGGCCACCGCCTGACAAGTGCCTCCTCCACCGTCGGCAGTGCACGCTGCCCCGCCAGGGCCGACGTGATGGACGCCGCCACTCCTGCCCAGGCCACCGGGCCCAGCGGCGTGCAGCCGAAGAGCTGACTCACGCCCGGTGTCTCGACCAGCGCCACCAGCGCGACGGCCGAGCCCAGGGACGTGATCTGGACCAGGGTGCTGCCGCGGCGGTCGGCCAGGGTCTGGGCCAGCTGGGTGCCCACCACCGCGCAGAGGGCCATCGTCGTCGAACGGCGGGCCGTGCCCGGGGTGAAGCGGCCCACGAGCCAGGCGACGGTCGCGCCGAGGCAGGTGGTGAGGGCGCGGTGGCGGATCTGGCGGATCAGCGGGGCGCCCAGCACGGAGGTGGCGAGCGGTGCGCCCGGTCCCGCGTCGTCGGGTTCCTCCTCCTGCCGGGTCGGTGTCACCGCGACCGCCATCGCCGGGAACAGGTCCGTGAACAGGTTGACCAGGAGCATCTGGCGGGTGGACAGGGGCGCGGCGCCCGACAGGAGAGTGCCGACGATGCCGAAGGCGACCTCGCCCGCGTTGCCGCCGATCAGGATCGCGATGGCGTCGGCGACGCTGTGCCACAGAGCGCGGCCTTCACGGACCGCCTCGATGAGGACCGTCATGTCGTCGTCGGTGAGGACGAGGTCGGCGGCGTTCCGGGCGGCGGCCGAGCCGCGGGCCTGGATGCCCACGCCGACGTCGGCGGCACGGATGGCGGCCGCGTCGTTGGCGCCGTCGCCGACCATGCCGACGACCCGGCCGGCGTCCCGCAGGGCCTCGACGACCATGAGCTTCTGCTCCGGCGCGACCCGGGCCACCACGTCGGCGTCCCGCAGCATCCGGGCACGGGCCGAGCGGTCGGCGGCGGCGAGTTCGTCGCCGGTGACCACGCTCGCGTCCTGAGGCCAGCCCAGGTCGGCGGCGATGGCACGGGCGGTCTGCGGGTGGTCGCCGGTCAGCACGACCGGCCGTACGCCCGCCTCCCGCAGCCCCCGCACCAGCGCCGGGGACGACTCGCGGGCCACGTCGGCAAGGGCGAGGAGCCCGGCGAACTCCAGCCCGCGCAGGGGCTCTTCGAGGACGTCCGTCGCCGACTCCCCCTCGTCCAGCGGGCGCCGGGCCACCGCGAGGATCCGCAGCCCGTCGCCGGCCAGGGAGTGGGCCCGGTCGGAGACAGGGGAGGGGAGTCCGGCGCAGGCGGGCAGGACGGTCTCGGGGGCGCCCTTGACGACCAGGACGGGGGATCCGTCCCCGGCCCGGCCGACGGCGGCGGCGTACCCGCGGCCCGCCTCGAAGGGCAGGCCCTCGGTCTGCTCCCAGTCCTCGTCGGGGCCGGCGGCGTCCAGGACGGCCTCGTCGGTGGCGTGCGGGGGGCGGGCCGAGTCGCCGTTGGCCGAGTCGCCGTTGAGCTGGGGGCAGGCACGGGCCCCGGTCCGCAGCGGGCCGTCCGCGCCGGGCTCGGCCGGCGTGTGGACCGTGCCGTCCGCGTCCGCCACGCGCACCAGGCGCAGCCGGTTCTCGGTCAGGGTGCCGGTCTTGTCGAAGCAGATGGTGTCCATCCGCCCCAGCGCCTCCAGCGTGCGCGGGGCGCGGACGAGGACTCCGCGGCCGCTGAGCCGGCGGGCGGCGGCCAACTGCGCCACCGTGGCCACCAGCGGCAGCCCTTCCGGTACGGCGGCCACCGCGACGGCCACGCCACCGCTCACCGCCTGCCGGATCGGCGTACCCCGCAGCAGCGACAGGCCGGTCACGGCGGCGCCGCCCGCCATCGTCAACGGCATGGCCTTGCGGGTGAGTTCCTGCAGCCGGGCCTGCACTCCGCCGGCCGGCGGGACCCGGGCGGCGAGGGCGACGGCCCGGGCGGCCTCGGTGCGGTCGCCGGTGTCCACGACGACCGCCTGGGCGCGTCCGGCCACCACGGTCGTCCCCTCGAAGACCATGCACTGCCGTTCGGCGACGGGGGCGCGCGGGGCCGGGTCCATGCCCTTGTCCACCGGCAGGGACTCGCCGGTCAGCGCGGACTCGTCCACCTCCAGGCCGTCCTCCCACAGCAGCCGGGCGTCGGCCGGGACCACGTCATCGGCCTGGAGGTCGACGACGTCGCGGGTGCTGAGCTTGGCGGCGTCCACGACATGGGTCTCCTCAGGGGAGTCCGCGACCCGCGCCTTCTGCTTCTGCTGCGCCAGCAGCCCGGACAGCGCCCGCTCGGCCCGCAGCCGCTGGACCCCGCCGACCAGGGCGTTCAGGTCGAGGGCGCCGAGGACCAGCAGGGCGTCCACGGCCGACCCGAGGATCGCCGACGCGGCCGATCCGACCGCCAGGACCGGGGTGAGGGGATCATCGAGTTCGTTCCGTACGGCCCGGGCGAGTTGCAGCGTCCCCCGCACGGGGGCCAGCGCGGGCAGGCGTACGACGCTGTCGGCGGCCGTGCGGACACGGGCGACCGTCTGCTCGACGGCGGTCGTCTCCGGGGGTGCCTCGTGCTCCAGCCGGTCCTGCACCTCGTCCGGGTCCAGGGCGTGCCAGGAGACCCGGGGCCTGGGGTGCGGGGCGCGCGTCAGCGCCACGCGGAGGGCGGCGCGGGCCCCGGTGTACAGGGCCGCCGTCGCGGCGATGTCGACGGGCGCGTGCCGCAAGCCGGGCAGCAGCAGCTGCATACCGTTGCCCCGGCCCCGGCCCCGGCTCCTGCCCCTGCCCCTGCCCCTGCCCCTGCCGGACTCGCCGACGGCCACCAGCAGCCCGGACAGCGCGGCGCCGGACCGGGCGAGGGTCTGCGACCGGCGGCCGACCGCGCGGGCCACCGGTACGGCGGTCAGCAGCCGCCATACGTCGGTCAGGCCGTGCGGGGCCAGGACGTCCGCGCCCCACACCACCTGGCTGTCCGCGTCGGTGAGGGCGACGGCCACGTCACCGCGCAGGAGTCCTTCGGTGACGTCGGTGTCGTCGTGCGGGCGGGGCCGGGCGACCGTGAGGACACCACCGCCCTCGGCGCGCAGTTCGTCCACCACCTCGCCGAGCGGCCGTTCGGCGCCGACCACCTGGTCGGCGAGGCCGGTGAAGTCGGCGAGCGCGGGGTCGTCCACGACCACGACCCGCAGCCCGGCCCGGCGGGCCGCGTCGAGGACGGCCTCGGTCCAGGGGTCCGCCCCGGCGCCGGGGGTGAGCAGCGCGCTCGGGTGGAGGACGACGGTGCCGGCCATCTCCAGCTGCCGCAGCCGCTCCGGGTCGCGCACCAGCACACCCGTCCCCGACAGGGCGCCGCTCAGGACGGCGTGGAAGGCGGCGGGGCCGTACCGGGCGGCCTTGGGCGAGCCGGCCAGCACCGCCTCGGCGGCCTCGGCGATGTCGTGCTTGACGAGCAGCGCGGCGACGGCGCCCAGGACGCTGCCGGTGGAGGCGTGGGCGGCGTACTCCTGCGCGGGCGAGGTCCGCAGCGCGGGGCGCTGCGCGGGGGTCGCCGGGACGCTGTGCCGGTCCGGTGCGCACAGCTGGTCGTGCACGGTCTCGAAGGTGGCCGTACGGGCGAGCGCCTCCCCGAACTGGCAGGTGCGCAGGGAGCCGTCGAGCAGCAGCGAGGTGGGGGTCTGGCCGGCGCCGTGCACGACCGCGTTGGCGGCGGCCAGCACCACGTCCATCCGGGAGTCGCCGAGCCACCCCCGCAGCCAGGAACGGAAGCGGGGGTTCTCCCGCAGCAGGGTCACCGTCGCCGTCACCAGCCGGGGCGAGGGCGGCAGCCGCAGCGTGGACGCGGTGACGGCGGCCACGGTACCCAGCGCGTCGGCCCCGATCGCCAGGGCCGCGGTCCGCACGGAGGCCGGATCACCGGGGTGCGTGAGCTCTTCCACGTCGTCGACGTGGCCGGGGACCAGCCCGTGCCGCTCGGCGAGCGCCGACGCCCGCTCCATCACGTCATCACTGACGGCGTCCTCGACCGCCACCACGACCAGCCGCTCCAGCCCACTGTCCCAGTACGCGAGCGCCACGTCGGGGTGCTCGGCGAGGGCCGCGGCGACGCGGCGGGCGAGGTGTTCGGTGCGGGCGGTGAGGGGGGAGCGGGAGGGCGTGCCGACTGTGGGTACTGCTGTGGACTGGGGCTCTGTCTTGTGCTGGGGCTCTGTCTTGTGCCGGTGCTCCGCCGCGTCGTACGGGGCTTCCGCTGCGTCGTCGTACGGGGCTTCCGGTGCCTCCTCGTACGGGGCTTCCGCCTCTGTCCGCGGGCGCAGGGCCAGGTGGGCCCGGGTTCCCGAACGCCAGTCGCGGGTGCTGCCCGGGGCCGCCGCCCGGGCGACCCGGGCCATCCGGAGGGCGAAGTCCGCGCCGCGTACGCCGGCGCGGGCCGTGCCCGCCGCGGCTCCGGCGGCCGCGCCGACCGCCGGAGCCGCTCCGCGCGCCAGCAGTCGCGGTCCGGCCATGACGAGGCCGGCGGCGACCGCTGTCGGGCGGGCGGGAATTCCTCTGCTCATCACGCTCCCTCAGCCGCTCGTACCGTCATGCCGGCCCGGCGCGGCGTGGTCGGCATGGTGTGTGGGCAGCTTGTCGGAGGGCGTGTCCGGCGTCGCCGTACGCCCCCGGGACGAGGGGGTACTGGACGCCAGCACCTGCGGTGTCGGTGCCTTGCCGCCCGACGCTCCGGCACCCTCTGATTCACCGGCTGATCCACCGACGGCCTCGGTCCCCTCGGCCCCTTCGGCCCCCTCGACCTCGGGCTTCCGATCCGTCACCGTCTCCGGCTGCCGCGGCTGCGTCAGCCACGCCACCGCCGCTCCGGTGACGGCGACGGGCCATTCCACGACTCCCGCGACGCCGAGCACTCCGGCGCCGGTGTACACGGCGAGCCGCCGCCCCCGCGGCGACACCGCTCCGACCTTGTCCAGCGCACCCTCGGCCGCCCGGCCCACCGTTCCGGCGCCGGGCACCTTGCGCAGTACCGAGGCGGCCGCTCGCAGCGGTTGCGGGAGATTCTGTGTCGAATTCTGCTCGGCCATGACTCTCCTCGGGTCGTTGCCTCACCTCTCGGTGGCCGAGTTCCCGCACTTCGGAGAGTCATCCGCGGGACAAGGCCACTCCGTTCTCGCGCTCGTTCTCCCGTCCCCGCCCCCGCCTCTGTTCCCGCTCCCGCTCCCGCTCCCGCTCCCGCTCCCGCTCCAGCGCGAGTGCGTGCAGCCGCTCCAGCCGCCGCCGCGACTCCTCGTCGGCGGGTGCGTACGTCACCAAGCGCGGTCCGGCCTCCGGCCCCAGCCACAGGTCGGTGTGGTCGACGACCACGCGACCGACGTACCGGTTGAGGAACTCCTTGCGCCGCATCCGGTGGGCGCCGACCTCGTGCCGCTCCCAGGCCTCCCGGAAGTCCGGGGACTCCGCGCGCAGCCGCTTGAGCAGCATCTTCCAGGCGGGCTCGGCGAGGTGCCCGGCCATGGTGGCGCGGAACCGGGCGGCCATCAGACGCTGCGTCTCGGCGAGGTGCACGATCGAGGAGCGCCACTCGTCGTGGGTGTAGCAGAGCAGCATGCAGTTGCGGTCCTCGGGCGGCACCGCGTCCAGGTCGCACAGCAGCAGCCCGTACGTGCGGTTGTAGGCGAGGATGTCGTACCGGCTGTTCTGCACGCAGGCCGGCACCGGCTCCAGCTGCTCCAGCACCGTCTGCAGCGCCGGGGTGATCGACGGGCAGACGGTGGCCGGTGTCGGGTCCACGGCTCCGGCAAGCCGGAAGAGGTGGGCGCGTTCGCTGGGGTCGAGCAGCAGGGTGCGGGCGAGGGCGTCGAGGACCTGGACGGAGACCTGGATGGACCGCGCCTGTTCGAGCCACGTGTACCAGGTGACGCCGACCGCGGAGAGCTGGGCGACCTCCTCACGGCGCAGTCCCGGCGTGCGGCGCCTGCGGCCGCGCTCCAGGCCGACCTGCTCCGGGGGGATGTGCTCGCGGCGGTGGCGCAGGAAGGCGGCGAGTTCGTGCCGCCGGATCTCCGACACGGGGGGCCCCTTCTCCGACACAGGGGGTCCCTGCGCGGCTTCGGAGTGCTCTCCTGGGTTAGGCCAGGCCTAGGCCAGGCCTAGGCCGGTTGGACCGCCCGCAAACCTCGGACCACCAGCTCCACCACTGCCTCGAACTCACCCTCGATACCGGGCCGTTCCCACTCCCGGGAGTGGCAGGGGTCGTGGAAGCGGTCCGTCGCGTGGAAGACGGCGGCGGCAGTGGCGGTGATCGCCGAGGCGGTGGTGCTCGCCGAGGCGGTGGTGCTCGCCGAGGCGGTGGTGCTCGCCGAGGCGGTGGTGCTCGCCGAGGCGGTGGTGCTCGCCGAGGCGGTGGTGGTTGCCGGGGCGGTGGTGGTTGCCGGGGCGGTGCTCGTGAAGGCGCCGGTGTCGACGCCCGCGCGGACGATCGTGGCCAGCTGGCCGATCAGCTCGTCGATGTGCTGGCCGACCGCCTCGCCGGCCTCGCCGGTCAGGACCTTGTACGTGGCGAACAGTTCCGGATCGTCGCCCGCCTTGCGGCGCTTGGCGCCGAACAGCCCGGCGAGCCAGTCCCGCAGCCGGGTCTCCGGGTCACCGTCCCCGGCGACGATGCCGGCCAGCGCCTCGGTCGTCCGGTCCAGCCACCGCTTGGTCACCGCCTCCCGCAGCGCGGCCTTCGTCCGGAAGTGCCGGTAGACACTGCCGTGACTGACGCCGAGCGCGCGGGCCACGTCCACCACGGTGGCCTTGGCCGGGCCGTGGCGGCGCAGCACCTCCTCGGTGGCCACGAGGATGCGCTCGGCGGTCAGGGTCTCGGAGGTCGGTGACATGGTCAGACCGTACCTGGGCAGGGGGATCAGCTCTCCAGGTGTGCCATCTGCGCCGCCGGGTAGCGGTCGCCCGCCGCGGCACCGGGCGGTACGGCGTCCTCGATCGCGGAGAGGTCGGCCGCGTCCAGCGTGACGTCCAGCGCGCCCAGCGACTCCACCAGCCGCTCCCGGGTGCGCGCGCCGACGAGCGGCACGATGTCGTCGCCCCGGGACAGGACCCAGGCGATCGCGATCTGGGCGACGCTGACCCCCTTCTGCTCGGCGATCTTCCGCAGCGCCTCGACCAGGTTCAGGTTGTGCTGGAGGTTCTCGCCCTGGAAACGCGGCGAGTACGCCCGGAAGTCGTTCGCGGCGAGCTGCCGGTCACGGGCGAAGTGCCCGGAGATCAGGCCCCGGGACAGGACGCCGTACGCCGTGACGGAGATCCCCAGTTCACGGGTGGCCGGCAGGATCTCGGCCTCGATGCCGCGGGAGATGAGGGAGTACTCGATCTGGAGGTCGGCGATCGGGGCGGTGGCGGCGGCCCGGCGGATGGTGTCGGCGCCGACCTCGCTCAGGCCGACATGGCGGACGTGCCCCTTCTCGATGAGCTCGGCGATCGCGCCGACCGTCTCCTCGATCGGTACGGCCGGGTCGAGCCGGGCGATCCGGTAGACGTCGATGTGGTCTACGCCGAGGCGCTGGAGCGAGTACGCGGCGAAGTTCTTCACCGCTTCCGGGCGGCCGTCGTAGCCGGACCAGCTGCCGTCCGGGTCGCGCAGCGCCCCGAACTTCACACTGACCAGGGCCTGTTCGCGGCGGGCGGCGGGCGCGGTGCGCAGCGCCTCGCCGATCAGCAGTTCGTTGTGGCCCATGCCGTAGAAGTCGCCGGTGTCGAGCAGGGTCACGCCCGCCTCCAGGGCGGCGTGGATCGTGGCGATCGACTCGGCCCGGTCCGCATCGCCGTACAGCGCCGACATGCCCATGCAGCCGAGGCCGAGGGCGGAGACCTGGGGGCCGGTGGTTCCGAGAGTGCGGGTGTGCGTCGTCATGACATCCACCGTGTCATGACAGCTGACAGATTTCAATATCTGTCAGCTGTCATTTGTCAGCCGTCGCACATGGAAGTGGTGAGGAAACGCGAGGCTCATGCGGTCTGCCCTGGTAGCGCGACGGCCCTCGACACAGGTCCACAGAGGGACCCGTATCGAGGGCCGAAGAGCACGCAAGGAGTCCTGGGGAGCAGGAGCCCCGGGAGCAGTTGCCCCGACAGTGCCTAGCAGCCGACCAGACGCGCGGCCAGGTACCCCTCGATCTGGTCCAGCGACACCCGCTCCTGCTTCATGGAGTCACGTTCGCGGACGGTCACCGCGTTGTCCTCCAGCGTGTCGAAGTCCACCGTCACGCAGAACGGCGTACCGATCTCGTCCTGACGCCGGTAGCGGCGGCCGATCGCCCCCGCGTCGTCGAACTCGATGTTCCAGTTCTGGCGCAGTGCCTGGGCGAGGCCCTTGGCCTTCGGGGACAGCTCGGGGTTCCGCGAGAGGGGAAGGACCGCGACCTTCACCGGGGACAGCCGCGGGTCGAGCCGCAGCACCGTGCGCTTCTCCAGCTTGCCCTTGGCGTTGGGGGCCTCGTCCTCGAAGTACGCGTCGAGCAGGAAGGCGAGCATCGCGCGCCCGACACCGGCCGCCGGCTCGATGACGTACGGGGTCCAGCGCTCCTGGGCATCCTGGTCGAAGTACGACAGGTCCTGGCCGGAGGCCTTGGAGTGGGCGCCGAGGTCGTAGTCGGTGCGGTTGGCGACACCCTCCAGCTCGCCCCACTCGTTGCCGCCGAACTGGAAGCGGTACTCGATGTCGGCGGTGCGCTTGGAGTAGTGGGAGAGCTTCTCGGCCGGGTGGTCGTACCAGCGCATGTTCTCCTCACGCAGGCCAAGGCCGGTGTACCAGTTCCAGCGCTGCTCCATCCAGTACTCCTGCCACTTCTCGTCCTCGCCCGGCTTGACGAAGAACTCCATCTCCATCTGCTCGAACTCGCGGGTGCGGAAGATGAAGTTGCCGGGCGTGATCTCGTTGCGGAAGGACTTGCCCATCTGCGCGATGCCGAACGGCGGCTTGCGGCGCGAAGTGGTCTGCACCTGGGCGAAGTTGGTGAAGATGCCCTGCGCGGTCTCGGGGCGCAGGTAGGCGACGGAGCCGGTGTCCTGGGTCGGGCCGAGGTGGGTGGCGAGCAGACCCGAGAACTGCTTGGGCTCGGTGAACTGGCCCTTGTTGCCGCAGTTGGGGCAGTTGATGTCCGCCAGGCCGTTCTCCGGGGCGTGCCCCTTCTTGGCCTCGTAGGCCTCCTCCAGGTGGTCCGCGCGGAACCGCTTGTGGCAGGAGGTGCATTCGGTGAGCGGGTCGGAGAAGGTGGCGACATGGCCGGAGGCGACCCAGACCTCGGGGGCCAGGATGACGGACGAGTCGATGCCGACCACGTCCTCGCGCGACGTCACCATGTAGCGCCACCACTGGCGCTTGAGGTTCTCCTTGAGCTCGACACCCAGCGGGCCGTAGTCCCAGGCGGCGCGCTGTCCGCCGTAGATCTCACTGCAGGGGAATACGAAGCCACGGCGCTTGCTCAGGCTGACGATGGTGTCGATCTTGTCGGCGGCCACGGTGCTCTCTTCATTACGACGACGGGCGACGAAGCAAGGTGCTTCAGAGCGAATGCCTCAGGTTACCGGCGCCGCCTGCCCCTCAATCAAATCGGATGGCCTTCAGACGCTCGCCCGACCCCCCGACCGACCTCTGACCGACCTCTGACCGACCCCCGCTCGGCCCCCGCCCACCCCCTGCCCGCCCGCCACCCAGACCCCTTGTTGACAACGGTTTCCATATTTGATGAAAATGAGTGTCATGAACGTAGGACGTCGCCTCATACCCACGGCCGCCGTGACCGCCGTCACCGCACTGGGCCTCGGCACCCTCTCCGCCTGCTCCATCGACAGCGCGGCCGCCGGCAACACGGACAAGTTCGACGTCGTCGCGTCGTTCTATCCGCTGCAGTTCCTCGCCCAGCAGATCGGCGGGAACCGGGTGAACGTCACCAGCCTGACCAAGCCGGGCCAGGAGCCGCACGACCTGGAGATCAGCGCGCGGCAGACCGCGCAGCTCCAGGAGTCCGACGCGGTGCTCTACCTGAAGAACCTCCAGCCCGCCGTCGACGACGCGGTGGCCCAGTCCGAGATCGGCACGAAGATCGACGCCGCCTCCCTCACCTCGCTGGAGAAGCACGGCAACGAGGTCGGCGGCCACGCGGCCGAGCACGACGGCCACGAGAACCACGAGTTGGCCGGCCTCGACCCCCACATCTGGCTCGACCCGGTGCGCTACGCCCAGGTCGCCGAGGGCGTCGGCAAGGCCTTCGAGAAGGCCGACCCGGACAACG
Organism: Streptomyces sp. LBL; assembly: GCF_029893585.1. Lineage (GTDB taxonomy): Bacteria > Actinomycetota > Actinomycetes > Streptomycetales > Streptomycetaceae > Streptomyces. Next base: position 69,028 of record NZ_JARXYX010000024.1, read on the forward strand.
CGGCCGTGTACAAGAAGAACACCGCGGCCCTGGTGGGGAAACTCGACGCCCTGAACACCCGGTTCAAGGACGGCCTGGCGAACTCCCGGACCAAGGTCTTCGTCACCACGCACGCCGCCTTCGGCTACCTCGCCGAGCGCTACGGCCTCACCGAGGAAGCCATCAACGGCCTCGACCCCGAGTCGGAGCCCAGTGCCGACCGCGTCAAGGACCTTGAGAAGATGGCGAAGGCCGACGGCGTCACCACGGTGTTCTACGAGACGCTCGTCAGCGACAAGACCGCGACGACCATCGCCTCCGACTCCGGCCTCCGGACGGACGTCCTCGACCCGGTCGAGGGGATCACGTCCAAGTCCAAGGGCGACGACTACTTCCAGGTCATGGGGTCCAACCTCAAGGCGCTGCAGACCGCTCTCGGCGCCAGATGATCCCGACTGATCCCAACTGATCTCTATGATCTCCAACGATCTCCAATGATCTCCACGGAGGACCTCGTGAGCGACCCCGTCATCTCCCTGCGCGGCGTGCGCGCCGAGCTGGGCTCACGGCCGGTCCTGCGCGGCATCGACCTCACCGTGGACCGGGGTGAGGTCGTCGCGCTGCTCGGCGCCAACGGCTCCGGCAAGTCGACCGCGATCCGCACGATCATCGGCCAGGTACCGGTCAGCGGCGGCGAGATCAAGCTGTTCGGCGTCCCCCGGCACGGTTTCCGCGACTGGGCGCGGGTGGGCTACGTCCCGCAGCGCACCACAGCCGCGGGCGGCGTGCCCGCGACGGTCACCGAGATCGTCTCGTCCGGCCGGCTGTCCCGCGCCCGTTTCGGCGTGCTGCGCAAGGCCGACCACGCCGCCGTACGCCGGGCCCTGGACCTGGTCGGCATGGCCGACCGCGCGAAGGACTCCGTGAACGCCCTGTCCGGGGGCCAGCACCAGCGGGTGCTGATCGCCCGCGCTCTCGCCGCCGAACCCGAACTCCTGATCATGGACGAGCCGATGGCGGGCGTGGACCTGGCCAGCCAGGAGGTCCTGGCCGAGACGCTGAGGGGCCAGGTGTCCTCCGGTACGTCGGTGCTGCTCGTCCTCCATGAACTGGGCCCCCTGGAGCCCCTGATCGACCGGGCGGTCGTCCTGCGCGACGGCTGTGTCACGCACGACGGCCCGCCCCCGCAGGCCCTCGGCCAGCACGCCCTGCCCGGCCACGACCACGTCCACCCGCACGCTCCGGCGGGCGCCGCACCGATCCGTACGGGACTGCTGAGCTGATGGATCTCCTGAACTACGCCTTCATGCAGCGGGCCCTGCTCGCCGCCGTCCTGGTCGGCATCACCGCCCCCGCCGTCGGCATCTACCTCGTCCAGCGCCGCCAGGCCCTGATGGGCGACGGCATCGGCCACGTCGCCATGACGGGCGTCGGCCTCGGCTTCCTCCTGAACGCCTCCCCGGTGTGGATGGCGACCCTGGTGTCCGTCCTGGGCGCCGTCCTGATGGAGTTGATCCGCTGGTACGGCAAGACCCGCGGCGACATCGCCCTCGCGATGCTCTTCTACGGCGGTATGGCCGGCGGCGTGATGTTCATCAACCTCGCGCCGACGGGCTCCAACGCCAACCTGACCTCGTACCTCTTCGGCTCCCTGTCGACGGTGAGCGAGTCGGACGTCACCGCGATCTGTCTGCTCGCCGGGTTCGTGGTCCTGGTGACCCTGGGGCTGCGCCGCCAGCTGTTCGCGGTCAGCCAGGACGAGGAGTTCGCCCGGGTCACGGGCCTGCCGGTGCGGGCGCTGAACCTGCTGACGGCGATCACCGCGGCGGTGACGGTGACGGTCGCGATGCGCGTCGTCGGCCTGCTGCTGGTCTCGGCGCTGATGGTGGTGCCGGTGGCGGCGGCCCAGCAGCTGACCCGCAGCTTCGCGGCGACGTTCGCGGTCGCGGTCGCGATCGGCATCAGCGTGACGATCGGCGGCACGGTCACCTCGTACTACCAGGACGTACCGCCCGGCGCGACGATCGTGCTGCTGACCATCGCCGCGTTCATCGCCCTGACCGCGCTGGCCACCCCGCTGGCCCGGCGCCGCGCGCGGGCACTGGCCGCCGCACAGCCCACCGGGGATCCGGCGGAGTGTGTGATTCCGGCCGGCCGTACGCCGGACGGGAAGCTCGGCGTCTGACCACGGACAGGACCGCTGACAGGCCGGACTGGCACAATGGCCCGGGCAGGGGCAGACGCGAGGAGGCAACCGGTGACCACCGCAGGACCGTCCGTGAAGGGCCGTGCGACCCGGCAGCGGGCCGCCGTCGCTGCGGCCCTCGACGAGGTCGACGAGTTCCGCAGCGCTCAGGAACTCCACGACATGCTGAAGCACAAGGGCGACTCGGTCGGACTCACCACGGTCTACCGCACGCTCCAGTCCCTCGCCGACGCCGGTGAGGTCGACGTCCTGCGCACCTCCGACGGCGAGTCCGTCTACCGCCGCTGCTCCAGCGGCGAGCACCACCACCACCTCGTCTGCCGCGTCTGCGGCAAGGCCGTCGAGGTCGAGGGCCCTGCCGTGGAGACGTGGGCGGAGGCCATCGCGGCGGAACACGGCTTCGTGAACGTGGCGCACACGGTGGAGATCTTCGGCACCTGCGCGGAGTGCGCCGCGGGGTGCGCCACGGGGTGAGCCGGATTTCGTGCGGGTGAGAGGGAGCGCGCGCCCCTGGGGGCCGTGCCCCCAGGCCCCGCTTCGGCCCTGAAGGGGCCTACTCCTGCTTGCCCTCCATGGCCAGCAGCTCCTCGTTCGGGATGGCTCCGCCGAACCGCCGGTCCCGGGACGCGAACTCCAGGCAGGCCCGCCACAGGTCACGTCGGTCGAAGTCCGGCCACAGGACGTTCTGGAAGACCATCTCGGCGTAAGCGCTCTGCCAGAGAAGGTAGTTGGAGGTGCGCTGCTCGCCGCTGGGCCGCAGGAACAGGTCGACGTCCGGCATGTCCGGGTAGTACAGGTACTTCTGGATGGTCTTCTCGGTGACCTTCGACGGGTCCAGCCGCCCCGCCTTCACATCCTCCGCGATCCCCTTCATCGCGTCCGCGAGTTCGGCCCGGCCGCCGTAGTTCATGCAGAAGTACAGCGTCAGCTTGTCGTTGCCCTTGGTCTGCTCCTGCGCGATCTGGAGCTCCTTGGCGACGGACTTCCACAGCCGGGGCATACGGCCCACCCAGCGCACCCGGATCCCCAGCTCGTCGAGCTGGTCCCGGGTCTTGCGGATGAAGTCGCGGTTGAAGTTCATCAGGAACTTCACCTCGTCCGGCGACCGCTTCCAGTTCTCGGTGGAGAAGGCGTACAGCGAGATGGACCCGACGCCCATCTCGATCGCGCCCTGGAGCACGTCCAGCACCCGCTCGGCGCCGACCTTGTGCCCCTCGGTGCGCGGCAGCCCGCGTTCCTTCGCCCAGCGCCCGTTCCCGTCCATGACGATCGCCACATGCTTGGGGACCAGCTCGCTCGGGAACTTCGGCGGGCGGGCCCCGGACGGGTGCGGCTCCGGTGTCCTGTACTCGCGTCGCTGGCGCCCCAGGATCCCGCGTACGGCCATGTGCTTCTCGTCTCCTCTGTGGTGCTTACGACTGTCGTGCTTACGTCCGTGGTGCCTACGACTTTTCCACGTACCTGAGCGACCGCAGCCCGCGCTCCAGGTGCCAGTGCAGATAGGCGGACACCAGCCCGCTCCCCTCCCGCACGTGCCGCGCCTCGCACGCGTCCGCGGTCTCCCAGTCTCCCGTGAGCAGCGCCCCGAGGAGTTCCAGGGTCCCCGGCGACGGTACGACGCTCCCGGGCACCCGGCAGTCGACGCAGACCGAGCCTCCGGACGCGACGGAGAAGAACCGGTTGGGCCCGGGCATCCCGCACCTCGCACAGTCGCCGAAGCTGGGGGCGTACCCGTTGACGGCGAGGGAGCGCAGGAGGAACGCGTCGAGCACGAGATGCGGGGAGTGCTCACCGCGGGCGAGCGTCCGCAGCGCGCCGACCAGCAGCAGATACTGCTGCACCGCCGGCTCGCCCTCATGGTCCGTGAACCGCTCGGCGGTCTCCAGCATCGCCGTCCCGGCGGTGTAGCGCGCGTAGTCCGCGGCGATCCCGCCGCCGTACGGCGCGATGGTCTCGCTCTGCGTGCACAGCGGCAGCCCGCGCCCGATCAGCTCGCTCCCCCGCGCGAAGAACTGCACGTCGACATGGGAGAAGGGCTCCAGCCGCGCCCCGAACTTCGACTTGGTCCGGCGCACTCCGCGGGCCACGGCCCGTACCCGTCCGTGACCGCGCGTGAGCAGCGTGATGATCCGGTCCGCCTCACCCAGCTTCTGGGTGCGCAGCACGATGCCGTCGTCGCGGAACAGACTCATGAAGCCATTCTCGCCTACGCGGGAAGCGCTCCGGGGACCCGCGTGCGGCGACCTCGCGGTGGCCAAACGGGGCAGAACCACCCAGGGACCCACACACGCTGCGCTATGCGGCATCCATAAGGATCCCTGAGTGAAACCCGCAACAGTTGAAGACTTCTGCTGTCCTTCGGGTCGGGTACGAGGCGACGCCGTCACCGCCCACGTCGCCGCGAGCTACCCGGCAGCACGGCGCCGGGCGTAACCGCAGGTTGACGACAAGCTCAGCGGAAGTCGTCGACGTGGTCGACGGCCCACTGGGCGTAGGTGTGCGCCGGCGTGCCGGTGATCTTTTCGGCGATGACGGAGGTCGGGACCGGGACGCCGTTGGCGGCGGCCCACTGACTCACGATCGCCTCGGCCAATGCCGGATGCATCGTTCTACCCACGTCCGCGCGAGCCTGCTCGTCGGAGACGTGTTCGATCCGGATGCGGCGGCCGAGGGCCTCGCCGATGTACTCGACCTGCTGTTGCAGGGTCAGGGACTCGGCCCCGTAGATGGTGTAGGCCTGGTGCGAGTGGCCCGGTTCGGTCAGAGCGGTCACCGCGAGCGCCGCGATGGCCTTCTCGTGCACCGGTGCCGACTGTGCGAGCGGATAGGGAAGCCGGACGACGTTGTCGGTACGGATCATTTCGGCCCACCAGGTGCGGGTGTTGGTCGCGAACGTCCCCGGCCTGAGGAACGTCCAGTCCATGCCGGACCGTTGGATGGCCTGCTCGATCGTGCGGTTCAGGCGGGGGACCAGGTGGTCGGCATCGGGGTTCAGGACCGACACCGACGAGAGCAGGACCACCTGCCGTATCCCCGCGGCTGTGGCCGTCGCAGCGACCTTCTCGACGTCGTAGGGATTCTGGGGGTCGAGCATTCCGTACAGGAACATTTTGTCGGCGCCGTCGAGGGCTGCGGTCAGCGTCTCGGGACGGTCCAGGTCGGCGGCGACCGCTTCCCACCCGGGCGTCAAACCCACGGCTGGGGTTCTGCTGACTGCTCTGACCTGCTCACCGGCGGCCAGCAGGCCATCGGCCACATGACGACCCACGTTACCGCGAGCGCCGAAGACAACTGTCACCATGACGGGACCTCCTGTTGGTTGTGGACGTGAATTGCCGCACAGCCGGCGATGCCGTGGAAACCCGATTTCGCCACGGGCAGGTCGACAGTGCGGGACGTTTTGCTGCCGCGCGGGTGGCGGCCCGGCGTCAGTGGGCTTGGTCGTTGACGACGATGGGGAAACAAGTCAGGAGCCGGAGCGCGCTGACCGGGCGCGGACGGGGACAGGACGTCGCTGCGCCGAGAGGCCGGCCGCGAGTGATGCAGGTGCGGGTCTGCCGTTGTCGGCGCGAGCACCGCGAGCGGGCCTCCCGGTCACCGGTCAGGGCTGGATGTTCTCCAGGTCCTCCAGAAGGCGCGGGTGCTTCGGCTCCCAGCCGAGCACCTGCCGGGTGTGGCTGCTGGCCGAGGGCTGGTCGTGCGCGAAGATAGGGCCGAGAGGGCCGTAGGTCTCCGCCGGGACCGACTCGACCGGCAGGCCCAGCCGTCGGCCGATGACCGCGGCGATGTCACGCACATGGTCTCCCTCGTCGGCCACGGCGTGCCAGGAGGTACCGGCTTCCGCCTGCTCCAGGGCGAGCCGGAAGAGGACTGCCGCGTCGAGCGCGTGCACGGCCGGCCAGCGCTGTGCGCCGTCGCCCGGGTAACCCGACACTCCGGTCTGGCGGGCGATGTGGGTAAGCAGACCGGCGAATCCGCCGTCGCCCTGGTGGTGGACCGTGCGCGGCAGGCGTACGGCCGTACTGCGGACCCCGCGCGAGGCCAGGCCCAGGACCGCCGTGACGGCGCGGCCACGACCACCGACCGGCCCGTCGGTCGGCACCGGGTCGGCCTCGGTGGAGGCACGGCCCGGCACATAGGGCGTACCCGAGCAGGTGACCAAGGGCCGGTCGCTGCCGACGAGTTCCTCGCCGAGCGTCGCGAGGGCCGCACTTTCCTCGGCGACCGCCTTGGAGACGGCGTCGGGGCTGCTGAAGTCGTTGGCGAATGCCAGGTGGATCACCCCGTCGGTCTGAGCGACGCCGGAGCGAAGGACGTCCAGATCGGCGAGACCTCCCCGGAGGGGCTCGGCTCCGGCCTCCTCGGCGGCCAGCGCGGAGGCGTCGGAGCGGGCGAGCGCGAGGACGCTGTTGCCGTTGCCGAGCAGCTCGGCGACGACGGCGGAACCGATCAGACCGGTGCCACCCGTGACAAAGACGTGCATAGGACCCTCCCAGTGATGGGACTCTTGTCCCGTCACTCTAGCAGGATGATGGGACAAGAGTCCCATCACGTATGATGGGGTCATGGCTCGGTGGGAACCAGGCGCACGCGAACGCCTTGTCGTGGCTGCTGTGGACCTGTTCACTGAGCAGGGGTACGACGCCACGACGGTCGCGCAGATCGCCGAGCGCGCCGGGGTCACCAAAAGCACCTTCTTCCGGCACTTCCCCGACAAGCGAGAGCTTCTGGTGGCCGGTCAGGAGACGCTGAGCCTGCTGCTGGCCGAGGGGATCACCGAGGCGCCCGGAAACGCCAGCCCACTAGAGGCGGTCGCTGCCGGTCTTGAGCGCGCGTCGAGCGCGATGGGCACCATGAATCGCGAGCTCGCCCCTCGCCTGAAGGCTGCCGTGGCCGCCAGCACCGAGCTTCAAGAGCGTGACGCTCTCAAGACCATCAGCCTCGCGGCCTCGATGACAACCGCTCTGGTCGCCCGCGGCGTACCCGATCCGACAGCGGCTCTCGCGGGCGAGTTGGGCGTCCTCGCCTTCAAACGGGGCTACGCCGAATGGTCCGAGGGCGACCGTGATCCCAAGGAAGAGCTCGCCGGCTACGTCCTGGCGGCCCTGGACGAGCTGCGTACGGCGAGCGCGTCGCTGGGCTGACCGGACAGGTCCACCCGCTCATCCCCGTCGACGACTCGCCGTCCCCCGGAACGCCGCCCCCGACGAAAACGCCGACTTCATCCTCTTCACCGCCTCCGGCCAGCCCCCTTCGCCACCGGCACCGAAATCATCGCCGACCGAGGCTTCACCCTCGGCGCCCCCACCTGACCGTTCCCGTAACCGCTCCCGGAGACCGAGCGGGAGCGAGTCCTGCCACCAGGCACCCGCTCATGTCTGCCCTCGCCGGCCCCGCCTCAAGGGACCTCACCGCGGCTGCGGGCGTTGGCGTACGCCGTCGCCGCGCTCAGCCGTTCGGCCGGGGTGGCCCCGCGCACGGCCTCCGGTTCGACGTCCCACTCCCTGCCGCCGCCGTACGGCCTCAGTTGCACGTACGGCCCCTCGTGCCCCATGACGATCCCCACCCTGTCCGTCCGGGTGTCCACGGCATACGACCCCACCGGAGGCTTCAACGCAGCGCCTCCACGAGCCGGCGCGCGGTCTCCACGGAACACCGCCCCAATTCGACGAGCGGACAGGGTGCCTCCCGCGCGAGACTCACCGGGTCGAGCCCCAATGACGGAAGTTTGATTCCCGCGATAAGGAGTGTAGTTCGCAATTCATTCACCGTGTCCTCCGCTTCTTCGACGCAGAGCGCCGCATGTCGTGCATCCACCGTGTTCCCCTTCCTTTTCCGGTTTCACTCTTTCTATCTCCACAATGCCCTTCTCGGCCTACACTCGGCAGAGTCTGCGCACTACAAGTGCGGGTCAGCACAAGGAGGTTGGCCATGGCCAACGGTTCACGGCAGGCGGTCTGGGAGTTCTTCGGGGCAGAGCTCAAGCGGAGAAGGGAGGACGCGGGAATCACCCAAGTGGAACTGGGCTCACGGGTCTTCGTCTCCGGCCCCTACATCGGCCAGTTCGAACAGGCCATTCGAAAACCGCAGCTGGATATCGCGCAGCGGATTGACGGTGTGCTGCAAACCGACGGTATTTTCGAGCGGTTGTGCAAGAAGCTGATTGACGACCCGCGGTACGCGGATTACTTCGCGAAGGCGGCGGAGCTGGAGGCCCTGGCCACGAAGATCTGCGAGTTCGCGCCGGCGCTGGTGCCGGGGCTGCTGCAGACAGCGGGGTACGCGCGGGCGGTCACCATCGCAGCCAACCCGTTCGTCACCGACGAGTACGTCGAAGACATGGTCACCGGGCGCCTGGAACGAGCGCGGACCCTCAAGGACGCTACAAGGCCCGAGTATTGGGTGATCCTGCACGAGAACGTGCTGCGGATCCCCGTGGGCGGGCCCGAGACGATGGCCGAGCAGCTTGAGCACATCGTCCGACTGGCGAGCGAGCGCACAGTGATGGTGACGGTGTTTCCGTACACGGCCGGCGCCCACGCGTCCATGACCGGCGATCTGCGGCTCATGGAGTTCGACGACGCGCCGCCTGTCGCCTATACAGAGACGTCGTTTTCGGGAACGTTGATGGACGACCCGGCCGTGGTGAAGCGGACGCATCGCGCATACGATCTGCTCAGGGTCGCCGCGCTGTCGCCAGAGGCGTCCCTCGCCCTGATCGAGTCGATGGCAGAGGACCACAGACGATGCGCGAGTACGACCTGAGCAACGCCAACTGGCGCACGAGCACCTACAGCAACGGCGAAGGCGGCAACTGCGTCGAGGTCGCGTACGACTTCCCCGGCGCAGCCCGCTGGCGTAAGAGCACCTACAGCGACGGCAACGGTGGGGACTGCGTCGAGGTGGCCGACGGAGTCCCCGGTGTCGTCCCGGTCCGGGACAGCAAGCTTGCCTCGGACAGCCCTCTTCTTGTCTTCGCCGCCGAGGCCTGGGTCGACTTCCTCGGCGTGCTCAAGTGACCGTCGGGGCCCTCCCCGGCTGCGGCACAGGGGCGGGCTCAGGCACGGGCTGAGGCACGGGCTCGGGCTGCGGTGCCGCCTCCGCCCACAGTTCGTTGAACTGGTTGACGCGGTCCTCCAGGTGCTCCGCCTCCGTTCTCAGCCAGGTCCCGTCCGGGTTGGACTGGAGGTCGGGTGAGGTCTCGTAGGACAGTTCCCCGTCGAAGATGATGAAGTCGTTCACCCGGGAGTTGGACGTCAGCAGGGACCGCACCGCGATCCGTGTGTCGATGCCCCGCCTGCCGTGCTCGGCGCAGAGGTCTCTGAGGCTGGCGGTGACGTCGCGTGGTTCCTTCACGACGAACAGGCGCCGGATCTCCACACCCCGCCGCTTGATCGCCTTCTCCTGCGCGGCGAGATACCGCTCCGCGGGCCCGCTGTACCAGAAGTCGCGGTCCACGGAGGTGCTGGTGGCGTCGAGGGTCATTTTGACGCAGTCGGTGACGTCGAGCAGCCACTCGTAGTTCTCGCCCGGGCAGTCCGCGCTGCCGCTGCTGAGGCCCTCCATCAGCTTGGCGAGGCGGGCCAGCTCCTTCTCGGCGAAGGCCTGGACGATGTCGCCGCCCTCTTCGCGGACCTTGGTGTACCCCATGACCAGCCGGGTCACCTCCCCGGACCGCAGCACCGAACCGTCGACCTGGCTGAACAGCTCCGTCGCGGCGATGATCTCCGCGAACCGCTGGTCGACCCGCTCGAACCGCTCGCCGAGGTCCACCATGTACTGCACGATCAGCGCCGCGCTGCCGATGACGATGGACGCGGTCCACTGCCAGATGTCCCCGTTGCTCGAGTCCAGGAGGGCGGTCAGCAGAAACGTCACCCCTGCCGCCGAGGCGCTGACGATCAGCCGCCAGAACAGCTTGGGCATGCGCTGGTCATGGCGTCGCATGCCCGCTCCGTTGTTTCCTGCTCCTAATGACGCTCCACTCATCACCATGTCTCCCCCGTCGGGTAAGTGGTCGGTGCCGCCCTCAGCGCGTGCTCAGTGCCTGGTGCAGCAGTGGTACGGCCTGGACGGCCAGTTGATCGCGGATGCGCTGGCGCAGGTTGTCCCACTGACGGGAGAACCCCGGTTTCTTCTCCAGCACGTCCCACAGGTGACCCAGTGCCGGGTCCACGTGTGCGCGCGGCATCCAGAGATGCAGCAGATGATCGACGGCGGGGCGCAGTGCCAGGACCGCCGAGGGTCCGTCCGCCGTGCCCGGCCGATTGTTGTCCAGCATGTGCTGGACGGTCGTCAAAAGCCAGTCGTGCAGGGCGAGATCCTCACACAGTCCGGCGGCCGCGGCGGCCGGGACGTCGTCGGGCAGCAGCAGTTCCACCGTCCGCAGCCCGCCCTCGGCGAGGGTGAACCTCCGCAGCGCCGCCGGCTCGCCCTCGGGGGCCCGGCGTGCCACCCAACGCAGGTGTGTGCGACGGGACTTAAAGGGCGGCTTGCGGTCGAGGAGCGGGTGGCGGATGAGACGGGTCAGCAGCCCCTCGGCGATCATGCCCAGGTCGAGTTCGCCGCGGCCGGCGCCGCTCAGCACGCCCTGAGCGGTGGCCTGTTCGGGCAGCTTGCCGAAGGGCTCCACCAGGCCGGGCCGGACGAGGTAGTGCCCCCAGGGCCGACGGGTGTCGGGGCCCGCGAGCGGCGTGCCGAAGAACGCCGTGGCCTGTAACAGGCGGCCCTCGGTGAGCGCCGCGCGGGCGGCCACCGTGCCGACGGCCCGGACCTTGGCGCCGTTGGAGGTGGGCAGCCGGCAGTCCACGCCGGTCAGGACCGCGGGCGACAGGGCGTACATGGTGGGCCGCTCGGAGACCCGCACATGCTCGTCGGCGCGCAGTCTGAGCAGCTGGGCGGCGGCCCGGCCGTCCAGCGCCTGGAAGGACGGCAGCAGACAGGTGCGCACCTCGCCGCAGGCGAGGACGGGCCGCGCGGGCTGTCCGACGGCCGTCGCCATGTCAGCCCTCCTCGCCGGGCTCGCCGGGGAGCGGGCCGGCCGGCTCCTCGTAGAAGACGTACGTCGCGCGCTGGGCGACCGCGTCCGGGACCGCGAGCCCTTCCCGGGCCGAGCGCTCGGCGACCTGCCTCAGCGCCCCGGAGTCGACATCTATCTGGTCGAGGATGAGCCGCACGGCGTCCTCGACGGCCAGGAAACGGTTCGCCATGAGCGTGCAGGTGCGGTAGGCGCTGAAGGGCGCCGCGTTCTCGTTCAGTTTGACCAGGGGCGGCAGGCGGTCCCAGTCGTGGGGGAAGTCCTCGCCGTTCCAGGGGCGCGGCTCCAGTACGGCCTCGCCGAGGTGCCGCAGCAGACCGAGCCGGGCCAGCTGCCACACGGCGGCCAGGAAGGGGCAGGACCACAGGCGCCGGCCGTCCTTCTCGGACCACAGCTCGACGTCCATGAAGACGGAGTGGTTGCGGGCGGCGGTCTCCTGGGGCGGCTGCCAGCCCTTGACCTCGCCGAGGGCGCTGCGGGCGGCGGTGGGTGTGCGCTGGCCGTTGGCGAGCCAGCCGGTCTGGCTGACGGGCGGTCGGGAGCCGTAGCTGCCGGGCGGCGGCGACTCGACCAGGCGGTGCATGACGGACTCGGCGAGCTCGGTCCGGTCGGCGACCGCGCAGCCCGACTCCCGGGCCAGGTAGTCGATGACCAGGCCGGCCTTGTCGGCCTCTTTCCGTACCAGCGGGATCAGTTCGGCCGGGGTGGAGAACCGGGTGAAGTAGTCGTCGATCAGGAAGCAGGTGCTGATGCGGGGGCGCCGGCCGCCGGTGCGGCGGGCGGCGGAGGCACGCGCGGCGTCCACCCAGAGCCGTACCTCGGCGAAGTGCTCGCCCAGCCGCTCGGGGCCCGCCTCGAAGTCCTCCATGTAGAGGTGGCCCAGCTCCAGGGAGAGGTGGGACAGCGGCACGGACTGGGTGCGGGGCTCCGCGGTGGTCTCCCGGAAGACGGCCTCGGTCACGCCTGCTCCCAGTACTTGTCGTCGGTGAGCCGGCCGGCGAGCCGGCTCAGCGCCTGCCAGGTCTCCATGTTGGCGATCTGGCTGTCGAGCACGTCCTCGTCGGTGATGAGCTGCTCGCGCCACTGCAGGACCGGTTCAAGGGGCACGGAGCCGAGGACCTGGCTGTAGCCGATGCCGTGGGTGGAGGCGAGCTGCTTGAGGTCGCCGTCGGTCTTGCGCATCCACGCCGACTGGGTGGGCGAGACCTGCCGCCACAGCGCCGATTCGGGATCGGGTACGGCGGCCCGTACGAACCGGATGGCGGCGCGCAGTGCCTCCTCGTCGTGGCCGCGGGCGACGCCGCCGGCGACGATGCCGCGCTTGCCGAAGACCAGGCTCGCCGCGGCCGCCACATGCTGGCGGGTCCAGCGGTGGAAGACCAGCCAGCGGGCTGTGATCTCGCTCATCTCGGGCTGTGCGGTGGCCTCCAGGGCCATGTCCACGGCGTAGCTGCGGCCGGCGCTGAGGTCGACGATCACCAGGTCGAACTCGTAGTACAGCTTCATCAGCAGGTCGACACAGAGACGCAGGTTCTCGTCGGTGGTGGCGAACTCGCCGCCGCCGAGGTCGCCGGGCATCAGCACCAGGCGGCCGGATCCGGGCGGCGGGTCGCGCAGCACCTGGTGCTCGGTCTTGGCCCAGATGTCGATCCGCTCCGGCTCGCTGACCTCGCCCGTCAGGTAGGAGTGCAGGCCGCGGTCCTCGACGGTCTGCCGGGCGTCGGCGACGTCGAAGACAGCCGAGGCGGTGGGCGAGCCGAAGTCGAAGTCCAGGTAGCAGACGTCGTCGCCGGCCAGCGCCCGGTGGTACGCGAGGTTGGCGCTGGTCACGGAGCGGCCCGTGCCCCCCTTGTCGGAGGCGGCGAAGATCAGCACGGCGTCACACTCCCCGGTCCGCGGCTTCCCGGGCCCGGGCGAGCGAGTCGAGTTGTCCCAGCACGTCGAGCGTCAACGCGTAGGCGGTACCCGGCTGTTCGTCCACGAGGGTGCGGGCGCGGCGCAACTTTACCTCGATGTTCCTCAGTTGCATCCCGTGCCGGCCGTCGTCGGTGGGGGCGGGTTCCATCTGTTCGTTGCCCAGCAGATGGGCGGACTCGCTGAGCAACGCCCTTGCCAGCTCGGTGAGTTCGAGGCTGCGGATCGGTGGCTGCCGGTACATCTCGTACGCCTGGACCATCACCTCGGTGACCCGCTCGGTGATGCTCCACGACACCGGCACCCGCCGCTTCTGGATCTCCGCCTGGGGATAGGCGGCGTGGACGTTGTCCCAGAGGCCGGCGCCCTCGCCCTCGCGGATGCGGCGCCGCCACATGTGGTCGAAGACGTCCTCGGCGAGTCGGAGCAGCCGGTCGTGCGAGGCCAGGTTGCGTGAGAGCGTGCACAGCTGGATGGTCCGTTTCAGCAGCTGGGCCGAGAAGTCGGTCATGGACCACGTCATGAGCGGGCCGAGTCGCTCGCTGCCCTGCAACGGCAGGGACACGCCGACGTTGTGCAGCTCGTGGACCATGGGGTCCTCGCGCGTCATCCGGCTGGTGACGCGGCCGCGTTCGGCGAGGCGTTCCATGATGCCGACGGTGCGGGTGAGGTCGTCGTCGGTGGCCCGGCGCCGCATCAGGTCGTGGACGAGGATGGCGGCGACGGAGAGGGAGAAGTACTCACTCTCCAGTTTCTGCACTGTGGTACGCCAGGGGATGTCCTCCAGGGGCCACCGCTCGGCGTCGAAGCGGGCGATGCGGGACCAGAACTGCTGGGTGAGTTCCCAGCGCAGCCGGAGCGCCTCGGCGAGCTTCTGCTGTTCGGTGTTGAGCAGTCCCAGGGTGAGGGTGCGGTCGGAGAACAGGTCCTGGATACCGTCGAGGGCGACCACGGTGAAGTACAGGTACGGCACCGGGTTGGCCACACCCTCGGGCTGCGGCCCGATGGGTTCGCTGGTCTCGATCTCGGGGGCGTCCTTCACCATGCTCCACGCCCAGCCGCATTCGAAGAGCTGACTCTCGTCCTTGAGCCTCTCCTCGACGTCGATACCGAGGCTCAGGCTCTCGACGATCGCCGCGCGCAGCGGGCGGAAGCGGTTCTGGAACTTGCTCAGCACCTGCCGCGACGACAGCCGCCCCTGGCCGAGGAGTTCGGTGAGGGTCTGCCCCTGCGAGGAGTCCATGTCGTAGACGTTGACGGTGAAGGAGCGCAGCATGCTCACCATGGCGGCGGTGAGCCGGTTGCTGGTCGCCACGCGCAGTTCGGCGATCGTCTCCTTGATGTCGCTGCGTCTGGTCCTGGTCTCGTAGATCTTGAGGAAGCCCAGGGTGGCCAGACAGAGCGTGATCGACATGGAGAACGAGTCGACCACGCCGAGTTGGCGTTGCTCCTCGGTGAGTTCCTGGGTCTTGTCGCGGGGCCCGAAGTAGTAACCCCCGGCGAAGGTCGGCCTCTTGTCCTCACCGGTGTGCGTCCGCATGAAATCGGCCGCGGCCGTGACGAGGTTGGCCGGGAGGTCCAGCCGCCCGCCGGCCTTCTTCAGGACCTGCTGGACGTCCTCCTGTGTGGTGTCCGGGTCGTCCAGCCGGAACGCGGGCATCTCCGTGGCCGGGTACAGCAGACAGAGCAGCCGCTCCGCGTCGGCGACGCTGCTCTCTCCGCCCCACTCGCCCCAGACCCACTCTCCCCCGTCGAAAGAGTTCCGGCCGATCGCCTGCCAGATGTCCAGCAGATGCTGGCGTGGCTTGATCTGCATCCCATGCCCCTCACACAGACCGCACTGCTGTCACTTGAGGAGTATTCCCCTCTTCTGTTGTGAAAATTCACCGTTGTTCTGTGGTGAAGAGTCACCGTGCGGACTTTTTCGCCCAGCCGAACGGAATATGACCGTCCGATTACCGACGCCGGCCATAGGCGACGATCATTCCCGTATAACCGTTGCGCACGGCGGCCGAGGATTTGAGACGCTTGGCGATGAACTCGTCGGCGAACGGCTCCAGACTCGCACGCACCTCGGATTCTCCCACGTCACACGCCGGGAAGAAATAGTCGCCCACGTGATAACCCTTCGAATGCTCCATGAAGGCGGCAGCGAACGGGGCGCCCGGGGCGAGAGCGCGCATGAAGCGTTCGACGCCCAGGGCGAACTCCCGGTGGGAGTTGGTCATCGACTCGGCGACGAAGAACATGGTCCCCACGGACCACCGTCCCTCGTGCCGCTGCAGGTCGAAGATGTCACCGAGTTCGACGTCGACGGTCTTGGCGAACTTCTTCCTCGGGTCCATGGCGAGGGAGTCGTACGCCTCGTCCTCGCACAGGACGTCCCAGAACTGGTCCCAGTTCTCGTCGTAGGAGTCGACCTGACGCTTGAGGTACCTGACGTTCGCGGGCGAGCGCTCGAAGAGGGTGAGCTCGTCGCACCACGGCAGCATGGCGAGTGCCGGATAGAGATTCGCTCCGGCGCCTACGTCGATGCCGCGGACCGGGCCGACGCCCGGTCTCCGGAAATGATCAGCGAAATGGTCTCGGACCACATCGAGGATCTCCGCGTCCTCCGACTGTAAGGCGCGGTAGTTGTGCTTGACGTAGGCTTTCGGGTCAAAAGCACCCCAGGACACGTCGGCATTTTTCAGCTGGGTCAACTGGGCACCCCCCGACGGTCTCAAGGTCATTCTCTCACGGTACCAAAACCGAGCGCGCTCACGGTACCAAAACCGGGCGCACTGGGGGCGCATCGTGGCGTATGGATTCCTGGCCGGGCGCGGCCTTGAACGGTGTTGATTTCCCGCTCAAGATGGTGGGAACTCTGCCTAACACACCAGACAGGCAGAGAGCAGGCGTCTCACCCGTACCACCCGTACGGGTGTCGGCGTGCTTTTGACTTCTTTCTCCCAGGGGGCGGTATGACGGCTCTTCCAGAGGAACGATTCCCTGCCGGGGGCGGCCGCGCTGACCAGGCGTTGCGCGCCGACCGTGCGGAGCGGCCCCTGACCATGCGGGGCGTCACGGAGGCCGATCTGCCCGAACTCCTGCGCGTGGACAGAGAGGTCTTCCCGGGCGACGCGTACACCTATCTGGTCCTGCGCCAGTTCTACGACGTGCACGGCGACCGCATCCTCGTCCTCGACGACGGCGAGAGCCTGCGGGGCTACGTCCTGTTCGCCACCACCACGGACGGCTATGTCGGCTGGGTCCTGAGCCTGGCCGTCACCACGGACCAGCGGGGCCGGGGCATGGGCAAGCAACTGATGCTCGAAGTGCTGCGCCAGTTACGGCGGGAGAACGTGCACGAGGTGCGCCTGACGGTGGAACCGACGAACGCGGCGGCGATCATGCTGTACCGGTCGCTGGGCTTCTCGTCCGAGGAGGGGGTGCGTCGGGGCTATCTGGGGCCCGGGGAGGACCGGCTGATCATGTGGCTGGGGCTGTGACGCGGGGTGCGGGGCCGGGGGCGGTGACGCGGGGGCGGTGACGGGGCGTGACGGTGGGAGGCGTTGCTGTACGACCCCGACGCGCGCCGCAGCCAGGTCGGCTTCACCTTCTGCAAGGAGGACGATGTCCTCCACGAGGCAGCCGCTCGGCTGCGACGCCCGGCCGACTGAACTCACGGCGGTCCGCCGGCCCGCACCAGGTGTCAGCAGCAGCTGTCGTGGGCGTGCTCCTCCCGGTGCCACCAGTACTGCTCCCGGGCCGGCGCCTGGGGTACGTCGTCGGCCGAGGCCGGTTCGGTGTGTACGGACCCGGCCTGCACGGAGGCGGTGCGGGCGGAGGCGGTGTCCACCGTGGTCTGCCGCTCCTGCGCCAGGTCGTCCACCGAGTGCACCACGCCCCCGACTATCACCCGCCGCACCGCCGCTGCCGCCGCGATGTCCCGCAGCGGGTCGCCCTCCACCAGCACCAGATCGGCGAGCTTGCCCGGCTCGACCGTGCCCAGGTGGGCGCTCATGCCCAACACCCGCGCGCCCTCGACGGTCGCGGAACGCAGCGCCTGGAGAGGGGTGGCGCCGTACCGCACCATCGACTGGAGGTTCAGGTGGTAGTAGACGCCCGGGGGCACCAACGGGCTGTCGGTGCCCACCCCGACGTGCGCCCCGCCCTCCAACAGCCTGCGCACCGTCGCTCCGTGCCGGGCGACGAAGGCCAGCAGATCGGTCGGCTCCTCGGCCTGGGCGTCCTCCACCCCGGTACGGAACTCCGCGTACTCCGCCTCCGTCATCAGCGAGGTCAGCCGCTTGTCCCCGACAGCCCACCGCGCGTACCGGTACAGCGCCGCCCGGGTCGCGGGCAGACCCGCGCCGGACAGGCCGAAGGTCGGGGTGAAGGCCATGCCGGAGGCGATGAGCGGCTCGGTCATGTCCTGGTACGCGTGCCCGAGATGGGTCTCCTTCTGGCGTCGGCCGTAGCGGCTGGTGCCGCCGAGGTGCTCGGAGCCGTCGGCGCCGAAGGCCAGCGGCCCGAACAGATAGTGCGAGGTGGCGCGCAGCCCGAGCCGGTGGCCCGCCGCGACGGCGGCGCGCTGGAGGGCGTACGGCAGCCGTACGTAGGTCTTGACCAGGTCATGGCCGAGCGCCTTGGCCTTGGCCAGCTCCCGCTCCAGCTCCTCCTCGTCGGTCACCGGACGGCCGGACGAGTAGTACACCCGGGAGCCGTCGATCAGATCGCCGGCCGCGAAGACGCGCGGGCCGGTGCGGCGGCCGGAGTCGATGGCCTCCTTGGCCTCGACCGCCCCGTAGTGCCCGGTGCCGGGTGAACGCAGCGCGGTGACGCCGAAGGACAGCCACAGCCTCATGGTGTCGGCCCGCTGCCACGGGCCGTGCTCATGGACGGCGATCAGGCCGGGCAGCGCGGTCAGGCCGCGCGCGTCCACGGTGCGGTCCCCGCGGACCGCGCCGCGCCCGGCCACCTGCTCGACGCGGTCGTCCTTGATGACGATGTCGACATCGCGCCGCAGCTCCCCGCTCGTGCCGTCCCACAGCGCGCCCACCTGGACCACGGTGCGGCCGGTGGGCTTCCTCCGGCGCCAACTCAGCGTCACGGGTACGGTCCTGGCGCGGCCGGTGCGCGCGTCGGCGCGGCGCAGGGTCCCTTCGGAGAGGTAGAGCAGCGAGGTGGAGTCGGCGCTCCAGCTGGGGCAGTCGGCGCTCTCGCCGTTCAGCCGCCGGGCGGCCCCTGTGGGGCGTCCGGCGGAGTCCACGGCGCTGACGTGCAGGGTGCCGCCGACGACGTACGCGGTGTGCTTGCCGTCGGGTGAGTGGACCGGCCCGGCGTCGACACGGTTGGCGAGGGACTTCCCCGGCACGGGCTCGTCGTAGTGCGCCTCGCCGGTGGTGAGGTCGACGGTCAGGATCCGGTTGACGCCCTCCCGGTAGCGGGGGGTGACCGGCACCAGCGCGGCGCACGAGAGGGTGCCGCCGTCGGCGGAGAAGGTGGGCCTGCCGGGCGAGTTGAGGGGCCCGGCCACCTTGCGTACGGCGCCGGAGGCCACGTCGACGGTGTGCAGCGTGCCCGCCTCGAGGCCGAACGCCACGCTCTTGCCGTCCGGGCTGAAGACCGCTCCGGACACCGTGCTCCGAAGGTCGGTCAGCCGGCGGTCCGCGCCGGTTTCGACGTCGTGGATCCACAGGTCGACCGCGCTGCCGCCCCGGTCGCTCGCGTACACCAGGGCGGAGCCGTCCGGGTGCCAGGCGGGGTCGGCGTTGAGGTTCCCGTCGGACACCACGGCCTTGGGCGTGGCGCCGATCCGGCCGATCCAGATGTCACCGAGCGCGGCGAAGGCGATCTTGCGGCCGTCGGGCGAGAGGGACGGGCTGAGGATGCCCCTGACCTGCCGGGACGCGGTGGAGTCGAGGTCACGGGTGGCGGGGCGCTCCGCTACGCGGGGCACGGTGAGGTGGGCGGTGAAGGGGATGTCCGCCGCCTTTCCGCCACCTGCCTCGCGGCGGCGGACCGTGCCGTCGGCCGTGTAGAACACCTCGTCGTCGGAGGGCCAGCGGGGCGCGAACGGGAACACGTCCTCGCCGTCGTCGGAGACCGTCTTCCCGTCGACCACGAGGAACGTACCCGCCGAGGTGAGGTGGACGTACGCCAGACGGCTGCCGTCCGGCGAGAGCGACGGACCGGCCACCCGGCCCTCGGTGACGGTGACGAGCGTGGTGCGCCCGCCGTCGGCGTCGACCCGTACGACGCTCTGCGGGCTGTCGCCCTTGCCGCTGGTGAAGACGATCGCGGCCCCGTCCGGGTGCCAGTAGGGCTGCGCCTCCTGCGCGGTGACGTCCGTGCTCGGCGCCCAGACCTTCGTCGCACCGTCGGCGAGGTCGAGGACATGGATCGCGTAACGGCCCTCGGCCTCGGCCGCGTAGGCGATCCGTCCGCCGTCGGGTGAGAAGCGCGGCTCGCGATGGTCGACGGCGCCCTCGGTCAACCGGCGCGCCCCCGAACCGTCCGCGCGGGCGAGCCAGAGGTGGAAATTGCCGTCGGTGTAGGACTGGTAGACCAGGTGACGGCCGTCCGGCGAGTAGTCCGGCTCGGTGGCTTCCTGCTCGATGCCGGTCAGCCGGGTCGCCTCACCACCCCGGGCAGGGACCGTCCACAGCATGTTCAGCAGGTCCAGCACCACGGTCCGGCCGTCCGGGGAGAGCGCGGCGCAGGCGTTGGTCGCCCCACTGACGGCGATCCGCCGTTGGGCCGCGCCCGCCGCGCCCTGTGCCCCGTCCGCCGCGAACGCATCGGGGGCGCCCTGCGTCAGCCGGTCGCCCAGCCACAGGGACCCGGCCCCCGCCGCCGCCTTGCCGCCGCGCCTGAGGAGTGTCCTTCGTGATACCGACAATGCCGTGCCCTTGTTCGAAGATCGCGATCTCGCCGAACCTAAGTGCCCGACCGGGCGTGGCAACAGCCCGCAGATTTAGGTGTTACATGAACTTAACTGCGGGCGGGGGTGCATGAGAGCGGTGCCGCGGGGTCCTCGGGGGCGGTGCCGCGGGGTCCTCGGGTGCAGTGCCGCGGGGCGCTTGCTGACGGTTGCTGCTGGGGTAATCCCCCGGGAACACAAGCCAGTTGGCCGTATGTGACATCCCGTCACCATGGGCCAGGCTGCTGTGCATGAAGCAGCTCACGAAGAGTGCCGCCCTGATCGCCTCCGCCTCCGGAGTCGTCTTCGGGCTCGTCGCACCGCTCACCGCGTCCGCGGCGGCGCCCGCCTCCTCCCTCACCTGGTCCCAGTGCACCGGCAAGGACCTCGACCCCCGTCAGCAGTGCGCCACCCTCAAGGTGCCGATGGACTACGCCGACCCGGGCGGCCCGCAGATCGACGTCGCCGTCTCCCGTATCCCGAGCGAGGACCCCGGTACTCGCCGTGGCGCGCTGCTGCTGATCCCCGGCGGACCGGGCGGCTCCAGTCTGGGCGACCCGTCGGGGAAGGGGCAGAAGCTGCCCCAGGACGTACGTGACACCTACGACCTGATCGGGTTCGCGCCGCGCGGGCTCGCTCCCTCCGGCTCCGTCGCTTGCGGCTTCGACCGCGCCGACCTCTCCCTGACGTCCCAGCGCCCTTGGCCCGCACCGGACGGCTCCGTCACCGAGAACATGAACACCGCGCGCCGTATGGCGGACGCCTGCGCCGGCAACGGCGGCGAGCTGATCCGGCATCTCAGCACGGCCAACGAGGCCCGCGACCTCGACCGCCTCCGGGCGGCGCTCGGCGAGCGCAGAATCTCCGCGTGGGGGGTGTCGTACGGGACGTACGTCGGAGCCGTCTACAACGAGATGTTCCCGGACCGCACCGACCGTGTGGTACTCGACAGCAACGACGACCCCGATCCCACCCGGGTGGGGCGGGGCTGGCTGGCCGCGTTCGAGGTCGGCGCCGAGGACACCTTCCCGGAGTTCGCCAAGTGGGCGTCGACGCCCGGCAACAAGGACCGGGTGGCCCGTACCGCGGCCGAGGTGCGTCCCCTCTTCCTGAGCCTCGCCGCCCGGCTCGACCGCGAGCCGATCCCGTGGAAGGACGCCAACCCGGCGGAGCTGAACGGCGACGTGCTGCGCCAGACGATGCTCAGCGCCCTCTACGACCCCGACGACTACCCGGTCCTCGCGCAGATGATCCTGGCCGCCCGCAAGGGAGGCACGCCGCCGTTGCCCGACGGGCCCCCGGAGCCCGTGCTGCAGAACGTCATCGCGGTCGGCACCGGAACCCTCTGCAACGACGTCGCCTGGCCCACGTCCGAGGCCGAGTACCAGAAGGGCGTCGACGAGAGCCGGGCGAAGTACCCGCTGACCGCCGGCATGCCCCGCAACGCGATGCCCTGCGCCGCCTGGCCGTTCCCGCCGAAGGAGCCGCCGGTACGGATCAGCGACCAGGGGCCCTCCAACGTCCTGCTCGTACAGAACGAACGCGACCCCGGCACTCCGCTCACCGGCGCCCTCAAGCTCCGCCGCGCCCTCGGTGACCGCGCGGTCATGGTCACCGTGAACTCCACCGGCCACGACGCCTACCTCGCCAACGGCAACGCGTGCGGCGACGAGACGGTCTCCCACTTCCTGGCCACCGGGGAGCGACCCGCTCGGGACGTCTACTGCCGCTAGGAGCGTGCGGGCCCGCCAGTTCGAACGGGGCGTCCGGGGCGACGAACGTCTCCGCTTGAAACGGATCAGGCCATTCCGAATCGCCGCACATACCGAGCCTGCCAGGGCGTCTCCACCGCGTGTCGGTCGTAACGCGCGCGGACGTATCCGACGGCCTCCCCGGGCGGTACGCCGTCCAGGACCGCCAGACACGCCAGCGCCGTCCCCGTCCGGCCCCGGCCGCCCCCGCAGGCGACCTCCACGCGCTCGGAGGCGGCGCGCTCCCATGCCTCGGTCAGGGTCACCAGGGCCGCCGCACGATCCGCCGGCAACCGGAAGTCGGGCCAGCGGATCCAGCCGGCCTCCCAGGAAACCTCAGGCGGCCGTCCGCCGAGCAGATAGACGCCGTACGACGGTGTCGGCGGACCCGGTTCGAGCGGGCGCCGCAGTCCCCGGCCGCGCACCAGCCGCCCCGAGGGCAGCCGCAGCACTCCTCTGTTTCCTTCGTCCCACCGCTCGTCGCTCATCACGAGACCATTCCAACCCGGTACCGGATCCCGGACAACCGAATCCGGCGCGTGCGTCGCGCGGCGGCGCCTCCGGAGCGTTGCCTTGACCGCCCCCCGCGCCCCACCTAGGGTCACGACTGAAACCGGGACAAAAGGCGTCACATCTCACCGCGTCCGTGTCCTTCCGGACCTCTTCGCTGGAGGCACCGTGCGCGACGTGACCCGTGCCGCACCCGCGCCGGACCGCCGGTCCTTCCTGAAGCGCACGGGTGCACTGGGCGCCGCCGCCGCTGTCTCCTCCGCCCTGTCGGCCTGTGGCCCGGAGTCCACCATCGACTTCGGCGGGCCCGGTGGTGGCGAGCGGACCCTGACCGCGGTCATCGGCTACGGCAACGACGGCAGCTGGGATCCCACACAGACCGCGTCCGCCTTCAGCATGGCCGCCAACAACCACCTCTACGAGGGCCTGCTCGACACCGACCCGATCTCCCGCAAGCCGTACGCCGCGCTCGCCACCCGGCTGCCGAAGAACCCGGGGGGCACCTCCTGGACGTTCACGCTCCGGGCCGGCGCGACGTTCCACGACGGTCGCCCCGTCACCGCCGACGACGTGGTCTTCTCCTACGACCGGATCCTCGACCCGACCATCCCGACCCTCGGCAAAAACTTCTTCGCCGGCTGGCTCGACGAGGTCCGGAAGACCGACGCGCGAACCGTCGAGCTGGTGCTCAAGTTCCCCTTCCCGGAAGGGCTTTCGCGGCTCACACTAGCCAAGATCATGCCGAGGCACGTCTTCTCCCGGCCCGGTGCGTGGGACGACGCCATCAAGGGGCTGGCCGTCGGCTCGGGGCCGTACCGGCAGACCGCGCACCACCCGAAGTCGAACACCACCTTCGCCGCGTACGCCGGCTACAACGGCCCCCGCAGGCCCGCCTTCCGGAAGATGAACTGGCTGACGATCGTGGACGCGGCCCCGCGGGTCGCCCGCATCTCGGGCTCCAGCGCGGGCGCGCAGATCTCCGACAACATCCCGTACGCCAACATCGAGCAGCTCAGGAGCGGCGGGCTGGCGGTCTTGGGCGGGGCCGGGATGAACAACCTGTTCCTGATGTTCAACACGCGGCACAAGCCCTTCGACGACGTGCGCGTACGCCAGGCCCTCCACCACGCCATCGACACCGAGAAGATGGTGCGGGTGGCGCTCAAGGGCCACGGCACGCCGGCGTCGTCCTTCCTCGACGAGGGCAACCCGGGCTACCGGCGCGCGCGGACCGTCTACGCGTACAACCCCCGGAAGGCCAAGGCGCTGCTACGGGCGGCCGGGGCGAGCGGACTGAAGATCGACCTCCTCGCGGTGAACGTGAGCTGGATCGTCGACTGCCTGCCGACCGTGAAGGCGTCCTGGGACGCGATCGGCGTGCGGACGACGCTCTCCCCGCAGGAGACCACGGCCGTCTTCACCAAGCTGGACCAGAAGCAGGACTTCCAGGTGGTCGCCGCCGCCTCCAACCCCAACCAGTTCGGCCTCGACGCGGACCTGATCATGCGTTACAACTACGGGCCCGCCAACCTGTGGATGGGCTACACCCGTTGGGCCGACGACCCGATCGCCCAGGCGCTCTTCCGGGACATGGACCGGGCGACCCGGGAACCGGACCCACAGCGGAAGAAGACGATGATCCAGGACTACATCGACGTCGTCGCCGAACAGGCCGTGCTCTACCCGGTCGTCCACAACGAACTGATGACCGCCTGGGACCCGAGAACCCTCACCGGCACAAAAGCCCAGCCGTACCCCGGAATCAACCTCCTCCAGGCCAAGTGGCTCTAGTCCGGCTCCAGTCCACCGGGAGTTGACCGCTCATGGTCGCCATCGTCAGGATCCTGCTCCGCCGTCTCGTCCTGCTCGTGCCGCTGATGCTCGGCATCGTGCTGTTCGTGTTCCTGGTGATGCGGTTCTCGGACGTCGACCCGGCGTCCGCGTTCTTCCAGGGCGCCAACCCGACACCGCGCCAGCTGCACGACTTCCGGGAGCAGAACGGTCTGCTGGACCCGTTCCCGGTCCGCTACGCCGGCTTCGTGGGCGATCTGCTCCACGGCGACCTGGGCACCAGCGCGCTGACCCGGGCCCCGGTGCTCGACCAGGTCGCGACCGCGCTGCCGCTCACCCTCCAGCTCACCTTCCTGGGCCTGGGCATCGCGGTCGTCCTGTCCCTGGCCGGCGGGGTCACCGCGGCCATCCACCGCGACCGGCTGCCGGACCAGATCATCCGGGTCCTCTCGCTGACCGGTGTCGCGGCCCCCGGCTTCTGGCTGGCGCTGCTGATGATCCAGTACCTGGCGGTCGACCAGGGCTGGTTCCCGGCCAGCGGCTACGTCAACCCGGCCGACTCCGTCACCGGCTGGCTGTGGACGATGGCCCTCCCCGCCCTCGCGCTGTCCCTCCCCGTGGCGGCCCAGCTGACCCGGATCGTGCGGACGTCGGTGGTGGAGGAACTGGACAAGGACTACGTGCGCACCGCGATCGGCAGCGGACTGCCGCCCCGGGTCGTGGTCGGCCGCAATGTGCTCCGCAACGCGCTGATCAACCCGCTCACCGTCCTCGGGCTGCGCGTCGGCTACCTCCTCGGCGGCGCGGTCGTCATCGAGACGATCTTCGCCCTTCCCGGCATGGGCAAGCTGATGATCGACGCGGTGAAGAACGGCGACCCGGCCGTCGTCCAAGGCGTCGTGCTGACCACCGCGGCCGGCTTCGTCGTCGTGAACCTCGTCATCGACGTCCTCCATCTGCTGGTCAACCCGCGACTGAGGGAGGGGACCGCATGACGGTGCCGTTCACCCGCAAGGGCCTCACCGACGCCCTCTCCCGTCCCGGTGTCCGGCTGCGCGGATGGCGCCGGCTGCCGCTGCCGTCGAAGGCCGCCGTCTGCGTCCTGGCGGTCATCGCGCTCACCGCCCTGTTCGCCCCGCTCCTCTCCCCCGACGACCCGCTGGACCAGCAGCCGCTGGTCGACGACACCGGCCATCCGTCCGCCCGGCACTGGATGGGCCAGGACAGCCTCGGCCGGGACATCCTCAGCCGGCTGATGTACGGCGCCCGCTGGTCCCTGGCCATCGGCGTCGGCGCGACCCTGCTCGCCCTGGTGGCGGGGGCGCTGCTGGGGGCGATCGCGGCGACTTCCCGCAAGGAGGCCGACGAGACGCTGATGCGCTGCCTGGACGTCGTGATGGCGTTCCCGGGCATCGCCCTGGCCGCGGTGCTCGTGGCCGTCTTCGGCGGTGGCATCACGGTCCTGATCTGCGCGATCGCGTTTCTGTTCACCCCGTCGGTGGCCCGGGTCGTCCGGGCGAACGTCCTCGACCAGTACGGCGAGGACTACGTCACGGCGGAACGGGTGATCGGCGCCCGCACCCCCCACATCGTGCTGCGCCACGTGGCGATCAACTGCGCCGCGCCGATCCTGGTGTTCTGCACGGTCCAGGTCGCCGAGGCGATCGTCTTCGAGGCGTCACTGTCCTTCATCGGCGCGGGCGTACGGCCGCCCGCGCCCTCCTGGGGCGGTGTCCTCGCGGACGGCAAGAACCTCGTGCTGACCGGGGGCTGGTGGGCGACGGTCTTCCCGGGTCTGCTGATGCTGGTCACCGTCCTGGCGCTGAACGTCCTGTCCGAGGGCGTGTCGGACGCGTGGGCGGCCCCGGCCGCACGGGAGGTGGAGGCACGGGCCGAGGACCCTGTGGCGGCACGTGTCGAGAACCCCGTGGGCGCACCTGCCGAGGACCCCGTGGGGGCAGGTACGGAGGGCCCCGTGGAGGCAGCACGTATCGAAAACCCCGTGGCGGCCTCCATCGAGGACCCCGCGGCGGCATCTATCGAGCACCCCATGGAGGCACGTACCGAGGGCCCGGTGGAGGCAGCACGTACCGACGGCCCCGTGGAGGCACGTACCGGCGACCCCGTGAAGGCACGTACCGAGGAGCCCGTGGAGGCGCCGGAGCCCGGCAGCGGGGAGGTGCTTCCGCTGCCCGGTCTCGCCGCCGCGGCCCGGCGCCTGCGCTCCCGCGCCCGCCGCCCGCTCCCGCCGGGGCGGCAGCCGGTGCTCGCGGTGGAGAACCTGGCCATCGGCTTCGAGAACCGCCACCACGGCGTGGACATCGTCGACGGCATCAGCTTCGAGGTGCGGCCCGGTGAGGTCGTGGGCCTGGTCGGCGAGTCGGGCTGCGGCAAGTCGCTGACCGCGCTGGCGATCATGGGCCTGGCACCCAAGGACGCCCGCGTCCGGGGCCAGGTCCGTTTCCGGCAGCGGGAGTTGCTGGCCGAGCCGATGCGCGTCCGCCGGCGGCTCCTCGGCCACGAGATGGCGATGATCTACCAGGACGCCCTGTCCTCCCTGAACCCGGCGATGACGATCCGCGCCCAGCTCAAACAGGTCGTACGCCGTGGCGGCCGCCGTAGCCCCGCCGAGCTGCTGGGCCTGGTCGGCCTCGAGCCCGACCGCACCCTGCGCAGCTACCCGCACGAGCTCTCCGGCGGCCAGCGCCAGCGCGTACTGATCGCCATGGCCCTGTCCCGCGACCCCAGGCTGATCGTCGCCGACGAACCGACGACCGCGCTGGACGTCACGGTCCAGGCCCAGGTCATGGAGCTGCTGCTACGGCTGCGCGAGGAGCTGGGCTTCTCCCTGATCCTCGTCTCGCACGACCTGGCACTGGTCGCTGCCGTCACCGACCGGGTGGTGGTGATGTACGGCGGCCAGATCGTCGAGTCGGGCGTGACCGCCGACCTGGTGGAGGCACCGGCCCACCCTTACACGCGCGGGCTGCTCGGCAGCGTGCTGTCGCTGGAGTCCTCCCAGGAACGGATGACCCAGATCAAGGGCGTCGTCCCCGCCCCCGCCGACTTCCCACCCGGCTGCCGCTTCACGGACCGCTGCCCCAGCGCGGGCGCGAGGTGCCGTACGACGGCCCCGGTCCTGGCGGGCCCCCACACGCACACGGTGGCCTGCCACCACCCCGCGGTCGACCTGGTGGGCGCGGAGAGCTCGGAGCCCGTGACATGAGGGGACCGGAGATGGATGGACCGGGGATGGGCGGACCGGGTGTGGAGGGACCGGGGATGGGCGGACCGGGCGTGGAGGGACCGGGCATGGGGGCACCGGACATGGAGGGACGGGACACGGAGGGACGGGACATGGGCGGGCCGGACATGGGCGGGCCGGACATGGGGGCACCGCACATGGACTCACCAGACATGCGGGCGCCGCACATGGGCGGGCCGAACATGGCGAGCCTGGTGGAGCTGTCGGACGCGCACGTCGTCCACAAGGCCCGCAGCGGTGGAGTGTTCACCCGGGACCGCGTGTACGCCCTGACCGGCGCCGACCTCGCCGTGGCGCCCGGTGAGACGGTGGGCGTGGTCGGCGAGTCCGGGTGCGGCAAGTCGACGCTGGCGAAGGTCCTGGTGGGCGTGGAGCGGCCGACGTCCGGCACGGTGACCTTCCGGGGCCGTGACCTGTGGAGCATGCCGGCGGCCGAACGCCGGGCGGCGATCGGCGGCGGCGCCGGCATGATCTTCCAGGATCCGTCGACGGCCCTCAACCGCCGACTGCCGGTCCGCCGGATCCTCCGCGACCCGCTGGACGTGCACGAGCGCGGATCGAGACGCGAACGCGAGGACCGCGTACAGGAGCTGATGTCCCTGGTGGGTCTGCCGCGGGCGCTGGCCGACGCGCTGCCGGGACAGCTGTCGGGCGGCCAGCGCCAACGCGTCGCCATCGCCCGCGCTCTGGCCCTGGAACCCGACCTGGTGGTGGCCGACGAGCCCACCAGCGCGCTGGACGTCTCGGTCCGCGCCCAGATCCTCAATCTGCTGCTGGACCTGAGGGAATGCCTCGGCCTGGCCATGGTCTTCGTCTCGCACGACATCCAGACGGTACGGCGGATGAGTGACCGGGTGATCACCATGTACCTCGGCCGGATCGTCGAGGAGTCCCCGGCCGCCCGGGTCACCGACCACGCCCGGCACCCGTACACCCGCGCCCTCTTCTCCGCGGCCCCCGGCCTGCTGACCCCGGTCGACCCGATCCCGCTGGCCGGCCCGGTCCCGTCGGCGACCCGCCCGCCGAGCGGCTGCCCCTTCCGCACCCGCTGCTGGACGGCGGACGAGCAGTGCGCGGACGTCATGCCGGCGTTCTCGGCCGCGTCGACGCCCGGACACCGCTTCCGCTGTCACCATCCGGTGGGGGAGGACACGTCGACGGACGATCTGACCAAGGAGCCTTCATGACCTTCCCCGCCCCGCTGAGCGGTGTCGTACCTCCCGTCTGCACGCCCCTGACACCGCAACGCGAGGTGGACGTCCCCTCGCTGCTCAGGCTCGTCGACCATCTGATGGCGGGCGGCGTGCACGGCCTGTTCGTGCTGGGGACGACGTCCGAGGCCGCGTATCTCACGGACCGGCAGCGCAGGCTGGTCGTGGAGACGGTGACCGGCCATGTGGGCGGCCGGCTCCCGGTCCTGGCCGGGGCGATCGACATGACCACACCCCGGGTCCTGGACCATGTGCGGGAGGTGACGGCGGCGGGCGCGGAGGCGGTGGTGGTGTGCGCCCCCTTCTACACCCGCACCCACCCTGCCGAGATCGCCCGCCACTACCGCCTCGTGGCGGCCGCCAGCCCGGTCCCCGTTCTCGCGTACGACCTCCCGGGGGCCGTCCACACCAAGCTTCCCGCCGACGTCGTCCTCGAACTGGCCGCGGAGGGGGTCCTGGCCGGCCTCAAGGACTCCAGCGGCGACCTGGCCGGCTTCCGCACGGTCGTCTCCGGCGCGCGCCTCCACCCCGGCATCACCGGCTTCAGCGTGCTCACCGGCTCCGAGGTCATCGTCGACGCGGCGATGGCCGTGGGCGCGTCCGGGTCGGTACCCGGGCTCGCCAACGTCGACCCCGGGGGATACGTCCGCCTGGACCGCCTGTGCCGGGCCGACGACCGGGCGGGGGCCCGGTCCGAACAGGAACGGCTGTGTGCGCTGTTCGGCATGGTGGACGTGGGGGACGCGGGCCGGATGGGGGCGAGTTCATCGGCCCTGGGCGCGTTCAAGGCGGCGCTGCATCTGCGGGGCGTCATCGACTGCCCTCTGACGGCGGAGCCACAGACGCCGTTGTCGGAGACGGAGCGGGAAAGGGTGGGCAAGTTCCTGGCAGCGGCGGGGCTGCTGTGACCGTCGGGCGTTCTGCCGGGGCGGGAGGCCGGGGTCGGCAGGCGAGAGGCCGGGGTCGGCAGGCCGGAGCAGCAGGCCGCGCGTGAGGCCGGGCGAGAGGCCGGGCGGCAGCAAGCCGGGGCGGCAAGCCAGGCGGCAAGCCAGCTCAGTAGGCCGGCGCGACAGGCCGGCGTAGGCCCGCCCGGCTCGGCTCGGCTCAGCCCTGCTCAGCCCCTACGAGGGCGTCCGGGCTGCCGCTGCCAGCAACAGCGTCACATCGTCCGTGCAGATGGTCAGCGCGGAGCCCACTGTGAAGAGGGCGTCGCGTTCGGCCGGGGTGTACGGGCCGTCCGCGAGTGCGATGCGGGCGCCCTGGAGGAGGATCGATTCACGGCCGGCCGGGGCGAGGTGCGGGGACAGGGGGTCGAGGGCCTCGTGGAGCTCTATCGCCAGGCCCGCTCCGCAGGGGCGGCCGTAGACCCGGCCGGTGTCGGCGGCGAGGGCCTCGACCAGGGCGTTCAGCTGTTCCTCGGTGCAGTCGTCGAAGCCGGCGGCGCGGACCGTGGCCGCGGCGGTCTCCAGGGACGTACGGGAGGAGGTGCCGCTCGCGGCGAGCACGGCGAGGGCGACCGTGTGGACGGCGTCGCGGAGCATCGCGGAGAACCGGATGGTGGTCGGGTGGTCCAGGACGTCGGTGCCGAAATGGCGGCGGCAGGCGGCACACTCCACGACCGGGCCCGTGTCGCCGCGCGGGACCACGGGCACCCCGAGGAGGGTGAAGCGGCGGCGGCCGGTCAGCCGCTGGTAGTTGCGGTCGCCTCCGCAGCCGGGGCAGAAGAACTCCCCGTCGCCGACCTCCGTCCACGCGACGCGGGTGCCCAGGAAGCGCGCAAGCCTGGCGGCACGGCCGTCTTGTCCCCGTCCTGGCAGCACGTCGCACCTCCATAACGCCACGGCATCATCGCCGCGCTTCGTGATGTTAGCCACATTGAAGAGGCGGCGTCAGTACCCGGAGGAGACCTTTCCGTGACCTCCACAGGGAATGGCCGGTATACGACCGGACCCCGTCCGCCCTATATAAGGCGAACGGGGTCCAAAACCGCTGGTCCGGCTGATCAGCGCGCCGCGCGGTTGACGGCGGAGACGACCGCCTTCAGCGAGGCACGTGTCGTGTTCGCGTCGATGCCGATTCCCCACAGAATCTTGTCGTCGATCGCGCATTCGATGTACGAGGCGGCCTGCGCGGAGGCGCCCTCGCTCATCGTGTGCTCCTGGTAGTCCAGCAGGCGGGCGTCGACGCCGACGCCCTGCAGCGCTTGGAAGAACGCGGAGATCGGACCGTTGCCGGTGCCCACCAGGACGGTCTCGACGCCGTCCACCTCCGCCTCGACCGTCAGCGTGTCGACGCCGTCCTTGTCCGTCGTCGACTGGCCGTTCCGGACCTGGATACGACCCCACCGGTTCAGGGGGTTGGGCAGGTACTCGTCCTGGAAGGTCGCCCAGATGTCGTTCCCGGTGACCTCGCCTCCCTCGGCGTCCGTCTTCGCCTGGATGATCTTCGAGAACTCGATCTGCATCCGGCGCGGCAGGTCCAGCTTGTGGTCGTTCTTCAGGACGTACGCGATACCGCCCTTGCCGGACTGCGAGTTGACGCGGATGACCGCCTCGTAGGAGCGGCCGACGTCCTTCGGGTCGATCGGCAGGTACGGCACGGCCCACTCGATGTCGTCGACGGTGACGCCCTTCGCGGCCGCGTCGGCCTCCATGGCGTCGAAGCCCTTCTTGATGGCGTCCTGGTGGGAGCCGGAGAAGGACGTGTAGACCAGGTCGCCCACGTACGGGTGGCGCGGGTGGACCTCCATCTGGTTGCAGTACTCCCACACGCGACGGATCTCGTCTATGTCGGAGAAGTCGATCTGCGGGTCGACGCCCTGGGAGAACAGGTTCATGCCCAGGGTGACCAGGTCGACGTTGCCGGTGCGCTCGCCCTGGCCGAAGAGGCAGCCTTCGACGCGGTCGGCGCCGGCCATCAGCGCCAGCTCGGCGGCGGCGACGGCCGTACCGCGGTCGTTGTGCGGGTGGATCGAGATGCAGACGTGCTCGCGGCGGGACAGGTTGCGCCCCATCCACTCGAAGCGGTCGGCGTGGGTCGACGGGGTCGAACGCTCCACCGTGGCGGGCAGGTTGAGGATGATCTCGCGGCCCGGGCCGGGCTGGTAGACGTCCATCACCGCCTCGCAGACCTCCAGCGCGAAGTCCAGCTCGGTGTCGGTGAAGATCTCGGGGCTGTACTGGTATCCGAACTCGGTCTCGGGACCCAGCAGTTTCTCCGCGTACTCCATCACCAGGCGGGTGCCGTCGACGGCGATCTGCTTGATCTCGTCCTTGGAGCCGCGGAAGACCACGCGGCGGAAGACCGGCGCGGTGGCGTTGTACAGGTGGACCGTGGCGCGCTTGGCGCCCTTCAGGGACTCCACGGTCCGCTCGATCAGGTCCTCGCGGGCCTGGGTCAGTACGGAGATGGTGACGTCGTCGGGGATGGCACCCGGCTCCTCGACGATGGAGCGTACGAAGTCGAAGTCGGTCTGGCCGGAGGCCGGGAAGCCGACCTCGATCTCCTTGTAGCCCATCGCGACCAGTTGGTCGAACATCCGGCGCTTGCGCTCGGGCGACATCGGGTCGATCAGGGCCTGGTTGCCGTCACGCAGGTCGGTGGAGAGCCAGCGGGGGGCGACGGTGATCCGATTGTTCGGCCAGGTGCGGTCGGGGATGTCGACCTGGTCGTACTGGCCGTACTTGTGGATCGGCAGGGAACTGGGCTGCTGGCGGTTGGCCATGATGCGGGGGCTCCTCGAATGTCCGCGGTGTCCGCGGGGCCGGAAAGACGGCCGACGACGCAACACCAAGCACCGCGGGGAGGGAGTCGGCCTCGATTACAGGCCCTCGCCGCGGCAGCTAAGGAGAAGCAGCCCGAAAGTCATGATGCCGTGGATCCTAGCCGAGCCGCGCCGGACGCGCGGGCCTGTATCAGTATGCGGGACCCCGGAGACCAACGGGACAAAACGTGCGCCATACCACTTCGTCGCGGATTGCGTGACCCGCTGTCCCGATATTTCACCAATCATGGTTGCGGGTAGTGACACTCTCATCACTCAGTGCAAGGGTGCGGGCATGACCACCCACGGGGGCTTCGAGCCCGTCTTCTGCACCGTCGTCCCGCCGCATGTCCTCGACAAGCTGGCCAGCAACGACGACCCCGCACTCTCCGGTCCCGCCCGGCGCACCCTGATGCGCGACAGCGAGCTGCGGGGCCGGCGCCGCGTCACCACCGAGTTCCGCCTCGCGGCGGCCCCGGCCGCGAAGGCACCGTCGGACCAGCCGCTGCGCACCCTCTACGACGCCGGGCACGGGACCGGCCTGCCCGGCACCGAGGTGCGCGCGGAGGGCTCGGAACCGGGCCAGGACGCCACGGTCAACCGCGCCTACTCCGGCCTCGGCGCCACCTTCGACCTCTACCTCAAGGCCTACGGCCGCCACTCGATCGACGGCGACGGCCTGCCTCTGGACGCCACCGTCCACTACGACGAGAACTACAACAACGCCTTCTGGAACGGCGAGCAGATGGTGTTCGGCGACGGCGACGGCGAGATCTTCCTCGACTTCACCATCCCGATCGACGTCATCGGCCACGAACTGACCCACGGGGTCACGCAGTACACGGCGAACCTCACGTACTTCGGGCAGCCGGGCGCTCTCAACGAGTCGGTGTCCGACGTCTTCGGCTCCCTCATCAAGCAGTACACGCTGGGCCAGACCGCCGCCGAGGCCGACTGGCTGATCGGCGCGGGCCTGCTCGCCCCGAGCGTCACCGGAAAGGCCCTGCGCTCCATGAAGGAGCCGGGCAGCGCGTACGACGACGACGTCCTCGGCAAGGACCCGCAGCCCGCGACGATGGACGACTACGTCCGCACCGGCCGCGACAACGGCGGCGTCCACATCAACTCCGGCATCCCCAACCACGCGTTCTACCTGGCCGCCACCGCCCTCGGCGGCTACGCCTGGGAGAAGGCGGGCCAGGTCTGGTACGACGTCCTGACCGGCGGCGAGCTGACGGAGCGGGCCTTCTTCACCGACTTCGCCAAGCTGACGGTGAAGGCGGCGCGCGAACGCTTCGGCGACGGCGGCGAGGAGTTCCAGGCCGTGGGGAAGGCGTGGGAGCAGGTCGGGGTGCGGATTTCGTAGACGCGGATGTCCTCGCCTCGGCACGCCTCTCCTCGCCCGCCCCGCCCCCCTCCCGTCTCGTCCCGTCCTGCCCCGTCTCGTCTCGTCCCCTCCCGTCCTGGTTCCGTACCGGGCACTTCCGTACTAGACAGGGATCCATGCGTATTCAGGTGAGGCGCACGGGCGGGTTCGTGGGCATCGAGCGGCATGCCGAGGTGGACACCTCGGGGCGGCCCGACGCCCACGAGTGGCAGGCCCTGGCCGAGAAGGCGGTCGCCGCCGGCCGGGGCACCCCTCCGATCGGGGTGCCGGACGGCTTCGGCTACCAGATCACCGTGGACGGGAAGACGGTGTACGCGGCGGATCCCCGGCTGACCGAGGAACAGCGGCAGCTGATCTCGAAGGTGCTGAAGGAAGGCGCGTAAGCGCTCGTTCCCGCCTGCCCGTTGACTTCCGTTACCGCCGGTACGGATGATCCGGCGCATGACGACGGACCCGATGCCTCAGTTCCCGCCCGGTTTCCTGTGGGGCGTGTCGACCTCGGCCCACCAGATCGAGGGGGCCCCGGACCAGCGCGAGCCGTCCGTCTGGGACGCGTTCTCGGCCGAGCCGGGACGGGTGAAGGACGGCTCGACGGCGGCGGTGGCCTGCGACCACTACCACCGCTACCGCGAGGACGTGGCGCTCCTGGCCGGCCTCGGCGTGGACGCGTACCGCTTCTCGGTCTCCTGGCCGCGGGTGAACTCCCCCGGCGGTCTCGACTTCTACGACCGCCTGGTGGACGAACTGTGCTCGGCGGGCGTGCGGCCGGTCCCGACCCTCTTCCACTGGGACCTGCCGGTCACTCTCCAGGAGGCGGGCGGCTGGCTGAACCGGGACACCGCCGCCCGCTTCGCCGAGTACGTCTCGGTCGTGGCCGACCGGCTCGGCGACCGCGTGAAGAAGTGGATCACGATCAACGAGCCCGCCGAGCACACGCTGTTCGGACACGCGCTGGGCGTCCACGCGCCGGGCAAGCAGCTGATGTTCGACGCCCTTCCCGCCGCCCACCACCAGCTCCTGGCCCACGGCCTGGCCGTACGGGCCCTGCGTGCGGCCGGCGCCACGGACCTCGGCATCGCCAACTCGCACGGTCCGACCTGGCCGGCGTCCCAGGAACCGGCGGACCTGGAGGCGGCCGGTTTCTACGACGTCCTCCTCAACCGCCTGTTCGCGGACCCGGTCCTGCTGGGCGCATACCCGGACGGGATCGGCGAGTTGATGCCGGGTGATGTCCCGGCGGACCTGAAGGTGATCGGGGAGCCGGTCGACTGGTACGGCGTCAACTACTACGCGCCGACCCGGGTGGGCGCACCGCTGGGCGCCGACATCGAGTTCGGCGGACTGACGATCCCCGCGGAACTCCCCTTCTCGGTACGGGAGATCGAGGGCGTCCCGGTGACGGACTTCGGCTGGCCGGTGGTCCCGGAGGGCCTGACGGAACTGCTCACCGGCTTCCGGGACCGCTACGGCGACCGCCTCCCGCCGGTCGTCATCACCGAGAACGGCTGCTCGTACGAGGGTCTCGACGACCAGAACCGGATCGCCTACCTGGACGGCCACATCCGGGCACTGCACCGCGCGGCGGAGACGGGCGTCGACGTACGCGGCTACTTCCTGTGGTCCCTGCTCGACAACTTCGAGTGGGCGGAGGGGTACGCACGGCGGTTCGGGCTGGTCCACGTGGACTTCGAGACGCTGGCCAGGACACCGAAGGCGTCGTACCGCTGGTACCAGGAGCTGCTGCGAGCCCAGCGGGGCTGAGGTCCAGGGGGGTGGTGTCCAGCGGGGGGCAGGCGGAGCGTAGGCCCAGGGGGCCGAGCCCCCTGGGTGGGGGCGCTCAGAAGCCGAGTTTGCGCAGTTGCCTCGGGTCCCGCTGCCAGTCCTTCGCGACCTTCACGTGCAGGTCCAGGAAGACCGGCGTGCCGAGGAGAGCCTCGATCTGCTTCCGCGACTTGATGCCGACCTCCTTCAGGCGCTTGCCCTTGGGGCCGATGACGATCCCCTTCTGGCTGGGGCGCTCGATGTAGACGAAGGCGTGGATGTCGAGGAGGGGCCGGTCGGCGGGGCGGTCCTCGCGCGGGAGCATCTCCTCCACCACGACGGCGATGGAGTGCGGAAGCTCGTCCCGGACCCCCTCCAGCGCGGCCTCGCGGATCAGCTCGGCGATCATGACCTGTTCGGGCTCGTCCGTGAGGTCGCCCTCCGGGTAGAGGGGCGGGCCCTCCGGGATCAGCGGGACGATCAGGTCGGCCAGCAGGTCCACCTGCTCGTCGCCGACCGCCGAGACGGGGACGATCTCCGCCCACTCGAAGCCCAGCTCCTTGCCGAGCTGGTCGATCGCGATCAGCTGCTCGGCCAGGGTCTTCGAGTCCACCAGGTCGGTCTTGGTGACGATCGCGATCTTCGGCGTCTTCTTGATGGACGCCAGTTCCTTCGCGATGAACCGGTCACCGGGACCGAGCTTCTCGTTCGCCGGCAGACAGAAGCCGATCACGTCGACCTCGGCCCAGGTCGTACGGACGATGTCGTTGAGTCGCTGGCCGAGCAGCGTGCGCGGTTTGTGCAGCCCCGGGGTGTCCACCAGGATCAGCTGGGCGTCGGGCCGGTGCACGATCCCCCGTACCGTGTGCCGCGTCGTCTGCGGCTGGTTCGCGGTGATGGCCACCTTCTGCCCGACCAGAGCGTTCGTAAGAGTGGACTTGCCCGCGTTGGGGCGGCCCACGAAGCAGGCGAAGCCGGCGCGATGGGGTGCCGACGACGCCGACGGCTCGGATGACTGACTGCGAACGCTCATGCGGCCCATTCTCCCTGATCCACAAGGTGTCGCCGCACAACCGACCGATCACCGTCTCTCCACACCTCACCCCGCGTCTCACCCCACACCTCACCCCGTGAGCTTTCGGAAACCCTCACGCAACGAAACGTCACGGAAACACACCTGTACGCAACCGGAAACGCACGCCGGTGACCCTCTGACGAGCCCCAAGGGCCCCCACACCGTTGGAGAGACGACCGTGACCCTCGCCGCCGCAAGCGTCGACACCGGCGACACCGCCTGGCTGCTCGCCGCCACCGCCCTCGTCCTGCTGATGACCCCGGGCCTCGCCCTGTTCTACGGCGGGATGGTCCGCACAAAGAGCGTCCTCAACATGCTGATGATGAGCTTCGTGTCGATCGCCCTGGTCACGGTGGTATGGCTGGCCGCCGGCTACTCCCTCGCGTTCGGCGACGACATCGGCGGCGGACTCCTCGGCTCGTTGGACCACGTCGGCATGGCGGGCCTCGGCCCGGACAGCGTCCACGGCACCGTCCCCACCCTCCTCTTCGCCACCTTCCAGCTGACCTTCGCGATCATCACGGCCGCCCTCATCAGCGGCGCGGTCGCGGACCGCGCGAAGTTCGGCGCGTGGCTGGTCTTCGTGCCGCTGTGGGCGCTGCTGGTATACGTTCCCGTCGCCCACTGGGTCTGGGGCCCGGGCGGCTGGATCCTGGACACGCTCGGCGCCCTCGACTTCGCCGGCGGCCTGCCGGTGGAGATCACCTCCGGCGCCTCCGGTCTCGCCCTCGCGCTCGTCCTCGGCCCCCGCCTGGGCTTCAAGAAGGACGCGATGCGTCCGCACAACCTCCCCATGGTCATGCTGGGCGCGGGTCTCCTCTGGTTCGGCTGGTTCGGTTTCAACGCGGGCTCCGCCCTCGGCGCCAACGGCCTCGCCGCCGCCGCGTTCCTCAACACCCTCGCCGCCGGCTGCACCGGCCTGCTCGGCTGGCTCCTCGTCGAGCAGAAGCGCGACGGCCACCCGACCACCCTGGGCTCCGCCTCCGGCGCGGTCGCGGGCCTGGTCGCGATCACGCCCTCCTGCGGATCGGTCTCCCTGCTCGGCGCCCTCGTCGTCGGCCTCGCCGCCGGCACGGTCTGCTCGTACGCCGTGGGCTGGAAGTTCAAGCTGAACTACGACGACTCGCTCGACGTCGTCGGCGTCCACCTGGTCGGCGGCGTCATCGGCACGCTGCTCATCGGCGTCTTCGCGGTCGACACCATGACCGACGGCCCCGAGGGCCTCCTCTACGGCGGCGGGCTCGCCCAGCTCGGCAAGCAGCTGGTGGCCGTGGTCGCCGTGGGGGCGTACGCCTTCCTCGTCACGTACGGCCTCGGCAAGCTGATCGACAAGACGATGGGCTTCCGCGCGAGCGAGGAGCAGGAGCACACCGGTCTGGACCTTACGGTGCACGCCGAGACCGCATACGATCACGGCGTCCTGGGCCACGGCGCCCCGGTCTCCGCGTCCTCCGTCCTCTCCGCCCAGAAGGTCAAGAGCCAGGCATGAAGCTCATCACCGCGATCGTCAAGCCGTACCGCCTCGACGAGGTCAAGACCGCCCTCCAGGAGCTCGGCGTGCACGGTCTGACCGTGACCGAGGCCAGTGGCTACGGCCGTCAGCGCGGCCACACCGAGGTGTACCGCGGCGCCGAGTACCAGGTCGACCTGGTCCCCAAGGTCCGTATCGAGGTCGTCGTCGAGGACGCCGCCGCGGACGCGGCGATCGACGCGATCGTCAAGGCCGCGAAGACGGGGAAGATCGGCGACGGAAAGGTGTGGATGCTGCCGGTGGAGACGGTCGTACGGGTACGGACGGGCGAGCGCGGACCCGACGCGCTCTGACCAGCAGGACGACGCCCACCACCAGGGCGACGGCCAGTACCGCCACGACCAGCCACGGCAGGGCGAAGAAGGACGCGCTCGCCGACTCCCGGGTGTTCTGCGCGCTCGCCGTCAACGTCACATCGCCCCAGTCGAGTTGCGGCGCGCCCCGCCACGGTTCGGAGAGCCGCACCCGCTGTCCGGGCAACAGCTCGGCGGGGACCTTCGGCAGATCGCGGGCGAGGAGCGTTCGGCCGAACAGGCCCTGTGCCCGCAGTTCCACCTTCGGGTCGACGGTGACGTTGCCGGTGTTGTGGAGGGTGTAGGAGACCGTCGCCGCGCTGTCGCCGAGGCCGGGGACGAGTGGCTGAGAATGGATGACGCGGACGTCCTCGACGGCGATCGCGGCGAGGACGGGGCCGCCGACGCGGAGGTAGACGCGGGCACCGACGGCCCGTTGCACACCGAGCGCGAGGGAGCCGTCGCCCTGGTCCACGCGTTCGTCGAGTGCCACCAACGCGCCCGGATGGTCCCCGGGTTCGGCGTCCGCGGGCACCCGGAGCGTGAAGGGCACGGCGACCTCGCCGTGCGCCGGGACGGTGACCCGGGTGCGGGCGGGCTTCGCCCACGCACCCACCCCGCGCTGCCTCTCCTTCTGCGTCCGTACGGCGAAACCGCCGTCGCGGGCGGTGTTGTAGGCGTCGGCCGCGTAGAGGCGGAAGGTCAGCGGGCCGCCGGTCTTGTTGGCGACGACGACCTTGTCCCTCAGGGTCGTACCGGGGTCGGCGGAGAGGTAGAAGTACGGGCGGTCGGCGATCTGCGAGGACGCCGGGTAGACGGACCAGTTGCCGTTGTCGGCGGCGTGGGCGGGTCCCGCGGTCAGGGCCAGGAGCAGCAGGCCGAGGAGGAGAACGGAGAACGTGCGCATGGGTGCGACGAACGTGCGCATGGATGCGGCCCCCACGGACGTGGATGGAGGCGACGGGCGGGTGCGGGCGCCCGTGCCGTCGGACTCAGCTGAGCGTGAGGGTGAGGACGCCGGAGTACGTGCCCGGCGGCGTGAACGCCGGTACGTCCAGGGAGAGTCCGGCATCCACGGTGAACTCACCGCCGGTGAGCGTGCCGTCCGGGGTCGACGCCAGGGTCGCCCCCGAGGTGCCCACCGTGCCCGCCGAACCCGCCTTGCAGGTGCTGGGACTGCCGGCCTTGGTCGCGCAGGCCGGGGTCCAGCTCAGCTTCCCGGCGTCGATCTTGGCACCGGGATCGGTGAGATGGGCGCCGGAGCCGGTGAAGTCGGTGACCTTGCCGGTCAGGGACCAGCCCGCCGGCCCGCCCCGGAAGTCCTTGACCGTCACCCTGTTGAGGGCACCGGTCGAGGGCCCGCCCTTGCCGAAGTGGACCGCCTTCAGCGCGACGGCGTCCCCGGCCTGGGACATGGACAGCGCCCCCGCCTTCACGATCGTCGTCAGCTTCTGGCTCCCGCCGGGCGTGGGCGGCGTGGTGCCGTTGACGACGTAGGCCGCCGGCCCCGCGCCGTTGTCCGGGTCCCAGGAGGCGCCCTCGTACGCGACGATCCCGCTCGTCGTCTTGTCGGTGACGACGAGCGAGCCGCTGAAGGCGCCCTGGGCGTCCGCGGTCACGGTCGCGGTGTCCCCGGTCTGCTTGTCCCCGGAGCGTCCGGCCAGGGTGACGGTCGCGCCCGCCGTGAAGCCGTTGCCGTTGACGGTGACGCTGTCACCCTGGTTCCCGGAGGCCGAACCCAGCGTGAGGGCACGCTGGTTGCCCGGGGTCGAGCCGTCCGTCGCGGTGACGGTCTCGGAGACCGGCGCGGGCGGACTGGTCACCGTGCACGGGGTGTCCAGCTCCATGATGTAGCTGGTGTGGATGTTGTAGTCGCCCGGCGAGAGCGTGATCGCGCCGGCCTTGGTGACCTTGAACGATCCGGTCATGGAGAACGACGGGAAGGGGGCCTTCCCCTTGACCGGAGCGTTCTTCTTCGGCCCCGCGACCGTCACGTCCCCGGTCTGCGTACCACCGAGGGTGACCTTGCCGGTCGGGGTCATGATGTCGGCCGGCAGGTCGAGCTCGGTGGGGTTGCCGGCGGCCGGGGCGACCACCGTGTAGGTCACCTTGACCGTGTCGCCGACCTTGGGGCTGGTGTTGTCGACCGAGACGTTGGCGGTGGTGGTGCCGTCGATCGGCGGGAGGCCCGCGATCGCCGGCGGGATGCAGTGCGTGGCGAAGTCGACGTTCTTACCCGCCGCACCGGCCGGGCAGGCCAGCGCCCCGCCCGCGGTGACCGCGACCGCGGTCACCCCGAGCAGCGACGCCCAACGGCGCCGGCGCGGTCTTCGGAGTGTCGGACCCATGCTTGCCCCCTCCTGAGGGATGCGGGCGCAGCGGCTTCTCTGCGCCGACAGGGGGCCATTGATGTGGAGGCGGAGTGAGAAGTCAATGCAGATGCCGCAGAAAGCTGACGGACCATCAGTTTCCGCGGCATCCGGAACAGTTCACTCAGTCGATCCATCAGTTGATCACTCGGCCGAACGCCCGGCCGAAACGCCCGGGCCGAGCGGTCGGTTGAACGCTCAGTTGTACACGAACGGGCCCGGTGACTGATTCGCGCTCGCCGTACAGCTGACAGAGATCCCGAAGACGGTCATCTGCAGCGAGCCGCCGAAGAACTCCAGGCGGTCGCCGGAGGTCACGGTGCCGTTGAGCGGGCCGACGGTGACCGAGCCACCGGCGGGTATGGCCGGGTTCTTCTTCCCGCTGAAGAGGACGGTGCCGCCGGCCGACCTCACCATGGTGAGCTTGGCCGTGATGGAGTCCTTCGCCAGCGCGAGCGGTGTGGTGATGGCGGTGGACGAGAGGGTCATGGTGGCCGAGGTGCCGTTCTGCGTCGCGGTCAGCGTGGCGGCCCCGCCGCCGAACGCTCCGCAGCTGGCGGTGATCGTCGCCGTCGTCGGGGCGACGGCGGACGCGGTGGGCGCGAACGCGAGTCCGGTGACCGCGAGGGCACCGACCAGTACTGCCGCACCTGTGGTTGTGCGCTTGCCTCTCATGGAGATGAGCTCCCTTCGTGCTGTCGGGGAGTGCGCGTCGACGGCCATCGGCTTTGACAGGTGGGTGCGGTCAACTGCGCGGCTCAATCTGATGGACCGTCAGGGGGTACGTTTTCATTGATGCGCGGGCAGCAGGCGCCTGCAAGGCCGATTTCCGGCCTACTCACTCAGCCCGTCCGGCGGGAGAGGACAAGGCTGCGCAGGCCGGAGGGGGTTCAGGGACGCAAGCCCCGCCAGGGACGCAAGCCCCTGGCGGGGCCGAAGGGGCGGGCAGGGCGGTGGCGGCGGGAACCCTGAGGACCTCAGCCCGCCGAGACCGTCAGCCGCACGGCACCGTCAGATCCCGCCACCAGCACCGGTGTCCCGGCACCACCCAGGTCCCGTACCGCCGCCAGATCCTCCCCCGGAACACCCTCCGCGTCCGTCACCACAGCCGCCGCCTCCAACGACGTCGCCCCTGACGCCACCGCCATCGCCACCGCCGTCCGCAGCGCGCTCAGCTTCAGCGAGTCCAGGGCCACGGTCCCGGCGACATACGTACGGCCCGTCTCGTCCCGTACGGCCGCCCCCTCGGGCACACCGTTGCGGGCCCGCGCCGAACGGGCCAGGGTGACGATCTTGCGGTCCTCGGGGTCAAGCGC
Source organism: Streptomyces sp. LBL (assembly GCF_029893585.1). Taxonomy (GTDB): domain Bacteria; phylum Actinomycetota; class Actinomycetes; order Streptomycetales; family Streptomycetaceae; genus Streptomyces. The sequence goes on from NZ_JARXYX010000024.1 coordinate 111,094, forward strand.
GCTGTCAGTCATGGGCTGAGCATACGAACCCGGCGTACGCCCCGGTCGCGAGGGCGGCGTTCACGGACGGTCGAGGCGCAGCCGTTCCGCCCTCGGCAGACCTGCCACCACCAGGTCGTACGAGTCCTCGACCAGCTCCCGTACCAGCTCGTCCGGCAGGTCGGCGTCCACCGTCACCGTGTTCCAGTGGCGCTTGTTCATGTGATAGCCGGGGACGATCAGTCCCGGGTGTTCGCCGCGCAGCCGGATGGCGTCCTCCGGGTCGCACTTGAGGTTGACCGTGAGGGGGCGGGCGTCCAGCGTGGTCAGGGCGAAGAGCTTGCCCAGCACCTTGAAGACCGAGATCTCCGGCCGGAACGGGAAGTCCTCCGCGGCCTCGTTGAAGGACAGGCAGAGGGCGCGCAGTTCCTGGGGTGTCACTCCGCCTTCTTCTCCTCGTCCTCGGGCGGCCCCGCCGGGCCCACCGGCTCCACCAGCACCGTCACGATCTTGTTCCGGCGGCCCGCCGAGGTCTCCGCGGTCAGGCGCAGCTTGCGGCCGTCGGGGAGTTCGACCACCGAGGAGGCTCCGGCGATCGGCACCCGGCCCAGCGCCTTCGCCAGCAGACCGCCGACGGTCTCCACATCCTCGTCGTCGTACTCCTCCAGGTGGTACAGCTCGCCCAGGTCGGTGATGTCGAGGCGGGCGGTGACCCGGAAGCGGTCGTCGCCCAGGTCCTCGACCGGCGGGAGCTCACGGTCGTACTCGTCGGTGATCTCGCCGACGATCTCCTCGAGGATGTCCTCGATGGTGACGATGCCGGCCGTGCCGCCGTACTCGTCGATCACCACGGCCACGTGGTTGCGGTCCTGCTGCATCTCGCGGAGCAGATCGCCGGCGTTCTTGGTGTCGGGCACGAAGACCGCCGGGCGCATGGCGGTCGACACCAGCTCGGACTCGACGTCCCGGCTGATGTGCGTCTTGCGGACCAGGTCCTTCAGATACACGATCCCCACGATGTCGTCCTCGCTCTCCCCCGTGACGGGGATCCGCGAGAAACCCGACCTCAGCGCCAGGGTCAGCGCCTGACGGATCGTCTTGTAGCGCTCGATGACGACGAGGTCGGTGCGCGGGACCATCACCTCCCGTACGAGCGTGTCGCCCAGCTCGAAGACCGAGTGCACCATGCGGCGCTCGTCGTCCTCGATCAGCGACTCCTTCTCGGCGAGGTCGACCATCGCCCGCAGCTCCGCCTCGGAGGCGAAGGGGCCGCGGCGGAAGCCCTTGCCGGGGGTGAGCGCGTTGCCGATGAGGATCAGCAACGACGGGATCGGGCCCATGATCCGGGCCAGCGGCAGCAGGACGTACGCCGCCGCCGTGGCCGTGTTGAGCGGGTGCTGGCGGCCGATGGTGCGCGGGGAGACGCCCACGGCGACGTACGACACGAGGACCATCACCCCGATCGCGACCAGCAGGGCCTCGGTGGTGCCCTCGAACTCCCGCAGACAGGCGTACGTGACGAGCGCGGCGGCCGCCATCTCGCAGGCGACGCGGACCAGCAGCGCCACGTTGAGATAGCGGGTCGGGTCCGCGGCGATCTGGGCGAGCTTGGCGTTGCCGCGGCGGCCGGTGCGTACGGCCTCCTCGGCGCGGAAGCTGGAGACGCGGGCGAGGCCCGCTTCCGCGCAGGCGGCGAGCCACGCGACGACGACCAGGGCGATCGCGCCGGAGACGAGGGCGGGGCTCATGAGACGGTCGGGGCCGGCGACGGGCCGGTCAGGCCCTTCTCCGCGCGCCAGCCGTCCACGATGGCCGCCTGCAGGCCGAACATCTCGGCCTTCTCGTCGGGCTCCTCGTGGTCGTAGCCCAGCAGGTGCAGCACGCCGTGGACGGTGAGGAGTTGGAGCTCCTCGTCCATGGAGTGCTGCGTGTCCGCTTCCTTGCCCTGCTTCTCGGCGACCTCGGGACACAGCACGATGTCGCCGAGGAGGCCCTGCGGGGGCTCTTCGTCGTCCTTCGACGGCGGACGCAGTTCGTCCATCGGGAAGGACATGACGTCCGTGGGCCCCGGCAGGTCCATCCACTGGATGTGCAGCTGCTCCATGGCGTCGGCGTCCACCGCGATCACCGAGAGCTCGGAGAGCGGGTGGATGCGCATCCGCGCGAGTGCGTAGCGGGCGATGTCGAGGATCGCCTGCTCGTCGACCTCGGTTCCGGACTCGTTGTTGACGTCGATCGACATGGTGTGGTGCTTGTCTACTTCCGTTGGTTGCGGCCGCCCTTGTGGGTGCCGTTTTCCGTCCCGTTCAGGCTGTCGTACTTCTCGTACGCGTCGACGATACGGCCGACCAGCTTGTGCCGGACGACATCCTGGGACGACAGCCGGGAGAAGTGGACGTCGTCCAGCCCTTCCAGGATGTCCTGCACCTGCCGCAGACCGGACTTCGTCCCGCTCGGCAGGTCGACCTGGGTGACGTCACCCGTGATCACGATCTTCGATTCGAAACCGAGGCGGGTGAGGAACATCTTCATCTGCTCGGGGCTGGTGTTCTGGGCCTCGTCCAGGATGATGAAGGCGTCATTGAGCGTCCTGCCGCGCATGTATGCCAGCGGCGCGACCTCGATCGTCCCCGCCGCCATCAGCCGCGGGATCGAGTCCGGGTCCAGCATGTCGTGCAGCGCGTCGTACAGCGGGCGCAGATACGGGTCGATCTTCTCGTAGAGCGTGCCCGGGAGGAAGCCGAGGCGCTCTCCCGCCTCCACCGCGGGGCGGGTCAGGATGATGCGGTTGACCTGCTTGGACTGCAGGGCCTGGACCGCCTTGGCCATGGCGAGATAGGTCTTGCCGGTACCGGCGGGGCCGATGCCGAAGACGATCGTGTGCTTGTCGATCGCGTCGACGTACCGCTTCTGGTTGAGGGTCTTGGGGCGGATCGTGCGGCCGCGCGAGGAGAGGATGTTCTGCGTGAGCACCTCGGCCGGGGTCTCCTGGCCGTCGCTCGTCCCGTTCTCACTTGCCTTCAGCATGGCGATCGAGCGTTCCACTGCGTCCTCCGTCATCGGTTGCCCGGTGCGGAGCACCAGCATCATCTCCTCGAACATGCGCGAAATGAGGGCGACGTCGGCGGCGTCGCCGACCGCGCTGATCTCGTTGCCCCGGACGTGGATGTCGGCCGCCGGGAAGGCCTTCTCGATCACACGCAGGAGGGCGTCGCCGGATCCCAGGACGGTCACCATGGGGTGCTGGGCGGGAACGGTGAACTGTGCTCTCGCCTGCCCCTGCGCGGGTGTGTGAGCTATGGGTGTCTGAGTCATGGGCCGGCGCTTAAGGCCTGCGGTTCCTCCTCATCAGGGCCGCGTAGCTGAGAGCGGCCTAGCACCACCAAGAGTACGACGCGGGACTGACAACGCCGTAGGTGTTTTCACGGAGGGCTCCTGCGGGGCGGGCGGCCTTCCGGGGCGGGCGGCTCTTGTGCACTGTGCGGCCTTCCGGAGCGCGCGGCTCTCCCGAGCGCACGGCCCCCGCCCCGCTCACACCGATCGCCCGAACCCGATCGTCGGCACCGCTCGCCGCAGCGGCCAGGGCTGGTCCGCCTCCTCCGGTGCCAGGTCCGCGAGGAATCCGTACCGCCGCAGGGCTGTCGGGTCCTGCTCGGCCACCGACTGCACCCTGCGCCACCACGCGCCGATCTCGGACCAGCCGGGGGCGGACAGGGAGCCGCCGAACTCCTGGACGGACAGCGCGGCGGTCAGGCCCGCGAAGGCCAGCCGGTCGGCCAGCGGCCAGCCGGCCAGCGTGCTGGTGACGAAACCCGCCACGAAGACGTCTCCGGCGCCGGTCGGGTCGAGGGCCTCCACCGCGATGGCCGGAACCTCCGCCGTCTCCCCCGTCCGCCGGTCCACCGCGTACGCCCCTTCCGCGCCGAGGGTGACGACGGCGAGCGGCACGTGGTCCGTGAGCGCGTGCGCGGCGGCGCGCGGGCAGTCGGTTCGCGTGTACCGCATCGCCTCCTCCGCGTTCGGCAGGAACGCCTCGCAGTGTTCGAGATCGGGCAGAGCCGCCAGATCCCAGGCCCCGGTGTCGTCCCAGCCGACGTCGCCGAAGATCCTGGCACCCTTGCCCGCCGCCTGGGCGATCCAGGGGGCGCGTCGGCCGGGCGTGAGGGAGGCGATGGCGGCACGCGCGCGTGGCGGGCAGTCCGGCGCGGGCTCCTCGGGAGGGGGCTCGTGGCCGTGGGAGATCATGGTGCGCTCGCCCTCGTACGCCATGGAGACGGTGACCGGGGAGTGCCAGCCGGGCACCGTGCGGGACGGGGCGAGGTCGATGCCCTCGCCCTGTTCCAGGGTGTCCCAGCAGTACTCGCCGTAGTGGTCGTCGCCGAACGCGGCCGCGAGGGAGGTCCTCAGGCCGAGCCTCGCCAGAGCCGCCGCCATGTTGGCCACGCCGCCCGGGCTCGACCCCATCCCGCGGGCCCATGACTCGGTCCCGCGCACCGGGGCGGAGTCGAGCCCGGTGAAGATGATGTCGAGGAAGACGGTGCCCGTGAGATACACGTCCCAGGGCGGATCCTCCGGTGTGCGCAGGGCGGCCAGTGGGTCGACCCTGGGCCGGTTGCGGTGGTCCTCTCCGACGGACGCGGTGGACGCGATCACGGTGCGCTCCCTGACGTGGTACGGATCAGCCAGTCTGCACCACAGCACCGACAACCCGCCGACCGTCCTGCCGAGACCGCGGCTCGCGTCGGCTCCCCGCGCCGCCTGAACACCCCCGCCGACCCCCCACTGCGAGCAGTTACCAACGCCGGACGGAGTGCAGTAGGCCGAGTCGACTCGATCGTGTGAGGGTCGACTCGGGGACCAGCGGACCACGTACCGGATCACAGCGCGGCTCCTACGAGGTCGTCCGAACACCCCCTTACGATCGACGCATGTCAGACACAGGGGGCGTCCGCGAGGTGAAGTCGGCCGCGCGCACGGTCGAGTTGCTGGAACTGCTCGCCGCGCGGGGCGACCGTCCGGCCCGCCTCCAGGAACTCGCCGACGCGCTGGAGGTGCCGCGCAGCTCGATGTACGCGCTGCTCCAGACGCTGATCTCGCGCGGCTGGGTCCGCACCGACGTCACCGGCTCGCTCTACGGCATCGGCATCCACGCCCTGCTCACCGGCACGAGCTACCTCGACTCCGACCCCCGCGTGCGCGTCGTACTGCCCTTGCTCGACGAGGCGTCCCAGGCGCTCGGCGAGACGATCCACATGGGGCGCCTCGACGGCCGGGACGTGACGTATCTGGCCACGCGCGAGTCGCACGAGTACCTGCGGACCATCAGCCGGGTGGGGCGGCGGCTGCCGGCGCACGTGACCGCGCTGGGTAAGGCGCTGCTGGCCGAGCGGGACGACGCGGAGCTGCCCGAGGGGCCCTACGAGGCGCTCACCCCGCACACGCGCACCAGCAGGGAGACCTTGCTCGCCGACCTCGCCGAGGTGCGGACGCGCGGCTACTCGATCGACCGCGAGGAGAGCGTCCTCGGCATCGTCGGCTTCGGTTTCGCCCTGCGCTACGACTCCCCTGCCCAGGACGCCGTCAGCTGCTCGGTGCCGGTGACCCGGCTGACCCCGGAGCACGAGGAGCGGATCGTCGCGGTGATGCGGGAGATCAGGGGCAAGGTCGAGGCGGCGGCACCGGGCGCCGGGGGCGCGCCGCACTGGCGTTAGCGCACCCCCGTAGGCAGGCGCCGGCTACGGGAAGGCGTACGCCTCCACCTCCGCGAGGTACCGCGTCCGCCGCTCCTCGTCGTGGTCCAGGAAGGACGCGAGGAAGGAGTTGCGGGCCAGTTCGCGCAGCCGGTCCTCGCCCAGGCCCAGTGCCTGGTGTACGGCGTCGAAGTTGTCGCCCGCGTAGCCGCCGAAGTAGGCCGGGTCGTCGGAGTTGACCGTGCACATCAGGCCGGCCTCCAACATCGCGGGCAGCGGGTGGTCGCCGAGGACGTCGACGGTGCGGAGACGGACGTTGGACAGGGGGCACAGCGTCAGCGGCACCCGGTCGCGGACCAGCCGCTCGACCAGCGCCGGGTCCTCCATGCAGCGCAGGCCGTGGTCGATCCGCTCGACGCCGAGCACGTCCAGGGCCTCGGTGATGTACTCCGGCGGGCCCTCCTCACCCGCGTGCGCCACCCGCCTCAGACCCAAGGCCGCTGCCGAGTCGTACACCTCGCGGAACTTCACCGGCGGATGCCCGACCTCCGCCGAGTCCAGCCCGACGCCGGCGATCCGGTCGAGATACGGCTTCGCGGCCTCCAGCGTCTCCAGCGCCGACTCGGCGGACTCGTCCCGCAGGAAGCACATGATCAACTGCGTGGAGACGCCGTGCGCGGCCTCGCTGTTCCCCAGCGCCCGCCACAGTCCCTCGACGACCGTCCCCATGCCGACGCCCCGGGCGAGGTGCGCCTGCGGGTCGAAGAAGATCTCCGCGTGGCGCACACCCTGCGCGGCGGCCCGGGCGAGATAGGCGTTCGCCAGGTCCTCGAAGTCCCGCTCGGTCCGGAGCACGGCCATGAGCTCGTAGTACAGGTTCAGGAAGGACTGGAGGTCCGCGAACCGGTACGCCTCACGGAGCGCGTCCGTGTCGGCGTACGGCAGCGACACGCCGTTGCGCGCGGCCAGCTCGAAGGCCAGCTCCGGCTCCAGGGTGCCTTCGATATGGAGGTGCAGTTCTGCTTTGGGGAGGGACATCAAAGCATCGTACGGCCGTTTTACCGCCGTTTCGGAACCGGGACCCGCAGCAGATCGTGCGCCACCGTCAGCTCCCCGTCGTACCCGGCGGACCGCGCCTGCCGTTCGAACTCGTCCGGCTCGGAGTAGCGCTGGCTGAAGTGGGTGAGCACGAGATGCCGCACGCCGGCGTCCCGGGCCACGCGGGCGGCCTGACCCGCCGTCAGGTGCCCGTGTTCCACGGCCAGTTCCTCGTCCTCGTCGAGGAACGTCGACTCGATGACGAGCAGGTCGCAGCCCTCGGCCAGCGCGTGCACGCCGTCGCACAGCCGGGTGTCCATGACGAACGCGAACCGCTGCCCGCGGCGCGTCTCGCTGACGTCGTCGAGGGAGACGCCGTTCAGTACGCCCTCCCGTTGGAGCCGTCCGACGTCCGGGCCCTTGATGCCGTGCGCGGCGAGCCGGTCGGGCAGCATACGGCGGCCGTCGGGCTCGGTCAGGCGGTATCCGTAGGACTCGACGGAGTGGGAGAGCCTGCGGACTTCCAGGGTGTAGGCATCCGTTTCGGCGATCACCCCGTCCCCCGCGACCGGTGCCTCGGTGATCTCGACCGTCGCGCGGTAGGGGGTGGCCCACCGCAGCCTCTCGAAGAAGCGCTGCCCGGACTTCGGGTAGTGCGCGGTGACCTCGTGCGGAACCCGGTCGAGGTTGATGCGCTGGATGACTCCGGCAAGGCCGAGCGAATGGTCCCCGTGGAAGTGCGTGACGCAGATCCGGTCGAGGTCGTGCGCGGCGACCCCGGCGCGCAGCATCTGCCGCTGCGTGCCCTCGCCGGGGTCGAAGAGGATTCCCTCGCCGTCCCAGCGCAGCAGATAGCCGTTGTGGTTGCGGTGCCGGGTCGGGACCTGGCTGGCGGTGCCGAGGACGACCAACTCACGTACGGACACGATGGGTCACCCGGGGGTCATCCGGGCGGCCACTGCAGGCCGCGGCCGCCGAGGACGTGCGCGTGGGCGTGCCACACGGTCTGGCCGGCGCCGCTGCCGGTGTTGAAGACGATGCGGTAGCTGTCCAGCTGCTCCTGGTCGGCGATGGCCTGGGTCTCGCGCAGGACGTCCGCGGCGAGTTCCGGGGCGGCGGCGGCGAGCGCCGCGGCGTCCACGTGGTGGGCCTTCGGGATCACCAGGATGTGGGTGGGCGCCTGGGGGTTGATGTCCCGGAACGCGACGGTCGTGTCGGTCTCACGGACGATCGTCGCCGGGATCTGCCCCGCGACGATCTTGCAGAACAGACAGTCGTCCTGCGGTTCCCCTGCCATGGTCCCTCCGGGGGGTGAGCGGGTTGATCGGGTCGAGCGGGTTGATCGCGTGGGGGGGCATCGTATCGTCGCCGGGTGCGGGTGCTCTGTGGCCGGGGCGCGCGCCCACGCGACGGAGCCGCACATGACGCGGCCCGCGCACCCAGCTTGTTCTTCATCTACCAGGATCTTCCAGGCTTGCCGATGGCTCTGAGGTTTTCGGGGCGTTTACCGGTCTTGCCGACGTCGTAGCAAGGTTCCCGTGTTTGTTCTTGGCGCCGGGTGGTCGTCCGGGTCCGGCTCCTCGGGGTTGGGGAACACGGGCCGGGCAGGCGAGAGACTGTCACACTGGATCGCCCAAGTCCGCGCACCCGATCTGCCCCATCTGCACCCTGAGCCCGAGGCCTGGACCAAGACCGGGACACAGTGATCGCCGCGCTCACACTTCCGTACAGCAACGGCCCCACCGAGGGCATCAACACCAAACCCAAGCCGATCGCGCGCCAGATACACGGACGAGCCGGCTTCACCCTGCTTCGGCACCGCATCCTCCTCGGATAGCAGCTCACTCGGTCACCACCGAAAGTGGGACAGGGCCGTTGAGCAGACGCTCCCACCGAGGCCGATGGAGGCGAAAGGGCCGCCCCACCAGTGGATTTCCGGTAGGGCTGCCCTTTCGTCTACTTCCAGATGTGCGCGTACATCGCTTCGTACCGCGTGTACATCAAACCCAGTTCTCGCGGCTGGTTCCGTACATCCAGGAACTCCAGGATGAGCGAGCAAAGGTGGTGCACGACCTGCCGGTGCTGCTCCGGAGTCAGGTGGCCCGGGTCCTTCCACCCCCGGAGGCCCAGGTCGGGGAACAGGTCCAGGAGGACAAGCTTATGCCAGTAGAAGCTGCTGCACTCGCCCCTGCGGACGACCAGCCACTCCGTGAAGCCGCGCAGCAGCCCGCCCGACCTGCCGAGGTCGATGCCCGTGAGGAGCATGGCGGTCGGGTAGTAGGTGCCGTTCAGGCCGTACCCTTCCGGACTGTCGCGGATCGCCTCGACGATCATTTTGTCGTTCACTCGTCCCCTAGAACCCGAAGTCGATTTTGTTGTGCCTGGTCCACTGGGCCTTGTACTCGGCGATGGTGTCGCCGGCCCGTCCGGTCCAGGCGTCGTAAACCCGACCGTTGTAGACCACCACCACGTGGAAGAACCAACCCGCGTCCACTCCCCGATATTTCGGAAGGATCATCTCGTCTACCGGCTTGATGGTGATGATCTCGCCGCCGCCGAGGCTCTTCCTGATCTTCTCGGCGCATAGTCGATCCGGATGCCGGCGGCACGCCTTCGGTGTGGGCTGGGGCGGGTGGCTGCCGGGGGCCTTCGGCCGGCCCCCGGACCCCCGCTTCCCCCGGCACCGCCCTGCGCGGTCAGCGCTTCGTGGAGCGGGTGCGTGCGCGCCGGACGACACCGGGGCCGTGGCAGTCCCGGCCTGGGCAAGTTTCACAAATCCGACCGGGAATGAGGCTCGGCGAAGCGGCCCCCGGCAAACAGAGTTTGCCGGGGGCCGCTTCGCATCGGGGGTGCTCCGATTTTATTCTTTTCCGGAGTCGTTAGCCCTGGCCTGGAGGGAGTGATACTGCGAATACATGTGAGCCAGCGCCATCGTGTCATCCCGTACTGCCAGAAACTCAAGCAGGAGAGAGAGGAGCAGGTCTACAGCTTTCAGTTCTTGCTGTGCATTCAATTTCTCCAGTTTGTTCAGGCCCCACGACTCGACATCGGGGAATGCCTCGTCAAGGACGAGGGCCTGCCAACCGAAGCTGGAGCGTTCACCCTTGCGTACGATCAGCCACTCGGTGAAACCGCGTAGAAGCCCACCCGAGCGGGCCTCATCAAATCCGATGAGGAACATGAACGTACTCCTATACGAGCCGTTAAGGCCGTAGAGCCCTGGCCTGGATCTAACCCCTTCAAAGAACTTTCTGTCATTCACAGGTGTCCTCAAAACCCGAAATCGATGATGTCGCCGTACTCCCACCGACCCTTGTACTCTTCGATCAACTCCCCGCCCTTCGGAGTGAAGGCGTCATAAACCCGCCCATTGAGTACCACTACGGCATGGTAGTTGTTGCTCCAGTTGTAGGTCTCCTGATCGCGGTACTTGCCAAAGAATGCGCCAGGTGAGGGGATCCGGAAGATCTCACCATCGCCGAGGCTGTCACGGATCCGCTCAGCGCAGACCTGACAGTCGCCGGGGCCGTTTGTGATCATCGTCTTGTCCCGTGGCAGCCCCGGAACCTTGTGCTCCCCACACGGCACCCCGCTCGAGGCGGCCACCGCGTTCGTGGTGAAGCCGACCCGGATCGCCGTGGAAAACCAGTCGGTGGCGGGACTGGCCCGCACCAGGCTGGCCAAGAGTGTGCACGACGCCGGATGGTCCTCGTTCATCAGCATGCTGGAGTACAAAGCACAACGGTACGGCCGCACCCTGGTCAAGATCGGCCGGTTCGAGCCGACCTCCCAGACCTGTTCCGCCTGTGGCGTCAAGGACGGACCCAAACCCCTCAACGTCCGGGAATGGACCTGTACCGCCTGCGGCACCGTCCACGACCGGGGCCACAATGCCGCGATCAACGTGAAAACGGCCGCCGGACTGGCGGTATCGGCCTGCGGAGCGCCGGTAAGACCAGGAGCAATCCCGGCACAGCGCGAAGAAACAGGAAGCCACGGATTCCCGACCGAAGCCCGTGCCGCGTAGCGGCACAGCAACAAGTCGAGAAGGCCAGAATCCTCGGGCATCAGCCCGAGGTGCAATTCAATGGACGACGAACTTCGCCGAGGTCCAGCGGGCCCTGTCCGCGAAGAACCTCAGCGCCGCCCAGCGCACCCCGCTGATCGCGGCCTTCCCGAAGATCTTCATCGTCTTCCTCGTCATGATCCCGGGCCTGGTCGCGGCGGTCCTGGTCCCGAAGATCGGCACCGCGGGCTCCGACCTCCAGTACAACGACGCCATCCCCTACCTCATGGAACAGCTCCTGCCCAACGGCATCCTCGGCATCGCGGTCACCGGCCTCCTCGCCGCGTTCATGGCGGGCATGGCGGCGAACGTGTCGTCCTTCAACACGGTGTTCACCAACGACATCTGGGGCCGGTACGTGGTCAAGGGCCGCGAGGACGCCTACTACGTCCGCTTCGGCCGCCTGATCACGGTGATCGGCGTCACCGCCTCGGTGGGCACGGCGTTCCTCGCCGCGTCCTTCTCGAACATCATGAGCTACCTCCAGACGCTGTTCTCCTTCTTCAACGTGCCGATGTTCGTCGTCTTCATCGTCGGCATGTTCTGGAAGCGCGCGTCCGCGAAGTCCGGCTTCTGGGGCCTGCTCGCCGGCACCGTCACGACGATGGTGAACTACTTCTGGATCTACAAGCAGGGCATCATCGACATCCCCTCCGACCAGGGCGCCAACTTCGTCTCCGCCATAGCCGGCTTCGTGGCGGGCGCGGTGGTGATGGTCGTCGTGTCCCTCTTCACGGCCCCCAAGCCGGCCGAGGAACTCCAGGGCCTGGTCTACGGCACCCGCTCCCCGTCCCGGCTCCGCCCGACCGAGGGGACGCCCTCCCCCGGCATGGACGAAGCGCCCGCCGCCGGCGACGACGCCTGGTACCGCAAGCCCGCCCTGCTGGGCTGGGGCGCGGTGATCCTCGCGGCCGCCTGCTACATCCCGTTCTCGATCTGACCGCGGGAGGAAAGGAACCACCATGTCCGAGCACCCCACCGAAGACCGCGGTTACTCCGAGAAGGACGTCCAGCGCGAGGTCCTGGAACTCCAGACCCAGTCCGCGACAGCCGCCCGCCTCTTCGACATCCGCCGCATCATCGGCGGCCTGTTCGTCGTCTACGGCGTCATCGTCACGATCGCGGGCCTCACCGCCTCCGACGCCGACCTCGACAAGGCAGTGGACGTCAACATCAACCTGTGGACGGGCCTGGCGATGCTGGCCCTCGGCGTCTTCTTCCTGGTCTGGCTGAAGCTGAGGCCGGTGGCTCCGCCGCCGCCGGATGCCGTTCCGGCGGACGACGCGAAGAACTGAGGACCGGGGGGCGGGCGGCAGGCGGCGGTACGTCGTACCAGTGCCGCCCGCGCCCACCCTCACCGCTCGGTGTCCATGCAACGGCGACGGCGACGGTCACCGGACTGCATCCCCCGGAGCGTCAGCGAGGACCTCCGCCCAGACCGTCAGACCGCTTCCGCTCGGCTGGGCCCCCCAGCGGGCGGCGAGCACGTCAGTGATCAGCAGGCCGCGGCCGTGCTCGCTCTCCGGCCCCGGCGGACAGGGCGTTCCGGGGCGATCGGCGTACGGCCGCCGCCCGGCGCCCTCGTCGGTCACACCGATGACGATCCTGTCGGCGGTGAGGGCACACGTGACCGTGATGGTGCGGCTGTCACTGTGCTCCAGGGCATTCGCGACCAACTCCCCGCTGATCGACTCCAGGTCGTCGACCGAGCTCCTGGACAGCCCCCACGACCGGGCCGTGTCACGCACGTGACGCCGCGCGGCGCGCGCGGAGGAGAGGTCACGGCCCGGGAGGGCGAGCAGGCTGTGGGCCCGGAGCCCGGCTGGGCGACACCCCCATACGTGGCGGAGGACATCCATTGCCGGCAGCGGCCCGTCCGTGGCTCCACCCGTGGTTTCGCCCACGACTCCGCCCGCGGTTCCGCCCTCCGGAGCCCGCTGCCAACCCCCGAGGCGTGAGCCTCGTGACGTGGCGATGCGCAGCGTGTCGGAGAGAGCGTCCGCCAACTGGTCCGCCAGCAATCCCAGTTCCCTGTCACCCAGCCCTCCTGCCGCAAGCAGGTCCCGAGTCCGCCCGAGGAGCCGGTGGGCGAGGCCGAGTTGCACGCTCTCGATCCGGTCGGCGAGCCGGGAGGCAGAGCCATCACCACCGGTGAGCAGAAGACAGGGCTGACCGTGCGCGCCGGTCCAGGGCAGAAGTCGTACGCGGTCCGCCTGCTCACTCATGACGCCCCCCCCAGGCACTCCTGGATGTCACGGCTGTCGAGATCGACGCCGTACGGGGCGAGCCCCAGGGTGTCGCGCCTCAACCGCGGGAGGCGGGCTTTCTCCTCGCGCTCGTACGCGGTCAGGTTGGGGCGGACGAGGGGGGGTGGCGGAGCCATCGATGGGCTCGTACCAGGCGCGGGCGGTGAGAGCGGGGGTGGAACGAGGCACAGTCGGTCGAGTGATCGGAGGATCGACCGGCGAGGGCATCCGCTCGTCGCGGTCACTACCGGACGATGTGGAGAACAGCCGCATCCAGTCGGTGAGTTGTCTGATCAGTCGACGCATTTGGGCTCCTTCGGCGGTCAAGCATGCGAGGGGAGTGCGCACCAGGCAGCCCATCCGGTGAGCCACGGCGTCCCTCCCGTTGCGTGGAGTGTGACACTGATCGTCTCGCCATGAGAATCTCACGGCGAACATCTCCTAGAATCCCCCCGTGTGGGTGACACATCTCCGCATTGACATGTGTGAGCGTTGTCGCCGACCCGCTCAGGGCAACTGGACGACTACGTAAGCTCATGGAAAGGACAGCCGTGGGGCCAACCACCAGACGCCGCCAACTCGGGGCCGAACTGAAGCGGTTGAGGGACCTGAAAGGGCTCAACCTCGAAGTGGCCGGCGAAGCCGCTGGGGTGTCCCGGGCGACCGTGAACCGCTATGAGTCCAATCGGGGACCCGTGAAGTGGCTGGTGGTGGATGCGCTGTGCCGCGCATACGGCACCACCGACGAGGAACGCGCCGCGCTCGTGTCACTGGCCAAGAACGCCAAGGTGCAGGGGTGGTGGCAGAGTTACCACGACGCGATCCCCGGCTGGATCACTCCGCTGCTCACGCTTGAGGACGAGGCAGTCGAAGAGTGCCACTGGGCCAACACCTACGTACCTGGATTGCTGCAGACCCGCGCATACGCGACTGCTGTGATCCAGGCGGCCGAGGTACGCGCCGCGCCGGAGTTGATCGAGCGGATGGTGGACGTTCGGATGAAACGGCAGGAAGTCCTCAAGAGGCAGCCGCCGCCCCACCTGTGGGCCATCCTGGACGAAGCCGTCGTCCGGCGCCGCGTCGGCTCACCCGAGGTCATGGCCGAGCAGCTGGAGCACCTGGCCACAGCCTCCGGCATGCCACACATCACGGTGCAGATCCTCCCTTTCAGCAGCGGAGCACATGCGGCCGAAAGCACCAGCTTCATCAGTATCCGCGGCCCCGAGCCGTCGCTCGACGTGGTGCATCTCAGCAATCTCAGCGGGGCTCTGTACCTCGAGAAGTCAGGCGAGTTGGAGCGTCATAGGGTGGTCTTCGAGTATCTGCGGTCACAGGCGCTCAGCACCTCGGAGACGAGCAGCCTGCTCGCGGACCTCGTCAGAGAGTTCACCGCCACAGCACGCAGGGAGCGATAATGGCACTGGCTCAGGAAGCCGTCGGCGAAGACGTCCGCTGGCTCAAGTCCTCCTACAGCGGAGGATCCGGAAGCGACTGCGTCGAGGTGGGGTTCAACGGCCCGGTCACCTCTGTACGCGATTCGAAGGCCCCGCACCGAGGCACGCTGTCGGTGCCGACCAGTGCCTTTACTGCCTTCATCAACAGCTGGACAGCGCACGGAGACATACGCGAGACGCGGTGACTGCCCGCTGCCACTGAGCCCGGTGGCTCGACTGCCCGCCCACGGTTATCTCGTTCGCCGGGGCGTCGCCCGCGTTCTGCTGCACCTACCGGGTCTTCTCGCCGGCCAGCCACGCGTAGAAGGAGGAGCTGCCCACCTTCAGCAGCCGGCACAGGAGAGCAACACCATGGGTGTTCTCGCCTCGATGAATGCGCACACCTTGCTCATTGATCGCTCTCCGCGAGAAGGCACCCGCTTTTCGCAGCAACGTCGATCGTCTCTGCCTGCTCGGCGGCCAGCCTCCGCAGTCCTCGCTCGGCCCTCGTCAGCTCTGCCGACGTTCCCCTGCCCGCGGTGGATCGGGTCCCGCTTGACCCAGTTCCGCAGTCCCTCGGCGCTGACGCCCAGCTCCGGCACCACCTCAGTGGCGGTCTTTTCGGAGGAGCGCACGGGCACTCCCACGTCCCGTTTTTTACTCCTCCGCGTACCGCCTGTTGTGCTTCCCATCTGGCACTACTTTCTCTGGAACCTCACGTCCCCTTTCCCGGGTGTCCACGAGGGGAAGCTTCGGAGGGCCCGTCACCGCGGTGACGTGACGGGCCCTCATGCAAGATCCAGTTACGCCATGGACCGCCCGAGTTGCGCGATCTGCTCCTGCAAGGCCGCCTCATGTTCGGGGCGAAGGTCGATCTCGCCACCCGCCCGTTTCAGCAGGACGAGCGAGGTGACCAGGAGGCCATGTGCCAGACCATGCAGTACATCGTTGTCGGTTGAGGCGTAGAGCCGGTACAACTGCTCAACGAAAGACTGGAAAACCGGTGGGTCGATTTCACAGCTGCCCTGTGGGGTGTCCGACAGCCCGGACGGCAGTTCGAAGAACCCGGCGGCACCCCAGGCCAGGGAGGCGTATAGCTGCCCACTGTGGTAGCCCGCGTCCCAGAGTGTCTCGCCGCCTTGCTCGAAGGGATAGCTCAATCTGCAATCTCCAGTCTGAGGTCGAGGTCCGGGTGATCCCGCCTGAGCTGCTCGAACCGCGACTGCAGTGCCGCTCGGAACCGCGGGTCCATCCCGGACCTGGTGAACCGGAAGCCGATCGGCGCGTTCTCGTACCCGGGAAGCACTTTCCGGCAGTCCAGGTAGTTGGCTAATTTCAGGCTGACATGCTTGTCCAGCCAGTCGCTTTCAGCGTAAATGGCCGTTTTCACTTCCCACATCACGCCGTTCTCGAAGAGGTCGATATCGGTGATGATATTGCCGGTGACTGGGTTGTAGACCTTGTAGTCCTCCTTTCCTTCCAGACAACCGGGAGCACCGCTCGCCGCCGCCGCGAACGATGTGGTCAATAGGAACGAGGTTGCACCGACGACCTTGCAGCCGCGTTTGAGCAGTTTCAGCTCGTCGTACACCCGGTCAAGGGCTTTCAGCTTGCCGCTTAGGACGGCGTCCACGGCGACGCCCTTGCAGCTG
Organism: Streptomyces sp. LBL; assembly: GCF_029893585.1. Taxonomy (GTDB): domain Bacteria; phylum Actinomycetota; class Actinomycetes; order Streptomycetales; family Streptomycetaceae; genus Streptomyces. Next base: position 127,198 of record NZ_JARXYX010000024.1, read on the forward strand.
TTGAAGTCCTTGTTGCGCAGGCACTTCTCGAAACTGCTGATGCCGAGGAGCTCCTTCTCGCCGTTCCAGAGCTGCTCCATCGCGTCGCCGAACTCTTTGCCGTCGTGAAGGATGCCGCACATGATCTCCGACTGCTGGCACCAGCGGGCGAAGGTTGCCGGCTCGCACGGGACCAGCGCCTGCTCGCAGCGGTAGATCTCGGCCGGAGTCATGCCGTTCTTCACCGCGGCCTCCTTGGCTGCCACGGCAGCCTTGCGGCGCGCTTCCTCCTCTTCCCTGCGCTTGGTGACCGCGGCGGTAAAGGCCTCGGTGGCTGCCTGGAGCGCAGCATCCGCGTCCTTGCCTGCGGCGACCGCGGACTTGCGTGCCTCGTCGGCGTAGTACGCCGCGTGGGATGCGGAAGCCTGAGCCACCTCCGAGGAGAGCGTGGCGTCGGCCGCGGACTTGGCCGCGCGGGAGGCGGAAACATCCGCGCGATTCGCCGCATCGCGTGCCGTCTTGGCGGACGCCGCTGCCTTCGACGCGGACTCCTCGGCGTCCTTGGCGTACTGGTCAGCCTGCTTGGCGTAGTCCTGCGCCTTTTTCGCGGAGTCGTCGGCCTTCTGGGCCCACTCCTTGGCCTTGTCCGCAGCATTGCGAGCGGTGGCAGCCACCTTTTGGGCGGTCTCGGCATTTTGCTGGGCGGTGGCCGCGATCTTCTGCGCGTCCGAGATCATCTTCTGGATCTGGGCCACGTGGGTGGCGGTGAGGTAGTCCTTGCGCTGAGCCTTGTACTGGCCGGAGACGATGAAGGCGTGGAGCGCCTGTGGCGAGCCTTCCAGTGCGATCCGGGCGGCCGACTTCACCTCGGGGGTGCCACTATCGACCAGCTGCGCCGCCCTGACCCGTTCGTCCTCGGTCCGCGCCGTGTTCTGCGTCGTGAGGAGGAACTCGCTGAATTTTTTGGGATCGCCCGTAGCCAGGGCAGCGCGGCCCGCCTCGGTCAGGACAGGACCGGCACCGGAAACGGTCTGGGCGATGGCGACACGCATGGACTCGGCTGCGACCTGATACTGGCCGTTGTCGACGAACGCGCTGATGGCGACGGCGTCGCCATCGAGGGCGGTCTCGGCCGCGTCGCGCACGGCCTTGTCCTCGCTCTCCTCGGCGAGCCGCTCGACGTAGGAGCGCTCATCCTGTTGCTCGGCTGTGCGCCAGCCGTTGCGCAGGTAGTCCAGGACGACCTCATCCGGACCGCCGAGTGCTGCCTCGGCCGCGGCGCGGCCCCATGCGGTGCCGTTCTTCATCACCAGTACGGCCAGGGCGCGGCCCTGGTCGGCGACGGCCGCGAGGTCGGTACCGGCCTTGCCTGCTTCGGCCACCAGCCGGTTCCGTTCGGCCTCCCGGTCCTGGGCGGCCTTCTCCCGCTCGTCCTGGGCGGCGGTGAGGGCGTCGTACGCCTCCTTGTCGTCCTTGGCCAGTTCGATGCCCGCGTTCCTACGGCCGAGGAGTTCCGCCGCCTCGATCTCGCGGGCGATGGTGTAGATCCCCTGGGCCTTGGTCACGGCCGCTGTGGCCGCGTTCGCGGCGTCGGTGGCGGCATTCGCGTGCGCGGTGGACCTGGTGGCGGCCTGCGCAGCCTCGCCCGCGTGCTCAGCCGCGTCGTCGGCAGCAGCGGCGGCGTTCTTCGCGTGGGTGGCCGCCGACTTGGCGGCGTCGCGGGCGTCGCGGGCCGCAGTCGCGGCTTTGCGGGCCAGTGCTTCCGCGGCGCCGGCTGCGCGGTTGGCCTCGACGGCGTGGCGCTTGGCGGCCGCGGCAGCGGCTCGGGCCTCGGCGGCGGCCGCACTGGACTGGCCGGCGTAGTTGCCGGCCTCGATCGCCGCGTTGGCTGCGGCGTTGGCGTTGGCCCCCGCGCTCGCCGCCGAGCTGGCGGCATCGCCTGCCGCGTCGGCGGCAACGGCGGCTTGGTCGGCAGCGTCGGCGGCGAGGTCGGCGCCCTTGGCGGCGGAACGGGCGTCCTCGGCGGCTTTCCGTGCGGCCGCGGCGTTCCCGGCGTCCACCGCGGCGTCGGCAGCGGCGTTGCGGGCGCGGGAGGCTGCCTGCGAGGCGCCGGCCGCGGCAGCTGCCGCCTGCGAGGCGGCGCTTGCGGCGACGCGCGCGGAGTTGTTCGCGGCATTGGCCGCGTCGATGGCCTTCTGCGCGGAGGCGGCGGCCTGGGACGCCGCCGTGGCGGCGCGCTTGGCGGCGCGTGCGGCCTTGTCGGTGTCGTCCTTGGCGGCCTCGGCCTCGGACGCGGCCTCAAGTGCCGCCTCCTTGGCGAGCTGTGAGGCCTTGACCGCCTTGGCGGACTCCGTCTTGGCGGCCGTGGTCTCCTTCGCGGCCTGCTTGCCCGCCTCCTTCGCCTGCTGGGCCAGCTGGGCGACGGTGGCGTGCTCCTGGTCCTTCGCGAGGGCGACGAACTGGCCCACCTGCAGGAACTCGGTGATGTCCTCGGCATTGCCGTTCAGCGCGAGCCGCCCGGCTGCCCGTACGTTGGTGGCGCCCGCGCTGATGATCTGCGCGACCTGCGTCCGTTCGTCCTGCTCACGCTGCGCGTACTGCGTCGTGTTGAGGAACGTCCTGACGTCCTCAGCCGATCCTGCCAGCGCTGCCCGGCCCGCGTCTTGCACATTGGGGCCACCGGTGTCGATGACCTGGGCGGCCAGGACCCGATTGTCCTGCTCCATGGCATCTTCCCAGCCGTCGTCCAGGAAGTCGTGCAGTCCGTCCGGGGTACCTGCGAGCGCTGTACGTGCGGCGGCCAGCAACTCGGGGCCGCCCACCGAGGCGAACTGGGCGGCACTCACCCGCTCGTCCTCGAAGGACAGGTCGTCTGCGACCGCCAGGAACGCCTGCACGTCTGCGTCACTGCCGGTCAGCGCCGCCTCGGCGGCCGCCTTGACGCCAGGGCCGCCCTCTCTCCAGTAATCGACCACCAGATCGCGGTCACCCGCGGTCACCGTCGCCGCGGCTACAGCGGCCGAAGGCACGGTGGCCAGAAGCTCACCGCCCACCGCGGGCGTGGGACCGAGGAGGCCGACAGCGAGGAGCAGAGAAAGCAGACCTAAGGCCGTTCTGTGTCTCGCACGGGACGATTTACCACCTATATCAGACTCGTTAATTATTCGATGCACTGGCTACCCATCTCGCTTATCGACGCCTGCAGGGCTGTCGAACATCGGAGGGGTGAGCATAACTTCCGTGCCCGCGGCGAGTGAATAGGATATTCGGCCGACCGCAAGCGATCCGACTTGTCCGATCTTCCTCCATTTTGCCATTATTTACCATTGCTTTTCCTTTTCATTAAGAACCTTCCTGCATGGATTAATCATCCACCCAACCTGCGTGTGTGGCGCGGAGGTTGGGTGTTGCTCATGGGTAATTGTGAGGTTACGGTGTGGATGATCTCTACGAACCAAACACTTAACGGGGGCGGCATCCCGGAAATAAGGCTGTCGCGTCCGAAAGGAGCCTGCGGTGTTTCTCCGCGCCCGAATTCTTCTTGTTTCCGGAGTCTTTAGTGCTCTCGGCGCGATTATCGGAATCCCTCTTGCTGCTGCCGATGATTCTCCCCCCGAGGCTACCGACGTCCCGCCCGTCGCGGTGGAGCAATTCGACTACCCCGGCGCCGCCGACATCCTGACGACCCAGGGCATCCGGCTCAAGAAAGGCGACGGACACGTCCTGCTGGTGGACTGCGACAGCACGAGTGACCAGATCAAGGTGTACACGGTCAAGGACGACGTGGTCGGCCGGAAGGCCAACTACTGCTTCCGGGCCACCACTCCGAGCGGCTACCTGACGCTCGAACTACCGCGCGTCTTCGCGCTGGAGACCGGCCAGCACCCCATCAGTGCCGACCTCACCGCCAACGGTGAGACCACCACCGTCAAGGTCGAAGAAGGCGGCTTCGAGAGCGTGGGCGAGGGGACCGTGGGCGGGCCCCGCTCCGTGCTGGTCGAAATCCGTGTCACGGGCTGACCCCACCATGTCCAGCGAGAAGAGGTTCCACTTCGCCGTGCCACCGCCTCGGCCCTGTCCAGCGTGTCCCGGTAGCCCTCATCGCGGCCGAAGCGATTTCCACCGTCCCGACCCATGCCACCACGTGTCTCGGCACGCTGTTTGCTACTTATAGGAAGCGAAAGATCAGTGTCTATCAGACCTTCCCGCCGAGCGCGGGCCAAGGCGCTGCTGGCCTCAGTTGCCGTGGTCAGTGCGCTCACCACCACCCCAGCGCAGGCGACTGGCGGCGATCCGGTCACGAACACCAGTTACGCATTCACTGTGAAGCTCGACATCGGCGGCAAGCGCGCCTGCACGGGCACCCTGCTGAACAACCAGTGGGTGATCACCGCGTCGAGCTGCTTCGCGGACGACCCCACACAGCCGACGGCACTGGCCGCAGGCGCGCCCAAACTGAAGACCACGGCGGTCATCGGCCGCACCAACCTGACCGGGACCGCCGGGCAGGTCCGTAACGTGGTTGACCTCGTACCCCACCCGGAGCGGGATGTAGTGGTGGGCAAGCTTGCCAGTCCCGTACAGACCATCGGCTGGCTCCATCCGGCCACCACCGCTCCCACCGCGGGCGAGGCACTGCTCGGAGCGGGCTACGGCCGGACCAAGGACACCTGGGTGCCCGACCAACTGCACCAGGCGTCCTTCACCTCCACCCAGGTTCAAGACGGTCTGATCAGTATCGACGGCACTCCCGTGTGCCAGGGGGACAGCGGCGCGCCGGTCTTCCGCCAAGTGGACGGCCGTACCGAGCTGGTCGCCGTCACCACCGCATCCTGGCAGGGCGGCTGCCTGGGCGAAAAAGAGACCAGGACCGGTGCCGTAGCGGCGCGCGTCGACGACATCCGCACCTGGATCCGACAAGCCACCGCCTCCACTCTCAACCCGTGGAAGACTCAGGCACTGACTCTCACCAGTAGCGGCTTGTACCACGCGATGCGGGACAGCAACGGTGACTGGACCGGCTTCGGCGATGTGCAGAAGGCAGCAGGAACCATTCAGAGCATCTCCTACACAGCCGACGCCGGAGTCCGCGACATCAACTATGTCTTCGCCGTTGGTGGCGACGGGCACGTCTACGAAGCCAGCCGACGTCCCACCGGCGGTTGGGCCGCCTTCACCGATCTGACGGCCGCGCTGGGCGACAAGGCCGGCCTCACCGAGGTGGCGGTAACCTCGACCGGCAACGGCTTGGCCTTGATCGGCCTGGCTGGCGACCGGATCTACCACGCCATTCAGAACGAGGACCTCACCTGGACCAAGTGGGGTGACGTCTCCAACCAGCTCGGTGTCCTGACAGGCGCCCGCCAGGTTACCGTCGCCCAGACCTCCGGCGGCCAGACCCATGTCGGCGTGGTCGCCGGCACCAAGGCCTACCACGCGGTCCGGGCATCCGACGGCACCTGGACCGACTGGGGACACATCAACCAGGAAGCCATCACTCCAGGAGCAGCAAACGGCATGGCCTTCGCCGGAATCGGCGGGGACCTGCAGGTCGTCCTGACCAACGCCACGGGCGGCGCCCGGCACGGAATTCGCGCGTCGGACGGAAGCTGGAGCGCATTCGGCAGCCTGACGAGCCGACTGGGCTCCGAAACCATGACGAACGTCAGTGCCGCCGCAGTGGACGGGGAACTCCAGACCGCAGTAGTCACCAATACCGGGCGCATCCGGCACACCCTCCGCCACGCCGACGGCAAGTGGGACGCCACCGAACAGCTCACCGGCTACCCCGGTACACCCAGCCTCGTCTCGCTCACCGGCAGCCTGAGCTGATCCTGACTGCGCTGTCGGACTGCTGAACAAGCCCAGCGCCAGGACGAAGCAGACCAACGCGCGGGCCGGCAGAAGCCCGCGGGCGGCGCTCGGCCGTTCCGGTCAACTCGAGTACCTCGTCGACCGCTTCGGAGGCGATCTCCTCAGTGAGTACGTCGAGCCGGATCCGGTCGCCGAACTGCGGCTCCAACCGCCTTCGAGGGCTTCGAGGGGATACCGGACGGACCGCCGTCGTGACGGTTGAGGCAGCAGCGATGGCAGACTGAGCGCCCAACGGGGCTCCCTCGCAGACAGTCGGATTTTGGTCGATCTTCTGTCCTACCGGGAGCCCCGTTGCCATATCCCGAGATCGCCTGGCGCGTCATCAGATGGTGGCGGATCTCCCCCTGCATCCCATTGGCCCACTCATCCAGAACAGCAGCCAGTACAACGTCTACCTGCACTGATGCACTAAATCACCGACATTGTCCCTAGCTGGGCAATCCGGGCGGTGTCTTCGCCGGGCTGTCCTCCAGTGCCTCCAGCGCCAGCCGTACCGCCTCGTCCAGCTGCACGTCCCGGCCCGCCGCGTAGTCCTGCGGCCGCTGTACGACCTCCACGTCCGGGTCGACGCCGTGGTTCTCCACGCCCCACTCGTAGCCCTCCAGCCAGAAGGCGTACTTCGGCTGCGTGATCAGCGTGCCGTCGACCAACCGGTACCGGCTGTCGATCCCGACCACCCCGCCCCACGTCCGTACACCGACCACCGGCCCGATCCCCAGCGCCTTGATCGCCGCGTTGACGATGTCCCCGTCGGAGCCGGAGAACTCGTTGGCGACGGCGACGACCGGCCCGCGGGGCGCGTCCTGCGGGTAGCTGTACGGCCGCATCCCGCGCGGCACCGCCCAGCCGACGATCCGCCGGGCCAGTTTCTCGACGACGAGCTGGGAGGTGTGCCCGCCCCGGTTCTCGCGGACGTCGACGACCAGGCCCTCCCGGGCGACCTCGACGCGCAGGTCACGGTGGATCTGGGCCCAGCCGGGCGCCTGCATGTCGGGCACGTGCAGATAGCCGAGCCGGCCGCCGGACTTCTCGTGCACATACGCCCGCCGGTCCGCGACCCACGCGTGGTAGCGCAGGGGTTCCTCGTCGTCGACCGGGACGACGACCGCGTGCCGTACCTCGCCGCCGCCGGACGGTGAGATCGTCAGCTCGACCGGCTTGCCCGCCGTACCCATGAGGAGTGGGGCGGGCCCGGTGACCGGGTCGACCGGCACTCCGCCCACCGCGACGATCGCGTCCCCGGCGCGCACCGCGACGCCGGGGGCGGCGAGCGGGGAGCGGGCCTCGGGATCGGAGGTCTCGGTCGGCAGGATGCGGTCGATGCGCCACCGCGCCGATCCTTGAGGGCCGTCCTCGTGGCGGGAGACGTCCGCGCCGAGGAGCCCCTGACCGGGCCCGTGGCCGTGACCGCCGCGCGGCATGACGTAGGCGTGCGAGGTGCCGAGTTCACCCTGGACCTCCCAGAGCAGGTCGACGAGGTCGTCGTGGGTGGCGACCCGGTCCACCACGGGCCGGTAGCGGTCGAGGACGCCGGTCCAGTCGACGCCGTTCATGTCCGCGCGCCAGAAGTGGTCGCGCATGATGCGGCCGGTCTCCTCGTACATCTGCCGCCACTCGGCAGCGGGGTCGACCAGCTGCCGGACCCGGGAGAGGTCGACGGTGATGTTGGAGTCGCTGTCGTCGTCGCTGGAGGCCCGCCGGTCACTGGGGACGACCTTCAGCCGCCCGTCGGTCCACAAAAGGACCCGTTTGCCGTCGCCGCTGACCGCGAAGTGGTCGGCGTCGGTGGCGAGATGCTCGATGCGCTGCTGGGCGAGGTCGTAGCGCTCCAGCTCGGTCTTCGGGTCCGGGTCGTCCGGCGTGGCCCGGGAGGAGCCGAGGACGCCCTGGACCGGGTGCCGCAGCCACAGCACACCGTCCTTCGCGGCCCGCAGGTTGGAGTAGCGGGCGGCCTCGACGGGGAACGGCACGATCCGGTCGGCGAGGCCCTCCAGGTCGATCCGGGTGGTCGGGGTGCCCTCGCTGTCGGGGATCTCGTCCTTGTCCGGCGCCTCGAAGGGACGGCCGTGCCGCTGCGGGCCGAACGGCGAGGGCGTGGTCGCGGCCAGGGTGATCAGGTGCGGGCGGTCGCCGACCACGAAGGCGAGGTCGAAGACGTGTTCGTCGTAGACCGGGTCGAAGGAGCGGTTGGACAGGAAGGCGAGGTGCTTGCCGTCGAGGGTGAACGCGGGCGCGTAGTCCTGGAAGCGCAGCGGGGTCGCCTCGGTGACCGACAGGTCGGTGGTGTTGGCGAGCCGCAGCTGACGCAGGGGGCGCGGGCCGGGGTGCGACCAGGCGAGCCAGGCGGAGTCGGGCGAGAAGACGAGGCCGGAGACGTCGCCGTCCTCGCTGCGGTCGACCTCGCGGACCTCGCCGGTCTCCCGTTCGACGAGCAGCACACGTCCGTCGTGCGCGGCGACCGCGGCCCGGCTGCCGTCGGGGGCCATCGCGAGTCCGAGGACGCGGCCGAGCTGTCCGGCGGCGAGGCGGCGCGGGGTGGCGCCGGGGGCGAGGCCGGTGGCGGGCGCGAACTCCAGGGCGTCGTCGCCCTCCGCGTCCGTCACCCACACCACCCATTCCTCGCCGTCCGCGCGGAAGGTGCGCGGCAGCCGGGCCCGTACGCCGGGTTCGGCGGCGAGCGCGCGGGTGGGTCCGGACCGGTGGGTGACCCAGTGCACGGCGCCGCGGACGCTGATGGCGCTGCCGCGGGCGGTGTGGTCGGGGGCGCCGCAGCCGAACCAGCGGGCGGCGTTCACCGGGAACGGCTGCCGGTCGACACGCTGACCGCCGAGCCGTACCTCCAGCCGGCGCGGCTCTGCGCCGTCCAGGTCGTCCAGGATCCACAGCTCGCCGGCGCTGACGTACACGACCCGAGTGCCGTCACCGGCCGCGTGCCGGGCGTAGAAACCGTCGAGGGGGGTGTGCCGGCGCAGGTCGGAGCCGTCGGCGAGGGAGGAGTACAGGGCGCCGACGCCTTCATGGTCGGACAGGAAGGCGATCCGGTCCCCCACCCACAGCGGGTATTCGAGGTTCCCGTCCAGCTCTTCGTGCAGCCGTACGAACTCCCCGTCGCCGGCGCGGTCGATCCACAGCTTGCCCGCCGTGCCGCCCCGGTAGCGCTTCCACCAGGCCGCCTCGCGTCCCATGGGCGAGGACACCACGACCGTGCCCGAGTCCGAGTGGGCGACGTCGCCGACGAGGCCGTACGGCAGCCGGGTGGCCGGTCCGCCGTCGAGCGGGACGGCGTGCGCCCACTTGCGGCGCAGGCTCGCCTGGCCGTGCGTGGTGATCGCCAGGACCTGCCCTTCGGGGGTCCAGCCGCGGACCTGGGTCTGCGCGCTGCCCCAGTGGGTGAGGCGTACGGCGGGGCCGCCGTCGACCGGGGCGATGTGCACCTCGGGGGCGCCGTCGCGGGTGGAGGTCCAGGCGACGGTCGTGCCGTCGGGCGAGATACGGGGGTGGGTCACCGGCACGTTGTCGGCGCTCACCCGCCAGGCCCTGCCGCCGTCGAGCGGGGCGAGCCACACGTCGTCCTCGGCGGTGAAGGCGACCAATTCGCCGTGCGGATGCGGATACCGGAAATACGCAGGAGAACCCGACGTCGCTGGCTGTGTCACCCGATCACCCTATGCACGCGCGCCGCCCGGGACCAGGGGTTTCGCTGACTTGGCCACCCACCTTCACCGGTGGATCACTTGCCCTCGACCGGCCGGCAGGTGGGGTCGACCTGGCACCAGACGTGCCCGAATCGTCTCAACGACCCCATGAAAGGCAGCCTGCCACCGACCGCCCCACCACGGTAGAGCGCGTACGGCCACCCGCGCGCCACTCAGTGGCCGGTGCGGCCGGTGCGGCCGGTCAGGACCAGCGGCCGGTGCGGCCGAGGAGCAGCGCGGTCGCGGCCGTACCGGCGGTCGACGTACGCAGCACGGTACGGCCCAGGCGGTACGCCTTCGCGCCCGCCTCCTGGAAGAGCGCCAACTCCTCGGGGGACACGCCCCCTTCGGGGCCGACGACCAGCACGATCTCGCCGTCGGCGGGCAGTTCGGCGGTGGCGAGCGGCTCGCTGCCGTAGTCGCGGTCCTCGTGCAGTACGGCGGCGAAGTCGGCTTTGGCGAGAAGTGCCGCAACCTGCTTGGTCGTCGCCGCGTCCGCGACCTCGGGGAAACGCGCCCGGCGGGACTGCTTGCCGGCCTCGCGGGCGGTGGCCCGCCACTTGGCGAGCGCCTTCGGGCCGCGGTCGCCCTTCCACTGGGTGATGCAGCGGGCGGCGGCCCACGGCACGATCGCGTCGACGCCGGTCTCGGTCATCGTCTCGACGGCCAACTCGCCCCGGTCACCTTTGGGGAGGGCCTGGACGACAGTGACGCGGGGCTGCTCCCGGGGTTCCTCGTGGACGCTCTCCAGGCCCGTGACGACCAGCCGGTCCTTGCCCTCGGCTGCCTTCACGACGCCCTCGATCCAGCGCCCGCGGCCGTCCGTGAGGACGACGTCCTCGCCGGCCCGCAGTCGCTTCACGGAGACCGCGTGCCGCCCCTCGGGGCCGTCGAGGACGATCTCTCCGCCGCGGAAGTCCGGGAGTTCCAGGGGATCGAGCACGAACACCGGCGCGGTCATCGCACGCCACCCCGGGCAGGCCGGACCCCCAACGCTTCCTGCGCGGCGGCGAGTTCGGCGGCCAGCACCTCCACCAGCCGCCCCGCGGGGAGATCGCGGGCCATCCGGTGGCCCTGTCCCGCCCACAGCGCCATGCCCTGCGCGTCGCCCGCCTTGGCCGCCGCCTTGCGCAGCGGCGAGGTCAGGTGGTGGAGCTCCGGGTAGGCGGCGGGCGCGTACGGCCCGTGTTCGCGCAGGAACCGGTTGACCAGGCCGCGCGCCGGGCGCCCGGAGAAGGCCCGGGTCAACTCCGTACGAACGAACAGAGGGTTGGTCAGGGCCTGCTTGTGCACGGCGCTCGCGCCGGACTCGGGGGTGGCGAGGAACGCCGTGCCGAGCTGGGCCGCGCTCGCGCCCGCGGCGAGCGTGGCGGCGATCTGGCTGCCGCGCATGATGCCGCCGGCCGCGATGATCGGGATGCGTACGGTCTCGCGGATCTGTGCGATCAGCGACAGCAGTCCGATGCCGGAGCCGTCGGTCTCCGGGAGGTCCCGGTGGGTGCCCTGGTGGCCGCCCGCCTCCACGCCCTGCGCGATCACCGCGTCGGCGCCCGCCATCTCGACGGCGAGGGCCTCCTCCGGGGTGGTCGCGGTGACCAGGGTGAAGGTGCCGGCCCGGCGCAGCGAGTCCAGGACGTCCGGGCCGGGGGTGCCGAAGTGGAAGGAGACCACCGGCACCGGGTTGTCGAGCAGCACCGCGAGCTTGGCGTCGTAGCCGTCGTCACGGCCGCTCTCGGGGTCGCCGAGCTCTGTCTCGTACCAGGAGGCCTCGCCGGCCAGCTGATGGGCGTAGACGTCCACCGCGGCCGGGTCCGCGTACTCCGGCTGCGGCATGAAGATGTTCACGCCGAAGGGACGGGACGTGAGGCTCCGCAGCTGCTTGATCTCCTGGTACAGGCCGTCGGCCGTCTTGTACCCGGCAGCGAGGAACCCCAGCCCGCCGGCCTCGCACACGGCGGCGCCCAGCGTCGGTACGGAGACACCGCCCGCCATGGGGGCCTGCACGATCGGATGAGGGAAAAGATCGGTCAGTGCGGAGGACATGACGGCATGTTGTCACGTCTTCCGAACAAGTCCGAAATCGAGCCTTTCCCTTGGCACATGCCAGCGGTGGACGGGCAGGGCAGGGGCGGCGGGCGGCGGACAACCGCCCGCAGCCACCCCGTCAGCGACCGTTGAACGCGTCCTTCAGCCGGGAGAACAACCCCTGCTGCCCCGGCTGGAACTGTCCCAGCGGGCGCTCCTCGCCGCGCAGTTTCGCCAGCTCGCGCAGGAGCCGTTCCTGCTCGGGGTCGAGCTTGCTCGGGGTCTGGACCTCGACGTGCACGATGAGGTCGCCCCGGCCGCCGCCGCGCAGGTGGGTGACACCGCGACTGTGCAGCGGGATCGACTGGCCGGACTGGGTGCCGGGCCGGATGTCGACCTCCTCCAGGCCGTCCAGCGTCTCCAGCGGGACCTTGGTGCCCAGGGCCGCCGCGGTCATCGGGAGGGTGACCGTGCAGTGCAGGTCGTCGCCCCGGCGCTGGAACTGCGAATGCGGCAGCTCGTGGATCTCGACGTACAGGTCGCCGGCGGGACCGCCGCCGGGGCCGACCTCGCCCTCGCCCGCGAGCTGGATCCGTGTGCCGTTGTCGACACCGGCGGGGATCTTCACCGTCAGCGTGCGCCGCGAGCGGATCCGTCCGTCACCCGCGCACTCCGGGCACGGCGTCGGGACGACGGTCCCGAAGCCCTGGCACTGCGGACACGGCCGGGACGTCATGACCTGGCCGAGGAAGGACCGGGTGACCTGCGAGACCTCACCCCGGCCGCGGCACATGTCACATGTCTGGGCGGAGGTGCCCGGCGCCGCGCCCTCGCCGCTGCAGGTGGTGCAGACGACGGCCGTGTCGACCTGGATGTCCTTCGTGGTGCCGAAGGCCGCCTCGTCGAGCTCGATCTCCAGCCGGATCATCGCGTCCTGGCCGCGCCGGGTGCGCGAGCGCGGACCGCGCTGGGACGCCGTACCGAAGAAGGCGTCCATGATGTCGGAGAAGTTGCCGAAGCCGCCGGCGCCGAAGCCGCCCGCGCCACCGGCGCCGCCCGCCTGCGAGAGGGGGTCGCCGCCCAGGTCGTAGACCTGCTTCTTCTGCGGGTCCGACAGCACCTCGTAAGCGGCGTTGATCTCCTTGAACCGCTCCTGGGTCTTCGGATCGGGGTTGACGTCCGGATGCAGCTCGCGTGCGAGCCGCCGGAAGGCCTTCTTGATCTCTTCCTGCGACGCGTCGCGGCGCACGCCGAGAACGGCGTAGTAGTCCGTGGCCACTTACGACTCCGCCAGGATCTGTCCGACGTACCGTGCCACTGCGCGTACCGCTCCCATCGTTCCCGGGTAATCCATGCGGGTCGGTCCGACCACGCCGAGCTTGGCTACTGCCTCGTTGCCCGAACCGTAGCCGACCGACACGACGGACGTGGAGTTGAGTCCCTCATAGGCGTTCTCGTGACCGATGCGTACGGTCATGCCCGAATCCCCGGCCTCACCAAGGAGCTTGAGAAGCACGACCTGCTCCTCGAGTGCCTCCAGGACGGGCCGGATGGTGAGGGGAAAGTCATGTCCGAAGCGGGTCAGATTGGCGGTGCCGCCGATCATCAGCCGCTCCTCGTTCTCTTCGACGAGTGTCTCCAGGAGGGTGGAGAGCACCGTGGTGACCGCACCGCGGTCCTCCAGGTCGAAGGCCTCCGGCAGGTCCTCCACCAGGCGCGGCACGTCGGCGAAACGACGGCCCGCGACCCGGCTGTTGAGCCGCGCCCGCAGATCCGCGAGCGAGGTCTCGCTGACCGGCGCCGGGCAGTCGACCATCCGCTGCTCGACCCGGCCGGTGTCCGTGATCAGCACGAGCATCACGCGCGCGGGGGCGAGCGAGAGCAGCTCCACGTGCCGCACGGTCGAGCGGGTCAGCGAGGGGTACTGCACGACCGCGACCTGCCGGGTCAGCTGCGCGAGCAGCCGCACCGTCCGGGCCACGACGTCGTCCAGGTCGACCGCGCCGTCGAGGAAGTTCTGGATGGCGCGCCGCTCGGGCGCGGTCATCGGCTTGACGCCGGCCAGCTTGTCGACGAACAGCCGGTACCCCTTGTCCGTGGGGATCCGCCCGGCACTGGTGTGCGGCTGGGCGATGTACCCCTCGTCCTCCAGGGCCGCCATGTCGTTGCGGACCGTCGCCGGGGAGACGCCGAGGCCGTGGCGCTCGGTGAGCGCCTTGGACCCGACGGGCTCCTCGGTGCCGACGTAGTCCTGGACGATGGCGCGCAGCACCTGAAGCCTGCGTTCACTCAGCATCGCGCACACACCTCCAGAGGTCGTCCCCGTCGCGCCTGGCCTGGCACTCGTCACATCCGAGTGCCAGCGTTCCCCGGCCCAGTGTACGGCCGTGGGGTACGCCCCGGGCAAGGCCGGTCCCGCGAGACCGCGCCCGGACGTGCTGTCTTGGCTAGCGTCGCGGTATGACGGTGACTTGGGAAGAGCTGGGATGGCAACGGGTGGCGGCCGGGGTCGGCCGGTGCCGGCTGCCGGGCTGGGACTGCACGGTGGGGCTGGTCGTCGGTGAGGGTACCGCGCTGTTGATCGATTCCGGGTCGAGTCTCGGGGAGGGCGGGCGGCTGCGAGGACAGGCGGAGCGGCTCACCGGTCACCGTGTGACTCATCTCGCGCTTACCCACCCCCACTTCGATCATGTCTTCGGCGCCGCGGCGTTCTCGGGGGCGGAGATGTTCGGCGCGGTGGGCATCGAGACGACGGTCGACGGGCGCCGCGCGCGGGAGGAGCTGCGCGCGGACGCCGTACGCAACGGCCTGGACGCCTCCCTGGCGGACGAGGCGGCCGAGGTCCTGGTCGTGCCCCGCCACCGGGTCTTCGGCGAGTGGACCCTCGACCTGGGTGACGGCCGGCGGGTTCTGCTGGCGAACGTGGGCCCCGGCCACACCGCCCACGACCTCGCGGTCCTCGTCCCCGGCTCCCCCGAGGTGGTCTTCTGCGGCGACCTGGTCGAGGAGTCCGGCGAACCCCAGGCGGGCCCCGACGCCGCCCCGGCCCACTGGCCCGCCGCGCTGGACCGGCTCCTCGATTTGGGCGGCGAGGACGCGCTGTACGTGCCCGGTCACGGAGCGGTGGTGGACGCGGCCTTCGTACGGGCACAACGCGACGCGCTGGCAGCGCGTTTCGGCGTGTCGTAGGTGCTCCTCGGCCGCTTCTCCTATCGTCATCCGAATGCGCCAGTATTCTCCGGACCTGACCCCGCCGTGGAAGAAGCCCAAGCCCGTACCCGAGGTCCCGGCGGAGCCCGGCCTGGTGGTCGAGGAGCCGGGGACGGGGTTCTGCGGTGCGGTGATCCGCTGCGAGGCCGGAACGGTCACCCTGGAGGACCGCCACGGCAAGCACCGGGTCTTTCCGCTGGAACCGAGCGGCTTCCTCCTCGAAGGCCGGGTGGTGACCCTGGTCCGGCCGCCGTCGACGACTCCGGTACGTCCGTCCCGTACCGCCTCCGGTTCGGTCGCCGTCCCCGGCGCACGGGCCCGGGTGGCCCGCGCCGGCCGTATCTACGTCGAGGGCCGGCACGACGCGGAACTGGTCGAGAAGGTGTGGGGCGACGACCTGCGCGTCGAGGGCGTGGTCGTGGAGTACCTGGGGGGCGTGGACGACCTCCCGTCGATCGTGGCCGACTTCGCGCCGGGCCCGGACGCCCGGCTGGGCGTGCTGGTGGACCACCTGGTGCCGGGCACGAAGGAGTGGCGCATCGCCGAGTCGGTGACGAGTGAGCACGCCCTGGTGGTGGGCCACCCGTACATCGACATCTGGGAGGCGGTGAAGCCGTCCGCCGTGGGCATCGAGGCGTGGCCCCGGGTGCCGCGCGGCCAGGACTGGAAGACGGGGGTGTGCCGGGCCGTGGGCTGGCCGGAGAACACGGGGGCGGTGTGGCAGGCGATCCTGAAGCGGGTGGGGTCCTACAAGGACCTGGAGCCGGAGTTGCTGGGGAGGGTGGAGGAGCTGATCGACTTCGTCACGGACCCCGGCTTGACGCCCTTGTAGGTGCCGAACTCGCTCGTGTCGAGTTCGATGCCGAGCGATTCCAGCGAGAGGGCGGCGCCGAAGGTGGTGATCCGCTGGGCCCGGTGGTCGGCTTCGTCCCCTGTGCCGATGGGCTCCGTGAGCAGAACGCAATGTGCCACGATCGGGTCGACGATGAGGTAGGCCGGGATTTCGCCTGCCGCGTCAGGGACCGAACGGGCGTCGTGCAGGGATTCGCCCTCCAGCGTGATCAGTCCACCAGGTCCCTGACCACCGCGTCCGCCAACAACCGCCCCCGCAGCGTCAGCACGGCACGCCCCGCCTCGTAGGGCCGGTCTTGGAGCAGGCCGTCCGAGAGCGCCCGTCGGGACGCGGCAAGCCCCTCCGTCCGCAGGAGATCCAGCGGGACCCCCTCCCGCAACCGCAGCTCCAGCAGAATCCGCTCCACCCGGCGGTCCTCCTCCGAGAGGATCTCCCGCCCGGCCCCCGGCGACCGCCCCGCCGCCAGCGCCGCCGCGTACGCCCCCGGATGCTTCACGTTCCACCAGCGCACCCCGCCCACGTGCGAGTGCGCCCCCGGTCCCGCCCCCCACCAGTCGGCGCCCCGCCAGTACAGCTCGTTGTGCAGACAGCGCCCCGCGTCCGAGGTCGCCCAGTTCGACACCTCGTACCAGTCGAACCCGGCCGCCGCCAGTGTCTCCTCGGCGATCAGATACCGGTCCGCGTGCACGTCGTCGTCCGTCATCGGCACCTCGCCGCGGCGGATCCGCCGGGCCAGCTGCGTACCCTCCTCGACGATCAGCGCGTACGCCGAGACGTGGTCCGGACCGGCCCCCAGCGCCGCTTGGAGCGAGGACCGCCAGTCGTCGTCCGACTCGCCGGGCGTGCCGTAGATCAGGTCCAGGTTGACGTGCTCGAACCCGGCCGCGCGGGCCTCCGCCACACACGCCTCCGGACGCCCCGGTGTGTGCGTACGGTCCAGCACGCGCAGCACGTGCTGCTGCGCGCTCTGCATACCGAAGGAGATCCGGTTGAAGCCGCCCTGCCGAAGCTCCGCGAGGTAGGCCGGGTCCACCGACTCCGGGTTCGCCTCGGTGGTGATCTCCGCGTCCGCCGCGAGGCCGAACTCGTCGCGGATCGCCGCCAGCATGCGTACGAGATCGCCCGCGGCCAGCAGCGTGGGCGTGCCGCCGCCGACGAAGACCGTACGGACCTCGCGCGGGTCGTCGCCGAGGACCTTGCGGGCCAGCCTGACCTCGTCGGTCAGGGTGTCCGCGTAGTTGTCGCGGGAGGCGAGGACACCGCCGGTGCCGCGCAGCTCGGTCGCCGTGTACGTGTTGAAGTCGCAGTAGCCGCAGCGGGTCGCGCAGTACGGGACGTGCAGATAGAACCCGAGGGGACGGTCGGCCGCCCCGGCGAGCGCGGACGCGGGGAGGGCGCCGTCGTCGGGGACGGGCTCGCCGTCGGGGAGTGCGGAAGGCATACCCCCATTGTCCCGTACCTGCGGGCGGCCATCTGTCCCGTACCTGCGGACGGCCATCTGTCCCGTACCGACGAGCGCCCGTCTTTCCCGCGCTTACGGGCGTCCATCTGTCCCGCACCTACGGGCGGCCGTCTGTCCCGCACCCACGGGCGCCCACTTGTCCTGTGCCGACGGCCGCACCCGTCGCCGTTACTCGGCCTGCAGTACCAGCAGCGCCAGGTCGTCCGCCGGCGGCCGTACCCCGAACTCGTGCACCAGCCGCTTGATCCGCGCCGCGATCAGCTCCGCGTCGAGCCCCACGCACCCGGCCAGCGCCTCGGCGAGCCCGTCCTCGTCGTCGAACTGCCGGGAGCCGCTGCGCCGCTCGGTCACCCCGTCCGTCACGCACAGCAGGCTGTCGCCGGAGCGCAGCTCGAAGGTCTCGCTGGTGTACGTGGCGTCCTCGATGACCCCGATGAGGGTCTGCGGGTGCGCTGCCGTACGGACCTCGCCGCCCGCCCCGAGCAGCAGCGGCAGCGGGTGTCCGGCGGAGGCGAGGGTGCAGC
This sequence comes from Streptomyces sp. LBL, assembly GCF_029893585.1. Taxonomy (GTDB): domain Bacteria; phylum Actinomycetota; class Actinomycetes; order Streptomycetales; family Streptomycetaceae; genus Streptomyces. The sequence continues at coordinate 144,820 of NZ_JARXYX010000024.1, forward strand.
GCACACCGCCGTCGAAGGGCGCGAGTTCGCCGTAGAGGAGGGACAGGAACCGGGTCTGCGGGCCGTCGCCGGGGCCTGTCGGCCGGCCGCCCGCGGCGGCCAGCGCGCGGGCCGCCGCGTCCGCGGCCTCCGTGGCGTCGTCGAGGAGCAGCTGGTTGAGGCGGTCCAGGACGTCGGCGACGCGGTAGCCCTCGCGGGCCAGCAGCCGCAGCCAGGGCCGGGCGAGGCCGATGACGACGGCGGCCTCGGGTCCCTTGCCCTGGACGTCGCCGACGGCGAAGCACCAGCGTCCGTCGCCGGCCGGGAAGATGTCGTAGAAGTCACCGCTGGGTCCGCCCTTGTCACACGGCTCGTACACCAGTGCGCTGCGCATCCCGGGTATCTCGGCGACCGCGCCGGGCAGCAGGCCGCGCTGCAGGACGGCGCTGATGGTGGCCTGCCGGGCGTACTGGCGGGCGGCGCCGATGGCGAGCGCCACCCGGCGGCTGAGGTCCTCCACGAGTCCGGTGATCTCGTCGGGGTAGCTCTGCAGCCCGGCCCGGCCGATGACCAGGGTGCCGAGCGGGCGGCCACCGGCCGTCAGACGGTAGGCGAGCGCGGAGCCGTCGGGGCCGAGGGCCTGGCGGGGCCAGGGGAAGGCGGCGGGGCCGGAGCGGGCCGGGTCGGGCGGGCGTGGCGACTCCTTCTCCAGAGCCCGGCGCAGGTCTTCGATGCGGTGCTCGCCGGCGTGCCAGACCCGGGCCAGCTGCGGTCCGGTGCCCGCGGGCCCGTCGGCCGTCCAGCCGGCCCGGCCGGTGACCTCGTCCTCCAGCCACACCGCGCACCAGTCGGCGAGCCGGGGCACGATCAGCTGTCCGGCGAGCGCGGCCACCAGGTTCTCGTCGAGCTGACCGGCGAGCAGGTCGGAGGCCTCGGCGAGAAAGGACAGGGCGCCTCGGCCCAGCCAGTCACGTTCCTCTTCGGTGCGCTGCGGCTCGGGGGCGAGTATCCCGGCGACGTGCAGACCGCGCTCCCCGGCGGACGCGGCGTGTTCCCCCGCCGTCGGGACGCCGTGCGCGGGCAGCCGCGCCCACACCGTCTTGGCGCCGGTGCGGTAGGTGATCCCCCAGGACTCGGCGAGTGCGGCGACCAGCCGCAGCCCTCGCCCGTGCTCCGGTGTCTCGTACGGCGGTTCGACCGCGACGTCGCGCGGGGCGCGGGAGGGGTGGTGGTCCAGGACCTCGACGACGACGGCGCCCGTCTCCGCCTCCAGCCGGCATTCCACCGCGACGTCGGTCCCCGCGTACACCACGGCGTTGGTGACGAGTTCGCTGACGACGGCCACGGCATCGTCGGCCAGCCGGTCACTGAGGTGCTCGGTGCCGGGCAGCCCTCGCTCGGCCCAGTCGGCGAGCGCGGCCCGTAAGAGCGCGCGGGCGGAGCCCGGCGCGAGGGGGCTGCCGGGGAGGGTGGCGTGCGTCTCGGCGCGTGGGGTTTCCGGGAGTTCCGGGAGTTCGTCGATGGGCGGATGGGCTTTGGCGCGCGGGGGTTCGTCCGTGGCTGGGTGCGCGTCCGCGCGCGGGGATGCGGTGGCTGGATGCTCGTCCGCGTACGGGGGCGTGGGGGCTGGATGCTCGTCCGGGCGCGGGGGTGCCGCAGTGGCTGGACGGGTGTCCGCGCGCGCGGGCGTCGCCGTGGCCGGAAGCACGTCGGTGTACGGGGGCGCGGTGGCCGGATGCGTGTCCGCGCGCGGGGGCGCGGTGGTGGCCGGATGTGTCTCTGTACGCGGGGGCGCGTCGGCGTGCGGATGTTCTTCGGCACGTGGATGCGCGCCCCCCGGCACAGGCGCACCGGAGGCACGGGAATCGGTTTCCCGTTGCGTCGGAATGGCCCCCATGGACAGCTCCCCGAGCGGTTCGGACGAATACACCTCAGTCGATGCCGACAGAGTGACAGACTGGCCACGCCCATAAGCGCCGAGTTACCGAAGTGGGCCGCCATGAGTGAGAACAGTGCTACGCGTGTGCTCGAAGACGGACACGAAGATGGCCAGATTCGAGCATCGGATCTCAGCCCTCTGGTCGCCGCGATGACCGCGGCCCGGGACGGTGACTTCGCCAAGGTGCCGGAGTCGGGGTGCGGCCCGGTGGCCGAACTGACCGCCCTCTTCAACCAGATCATGGATCGCAGCACCCACTTCCACACCGAAGTGCAGCGCGTGAAACGGGAGCTGGTCCGACACGGCCGGCTCGACGAACGCCTCTCCACAAGCCCCGGTCAGGGAGCCTGGACCTCCCGGGTCAACGACGTCAACCAGTTGCTCGACGCCCTGGTGGCCCCGGCGGCGAACGCGACCCGGGTGCTGGACGCGGTGGCCGGCGGTGATCTGACCCAGCGGGTCGATCTGCACGACGGCAGCAGGCAGTTGCGCGGCGATATGCGGCGGCTGGGCCAGGCCGTGAACAAGATGGTGGACCAGCTCTCCCGGTTCACCGGCGAGGTCACCCGGGTCGCCCGCGAGGTCGGCACCGAGGGCCGGCTCGGTGGCCGGGCCAAGGTGACGAGCCTGTCGGGCAGTTGGCGGGATGTGACCGAGTCGGTGAACACGATGGCGTCCCGGCTGACCGCCCAGGTGCGTGACATCGCCCTGGTGACCACGGCGGTGGCGCGCGGCGATCTGACCCGCACGGTGACCGTCGAGGCGACCGGTGAACTTCTCGAACTGAAGCTGACGGTCAACACGATGGTCGACCAGCTGTCCGCGTTCGCCGACGAGGTCACCCGCGTGGCACGCGAGGTCGGCACCGAGGGCAACCTCGGCGGCCGTGCGCAGGTGCGGGGCGTGTCGGGGGTCTGGAAGGACCTCACCGACAACGTCAACTTCATGGCCTCGAACCTGACCTCACAGGTCCGCAACATCGCCCAGGTCACCACCGCCGTCGCCAACGGTGACCTGAGCCAGAAGATCACGGTCGACGCCCAGGGCGAGATCCTGGAGCTGAAGTCGACGATCAACACGATGGTCGACCAGCTGTCCGCGTTCGCCGACGAGGTCACCAGGGTCGCCCGCGAGGTC
>NZ_JARXYX010000025.1 GCF_029893585.1 Streptomyces sp. LBL
TCGAACGCATGACCCGCCAGCCCGGCAACCGCCTCCGCCAGACCCTCCCGTCCCACCTCAACCACCGGCAGATCAAAAGAGGAAGGCGGAGCAAGAATCTGCTGATACGGCCTGCCCTCATCGGCAGCAAAGACCATCCGCAGCACCTCGTGCCGGCCCACCACATCGCCCAGCGCCATCCGCAACGCCTCGACATCCAGGTCACCGGTCAGCCGCAGAGCCACAGGAATGTTGTAGGTCGCCGACGGTCCCTCCAACTCGCCCAGGAACCACAACCGCTGCTGCGCGAACGACACTGGTACCGCCTTGGGCCGTGTCATCGCCACCAGCGCGGGACGCGCCGCACTCGAATCCGTCAGCCGCTGCGCGAGTCCGGCCACGGTCGGCGCCTCGAACAGCGCCCGCATCGGCACCTCGGCCCCAAAAACCGACCGGATACGGCTCACCAACCGGGTCGCCAGCAGTGAGTGGCCGCCCAGCTCGAAGAAGTTGTCCTCCACCCCGACCGTGGGCACGCCCAAAATCTCGGCGAACACCGAGCACAGGAGCTCCTCCTGCACCGTCGACGGCCCCCGCCCACCGTCGGCCGCCTGATAGTCCGGAGCCGGCAGAGCCCTACGGTCCAGCTTGCCGTTCACCGTCAACGGCAGCGCCTCCAGGACCACCAGCGCGGACGGCACCATGTACTCCGGCAACACACCCTGCAGATGCCTACGCACTACGGCGATGTCTGCACCCTCCGGACCACTCACCGGGACGAGATAGCCGACCAGACGCTTGTCACCGGGACGGTCCTCACGCAGCACCACCACCGACTGGGCCACGGACGGGAGCGCAGCCAGCACGGCCTCGATCTCACCCAGCTCGATCCGGAAACCCCGGACCTTCACCTGGTCATCCGTACGGCCCAGATACTCCAGCTGCCCGTCGGCGTTCCACCGGGCCAGGTCACCAGTGCGGTACATCCGCTCACCCGAGGTGAACGGGTTGGCCACAAACCGCTCCGCAGTCAGCCCCGGCCGCTCGAGGTAACCACGGGCCAGCTGCACACCGGCCAGATACAACTCACCCGCCACCCCGGGCGGCACCGGCCGCAAGGCTGCGTCCAGCACGAAGACTCTCATGTTCGGAACGGAACGGCCGATGGGGACGCCACCCAGCACATCCGGGTCCCCGGGACGAACGGTGAAGGTGACACATCCGACGGCCGCCTCGGTCGGACCGTACTCATTCGTGATCAGGACGTCGTGGTGCGCGGACCGCCACCGTGTGAGCTGCTCGCCTGCAAGGCTTTCACCGCCGACGACGAGGTCTCCCCGGACGAAGGACCCGGCGGGCTCTCCGGACAGAAGGCCCAGGTGGCTCGGCGTCACCTTCAGGAAGGTGGGCGCCAGTTCAGCGGGAAGCCCCTTCCGGATATCCGCGATATGCAGGGCACCGCCCGAGATCAGCGTGCCGTACAACGGTGTAACGGTCAGGTCGAACGCAGCCGACGAGTGCAGCACGGTCCGACCACTCAACCCGGGGTACGCGCCGATAGCCCAGGTGAGGTAATAGGCGACTGCTGCGTGGCTCACCACGACGCCCTTGGGGCGTCCCGTGGAGCCGGAGGTGTAGATCACGTAGGCGGGGTGGGCGGGCAGGAGTGCCGCTCCTCGCTCGTGGTCCGTGAGGTTCTCCCCGGCCATGGTGGACAGGGCCGCCGTGATGTCTGGGGCATCCGTCACGATGCGCGTCACACCGTCATCCACTGCGCCTGTCATGGCCTGGTGTGTAACCAGCAGTGTGGCCTGGGCGTCGTTGAGCATGTAGGTGACGCGGTCGGCGGGGTAAGCCGGGTCGATCGGAACGTACGCGGCTCCGGTCTTGACCACTGCGAGGAGTGCGGCGACGAGGTCGGCGGAGCGGTCCATCATCACCGCCACACGTTCTTCCGGCCGGGCGCCCCTGCCCACAAGGACGCGGGCCAGCCGGTTGGCCCGCGCGTTCAACTCCGCATAGGTCACCTCGGTGCCGTCGAAGACCACCGCGGTCGCGTCGGGGGTGCGGGCGACCTGGGCTTCCAACAGTTCGGCCAGCGTGGTCGGCGGAACCTCGTGGGTGGTGTCGTTCCACCCGGACAGGATCCGCTCCCGCTCCGCGGTGTCCAGGACATCGATGCGGCTGACCGGCACCGACGGATCCGCGGTCACTGTCTCCAGGACCAAAAGGAAGCGCCGTGCGATCGCCTCGACACTTGCGGGATCGAACAGGTCGGTGGCGTAGGTGATCAGTCCGGTCAGGCCCGCCGGGGTGCCGCCGTCGGTGATCTGCTCGGCGATCTGGAAGTCCAGGTCGAACTTGGCAGGAAGGACGCCCGCAGGCAGTACCTCGATGTTCAGCCCGGGCAGGTCCAGACGCGCTTCGGCGGTGTTCTGCAGGGTGAGCATGACCTGGAACAGCGGGTGGCGGGCCATCGACCGGGCCGGGGCCAGGTCCTCCACCAGCCGCTCGAACGGCACATCCTGGTGCGTGTAGGCGCCGAGGTCCGCTTCCCGTGTTCTGGCCAGCAGTTGCAGGAAGGTCGGATCGCCGGACAGGTCTGAGCGCAGCACGAGGGTGTTGACGAAGAATCCCACCAGATCGTCCAGTGCCTCGTCGGTGCGGCCTGCGATCGAGGTGCCGACCGGGATGTCGTCTCCGGCCCCCAGCCGGTGCAGCAGGACGGCCAATGCCGCCTGCACCACCATGAACACCGTCACGCCCTGCACCCGGGCCAGCTCAACCAACTCCTGGTGCACCTGCGCGTCAATGGTCAGTTCGACACTGCCACCCCGATGGGAGACGACCGGGGGACGCGACCGGTCGAACGGCAACGCCAGTTCCTCCGGCAGGTCGGCCAGTGCCTGGCGCCAATAGGCCAACTGCTCGGTCAGGAGGCTGTCGGGGTCGGTCTCGTCACCAAGCAGCTCGCGCTGCCACAGGCTGTAGTCGGCATACTGCACCGGCAACGGCACCCACTCCAGGGCCCGGCCAGTGGATCGGGCCGCATACGCGGCCGACAGATCCCGCGTCAGGGGGGCCAGGGACCACCCGTCACCCGCGATGTGGTGCACCATGATCATCAGGACGTGCTCGTCAGGACCGGTTTCGAACAGCCAGGCCCGCAGCGGGATCTGCTTGGCAAGATCGAAGTGGTGACCTGCGATCTCGGTGATCGCAGCCTCGAGGTCCGCTGCCCGTTCGACCGCGAGTGGGACGGGGGCGTCTTCGGCCGGCAGGATCTGCTGGTGGGGTTGCCCGTCCACCGTGGCGAACACGGTGCGCAGGACCTCGTGTCGGCCGACCACATCACGCAGGGCGGCCTTCAGAGCGTCGACATCCAGCGACCCGGTCAGTCGCAGGGCGAGGGGGATGTTGTAGGTGGCCGACGGGCCTTCCAGCTCGCCCAGGAACCACAACCGCTGCTGCGCGAACGACAACGGCACCCGCTCCACCCGCTCCGCCCGCACCAGCGGTTGCCGCCTCGCACCGGACGAGGTCAACCGGTCCGCCAGGGCAGCCGGAGTGGACGCCTCGAACAGCGTCCGGATCGGCACCTCGGCCCCAAAGACCGACCGGATACGGCTCACCAACCGGGTCGCCAGCAGTGAGTGGCCGCCCAGCTCGAAGAAGTTGTCCTCCACCCCGACCGTGGGCACGCCCAAAATCTCGGCGAACACCGAGCACAGGAGCTCCTCCTGCACCGTCGACGGCCCCCGCCCACCGTCGGCCGCCTGATAGTCCGGAGCCGGCAGAGCCCTACGGTCCAGCTTGCCGTTCACCGTCAACGGCAGCGCCTCCAGGACCACCAGCGCGGACGGCACCATGTACTCCGGCAACACACCCTGCAGATGCCTACGCACTACGGCGATGTCTGCACCTCCCGCACCACTCGCCGGGACGAGATAGCCGACCAGACGCTTGTCACCGGGACGGTCCTCACGCAGCACCACCACCGACTGGGCCACGGACGGGAGCGCAGCCAGCACGGCCTCGATCTCACCCAGCTCGATCCGGAAACCCCGGACCTTCACCTGGTCATCCGTACGGCCCAGATACTCCAGCTGCCCGTCGGCGTTCCACCGGGCCAGGTCACCAGTGCGGTACATCCGCTCACCCGAGGTGAACGGGTTGGCCACAAACCGCTCCGCAGTCAGCCCCGGCCGCTCGAGATAGCCACGGGCCAGCTGCACCCCGGCCAGATACAACTCACCCGCCACCCCGGGCGGCACCGGCCGCAAGGCTGCGTCCAGCACATAGACCTGGGTGTTCCAGACCGGGCGTCCGATGGGGACACTGCTCCTGCTGGTGTCGCTGTCACACGTCCATGCGGTGACCTCGACTGACGCCTCGGTGGGACCGTAGAGATTGTGAAGCGGAACGTCCAGTACGTTCCGGAACTGCCCGGCGAGGTCGCCGGGGAGCGCTTCGCCGCTGCAGAACACAGCTCGCAGGTCGGTACAGGCGGCGGCGGCCGGTTCGCGGAGGAAGACCTGCAGCAGGGACGGGACGAAGTGCGCGATCGTGACACGTTCGCGTTGGATCAACTCGGCCAGGTACCCCGGGTCGCGGTGGCCTGAGGGCTTGGCGACCACCACCGTCGCGCCCTGGAGCAGCGGCCAGAAGAACTCCCGTACCGACACATCGAAACCGAAGGGGGTTTTCTGCAACACCCGTTCCGAGGCCGTTAAGTTGTAGGCGCCCTGCATCCAGGTCAGCCAGTTGACGATACCCGCATGGGGTACGGCCACACCCTTCGGCCGTCCGGTGGACCCGGAGGTGTAGATGACGTAGGCGGGGTGGGCTGGCAGCAGGGTGGTCCGGCGCTCGGTGTCGGTGGGGTCGGTGTCGGTGTCGGTGTCGGTGGGGTCGGTGTCTTGGAGGTCCTCGAGTGCGGTGGTGGTCCGGGGGTCGTCGACGGCCACGTACGGCGGGTGGCTGTCGGTGAGGCAGGAGGCCAGGTCCGTGCTGGTGAGCACCAGGAGGGGCTGGGCGTCGGTGAGGACGTAAGTGATGCGGTCGGCGGGGTAGTCCGGGTCAACGGGTACATACGCGCCGCCGGCCTTGACCACCGCAAGGAGGGCGACCACCAGGTCGACGGAGCGGTGCATCATCACCGCGACCAGCGACTCGGGTCCCACACCCCGGTCGATCAGGAACCGGGCGAGGCGGTTGGCCCGTGCGTTGAGGTCCGCATAGGTCACCTCGATACCCTCGAAGACCACCGCGACCGCGTCCGGGGTGCGGGCGGCCTGGGTCTGGAACAGCTCCGGCAGTGTCGCCGCGGGCACCTCCCGGGCGGTGTCGTTCCAGTCCTCGAGAACCAGACGCTGCTCGGAGCGGCTCATCAACGTGATCTGGTGTACGCGTTTCTCCGCAGTGGAACGCGCCATCCAGTTCATCACGTCAAGGAATTTCGCAGCATGCTCATGCGCTGCTCCCCGGCTGTAAAGATCCGGGTTGGCATCCACAATCACGGATATGCTTCCGTCGGATGACCTGTCGTACACGGAAATAGACAGGTCATTGAAATTTATGCCACCGAGCCCGTGCGCACTGCTGGGGGCGTCACCAAATCTCAGATCGTAGTCAAAGGAGACGATATTGACCAGTAGGGGGTAAAGTCCGCTGCGCCCTACGAGCTTCAGGTCTCTGAGGATGTCCTCGTAGCGGTATCGCTGATGCCGCAAGGCATCTCTCACTCCGCGAGACACCTGCTTCACGAGTTCCCTCACCGTGGCCTTCGGCTGCACTGCGAGGCGCAGAGGAATGATATTCGCCGTCATTCCTGGGATGTCCCGCAGTGCAGTTGTTCTACCCATTACGGGGACCCCGAGAATGACGTCCTCTTGCCCCGTTGCGCGATGCAGGTAGGCAGCGCTCGCGGCTACGGCCAGACCCGAGAGGCTCGTTCCCAGTCGACGTGCGGAGCTTCGGAGTTCCGCGGCGGCGGCGGGAGGGATGTGGAGCGTATGACGTGTCAGTTCATGGGGCGTGGTGGAAGGTTCCCGGCCACTCAAGCTGACCGCTTGAGGGCGATCGGAAAGCCGCTCCGTCCAGTAATCCCGGTCCAGTTCGAATTCTGCGGACACCCGGTAATCGGCATCGGCGTCCATCAGTACGGAACTCGAGAGAAGAGGGCTGCCCGTGAGGGATTCACCAGCCAAAAGTGCCGTGTAAACTGCAGCCACTCGGGAGGCTATCAGGGGTCCCGCGAGTCCGTCTGCAATGATGTGGTGTATTCGCTGATACCAGAAGAAGAGGTCTTCGTCCACCTTGAATACAGCCTGGGTGAAAAGTTCACCGCCCTGGAGATCCACTGGACGTCGCATGTTCACCCGCATCCAACTCTCCGCGCTGGAACGGGGATCTTCCTCACCGCTCACGTCGATCACGTGAAACAGCCAATCGCTCCGCAGGTCAAAATACTGCTGCGGGACTTCGTCTGCGGTTCCCTCAAAGCGCAGGCTAAAACAGTCGACTTCTTGGACGACTCTTCGCACGGCCGCCTCAAAGAAGCCCGTGTGCACCTTTCCGTGAATCTCTATGTATTCACCCATGTTGTAGATCGGATTATCCGGATTCAGCTGCTGCGCATGCCATAGGCCAAGCTGTCCGGCCATCAGTTCACGACGGCCACCATGCGATCCAGACATCTCCACACCTCGGTCAACGCACGCGCTCCGTACCAGGAGCAACCAATTAAGCAATTTGAAAGCAATGTTGATCCACTTAACCCTCTCAAGCCGAACTGGGCACTGTCAACTTTCTTGGCGAAGTGGGCATTTAGAGGACGCTTAGGGGCGGCTTGTGGTAATAAGTTGCTTCTGCGGCCAACAATCCTTGGACTGATTCGCGTCTTACGTGCACCTTCCCGGCCTTCTGGGCGCCGACCTCTGTGCTCGTTCGATCCGCTTCTCGACGCTGGATTCCGTCTGGTTTATTAATAGGCGAAAAATTCCCACCAGTGTGGAGATTTCAGGTATTCCAGTCCGTGCCCGTCGGCGATAAATACGGCAAAACGGTAAACAGCTATTGCAAACAAACATCAAACACCCTCCAAGGGTGCAACCAGGGAGAGCTTGTGCCATTGACTGAACTTTGAGATCGCCAGTTTTCAACCCGTCTGTCCGGCACATGCATTTTTCGACCCCTGGGCTGCCGACCCTGCCACCCGTTTGATCCGGTTCTCATGCACAAAGTCCGTCTGGCCTGAGACGTCATCCGCTTATCGATCACAGGGACGGCCTGGTCGGACAGGGTTCCTGATCGGGTGATCGCGCGAGGGTCGGCGCATGGCAGCAGGGCCTCTTGGTAGTTCGGAGGCGCGAACCGAACCGAATACCAGGAGGCCCTGTTGTCGCAGTCTTCAGCGCTCGCGTGTGTGGAGTCCAGCTCGCCTTCCCTGCCGTGTGACTGCCTCGCGCACAGGCTCGGCAACGCGGCAGACCGGCCGACCGCACCCCCTGATGTCTCCGATATGACGGACGCGGAGTGGCAGGTCGTCCTGGCGTTGCTGCCGGTTCCGGCCAGGCCCTTCTCGGCTTGCGGATAGCCCCCCACGAAGATCTCCCGGCAGGGGTTGTCGATGAACATGTACTCCAGCGCGAGCAGCGAGGGTGCCGCGGCCGCGACGTGGATCGCGGCCAGCTGGGAGAGCCCCCCGGAAAAACCCGTGTGCGGGGCGAAGGCTATGTTGTGCGCGAACGCCAGGGTCCAGATGTGGCGTGCCCCGGTGATCCTCCCGCAGCGACCCAGATCAGGTTGCGCGACATCGATCAACCGCCGCTCGATCAGCGCGATCAGCTGCAGCAGCGGCTCCGGTCCGACTCGCCGGACGGCCGCCTTCGCGCTGACCAGTGCCGCGGCAGCAGGACGCTGTCATCAAGAAGGTGCCTTCGCCGCGAAGTTCGCGAGCCGTTCAGCGAAAGCCTCGACGAGGCCACGGAGCTCATCCGGGCGTTCGATGACGAAGGGCCGGTCCAGCGAGGCAAGTACGGCAGGCAGCCAGTCGAGCCGCTCCACACGCAGTTCGACACGGCAACAGCGCTCGGCCCCCGGAGATGCGCCGCCCGGGGATGGCAGTTCCGTCACGATCGCGACGCCGGCGGGCAGTCGGGTGTGGATCTGCTCGGCCGTCCCCTGGACTCGCAGGGTCACCTCATGCTGGTACGGAGCCGTGGCGAGCCCTGTCAGGACGCGCTTCGCCGGATCGATTCCGACGGATGGTTCGAACGAGCCGGGCAGGCTCCTCACACCGGTGATGCGATCCAGTCTGAAGGTCCGGTCCTCACCTGCCGAGAGATCCGCAGCCGTTACGTACCACCTGCCCGAGTGGGCGACGACCCCGTAGGGGTGCAGGGTGCGCTCGCTGCGTCGGCCGTCGCCGGCGGTGTACCGGATCGAGATCGGCCGGTGGTGGTGCACCGCGTCGGCGATCGGGAGGAGGACCGCGGGCTCCGGGGCGGCCGCTTTGCCGGGCGGATCCGTGAAGGCGAGGGAGCCGAGCACAGCGTCGAGTCTGCGGCTCAGCCGCTCGGGCAGCACTCGCCGGATCTTGGCCGCCGCCGTCTCAATCGCCGTGTCCGTGGCCGTCACCAGGCCCGATCGCCGACCCGCGACCAGGCCGAGCAGCACGGCGAGCGCTTCGTCGTCGCTCAGCATGAGCGGGGGCATGCGGTAACCGGGGCCGAGTCGGTAGCCACCGTAGCGGCCGCGCACCGACTCGACGGGCACGTCGAGGTCGACGAGCTGCTGGACGTAGCGCCGTACGGTGCGTTCGTCGACGTTCAGCCGATCGGCGAGTTCGGACACGGTCCGGATGCCGCCCGACTGCAGAAGCTCCAGCAGGGTGAGGACGCGAGCAATGGGGCGGGCCATACCCGGAAGTCTCCCGCATATACCGGGCGGGTTCCGCCCGGTATATGTCGTAGCGTGCGGTCACAGGCACCGACCGGCCACCGGCCAGAGGAGAAAACCCATGAACTTCGTCTCCATCCGCATCATCACGGGTGACGTCGCACGCCTCGTCGACTTCTACGAGCGCGCCACCGAAGTGTCCGCCACCTGGGCCAACGAGGACTTCGCCGAACTCAGGACCCCCCAGGCCACCCTCGCGATCGGCAGCACCCGCACGGTCCCTCTGTTCGCGCCGGGCTCCGCCCGCCCGGCCGACAATCACAGTGTCATCCTCGAATTCCTCGTCGACGACGTGGACAGCGTGTACAAGAACCTGAGCAGCTTCGTGGAGGACTTCGTCAACGAGCCCACCACGATGCCCTGGGGGAACCGGGCGCTCCTGTTCCGCGACCCCGACGGCAACCTCGTCAACTTCTTCACTCCTGTGACGCCGGCCGCCGTCGAGAAGTTCGCTCGCTGAGGACAACACGGTGGTGGCGACCCGCGCTCTCGGGCGGCCCCTGCACCCTCGGCACCTCCATCTGCCTGAGCTGCGCTTGCGGCCCCTTCACGTGCTCGTTGGGCTCCTCAAGACGAAGCGTGCCGGCAGAGAACGTCTCCCAGTTCAAGGTGAGCTGAGCTGCACTCACAGGCACTCTCCTTTACCTGCAACCGGGTCGCCTGGTGGTACCGGCCCGGCGAGAGCGTCGACGCGATCGCCGACACGGCCGAGGCCGGCGTCTGCCGCGCCGACCACCGGCTTCCCCCAGGCCAGGGGCCGGCCGGGGCGATCGCAGCTTTACGGCCTGGGAACGTTGCGCAGATTGGCCCTGGCCAGGTCGAGCATCCTGCCCACGCCCCCGTTGAGTACCGTCCTGCCTGCCGAGAAGGCGAAGCCCTTCACCTGTTCGCCGGAGATGTGCGGCGGGATCGACAGTGCGTTGGGGTCGGTGACCAGATCCACCAGGCACGGCCCGTCGTACGACAGCGCCTCCCGCAGGCCTTCCCGGATCTGGTCGGGCTTCTCGATGCGGATCGAGTGGATTCCGACCCCCGCGGCGATGGCGGCGTAGTCCACCGGCTCGTGGTCGGTCTCGTAGTCGGGCAGGCCGTCGACCATCATCTCCAGCTTGACCATGCCGAGGGAGGAGTTGTTGAAGACGATCGTCTTCACCGGCAGGTTGTGCAGTTTGACGGTGAGCAGCTCACCCATGAGCATGCCGAGTCCACCGTCGCCCGACATGGAGATCACCTGACGGCCGGGGTAGGCGAACTGGGCGCCGATGGCGTGCGGGAGAGCGTTGGCCATGGTGCCGTGCAGGAACGAACCGATCACGCGACGGCGACCGTTGGGCGTGATGTAGCGGGCCGCCCACACGTTGCACATTCCGGTGTCGACGGTGAACACCGCGTCGTCGTCGGCGAGTTCGTCGAGGATGGACGCCGGGTATTCGGGGTGGATCGGCACGTGGTGCTCGACGTTGCGGGTGTAGGCGGAGACCACGTTCTCCAGGGACTTGGCGTGGTGGCGCAGCGTCCGGTCCAGGTACGAGCGGTCGCGCTTCGCCTCGACCAGCGGCAGCGCCGCGCGCAGCGTCTCTCCCACGTCGCCGTGTACGCCCAGCTCCAGCGCGGTCCGGCGCCCGATCCGTGCCGCGTCGTGGTCGATCTGTACAGTGCGGGCCTGCGGCAGGAAGTCGTCGTACGGGAAGTCGGTGCCCAGCAGTACCACGAGGTCCGCCTCGTGCATCGCGTCGTAGCAGGCGCCGTAGCCGAGCAGTCCGCTCATGCCGACGTCGTACGGGTTGTCGTACTGGATCCACTCCTTGCCGCGCAGCGTGTGCCCGATCGGCGCGTGCACCCGGCCCGCGAGTTCCATCACCTCGGCGTGCGCGTCCCGCACACCGGCGCCGCAGAAGAACATCACCTTCTGGGCCGCGTTGAGCTTCGCCGCGAGGTCCCGCACCTGCTCGGCCGGTGGGACGACCCGGCCGCGGTCGGTGACGAAGCTGCTCGATCCGGTGGGGTTGGTGGCGGGCGCGTGGGACAGGTCGCCGGGCATGACGAGCACCGACACCCCGTTGTCCGCCAGCGCGCGCTGTACGGCGATCCGCACCATCCGCGGCATCTGCGAGGACTGGCTCACCATCTCGCAGTACTGGCTGCACTCGGTGAACAGCCGCTCCGGATGCGTCTCCTGGAAGAACCCGGTTCCGATCTGCTTCGACGGAATGTGGGAGGCGATCGCGAGCACCGGGGCCCCGGAGCGGTTCGCGTCGTACAGCCCCTGGATCAGGTGGGTGTTGCCCGGACCGCAACTGCCCGCGCACACCGCGAGCCGCCCGGTCAGCTGCGCCTCGGCCGCGGCGGCCAACGCCGCCGCCTCCTCGTTGCGCACATGGACCCACTCGATGCCCTCGGTACGCCGGATGGCGTCCACGACCGGATTGAGGCTGTCGCCGACGACGCCGTAGATCCGTTCCACCCCTGCCTGCCGCAGGACGTCTATCAGCTGCTGTGCCACGGTCGGATTACGCACCGGGTCCTCCTTGAACGGGTTGCTCGACGGACGCCCGCGGACGGCGGCCACCCTGGTGACGCGGCTCGCGTCGGCCACCAGGGTGGCCTTGCCGCTGAGTGGTCCGCCCGCCGTCGTCTTCGATTCGTCGGTGTCTGCGGCGCCTGCGTGAGACTAGCTCAGCCCGCCTTGATCTTCGAGAGGTTCTCTGCCAGCCAGGCGTCGAAGCTCTTGAGCGCCGGGTTGAGTTCCCGCACCTTGTCCAGGTCGCGGGCGCCGGTGAACTCCTGGTCGAAGTCGCCGTAGTACTGGAACATGTTGGCGATCTCCTCGGCGGCCGGGATGTCGAGGGAGCGGAAGACGTCGTAGGGGACCGACTGGAAGCGCACCGGTTCGCCGAGCGCGGCCTCGAACTTCGCCGCGTACTGCGCTCCGGTCAGGTGGTCGCCGGCCAGGCCGACAGTCTCGCCGAGGAACCGCTCGCCGCCCTTGAGGATGCCGAAAGCGGTGCGACCGATGTCCTCGGAGTCCACTCCGGACAGCAGCTTGCCGTCCTCCAGGGGCAGGGTCAGCGTCAGCACGCCGTCCTCACCGCGCTGGGGACCCATCTGGGTCAGGAAGCCCTGGAAGAAGAAGGTGGTGTTCAGGAAGGTGGTCGGCACGCCGGCCTGGCGGAACAGTTCGTTGGCCTCGCCCTTGGCGTCGAAGTGCGGCACGTTGTACTTGCCCTGGAGAACAGGCATCCGCTCGTCCTCCAGCGGCAGCAACTCGCGAGTGTCCTCCAGCGTCGACCACACCACGTGCTTCAGCCCCGCCGCCTGGGCCGCCCGCACCAGGACGTGGACCTCCTCGATCTCCTTCTCCGCCGAGCCGTGCGCCCAGAAGTTGGTGACCAGGAAAGCGCCGTACGCACCCGCGAACGCCTTGTGCACGCTCGCCTCGTCATGGAAGTCCGCCTGGACGACCTCGGCCCCCAGGGCGACGAGTTCCCGGGCGGCGGGCGCGCCGGGGTTCCTGGTGAGCGCGCGCACCGTAAAGCCCGAATCCGGGTCGGCCAGGATCGCCCGCGCGACACCGCCGCCCTGGCCGCCCGTCGCTCCGGCGACCGCGATGACCTTCTGCTCACTCATAGGTACTGCCCCTGCCCAAAAGTTAGGTTGATGCATCAATAAAAACTTACGCCATCTGAGATGACGCGTCAACCTTTCGGTTGGTCTTCACACGGTGACCGCCAGGGTGACCGCGTCGGCGGACGACCCGTGCCGCACCCCCCCCCCCGGACCGAGGAGGCCACGCCCGGCTCCACGCCCTGACCGGCCGCCTGGATCAGGCGCACGCGGCACCGCGCGACGTCGAGGGCGCACCGCCGACACCGGGCCCGGCTCCGCTCTCCGCCCTCCGCCCTCCGCCCTCCGCCCTCCGCCCTCAGCGTCGCACAGACGGCGTCGCGCAGACGGCGTCGCGCAGACGGCGTC
Organism: Streptomyces sp. LBL; assembly: GCF_029893585.1. Taxonomy (GTDB): domain Bacteria; phylum Actinomycetota; class Actinomycetes; order Streptomycetales; family Streptomycetaceae; genus Streptomyces. The sequence goes on from NZ_JARXYX010000025.1 coordinate 12,913, forward strand.
TCGGCGAGGCAGGGATGACGCGTCAACAAATCGTTTACACTGACACGTATGACTGAGAGAACGCCCTGGCTCTCCGAGCCGGAGCAACACGCCTGGCGCAGCTTCGTGCGGATGCAGGAAAAGCTTGTCGGCAGGCTGGGCCGCGAGGTGCAGACCGAGTCGGGACTGTCGACCGCCGACTACGGAGTACTCGTCCACCTCACCGAAGTCCCTGAGGGTCGGCAGCGCGTCCTGGAGCTGGCCAAGGCCGTGGAGTGGGAAAAAAGCCGGATGTCCCACCACATCAACCGGATGGCCAAGCGGGGTCTGGTGATCCGGGAGGACTGTCCCACCGACGCGCGCGTGTCGTTCGTGGTCGTCACTCCCGCCGGCCGTGAAGCCCTCGCGACGGCAGCCCCCCGTCATGTCGAGGCGGTCCGCCGCCTGTTCATCGACCCGCTCAGCCCGGCAGAGCTCGCCATGCTCGCCCAGATCTCCGACCGCATCCTCGAACAGCTGGGGAAGGACAGCGCCTGAGCAGACGGCGCGACACCCGGCGGGCCGGACCGTCCTTCAGAACGGCCCGGAACCCCGGAACCCCGGTCCGTCTCACATCGCCGCGGCGAGCGTGACAGCGGCAGCGACCGCGAGCAGGACGAGGACGAAGGGAGCCATCGCGCCGCCTCGGGTCTTGGGGTCGGCGTAGTCACCGGCCTTGGCATGGAAGCCGATCGCCCCTGCCATCGTGATCGCGAAGCCGACAGCGGCGGCGATGCCCAGCGGCTGCCAGAAGAGTCCCCACGACGAGGCCCACGGCGGCAGCCACCTCGGCGAGCCCGATGAAGCGCACGAACCCGGCACTCAGCCCCATGTGCGACTGCAGCCCGGCGGAAACGTCCCCCTTGAGCAGAACCTTGGGCGCGCCGGCAGCGAGTGCCACCAGGGCCAGGAGCACGCTGAGGACGGCGGCGGCGATGTACATGGGAACGGATTTCCTTCCAGCTGGGCACACGCCCCACAGGGGGAACACCTGCCATTGATTGACTGATCAACCGCGAGCACAGGATGTAAAGGTTGACGCATCAATCAATGCGCGGAGCCGCCCCAGAGCCGCCCCAGAGTCGTCCCGGAGCTACCCCGGAGTGCCGACAGGGGCCGCCTCCGCCCGGAATACGAGCACCAGGCCACACGTTCCCACATACAGTTGACTCATCAACCAAATGGAAGAGGATGAGTGCGATGCAGTTCGGAATCTTCACCGTCGGCGACGTCACCACGGACCCGACCACGGGCCGGACACCGACCGAGCACGAGCGGATCAAGGCGATGGTCACCATCGCGCAGAAGGCGGAGGAGGTCGGGCTCGACGTCTTCGCGACCGGCGAGCACCACAACCCGCCCTTCGTGCCCTCGTCCCCCACCACCATGCTGGGCTGGATCGCCGCCCGCACCGACCGCATCATCCTTTCCACGGCCACCACGCTGATCACCACCAACGACCCGGTGAAGATCGCCGAGGACTACGCCATGCTCCAGCACCTGGCCGACGGGCGCGTCGACCTGATGATGGGCCGCGGCAACACCGGCCCGGTCTACCCCTGGTTCGGCAAGGACATCCGCGAGGGCATCAACCTCACCATCGAGAACTACGCCCTGCTGCACCGGCTGTGGCGTGAGGACGTCGTGAACTGGGAGGGCAAGTTCCGCACGCCGCTGCAGGGCTTCACCTCCACGCCCCGCCCGCTGGACGGCGTCCCGCCGTTCGTCTGGCACGGCTCCATCCGCTCCCCGGAAATAGCCGAGCAGGCCGCGTACTACGGCGACGGCTTCTTCGCCAACAACATCTTCTGGCCCAAGGAACACTTCCAGCGTCTGATCAACCTCTATCGGGAGCGGTACGCGTACTACGGCCACGGCACGCCCGAGCAGGCCATCGTCGGACTGGGCGGCCATGTGTACATGCGGCGCAACTCCCAGGACGCCATACGGGAGTTCCGGCCGTTCTTCGACGGCTCGCCCCAGATGGGAGGCGGTCCGTCGCTGGAGCAGTACATGGAGCAGACCCCGCTGACGGTCGGCAGCCCGCAGGAGGTCATCGAGAAGACGCTGACGTTCCGGGAGTCGTTCGGCGACTACCAGCGACAACTGTTCAACGTGGACGGCGTGGGAGTACCGCTGAAGAGCGTGCTGGAGCAGATCGACATGCTCGGCGAAGAGGTGGTCCCCGTCCTGCGCGAGGAGTTCGCCAAGAACCGCCCCGCCGACGTGCCCGCCGGCCCGACTCACGCCGACCTTCTCGGGCGGCACAAGGGAACGGATGCGAGGTGAGCACCGCGGGAGCAGCGGATCCAGCCCGCCGGCGCCCTGGCCGAGCGGCCGGCCGGCAGAAGGGGTGCGCCGGTGCCCCTCAGGTGCGCTGCGGTACGAACTGGCGGATGGTGGGAAGAGACTCCGGCTTTCCCACCCACATCACCCGGACCCCGCCGGGCAGCTGCTGGTGCGCGGCGAACTGTCGCTGGACACTCAGGATCACCCAGGCAGGGAACCCCGACAAAGAACCCCGGCACGAATACGGAGCTGAACAATATGTCCCTCGCAGTGCGGTTCTCCGAGTACGGCACCACTGATGTGCTCCGCGTCGTGGATGTTCCGGCGCCCGTCCCGGGCCCCGGGCAGGTGCGGCTCGTGGTACGGGCGGCAGGCGTCAACCCCTTCGACTGGAAGGTCATGCAGGGGTTCATGAGGCAGATGATGCCCCTCGATCTCCCCGCGGGCCTCGGGTCCGACGTGGCCGGTGTGGTGGACGAGGTCGGGGAGGGGGTGACCGCCTTCGCCGTCGGCGACGAGGTCCTCGGGGCCTCGCTCACCCCGGGCTACGCCCAGTCCGCGCTTGCGGACGCCGGAGCGCTGGTCGCCAAGCCGGCCGGCCTTTCCTGGGACGTCGCCGGAACTCTCGCGGGTTCGGGCGGAACGGCCTGGACGGTCATCGAACTCCTCAAGGTCATCCAGGGCGAGACCCTGCTGATCCATGCCGCCTCCGGTGGCGTGGGCACGTTCGCCGCCCAGCTCGCCGTGGCCCGTGGCGCGCGCGTGATCGGCACCGCCAGCCCGGACAACCACGAACGGCTGCGCGCGCTCGGCGTGACCCCCGTCGCCCACAGCGAGGGGCTCGCCGACCGGGTACGGGCGATCGCCCCCGACGGGGTCGACGCCGTACTCGACGCCTCCGGCCACGGCGAGATCCCGATGTCCATCGACCTCGCCGGAGGCCCCGAGCGGGTCCTCACCCTGCTGGCCTTCGACGCGGCCGACCTGGGCATCCAGGTCCACACGGACGGACCGCGCGGCAACACCGTCCGGGCCCTGCACGACATCCTCGCCCTCATCGAAGAGGGACGGCTGCAGGTCCCGGTCTGGCGCACGTTCCCCCTCACGGAGGCGGCCGCCGCGCTCGACCTGAGCCGTACGGGACACGTCGGCGGCAAGATCGTGCTGCTGCCGTAGGCCGGACCGGGAGGTCCCTCCTCGGCGGATTCAGTGGCTGCCCCGGCGTACGTGTGCCTCGGCGAGAAGGAGATAGCTTGCCGCGGTCCAGGTGTAGGCACGGTCGCGCAGGCCTGTTCCGGTGAGGGCGTCGAAGTTCTCGGCGAAGCCGTGGGTCTCGCACAGGGCGCGGAAGCGGGCGCCGATCTCGTCCGCCAGGCGGTGGTGTCCGCCGCGGCGCAGGCCGTCTTCGACGAGGACCGTGGCGGGGGCCCAGATCGGGCCGCGCCAGTAACCGTCGGAGAGGTAGTGCGGCGAGGCCGGCAGCTCGGTGGCCAGGCCGTACGGGGTCAGGTGGGCCTCGATGCGACCGGCCAGCACGCTGCTGACGTCGTCCGGCAGATGCTCGCCCAACGCGATGGGCATCAGGTCGAGGAGACTGGAACTGTGCCAGGTCTCCCCGCTGCCGACGCCCCGGGCGACGAACCGGTCACCGGTCCAGAGCTGGTCGAGCATCGCCGCCTGGGTGTCCGCGGCCAGACGCGTCCACCCGAGAGCCTTCTCCGGCCACCCCAACTCCGTTGCCAGTTCGGCCAGTTGGTGCAGCTGGAGAACGAGGAAGGCGGCCAGGTCCGCGGTGACCACCACCCGCTCGGGGTCGAAGGTGGTGGCGTTGTCCCAGCCGCTGTCGTTGCCGTGCTGGTAGTGGGGCAGTGCGGCGCCGGGGGCACGCCGTGCGGTGAGCCAGAAGTCGGTCCACCGTTCCAGCCTGTCGTAGGTCTCGGCCAGTTCACCCTCCCCGGGGGGCGTGCTCAGCCGGCGACGGAGGTGGCCGAACGTCCAGCCGTGGATGGGGGGTTTGACGAAGTTGTGGAGGACCTCGGAGTGGGTGACCGAGTCGGGCAGCGCCCCGGTCTCGTCCTGGTGGTCGAAGGGCAGGTGGAACTGGTCCCAGGCCAGGTCGGGGCGACCGGGGGCCAGAGCAAGGGCGTTGAAGCAGTGGTCCCAGCTCCAGACCTTGTCCATCCAGTGCTTGGACATGAGGACGGCGGGCCGGGTGACCAGCCCCGCCGGGCGTACGGTCGCGGACCACAGGACGTAGGCCGCGAGTTCGGCGGCCGGGGTCGCGGACGAGCGCCAGGGGGCGATCGTGTCGACGAAGTCCGCGAAGGAGTTCCGCGCGGCCTCGACGGTCTTGTCGAAGGACATCGGGGACGCGTACGGCGGGCGGGCCGTTTCGAGTTCCTCGACCGCGATCTCCCAGGGACCGTCCGCGTCGGCGGCGACCGTGAGGCCGCGGTCGGCGCTGCCCAGGGCCTGGCTGCCGGACGTGTCGGTCACCGTGCCGGACAACACGGTGACGCGGTAGCGGCGTCCGGTCTCGTACGACGTGAACACGTGCGCGCGGGCGGCCGCGTCGTGGAAGAAGTACGTGCCGCTGAAAGGGGTCAGCGACCGGGCCGCCGCGCGGACGCGCAGCGACAGGCCCGCTCCCCGCAGGCGTACCGTGTCCGGCGAGCCGTAGGCGAGCTCGACCCGGCCGGCCGCCCCGGTCCAGCTCAGCAGGCCCGGTGTCGCCTCGACGCGGGTCCCGGCCCGCTCGCCCGTCGCCCCGTCGAGCGGCACCAGGCTCAGGACGGCGTGCATACCGTTCTGGTGCGAGACGAGGTGCAGGTCCTCGGCGTACGTCTTCTCCGCCACCACGGGCGAGATGTCGAACCAGGATCCGTAACTGCTGAACGGGATGTCATGGACGGAGAAGGCGGAGAAGGCGGAGAAGGCGGAGAAGGCCGGGCCAGATCGGTCGGCGGTCATGAAGCGTCACTCGTTTCTCGGGCGGGTGCGGGCGACCGTCCGGCGGAGGGACGGTGGAGCCGTGACGAGGTGGAAGGAGTCAGTCAGTCCTTGACCGCGCCGGCGGTCACGCCGGCGGCGACGTAGCGCTGGGCGAGGACGAGGATGACCGCGGCCGGCAGCGAGGCCACGACGGCGGTGGCCATGATGGCGTTCCACTCCTGGTTGTTGTTGCCGATGTAGTGGTAGATACCGAGGGTGATCGGCTGGTGGGCGCCGCCGCCGGCGAGGGTGCTGGCGAAGACGAAGTCGGACCAGGACCACAGGAACGCGAACAGGGACACCGTGACGACGGCGTTGCGGCTCATCGGCAGGACGATCGACCAGAAGGTACGCAGGGGCCCGGCGCCGTCCGTCTTCGCCGCCTGGAGCAGTTCGCCGGGGACGCCGGACATGAACGCGGTGAAGATGAGCACCGCGAACGGAACCGCCAGGGTCGAGTCCGCGACGATCAGGCCGGGGACGGACTGGAGCAGGCCGAGGCTGAGGTAGATGGCGTAGAAGCCCATCGCCATGATGATGCCGGGGATCATCTGGGCGGCCAGAAGGACGAAGGACAGGATGCCACCGCCCCGCGGACGCAGCTTGGCCAGCGCGTAACCGGCGGGGGCCGCCAGCGCCACGGTCAGAACCACGGTGCCGAGGCCGATGACGAGGCTGGTGCCGAGGTAGGGCAACTGCTGGTCCAGGACGGCCCGGTAACCCTCCAGGGTGCCGTGGACGGGGAACAGCCCCGGGGGTGACTTGCGCATGTCCTGGTCGCGGGTGAAGGACACGTTGAGCATCCAGTAGACCGGGAAGAGCATGATCCCGGTCAGCAGGAGGCCGATGGCCGTCTTCCACCACGTACGGCTGCGTCGGTTCATGGCGATTCCTGTCACGACAGCCCCTGCTTTCGCTGGACCCTCATGTAGACCAGGCCGAAGACCAGTGCGGCGACGACGAGCAGGTTGCCGACGGCGGCTCCTGGGCCGAAGGCGGGCAGTAGGTTGCCGAAGCCGAGTTGGTAGGACCAGGTGGCGAAGGTGGTGGACGAGTCCGCCGGGCCGCCCTTGGTCATGATCCAGATGATGTCGAAGACCTTGAGCGTGTAGACCAGCCCCAGCAGCAGGGTGATCGCGGACACCGGGCGCAGCAGCGGGAAGGTGATGCTCCAGAACCGCCGCCAGGCATTCGCGCCGTCCAGGGCGGCGGCCTCGTACAGACCGGCCGGAATGGACTGCAGGCCGCTGTGGAGCACGACCAGGTTGAACGGGACGCCGATCCAGATGTTCGCGATGATCACCGAGGTCAGCGACCAGGACGGCGAGGTCAGCCAGTTCACCGGGCCGACGCCGAGGGCGTGCAGGGCGGCGTTGACGACACCGGAGTCGCTGTTGAGCATCCACGACCAGGTGGAGGCCGAGACGATCAGCGGCAGCAGCCAGGGCACCAGGAACAGCGCGCGCAGGGTGGCCGAAAGCCGGAAGTGCTGGTTGAAGAAGACCGCGAGCGCGAGGCCGATGGCGTACTGGAAGGCCAGGCAGACGGCGGTGAACACGACGGTGTGGAACAGGGCGGGGGCGAAGGTCGGGTCGTCCAGGACGGTCCGGTAGTTCTTCAGGCCCGTGAAGGGTGCGTCGCCCTGGACGAAGGAGCGGACCGTGTAGTTCCTGACGCTGAGATCGATGTTGCGGTAGAGCGGATAGGCGTAGAAGAGGCCGAGGTAGAGGACGACCGGGGCGAGGAACGCCCAGCCGGCCCACTGCTGGGAGCTGGGGCGGCGTCGTGCCCGGGGCGGGGCGTCGGGGACCGTACCCGGGTGATCGCCCACGGGCCGACGGTGCGGCACTTGTGTCGTGTTGCTCATCAACGGGCCCTGGTCCTGGTTACTTGACGACGGACTGGGCGGCGGTGAGCGCGTCCTTCGGGGACTTCGAACCGCTGAGGGCGGACTGGACGGCCTTCCACAACTGCTCCGAGATCTTGGGGTACTTGGTGCCCAGGTCGTCGCTGGTGCGGCCCTTGGCCGCCTTGACCGCGGCCACCCATGGCTTGAGTCCCGGGTCGGCCGCCACCTGCTTGTCCTGGACTTCGGTGGTGGGAGCGACGTACGAGAGGGTGGTGTCGGTGTCGTACAGGTTCTGGGTGCTGGTCAGGCAGGTCGCGATCTTCTGTGTGGTGGTGTAGCGGTCGGTCGAGTCCTGGACCGGGACGGTGACGAACTCACCGCCCGTCGGGGCCGCGGCCTGGCCTCCGCCGACGCCGGGGACGAGTATGACCCCGTAGTCGATGCCCGCTTTCCTGGCGTTCGCGAGCTGCCAGGTGCCGTTCTCGCCGAACGCGTAGTCCCCGGTCGCGAACTCCTGCCAGCTGGTGGTCTGGGTGTTGTTGAGAACGGAGTTGGGGGCGTAGCCCTTCTTCAGCCAGTCACCCCACAGTGACAACGCCGAGACACTCTTGGCCGAGTCCAGCTCGGTCAGCTTCGCACCGGAGCCCCAGAACCACGGCAGGAACTGGAAGCTGCCCTCCTCCGTGCCGATCGCGGAGAACGTGATGCCCTTCTTGCCTGCCTTCTTGACCTTCGCCAGCGCCGCTGTCAGCGCTGTCCAGTCCTTGACCGAGGTGACGTCCACCCCGGCCTCCTTCAGCACCTTCTTGTTGTAGTAGAGAGCGAGGGTGTTGGCGCCGATCGGGGTGCCGTAGGTCTTGCCGCCCGACTGCCCGGCGGCGAGCAGGTTGGGGTCGACCTTCGAGGTGTCGAGCTTGTTGTCGCCGGTCGTGGTCAGTACCCCCGCCTCGGCCAGGGTCGACACCACGGGGTTGTCGACGATGAGGACATCCGGGGAGTTGCCCTGCTGCGCCGCCAGCAGCGTCTTGCTCGCCAGGTCGCTGGTGTCGAAGCCGGTCCGCTTGATCTTCACGCCGGCCTCGGTGCCGCACGCGTCGAGCAGCTTCACCCACGCCGAGCCCTTGGCGAACTGCGGGTACGGGTCCCAGACGGTGTACGTGCCGTTGTCCGCCGCCTTCGTCCCGGTGCCCCCCGAGCCGGATCCGCAGGCGGTGGCACTGGTGGCGACAGCCAGCGCAGTCAGGGCTGCGGCGGTCAGGCGGCGCCTTCTGGAGGAGTTGTTCATCGCGGGTTCCTTTGTTTTTGGCCTGCGGGTGCCGAGTCTTTCGGCATGCGGGTGCCGAGGCGAGGGGTTGCCGGGGAGGCGAGCACGCCGAACGGCAGGGGTGAGCGGTTGCTGAGCGGCTGCTGAGCGGTTCGAGGGCCCGGTGGGTGCGGGAGGAGGACGGGCGTTCGGTGTGGGTCGCGGTCCGGGGGGCAGAGAGTCCGGGGGGCAGGGGGTCCGGGGGGCAGGGGGTCCGGGAGTCAGGGGGTCAGGGAGTCGTCGTCCCGATCCCGGGACCCCCGGTGGGCGTGGGCCCCGCGGGCCCGGTGCTGGCCCGCAGGGAGATGGGTGGCGTGAGGAGATGGTGCCGGGGCGGCGCGGCGGGCTGGTCGAGCCGCTCCACCAGCAGGTCGACGGCGAGACGGCCCATCTCGGCCGCCGGTACGTCCGCCGCGGTGAGCTGCGGGGTCACCGTCTCCGCCCAGCGGCCGGCCACCACCCCGGTGACGGAGAAGTCGCGCGGCACATGGCGGCCGGCCTCGGCCAGCCCGCGGTAGAGCCCGCCCAGCGCGGCCTCGTTCAGCGTGACCAGGGCCGTGGTGGCCGGGGCGTCGTGCAGGATCCGTTCCACACAGGTCTGACCCGAGGCGGCGTCGTCACCGCAGCAGTACGTCCGGACTGTCAGCCCGCGCTCGGCCGCGGCTTTGGTGAAACCGTCCAGGCCCCGGTGCGCGGACTCGTACCCGGTGCGCAGCAGTTGCTCGGGACGGTTGACGAAGGCGACCCGACGGTGACCGAGATCCGCCAGGTGGTGCACGCACCGCTCGACCAGCGCGGTGTGGTCGAGACTCACCCACCACCCGCCCTCGGGGCGAGCGGTACGGCCGATGGCGACGGAGGGGAAGTCCAGGGTGGCCAGGTGCTCCACCCGGTCGTCCTCCAGCCTGATCTCCATCAGGATCGCGCCGTCGACCCGCCGCTCCCCCAGCAGCCGTTGGAAGGAGCGGTCGCTGTCCACGCCACTGGGGGACAGCAGCACGTCGTAGTCGTAGGCCGCGGCGGCCTCCACCACGCTGCCGATGAAGTCCAGTTGCATCCCCGTGTAGTGGCTCCCGGCCGGCGGGAAGACCAGGCCGAGGGTGCTGGTCCGCCCGTTGGCCAGAGCGCGGGCGCTGGCGCTGGGCCGGTAGCCCAACTCGTCGACGACCTGTTGGATCTTCCGGCGCGTGTCCTCCGAAACCGGGCGCTTGCCGCTCAACGCGTAGGACACGGTGCTGCGCGAGACACCGGCCCGCCGGGCGATCTCACCGATGTTCACGGCAACTCCTTGTTCGAACCGGTTCGACATCTCGGAGAGGGAACCGTCGACGGTCGCGTGGCGCTGGGAAGGGAAGAGCGGCGACTACCGGCTGTCGAACCGGTTCGCGTGAAGTGAAGGTAGAAACAAGCCCGGCAGCTGTCAACACGTCGAACCATGTTTTTCGCAAAGACCCTGCAACCCGGCATACACGGCACAGGTTCCGTGTGTCGGGGGGATTGCTGGCCGGTTTCCTCGGTGCTAGCTTCACCGAACCGGTTCGACTCGCTCCCCTCCACTGTCCGAGCCGTACGGAATCCCTGGAGCCCCTGCCCGACGCGGGGCACCCGACGGACCACGGGCGACTGTCGGCCTGGCCACGGCGCTCGTCCGGCCCGCCGCCGATCCGGGCGGTCGCCGGTCCCGCCCGCCGTCGGTCCGGCCGGTCGCGGGTCCGGCCGGGCTGGACGAGACGACCCGGGGCCGGCCGGCCGAAGCGGGCCGAAGCGGGCCGACCGGAACCGCTCCCCCAAGGATTAGGACGCCATCCATGCCATCCGCTGACCGACCAGCCCGGCGCCGAGCCGCGGCCGCCGTGGCACTGACTCTCGGCGCGGGCCTGCTGGCCGCGCCGGCCGTCCCCGCGCAGGCGGCCGACGCACCCCAGCCCGCCGCCCACTACACCTTCGACCAGGACGACCCCGCCTCGGGCATGATCACCGACAGCTCCGGCAACGGCCTGACCGCGAGCCTGGTGAACGGCGACACCGCCCGGTCCGTCGCGGGCACCGGCGGAGGCACGGCGCTCGCCCTCCCCGGCGGAGCGCCCACCTCGAACGGCGCGTACGTCCGCCTGCCCCGCGAAGTGCTCGGCGACGCAACGGACCTGACGGTCTCGGCCCGCGTGAAGTGGGGCGGCGACACGTCGCCCTGGCAGCGGATCTTCGATCTGGGGACCGACAACACGAAATACCTCTTCACCACCCCGTCCAACAACAACGGGCTGCTGCAGACCTCGGTGACCACAGGCGGAGGCGGCGCCGAGGCACAGGTCCACGGCTACGCGATGCTTCCCTCGGACCAGTGGCGGACCGTCACCGTCACCCTCGACAGCTCGGCCGGCCGGGTCACCACCTACCTCGACGGCGTGGCGGTCTCCTCCGCCGAGACCGACGTCAAGGCGAAGGATCTGCTGGACGGTTCGGCCACCTCCGCCGGTCACATCGGCAAGTCCTTCTACCCGGACCCGCTGTTCAAGGGCGCGATCGACGACTTCACCGTGTGGCACGCGGCGCTCAGCGCCGAGCAGGTGGCCGGCACGGTCGGGACCCTTCCCACCCTCCGGCAGCTCTCGCAGACGTCGTTCGACGTCCGTACGACAACGGGAACCGCCCCGCCCCTCCCCGCCACCGTCCGCTCCACCTTCTCCGACGGCTACGACCGCGACGCTCCGATCACCTGGGACGCCGTACCGTCCGACAAGTACGCCCGGCCCGGCACGTTCACGGTGGCCGGAACCGCGGCCGGGCACGCGGTGAAGGCGACCGTCACCGTGGTCCGCGAGGGGCAGCTCACCGTCGACCTCGGCTCGGACACCGGCGCGTTCCACGGCGGCGCCTCGGGCACCCTCTACGGGGTGTACGGACCGGACATCCCCACCAACAACCTCATCGAGGGCATGGGCCTGCGCACGGTCTCCACGAAGGCGCAGGACGGTCCGCAGCACCCCGGTGCCGACGCGCTGGAGGTGGTCAAGCCACTGGCCGACTCCACCAACGGTGACGTGTACATCTACATGACCGACATCCACCGCGGCTTCCCGTACCAATGGCCGGGCGACACCCCCGCGGAGAAGCTGAAGCTCTACCAGGAGAAGATCGCGAAGCAGGTCGACCAGGTGCTGCGGCTGCCGAAGGAGTATCAGGACAACATCGTCTTCGTGCCGTTCAACGAGCCCGAGGGCAACATGTTCGGCACCGGCGAGTGGAGCTACGACCAGGTCGGCTGGCTCACCGACCCGGGCGCCTACTTCGCCGCCTGGGACGACGCGTACAAGCTCATCAAGGGCAGGATGCCCGACGCCCGTATCGCCGGCCCCAACACCAGCGTCCTCTACGGCCAGGTGAAGGGCTTCCTCACGCACGCCCTGGCCGCCGGCACCCTCCCGGACGTCATCACCTGGCACGAGCTGAGCCACCCGGAGGCGGTGCGCGAGAGCGTCGCCACGTACCGGACGTGGGAGAGGGAACTGTTCAAGGGCACCGACCGTGAGGCCACACAACTCCCGGTCAACATCAACGAATACGCCTTCAACTACCACACGTCGGTCCCCGGCCAGATGATCCAGTGGGTGTCCGCGATCGAGGAGTCCAAGGTGGACGCCGACATCGCGTACTGGAACATCGACGGCAACCTCTCCGACTCCGCGGTGCAGTCGAACCGCGGCAACGGCCAGTGGTGGCTGCTGAACTCGTACGCCTCGATGAGCGGCCACACGGTGCGGGTGACCCCGCCGTTCCCCGGCGAGAACTACCGCATGCAGGGCGTCGGCACCCTGGACGAGAGGAAGCGGCAGGCCCGGCTGATCTTCGGCGGCTCCACCGGCAAGGGCCACATCACCTTCGCGGGCGTCCCGAAGAAGCTGTTCGGGGACCGCGTGCACGCCTGGGTGCGGGAGATCGAGTGGAGCGGGCAGGTGGGCGACTCGCCCGGCCCGAAGCTGCTCACCGAGCAGAACCTGACGGTGGGTGACGACGGCACGGTCGTCGTCGACTTCGGTGACGGCGCACTGCCGAAGCTGAAGGAGTCCTCGGCGTACGAGATCGTCCTCAGCCCCGCCGGGAAGGCGAAGGGCACGCAGTCGCCGCCTGTGCGCTGGCAGGGTTCGTACGAGGCGGAGGACGCCGCCCACACCGGGGCCGGCTACTCCAGGAACGGCCCGGAGGGCTCGCCCCGCGACGTGTCGAAGTTCTACACCTCCGGCGGGTACGACGTGGGCGGCCTGCGCACCGGCTCGGACGTCACGCTCGACACCACCGTGGACGTGCCCCAGGACGGCACCTACGACCTGAGCGTCTTCGCCAACTCCCTCAACACCTTCGACAAGGTGAAGGAGCAGGGCCCGACCAACGTCTTCCTGCGCGTGGACGGCAAGGCGGACAGCGAGCAGGAGCTGTACCTGCCGCTGGGTTACAAGTGGGTGGTCTGGGACCACACCGACACCAAGGTCCACCTCACCAAGGGCAAGCACACCCTCACGCTCGCCGCGAAGAGCGCCGACGGCAAGCGCGCCACGAAGGGCGACGCCATCGTCGACCGTCTCACCCTCACCCTCCCCGAGGCGTCAACCGGCACCCAGGTGTACGAGGGCGAGCTGGCCTGGCTGGGCGGCGGGGCGCAGCCCGTCTACGACCTGCCGAAGCAGACCGGCGTCCCGGCCACCGGCTCGGGCGCGGGCCGGCTCGAGAAGGGCCAGACGGCCACGTTCTGGGTCTACTCCCCCGCCGACCGCGAAGCCACCCTCAAGGTCGACACCCTCGGCGGCGCGGGTGCCCGGCTCTCGGTCAACGGGCACGACGTCCTGGGTCTGACCAAGAGGAGGAGCGAGGTGGCGGTCTCCCTCTCGGGCGGCGTCAACAAGGTGACGGTGACCGGGGGTTCGTCCACCACTCTCGTCGACCGCCTCACCGTCACCCCCACCGAGGGCACGCTCGAGACGCGTACGTACGAGGCGGGCGACGCCGAGCTCGCGGGCTCGGCCGCGCTGGCCCCGCTCTCCCTGGCCACCGACGGCACGGCGATCACCGGCATCGGCGGCGAGCCCGGCAACGGCAACACCGCGACGTTCACCGTCTCCGCCGACCGGACCGGCCTGTACGCGCTGCGCATCCGCTACTCCAACCCCGAGCAGGCCGAGGCCACCCACTACAACCCGGACCCCCTCGCCCGCCACGCCGACATCAGCGTGAACGGCGGCGGGATACGGCGCGTCAGCTTCCCGCACAGCTTCCACCAGAACAACTTCTGGGAACTGACCGTCCCCGTCCACCTGAAGAAGGGACAGAACACGATCACGTTCCGGTCCGAGGAACCACCGAACTTCGACGGCACCACCTACGCCTCGGACACCTTCCCCGGCGTACCGCTCCGCTCCCGCTACGCCCCGCTGATCGACCGGATCACCGTCGCGCCGTACGCCCGGGAGGACTGAGCGACCGGGACCGGGAAGGACGGTGGGGCCGGCCGCGTCACGCACGGCCGGCCCCACCTCTCGCGCGAGACTCTCCCACGAGACCTCTCCCGCGAGAGGGAGGTGTCGAGCGGGACGCGTCAGCTCTTGCCGAGCATCTTGTTCATCTGCCCGATCTCCGCGGTCTGGGCCGTGATGACGTCGTCCGCGAGCTTCGTGGCGGGACCGTACTTGCCCTTGGCCTTCTCGGTCTTCGCCATCTCGACGGCGCCCTCGTGGTGCTGGACCATCATGTCCAGGAACATCTTGTCGAACTCGGCGCCGGACGCCTTCTTCAGCTTGCCCATGTCCTCGCTGCTCATCATGCCGGGCATGGCGGACGACATGTCGTGCTCCATGCCCGGCATGGACGACATGTCCTCGGGGACCTCCTCGCCCCACGACGTGAGCCAGCCGGACATGGTCTTGATCTCCGGGTCCTGCGCGCCCTTGATCTTCGTGGCGAGGCTCTTGACCTCCGGGGCGGAGGCACCGTCGGCGGCCAGATCGGCCATGGCGACGGCCTGGCGGTGGTGCTGGATCATCTCGGTCGCGAAGTCGACGTCGGCGTCGGTGTGCGTGCCGCCCTCGGCCGCGGCCGAAGCGGACGGGCCGGCCGACTCGGACTTCATCGATCCCATGTCGTGACCGCCGCTCCCGCTGTCGCTGTCGCCGCCGCACGCGGCCAGTACGAGGGCGGCCGCGCCGGCGGTGGCGGCGAGGGCGGCACGACGGATGAGCCTGCGCTGTGCAGTCATGGTTGAACTCCTGCGTTCTGATGTCTCGGATCTGCTGAAGGGCACGCCGGAGCACGTCGCCACGTCCGGATCGGCCGGTGGCGGCGTGCGGGACGTTCTAGATCCGCAGAAGCTGGAGTTCGGAGAGTGATGGTGGGGCTCGACCACCGGCGGGACCACTGCCGTCCGGGGACGCCTGCGCGTCCGGCGCCCGTCCGGCGCGGGCCATCACGTCGGGCTCCAGCACCGGCACCACCGCGGGAGTTCCGGAAACCGACGCGGACGCGCAGGTCGGGTCCGCATGCGCCATGTGCCCCGAACAGCCGCCCGCACCGTGGTCGCACTCGCCCGGCGTCGCCATCACGAGACCCGTGTGTGCGCTCGCCACGATCCGGTCGTGTCCGGCCTGATCATGGATTTCGGGGACCGGTCCGAGGCCGTGCATACCGAGCAGACCCAGCAGCAGGGCGGCCACGAGCAACCCGAACGACGGCAACGTGCGTCGCGGTCGCGTGTGTGGCGATCGCGTGCGCTGTCCGAGGCGGGTCACGGCCTCATCGTAAGCACGGATCATGGGCCCCTTGCATGCCGGGCGCCACCGGAGTGGACACCAAGGTTCGATACCCACCGAGGGTATACCAGCACCTTACCCGGCGAGGACCCGGAGCCCTGACAGGCCGGCCCTCTACTATGAACCTGCGTATGCGCTTGCGCATCCGGTGGCGAAAGGGAGTCAGGGCCATGCGACGGCTGGGGGACCTGGAGGCGGAGATCATGGACCGTCTCTGGACATGGAACCGCCCGGCGACGGTGCGCGAGGTCGTCGACGACATCAACACAGTGCGTCCCGTCGCCTACACCACAGTGATGACCGTCACCAACATCCTCTACACCAAGGGCTGGTTGCTGCGAGGCAAGCAGGGCCGCGCCTGGTGGTACTCGCCGGTCCGCAGCCGCGAGGCGTACGCCGCCGCACTCATGGAGGACGGCTTGGGAGAGAGCAAGGACCGACCGGCCGCGCTGGTCCACTTCGTCGAGAACATGTCCGAGGAAGAAGTGGCTGCCCTGCGCAAGGCCCTGCGCACCGTGGGACGACCGGCGAAGTCGTGAACGCGACCCCCGTCCTGGTCGGGTACACGACGGTCGTCGGTTTCGTCGCGCCCGCTCTGCTCCTGCGCGCCCGCTGGCCGTACCGCGCGCCCGCTCTGGCCGCCGCCGTCTGGCACGCGCTGGTGGTCTCGTTCACGGTGGGGGCGATGCTCAGCGTGTACAACGTCGTGATGCCGACCGAGCAGCTGCATGTGGGGCTGCTGGGTCTGCTGCACTCGTGCGGGCTGGACATCGGCATGAGCAGCCCCGTCCCCCAGGGCGCGGGCCGACTCGCCGTCGCCCTTCCCGCCGTGATCGGGGCGGCGGTGACGTCGAGTTTCCTCTTCCACGTCGTACGCGCTCGTCGGCTGCGGACGCGGCATCGGGAAGCGGTGGATCTGGTGGGGCGCCGCTCTGTGCGGCTGGGCGCCACGATCCTGCCCTACGACACCCCTGCCGCCTACTGCCTGCCCGGCCGCCGCCCCAGGATCGTGATCAGCGACGCGGCCGTACGCGAGCTGACGTCCGCGCAACTCGCCGCCGTACTGGAGCACGAGCAGGCCCATATCGCGGGCCGTCACCATCTGGCCCTGGCCGCCGTGGAGGCGTTCCACTCGGTGTTCCGCCGGCTCCCGCTGGCCCGTCACGCCCGGGAACAGATGACACTGCTGCTGGAGATGGTCGCGGACGACCGAGCCCTGCGCGGACACTCCCGCGAGACACTGGCGACCGCCATGTACGAGATGGCGGCGACCCGCAGGCCGGAGGGCGCGTTCGCGGCGGGCGGCCACACCGTGGTGATCCGTTTGGAGCGGGTGCTCGGCCCGCGCCAGGCACCTCACCCTCTCTTCTGGGGATGCGTTGCCGCCTGTGCCGTGGCCGTTCCGCTGCTGCCACTGTTGCTCGCCTGCCCGCCCGGACTCGGCTGACCGCCGACCCGACCCGGCTGGTGGCGACGGGGGGTGTCGTCACCAGCGTGTCCGCGCAGCGGGCTCATCGCCGGTGGACGAGCCCGCCCGGTCGGCGGTACGACGAGAACGTCAGGCCTGATAGGCCAGGTTGGCCATCATCCCTGCCTCGCCGTGGTACGCGTTGTGGCAGTGCAGCATCCACTGGCCCGGGTTGTCGGCGTCGAAGAAGACGGACACCTTCCTCTTGGGCAGCACGATCGTGGTGTCCTTGCGGGGGCCGGAGGTGCCGAGCTGGTAGGTGTGGCCGTGCAGGTGCATCGGGTGCCACATCTCAGTGGTGTTGATGAAGTCGAGCCTTACCCGCTGCCCCTCCTCCACGAAGATGGGGTGGGCCCCGGCATTGTTCATGTCGAACGGCACATCGTTGATGGCCCAGTTGTACTCGGCCATACCGCCGGTCAGTTTGATCCGGTGCGTGACGTCGGTCTCTGCGGTCCGCAGGCGCACGTCGTCAGCGGCGCGGAGCTGGGACGCCGTCATGATCATGCCGTCGAGTTCCGCCGGGCGGACCGTCGCGGACGGCGTACGCCCCGAGCCGGTGCGCACCAGCGCGAGGCCGCCTGCGTCCTTGCCTTCGGCCAGAGCCACCAGCGGGAAGACCCCGTCACCGAGGGTGACGAGAACGTCGTACCGCTCTCCCATGGCGACCAGCAGCGCGTCCACCTCCTGGTGCTGGACCGGGAAGCCGTCGGTGTGCGTGATGGTCATTTTGTGCTCGCCGAGAGCGACTCGGTAGGCGGTGTCCGCGCCGGCGTTGATGATCCGCAGCCGTACCCTCTTGCCGGGCTTGCCGGTGTAGACGTCCGGGGCGGTCGCCACCCGGCCGTTGATCAGGTGGTGGGGGTACCTCACATCGCCGGCGTCGCCGCCGAGCAGATCGCTCTCGGAGCCCGTGAGCATGAACTTCGTCGACATACCGCCGGAGGACGCGGAGGGCGACGGGGACGCGGAGGCCGAGGGGGACACGGAGCCCGACGGGGACGCGGAATCACCGCCCATGTCCATCCCGCCCATGTCCCCCATGTCATGACTCTCCATGCCGCTGGAGCCGGCGCGGGCTCCGGCACTCTCTCCCATGTCCATGGCGCCCATGCCGTGCCGGAGTTCGGCGAGGACCTCGTCGGGGGTGCCCGCGACGCCGTCGATCCAGTCGTCGAGGAGGACGACCCACTCGTCGTCGTACGCGAGAGGCTCCTTGGGGTCCTCGACGATCAGCGGCGCGTAGAGGCCGCGGTCGAGCTGGACACCGATGTGCGGGTGGAGGAAGTACGTGCCCGGGGTGTCGGCGATGAACCGGTAGGTGAAGTTGGCGCCGGCCCGGACCGGGGTCTGGGTGACCGGCGGCACGCCGTCCATGTCGTTGCGCAGCGCGATGCCGTGCCAGTGGATCGACGTGGCGGTTTTGTCGGGGAGTTGGTTGGACAGTTCGGCGACCAGGGTGTCGCCCGCGGTCACCCGTACCTCCCTGCCGGGGGTGCGCCCGTCCAAGGCCCAGGTCCTGGGCATGACGCCGCCACCCAGGTCGATCACCGCGGGGGCCGCGGTCAGAGTGAGCTTGTGCTCCCGTCCCGTGCTCCTGCGCTGCTTGTCGTTGCCGGTGACCTCGGAGCCGGACGGATCGAGGAGGTCCTTGCCGCTGCCGCTGCCTGAGCCGGAACCGCTGCCGCAGGCGGCGAGCGCACCGGCGCCCGCGATCCCGAGCCCGGCGATCAGGGCGGAGCGACGGTCGATGCTGTTCATTTCGTTGCGTCCTCTGTTGGGTACTGCCGATGTGGTCGCGGAGGGACGGCACATCGCGCGCCGTCCGGCGCGGCCTATATACGCAGTCGGGAGAGGACGGACAGGTCCGGCGGGGCCCGGCCGACCGCTGCGGCGCCGGGAGTGCGCCCCACTGCGGGCTGCCGCAGTTTCACCAGCGGGTCGAACGCCGCCTGGTCCGGGAGGGCGAGCTGTACGGAGCCGACGGTCGCCGTGGAGCAGTGCTGCATGCCCGGCATGGCGCAGGCACCGTCATCGGCGTCGTGCGCGGAGGCACCCGAGACCAGATCACCGGGGACTGAAGTGCCCGAGACGGAAGTGCCCGAGACGGACGGCGCCGTCCCGTCCGTCAGCAGGTGAACGGTGTGCACCGAGTCCGGCATGGAGGAGACGTCCATCGACGGCGTCTCGTGGTGGACGAGCACGGCCAGCGCGACGCACAGGGTGAGGAGCACCCCGTACGCCCAACGGACGGCTGTGCCGTCACCGCGGGCCGACCGAATCGTCATGCGCTCCACCTGTGTGCTGTCAATAACCGCATCAGGATCTTACCCCTAGGGGGTACCTGGGCGCTCGGCGGGGACCGTTCTTCCCTCTAACGGCTGGGCCCATGGCGCGTCCGCACACCCCACCCGGCCCACCTGAACAGGCTCCGACCCCGGGACGTACTAAGGGCACTAGTAAATGATGCCCCAGACGGCGCTCCGGGCGCCCCGTACGGCGGCGGCTCGACCACCCGGGCCGTCACGCGCGGACGATGGAGAAGGTGAAGATGGGAATGCTAGCGCTGAGTTGGGCCGTTGCGACGGTCGCCGCTCTTGTGGCCGCCGTCAGCGCGGTCCGGCTGGTGACCACCAGCGGCGAGGTCAGGTTCGCGGCGGGCGGCGACTTGCTGATGGGCCTGTGCATGGCCGCCATGGCGCTGCCCGCGACGGTCGGCTGGTACGCCGGGTACGGCATGTGGTGGGCGGCGGTTTTCGCCGTCCTCGGGGTCGCGTCAGCGGGGCTGGCGTTCAAGCACGCACGTCAGCACGGATGGAAACACGGTCGGCACTGGGTCCACCTCATCGTGGGCAGCGCGGGCATGGTCATCATGACGCTCGCCATGACGAGTACGCCGTCCGGACCGGTGCTCGCCCTGGGGGGCTCCATGGCACACATGCCGGGCATGGAGAACATGGCGAGCATGGAGAACATGGAGAACATGGCAGGCATGTCGGGCACGGACCACACCGCCGGCATGGAGTCGATGCCGGGGATGGGCAGCATGCCGGGGATGGACATGACAGGCGGGACGGACGCCTCTGCCCACACAGGTGCCGCCGCCGGCTCGTCGCCCGTATGGCAGTTCGTCGTCGCGGCGCTCGCTGTGTACTTTCTGCTGTCGATCGGCGCATCCGTGTGGGCGAGGGCCCGGGGGACCAGCCGGAAGGGCCGGGGCACGGGCACCCGCTCCCACTGGGGCCGTTGGCTGCTCGCCATGCCGGACACAATTCTCGTCTTCCTGGCGTCGCTGACGATCTCGGTGTGGGACAGGGCCAGGACGACGCAAGGCGGCGGCAGCCACGGGCGACGCCGCAAGCTCGGAGCCGCACCCGACGCCGCACTGGCTGCGCACATCGGCATGGGAGGGACCATGTCCGCGATGCTGTTGATGATGGTCGCGTGACGGTCGCCCCATGGCCGGCCCCGGCGGAACACCTTCATGTGGGCAGCACCACAGCTGCGGAATACCCCAGGGGGGTATAGTGTTGCCATGGGCCGGGAGAGACAGACCAGTCACACCTCTTCCGGAAGGACAATTCACGCACTCACACCCCGAGGGAAGAGCCATGACCACTGAGACTGAGACTGAGACGAACTCCGGTTCCTGCTGCGGCTCCGGTTCGTGCGGAACCGACGCCACGGTCGACATTCAGGGCGTCGGCGTGACCACCGTCTACAAGGTGTCCGGCATGACCTGCGGCCACTGCGAGGGCGCGATCTCCCAGGAGATCTCCGCACTGGACGGCGTCACCGCGGTCACCGCGGTCGCCAAGACCGGCGAGGTCACCGTGGTCTCCGCCGCCGCACTCGACGAGGAGACCGTCCGCGCCGCCGTCGACGAGGCCGGCTACGAGCTCGTCGGCCCCGCCTGACGACCGAGCGGGCCACTGCCCGCTCACATGAACTCCCTCCGCGCCGGGACGTACCGCTCCGCTGATACGGTCGCTGTGCGTCCCGGCCTCCCCTGGAGACATGTCATGACCAGTACGGCTCCCGAAAAGGCCCTTCCTGACAGCGCACCCGCACCCGCGCAACAGGTCGAGCTCTCGATCGGCGGGATGACCTGCGCCTCCTGCGCCGCCCGCATCGAGAAGAAGCTCAACCGCATGGACGGCGTCACGGCGACCGTCAACTACGCCACCGAGAAGGCGAAGGTCTCGTATCCGGACGGCACCGAGGTCGCCGACCTCATCGCCACGGTCGAGAAGACCGGCTACACCGCCCAGGAGCCGCCCCCGCCCGCCCCCGTCACGGGTGAAGTGGGCGAGGCGCAGGCCGCTCCGACGGCGGACGGCGAGCTGCTGTCCTTGCGGCAGCGTCTCCATGTGTCGCTGGTGCTCACCGTGCCCGTGGTCCTGATGGCGATGGTTCCGGCCCTGCAGTTCGACAACTGGCAGTGGCTGTCGCTGACCCTGGCCGCTCCGGTCGTGGCCTGGGGCGCCTTCCCCTTCCACAAGGCTGCCTGGACGAACGTCCGGCACGGCGCCGCGACGATGGACACGCTGGTGTCGATCGGTACGCTCGCCGCGCTCGGCTGGTCGGTGTGGGCCCTGTTCTGGGGGAACGCGGGGATGCCGGGAATGCGGCACGCCTTCGAGTTCACCATCTCCCGTACGGACGGCTCCTCCTCCATCTATCTGGAGGCCGCGGCCGGCGTGACCACGTTCATCCTGGCGGGCCGCTACCTGGAGGCGAAGTCCAAGCGCAAGGCGGGCGCGGCGCTACGGGCACTCATGGAATGGGGCGCCAAGGATGTCTCCGTGCTGCGCGGGGGCAAAGAAGTACGCATCCCCGTGGGCCAGTTGGCCGTCGGTGACCGCTTCGTCGTACGGCCCGGCGAGAAGATCGCCACCGACGGCACCGTCGTCGAGGGTGCGTCCGCCGTGGACGCCGCCATGCTCACCGGCGAGTCCGTGCCCGTGGACGTCACCGTCGGCGACACGGTGACCGGGGCGACCGTGAACGCCGGCGGCCGGCTCGTCGTCGAGGCGACCCGGGTCGGCGCGGACACCCAACTCGCGCGGATGGCGAGGCTCGTCGAGGACGCCCAGAACGGAAAGGCCGAAGTACAGCGGCTCGCCGACCGGATCTCCGGCGTCTTCGTACCTGCTGTCCTCTTCCTCGCGATCGCCACTTTCGGAGTGTGGCTCGGAGCGACGGGCGACACCGTGGCCGCCTTCACCGCCGCCATCGCCGTCCTGATCATCGCCTGCCCGTGCGCACTGGGCCTGGCCACGCCGACCGCGCTGATGGTCGGCACCGGCCGGGGCGCCCAGCTCGGCATCCTCATCAAGGGCCCGGAGGTGCTGGAGTCCACGCGGCGCGTCGACACCGTTGTCCTGGACAAGACCGGCACGGTGACCACCGGTCGTATGCGCCTCCAGGACGTTTTCACGGCGCCGGGCGTGGACGAGGGCGAACTGCTGCGGCTGGCGGGAGCGTTGGAGCACGCCTCGGAGCACCCCATCGCCCAGGCGATCGCGGCCGGCGCGGCCGAGCCGGCCGGCGGCCTTCCCGTGCCGGAGAGCTTCGAGAACATCGCCGGTCTCGGTGTCCGGGGCGTCGTCGACGGGCACGCGGTGCTCGTCGGGCGCGAGAAGCTCCTGGCCATGGGGCTCGGCGAGATCCCCCGGGAACTCGCCGAGGCCAAGGCCGCGGCGGAGGCCGAAGGACGTACCGCGGTCGTCGTCGCCTGGGACGGCGAGGCGCGTGGTGTCCTCACCGTCGCCGACGCGATCAAGGAGACCAGCGCAGAAGCCGTGGCCGAGCTGCGCCGGCTGGGCCTGAAGCCGGTCCTGCTGACCGGCGACAACCAGCTCGTCGCCGAGTCCGTGGCCAAGGCCGTCGGTATCGACGAGGTCATCGCCGAAGTCCTGCCGCAGGACAAGGTGGACATGGTCAAGCGACTGCAGAGCGAGGGCCGTACGGTCGCGATGGTCGGCGACGGCGTCAACGACGCCGCCGCCCTCGCCACCGCCGATCTGGGCCTGGCGATGGGGACCGGAACGGACGCGGCGATCGAAGCGGCGGACCTGACCCTCGTACGAGGCGACCTGCGGGTGGCCGCGGACGCGATCCGGCTCTCCCGGAAGACCCTGGCCACGATCAAGGGCAACCTCTTCTGGGCCTTCGGATACAACGTCGCCGCCCTGCCGCTCGCCGCCTTCGGCATGCTGAACCCGATGATCGCCGGAGCTGCCATGGCGTTCTCGTCCGTGTTCGTGGTGACGAACAGCCTGCGGCTGCGGACCTTCAAGTAGCGGCCCAGCCGCCGCGTCGGGCGAGGCGCGTCACGTCGGACGGGGCGCGTCGGACGGGGCGCGCGAGTGGGGAGCTCACCTACACGGAGGGGCACCCTTCGCACTAAGCTCCTTAGAAGATTGAGGCCGCCGGCACCCATCAGGAAGGGACCGCATGGAGAGCTCGGACTGGCGACCGGTACTGGCGCTCCTGGTACTCGTCGTCGTGGCGGTCGTTCTGCTGCACGCCGTCTCCGTCGCGCTGCGAGCGATCCGCGAACCGCTGCACACGGGACCGTTCAGCGGGGGCCTCGAACCGCAGGAGCACGCACTGTCCCGGTTCCACGTCCGCTGGTATCCGGTCACGATGATCTTTCTCGCCTTCGACATGGAAATGCTGTTCATGTATCCGTGGACGAAGGTGGTCTCGGCGGTCGGTACCAGCGCGGTCGTCGAGATGTTCCTCTTCCTGGGCGTGCTGCTCGCGGGGGTCGGATACGCCTGGCGCGAGGGGGCCTTCCGGTGGAGCTGAGATCCCGGCTCGCGCGCGCGGCCTTGTCCCGCCCCGGGGTGCTGCTGGCGGCATACCCAGGAGCTACGCGGGAACGGCTCACGGTCGAGGCGGAGTTGGCGCGAAGGGGATGGCCGTCCGTGGCCGCTCCGGCGGACACGGACCTGCTGGTGATCGCGGGCGGTCCCGGCGACGGGGGTGACGACTGGGTCGCGAACGTCTGGGGCGCCGTATCGGCTCCGAAGGCGTGGGTCCGGGTCACGGATGCGGAGCAGGTCGCCGATGCGTTCGATCGAGGGCTGGCGGAACTCGGACGGGGAGGATCTCCGTCGGCTCCGGGTCCGACAGTTCGGCACGCGGGTCACGACCACCACGCCGCGCATGACATGCATGCCACGCATGACACAGATGACGCACCTGACATGCATGCCACGCACGACACGCATGAGCACGGCGGAGGGACAGCCGAGCACATCGGGCACGATGCCCATCACGGCCAGATGGAGCACCCCGGTCACACCATGCACGCCGAGCACACCATGCACGCCGAGCAGGGCCACGCCGGGCACGCCGGCCACGCCGGCCACGCCGGCCACGACATGGGAGTCGTGGACGGGCTGCCCATGGCGGACCGGGCCGACGACCGCGACGGACTGCGGCTGGACCGCCTGCACGTCCCCTTGGGGCCCGTGCTCGCTGACTGGCCCTCCGGTTTGGTGCTACGGCTCACCCTGCAGGGCGATGTCGTCCAGGAGGCCGCCGTGGAACAGGTCGCCGCTCCCCCGTCGCCGCGACCGCCCTTCTGGAACGAGCCGTTCCTGCGGGCCGCCGAGGGCGTACCGGTTCCCGGGGGTCATGCGGCGCGGCGGTTGTGTGCGGCGCATCTGGACAGTCTGGGCAGGTACTTCGCCGTACTGGGGTGGAGCGACCTGGCCGCGCGGGCCCGGCACGCACGGGACCGCGCCCTCGCCGGGACACCGGCCGCCGAACTCGCCGCTCTCGTACGCCCTTTGATCCGTCGGGCCGAACGTTCGCGGACGGTGCGCTGGCTGACCGCCGGCGTGGGCGTGCTGCCTGCCGAGCATGCGCGGCACCACGGGGTCACGGGGCCGGCCCTGGTCGCGGACGGAGACGCCCACGCCCGCATGCTCGTGTGGCTCGAAGCCGTCGGGCGCAACGCGGCGGCGGCCGACCTGACCGAGCCACTGGACGCGACGGAGGCCGTCGGGCCGCGCGGACGGATCGTCGGGGACGCGATGCCTGCCTCCCAGGCACTGTTGGACGTCCTGCCCGGCCTGCTTCAGGGTGCCGAGTTCGCTTGTGCACGGATCATCGTGGCGAGCCTCGACCCGGATCTCGACGAGACCGGACTCGTCACGGTGGCGGGGACGGACCATGGCTGAGCGCGCTCCGCTCTGGGCGGTCTTCGTACTGCCCGCCGTCCTGGTCGTCGTGGCCATGGCGGTGGCCGGGCTCGATGCCGTGCTCACGGCCGGGGCCCGCAACGGCCGTAAGGGAGGCCGTATCGGATCGCTGCGTGAGTCGGCCGGCCATGTCGCCCGGCCCGGCCGTGAGGTTCTGAGGCACCTCGTGCAGCAGCCGCGGCGTACGCGGGCGTCCGATCTGCCGCTGGCCCGGATCGGAGCGGCGCTGCTTCCCGTCGCGGCCGTCCTGGCCGCGGTCGTACTGCCTCTCGGCTTCCGTTCGCTGAGCGATCTACCGGATGGGATCGTCTGGTTCAACGCGATGGAGGCGCTGGCGTGGGCGGCCGTGTGGCTGGCCGGCTGGGGGCCGAACTCTGCGCTGTCACTCATCGGCGGTTACCGGTTCCTGGCCCAGGGTCTGGCATACGAGCTGCCGCACATGCTCGCGATCACCACCGCCGCCCTCGGTGCGCAGTCACTGCGGGTCGGCGAAGTCGTCGACAGCCAGGCGGGGTTGTGGTTCGCCGTGTGGATGCCGGTGGCCTTCGCGATCTATCTGCTCAGCGCCATGGCGATGGCGTTCTGGGGACCGTTCGACCAGCCCGCCGGGCAGGATGTGGCGGGCGGCGCGGCCACTGAACTGTCGGGTGTCGACCGCGTGCTGTTCCTCGGCGGTCGGTGGCTGCTGCTGGTCGTCGCCGCGGCCTTCAGTGTGCCGCTCTTCCTGGGCGGCGGCCACGGCCCTGCACTGCCCGGCTGGGCGTGGACCGTGCTCAAGACGGCGGTCGTGCTGGCCTTCCTCGTCTGGGCCCGGCGACGGGTCGCGACCCTGCGTATGGAGCGGTACGTGGAGCTCGCCTGGGTCGTGCTGACCCCGCTGGCCGTCCTGCAGGCCCTGGTGGTGGCCGTGGTGGCGGTCGACCGGTGAAACGGATGAGCCCGAGACCGACGAGCCCGAGACCGATGAGCGCTATAAGGACGAGGCCGAGACGGATAAGGCCGACCCGGATGAGGCCGAGCCGGATGAGCACGAGAAGGACGAGCCCGAGCCGGATGAGGCCGAGGACGAGAGCGAGGTGCAGGACGTAAATGGGTGTCGCCGTCTTCTGGGTGCTGGCGGTCCTCGGGGTCGTCAGCGGCGTGATGGTGTTCCGCTTCGACTCCATGGCCCGCGCGACGTTCTCCCTGCTGGCCTCGCTCCTGTGCGTGGGCGGGCTCGTCGTGCTGCTGGGACTCGACTATCTCGGCATCGTCATCGTGCTGATGATGACCATCGAGATGGCCGTCATGGCCGTCTTCATGGTGATGTACATGATGAACCCGGCCGGGCTCATGCCGATGACGATGATCCACAACAAGAAGGGCGCGGCCGTGGTCTGCGGGCTGGTGTTCGCGCTGCTGGCCGCCGGGATCCTGTTCGCGCCCTGGCCCGAGCGCGAGGGCAGGGCCCCGGACGACCCGACCATGGATCTCGGCATGTCCCTCATGGGCCCCCAGATGCTCACCATGATGACGCTGGGCATGGCACTGTTCGCGACGATCGTCGCCACGGTGGTGCTGGCCACCCGCCGCGGACGCTACGACCGGCTCGGCGACGACCTGCGGGCACGGCGCGCGAACGATCCCGTACGAGGCGGTGTCGGCCGGTGAGTCTGGAGCTGTTTCTCCTGTTGGCCGCGGCGCTGTTCTGCATCGGGCTGTTCGGAGCCCTCACCCAGCAGTCGATCGTGATGCTGATGATGGGCCTCGAACTGATGCTGGGCGGGGTGATCCTGGCCGCCGCCGCAGTCTGGCACTACATCGCGCCGGCGACCGCCGACGGCCAGGTGCTGATCGTCGTGGCGGTCACGGCGATGGCCCTGGAGATGGCGATCGGATTCGCCGTGGTCACCGCCCTGTTCCGGTCACGGGAGATCGACATGACCGACATGGCGGCGGAGTTGAAGGAGTGAGCGCCCTGCTGTGGGCGCTGGTCACCGTGCCGCTCGGTTCCGGTGTCCTGCTGCTGTCGGCCGGCCGCAGGGCCGACCGGATCGCCCCCGCCCTGGCCCTCACGGTCGCCCTCGCCGCGACGGGACTCGCCGTCACGGCCGCCTTCCGGCACCCCACCGCGCAGGCTCCGTTCCTCGACGGGCTGCCGCTGCGGCTCGCCGTGGACGGACTGTCCGGGCTGCTGGTGGTCACCGTCACCGGGGTGACCCTCGCCGTACTCCTCTTCAGTGCCGCCGAGTTCGGCCCGGCCGAGGCGCGCGCCCGTTTCTTCGGGCTGATGCTGCTGTTCGCCGGGAGCATGCTCCTCACCGTGACGGCCGCGACCCTCCCCGCCCTGTTGCTGGGCTGGGAGGTCATGGGCGCCACGTCCTGGGCGCTCATCGGCTACTGGTGGCGGGATCCGCAGCGTACGAGTGCCGCGGACACCGCGTTCCTCACCACCCGCACGGCGGACCTCGGTCTCTACCTGGCAGCGGGCGCCGCGCTGGCGGGCGGCCGCGACTCGACGCTCTCCCTCGACGCCCTTGCCCGCGCCGACGACCCGTGGCTGTCCTTCGTCACGGCGGGCATCGTCGTCGCGGCCCTCGGGAAGTCCGCGCAACTGCCCTTCAGTTTCTGGCTGTCGAAGGCCATGCAGGGCCCGAGCCCGGTCTCCGCGCTGCTGCACTCGGCGACGATGGTGGTCGCGGGGGCGTACCTGCTGCTGCGGACCGGACCGCTGCTGGACGCCTCCGGCTGGGGCGACGACGTGGTGGCGTGGACGGGCGCGGCCACCGCGCTGTGCCTCGGCCTGGTCGCCGCCGCCCAGACCGACCTCAAGCAGCTGCTCGCCGCGTCCAGTTGTGCGCAGATCGGCTTCATGGTGCTGGCCGCCGGTGTCGGGGCGACCTCGGGCGGCACGTTGCAGCTGATCGCCCACGCCGCGGCGAAGAGCCTGCTGTTCCTGGCGGCCGGTGCCTGGCTGACGGCGCTGGGCACGCAACAGCTCCCCGAACTGCTCGGCGCCGCGCGCCGCCACGCGACCCTCGGCACCCTGTTCACCGTGGCCGCGCTGTCACTGGCCGGGCTTGCGCCGCTCTCGCTGTGGGCCGCCAAGGACGTCCTGCTCGCGGGAGCCCTGGAGACCAGTCCCTGGCTGTACGGCGTGGGGCTGGCCGCGGCCCTGTTGTCGGCCGTCTACAGCGCCAAGGCCCTGTGGTACGTGTGGCAGCCCGAGGTGCCCCGTCCCGATGCCCGCCGTATCCCCGTCGGTGCTGTGCCGCCCCTGGTCCCGCTGGCCCTGGCCTGTCTCGCCCTGACGCCGTTGGCCTTCCCGCCCCTGCGTGCGGCGGTCGGACGCGTGGTCGCGGGCCCCGCTCCACTCGCCCCGGCTGCCTGGGAGTTCGTGCTCTCCGGTGCGATCGCCCTGCTGGCGGCCGCGGTCGCCTGGTCCTGGAACACGCGCTCGCTGCCCCTGCCCGGCCGTGCCAAGTCCGCGCTCGTGGACTGGCTGCGCCTGGAGCGTGCCGCGAAGGTCCTCCTGGTCGCCCCGGTGATGTGGCTCGCCCGCGCCGCCGCCGCGTTCGACGAGCGAGGCCTGGACCGTGCCGCCGACGGCTCGGCGGTGGCGGCCGTACGGCTCGCCCGCTGGACGAACGCCGTCGTCGAACGTGCCATCGACGGCACGGTGACGGCGGTCGCGTCCGGGACCAGCGCGCTCGGCCGCTGGGCCCGCCGCCCGCAGACCGGACAGCTGCACCAGTACCTCGCCCAGGCCGTCGCGGCCTTCACCGTCCTCGCCGTCGTGCTCGTCCTCATGAGGTGACCCGGATGCTGACCACCCTCGTCTTCGCACCCACGGCCGTCGCGCTGCTGCTCTTCGCCCTGCCCCGACGCACGACTCCAGCGGTGTTCCGCGTCATCTGGGTGGCGGTGTCGGCCGTCGAACTCGCCCTCGTCGTCGCGATGTGGGCCGGGTACGAAACCGACGGCGGCATGCAGTACGAGCAACGCGCCCGCTGGATCCCCAGCGCGGGCGTCGGCTACCACGTCGGCGTGGACGGCCTGTCCCTGCCGCTGCTCGCCCTCACCTGTCTGCTGTTCCTGGCCTGCGCGCTGTACTCACTGCGCGAGAACCGCCGAATCCGCGAGTTCGCGGCACTGTTCCTTTTCCTGGAGACCACCTGCCTGGGCCTGTTCGCGGCCCTCGACCTGATCCTCTTCTTCGTCTTCTTCGACCTGTCCATCGTGGCGATGTACTTCGTCATCGCCGGCTGGGGCCACCGGCAGGCGGCCGGCGCCGCGCTGAAGTTCTTCCTCTACACCTTCATCGGGTCGCTCGCCCTGTTGCTCGGCTTCATCGGCCTGTACCTGGCCGCCTCCCCGCACACCTTCGACATGGTCGAGCTGACCCGGCAGAACCCGCTCGCCGGACGGTCCGTCTACGGCGGCCTCGTCCTGTTGGCCGTACTGGTGGGCCTGGCGGTGAAGACGCCGACGGTGCCGTTCCACACGTGGTTGCCACCGGCTCACGTCGAGGCGCCGGCCGCCGGTTCGGCGATCCTGGCCGGAGTGCTGCTGAAGATGGGCACGTACGGGTTCCTGCGCATCGCCATGCCGATGCTCCCCGAGGCCTGGCGGCGCTACGCCCTCGTGCTGGTCGTCGTCGGTGTCGTGTCGGTCCTGCACGGGGCCCTGGTCGCGCTCGCGCAGACCGACTTCAAACGGATGGTCGCCTACACCTCCGTGAACCACATGGGTTACATCGTCCTCGCCGTCGGTGCCGCCGCGGCGACGGCCGACAGCTCCGAGCAGGCCCGTTCCCTCGCCGTCACCGGAGCGGTGACCCAGATGGTCAGCCACGGGCTGCTCACCGGTGCGCTGTTCCTGCTGGCCGGAGTGCTGTACGAGCGGGGGCGGACGTACGACATGCCCTCCTACTCCGGAGTCGCGGGTGTGGCCCCCGTGTTCGCGGCGATGACCGGCATCGCGGCCTTCGCCTCCCTCGGCCTGCCCGGCTTCTCCGGCTTCGTCGCCGAGTTCCAGATCTTCACCGGAAGTCTCGGACCGCGGCCCCTGGCCACCGCACTCTCCGTGCTCGGCATCCTCCTCACGGCCGGGCTGTTCCTGCGGGCGCTGCGGCAGGTCCTCATGGGGCCGTTGCGCCTGCCCGACGCCCCGGGGACACCCCGCGCGTTCGCCGACCTGCGCACGCACGAAAGCCTCGCGGTCGTACCGCTGCTCGTCCTGGCCGTGGTGCTCGGAGTGGCACCGCGCTTCCTGCTCGACGTCATCGAGCCGGCCTCGCGCTCCGTCCTGGAGCTGCTCGCCCGATGACCGAGATGAACGAGAACCCGCTCGACCTCCTGCCCGAGGTACTGCTGGCCGCGTCGGCCGTGCTCGGCCTGCTGCTCGGCTCGTGGCTGCCCCGTGCCCGGCAGTGGGCGGTGGGGCTGCTGGCCGTCGTCGCGTGCGTGGCGGGAATCGTCGCGGCGTCCGTGGCCGCGGCGGGGCCTGCCACCACCGCCTTCGGCGAGGCGTTCGCCGTCGACCCGGTGACGAGCACGTCCAGGATCGTGGTTCTCGGCGGCACGCTCCTCGTCCTCGGCGTCTCCTTCGGTCCGCTGCGTGGCGATGCGCGGGAGAGCGAGTTCTACGTCCTGGTGCAACTGGCGTCCCTCGGCGCGCTGATGATGGCGGGCACGCAGGACCTCCTGTTGTTCGCCGCCGCCTACCTGCTGGCGAGCATTCCGGCGTATACGCTCGCGGGCTTCCGCAAGGACGGGCCAGGCACCGAGGCGGCCCTCAAGTACTACGTCGTCGGCGCCCTGTTGGGGGTGCTGTTGCTGACCGGGATCACCATCCTTTACGCGGCCGGGCGCGCGAGCGGATATCCGATGCTCGGGACGGAGTTCCGCGACGCGCCCGAGGCGCTGCTCGCCGTGGGTGCGATCGGGCTGCTGGCGGGCGTGCTGTTCAAGGCCGGCGGCGTGCCCGCGCACTTCTGGGTGCCCGACGCGGTGCAGGGCAGCAGCCCGCCGGTGGCCGCGTTGCTCACCAGCATCCCGAAGATCGGGGCACTGGCCGCGCTCTTCCGCCTGAGGGACGTCGTCTTCGCGGACAGCACGCTGCCGTGGGCCGCGCTCCTCGCCGTACTGGCCGCCGCGTCGATGACGCTCGGCAACCTGGGGGCGTTCTTCCAGCAGGACGTCAAGCGGCTGCTGGCCTACTCGACGATCAGCCAGGTCGGGTACCTGCTCATGCCGGTGGCCGTGGCGGGCCGCGCGGACCTCGCCCAGCCGGCGCTGCTGTACTACCTCGCGGCCTACACGGTCACCAATCTCGGCGCGTTCGCCGTGCTCTGCGCGCTTCCCCAGGCCGAGTCCACGGCCGACTACCGGGGTCTCGCCAAGGAGCGTCCGCTGCTGGCCGCGAGCCTGGTCATCTGTCTGCTGGGGCTCGTCGGCACCCCGCCGACGGCGGTCTTCCTCGGCAAGCTCGAGGTGTTCAGTGCCGCGTTCGACGGCGGCTACGCATGGCTCGCCGTCCTGGCCGCCGTCAACACCGTGGCGTCGCTCTTCTACTACCTGCGCTGGATCGTGCCCGCGGTCTCCGGGGGCGGATCCGTGCCCCTGGCCGACGGCGACCGGGCGGCACGCGTCGTCGCCTACGCCGCCGCAGCCGTGTCCCTCGGCCTCGGCATCGGCGGCGGACCGGTCCTGGACGTACTGACCGGGTCGATCGGTCACTGACGTACCCGAGAAGGGCAGACGCGACCCCGGACACAAGGGCCGCTCCCAGCGCCCCAGCGGCACCGAGGACGCTTCTGCCAAGACCGGCGTGGACCCGCAGGACCCGCCGTCCGATCGCTGAGCGGGTTGACGGTCCCCTCACGCCCGGACGGCGGACTCCTCGACGAGCGTCGCCCTGCCGGCAGGTCTTTCAGGAGACTTGTCGGCAGGTCCGTCAGCACCTCTGTCGACAGTTCCGTCAGCAGATCCGTCAGCAGATCCGTGGCAGTTGCTCGCCGATCGGCAGATCGACGACCCGCGTTCCGCCCAGGCCGGTCCGGGCCACGACCATGCCGGGATGCGCCTCGACGGCCTCACCGATGATCACGGAGTCCGCTCCCAGAGGATGGACCCGCATCGCCTCCAGGACGGCGTCGGCGTGCTCGCGCGGAACGAAGGCCACCAGCTTGCCCTCGTTGGCGATGTACATGGGGTCCAGTCCGAGGATGGCGCAGGCATTCGCCACGGCCGGTGGGACCGGGACCTCGCGTTCCCGGACGACCACCCCCGTGCCGGAGGCCTGAGCGATCTCGTTGAGCGAGGCCGCCAGGCCGCCCCGGGTGGGATCGCGCAGTACGTGCAGATCCGGGGTGACGGCGAGCATGGCGTCGACCAGGCCGCCGAGCGCCGCGCAGTCGCTCTCGATCTCCACTTCGAATTCCAGGCCCTCGCGCACGCTCATGACCGCCACCCCGTGCAGACCGATGGCGCCGCTGACGATCACGACGTCGCCGGGGACGACCCGCTGTGGGCGCAGATCGACGCCCGCCGGGACGAGACCGACGCCCGCGGTGTTGAGGTAGATCCCGTCGCCGTGTCCGGCTTCCACCACCTTGGTGTCGCCGGTCGCCACCTCCACACCGGCGGTACGCGCGGCCGTACCCAGCGCCTCGGACACCCGCCTGACCACGTCCAGCTCGACGCCCTCCTCCAGGATGAATCCGCAGGAGAGGTAGGCGGCGCGGGCGCCGCTCATGGCGAGGTCGTTGACGGTGCCGTTGACCGCCAGGTCGCCGATGCTGCCGCCGGGGAAGAACAGCGGCCGCACCACGTAGGAGTCGGTGGAGAACGCCAGCCGGGCGCCGCCCAGGGAGAGGACGGCGGCGTCACCCATCTGGGCGAGCACCTCGCCGCCGAAGGCGGGGGCGAAGATCTGCTGGACCAGTTCGGCGGAGAGGACTCCACCGCCGCCGTGGCCCATGACGACACGCGGCCGGTCACGCAGGGGCGCCGGACACGTCCACCCCTCGATGTCCAGGGCGGAGGGGGCGTAGGGCGAGGGGAGATCTGTGGTGTCAGACAACGGGGGTCGCCTCCCGGGCCTTGGTGGCGGGCATGTCCAGCCTCCGGTAGAGGTAGTACGCGGCGCAGGCGCCCTCGCTGGAGACCATGGTGGCTCCGAGGGGAGTGCGCGGGGTGCACAGAGTGCCGAAGGCCTCGCACTCGTGCGGCTTGAGCAGTCCCTGCAGGACCTCTCCGCTGCGGCACTCGGCGGGCTCGGCCGTCTGGATTCCGCCGACCGGGAAGCGGTACTCGGCGTCGTGGTCGCGGTACTTCGACGACAGCCGCCAGCCGCTGTCGGGGATCACCCCGATGCCGCGCCAGGCCCGGTCGGTGACCTCGAAGACGTCCTCCAGCATGGCCCGGGCGGCCGGGTTGCCCTCCGGGAGGACGGCACGGGCGTAGGCGTTGTCGACGGTGTGCTCACCCCGTTCCAGCTGACGGACGGCCTGGCGCACCCCTTCGAGGATGTCCAGTGGCTCGAAGCCGGTCACGACGATCGGAACACGGAAACGTTCGGCCAGGTCCGGGTACTCCCCCACGCCCATCACGCTGCAGACGTGCCCGGCCGCGAGGAAACCCTGCACCCGGCAGCTCGGCGACGACATGATCGCCTCGATCGCCGGTGGTACGCGGACATGGGACACCAGCATGCTGAAGTTCCGGATGCCCAGCTTTTGGGCCTGATGGACCGTCATGGCGTTGGGGGGTGCCGTCGTCTCGAAGCCGATGCCGAAGAACACCACCTCGCGGTCCGGGTTCTGCCGCGCGATCCGCAGGGCGTCGAGCGGCGAGTAGACGACGCGTACGTCACCGCCTTCCCCGCGGACCTGGAACAGGTCCCGTCCGGTGCCGGGCACGCGCAGCATGTCGCCGAAGGAGCAGAAGATCACCTCCGGTCGCGAGGCGATCTCCAGAGCCTTGTCGATGACCTCCAGCGGGGTCACGCACACGGGACAGCCGGGTCCGTGGATCAACTCGACCTCCGCCGGGAGGAGTTGGTCGATGCCGTGGCGGATGATGCTGTGCGTCTGCCCTCCGCACACCTCCATCAGGGCCCATGGCCTGGTCACCGTGGCGTGGATGTCGTCGAGGAGCCGACGCGCCAGCTCCGGATCCTGGAACTCGTCGATGTACTTCATTACTTGCGCACCTCTTCCACCGGGTCCGCGCCCGACTCCGCCGCCGCCGACTCCGCCGCCGCCTCCCAGGCGTCACCGAACTCCTCCTGCAACAGGCCGAGTTCGGCGAAGAGGTCGAGGGTCTGCCGCGCCGACTCCTCGTCCAGCCGTTGCAGGGCGAACCCCACGTGGACGATGGCGTACTCGCCGACCTGGAGGTCGGGCAGGTACTCCAGGCACACCTCCTTGACCACTCCGCCGAAGTCGACGGTGGCCATCCGGGTGCCGTCCCGTTCCTCGATGTCCAGCACTCTGCCGGGTACCGCCAGGCACATGAGCCTCTCCTCGCTGTAAGTCGCGCGTTTGCTCAGTCGGTGGGAGTGGGAGTGGGGGTGGGAGTGGGGGTGGCGCGGGCGGCCACCATCAGCTGGCCCAGCGCCAGACCGCCGTCGCCCGGCGGCACCAGGTGGTGCCGCAGAACCGTGAAGCCCTCCTCGCGCAGGACGGCGGCACAGGCCGAGGAGAGCAGCGTGTTGGCGAACACACCGCCGGTCAGGGCGACCGTGTCCAGCCCGTGCCGCTCCCGCGCCCGCCCGCAGATCTTCTGCACCAGGCCGCTCACGCTCCGATGGAAGCGAGCCGCGATGACGGCGCGATCGACGCCCGCGCGCAGGTCGTCGACGATCGCCGCGAGCACCGGCGCCGGATCGGCCCTTACGGCGCCGTCCCGGTTCTCCTCCGACGCGTGCAGTGCGAAGACGTACGCCGTGGTGTCCTCGGCGGGTGCGTGCAGCGCCGTCCCTTCCAGCTCGACGGCGGCCTGTGCCTCGTATCCGGCTCGGTGGCACACCCCGACGAGAGAGGACACGGCGTCGAAGAGCCGGCCCATGCTGGAGGTGGGGACGCAGTTCAGTCCACGCTCCAACTGCCGTTCCAGGAGGCGTAGTTCGTCGGGCGGGCAGACGGCCGTACAGGCGAGATCGTCGGACCAGCCGATCCCGGCCGCCCTGAGGTGGGCCAGCGCCATGCGGTACGGCCGGCGTACCGCGGCGTCGCCACCCGGCAGCGGGACGTACGCGAGGTGCCCGAACCGGGTGAAGCGGTCGTAGTCGGCGAGCAGGAACTCCCCGCCCCACACGGCGCCGTCGTCGCCGTGGCCGGTGCCGTCGAAGGCGACGCCGATCACCGCCCGGGTGCCGTCCAGCCCGTGTTCGGCCATCGCGGCGGCGACGTGCGCGTGATGGTGCTGGACGCGCACGACGGGCCGGTGCGCCGCGTTCCGGTCGGCCCAGTGGGCGGAGCGGTAGCCGGGGTGCCGGTCGGACGCCAGGGTCTCGGGCCGCACCCCCGTGATGGACTCCAACTGCGCCGCCGCGCGCTCGAAGGCCCGCTGCGTACCGACGTCGTCCATGTCGCCGATGTGCGCCGACAGCCAGGCGCGGCGGCCCGCCCCGAGGCAGAAGGCGTTCTTCAGGTCTCCGCCGACGGCGAGGGCCGGCCGCACGGCCAGCGGGAGGGAGACCGGCAGCGGGGCGTAGCCACGGGAGCGGCGGATCACCAGCGGCTCCCCGTCGCAGACGCGGACCACGGAGTCGTCGCACGGGACATGGATGGGCCGGTCGTGGGTGAGATAGGCGTCGGCCAGGTGCGCGAGCCGCTCCAACGCCTCGGTGTCGTCGGTGACGATCGGCTCACCGGACGCGTTGCCGCTGGTCATGACAAGCAGCCGGGGGCCGTCCGGGTCGCCGGGCAGGCCGAGCAGCAGATGGTGCAGGGGCGTGTACGGCAGCATCACACCGAGGTCGGGGCTGCCGGGCGCGACGGCCTCGGCGGGCCGCGGGTCCCCGGCGGCGTACGGCGGTTGCGGACGCCGCCTCAGCAGGACGACCGGCCTGGCCCGGCCTTCGAGCAGGCTCCGCTCCTCGGGGCTCAGCCGGACGAGGTGACGGACGTCGTCCGCGGTCCTGGCCATGAGGGCGAACGGCTTGTCCCCGCGCGCCTTCCGGCGTCTCAGGAGGGCGACTGCCGTCCGGTTCGTGGCGTCGCAGGCCAGGTGGTAGCCGCCCAGGCCCTTCACGGCGAGGATCGCGCCCCGCGTCAGCAGTGTGCGCGCCTCGGTGACCGGGTCCGCGCCCTCGGCGCTCCTGAGCCCTGGCCGCTGGGCGACGACCAGCCGCAGACGCGGCCCGCAGGCCGGGCAGGCGACCGGCTGCGCGTGGAAACGCCGGTCGGCCGGATCCGCGTACTCCCGGGCGCAGTCGGGGCACATCGCGAAGCCGGCCATGGTGGTGTGGGCCCGGTCGTACGGGACACCGGTGACGATCGTGAAGCGTGGGCCGCAGTGGGTGCAGTTGACGAACGGGTGGCGGTACCGCCGGTCGGCCGGGTCGGACAGCTCGGCGAGGCAGTCGGCGCAGGTGGCGGAGTCCGGGGAGACCAGGGTGCGGGCCGGTCCATCGGCGCGGGAGGTGAGGATGGTGAACGCGGTGCCGCCGACGGGAGGCATCTCCCGGTGGTGGACGGACTCCACGTGGGCCAGCGGGGGTGCCTGGGCGGCGATCCGTTCGCAGAACCGGGCCACGGCCGAGGCGGTGCCCTCGACCTCCACGACGACGCCCTCCGGAGTGTTGGTCACGTGCCCGGCCAGGGCGAGTTCGGTGGCGAGGCCGTACAGGTAGGGCCGGAAGCCCACGCCCTGCACCACCCCCCGGACGGTGACCCGGCGGCGTCGGGGAGTGTCCCCTCGGCCCTCGGCGACGGCGGCCGAGGCCTGCGGACCGCTCACGAGGGGGTGTGGGCCATCGTGCCGGTGGCCTCCGGGTGCGCGTGGGTGTGACCGTCGGGCGCGTGGGTATTGCCGTCGGGCGCTTGCACGTGACCGTCGTCCGCGTGCGTGTGACCGGTGTCGGCATGCGCGTGACCGTTGTCCGCACGCGCGTAACTGTTGTCCGCATGCGCGTGACCGCTGTCCGTATGCGCGTGACCGTGACCGTGATGGTGGGACAGCCGAGCCATGACCGGCGAGTGGACGGGTGCACCGTCCGCTGCTGCCATCGCCCTGTCGAGCAGCGCGCCGACTCCCTGCCCCCGGCGCGCCGAGGTCAGGACCACCTCGACTCCCGGGTTGACCTGCTCCACGTTCGCGCGGAACGCGGCCTCGTCGAACTCGACGGCCTCCGCGAGGTCGGTCTTGGTGACCACGACCAGGTGGGCGAGGCCGAAGGCGGTGGGGTACTTGAGCGGCTTGTCCTCGCCCTCCGTCACGGAGGCGAGGGTGACCCTCAGCGTCTCCCCCAGGTCGTAGGAGGCCGGGCAGACCAAATTGCCGACGTTCTCCACGAACAACAGCCGGGTGTCGTCGGGCAGCCATCCGTCCAGGTGCCCGGCGAGCATCCCCGCCTCCAGATGACACAGTCCGTCGGTGAGCACCTGCTTGACCGGGACACCCGAACGCGCCAGGCGGGCCGCGTCGTTCTCGGTGGCGAGGTCGGCGCTCAGCGCCGCGACGGGAACGGACCGCTCCCGTGCCCGCAGGAGTTCGCGCTCCAGCAGCGCGGTCTTGCCACTGCCCGGACTGGACAGCAGGTTGACGACCGCGGTGCCTCGGGCCGCGAGGTGAGCGCGCAGGTCGTGGGCGCTCGCGTCGTTCTTCGCGAGTACGGCCTGCCGCAGGTCGACGACACGGCACATGGTTCAGCACTCCTCGGAGATCGGTTCGCGGGTGGGCGCGTGCGGGGGGCCGCCGTCCTCCCAGTGCACGTCGAGGATCTGCAGTTCCCGGCCCGTGAGCAGGTCGGTACGCGCTCCGCCGCACTCGGGGCAGGTCAGCCGGGGCGGCATGCCGACGGCCCATTCGTGCGCACAGGGCGTGCAGCGGGCCCGCCCCGGCACCGCTTCGGTGATCAGTTCGGCGCCTTCCAGCAGGGTTCCGGCGCAGGCCAGTTCGAAGGAGAAGGCGAGTGCGTCGGGTACGACTCCGGCCAGTTCGCCCACCTGGAGCCGCACCGACCGCACCGCCGTGACGTCACCGGCCCGCGCTGCGGCCTCTGCCACCTGGTCGACGACGGCCAGCGCGACGGACATCTCGTGCATGGGTCCCCGTCCTTCCGTCCCGCTTGCATCCCGCTTGCATCCCGCTTGCATCCCGCTCGCGTCCCGCGGCCTGCCTCCGGTCGGCCTTCATTAGAGGCGCGCACCGCCTGGCCGCACGGCCCGGCACGCCGTGACCGTCCGGCGGGTACGCCGTTCGACGCAACCGCGGGGCACAACGGTGGCGCCCACCGTTCACATCCGTCGGATGCGCAGGTAGCGCCTCAGATCGGGGAGCACCTCGACGACGACGGCGACCATGGCGGCAAGGGCCGCTCCGCCGATGACGATCTTCTTCATCCCGTCTCTCCTCATGTCGCAGCCTCAGCGGTTGAGGCCTGAACCACGGACGGCTCGCCGTCCCGCAGCAGCTCTTCGATCAGCCGGACGGCCTCCGGTACGGCGCCGGACACCGGCGCGCTGAGACCGATGCCCTCCGCCACCGAGGCCGGTTCGCACCCGATGACCAGGACACGGCGTGGTGGCACGCCGCCGGTCCCGGCACAGAGGATGCCCAGCAGTGCCAGGACGGCGTCGGGGGTCATCCGGTGGCCGTCCAGCGTGGGGGCGGCGGGCGAAGGGCTCCCGCCGGCGTCATGTTCGATGACGTACAGCGTGCCGGGGACTTCGCCGCGTGCCGTGGCGTCCACGAGGACGAGGGTGTCGTAGCCGTCCAGGAGCTGGTAGGCGAGGTGCACCCCCCGTACGCCGATGTCCACGACCTCGATGTGTCCGGGCAGGTCGCGCTCGGCGAGCCGGCGCGCGGTCTCCACGCCGAAGGCGTCGTCCCCGAGGAAGATGTTGCCGACGCCGGCGACGAGGGTCCTGGGCCCTGACTGCGGGGAGGGGTTCATACGTCGTCCTCCAGCGGCGTGATTTCGTCGGGCTGGAAGTACAGGAACCGTCCCTGCTCGCGGCGGATGTCGGCGCCCGGGTCGCCCTCGACCGTGACCGCCAGGTGCACTCCGCCGTCGACGTCGTGCAGCACCGCCTCGACCTTCGCGGTCCGGCCCCGCAGGAAGATGTCCTGCGCGTCGGTGCGCCGCAGGCCCGGGCGCAAC
This sequence comes from Streptomyces sp. LBL, assembly GCF_029893585.1. Lineage (GTDB taxonomy): Bacteria > Actinomycetota > Actinomycetes > Streptomycetales > Streptomycetaceae > Streptomyces. Next base: position 52,157 of record NZ_JARXYX010000025.1, read on the forward strand.
TCGACGCGGCTGCCCTGGCCCACCGGCCGGCCGTCCACGACCACCCGGTCCCGCGCCGGGTCGAACCCCGCCTCGCTCGCCGGGTCCCACCAGGGGGTTTCCGGCCGCTGCACCCCGTACTCGTCGGGGAAGCCGCCGTCCGGTGCGGCCGGGCCCCCGTCCGGGGCGGCCGGGACCGGGCCGGTCACCTCGCGCAGGCTGCGCACGGCCCCGTGCAGACGTTCCAGAACCTCGGCCGGCATCGAGTCCGCCAGCTCGATCACGGCGGCCGCCCGCTCGTCGGTGCCCCGGGCCTCGCGTTTCTCCTCGTCGGTGAGCGCCGCCGTGCGCAGTGCGAGGATCTCGTCGATCTCGGTGGCGTCGTACAGCGCGCCAGGGCTCTCCGGCGCGATGGCCGGATGGTCCTCCAGGATGATCGGCGAGGACAGCACGAGGTCGGCGCGGCCGGGTTCGCAGGCGAGTACGGGCCAGGTGTGCAGGTTGCGGCAGGCGGCGACCGCGCCCTTCGCCCACTCGGGGGGATCGGTCATCGACAGGAACGATCCGGCGCTGAGGGCCATGAGCATGTGGGTGGCGACCAGGGAGCGCGGCAGCGCCGCCTCCCGGTCGGCGTCGCGGCCCTCGGGCGGTGTCCAGTCGCTGGTGTTCTCGACGACGGCGGTCAGCCGCATGGTCCGGTAGGGGCCGTCGAGTTCGTGGGCGGACAGCCGGATCGTCCCGCTGATCTCCTCGGACCGCCGGACCAGTCGGCCGACGGTACGGCCGGCCGCGTCCAGGACCGGTGCGGTGCCCTCCCGCGCGGGGCGTCGGAAGGGATGCGTGACGCCGTCGCCGAGCAGCTCGTCCACCGACGCGACCACCTCGACGCGCTCCTCGCCCCCTTCGTCCCAGGGCACCAGCACCCGGTCGTCGAGGCGGAGCTCGGCAACCGTGTCGAAGCCACCGTCCGGGCGGGCCCGCTGTACCGTGCGGCGCCGGGCGTGCAGGAAGCGCACCTCGACCGAGAGGGTCGCCCCCGCCTTCGGTTCCATCAGGCATTCGGTGTGCTGGAAGTCGTGCTCCTCGCACTCGGCGCCCCAGGTGGGCGGCACGAGCACCCCGAACTGCCAGCGCAGCCGGTTCTTGGCCGCCGAGGCGCGGTACGGGTAGAGCACATAGCCCTCGAAGAGGACGGCGTCGGCCACCTGCCGGGCGAGGGCGAAGCGTTCCTCGGTCTCGGGGGCGAACGCGGGCACGGTCACGGATCCGTCCTTCCGGTGGTGCGGGTCAGCGCGCGCAGCGGGTCCCTCCGGGGCGGGTCCGCGGCGCCGTTGTCGTCGAGCAGGGCCTCGAGGGTCGCCTCCCAGGAGGGCAGCGCGTGCTGGGAGCGGTAGGCGAGGAGGGCGTCCATGGTGGCGCGCGGCAGCCGGATCCAGCCGCACCCGGGGAAGTGCTGCTCGATCATTTCGCGCCAGGTGGCGACCGGCATCCGGAAAATGGCCTCCCGATCCCACGGGACCGGCTCGACCTGGAAACCGCCGGTTCCGGTGAACGCCGTGCCGGAGAAGAGCATCAGCAGCGGAACCTCGCCGCCGCCGAGGGCGGTGAGGTAACGGGTCGCGGCGACGTCCATGTCGTAGGTGCAGGGCACGACAAGGTCGACATCGATCTCCCCGGTGAAGCCGGGGGCCATGAGCGGGACCTGGGCGAACTGCACCGGCTTGAGCGTGCTGCCCCAGCGTGAGCGCTCGCCGAAGAGGTCCGCCAGCCCGTCGGCCTCGGCGGACTCGTAGGCCCGGCGGGCGGGTTCGATGCGGATCTGGCAGCGCAGCGCGAGGGCGTGCACACGTGCGTTGCCGGCGGCGGTGACGCGCAGCCGGAAGACGAGGGTCGGTCCGGCGGCGTACCGGTCGGCGCGGACGCCGGTGCAGGCGAAGGAGAACTCCGTCACGGCCGCACCGCCCCATCCGGCCGGTTCCCCGACTCGTCCGACCGGCTCCCCGCCCCGTCCGACCGGCTCCCCGCCCCGTCCACGGGCCGGGCGCGTCGCGCGACGTCCGCGAAGAAGGAGTCCAGAGCGGCGCGGGCCTCGGCACCGCCGTCGAAGCCCTGCCACAACAGGCGCATACGGCCGACCAGTTCGTAACAGAGGTCGATCGGTACGAGGTGACAATCGCAGCGGCCGTCGGTGCGGCGCAGGAGCAGCGCCTCCACGTCGGGTTCGAGCAGTGAGGCGAGGCGGCTGCCGCCGAGGACCGCCGTCCACGTGGCCGGTTCGAGTTCGCTCTCGGTGGCTCCGGCCGGGCTCGGGTAGAGGGCGACCAGCCGGTCGAGTGCCGCGTTGCGGAAGAGGAAGGCGACGCCGACCGGGATCTGCAACGCGTCCCACGCGCTCTCGTCGAGGTGGTGGGCGGGGTCGGTGAGGTAGCGGGCCGGGACCGTGCGGAAGCGGCCCGCGGCGGCGCCCGGTTGTTCCATCAGCAGCGCGCAGGGGGCACAGGCGCAGACGAGGGCGCGTTTCTCGGTGTCGACAAGATGACGGTGGTCCGCCTCCACCGTCACGGCGCACAGCTCGCACCGTTCGGGCTGTGCAGGTCTCTCGGTGAGGAACCTCCGCAGACCGGGCGTGCGCGTCGTCAGGGACACCGTCATCGGGCTCCCGTCGGTGCCGTGCCGATCTGGAGGAGCGCGGGCCCCGCGGGTTCGCTCCGTACGTCGACGGCCCTGACCTCCGGTGCGAAGCAGGCGAGCGCCGCCTGGGCGGCTTCCCGGGCGCCCGCGCCCGCTCCGGGGCCGGACCCGCAACCGCAGCCGCCGGTCTGCCGGGCCCGCAGCGTCAGGGTGCCGCTCTCCTCGTCGAAGTCGACGACGTCCAGGGCGTGTTCGCGGACGCTGTCGAGGGCCCGGGCGATGCGGGTGTCGCGGTCCTCGGGGTGCAGGTCGTGCAGGACGAGCAGGCTCGCGACCAGTTCGTCACCGAGCAGTCCCGCCGACGGCTCGCCGGGAGCGGAGGACAGCAGGTGGAGGATGCGGGCCAGGCCGGCTCCGTAGAAGTCCATGAGGGACCGCACGAGTTCCTCCGCCGCCACGGTGGCGGCGGGGTCGCCGCTCGCGGTCAGCCGGTCCAGCACCTCCTCGACCCGGCGTCCGGTCAGCTCCGCGTCCACCGGCGCCGCAGTCGTGCCCGCGCTCATCCGCCCAGTCCGCTCAGGCCGGTGGGCACGTGCATCGACTTCACCGTCTTGCCGCCCCCGACGTACATGTGGACGCCACAGGGCAGACAGGGGTCGAAGCTGCGGACGGCGCGCATGATGTCGATGCCCTTGAAGTTCTCCGGGGTGTTCTCCTCGAAGATGGGCGTGTTCTGCACGGCGTCCTCGTACGGGCCCGGCGTGCCGAAGGTGTCCCTGGTGCTGGCGTTCCAGGGGGTGGGCGGGTACGGGTGGTAGTTGGCGATCTTGCCGTCGCGGATCACCATGTGGTGGGAGAGGACGCCGCGGACCGCCTCGGTGAAGCCGACGCCGATGCTCTCGTCCGGGACCTCGAACTTCTCCCAGGTCTGGGTGCGTCCGGCCCGGACCTCCTCCAGACCCTTCTCCGCGAAGTGCAGGGCGATGGCGGCGGTGTAGGCCTGGAAGTAGGTACGTGCGCGGTTGCGTTCCAGCGCGTTGGACCACTGCGGGATCTTCCACTCGAAGGTGGTCTCCGGCTTGGTCAGGGTGCGGGGCAGGTTGATGACCACGCTGTGGCCGGTGGCCTTCACGTACCCGGTGTCGACGAGTCCGGACAGGGCGGTCGACCAGAGGCGGGCGATGGGGCCGCCGCCGGTGTCCAGGGCGAGGTGGTCCTTGCCGTCGAACCAGCGCGGGGACATGACCCAGCTGTACTTGTCGTCGAAGTTCCGTTTCTGCGGGGCGGGGATGGTGTGCTGGTTCCACGGGTGGCGCGGGTCCACCGGGTTGCCGAGCGGGTCGTGGGTGACGAACTGTTCCTGGCCCTGCCAGTCCTCGTAGTAGGAGCTGCCCAGCAGGACGCGGATGCCGAGGTTGATCTCGGTGAGGTCGTTGGTGACGAGCTTGCCGTCGACGACGATGCCGGGCGTGACGAACATGCGCCGGCCCCAGTCGGTCATGTTGGCGTAGGTGAAGTCGCAGTACTCGGGGTCGTTGAGCGCGCCCCAGCAGCCGAGCATGACCCGTCGGCGGCCCACTTCCTCGTACCCGGGCAGCGCCTCGTAGAAGAAGTCGAACAGGTCGTCGTGCAGGGGCACGACGCGCTTCATGAACTCCACGTAGCGCATCAGCCGGCTGAGGTAGTCCGTGAAGAGCTGGACGGAGGCGATGGTGCCGACGCCGCCCGGGTAGAGCGTGGAGGGGTGCACATGGCGGCCCTCCATCAGGCAGAACATCTCGCGCGTGTAGCGGCTGACCTGGAGGGCCTCGCGGTAGAACTCCCCTTCCAGGGGGTTCAGCGAGCGCATGATGTCGGCGATGGTGCGGTAGCCGTGCTCGGCGGCGTGCGGGGCCTCGGTGCGCTCGGCGAGTTCGAGGACGCCCGGGTTGGTCTCCTTGACCATCTTCTCGCAGTAGTCGACCCCTACCAGGTTCTCCTGGAAGATGTTGTGGTCGAACATGTACTCCGCGGACTCACCGAGGTTGATGATCCATTCGGCGAGGTGCGGGGGCTTCACGCCGTACGCCATGTTCTGCGCGTACACCGAGCAGGTGGCGTGGTTGTCCCCGCAGATGCCGCAGATGCGGCTGGTGATGAAGTGGGCGTCGCGGGGGTCCTTGCCGCGCATGAAGACGCTGTAGCCGCGGAAGACCGACGACGTGCTGTAGCACTCCGCGACCCGCTTCTGCTTGAAGTCGATCTTGGTGTGGATGCCCAGGCTGCCCACGATCCGGGTGATCGGGTCCCAGGCCATCTCCACGAGGCCACTGCCGTCACCGGCCGCCTTCGTCTTCGGTGCCATCTGTTGCCGTGCCCTTCGTTGCGCGGGAGGTTCGTGTTGGGGGGTGCACGAAGCTGTGCGGGGGGGTGCACGAAGCAAGGAGCGGATCACTCGCGGCGGATGCTCACCACGGGGGTCGGTATCCGGTGGTGATCTTGTCTCCGGCGCGGCGCCACTTGGGCTCCTTGTCCACCGTCCTGGCGGTGATCGACCGCAGCTTGCGGACCACGGTGCCGTAGGCCCCGCTGGCGTTGCTCGACACCTTGGCGCCGGGGGGCTCGTCCATGAACGGCATGAACTTGTCGGGGAACCCGGGCATGGTGCAGGCGATACAGATACCGCCGACGTTGGGGCAGCCACCGATCCCGTTCATCCAGCCGCGCTTGGGCACGTTGCACTTGACGACCGGGCCCCAGCAGCCGAGCTTGACCAGGCAGGTCGGCGAGTCGTACGAGAGGGCGAACTGGCCCTGTTCGTAGTAGCCCGCGCGGTCGCAGCCCTCGTGCACGGTGGCCCCGAACAGCCAGGTGGGGCGCAGCTTGTCGTCCAGCGGGATCATCGGGGCGGCGCCGGCCGCCTGGTAGAGCAGATAGGTGAGCGTCTCGGAGAAGTTGTCGGGCTGGATCGGGCAGCCGGGGACGCACACGATGGGGATGCCGGCGTGGGACTTCCAGTCCCAGCCGAGGTAGTCCGGCACACCCATCGCGCCGGTCGGGTTGCCCGCCATGGCGTGGATGCCGCCGTAGGTGGCGCAGGTGCCGATGGCGACGACCGCCAGTGCCTTCGGGGCGAGCCGGTCGATCCACTCGCTGGTGGTGATCGGCTGGCCGGTCTCCGGGTTGTCGCCGAAGCCGCACCAGTAGCCCTCGGGTTTGATCGCCTCGTTGGGGATGGAGCCCTCGACGACCAGGACGAACGGGTCGATCTCGCCCCGCTCCCCCTTGAAGAACCACTCGATGAACGTGTCCGAGCCGCCGACCGGACCGCACTCGAAGTCGATGAGCGGCCAGTGGACGGCGATCTTCGGAAGACCCGGCAGCACGCCGAGCACGATCTCCTCGATGCTGGGCTGCATGGCCGCCGTCAACGCGACCGAGTCGCCGTCGCAGCTCAGCCCCGCGTTGATCCAGAGAATGTGGATCGTGGGTGTCTCGTCGGCGGGCGCGCCGCCTGCGTCCGCAGCGCCCACCGTGCCCGGCGTCGCCTCAGTCATGGGACCGCCTCCTGGGGAGGTAAGGGATGAAGGCCCACATTTCGGCCGTCAGCTTTCTTCGTATCAGCCGTCCGACCGTGACGAGACACCATCGGGGGCCGTTCCGGTGACATCCGTGGCGGAGGGGGTCGGGCCGGTTTACGCAAACGCGGCGGGACCGAGGTGTGGCGGGGTGCACGGTGGCCGTTCCTTGTGGACGAAGGAACGACGCAGAGGGTGATACGGGGCGTCCGGGTCGTCGAAGGTCCGGCGCATCCGGGCCAGCTCCTGCTCGCGGAAGCCGGCCAGCGGGGTCGCGCTCTCCAGCCGGTCCAGGGCCGTCTTCTTCGCGGCGATCCGTGACGCCGTCGCCGGAAGTGCCGCCAGCCGCGCCGCCAGGCCGCCGACCTCCGGCGCGTACTCGTCAGGACCGCAGTCGACCACCCGGTCGACGAGACCGAGGCGCAGTGCGCCCGCCGAGCTCACCGGGAGAGCCTCACGCATGAGCCGTTCGGCCGTCGCGGGACCCACCCTGCGCGGCAGGGTGTGCGTCCAGTACTCCGAGCCGTACAGGCCCATCAGACGGTAGTGCGGGTTCAGCACGGCGCCCGAGCGGCACCACACCTCGTCGGCCGCCAGGGCGAGCATCACCCCGCCCGCCGCGGCGTTGCCCGCGATCGCCGAGACCACCAGCCGGTCCGTCGTCGTCAGGACCGCCTCGACCAGGTCGTCGATGGCGTTGATGTTCGCCCAGGACTCGGCGGCGGGGTCGTCGGCTGCCTCGATGACGTTGAGGTGGATCCCGTTGGAGAAGAAGTCCCGTTCGCCGCCCAGCACCAGCACCGACGTGGGCCGCGCGCACGCCGCCCGGTAGGCGTCCAGCAGACGTCGGCACTGCTCCGTGCTCATGGCGCCGCCGGGGAAGGAGAACGAGAGGAAGCCCACGTTCCCGTCCTCCCGGTAGCGGATGTCCGTCCAGGTATGGTGCCCCACCTCGGGCAGCGGGGGCAGGGCGTGCTCGGGCAGCGGCGGCAGCCGGTCACCCAGGGCCCGCACGGCGGGCAGTTTGCACGTGGGCGGGTGCCCGGGCTCCCGCCGGGGCCGCAGCTCGGGGATCCACACGGCGCCGTCCGTGGTGGCCCGACAGACCGCCCCGGCGCGGGTGGCCAGCAGCTCGCCCGGGCGTCCGCGCAGGTCGCTCTCGGGATGACCGCCGTGCAGATACCACTCACCGCCGAGCAGTACGTCCCGCACCCCGGGCTGCGAGTCCGCCGCTCTCAGCTTGCGCAGGACGTCCGGTGTGGAGTCCTCGGCCCAGTCGATCCGCCGGACGCTCTGGTCGAGGTACGGACGAACGCGCAGGCGGGCGTCGGCCGTGGATACCGCGTCCTGCTTGCGCGGTACGTGGGTTCCGCCGGCGAAGCGCTCCACGGCGAGCAGGACGGCTTCGAGCGCGGCGTCGGCGATCTCGCCGCGGTACCACTCGCTCTTGGACAGCGGAGGGACCCGGCACGGTACGGAGGCCCACACGTCTCCGGCGTCCATCTCCTCGTCGGCCTGCAGCACGGTGACGCCCCACTGGTCGACGCCCTCGTGAATCGCCCAGTCCAGGGAGGACGGTCCGCGGTCGCCCACCGGCCCGGGATGAACGATGAGGCAGGTGTGCGCAGTCCACACCTCCGCGGGGATCGCCGTCTTCAGCAGCGGCGCCACGATGAGCTGCGGTGCGTGGCGCCGTACGACGTCCGGCAACGGGCTGCCGGGCAGGGCGAGTTCCACCGCGACGGTGTGGCCACGGTCGCGCAGCTCGGCGTGGACGCGCTGGGTGAGGCTGTTGAACGCGCTGGCCAGGATCAGGATGTGCACGGCTGCCTCCGGGCGGACGAACGGCAGGCAGGGGACGGCCGCCGACCGTGATCCTCCGTCAAGGGGGCGTGCGGCCCCCGACGACGGACGGTGAGGTCATCCGAAAGCGGGTGCCGATCCGCCGTCCGGCCTCACCGGCCATCGCCCGCGCCGGCACCTACGACCCGCTCACCGAGTCGGCGGTTCTGCGTGAATCACTGTCGTCGCAGGCCGCTGGTGACGCGCTCCCACGGGGAGCGGGTGGCACCGAAATGGGTCTCGTGACTCCAGATGTGAGCGCACGACCGGCACTGCAGGTGGAGCAGGCTGCCGATGTTGGAGAGCAGGTAGCACCAGTGCTCGGAGCAGGTGCGCCCCTGCTCGCAGGTGCCGCACCCGCGCCGGTCGTCGCAGTGGGGACAGGCCACCCAGGCGCGACGCCCGATGTCGGCCTGCGGGTCAAGCGGCAACATGGCCGCCCCCTTCCCGGGGCAGCACACCGGCCTCGACCAGTTCGTCGTACACGCGTTGCTGCTCCGCACTGAGGCCGGAATAGAGCAGCTCATACGCCGCTTCCTCGCCGCGCAGTACGGCGACGGGGTCCCAGTCGGAGGCGAGAGCGGCCAGGACGTGAGCGCGCCGGAGCAGTTCGTGCGAGCTCAGATCGACGGTCAGGGCGACCGAGTGGAGGGCGTCAGGGCGGTTCGCCGCAGGTCTGCTCGCTGCGGCCGACTCGTCCGGTTCGTCAGGAAGGGCACCGCTGTGGGGGGACATGCGACCGAACGTAGGGAAGCGTTCCGCGCCCCGGCAAGAGCAGGTGGGAGAAGTCACAAAGGAGACGGCGTTCGCGTCGGCGAGGCCGGCGACCAGGATGAAGGTGGACGCCCGCCTCTCCGCGGTGGTGCTGGAGCCGGTCACCACGGGGAGGTTGAGCAGCGAGGACCGCGCCTGCCAGCAGCGGGTGGGGAAGGTGGCCGAGCGCCTGTGGCGGCGGGCATCCGGGTCATCGAACCGCCGCTGCCGCCCGGGTCGTTCCGCCGCACCCCCGCGGACGTTACCGTTCGGTAGACAACGCGCTCCCGGAGGTGTCCCGCATGACGCTCGACCGTTCCTCAGGCCTGACGGAGTCCGCCCGTGCGCTGGCCGCCGGGGAGGTGACCGCCCGGGCGCTCGTGGAGGGGGCCCTGGCGCGGATCGAGGCCTCGCAGGAGTCCCTGAACGCCTTCCGGATCGTACGGACACAGGCGGCGCTCGCCGAGGCGGAGGCCGCGGACGAGGCGCTGGCCGCGGGGATCCGCAAGCCGCTGCTCGGGGTGCCGGTGGCCGTCAAGGACGACATGGACGTGGCGGGCGAGCCGACCGCGTTCGGCTGCCGGGGTGAGTTCCCGCCGGTCGCGGAGGACGGCGAGGCGGTGCGGCGCCTGCGGGCCGCCGGGGCCGTGATCGTCGGCAAGACCAACACCTGCGAGTTCGGGCAGTGGCCGTTCACCGAGGGGCCGGCGTTCGGCGCGACTCGCAATCCGTGGAGTTTCGAGCACACTCCCGGCGGTTCCTCGGGCGGTTCGGCCGCGGCCGTCGCCGCAGGGCTGGTGCCGGCCGCGCTGGGCTCGGACGGGGCCGGTTCGGTGCGGATCCCCGCCTCCTGGACCCACCTGATCGGCATCAAGCCGCAGCGCGGCCGCGTCTCCACCTGGCCGCGCGGCGAGTCCTTCCAGGGCATCACGGTCAACGGCACCCTCGCGCGTACGGTCGCCGACGCGGCCCTGCTGCTGGACGCGGCGAGCGGCAACCACGAGCGCGACCCGCACCAACCGCCGCCCGTCGACGCGTGCGAGGCCGTCGGCCGCGACCCCGGGCGACTGCGCATCGCCCTCTCCCTGAAGCCGCCGTTCACCGCCGTGCCGGCCCGACTCCAGCCGGAGGTACGGGCCCGGGTCGTCGAACTCGCGGAGAAACTCGGCGCGTTGGGGCACACGGTCGAGGAGGCCGATCCACCGTACGGTCAGATCGGATTGACGTTCGTCCCCCGCGCCACCGCCGGCATCGCCGAGCGCGTGCGCGAGGCACCCTTCCCCGCACTCCTCGACCGGCGCACCCGGGAGACCGCCCGGCTGGGCGGACTGCTCGGCGGGGCGCCGCTGCGGGCGGCCCGGCGCGCCGAGGCGGTGCTGCACCGTCGTATCGGACGGTTCTTCACGTCGTACGACGTGATCCTCGCGCCGACCACGGCCGCGCCCCCGCCGCACATCGGCGCCCTGCTGAACCTGCGCGGCCTGGCCACGGAGCGCGCGATCATCGCGGCCTGTCCCTACGCCTGGCCGTGGAACGTGCTGGGCTGGCCCGGCGTCAACGTGCCCGCCGGTTTCGTCTCGGGCGGTCTGCCGGTGGGCGCCCAGCTGCTCGGACCGGCGAACAGCGAGCCGCTGCTGCTCTCGCTCGCCGCGCAGTTGGAGGCGGAACTGCGCTGGCACGAGGCCTGGCCGCCGCAGCCGGTGGTCTCGGATTCCCCCGTCGCATGAGGGCCTTCGGCCCGTACCCTGTCGCCATGGACGACGCGTCGATGGTCGGGCTCATGGGACGGGTCACCGGGACGATCGGGCCCGGGCTGGTCGGTGAGGTGATCGTCCGGGTGCGCGGCGGCGCCGAGCACTTCCTCGCCTACCCGGCCTCCGCCACGGACCGCATCGAGCGGGGCACGGTGGTCATGGTGGTGGAGTATCTGCCGCCCCGGACGGTCTACGTCACGCCGGCGTACGACAGTTGAGCACCGCGGCGGACGACAGGTGAGCTTGCCGCGACGCAGGTGAGAGCCGTTCACGTCAAGGTTTCGACAAGGATCCGCCGACGTCTTCACCCCGGCCCCGCGCAGGCGCAGACTCCCTTCGTTCGGTGCCGAAAGGGCACCATCAAAAGGGGGCGTAGCCGATGATTGTCGGCGTCGTTGCGGGAGCGGCTGTTGTCGCCGTTCTCGTCGTGATCGGTCTGTTCAAGATGATGTGGCGGGTCGCCGAACCCAACGAGGCTCTGGTCATCTCCGGTTCCAAGCATCGGACGGAGGGTCTTGAGGAGGGCATGGGGTTCCGTATCGTCACCGGGCGCGGCACGCTGGTGCTGCCCGGGGTGCAGGCGGTGCGCAAGATGTCACTCGACCTGAACGAGACCGAACTGCACGTGGACTGCGTGACCCACCAGGGCATTCCGCTCAAGGTGCGGGGCGTGGTCATCTTCAAGGTGGGCGACGACTTCGTGTCGATCGCCAACGCGGCCCGTCGTTTCCTCGACCAGCAGAAGCTGATGTCGGAACGAGTGCACAACGTCTTCGCCGGTCATCTGCGGTCCATCGTGGGCGGGTTGACGGTCGAGGACATGATCCGCGACCGGGAGAAGCTCACCGGACAGACCCGGGCGGCCTGTGGCACGGAGATGGAGAAGCTGGGTCTGATCGTGGACTCGCTGCAGATCCACGAGATCGAGGACCCGACCGGGTACATCCAGAACCTGGCGATGCCACACGCGGCGGCCGTGCAGCGGGACGCGCGGATAGCTCAGGCGGAGGCGAACCGGCTCGCGACGGAGGCCGAGCAGCAGTCGTACGCCCGGATGGCCGAGGCGACCCGGGACAGCGAGATCCTCCAGGCCGGCTACCAGGCCGAGCGGGACAAGGCGGGCGCCAAGTCCCGCCAGGCGGGTCCGCTGGCGGACGCCGCCGCGCGCCAGGAGGTCGTCGTGCAGGAGACGCGGGTGGCGGAGCTGGAAGCCCACCGGCGTGAGCAGCAGCTTCAGGCCGATGTCCGAAAGCCCGCGGACGCGAAGGCGTACGAGAAGCGGACCCTGGCCGAGGGCGAGCGGGACGCACGGATCTCGGCGGCCCAGGCCAAGGCGAAGGAGACGGAGCTGGCGTCCGCCGCCGAGGCCACCCGGGTCAAGGCGGCCGCGGGTGCCGAGGCGGAGGCGACCAAGGCACGCGGTGCCGCGGCTGCCACGGCGACAAGGGCCACCGGTGAGGCCGAGGCGGCGGCGGCACAGGCCAGGGGGCTCGCGGAGGCCGAGGCCACCAAGGCGCAGGGGCTCGCCGAGGCGGAGGCCATCAAGGCGCGGGCCGCCGCGCTCGCCGAGAACCAGGAGGCGGTGGTCGCCCAGCAACTCGCCGAGAACTGGCCGGAGATCGTGAAGGCGGGCGCGTCCGCGTTCGGCAGCGTCGACAACATGGTGGTGCTCAACGGCGCCGACGGGATGGCGGACATGCTCGCCAAGGCGCTCACCATGGGCGGCACCGGGCTGGGTCTGGCACGTCAGCTGCTGTCGTCGATGAACCAGAACGGGCAGAACGCGAACGGGACGTCGTCGTCTCTGAACGGCTCCGTGCCGCCGCCCCCGCAGCGGGTACCGGTGGACACGGACAAGGGGTGAGGCGTTCCGGGGTGGTTCCGGCCGGGGGGTGAGGCGCACGGTTCCGGCCGGGGGTGAGGCGCACGGGCCCACCGGGAGTGAGGCGGTCCCGGCCGGGGGGCGGGGCGCTCGGGCCGGAGCGCAAGCTCTAACGTGACCCCGTGACTGCCTTCACCGAAGAGAACGTTCCCGGCCGGTCCGGCCCCTCCGCCACCACCGAGGCCGACCCCCGTGAGGTGGGCCGGGTGCGCACGGAGTACTCGCCCGCGCACGACGGGGACCCGGATCCCGGCGAGATCGTCTGGACCTGGGTCCCCTACGAGGAGAACGACGGCCGGGGCAAGGACCGCCCGGTGCTCGTCGTCGCCCGCGAGGCCGGCGGCACCTTCCTCGCCGTCCAGTTGTCGAGCAAGCGGCATGACGGCGACCGCGAGTGGGTGCCGATCGGCAGCGGGCCCTGGGACCGGACGGGGCGTGACTCCTGGGTCGACGTGGACCGCGTCCTGCGCCTGCACGAGGCCGGCATGCGCCGCGAGGCCTGCGCCCTGGACCGCATGCGGTTCAACCTGGTCCGGCACCGGCTGGGAGAACGTTACGGCTGGAGCTGACCGAGCGGGCCCCCGGTCCGGCCGCCGCTCCCGCCGCCCGATCGGGGGGGGGAGCGGAAACCGACGATTACGGGCCCATACCGACGGTTCAGCCACAGCCGACGGCATCGCCGGGACGTCCACCGGCCCCGGCCCGTACATCCGCGTACCGGCCCGGGCCGCCTCGACAGCTGCGGCGACGGCTGCGGCTGCGGCTGCGGCTGCGGCTGCGGCTGCGGCTGCGGCTGCGGCTGCGCGAACTCGTGCTCGGACGGCGCCCGACAGAAACCGGCCACCACGATCTGCTGCGTCTCGCGCGCGACGCCGCGCAGGCGCGCGGTCATGGCGCCACCCCCGTGCGCGCCATGACCGCCCGCCGCTCGGCCTCCCCCGTCGTGCTCAAGCCCGCATCCTGCGCGATTCTGGTCATGGGTGCAACGAGTTTTCCCGGCACCGGGACATGCGGAAAACTCCTCGAAGACACCTCGGAAACGGAGATCACCGGCCCCCTGTGACGACGATGTGCCCCCTTGTGCGGATCGGCGCGAGTGGTCTTGGGTGGGACGGTGGTACGGACCGCCGGCCAGGACCCTGGTCGGCAGCATGCTGGAATCTCAGGAGGATCCCGACATGTCCGATTCAAAGACTGACTGTACGGAACCCCGTATCGCGGTCACGGAACCCGAGGTGGAGGCCCTGGTCCGGGGCATCTGCTTCAAGACCGGACCGCCCCGGAAGCTCGGTGTCGAGGTGGAATGGATCGTCCACGAGCTGAGCACACCGCGGCTCCCCGTGACACCCGAACGGCTCGAAGCGGCGTACGCCGCACTGCGGAGCGTGCCCCTGAGGTCGCCGCTCACCATCGAGCCCGGCGGCCAGCTGGAACTGAGCTCGCCGCCCGCCGCCTCCCTGACGGAGTGCATCAGTACCGTCTCCGCCGACCTGGACGCCGTCCGCACGGTCCTGGCCGAGCACGGTCTCGGTCTCGTCGGCGTCGGCCAGGATCCCTGGCATCCGCCCCGCCGGTTCCTGCGGGAACCGCGCTACGACGCCATGGAGACCCACCTCGACCGCACCGGGCCCGCCGGCCGCGCCATGATGTGCACCTCGGCCTCCGTCCAGGTGTGCCTGGACGCCGGGCACGAGGAGCCGGGCCCGCTCGGCTTCGGGCGGCGCTGGTGGCTGGCGCACCACCTGGGCCCGGTCCTGGTGGCCGCGTTCGCCAACTCCCCGATGGCCGCATCCGAGCCCACCGGCTGGCTCTCCACCCGGCAGCTGCTGTGGATGGAGATAGGCGCCGGCCGCGCGGGCGCGCCCCCGCTGGACATGGACCCGCGCACCGCGTGGGCCCGGCACGTTCTGGACGCCCCGGTGATGTGCGTGCGGCGGGACGGCGGCCCGTGGGACGTGCCCGAGGGGCTGACGTTCCGGGAGTGGACCCGGTCGCGGGCGCCCAGGCCGCCGACCCAAGAGGATCTCGACTACCACCTCACCACGCTGTTCCCGCCCGTCCGACCGCGCGGGCATCTCGAACTGCGCATGATCGACGCGCAGCCCGGCGACGACGGGTGGATCGTGCCGCTCGCCGTCACGACGGCCCTCTTCGACGACCCGGAGGCCGCCGAGACCGCCTACCGGATCGTGAAGCCCCTGGCCGAACGGGGTCTGTCGCTGCCCGCACCGCACAATCCGCTGTGGCTCGACGCGGCCCGGCAGGGCCTGCGCGACCCCGAACTGCACGAGACGGCCGTCGCCTGCTTCGCGACGGCTTTGGAGGCCCTGCCCCGGCTGGGCGCCGCCGCCGAGGTGACGGACGCCGTCCGGGCGTACCAGGACCGCTATGTCGTCCCGGGCCGCTGCCCCGCCGACGATCTGCTCGACCACCTGCGCGCCACGGATGGTCGCGCTCACGGGAAGGACATCAGCACATGACCGACCCCGCCTTCGACACCGATCGCGGTGCCGGTCCCGGCACCGGCACCGGGCTCGGCACCGGGCTCGGTGTCGATACCAGTACCGGTACCGCCGATCCGACCCCGTCGCTCGACGCCGAGGCCTTCCGCGACCGGGCGCTGAACACCCTCGTCACCGCGCGGGAGCGCACCACGCTCCTCACCAGCTGCGTGGAGGAGCCCGACCTGACCGCCCAGCACTCCCCGCTCATGTCGCCGCTGGTGTGGGACCTCGCCCACATCGGCAACCAGGAGGAGCAGTGGCTGCTGCGGACCGTCGCCGGGCAGGAGGCGATACGGCCCGAGATCGACAGCATCTACGACGCCTTCGAGCACCCGCGCTCCGAACGGCCCTCCCTGCCCCTGCTGGCACCGCGTGAGGCCCGCTCGTACGCGGCGGACGTGCGGGGCCGGGTGCTGGACGTGCTGGAGCGGACCGCGTTCCACGGGACGCGGCTCACGGAGGCGGGTTTCGCCTTCGGGATGATCGCGCAGCACGAACAGCAGCACGACGAGACGATGCTGATCACCCATCAGCTCCGCACCGGCCCACCGGTCCTGACCACCCCCGATCCGGACCCGGTCCCGCTGTTCACCGGCCCGGTCGAAGTCCTCGTCCCGGGCGGGCCGTTCACCATGGGGACCTCCACCGAGCCGTGGGCGCTGGACAACGAACGCCCGGCGCACCGGCGCGAGGTGGCGCCCTTCCACATCGACACGACGCCGGTGACGAACGCCGCCTACCAGGCGTTCATCGAGGACGGCGGCTACGACGACGAGCGCTGGTGGGAACCCGCGGGCTGGGCCCACGTCCGACAGCACTCCCTCCACGCGCCGCTGTTCTGGCGCCGGGACGGCAAGCAGTGGCTGCGGCGCCGCTTCGGCGTCACCGAGGTCGTACCACCCGACGAGCCGGTGCTGCACGTGTGCTGGTACGAGGCCGACGCGTACGCCCGCTGGGCCGGGCGCCGGCTGCCCTCCGAGGCCGAGTGGGAGAAGGCGGCCCGGTACGACCCGGCCGGCGACCGTTCGACGCGCTATCCGTGGGGCGACGCGGACCCGGCGCCCGAGCACGCCAACCTGGGGCAGCGGCATCTGCGTCCGGCGCCCGCCGGTAGTTACCCGGAGGGCGAATCGCCGCTCGGGGTAAGGCAGTTGATCGGCGACGTGTGGGAGTGGACGGCGAGCGACTTCCTGCCGTACCCGGGATTCCGGACCTTCCCGTACAAGGAGTACTCGGAGGTCTTCTTCGGCCCCGGCCACAAGGTGCTGCGCGGCGGTTCGTTCGCCGTGGACGCGGTGGCCTGCCGGGGCACGTTCCGCAACTGGGACCTTCCGATCCGGCGGCAGATCTTCTCCGGGTTCCGTACGGCCCGCTCGGTGGCCGTCTGATGTGCCGTCACCTGGCCTGTCTGGGCCCGTCGGAGCCGCTCGGCCGGATCCTGGTCGAGCCGCCGCACAGTCTCTACCGGCAGTCGTGGGCACCGAGGCGGCAGCGGCACGGAACGGTCAACGCCGATGGTTTCGGGGTGGGTTGGTACGCGGACGGTGATCCGGTACCGGCCCGCTACCGCCGTGCCGGGCCCATCTGGGCGGACCAGTCCTTTGCCGACCTGGCCCGGGTCGTGCGCTCGGGCGCGGTGCTCGCCGCCGTACGGGACGCGACCCTGGCGGGAGCGGACGCGGAGGCCGCGGCGGCGCCGTTCGCCGCGGGCACGTGGCTGTTCAGCCACAACGGTGCGGTCGCCGGCTGGCCGGGCTCGCTGGCACCCCTGGTGGCGGGCCTGCCCGCCACCGACGTGCTGTCGCTGGAGGCGCGCAACGACTCGGCCCTCGTGTGGGCGCTGGTCCTGGCCCGGCTGCGGGGCGGCGACGAGGAGGGCCAGGCCCTCGCCGACACGGTCCTGGAGGTCGCCGCGGCAGCCCCCGCCTCCCGGCTCAACCTGCTGCTCACCAACGGCGAGACCATCTGCGCGACCGCCTGGGGCGACACCCTCTGGTACCTCTCGGAGCCCGGCCGCCGCACGGTCGTGGCCTCCGAGCCCTACGACGACGACCCGCACTGGCAGGAGGTCCCCGACCGCACCCTGCTCGCGGCGAGCCGCACGGACGTGCTGCTCACCCCGCTCAAGGATCCGAGCGACGCACTGGCACCCTCCCCCACGCCCGGTTCCGCTCACGCGGGGGCGCCCCCCGAACCCAAGGAGCCCAGCACGTGAGCCCGTTCCTCCTCACCCGCACCCTGCCCGAGGACGCCACGGACGCCGCCCTGCGCGCCGACGTCCTCCGGGGCCTGGCCCACACCCCCAGGACGCTGCCGCCGAAGTGGTTCTACGACGCCCACGGCAGCGACCTGTTCGAGCAGATCACCGAGTTGCCCGAGTACTATCCGACGCGCGCCGAGCGGGAGATCCTGATCGCCCGTTCCGGCGAGATCGCGGCGGCGACCGGCGCCCGCACCCTGATCGAACTGGGCTCCGGCTCCTCGGAGAAGACCCGCCATCCGATCGAGGCGCTCACCGGTCTGCACACGTACGTCCCCGTCGACGTCAGCGAGAGCGCGCTCACTCAGGCGGGTCACGCGCTCATCGCCGAGCGGCCGGGGCTGGAGGTGCACGCGCTGATCGCCGACTTCACCGCGCCCCTGACGCTGCCGGACACGCCCGGCCCACGACTGGTGGCCTTCCTCGGCGGCACGATCGGCAATCTGCTGCCGGCCGAACGGGCCGCGTTCCTGGCCTCCGTCCGTGCCCTGCTCTCCCCGGGTGACGCGCTGCTCCTCGGCACCGACCTGGTCAAGGACGAGAAGGTCCTGGTGAGGGCGTACGACGACGCTGCGGGGGTGACGGCCGCGTTCAACAAGAACGTCCTGACGGTCGTCAACCGCGAGCTGGGCGCCGACTTCGATCCCCGTGCCTTCGATCATGTGGCCGTGTGGGACGCGGAGAACGAGTGGATCGAGATGCGGCTGCGCTCCCGTACGGAGCAGATCGTGAAGATTCCCGCGCTGGACCTCACGGTCGACTTCGCGGCGGGCGAGGACATCCGCACCGAGGTGTCGGCCAAGTTCCGTAAGGAGGGCGTACGCGCCGAACTGTCTTCGGCGGGCCTCGACCTGGCCCGCTGGTGGACGGACGACGAGGGCCGTTTCGCGCTGTCGCTCAGCGTGGCGCGGTGAGAGCGGATGTCGGGCCGTCTCGCGCTCCGCCGCGGCTTGGGGCACGGTGGAGTGGCGCGCCCCAACACGCCCGGACGCGCCCGCCACAGGTGACCTTGCCGTCACCGCGTAGAGGAGCCCCGCATGTCGAACCACACGTACCGGGTCACGGAGATCGTCGGCACCTCGCCCGAGAGTGTCGACCAAGCCGTCCGCAACGGCGTCGCCCGTGCCTCCCAAACCCTCCGCAACCTGGACTGGTTCGAGATCACCCAGGTGCGGGGCCAGATCGAAGACGGACAGGTGGCGCACTGGCAGGTCGGCCTGAAGGTCGGCTTCCGGCTGGAGGAGTCGGACTGACCGGCAGTCGGACTGACCGACTGAACGGCTGACCGATTGACCGGCTCCGGGCGGGACGGGACGGATCTCGGGGGCCGGTTCTGCCGGAAAGGGCACCCCGGCACCATCCGGTGATCTCCACGGGCCGCATGCTTCTCCCATGTCTTCGACGCCCCGTACGCCCCTGACCGGCTCCGGATCCTGCACCGTCGCGGTGTGCCGGGGCTGCTGCTGCGGCAACGCCCGCAAGCAGCAGCCCGGCACCGACCCGGCCTGGCAGCTGGAGCTGCTGCGGGCCGGCGCGGCCGAGCACGGCTTCCAGGTCCGTACGACCGACTGCCTGGGCCCCTGCGACCAGGCCGACGTCATCGTGGTCCGCCCCTCGGCCGCCGGACGCCGGGCGGGTGGGCGGGCCGTGTGGATCGGGTTCGTGACGGACGACGACAGCACCGAGGAGGTCGTTCGGTGGGCGGCGGCGGGCGGACCCGGCATCGCCGAACCACCGCTCACGCTGGAGCTGCAGTTCATCCGGCCGCCCCGGGACGCGCGCGTGCGCTCCCGTCGCTGATCGGCCACGCAAGGGTCAGGTGAGCGCCTCCGCCGTGTAGAAGTGGCCGCGGACCCTGTACAGCCACGCTTCCACGGCCGCCTCGTCGGGCTCTTCGGGGAGGACCGTCCGCGTCTCGTCGAAGGCGGCCTCGTAGTGGCGGAGCACAGGCAGGGCGGCCTGTGGGTCGGCGGCGACGCGTTCGCCGAAGGCGCGGTACTCCTCGGGGTCCTCGACGCGGATCTCCAGTTGACCGGTGGCGTACAGCCCCAGGCCCTGGTGGCACAGCCGCTTCAGGTGCCGGGCGTGCTTCGCGGTGCGTTTGCGGGTGTCCGCGGAGAACGAGCCGTCGCCACGGTTCTCCAGCCGACGGAACTGCTGGGTGGCGTACCCGAGATAGGCGTCCCGGACGCGCTTCGCGCACAGGAACGAGGTACGGATGCCGATGAGTTCCTCGCCCAGCGGAGTGCGTGTCTCGTACAGATCGTCCGGGAGCCAGACCAACTCCATGGCGGTCGGGTTGCCGCCGAGGGCGAGCCGGCACCATTTCGCCGCCTCGTGCAGGGTGCGGTCCGGTGCCGTGGTGACGTGGGACTCCTTCGGGCCGCGCAGGCCGTGCAGGTCGGTGGTGGGCGCGGCGAACAGGCCGAGGCGGTCGATGTCGGAGCCGGTGTGGGCGAGGCCGTACGCGGTGGACCCGACGATGCCGGAGAGCAGGATGTTCTGGACGGTCACGGTCGGCCGCCTTCCTTGGGTGGGGCGAGGTGGACGCGCGGCCGCGCCGGGGACGTGCCCATTGTGCTGACCTGCCGGATCGGGGTCACCCGGTTTTCCGGAGCGTGGGAGGACGGTGGCCGATGGTCGGCGGGCGGCGGGCAGCGGGCGGCGGGCGGCGGGAATGCCACCGCTCGCTACGCGTTGAAGGGGAGGTGAGTTCCCTGATCGCCGACACCCGTTTCTCCGTACTCGACCGTTCCCGGACCCGCGAGGACCACTCGAACGCCGAGGCGCTGCGTGACACCGTGCGGCTGGCACGGGAGCTGGAGGGGCTCGGCTACCACCGGTTCTGGGTGTCCGAGCACCACGGTGTGCCCGGGGTCGCCGGTTCCGCGCCGACCGTACTGGCCGCCGCCGTGGCCTCCGCGACCGAACGGATCCGGGTCGGCACCGGTGGCGTGATGCTGCCCAACCATCAACCCCTGGTCGTGGCCGAGCAGTTCGGGGTCCTGGAGTCGCTCTTCCCGGGGCGGATCGACATGGGTCTGGGCCGTTCGGTCGGTTTCACGGACGGCGTGCGCAAGGCCCTCGGGCGCGACAAGGACGTCGCCGACGACTTCGCCGGCCAGCTCGACGAGCTGCTGGGCTGGTTCCGGGGCACCTCCCCGACCCGCGTGCACGCGCGCCCCGCCGAGGGCCTGACCGTGCCGCCGTTCGTCCTCGCGATGGGCGAGGGTGCCGCCATCGCCGCCCGGGCGGGCCTGCCGATGGTCATCGGCGACCTGCGCAACCGCGAGAAGATGCACCGCGGCATCGACCACTACCGCACCCACTTCCGGCCGTCCCCCTGGGCGCAGGAGCCCTACGTGGTCATCTCCGGGACGATCGCCGTCGCCGCCACACCGGAGCAGGCCCGGCGGCTGCTGGTCCCCGAGGCCTGGTCGATGGCGTACTCCCGCACCCACGGCACCTTCCCGCCCCTGCCGCCCGCCGAGCGCGTCGACTCGCTGACGATGTCCGAGAAGGAGCGCGGTTTCTACGAGTCCGGGCTCGCCGGTCACCTCGCCGGCACCGAGGATCAGGTCGCGCACCAGTTGGAGACGGTGCTGAAGGAGACGGGAGCCCAGGAGGTCCTGGTCACGACCAGCACGTACGACCGCGAGGCCCTGCTGGACTCCTACCGCCGGCTCGCCCGGATCACCTCCGGCTAGGGGCCACCTCCTGTACCTCTCTTGCGGAGTCGCGGTGTCGGGCGGTGGTGTCGTCGGGCCCGGCTGAAGGTCCACCGGTGGCGTGCACGACGGCCACGGCGGAGAGGGCGATCGCCAGGCCCACGGCGGTCTGCGCGGTGAACGGTTCGCCGAACATGACGGCGCCCCACACGGCCGTGACGGGACCCATCAGGAACATGAGCGTGTTGACCTTGGTAAGGCCGGTGCCGGTGCCGGTACCGGTACCGGCACCACCGCCACGGGCACCCCCACCGGCGGGAGTCGCACCACCGGTCAGGACACCAGGACCGCGTGGACCGGGACCCGCGCGGGCAGCGCGTCCCGCTCCGCGGCCCGGGCCAGCGCACGGCGGTCGGGGTGGCGGTCCGGTGCGATGGCGTCCCGTACCTCGGCCTCGGCCACCAGCCCCCGGGTCGACACCACCCGCCACACCGAGGCGAGCAGGGAGTCGTCGCCGACGAACGCGGGCGCGGTGCTGGCCGCTCCCCCGGCGAGCCGGTAGCGGATGCGTACCGGCTGCACCGGGACGCCGGCGTCCAGCGCGGCCTGGAACACGGCCCGGCGGAAGTGCCCCTGGGCCCGCCCGCACCAGGTGCTGCCCTCGGGGAACACCGCCACCGCGCGGCCGTCCCGCAGGACGTCCGTGATCCGGGTGACGGTGCCGGGCAGGGCGCGCAGCCGGTCCCGGTCGATGAACAGGACACCCCCGCGCGCGGCCACCGGGCCGGCCACCGGCCAGCGCCGTATCTCCGCCTTGGCCAGCATCCGGGCCGGGCGGACGGCGCCGAGCAGGGGGATGTCCAGCCAGGAGATGTGGTTGGCGACCAGGAGCAGGCCTCCGGTGGGCACGGCGGTGCCGGTGATCCGGACCTGGACCCCGGCGGCCCGGACGATCCACCCGGACCACCGCCTCACCAGCCCGGCGGGCATCCCCCCGCCGAGCGGCGACAGCACGACCCCGGCCAGTACGAGGACCGTGACCGCCGCCAGCCGCAGCACGGCCAGCGGTACGGACGCGGCGGACCCGGTCCGTTCCACGCACGCTCTCGGAGTGCAGGGCGCGCCGGGCAGCCAGACGCTCATCAGGCCGGGACGAGGGAGAGGAAGTGCCGCAGATAACGCGGGTTGACCTGGCGCATCGACAGCAGCACGTACAGGTCGGCGACCCCGAACTCCGGGTCGTGCGCGGGCTCCGCGCAGACCCAGGCACCGAGCCGCAGATAGCCGCGCAGCAGCGCGGGGAGTTCGGTGCGGGCCGGGACGGTCACGTCCTGCGGCACCCAGGGCAGCAGCGGACGTATCCGGAACTCCTCCGGGGCCAGGTGCTTCTCCCGCACCCGGTCCCAGGTGCCGGCCGCGAGGGCGCCGCCGTCGGCGAGCGGGATCGAGCAGCAGCCGGCGAGCCACTCGTGGCCGTTGTCGACCATGTAGCGGGCGATGCCGGCCCAGATGAGGCCGATGACCGCGCCGTCCCGGTGGTCAGGGTGGACGCAGGAGCGGCCGACCTCGACGAGGTCCGGGCGGATCGGGTCGAGCGGCGCGAGGTCGAACTCGCCCTCCGAGTACAGGCGTCCGGCGACCGCGGCCCGCTCCGGCGGCAGCAGCCGGTACGTGCCGACGACCTGGCCGGTCACCGTGTCGCGCACGAGCAGGTGGTCGCAGTAGGCGTCGAAGGGGTCGATGTCGAGGCCGGGCTGCGGGGAGTTCAGGAGGGCGCCCATCTCCCCGGCGAACACGTCGTGCCGCAGCCGCTGCGCGGCCCGTACGTCGGCCTCGTCGCGGGCCAGGGTGACGGTGTAGCGGACGGGCGCGGTCGACTGACGGGGACGGACGAGCGTGGAAACGCCGGTCATGGCTCTCTCCAGGGCACGGGCCAACTTGGGGACGGTGGCGGTACACCCTGTTTCTTCCGCCACCGGTTGGCGTGGACGTGACCTGAGCCAGGAGCGGGGATGTGGGGTTGTTGAATGCCAGGGGCGTCCCCGGACGGCGCGAGACGGGGCCGGGGATGAGCACCACTCCCGGCCCCGCCCGTCCGCACGCTCGGCGAACGTTCTCCACCAGCGGAGCGCTACCGCTTGCCCGCTTTGCGGGCGGCCCGCAGCCACTCCCTGTTCATCCCGGTGATGGACACCAGCGGAATCCCCTTGGGGCAGGCGGTCGCGCACTCCCCCGTCAGCGTGCACCCCCCGAACCCTTCGTCGTCCATCTGCGCCACCATGTCCAGCACCCGCGTCTCCCGTTCCGGCGCCCCCTGCGGCAGCACGTTGAGGTGATTCACCTTCGCCGAGGTGAACAACATCGCCGCCCCGTTGGGACACGCGGCCACACACGCCCCGCACCCGATGCACTCCGCGTGCTCGAAGGCGAAGTCGGCGTCCGGCTTGGGCACCGGCGTGGCGTGCGCCTCCGGCGCGGCCCCGGTGGGCGCGGTGATGTACCCGCCGGCCTGGATGATCCGGTCGAACGCGGACCGGTCCACCACCAGATCCTTGATCACCGGGAACGCGGACGCCCGCCACGGCTCGATGTCGATCGTGTCGCCGTCCTCGAAGGACCGCATGTGCAGCTGACAGGTCGTGGTGCGCTCGGGCCCGTGTGCGTCGCCGTTGATGACGAGCGAACACGCCCCGCAGATGCCCTCGCGGCAGTCGTGGTCGAAGGCCACCGGGTCCTCACCGCGCAGGATGAGTTCCTCGTTGAGGGTGTCGAGCATCTCCAGGAAGGACATGTCGGCGGAGATCCCGTCCACCTCGTACGTGGACATCGCGCCGTCGGAGTCGGCGTTCTGCTGCCGCCAGACGCGCAGGTTGAGCTTCATGCGTAGCTCCGCTGAGTGGGGTGGACGTACTCGAAGACCAGGTCTTCCTTGTGCAGGACGGGAGCCTCGCCGGTGCCGGTGAACTCCCAGGCGG
Organism: Streptomyces sp. LBL; assembly: GCF_029893585.1. GTDB lineage: Bacteria > Actinomycetota > Actinomycetes > Streptomycetales > Streptomycetaceae > Streptomyces. The sequence continues at coordinate 75,962 of NZ_JARXYX010000025.1, forward strand.
CCGCGTACGCGAACGCGTCGTCATCGCGTGCGGCCTCACCGTCGGGTGTCCGGTACTCCTCCCGGAAGTGGCCGCCGCAGGACTCGGCGCGGTGCAGCGCGTCGAGGCACATCAGCTCGGCGAGCTCCAGGTAGTCGACGACCCGGTTGGCCTTCTCCAGGGACTGGTTGAACTCCTCGCCGGTGCCCGGGACCTTGACGCGCCGCCAGAACTCATCACGGATCTGCGGAATCCGCTCCAGCGCCTTGCGCAGCCCGCTGTCGGTGCGGGCCATCCCGCAGAACTCCCACATGAGTTCGCCGACCTCGCGGTGGAAGGAGTCGGGGGTGCGGTCGCCGTCGACGGCCAGCAGCAGGTTCAGCCGGTCCTCGGTCTCCGCCACCATCTCCCGGACGACGGGGTGTTCGGCGGTGACGGTCCCGTGGTGCGGGTTGCGGGCAAGGTAGTCGTTGATGGTCGCCGGCAGCACGAAGTAGCCGTCGGCCAGGCCCTGCATCAGCGCGGAGGCGCCGAGCCGGTTCGCCCCGTGGTCGGAGAAGTTCGCCTCGCCGATCGCGAACAGGCCGGGGATGGTGGTCTGGAGGTCGTAGTCGACCCACAGGCCGCCCATCGTGTAGTGCACGGCCGGGTAGATACGCATCGGCACCTCGTACGGATCCTCGTCGGTGATCCGCTGGTACATGTCGAAGAGGTTGCCGTACTTCGCCTCGACGGTCTTGCGGCCCAACCGGCCGATCGCGTCCGCGAAGTCCAGGTATACACCCTGCCCGCCGGGCCCGACGCCCCGTCCCTCGTCGCAGACGTTCTTCGCGGCGCGGGAGGCGATGTCCCGCGGGACCAGGTTGCCGAAGGACGGGTAGACGCGCTCCAGGTAGTAGTCGCGCTCGTCCTCGGGGATCTTGTTCGGCGGCCGGTCGTCGCCCTTGGCCTTCGGCACCCAGATCCGTCCGTCGTTGCGCAGCGACTCGCTCATCAGCGTCAGCTTGGACTGGTGGTCGCCGGTGCGCGGAATGCAGGTGGGGTGGATCTGGGTGAAGCACGGGTTGGCGAAGTGGGCGCCGCGCCGGTGTGCCCGCCAGATCGCGGTGGCGTTGGAGTTCATCGCGTTCGTCGACAGGTGGAAGACGTTGCCGTAACCGCCGCTCGCCAGGACGACGGCGTCCGCGAAGTAGCTGTCGATGCGACCGGTGACGAGATCCCGCGCCACGATCCCACGCGCCTTCCCGTCGATGACGATCAGGTCGAGCATCTCGGTCCGCGGGTGCATCTCGATGTTCCCGGCCGCGATCTGCCGGGACAGCGCCTGGTAGGCGCCCAGCAGCAACTGCTGGCCCGTCTGGCCGCGGGCGTAGAAGGTCCGGGAGACCTGGACACCGCCGAAGGAACGGGTGTCGAGCAGACCGCCGTACTCACGCGCGAAGGGCACGCCCTGCGCCACGCACTGGTCGATGATCTCGACCGAGATCTGCGCCAGCCGGTGCACATTGGACTCCCGCGCCCGGAAGTCGCCGCCCTTGACGGTGTCGTAGAACAGCCGGTGGATCGAGTCGCCGTCGTTGCGGTAGTTCTTCGCCGCGTTGATGCCGCCCTGTGCGGCGATCGAGTGGGCGCGGCGCGGGGAGTCCTGATAGCAGAACTGGACGACGTGGTAACCCTGTTCGGCGAGCGTGGCGCCGGCCGCGCCGCCCGCGAGGCCCGTACCGACGACGATCACGGTGTGCTTGCGCCGGTTGGCCGGGTTGACCAGCCTGGCCTCGAAACGGCGCTGGTCCCAGCGCTCGTTGACGGGCCCGGTCGGGGCCTTGGTGTCGACGACCGGCTCACCGGTCGCGTAATCCGTGTATTCGGCGGGAGAGTTCATGGTCAGCTCACCACTCCGGTCAGGACGCCCACGGGGACGGCGACGAAGCCGGCCGTGAGCAACAGCGCGAGGACGTCGGCGACGGTCTTCAGGGCGCGGTCGCGGGCGCGGCTGCCGACGCCGAGGGTCTGGGCGGCGCTCCAGAAGCCGTGCCGGATGTGCAGGCCGAGGGCGAGCATCGCGACGATGTAGATGACGTTGCCGTACCAGGTGGAGAAGGTGTCCACGACGTTCTGGTACGGGTGACCCTCCTGGAAGCCGCCGGAGTGCACGGTGCCGGTCGTCAGGTCGAGCACGTGCCAGACGATGAACAGGCCGAGGATGATCCCGCCCCAGCGCATGGTGCGCGTCGCGTAAGTGGCCCGCGGCTTCTTGTGGACGTACGTGCTCGGGCGCGCCCTGATGTCGCGGCGGCTGAGCTGGTAGGCGGAGGTGGCGTGGGCGATCACGGCTGCGACCAGCACGATCCGGACCAGCCACAGCGTCCACTCGTAGTGCATGAACGGTTCGCCGACGGTGCGCAGCCAGTGGGCGTAGTGGTTGAACTCGCCCGCCCCGAAGAAGATCTTCAGGTTGCCGATCATGTGGACGACCAGGTACAGCAGCATGATCAGGCCGCTGACCGCCATCACGGTCTTCTTGCCGACGGTGGAGTCCCACACGGTGCGTGCGAAGGACGGCCGTCGGTCCGTCCGGGTTGCCAGAGCCATGTCGCTGACGCTACGGGCGTACGGGTGATCGGTCCAAGACATGGTCCAGCTTGATTCCATAGCCTGGGACTATCGTGAGCGTATGCAGTTCCAACAGCTCCAGTACTTCGTAGCGGTCGCCGAGACCCGGCACTTCACCCGGGCCGCCGAGCTGGTCCATGTGGCCCAGCCGTCCCTGTCCCAGCAGATCAGGGCGCTGGAGCGGGAGCTGGGCGCGGACCTGTTCCTGCGCGCCCGCGGCAACATCACGCTCACCGACGCCGGCGAGGCGCTGCTGCCGCTGGCCCGGCGGATCCTCGCCGACGCGGACACGGCCCGGTACGAGGTGCAGGAACTGGTGCAGCTGCGCGGCGGCCGGGTCCGGCTGGGCGCGACGCCGAGCCTGTGCACGGGCCTGCTGCCGGACGTGCTGCGCGCCTTCCACGACCGCTATCCCGGCATCCGGCTGCTGATCGAGGAGGGCGGCTCGCACGACCTCGTACGGGAACTCGCGCGCGGCGCCCTGGACCTGGCCCTCGTCGTCCTCCCGCTGCCGACGCCCGCCCCGGCGCTGACCACGGTGGAGCTGTTGCGCGAGGACCTCGTCGTGGTCTCCTGCCCGAACTCCCCGAAGCCCGGCCGGGGCCGGCGCACCGTCCGGATCGCCGATCTGGAGGGCGAGCGCCTGGTGATGTTCCGGCACGGCTACGACCTGCGGGAGCTGACCGTGGCCGCGTGCCGCGCGGAGGGCTTCGAGCCGGACTTCGCGGTGGAGGGCGGGGAGATGGACGCGGTGCTGGGCTTCGTACGGGCGGGCCTGGGCATGGCCGTCGTACCCCGGATGGTGGCAGCCCGGTCCGGGCGCGGGCTGCGGGTGACCCCGCTCACCCGACCCGGCCTGCACCGTACGATCGCCCTCGCGCACCGCAGCGACGTGGCCCCGCCGAGAGCCGCGCGGGAACTGCAGCGGATGCTGCTGGAACGATGAACGCGGCTCAGCCGCGGAGAGCCACCGGCTTGAGCACTTCCCCGGTACGAGCGCCCGGCCCCACCCGCGACCAGTACGAGCGCCCGGCTCAACCCGCGACCGGTACGAGCGCCCGGCTCAGCCCGTCGCGTCCACCAGCGCCAGCTCGTGCAGCCGCTCCGGCGGACCCGGGCGGGCGTAGTACCAGCCCTGGGCGGTGTCGCAGCCCAGTATCCGCAGTTGCTCGGCCTGTGCGCCGGTCTCCACGCCCTCCACCGTCACCGCCAGGTTCAGGCTGTGGGCCAGGGAAACGATCCCCTCGACGATCTTGAGGTCGACGGGGTCGGCCGGGAACTGCTGCATGCTCTGGGTGAAGGAACGGTCCAGCTTGAGGACGCTCACCGGCAGCCGGCGCAGGTTGGCCAGGTTCGAGTAGCCCGTGCCGAAGTCGTCCAGGGCGATGTCGATGCCCATCTCGGCGAGGCGCCGCAGCGGCTTCAGCAGGTCGTCGTCCGCGCCGATCAGCGCCGACTCGGTCACCTCCAGGCAGAGCGCTTCGGGTGCGACGCCGGCGCGCTCCAGGATGTCGACGGTGTCCTGGACCAGGCCGGGGTGGGTGAGTTGGCAGGGCGAGAGGTTGACGTTGACGCGCAGCGGCCCGGCCCCGTCGCACCGCTCCTGCCAGGCACGGGCCTGACGCACCGACTGCTCCAGGACCCAGCGGCCCAGCGGAACGATCAACCCGGTGTGCTCGGCGAGCGGGATGAACCGGTCCGGGCCGAGGACGCCGTGCTGCGGATGCAGCCAGCGCACCAGGGCCTCGGCCCCGCGCACGGTGCCGTCGCCGAGGTGGACCAGCGGCTGGTACTCGATGAAGAACTCGTTCCGGTCCAGGGCCGCCGGCAGGGCCGTGGTCAGCCCGTGCCGGGTGATGGCGCGGGCGTCGGCCTCCGGATCGGCGAGCTCGAAGCGGTTGCCGCCCGCCGACTTGGCCCGGTACATGGTGATGTCGGCGCTGCGCAGTACCTCCGCCGGGCTGCGTTCGCCCGCCGGGCCCTCGACGACGCCGATGCTGCCGCGCACGGTCAGCTCCCGGCCGTCGATGCTGACGGGAGCGAGCAGCGCGTTCATGATCCGCGCGGCGAGTTCGTCGACCTCGCGCTGGGTTTCGGGGCCGGTGGTCAGCGCGACGAACTCGTCGCCGCCGAGCCGGGCGACCATCTCGCCGGGCGCGGTCGCGCAGGACTGCAGCCGGTCGGCGATCTCGACGAGCAGCCGGTCGCCGGCCGCGTGGCCGAGGCTGTCGTTGATGGTCTTGAAGCCGTCCAGGTCGAGGTAGCACAGCCCGAACCGCTGGTCCTCCCCGGCGGCCAGCGCCTTCTCCAGGCGTTCGAAGAAGAAGGTGCGGTTGGGCAGGCCGGTGAGCGCGTCGTGGGTGGCCTCGTAGCGCAGCCGGAGGTTGAGCAGCCGACGCTCGGTGGTGTCCTCCATGAGGGCCAGCTGGTACTGCGGGTTGCCGTCGGCGTCGCGCAGCAGGGAGACCGTCAGATTGGTCCACAGGACCGTTCCGTCGGGGCGGTAGAACGCCTTCTCCACGTGGTAGTGCTCGCGCTCGCCACTGACGAGTTCTTCGTAGAGCCGCCAGGTCTGGGGCGCGTCGTCGGGATGGGTCCACTCCCGGACCCGGCGGCCGCGCAATGCCTGGTCGGAGAGGCCGAACATGCGTAGTAGGGCGCTGTTGACCTGGAGGACGTTGCCCTCGAGGTCGGCGATGCCGATGCCTATGGCGGCACCCTCGAAGACCGCGCGGAAGCGGGCCTCGCTCGCGTGCAGCGCCTGCGCCACCACACCCTGCGCCCGCAGGGCCGCCTGGGCGATGGCCTCCTGCTCAGCGAGGGTACGCTCGCGCAGCGCCCGCGCGAAGCCGGCGGCCATGGCGTGCTGGATCCGTGCCGCCCGCGCTCGCAGATCCTCCTGGACACCGCCCTCGCCGCAGTACAGCACCAGGTAGGCGTCGACACAGTCCAGGGTGCGGGCCAGCGCGTCCGGGTCGGTGCAGTGCGCGGCGACCAGGGCGGCGCCCACCGCCTTCGACTCGTCCGCGTCGAAGATCCTGGCCCGCAGGGCCTCACTCAACCGCCGTGCCAGCGGCAGCAGTTGCTTCTCGAATTCGGGCCGGGTCGCGGACGTCGACGTCACCGGGAACACGGCCCGGCTCCAGATCGTCGCGAACCGCCGCAGTCTGTCCTCCGGCCCGTGCGGTTCCGTGCTCACGCCGTACGCCCCACGCCGGCGAAACCGGAGAAGGCATAGGGATCCTCGTCCTCCGGTGCGGTGTCCGGCCGCCAGTTCGGCATCGGCACCAGTCCGGGTTCCACCATGTCGTACCCCTCGAAGAACCGCGCGATCTCGTCGCGCGAACGCATGATCAGCGGGTGGCGAATGTCCTTGTACACGTCCACCGCACCCTCGGCCCGCTGGGGCGGCAGTGGGATTCCCTCGTACGAGGCGTGCGTGAGCAGCAGCAGGCTGCCGGGCGCGAGCGCGTCGCGCAACTCGGCCAGCGCTGAGTACGGGTCGTCCGCGTCGTCCACGAAGTGCAGTATGGCAACGAGAAGCAGGGCCACCGGCCGGTTCAGATCGATCAGGCCCTGTACCGCGGGACTGGAGAGTATCTCCCGGGGCTTGCGGAGATCGGCCGGGACGACGCCCGCGTCCGCGTTGCCGACGAGCACCGCCTCGCTGTGCGCGACCGCCACCGGGTCATGGTCCACGTACACCACGCGGGCGCCGGGACGGGCCGACTGGGCCACCTCGTGGACGTTGCCGAAGGTCGGGATGCCGGAGCCGATGTCGAGGAACTGGGTGATGCCCTCGTCGACGGCGAAGCGCACCGCGCGGCGCATGAACGCCCGGTTCGCCTGCGCGATCCTCGGAAGTCCCGGCAGGAACTCCATGGCCCGGCGGGCCGCTTCCCGGTCGACCTCGAAGTTGTGCGATCCGCCCAGGTAGTGGTCGTAGATGCGCGAAACGCTCGGCACCGAGATGTCGATGCTCCGTGGGGCCCAGGCGGGACGCTCCATCTATCTCTCCAGGCGTAGGCGATCCGGTGTTCGAGCAGAGGCTACTGATCGCCTGCCAAAGGAGCGAGCAGAAACGGAAATTGACCGTCCGTTCCCGGTCACTGCCTGCGGCACGTGCCCAAGTGATTCCCCCGCACACCGCCCGCGAAGCCTCTCCGCCGGCGCCACGGGAAAACGCTACGAAAAGTACCCGCGGCATTCCGGAGCGTTTCGGAACCGGAGGCGACTCGCGGGGAGTTGCGGTGAACGACGGCAAACCGGTCCGCCCCCTCCGTGCGGCGCGGAGGGGGCGGGACCGGTGGATCGGATGCGCCGTCGTTACTTCGCGGGCGCTCCGATCGGCTTTCCGTCGGGTGCCGCGGCGTACCATGTGCCGCCGACGCCCTGGCCGTTGGTCTCGCCCGGAGCCTTGTCACCCGAGAAGGTGTAGATCGGCCAGCAGTTGATGGTCTGCTGCTCGACGCCGTCAGGCCGGGTGAACTTCATGTAGCCCTTCTTCTGGATCCCCTTGGTGTCGTTGATGTCGACGGGGGCCACGGCCGGCCACTTCTCCAGGCAGGCGCCGGTGCAGGCGGAGATCGGGTCGGGCCAGGCGGTGTCCTTCAGGAACCGGTAGACCGTGTGGCCGTTCTTGTCCACGACGACTTCGCCCAGCTTGGGATCGTTACGGGTGGAAAGTCCGGCCTCGGCAGCCAGGTCGGCCTTCTTCGCCTTCTTGCCGTCCGGAGCGAGCGCGAACCACTTGCCGCCCACGCCCTGACCGGCGACGTCCCCGGCCTTGGTGTCCTTCGCGTAACGGTAGGCCGGCCAGCCGCCGATGGTCAGCTGCTTGGTGCCGTCCGTGCGGGTCACCTCGCCGAGCTTCGACTTGTCGATGTCCGCGCTCGCCGTGGCGTCGTCCGCCGGTACCGGCGGCCAGGTCGTGGCGCAGTCGCCGTCACAGTTCGACTTGGGTGGCTCGGCGGTGTCCGCGTCGAAGCGGTAGAGGGTGAGGCCGGCTCCGTCGGTGAGGACGCTGCCGAGTTCCGCGTTGGTGGACACGGACAGCTGGCCCGCGCCCGATGTCTGGGTCGCGGGGCTCTGAGCGGCAGGCGCGCCCACGCCTGAGCCGGTTCCGGCTCCGGTGTCGGTTCCGGCGCTGACGCCGGCACCGGGACTGCCGTAGCCACCCGCCGCGGCCGTCGCGCCCACGTTCTGACTGCCGGTGGACGGGGCGGTTTCCTGGCCGCACGCCGTCGTCAGCACCAGCACAGCCGCGGCGCTTGCCACGAGTGAGGCGCTCCGCCAGGAGGTCTTCATCGTCAACTCCCTATAAATTCTTAGGGTGTTGCAGCGCCCTTCTGCGCCGCCGCACGACCATGAATACGCAGGGGGGACCCGGTCGTGTTCAACCGCCGCAGATATTTCTTTCCGGAACCTGTGACACCGGACCCGAAACCGGTGGCACCGCACCCGAAACCGTTGGCGCCCGCGTTCGCTCTTTCGGGGCAATCCGTCCCCGCTCGGGCGTGTGGCGGCGCGCCAGGCCCCATGATCTCCGTCGTGCAACGACCCCGACCGACCCAATCCGCCCCCGCCATACGGGTGTTTGCCCTCTTGACGCTCACCTGGATGTTCGTGGGCGTGCCGGCCGGCGTGGCCCAGGCCGACGCCTGCGCGTATGTCTCGACGGGGCCCGGCGGCACCCAGGTGGTGGCGATCGCCGGCAGCCTCACCTGTCCGACGCCCCCGCCCTGCCCGCCACCCCCACCGCCACCGCGCCCCACCCCGACCCCCACCCCAACTCCCACACCGCCCCCGCCCCCGCCCCCGCCCCCGCCGAAGCCGACGTTCCCTCCGGATCCCACCCCGCCGCCCAAACCGACCCCGGCACCCAAGCCGCCGCCCAAACCGACCCCGGCGCCCAAGCCGCCGCCCAAACCGACCCCGGCACCCGAGCCGCCGCCCGCACCGGCCCCGGCGCCCCCGCGGCCGCGGCCGACCCCGCCGCCCGCCGCTCCGGCGCCGGCTCCTCCTCCACCCCCGTCCCCCACCAAGACTCCGTCGGCGAAGCCCATCCCGCGGCCCTCCGTCACCCCGCGGCCCTCGGTCACCCCGGTGACGTATCCGCGGTACAAGGCGCTGACCCGCAAACGGCAGCCCCACGGTGCCACGTCACCCGTCACCTACGTCCTGCTCATCACCGTGCCCGCGGTGGTCGCCGTCGCCGCGCTGCGGCCGCGCTAGCACCCGATCCTGGAGGCATCCCTTGCCGGAATGGCTTGTTCTCACCCTCGCGATGCTGGCCGCCTGTGTCGTGGTGGTCATCATCACCCTCGTACGGCACCGCAGGGCGCCCGAGGACGAGGACCCCAACGAGACGCCGGACGTCATCGAGTACATGACGATGTGGATCGGTGTCGTGTACGCCATCGTCCTGGGCCTTGCCATCGCGGGTGTCTGGGAGGCCCGCAGCAGCGCCCAGGACCATGTGCAGGCGGAGGCCCAGGCGCTGCACGAGATCTCGGAGCGGGTCCGGGTCTATCCGGCCGACGCCCGCGATCGCATCCGGGGCGATGTCAACGCTTATGTCGGACACGTCGTCCACACCGAGTGGCAGCACATGGCGGACAACGGCGAGGTCACCGAGCGGGGCACCGAACTCCTCGACCGGGTGCGTGCGGACGTCACCGACTACGAGCCGAAGACGGACTTCGAGGCCCAGGCCTACCAGCCGTTGCTCGACCAGATGGCCGCCGCCGACCAAGCACGCAACAGCCGGGCGGATTCGGCCTCGCCCACCATGCCGGGCGTGGTGTGGTTCGGACTGCTGGGCGGAGCCGTCGTCACCATCGGAATGGTCTTCGCGCTGCAGATCCGGCGTACGCCCCGGGAACTGATCCTCGCCGGGCTGTTCTCCGCGCTGATCGCGTTCCTGCTCTTCCTGATCTGGGACTTCGACGCGCCCTACAGCCGAGGCATCACCGCGTCGGTGGACCCGTTCCTGAGTCTCTTCCCGGGCATCAAGGGCTGACGCCCCTCACCACTGATCCGCGCCGTCGCCCCCGATCCCTGAAAGGGACCGGGGGCGACGGCGCGGTGCACGTGCGGTGCGCACCTCCGCCCGGAAGGGCGTCGGCGTCTTGGCAAGGGCGGAGGTCAGATCCGCCGCTCGGTACGGCGGCGCATCCAGAACACCCCGCCGCCGATAAGGGCCGCGGCCACCAGACCGCCGCCGATCGCCATGTCGGTCGGGGTCGCCCCGGTGGAGCTGCTGCCGCCCACACCGCCCTGGACACCGCCGATGACGGTGAAGGCGGCCGGGTTGGTCAGGGTCTGGCCGGAGCAGTTGACGGTGATGCTGTGCGAACCCGTACGCGCGTCTCGGTTGACCGTCGCGGTGCCCCTCGAGGTCCCGTTGGTCCCGGGGACCGGCGTCAGGGTCGTGTTCGGGAACGCCTCCGAGGTCATGTGGCCGCCCGCCGGGCAATCGTCGACCGTGACCGTCAACTGACCGCCGCGGGCAATGACGCTGGGCAGGGCGACGATGTTGCTCGGCCGAACGTTCATGCCGTCCCGCGCGACGGCTGTGGGGGCGGCGAGCCCGAGAACGGCGACGGCGGCACCGGCGGCCGCCAGGGCACGAGTAGTACGCATGTGATCCTCCGCGGAAGGCGCCCCGGGAACGGTCCCCGGTGGATCGGCGAGAGAACGCCTCCCGCAAAAACCCTCAGATGCCTTGCGCGGGCCCGCATTTCGGGAATGGTCCGTCCTGGTGAGAGGACACGCCGAGGGAACGACGCGCAATCGGATATCACCGCAGGTCACGGGCCGTCAGAAAATTCCTGTGCGCGGCAACTCGGATGGCGCACCACAAGGGGCGCGGGCCACCCGTTCGCGTCCGCCCCGTCGCCGGTTCCCCGCCCGCGACTTAGCGTTCTCGTATGCGCGCATGACGTGGCGACGGCCGTGTCGAGAGGGGAAGTCGAATGTTTGCGTCCGGACTGGCCGGCTGGGCCGAAGAGGAGGAACGGCCGAGGAGGCGCGCTCCTTGGGGCGTAATAGCGCTGGTTCTGCTGACCGGCCTCGCGCTCATGCGCAACGGCTCGGGGGAATTCGACGTCGGCCCCCCGCAGCCGGCCTCGGCTGCCGCCGCCGAGAGCCGGGCCACGCCCGGCACCTTCCTCGGCGCAGCCGACCCGCTGCCGTACGCCCTGCCCGACCGGGTGCGGATCCCGTCGATCCGGGTCGACGCGCCGGTCATGCCCATCGGCCTGGACGCGGACGGCTGGGTCGCCGCACCGCCGCCGGAGGACCCGAACCTGGCCGGCTGGTTCACCGGAGCGGTTTCCCCGGGCGAGAAGGGCACAGCCGTCGTCGTCGGGCACGTCGACAACCACCAGGGTCCCGCCGTGTTCTACGGACTCGGGGCGCTGCAGAAGGGAAGCCGCGTCGAGATCACGCGCAAGGACGGTAAGACGGCCGTGTTCGAGATCTACGGAGTCGAGGTCTTCGCGAAGAACACCTTCCCCGGCGACCGCGTCTACGCCTCCAAGGGCTCCCCCGAACTCCGGGTCATCACCTGCGGAGGCGGTTTCTCCCAGCAGAACGGTTACGACGGCAACGTCGTCGCCTTCGCCCGCCTGGTCGAGGTCCGCTGAGCGTTCCCCGACCGGGCGGGCCCGGCGCCGACGGTCATGCGGGGTGCCGTCGCGGGACGGTCATGTGGTAGCCGCAGTCCAGCAGGTGCGGCAGATAGTCGCGCAGCGCCCGGACACTCTGGGTGCGGTCGCCCCCGGCGTCGTGCGAGAGCACCACGACACCGGGGGCGGCGCCGTGCTCCACCCGGCCGGCGATGGTGCGGGCGCCGGGGGTGGTCCAGTCGAGGGTGTCGACCGTCCAGGCCAGCGGTTCCATGCCGAGTTCGGCGCCGATCTGGAAGGCGGCCCGGTTCCAGGCCCCGTAGGGCGCGCGGAACCACTGGGGGCGTTCGCCGCAGGCCTCCTCGATGACGTCGCTGGTGCTTTCCATCTCCCAGCGGATCCGGCGGCGGCTGAGGCCGGTCAGCAGCGGGTGGGACCAGGTGTGGTTACCGACGACATGGCCCTCGTCGGCCATCCGGGCCGGCAGGTCCTGGTGGCGAGCCGCCATCTCCCCGCACACGAAGAACATCGCCCGTACGTCGTACTCGGCGAGGGTGTCCAGGATGTACGGCGTGTAGCGGGGGTCGGGCCCGTCGTCGAAGGTCAGCACCATGGTGCTGCCGCGCCCGGAGATGCGCAGGAACGGTTCGCGTCGCACGAGGGTCGGCCCGGGCTCGGTCCGGGGCGGGCCGTATCCGGTCAGGGGCTGAAGGCGGTTGGCGGAGGGCTTGAGCGTGGCGCGCGCCGGGGAACCGGCGGCGGGGAGCACGGGCCGGACCGGTTCACCGCCGGAGCCCAGCGACAGCAGGCCTGCGGTGCCGGCCGCACCGCAGGCCGCGGCGCCCGCGAGCAGGGCCCCGCGCCGCGTGAACATCGTCGACGACAGCCGGGTGAGCAACTGATCCTTCGTCATGACTCATGAGTCGCCCATGGCGGGCCCGACGCACCACAGCGACACTGGGGCGGATGCACGAAAACACCCGTTCGGCCCAGTCCGGGAAGGTCAGCGGTGGCGTACCGGAGGGAACGGCAGCGTCTCACCGATCGTCAGGCCGTTGAGGAAGATGACCAGTCGGTCGACGCCGAGGCCGCCGGGGTGCCGGGGTGCCGAAGACGATGCCGTCGAAGTCACATGCCGCATGACCCGGCCCACGACAGTGACCCCTTCCCCCTGCGGATGTGGGCGAGTTGGTCATGGGTACGGGCGGGGACGCCCACCGGGTGGGGATCGGTGCCGTCGGCGCGCAGCCGGTCCAGGGTGCGGTGCCGGGTGCGGACCTGTTGGGGCAGGTCCGCACCCGGTGGGCCGGCTCCGGCCTCGTCCCCTCCGTCGAGGCCGAGCGCCGAGAGCGGCGGCAGGCCTCCCGTGGTGGCCTGCCGGTGCCCGCCCTTCGGGTGCCCCCTTTCCCCGGGTTTTGCGCAACGGCGGTTGCCACCAGTGGGAGAAGAACACCAGTGGGAGAAGAAGAGGGAAGAAGAGGAACAGCCGCCGCCAGAGCCTGGGGACGGGCCCGCGCACGGCGCGGCCTCCACGGTGGTACTCACGTTCCGACTGCAGGAACACCTCGGCCCCCAACACCTCGGCCCCGCCCTTCGAGCCGCCCGGAGGAGGGCGGACCTGCGGTTTCCGATAGCCTCGCTGCCGTGACGGAACAGCATGCGCACCAGTTCGAGCGGGGCACGGACGGTCCCAAGGTCATCATGGTCGGCGTGGACGGATCCGACTCCTCGTTCCGCGCGGCGGCCTACGCCGGTGGCCTGGCCCGGCGCCAGCACGCCCTGCTCGCCGTCGTGTACGTACAGCCGATGCTGGCCGGGGGCGCGGCCCTCGGAGCGCCGGTCGCGGAGACCACCGACGAGATCGCCGAGGACCTCGTGTCGCAGATCCGGGACGCGGCCGAGCGGACCCGGGGGATATTCGACGTGCGCTGGGAGTTCCACACCTTCCGTGGCGACCCCTACAACAGCCTGGTGAAGGCGGCGGACGAACTCAAGGCGGACGCGGTGGTCGTGGGCGCCTCGGAGCAGGCCGGCCACCGGATCGTCGGCTCGGTGGCGGTACGGCTGGTGAAGGCGGGGCGGTGGCCGGTGACGGTGGTGCCGTAGCCGCGATCGACGCGAACGGCATCGCCCGGACCGGCCCGCGCTGAAGCCCTTCGACGACGTGGACGTGAACGGAACCGACCCGCTACCGCCCCATGGTGAGCCCGTCCTTCGCCGCGTCCCGGCTCAGTACCACCTCCCGGATGCGGTCGCGCACGGCGCGCACGTCGGCGCCCGCGGCGAGCGCCTCGTTGAGGTTCACCACCCGCCCCGCGTCGACGTCGAACCACTGCGGCACGAACTCCGCCTTCGTCACCCGCCAGCGCTCCCCCGCCCGCAGGGGCGGGGCGAACGTGAATCGGCCGAGGGTGGACTCGTTGCCGCGCGGATCCTGCACGCCCTGGTGGTTGAACATCTCGCCGGCGATCTGATCGCCCATTCCATAGATCACCCAGGTGCCGTTGACCTTCTCGTAGGCCTGCGGGACATGGGCGTGGGTGCCGAGGATCAGGTCGATGGCGGGGCGGTCGCCGGTGCGGGCGCCGGTGCGGGCGCCGGTGCGGGCGCCGGTGCGGGCGCCGGTGCGGGCGCCGGTGAGATCGCGCGCCAGGGCCAGTTGCTGCTCGTCGGGGGTGTCCTGCCATTCGGTGCCCCAGTGCAGCGACACGACCACGACGTCGGCGCCGGCCTTTCGGGCCGCCCGGGCGTCCGCCAGGATCCGGTTCTCGTCCATCAGGTTGACGGCCCAGGGCTGCCCCGGCGGGAGCGGGAAGCCGTTCGTGTCGTAGGTGTAGGCGAGATGGGCGACCCGCGCCGAGCCCGCGCGCAGCACGGTGACCGTGCGGGCCTCGCCCTCGGTGCGGGCCGAGCCGGCGTGTTGTACGCCCGCTCGGTCGAGGGCGTCCAGGGTGCGGCGGATGCCGTCGGCGCCGTCGTCGAGGCTGTGGTTGGAGGCGGTGGAGCAGCCGTCGTAGCCGGTGGCGGCGAGGGCGCGGGCCACTTCGGGCGGGGACTTGAAGAGGGGGTAGCCGGTGTAGTCGCCGTTCGCGCCGTAGACGGTCTCCATGTGACACAGCGCCAGGTCGGCGCGGGAGACGACCGGTTCGATGCCGGAGAGCATCGGGCGGAAGTCGTAGCCGGTGCCGCCCCCGTCGTAGCGGGCCCGGTCGATGATGGAGCTGTGCGGAAGGACGTCGCCGGAGGCGACGAGCGTGAAGCTGCGGGAACCGGTCGCGGACGGGGCGGGATGCCCCGGCGTTTCGTGCTTGTGGGCCTGGCAGGCGGCGCCCGCGGCGAGAACGGCCGTGAGGGCCAGGGCCACCTGTCGACTGCGTGCAATCATCAGCTCACCCCTTGTGGTCATATTTACCCACCAATAGGTACGAAGCTGCACGCGCCCGCAAACAATCCGGCCCTCGCCGTTAGCCCGTCCGGAGCGTCCCGGCGGCGGAAGGGACCGTTCATCGAACCGTTCGCCGACGCGATCGACCGTCCGCCGCAGACCTGTGCGCCCGCCCTGTCCAGAAACGGTCCCCCTGTTGTGACATACGGCCATGACGGCCGGAACCACTCTCACGAACGGGACCACCGCCGAGCACGAGCTCGCCGCACTGCAGCGCGAGCACGGCCGGCCCCTCTTCGCGCTGTTGCTCCGGCTCTGCGACGGCGACCGGCAGCGCGCCGAGGACCTGGTCCAGGAGACCCTCGTCCGCGCCTGGCAGCATCCCGAGGCGCTGCGCGCCGACGACTTCGAGTCCGTACGGCCGTGGCTGCTGACCGTGGGCAGGCGGCTCGCCATAGACGCGCGGCGGGCCCGGCAGGCGCGGCCGGCGGAGGTCGGCGACGCGGTCCTGGAGAACGCGCGGGTGTGCGCGGACCACGCCGAGCGGGCGGCCGCCACGCTCGACGTACGGGAAGCTGTGAAGACACTCACTCCGGAGCACCGTGAAGTCCTGGTGCTGGTGTACTTCCAGGGGGCGAGTGTGGCGGAGGCCGCGGACATCCTCCGGATCCCGCCCGGTACCGTGAAGTCCCGCGCGTACTACGCACTGCGCGCCCTGCGCCGGGTCCTTCCGGGATACGCGGCCGACCTGCGGTGAAACCGATCACTGAGTAAAACCTCCGCAAAGCGCCTTGCCGCTGACCCCGGTTGAGTAATCGGCTGTCCTCATCCGTGTTCCGGGCTGAGGACCCGGTGACGGGCGACGCGCACGCAACCGGAGGAAGGCAGGAAGGGATGCTGCACAGAGGTCACGAGAGCACGGGCGGCGGCGGTGGGGAACTGACCGTCCCCATGGCCTGGATGTACGCCGAGTACATCGCCGATGAGCTGCTGCGGGCAGGCGATCTGATGCCCCCGACGTCGTTCGAGTTCCGCGCCGGACGGGACGCGCTGGCGCTGACCATCTTCCTGTCCGACACCGACGGTGAGCTGTCCGGCATCCAGGTCGTCTCCCAGCTGGAGCACTGGCTGTCGCTGACGGCGTACGACCAGCCGTGGCAGAACTGGGTGTGCGAGCGGATGGCCGCGTTCACCGCCGAGGCGGCCCCGGCCTGCACCCCGGGGCCCGACCTGGAGCTGGCACGGGCGGCCTGGCGCTGGCTGGAGGAGACCGAGCTGCTCGCGCCCGATCTGAACGCGGTGCCGGGCGGTGGTCCGGTGGTCGGCGAGGACGACGGGCCCAAGGTATGGACGCCCGCCTGGCAGCTCGGGTTGCCTCTGGGGCATCTCGCCATCCATCTTTTTTAGATTCGTTCGACTTGGACCAATCCTCGGCTCGGGCCGCTCCGAATCCCTTGGTTACGATTCCGTATGTGCCTTGAGTGATACGGCTGGTTGGTGCGTACCGATGGGGGCAAGGAGCAACCCCCCACCCGCACCCAAAGGCACGAGGATTCGGCATGAGGTCCCTGGAGAAGCATGGCGACGTCGGCGCTTACGCGCTCGGCGTGCTGGACGAGGCGGAGGCCTTCCGCTTCGAGGACCACCTCATGGAGTGCCCCCGCTGCGCTGCACAGGTGACCGAGTTCGGGCCCGTGACCCGTCAGATGTTGCTGTACCGGCGAGCCACGCCGCGGGCCGTGCATCCCATGGCGCAGCCGGGCCCCCGGATGCTGGAGGGCCTGCTCGGCGAGGTCGCGGCACGGCACCGGGCACGGCGTCGGCGGCTGCTGTTCGTGGTGGCCGCGGCGGTGGTGTTCGCGGTGGCCGGGCCCGGCATCGCGGTGCTGGCCCAGGGCGCCGACCAGGCGCCCAAGGACGTACGGGTGACCGCGACCGACGAGCGGTCGGGTGTGTGGGCGCAGATCACCACCGAGGACGAGGCCTGGGGCAGTGATGTCGAGATCACGGTCAAGGACGGCGCCGGCCCCCGCACCTGCCGTCTGATCGCCGTCGGCGTGGACGGCAGCGAGGAGACCGTCACCACCTGGAACGTGTCCCGGCACGATGCCCGGCCGAACACCATGCACGGCGGCTCGACCCTGCACTCCGACCAGATCGACCACTACGAGGTGCGCACCAGCGCCGGGGAGCGCCTGGTGACGCTCAAGTCCCCCTGACCTCCCCAACTGGTCCAGGGCTACTTCAGCAGCCGGGACAACCTGCGGTCGGCAAGGAATGTGCCGCCGGTCTGGCAGGTCGGGCAGTACTGGAGCGAGGAGTCGCTGAAGGAGACCTCGCGGATGGTGTCGCCGCACACCGGGCAGGGCTCGCCAGTGCGGCCGTGGACGCGCAGACCGCTCTTCTTCTCGGACTTCAGGCGGCCGGCCGCCACCCCGCGGGAACGCTCGATCGCCTCGGTGAGAGTGGTGCGCAGGGCCTCGTAGAGCCTCGTGGTCTCCTCCGAGGTGAGCGAGGAGGTCGGTTTGAAGGGGGACATCTTCGCCGCGTGCAGGATCTCGTCGCTGTACGCGTTGCCGACTCCGGCGATCAGGCTCTGGTCGCGCAGCGCGCCCTTGAGCTGGCGCCGCTCCCCCTTCAGCAGGGCGGTGAGGCGGGCCTCGTCGAAGTCGTCGGCGAGCGGGTCCGGACCGAGGCGGGCGATGCCCGGGACCTCCCTCGGGTCCAGGACGACATACACCGCGAGGCGTTTCTGGGTGCCCGCCTCGGTCAGGTCGAAGCCGGCACCGGTCTCCAGGGCGACGCGCAGGGCGAGGGGGCCCTTGCCGGGGCGGGGCGCGCCGTCGGGGAGCGTGTCCTTCCAGTGCAGCCAGCCCGCACGGGCGAGGTGGGTGACGAGGTGCGGGCCGCCGTCGGTGACGAGGTCGAGAAACTTGCCGTGCCGGTGCACGGCGGTGACCTCGTGGCCCTCCACTGCGGTGAGGGGAGGGTCGTACGTCTTCAGGACGCTGATCGCGACGGGCAGCACCCGGACGATCTCATGGCCGACCAGGTGCTCGGTGAGGAAGTCCTTGAGCGCTTCGACCTCGGGGAGTTCCGGCATACGTCCAGAGTGCCACCGGAGGCCGGAGTGCTCACCTCAGACGCAACCCCGCTTGCTCACGGGCGACCTGCGGACGGTTCACCAGGCAACCCGCATGTCGGGGCTCGACTTGCCGAACGGTTCGTATCACGTCGGTAGACCCCCGTCGCTCTG
Source organism: Streptomyces sp. LBL (assembly GCF_029893585.1). Taxonomy (GTDB): domain Bacteria; phylum Actinomycetota; class Actinomycetes; order Streptomycetales; family Streptomycetaceae; genus Streptomyces. The sequence continues at coordinate 93,825 of NZ_JARXYX010000025.1, forward strand.
TTGCCGCCACCGGGCGAGGCTCGGTCCGGTCCGGCTGATCGGAGAACTGGCGTGCCTTCAGCTGGACGTTGTGCGGCCTCAGAGCCGGCGCGTCGGCGGTGTCACGAGCTCTCTCAGCTCCGCTCCGGTACGACGAACTCGCTCCACACGCACTTGCCGACGCCGCGCGCCTCCACGCCCCACACGTCGGCGAGCAGGTCGACGAGGAGCAGGCCCCGCCCGGAGACTCCCGACTCGCCCGCCTCGCGGCGGCGGGGCAGGGCGCTGGAGGAGTCCTCGACCTCGACGCGTACCCGGTGGTCGCTGCCGGTGAGGGCCCTGAGGGTGACGATCGCGGAGCCCTCGGTGTGGATCAGGGCGTTGGTGATCAGCTCGTCGGCGACCAGCTCGACCTCGTCGGCGAGGTCACCGGCACCCCACGCGTCGACCGCGGCGCGGATCATGTGCCGGGCCTCGGTGAGGGCCTCGGGGTCGCCGGGTGCCACGTGCTGCTGGAGGCGGCCGCCGGGCTGCGGGGTGTCCATGCCCCGCCGGCGCAGCAGAAGCAGGGCCACGTCGTCGTCGCCGCCCCGGTCCTCCGCCACGTCGATGAGCCGGTCGGCGAGGGCGCACACGTCGTCGGGGCCGGTGGTGATCATGGCCATGAGGGTGCGCATGCCGTCGTCGAGGTCGGCGCCGGGCCGTTCGATCAGGCCGTCGGTGCACAGCAGCAGGGTGTGGCCGAGGTCGAGTTCGATGGTGGTGACGGGATATTCGAGGCGCCCGAACTCGGCGGACAGGCCGAGCGGCAGGCCGCCTTCGACGGACACCCGTCGGCAGTCGCCGTCGGGCTGCCGGATCAGCGGGTCGATATGGCCGGCCCGGACCACCTGGACCACTCCGGTGGACAGGTCGGCCTCGGCGTACAGGCAGGTCGCGAAGCGGTCGGTGTCGAGTTCGTGGAGGAAGACGGAGGCGCGGGCCATCACGGTGGCCGGGGTGTGTCCCTCGGCGGCGTAGGCCCTGAGGACGATCCGCAGCTGGCCCATGACGGCGGCGGCGTGGGTGTCGTGGCCCTGGACGTCGCCGATGACGGCCCCGACGCGGCCGCCCGGCAGCGGGATCAGGTCGTACCAGTCGCCGCCGATGTCCCGGCCGAGGGAGGCGGAGCGGTAGCGGACGGCTACGTCGGCGCCGGGGACGCTGGGGATGGTGCGCGGCAGCATGGCCTGTTGGAGACCGGTGGCGAGGTCCTTGTCCTGCTCGTAGAGCATGGCCCGCATGAGGCTCTGCGCGATGCTGCTGCCGAGGGCGATCAGGACGTTGCGGTCCTCGGGCGAGAAGCCGCGCCGGTCGCTGTAGAGCAGGCCCACCGCGCCGATCGGACGGGCCTCGGCGATGAGCGGCAGATAGGCGGCCGCGGTGATGTCCAGGCCGGTGATGTGCGGCCACAGCAGCGGGTAGCGCTCGGCGAACTCCTCCGGCGACTCGATGAAGCGGGGGCTGAGGGTGCGGACGACCTCGCACATCGGGTACGGCTCGTCGATCCGGCTGACGCGTGCGCCGGGCGCGAAGCCCGCCGGGCCCTCGGCGATCAGACGGATCCGGCCGGCCTCCACCAGCCCCATGACCAGGCCGGCGGCACCGAGGTGAGTGAGGCCGTGGGTGTCCTTGAGGACGTCGATGACGTCGTCGACCGTGCGGGCGTGGGCGAGGGCGGCCGTGGTGAGCTGCACGACGTTGGTCTGGCGGCGCCGGGCTGCGTCCTGGGCGGCCCGCTCCTGGCGCATGTTGAGTTCGTCGAGTTCCTGGGTGGCGTCGCGGATGATGCCGATGATGCGGCGCGGGCGGCCCGTCTCGTCGCGCCGGATATAGCCCTGGGTGTGGGTCCAGCGCAGGGAGCCGTCGCGGCGGCGCAGCCGGAAGTAGGTGCCGTAGTTCTCGCTGCCGTCCTTGATGGCCTGCGCGACCAGGGCGTCGAGCCGGTGGCCCTCCGCGCGCGGGAACCGGCTCGCCAGGGACGCGGGGTTGCCGTCGTACTCGTCGGGGTGCAGGTCGAAGACCTCTTGGGCCTGGGCGTCCATATGGACCAGACCGGTGTCCAGGTCCCAGTCGAAGCTGCCCATACGGTTGAGCGCCAGGATCGGATCCGGGTGGGCGGGCCAGTCGTCCGGGAGTGACAGGGCGCTCGCTCCCCGATCAACCATGGGGCCACCATGCCAGGGATTTTCGCAATCTTCGACCGGACTGACAGGGTTTGTGGGCCTGTATCCCGGCTGTCCCGGCTGTCCCGGCCCTCCCGGCTCGTGGTCCACTTCACTCCTTCGGGTTACGTAAGCGGAAGGGAGGTACGCGGAGAGTCACGCAGGTGTCGGCGCAAACGTGTTCGGCGCGAGAACGGAGACAGGAGCGCGCGGCCGTGGACTGGTTCACCGCACCCGAGTACTGGACGAGCCGGCTGGTCTTCCAGCGGGCTCTGGCGGGCGTGTATCTCGTGGCGTTCCTGACGGCGGCCCTGCAGTTCCGGGCGCTGATGGGCGAGCGCGGCATGCTGCCGGTGCCCCGGTTCGTCGAGCAGGTGCCGTTCCGGCGGGCCCCGAGCCTCTTCCACCTGCACTACTCGGACCGCTTCTTCGCGGCCTGCGCGTGGGCGGGCTGCGCGGTGTCGGCGGCGCTGCTCGCGGGCCTCGACTCCCGGCTTCCCCTGTGGGCCGCGATGCTGCTGTGGTTCCTGCCGTGGATGCTGTACCTGTCGATCGTGAACGTCGGCCAGACCTGGTACGCCTTCGGCTGGGAGTCCCTGCTCCTGGAGGTCGGGTTCCTCGCCGTCCTGCTCGGCAACGACGAGGTGGCGCCGCCGGTCCTGGTGCTGTTCCTGCTGCGCTGGATCCTGTTCCGGGTCGAGTTCGGCGCCGGACTGATCAAGATGCGTGGCGACGAGTGCTGGCGCAAGCTCACCTGTCTCGACCATCACCACGAGACGCAGCCGATGCCGGGCCCGCTGAGCTGGTTCTTCCACCACCTGCCCAGACCCGTACACCGGGTGGAGGTGGCCGCCAACCACGTCACCCAGCTCGCCGTGCCTGTCCTGTTGTTCACCCCGCAGCCGATCGCCACGGCGGCGGCCTCGCTGATGCTGCTGACCCAGTTGTGGCTGGTGCTGTCGGGCAACTTCTCCTGGCTGAACTGGATCACCATCGTGCTGGCCCTGTCGGCGGTCAGGTTCCCGAGCGATCCGCCGTCGCCGGGTCCTGGTCCGGCGCCCCTCTGGTACGAGGTGGTGGTTCTCGCGGTCGGCGTCCTGCTCGTCGGCCTGAGTTGTCAGCCGGTCCGCAACATGATCTCCCGCCGCCAGATCATGAACCGCTCCTTCGATCCCCTCCATCTGGTCAACAGCTACGGGGCGTTCGGCAGCGTCAGCCGGATCCGCTACGAGGTGGTCGTCGAGGGCACGGCCGACGACGCTCCGCGCGAGGACTCCGACTGGCGGGAGTACGAGTTCAAGGGCAAGCCCAGCGATCCCCGGCGCTGGCCGCGCCAGTTCGCCCCGTACCATCTGCGGCTCGACTGGATGATGTGGTTCGCCGCGCTGTCGCCCGCGTACGCCGGGACCTGGTTCGGCGCCCTGGTGGAGCGGCTGCTGGAGAACGACCGCGACACCCTGAAACTGCTGCGCCGCTCCCCCTTCCCCGCAGACGCCCCGCCCCGCTTCGTCCGCGCCCGCCTCTTCCGCTACCGCTACACGACCTGGCGCGAGCTGCGGGAGACGGGGGCGTGCTGGGAGCGGACGTATGTGCGCGAGTACCTCCCGCCGACGCGGCTGACGGGGGTGGCTCAGAGGTCGTAGACGCGGGCCGCGGTGGTCTCGAAGATCCGGGTGCGGTCGCCGGGGTCAGTCAACTGGCGTGCCGCGTCCAGTACTTCACCGTACGTCGCCGCGAGCGTGCACACGGGCCAGTCCGAGCCGAACATCAGCCGGTCCGGGCCGAAGGCGTCCAGCACCACCTCGGCGTACGGGCGCAGGTCGTCGACGGTCCAGGAGCCGGGGTCCGCCTCGGTGACCATGCCGGAGAGCTTGCAGACGGTGTTGGGGAGGGCGGCGAGGGTACGGACGGCCGTGGCCCACGGTTCTCGCTCGCCGGAGGCGATGGGTGGTTTGCCCAGGTGGTCCAGGACGAAGATGAGGCCCGCGTGGTCCGCCGCCGCCCTGGCGCACGCCGGGAGCTGGTGGGGCAGCACGACCAGGTCGTGGACCAGCCCCGCGTCGGCCACGGCGGCGAGGCCGCGCCGTACGTCCGGGCGCAGCAGCCACTCCGGTTCCGGCTCGCCCTGGACCTGGTGGCGGATGCCCTTGAGGTACTGGCCGCCGGGGAGTTCCCGCAGGCGGGCCAGTTCGTCGGCGACGTCGGGGCGGGTGAGGTCGGTCCAGCCGACGACGCCCGCGATCAGGTCGTGCCGGGCCGCGAGGGCGAGGAACTCCGGGGTCTCCTCGGGCACGGTGATCGTCTGGACCAGGACGGTGCGGTCGACTCCGGCCGCGCGGGCCTCGGGTGCGAGGTCCGCCACCGTGAAGTCGCGCCGGATCGGGCTGCCCTCGGCGATCCAGTCCTGGTCCCGTACGGACAGGTCCCACACGTGGTGGTGCGCGTCCACGGTCACGGCAGCTCCCATACGACGGGCAGGCCGGCGTCCGATCCCTCGCTGGAGTAGTCGTGCGCCACGTCCAGCAGCTCGGCCATGCGGGCCTGCCAGGCCACGTTGACGGGGAGCTTCTCCAGCTCGGCGAGGAGACGGCCGTAGTCCTCGCACTCCAGGAGGTGGAAGAGGTCGGTTCCGCTGCGCCAGATCGTCCAGGAGGTGGCCCCGGCGGCGCGGATCGCGTCGGTGAGCTCGACCGGGACTTCGCGGTGGGCGGCCTCGTACTCGGCGACCCGGTCGGCGCGGACCGTGGTGTGCAGGGCGACTCTCATGACGGTTCCTCGGTGGGGACTGGGGCGTCGGCGGGAAGCAGGCCGGTGTCGCGCAGCTCCTGCCAGAAGGCGGTGGGGACGGGGGCCGCGAACTGGTCTGCGCAGTCGTGGACCTCGGCCGCCGAACGGACGCCGACGAGAACGCTCGCGACCGCCTCAGGAGCGGCGCAGAAGGCCAGCGCTGCGGCGCGCAGCGTGGTGCCGTGCCGGTCGGCGACGGACTTCAGACGCAGGGCGCGCTCCAGCAACGCGTCCGGCGCCTGGGCGTAGTTGTACGTCGCTCCGGGCCTGGGATCCGCCAGGAGACCGGAGTTGAAGGCGCCGCCGACGACGACGGACGTCCCGCGCTCCTCGGCCGCCGGGAGCAGTGCGGTGAGCGCGTCCTGGTCGAGCAGCGTGTAGCGGCCGGCGCACAGCACCACGTCGACGTCCGTGTCGCGGACGAAGCGGGTGAGCATCCCGGCCTGGTTCATGCCCGCGCCGATCGCGCCGACCACGCCCTGTGAGCGGAGCTCCTCCAGCGCGGGATAGCCCTCATGGAAGGCCTGGTCGGCGTGGTCGTCGGGATCGTGGAGATAGACGACGTCGACCCGGTCGAGGCCGAGGCGTTCGAGGCTTGCCTCCAGGCTGCGTCGTACGCCGTCGGCGCTGAAGTCCCAGACGCGGCGGTGGGTGGCGGGGACCGCGAAGCCGTTCGCCAGGTCGTCACCCCCGTCCCGCGTCGGCTCCAGGCGGCGGCCCACCTTCGTCGAGACCGTGTACTCGGCGCGGGGGTACTCCCGCAGGGCCGCTCCCAGGCGGCGTTCGGACAGGCCGAGGCCGTAGTGCGGGGCGGTGTCGAAGTAACGGACGCCCCGCCGCCAGGCGGCGGTCACGGCCTCGTGCGCCTGTTCGTCGCTGACCTCGCTGAAGAGGTTGCCGATCGCGGCCGCGCCGAAGGCCAGGGCGCCGACCTGGACGCCGCTGCGGCCCAGCGCGCTCACCGGCCCCGGCGTGCTCACCGGCTCCGGCGTGCTCACTGTCCCGCCGGACGCAGTCGCAGGCCCTGCATGCCGCCGTCCACGGCGAGTGACGTGCCGGTCGTGGCACCGGACAGCGGGCTCGCCAGGTAGGCGATCGCGCCCGCCACCTCGTCGGCGCTGACCAGCCGGCCGGTGGGCTGGCGGGCCTCCAGAGCGGCGCGTTCGGCGGCCGGGTCGGGCGCCTTGGACAGCAGGCGGCCGACCCAGGGGGTGTCCGCCGTGCCGGGGTTGACGCAGTTGACGCGGACGCCCTCGCGGACGTGGTCGGCGGCCATCGCGAGGGTGAGGGAGTACACGGCGCCCTTGGTCGCGCTGTAGAGGGCGCGCTGCGGGAGACCGGCCGTGGCCGCGATGGAGGAGGTGTTGACGATCGCCGCGTGCGCGGATTTCCGCAGGTGGGGAAGGGCGGCGCGGGCCACCCGGACCATGCCGACGACGTTGACGTCCAGGACGCGGTGCCACTCGTCCTCGCCGTTGTCCTCGACGGTGCCCTGGGCTCCGATGCCCGCGTTGTTGACCAGGACGTCGATCCCGCCCAGGTCGGCCGCGGCGGCCGCGACGGCCGCCCGGACCGAGGTGTCGTCGCTGACGTCCGCCTGGTAGGCGAGCAGCGGCTTCTCGACCGACGACGGGTCCAGGTCGAGGACGGCGACCTGGGCGCCGCGCGCGGCGAGGAGCTCGGCGGTCGCCCGGCCGATACCGGAGGCGCCGCCGGTCACCAGGGCCTTCAGACCCTCGAAGTCGCTCATGCCGCCTGTCCCTTCGTGTGCTCGGCGAGGTCGGCGGCCCAGAAGGCACCGTCGGGGTAGGTGTACCGCGCGATCGACTCGGGCCGCATGGCGGCCGAGAAGCCCGGCGTGGTGGGTGCCGTGTAGTGACCCTCTCGGATCACCACCGGGTCGAGGAAATGGTCGTGCAGATGGTCGACGTACTCGATGACCCGGTCCTCGGTGGTGCCGGAGAGGGCCACGTAGTCGAACATCGACAGGTGCTGGACGAGTTCGCACAGGCCCACGCCGCCCGCGTGCGGGCAGACCGGGACGCCGAACTTGGCCGCCAGCAGCAGGATCGCGAGGTTCTCGTTGACTCCGGCGACCCGCGCCGCGTCGATCTGGACGATGTCGACGGCGCCGGCCTGGAGGAGCTGCTTGAAGATCACCCTGTTCTGCACGTGCTCGCCGGTGGCGACCTTCACCGGGGCCACGGCCCGGCGGACGGCCGCGTGGCCGAGGATGTCGTCGGGGCTGGTGGGCTCCTCGACCCAGTACACGTCGAACTCGGCGAGGGCCTTGGTCCAGCGGATCGCCTCGTCCACGTCCCAGCGCTGGTTGGCGTCGATCGCCATGCGGATGTCGGGGCCGACGACCTGGCGGGCGACACGGCAGCGCCGTACGTCGTCGTCGAGGTCCGCGCCGACCTTCAGCTTGATCTGCCGGAAGCCGTCGGCGACGGCCTCGGCGGCGAGGCGGCTGAGCTTCTCGTCGTCGTAGCCGAGCCAGCCCGGGGAGGTGGTGTAGGCGGGGAAGCCTCTGTCGAGCAGAGTCGTGGTGCGGTCGGCCGCGCCGTCCCTGCCCTTGCGCAGCAGCTCCAGCGCTTCCTCGGGGGTGAGGACGTCGGTGAGGTAGCGGAAGTCGATCTGGCCGACCAGCCACTCCGGGTCGGCCTCGGCGAGCAGCCGCCACAGCGGCAGTCCGGCGCGCTTGGCCGCCAGGTCCCACACGGCGTTGACGACCGCACCGATCGCCATGTGCATCACGCCCTTCTCGGGCCCGAGCCAGCGCAGCTGACTGTCCCCGATCAGGTCCCGGAAGAGGGACCCCGGGTCGGCGCACACCTCGTCGACGGACCGCCCGACCACGTGGTGACGCAGGGCGTGGATCGCGGCGACCTGCACCTCGTTGCCCCGCCCGATGGTGAACGTGAAGCCGTGCCCCTGCGGCCCGTCGGCCGCGTCGGTACGCAGCACGACGTACGCCGCCGAGTAGTCGGGGTCCGGGTTCATCGCGTCGGAGCCGTCCAGCTCACGCGAGGTGGGGAAACGGATGTCGTAGGTGTCGACCGCTGTGATGCGGACGGGCGTCGGGGACACAGGAGGCCTTTCGGTCGGTGGCGGGGACGGGACGGGGTCAATCCTGGGCACGGCCGGTGGTGACGCGGGCGATCATGAGGGCGACCAGGATGATGCCGCCGTAGATCGCCTGGATCCAGAAGGACGGCACCTGGGCGAGCGTGAGCAGGTTCTGGACGACACCGAGGAGGAGTACGCCGGTCAGGGCGCCGAACATGGTGCCCTTGCCGCCGTCGAGGCTGATGCCGCCGATCACCGCCGCCGCGAACACGGTGAAGATCATGTTCTGGCCTTGGTTGGCGCTGATCGCACCGACGTAACCGGTCTGGAGCAGCCCGCCCACCGAGGCGAGGACACCGGCGACGACGAACACACCGAGCATCACCCGGTCGACCCGGATACCGGCCGCGCGGGCGGCGTCCGCGTTGCCGCCGATGGCGTACAACGCGCGTCCGACACGGTGGTACTTCAGCACGAACCCGGCGATCGCGAAGGAGGCCGCGGCGAGCCACACCGACATCGGGATGTTGAGGAAGGTGGTGGTGGCCAGCGAGTAGAAGCTGTCGGGCATCCCGAACAGCGTCTTGCCCTTGGTGGCGCCGACCAGCAGTCCGCGCAGGACGATCAGCATCGCGAGCGTCACGATGAACGCGTTCAGTTTGAACTTGACGACCAGGATCCCGTTGAAGCCGCCGATCACCGCGCCGACGACAAGGATCGCCAGCAGCGAGAGCGCGGCCGGGAACTCGCTGCCCCAGCCGGACTGGGCGGCGGGCAGCACGAGGAGCGCTCCGAGGGCGGGTGCGATGCCGACCACCGACTCCAGGGACAGGTCGAACTTGCCGGTGATGAGAACCAGGGACTCGGCCAGCACCACCATCGCGAGGGCGGCGGAGGCCCCGAGGATCGAGATCAGGTTGCGTTCGGTGAGGAACGAGTCGTTGACCACCGCCCCGAGCACCAGCAGCAGCAACAGGGCGGGGACGAGGGCGAGTTCGCGGGCCCGCCGCAAGAGTACGGTCCTGGCCGAGTTCGAGGCCGGGACACTGACCGGCGTGACGGGCGGAGCCTTCGTCTCAGTCACCCCGGCTTCCCCCTGTCCGGCCGGGGGTCCGGGGGTCGTCCCCCGGGGAGACGCTGTAGCCATGGTCCACTCCTTCTATGGAGGCGATCAGCTCGTGGTCGCGCCAGCCCGCCAGGTGCTCGGCGACGACACGGCCGTGGAAAAGGACGAGGACGCGGTCGCAGCGCCTGAGGTCGTCGATCTCGTCGGAGACGACCAGCACGGCGGTGCCGTCCTCGCGGGCGCTGTCCACGCGGGCCAGCAGGGACTCCTTGGACTTCACGTCCACGCCCGCGGTGGGGTTGATCAGGACCAGCAGCCGCGGGTCGGAGGCGAGCGCGCGGGCCATGACGACCTTCTGCGCGTTGCCGCCGGACAGGTCGGACACGGGCTGGTCGGGGCCCTCGGCGTGGATGTCGAGTCGTTCGATCAGCTCGGTGGCGAAGCCGCGCCGGCGGTCCGTGCCGACGAAGCCGAAGCGGCCGAGCCGGTCCAGAACGCTCAGGGTGGCGTTGTCACCGATGGTCATGCCGACGACGAGCCCCTGGACGTGCCGGTCCCGGGGCACACAGCCGACACCGGCCTTCAGCGCGGCCGGGACATCGCCGAACCGGAGCTGCGTCCCGTCCAGTCGGGCCGTGCCGCTGTGCGGGGTGTGCAGACCGGTGAGCGTCTCGGCGAGCTCGATCTTGCCGCTCGCGCTGGATCCGGCGAGGCCGACGACCTCGCCGCGGCGGACGGTGAGGTCGACGTTCTCGTACGCGTCCGAGGTGAGCCCGCGGGCCTCCAGGAGGACCGGGGCGGACTCGTCGACCACCCTTTCCTGGACGGACTGTTCGGTGAGCGTCGCGATGCTCTCCCCCGCCATGGCCTCCACCAGGGCGGTCCTCGGCAGGTCGGCGACCGGGGCCGTGGTGATCCAGCGGGCGTCCCGCAGCACGGTCACGGTCTGACAGACCTCGTACACCTCCTGGAGGTGGTGCGAGATGAACAGGAAGGTGACACCGGAGTCCTGGAGGGCCCGCATCCGGGCGAAGAGCCGCTCGATCTCCCGGTTGTCGAGCTGGGCGGTCGGCTCGTCGAGGACGATGAAGCGGGCGCCGAAGCTCAACGCCCGGGCGATCTCCACCATTTGACGGTCCTCGACCTTGAGGTCGGCGGTACGGGCCTCCGGGTCGACGTGCACGTCCCAGGCGTCGAGCGTCTCGGCCGCCTGGGCCTTGAGCCGGCGCCAGCTGATGAAACCGCGCTGGAGCGGCTGCCGGTTGATGAACAGGTTCTCGGCGACCGTCAGCTCCGGGACCACCGTGGGCTTCTGGTAGACACAGGCGACCTTGCGGCGCCAGGCGTCCCGGTCGGTCAGCGGGGGCGCGGGCTCGCCGTCGAAACGGACGGTGCCCTCGTCCGGCGCCTGAAGGCCGGTGAGGATGGTGACGAGGGTGGACTTGCCGGCGCCGTTGCGGCCGACGAGGGCGTGGGACTCCCCGGGCAGGACGGTGAGGCGGCCGTCGGCCAGGGCGGTGGTGGGACCGTAGCGCTTGACGACGCCCGACGCCTCCACGAGGGGGGTGGTCACGGCCGTACTCATTTGACCGTGTTCCCCCACAGCTTGGGGTCGTCGACGTTGTCCTTGGTGACCAGCGGCGCGGGCAACTGGTCCTCGAGGATCCCGCTCGGCAGCTTGACGATGGTCGAGTCGTGGTCCGTCGGCCCCGGCTTGAACGTCTTCCCCTGCATCGCGGCCTTGATGTAGTACATGCCGTACTTGGCGTAGGCGTCGGCGGGCTGCGAGACCGTCGCGTCGATCTCGCCCTTGCGGATGGCGTCGAACTCCTGCGGGATGCCGTCGTTCGAGATGATCGTGATGTGGCCCGACTGGCCGGGCTTCTTCAGCATTCCCTTCGACTTGAGGGTCTGCAGCGTCGGCGCGAGGTAGACACCGCCGGCCTGCATGTAGATGCCCTTGGTGTCGGGGTTGGCGTTGAGGAGAGTGTCCAGCTTCGAGGCGGCCGTGTCCGACTCCCACTTGGCCGGGATCTCCAGCACCTTCAGCTTCGGGAAGTTCTTCTTCACGCAGGAGCGGAAGGCCTCGGAGCGCTCCCGGCCGTTGACCGAGGCGAGGTCGCCCATGATCTGCACGACCTTGCCGGAGGAGACCTTTTCGCCGAGGTACTGGCAGGCCTTCTCCCCGTACGCGACGTTGTTGGCCCTGACGACCATGGCGACCTTGCCCTTTTCGGGCGCCACGTCCACCGCGACCACGGGCACACCCTTGCGGTCGGCCTGGTCCAGGCCGGCCTCGATGGCGGCGCTGTCCAGCGGCGCGACGACCAGGCCCTTGACGCCCTGGTTGAGCTCGTTGTTGATGTCGGTGATCTGCTGGGACGGGTCGCTGTTGGAGTTGACCGTCTTCAGCGCGTCCACGCCTTCGGACTTCGCCATCTTGGGCACGTAGTCGTTGTACGACTGCCAGAAGGGCGAGGTCAGCAGGGGCAGGATCACCCCGACCTTGCCCTTGCCGTCACCTCCCGCGCTGGAGGCGCCGCCACCGGCGTCCTTGGTGCTGCCGCACGCGGCGAGCACGATCGAGGCGCCGACGGCCGTGGCCACCGTGCCGACACTTCGAAACATGTTCCGCTTTCCCACTGTTCTGCCGGGCATCTGGTGGCTCCTCGTCGAGCGTCTTTCGAGCAGATGACCGCATACTTATCAGACCACTCGGCCGGAGTAACACCCCTCGACGGCATATTTTCGCGAGTTGGGACCATAGTGGTATGACCACTCGCGTGGTTAGACTTCGGCGCACCGGGTGAGTGGAGGACGGCGTGGACGAGACAGCCCCCCAGAAGGGCACCGTGACGCAGCGCGCCATCGAGCAGATCAAGGCGATGATCGGCGAGGGCCGGCTGGAGCCGGGAATGCGGCTGCCGACCGAACGTGATCTGGCGGTCCAGCTCGGTATCTCCCGCAGCTCGATGCGGGAGGCGATCCGCGCGCTCACGGTGCTGGGCGTACTGGAGGCCCGGCACGGCTCGGGCATCTACGTGACCCAGCTGGAGGCCGGTGACCTCCTGGAGACCTTCGGCGTGGTCGCCGACCTCTCGCGCGGCCCGCGCCTGGTGGAGCTGCTGGAGGTGCGCCGCATCCTGGAGTCGACGGCGACCGCGCTGGCCGCGGCCAGGATCACGGAGGAGCAGCTCGCCGAGGTCGAGAAGCACCTGACGGCGATGAACGACACCGACGATCCGGAGATCATCCTCTCCCACGACCTCGCCTTCCACCGCGAGATCGCCACGGCCGCCGGCAACGAGACCATGGCCGCGATCCTGGACGGCCTGTCCTCCCGCACCTTCCGCGCCCGCGTCTGGCGCGGCTACCAGGAGGAGGGCGCCTTCGCCCGCACCCGCCGCGAACACGCCGCCATCCACCGCGCCCTGGTCGCCCACGACCCGGAGGCGGCCCGGGCGGCGGCTGCCGCGCATGTGGGGGAAGTGGAGGAGTGGCTGCGGGCACAGATCGGCGACTGAGCGTGCTGCCGGACAGGATCGGGGATCCGGCCCGACGGCAGGGCGCGAGGCCGGCCGGGAGGGACCGAGGGCCCGGGAGTTCGGCCGGGAGGGACCGAGGGCCCGCCGGGACCGGGAGTCCGGCCCGGCGAGACCCGAAGGCCCAGCCCCGCACGACCGCTGTGGTCCCTCAGACCCGCGACCGGTACAGCCCGAACTCCGCGATCCGTACGGTGTCCCGGGCCCCCGTCACCCGCACCCGCCACCGCCGTGCCCGCACGGGAGCGGCCAGCAGCAGGATCCGGCTCGCGCCGATCGTGCCCGCACCGGTCACCCCGGTCCACGCGCCGCCGACCAGAGCCTCGACCACGAAGCGCTCCACCTGCTGCCCGTCCCGCACGTCCTCCGCCAGCCGGATCCGGTCCACCTCCCGCTCCGTGCCGAGGTCGACGGTGACCCGGCCCGGCGCGGCGGTGGTGCGGGCGCCGCGCGCCAGGTCGACCGGCAGCTCCCGGTCCACCCGCTCACGGAACTCCCGTAGCCGGGCCACGTCGGCGGCGGGCAGCAACCCGTCCGTGTCCGGCGGGACGTTGAGCAGCAGCACGGAGTTGCGGCCCACGGAACGGAAGTAGATGTCCGTCAACTGCTCGACGGACTTGGGCTGTTGGTCGGCGTGGTAGAACCAGCCGTCCCGGATGGACACATCGCACTCGGCCGGCCACCACTGCAGATGGTCGGCCACCGGCCGCGCCGCCACGAGCGCGTCCCTGCTGCCCATGTCGGCGGCGTCGTAGGACAGGGCGTAGTCGGTACGGCCGTAGTCCTTCTCCTGGACCGGTACGACACTCCACTCGTCCTCGCGGGCCAGCCCGCCCTCGTTGCCCACCCAGCGCACGTCGGGGCCGGACACGGCGACGGCGGCGTCGGGGGCGAGCGAGCGGACGAGGGTGTACCAGCTGTCCCAGTCGTACTTCTCCACCTTGTCCGACGGGATGCGGCCCTGGGCTCCGTCGAACCACACCTCGTCGATGGGGCCGTACTCGGTGAGGACCTCGTAGAGCTGGTTGAGCATGTGGGCGCCGTAGTCGGTGGCCGGGAGGGTGTACGACCGCTGCGGTGCGCGGTCGTCGCCCTCGACGAGGGTGGGGATGGTGCGCGTTGTGCGGGCGCTGCCGTTGGCGTACACGCCGTGCAGGTACTGGTTCTCGTCGGCCGGCGAGATGTAGACGCCGACCTTGATGCCGTACCGCCGCATGGAGTCGGCGAAGGAGCGCAGGACGTCACCCCGGCCCTCGCGCCAACTGCTCGACGCCACGGTGTGGCCGGTGTAGCGGGAGGGATGGAGGACGAAGCCGTCGTGGTGCTTGACGGTGAGGATGGCGAGGGTGAAGCCGCCGTCGCGCAGGGCTCTGGCCCACTGGTCGGTGTCGAGGCCGGTCGGCTGGAAGACGTCCGGGTCCTCGTCCCCGGTGCCCCATTCGAGACCGGTGAAGGTGTTCACGCCGAAGTGCAGGAACGCGGTCCGTTCCAGTCGCTGCCAGGCGATCTGCCGTGCGGTGGGCCGGACGTGGGAAGCCTTGCGGACCAGGTCGGCCTCGGTGTCGTCCGGGGAGACGGGGATGCGGTAGCGGGGGTCGGCCGGAGCCGCGGACGCCGGCGGGGCCGGGAGTCCGGTCACGGCGAGCGCGGTGGCGGCGGTGACGAAGAGGCGTCGGGAGACGGTCATGGGGAAGGCTCCTCAGGTCAGATGCCAGACGGCGGGCGGGCGTTGGTCCGGCGGGTACTGGACGAGCCGGTTGCCGTCCGGGCTCACCGTCATCCGCGTGATGGCGTTGACCAGCCGGTAGCCGCCCGCGGCGGGCTCCAACTCCCAGCGCTGCAAGGTGTTCGTGGCGTCACAGGTCTGCGGAGCCACCTCGGCCCCCGGCTGGAGCGGCACGTTGAGCGTGAGCTTCCCGCCGCGCACCTCCAGACAGCCGCCGGCGGTCCGCAGCGTCACGTAACCGTCCGCCGTCCGCCGCACCTCGACGTCGAGGGTCCGGCCGTTCGTCGTGAGGGTGTACGCCCCGTCGGCCACCGGAACCCGGGTCAGGTCCCGCCATCCCGGTGCGTGCCCCACGGCCGTGCCGCGTGCGGTGAACCCGTCGTAGGTGGCGTCGGGGTGCGGGTCGCCCCAGGTGGCCTGGGAGACGTGCCGCAGGGCGGGCCACAGGGTGCCGGCGACCTCGTTCTCGGTCTCGCCGCGGCCGTTGTCGGGCCAGAGGCTGATCTTCGCGCCGGTGATGCCCTCGGAGGTGGCCAGCTTCTCGCCCTCGAAGCTGCGCGGGTCCCAGCTCTGCTCGTACAGGCCCTTGGTGTCACTGTGGAAGCCGCCGCGGACCAGGTACAGCGCGTAGGCCGCGTTCATCAACGGGTAGCCCTGTGCGATGAGTCGGCTGGGTTTGGTCGCCACGTTCAGCCAGTGCTCGACCGTCGTGCCGGCGGTGACCGGCACGGTGTTGGCGCCGGTGAGCCCGTCGTTCCAGATGCGCAGCTTCTTGCCCTTGGCGGCCGTGTAGGCCTGGACGCGGTTGACGAAGTCGATGAAGGCGTCCTGCGGGGTGGCGTCCGGGCCGTACTTCTCCCGCGCGTACCGCAGGATGTGCGGGTACTTGGCGAAGTCGGAGCCGAGCATGTACTCGTCGGCTCCCATGTGCCAGGAGGTGGACCGGAAGACCTGCGCGTACTCGTCGATCAGACCGGTGTAGTAGTCGAAGGCGGCCGGCTGGGTGATGTCGAGGCGCGAGGGCTGCTTGGCGCCGTCGGCGTCGGTCAGCTGGAGGTCCGGCCGGTTCTCGATCCACGGGTCCATGTGTCCCGGGGAGTTGATCTCCGGGATGATCTCCACGTGGTAGCGCTCGCCGAGGGCGACCAGAGCGCGGATCTCGTCCTTGGTGTAGTAGCCCCAGGTGTTGGCCTCGGGGTGGGCGTCGCTCTTCACCTTCAGTTCGAGGAGCAGCTGGTTGAGCTTGTTGTACGCCATCTCGCGGACCAGGTTCTCCAGCCAGGGCCGGGAGATGTGGACGTAGCAGGCGCAGACGCCGACCCCGCGTTCCTTGTACCGCGGGACGTCCACGGTGCGTCCGGCGGGGATCCGGTCGCCCTGGGCGAGGAGCTGGAGGAGGGTCCGGGTGCCGTAGAAGGCGCCGGTCTCGGTCGCGCCGGTCACCGACAGACGCCCTGCGGCGTGGAGTTCGTAGCCCTCGGTGCCGAGGGAGGCCCTGGAGGCCTCGACGTCGATGACGATGTCACCGGCGCGGGCACCGCCGGGCACCACCGGTGGCCTGCCGTGGCCCGCTGCCCGGAGATCGTCGGCGAGCGTGTCGGCGACCCGGCGTTCGGCCGGGCCGCCCGCCACGAGACGAGCGCCGGCCCGGAAGACGTAACTGCCGGACGCGGGCGTCCAGTCGCTCAGGGCGGGCACGGTGACCGGCGGGCTCTGCTCCCGCACCGGCGAACTCTGCTCCTGCCCCGGCGGGCTCTGCTCCTGCCGCGCGATCGCCGGCGCCGGTGCCAGAAACAGCGTCAGCACCGCCATGACGCCGACCAGTTTCAGCCGTTTCCTCATGAGCGACTCCCCATTCATCGGAGGCCTGATCATTGGCTTGGCCTATCGGCCTGTCAATGGGTTCCGCTGGCACAGGAGTTGCGCCATTGATCGGATGACCTGCCAGGTCAGCCCACCGGGTCGGCTGTCGGACCGCGAAAAGTCCAAGAAGACCGGTCCGAATGTCCAAGCGTGAGCGCTCTCGACGCGGCGGCCACCGCCGTATACGACGGCTGCCCGGGAGGCGGCCGGAGTGCTCATGAAGGCCGGCCACCAGGTGCGCCGGGCCGATCCGTCGTATCCGCTGTCGCTGAGCTTCACCTCGCTCGCCCACTGGACAGCCGGCACGGCGGTGGACGCTCAGGGGCTCGACCGGCGGCGGCTGACCCGGCGCACCCGGGTCCACGCGGCCGTCGGACGCCGCTTCGTGGACTCCGTACGCACCGGCGAGGGCCGTCAGGCGCTGCGCCGATGCCTGGACCCCTTCTTCGAGGAGTACGACGTGCTGCTCACCCCGGCACTCGCCCGCCGTTCCCCCAGGTCCGCGCCCTGGCACGAGCGGGGCTGGCTGCGCAATGTGCTCGCCAACACGAACTACTCACCTCTGACGCCGCCGTGGAACCTCACCGGCTGGCCCGCGATGGCGGTCCCGTTCGGCACCCTGCCCTCCGGCGCCCCCTGCGCCGTACAGCTCGTGGGGCGTCCGGGAGCGGAGGCCGGCCTGCTGGAGGTGGCCGCGCAGTTGGAGGAGCGGCGCCCTTGGAAGCGGACGGCACCTCTGGACTGACGCCCTCCCGCAGGGGCCACAAGGCTTACCGACCGGCAGGACTGCAGGGCTGCACCGATAACCGGGGGCCTCGGCGGCGGCCATGGGGACAGGCGGAGGCGACGATCCGGGGCCAGAAAAGCCAGATCCGCGGCCAGTCGTCGGCCGCGGCTCCTCTGGTCGGCATGGGCGTGGGTTTCGCACGCCCATGCGTTCGGCGATCGCGACGGGTTGCCCCGGCGTCAGTCCACGCTGGGCAGGATGTGGTCCTCGGCGAGGTCCTCCTCGTAGCCCGCTAGGCGGATCGGGGCGGACCGGGCCCACACGTCGAGGCTGCCGAGCTCTCCGGCCCTGCGGCCCGCACGTTCCGTGCGTTCCTTGGGGCGTTGTTCGCGATTCGTCTTCTCCGGTGTCACCGCGCACTCCTTATGTGTCGGTCACCCTCGGGGCGCACCTGGCCAGTCTGCGACCTGGTTCCCGGCGCCCGCTCGGGTCTGGTGGGAACAGTTCGGACGCGGTGGCGCCGGTGTACTCGTACGAGAGCAGGCCGTGGTGAACGGGCGTGTCCCATGACGGACCGTGGGTGTGGGTGGGACCCCGTACTGCTGTCCGTCCGGTACAGACTAACCAGATGAGCGGCATGCCGCTCGATAGGGCTGAAAACAATCGGTAACTTTCGGGAGTCAACCGGTGCACAGCAGGGAATACTCTGCCCCGCTTTGTAAGCCGGCGCATGTTTGGCTGTCGCCCGATCGGCCTAACCCGCGAACAGACGACGCAGTTCAGATCCCGTTGGCCGAATCGCAAGCCGGCCATGATCTGCTGGCGCCCCGGCAAGGCTCGTCCGGCGGGAGGACTGGCGCATGGAGCTGCGCAGTGTCGAAGAGCTGATGGATCTGCTGTACGCATGCCGGGGCGCGTTCGACGCGCCCGGCCTCAGAAGTGGTCGCGTCGACCTGCACCAGCACGCGCTGCGGACGGCCGCGCTGCTGCGCCGGTCCCGCCCCGCCGACAAGGAACTCCAGGTGGCGGGGCTGGTGCACGCGATCGGCCTGCTGCTGCGACCCGGTGAGCGGGCGGCCCACGCGGACTGCGCCGCCGACGCCGTCCGTTCCCTGCTCGGCGAGCGGGTCGCCGGCCTGGTCCGCGGCCACGCACCCGCCACCGGCCTCGCCGACGACGACCTGCTGCGCCTGCGCCAGGCCGTCGAGGAGGCCCTGATCGCCGGGTTCGACGGCGGGGTGCTGGAGGACTGGCGCACGGTGCTGGAACTACTGGCGGCACGGAACTCCCGCCTCGGGGCTGTCGACTGACGGTCCGTCATGAGACGGTACGGCGATGACACCGTCGTACGGACTACAGGGCAGAGCCGCCTTGGTCACCGGGGCCACGCGCGGGATCGGGCGGGCCGTCGCCGGGCAGTTGGCGGCGGCCGGGGCACTGGTGTGCGTGACCGGGCGGAACGCCGACGACGTGCGGCGGACCGCCGGAGAGCTGGGCGGTATCGGTGTCGCGGGCAGCGTCGCCGATCCGGACCACCTGCGGGAGGTCACGGAGTCGGTTCTGCGTGCGTTCGGACGGCTCGACGTGGTGGTCACCAACGCGGCGACCAACCAGCCGTACGGGCCACTCATGGACGCCGATCCGGGTGCCTGGCGGGAGGCGTTCGCCGTCAATGTCGAAGCTCCGCTGCGGCTGGTGCAGTGCGCCTGGCGGGCCTGGATGCGGGAGCACGGCGGGGCGGTGGTCACCATCTGCACGGAGGGCGCCACGCATGTCGGCCCCAACGTCGGCGCGTACAACACCAGCAAGGCGGCTCTCCTGCACCTGACGCGGCAACTCGCGGGCGAACTCGCGCCGAGGGTCCGGGTCAACTCCGTCTCGCCCGGACTCGTCCGCACCGAGATGGCGCGGTTCGTGTGGGAGCGGGGCGAGGAGGAACTGGCCGCCGGGCTGCCGCTCGGGCGGATCGGGAAGCCGGAGGACGTGGCGCGGGCCGTGGTCTGGCTGGCCTCGGACGCGGCGGAGTGGGTGACCGGGGCCGACCTGCTCGTCGACGGCGGGACGCGGGTCCGGACGGCGTACTCGAGCGGGTACGCCGTCCACGATCGCCTGCGGTCATCCGCACCACCGCACGCCTGACGATCATCCGCACCACCGCACGCCTGACGGGACGCTCCGCTCCCTCACGGGAACAACGCGATCCCCACGAGGACCAGCAGGACGATGCCTGCCACGAAAGCCACCGTGGCCCAGGGCCCGCGGTGCCTCAGCGAGGTCGCGGGCCCGCCGCCACGGGGCCGGTCCTCCGGCAGCACGGGGCGGGCCGGGCGGTCGCTCGCGTAGAACTGCTCATCGGTCGGATAGTGGTTACGCGGATCATCGAAGGCCCGGGGATCGATACTGTCGGGCGGATCGATACCGGCCTGCGGATCGATACCGGCCCGCGGATCGGTGCTGTCGCTCGGATCGGTGCTGTGTGCAATGGCCATGGCAACTCCCGACGCAGTACTCGCGTTCCCCGGGTTCCCCGCTCGCGCCGAGGCATGCGTCGCGGGCAGCGGGCCATCGCTTCCCGGGTCACCACTTCCCGGGGGCGTAGTCCTTCAGAAAGACCCCGTACAGGTCCTCGCCCGCCTCACCGCGCACGACAGGGTCGTAGACACGGGCCGCGCCGTCGACCAGGTCGAGCGGGGCGTGGAAGCCGGCCTCGGCGAGGCGGAGCTTGTCGGGGTGCGGGCGTTCGTCGGTGATCCAGCCGGTGTCGACGGCCGTCATGAGGATGCCGTCCTGCTCGAACATCTCCTGGGCACTGGTGCGCGTGAGCATGTTCAGAGCGGCCTTGGCCATGTTGGTGTGCGGGTGGCCGGCGCCCTTGTAGCCGCGGGCGAAGACGCCCTCCATGGCGGAGACGTTCACGATGTACGTACGGTTCGCGGCCGAGGACGCCATCGACGGACGCAGACGGCTGATCAGGATGAAGGGGGCCGTGGAGTTGCAGAGCTGGACCTCCAGCAGCTCGATGGGCGTCACCTCGTCCACCGTCTGGATCCAGCTGTTGGTGTCGTGCAGGTCGGGGACCAGACCGCCCGCGTCGATCGCCGTACCGGCCGCGATCCGCTCCAGGGAGGCCGAGCCGGAGATCAGGGCGAGGTCGGTGACGTCCTGGGCGGTCAGCGCGCCGCCCCCGGCCACCGGCAGCGCGGCGACGGCGCCGGAGCCGAAGGTGCCGATCACCTCGGAGGCGGGCAGTTCACCGGCGGGCATCGGGGCGGACTCGGCGGCGAGCAGTTCGCTGTAGGCCTGCGGGGAGCGCCGTACGGTCTGGGCCGCGTTGTTGATCAGGATGTCCAGCGGGCCCTCGGCCGCGACCGACTCGGCGAGGGCGACCACCTGGGCCGGGTCGCGCAGGTCGATGCCGACGATCTTCAGGCGGTGGATCCAGTCGGCGCTGTCGGGCTGGGCCTTGAAGCGGCGGATCGCGTCGTTCGGGAAGCGGGTCGTGATCGTGGTGTGGGCACCGTCACGCAGCAGCCTCAGCGCGATGTACATGCCGATCTTGGCGCGGCCTCCGGTGAGCAGCGCGCGCTTGCCGGTGAGGTCGGTGCGGGCGTCGCGGCGGGCCCGGTTCTCGGCTGCGCAGTTCTGGCAGAGCTGGTGGTAGAAGTAGTCGACCTCGACGTAGCGGGACTTGCAGATGTAGCAGGAGCGCGGGCGCTGGAGCACCCCCGCGATCTGTCCCTCGCTGGTGGCCGACGACGGGAGGGTGCCTTCCGTCTCGTCGTCGATGCGCCGGGCGGAGCCGGTTGCCGTGGACTCCGTGACCGTCCGGTCGTGCGCGGTCTTCGCGGCCCGGCGCTCCTGGCGGCGGCGCTGCTTGACCGTGCGGAAGACGCCGGCGGTGGCCCGGCGCACGGCGATCGCGTCGGGGTGGTCGAGGTCCAGTGTGTCGAGTTCCTCGAGCACGCTCAGGCAGACGGCCAGCCGCTCCGGGTCGATGCCGGGCCCGTACACCACCTCGTCCGTGGTCGCCGAACCGTTGTCTGTCACCGTCATGGCCGCTGCCGTTCCCTGGGTCTTCCACGCGGCGCTTTGACCGCATCCGCTTTCGAACGGCGAATTTTACGGCAGTGCCGGGCCACACCGCCAAACCCGAGCCGATCACGCAGGCGGTGATCACGGCTCGCAGGCGGTGATCAGCGTCTCCACCTCCTCGGTCAGGGCCCGGGCCAGCCGGTCGAGGTCCGGTACGGCGTGCGCGTCGGCGACGAGGCCGTAGTGGACCTGTCCGCGGTACGTCGAGACGGCGACGGCGAGGGACTGGCCCCGGGCCAGCGGTGCGAAGGGGTAGACCGCGGTGAGCGGGTTGCCGCCGAGCTTCAGACCGATGCCCGGCAGGGGCACGCTGGTGACCAGGATGTCGAACCAGAGCCGGGCCGCCTGGCTCACGAACGGTCCGCCGAGCCGGTGGCCGAGGGGCGGGACGTGGTCCGCGAGCAGGGCGACGGCGCCGGCGCCCCGGTTGGGCCCGGCGTTCTTGTTCCGGTCCATGGCCGTACGGACCGTGGCGAGACGGCCGAGCGGGTCCGGGTCAGCGACAGGCAGCCGCATGAGGTAGCCGGAGAGCCGGTTGCCCTGCGGGTGGGCGGTGCGCGAGCGGCGTCTGGAGACCGGGATCAGAGCGCGGGGCGCGACGCCCTCGCTGCCGTCGCCGCGTTCGTCGAGCCAGCGGCGCAGGGCACCCGCGACGACCGCGATCAGGACGTCGTTGACGGTGCCGCCGACGGCCTTGCGGACCCGGTGCACGTCGTCGAGGTCGAGGACGACACCGGCGGTGCGGCGGGTGCCGGTGGACGGGGCGGTGAGGGCGGTGGAGGTACGCACGTCCAGGGTGGAGCGGGCGACGGAGGCTCCGATGTCGAGCGCGCGCCCCACGTCCGACCAGGCGCCACGCACCCGTCCCGGCAGCCTGCGGACGTCCGGCAGGAGGCCGCGTGGCGGCTCCACCGGGCGGGGGCGCGGCGCGGGCATGTCCATCGGGTCCAGCACGGCGGCGGCGAGCGTCAGCGCCCGCAGCCCGTCGGCCAGGGCGTGGTGGAACTTGAACAGCACGGCGAACGACACGCCGTCCTCCCCCGGCAGCACATGCGCCTCCCACGGCGGCCGGCCCCGCTGCAGTGGGCGCTGCATGAGGCGGCCCGCCTCGGCCTGGAAGTCCGTGGCGGGGGCGTGCAGGGTGACATGGTCGAGCGGGTCGAAGTCGGGGGCGGGCTCACGGGCCGCGCCGCCGAAGGCCGCCGGGAAGCCCAGGGGCCACACGTCACGGATCCGCATCCGCAGTCCGGGCACCGCGGCGGCCCGGGCGGCAAGCAGGTCGGCCGCGTGGGCGCCCGCGGTGGGCGAGGGTGCCGAGAAGACACCCAGCGCGCCCAGGTGCATGGGGTGCTCGGCGGATTCCATGTTCCAGAACGCCAGGTCGAGGGGTGCGAGCAGGTCAGGAGTCAATGGTGCGCCTCGCGTCTGGGAAGGTCGGGCCAGCAGTCAACCGCCAATAGGCGATTACGGTCAAGTGCTATCAAGCTACGCATAGTTAACAGCAGATTAAGTCCCGCCTCTTGGTGAGAGGCGGGACTCATACGCCATCTGAGGTCACACCAGCGATCGCTCAGGCCGTCGGGCAGCCCGCCGGCGTCGCGCGTGACGCGTCCCGGATCAGCGCCTGGTGTGCGGCCTTGACCCGCCGTACGTCGGGCTTCAGGACCTCGCGGTCGTAGGTCAGCAGCCCGTTCAGCTCCCCCTCCACGTCCGAGATCTGGGTGTAGACGGCGGCGTTGCCGCCCCGGCAGGCCAGAGCGCGCACCTCGTCGAGCTTGGCCAGATAGTCGTCGGTGTAGGTCGCCGGGTCCACGTCGACGTACGACTGCTGGACCGACCAGGCGTGTCCGGGGACCGCCAGTCCGAGTCCGCCGTACTCACCGCTGACCAGGGCGCGTCTGCCGTCCGGGCGGGGCGGCAGGGCGGGGCTGGGATAGCCGTGCTCGTCCATGATGTCGCCGGCGTTGCCGTCGGCGCCGAGGTTGAGGCCCGACTGGTTGTTGACCAGTCGGGTCGGGTCCCATGCCTTGGCCTGCTCGGCGACCCGTCCGATGTCGTACTGGCCCCAGCCCTCGTTGAAGGTGACCCACATGACCACCGACGGGCTGCTGCTGTGCTCGTCGATCATCTCCTTCATCTCCCGCTCGTACTCGGCGCGGGCGGCGGCGCTCGGATTCACCCCCGCGGTCATCGCGGGCATGTCCTGCCACACCATGAGGCCCAACCGGTCGGCCCAGTAGAACCAGCGGTCGGGTTCGACCTTGATGTGCTTGCGCACGGAGTTGAAGCCGAGTTGCTTGTGCACCTTCAGGTCGTAGGCGAGGGCGTCGTCGGTCGGCGCGGTGTGCAGACCGTCGGGCCAGAAGCCCTGGTCGAGGGTGGCCATCATGAAGACCGGCGCGCCGTTGAGGACCGTGCGCGGCGTGCCATTCACCTGTTCGACGGCGAGGGAGCGCATCCCGAAGTAGCTTCCGACGCGGTCCGCGCCGACGGTCACCTTCAGGCCGTAGAGGAACGGGTCGTCCGGCGACCACAGGCGCGGGTTCTCGATGGCCAGGGTCAGCGGCCCGCCGGTGCGGCCGCGCGCCGTGGCGACCTTGCGCTTCCCGTCGTACGCCGTCGCGGTGATCGGGACGCCCGCCCGGACCCCCCGCGCCTCGACGGTGAGCCGCTTGCCGGGGACGTCGGGGGTCAGCTTGAGGGAGTCGACGTGGTCGCGTGCGACCGGTTCCATCCACACCGTCTGCCAGATGCCCGAGCTCGGCGTGTACCAGATGCCGCTCGGGTCCAGGCGTTGCTTGCCCAGGGGCGGGTTCTCCCCGTTCGCCGCGTCCGTCGGGTCGTATACACCGACGATCAGCTCCTGGGTGCGGCCGGGCTTCAGCGCGTCCGTGATGTCGGCGCCGAACTTGTCGTAGCCGCCCTCGTGCGCGGCGACCTTGGTGCCGTTGACGTACACCTCGGACCGCCAGTCGACCGCGCCGAAGTTGAGCCGTAGGCGCTGTGCGGAGCCGATGCGCCAGTCTGCGGGGACCGTGAAGGTGCGCCGGTACCACATGCGGTCCTCATGCCGCTCGATGCCGGAAAGCTGGGACTCGACCGGATAGGGGACGAGGATGCGCTCGGACAGGGTCCTGCCGACGGGCGGCTGCTCGCCCTCCTGTGCCGCGGCGAACTGCCAGCGGCCGTTGAGGTTGCGCCAGGCGTCTCGGGTCAGCTGCGGGCGCGGGTATTCGGGGAGGGCGTTGTCCGGGCCGACCTCGTCGGCCCAGCGGGTACGCAGTTCGTACGTGGAGTGGTTGGAACCGCTGCTCCAGAACGCCCCGACACCGTCTCCCGCGGCGTCGGTGAGGCCGCCTTCTCCGTCGTAGCGCAGGTCGGCGGTGCCGCGCGCGGTGCCGGTCTTGTTGCCGACGACGGGTTCGTCCAGGGCGACGAGGAGGGTCCTCGGGTCGGCGGGGTCCGGCCTGACTGCTCCGAGCGGCCAGGTGGCGCCGCCGATCACCGCCTTGAGGTGGTCGGTCAGACCGGCCGGGGGCGGGGCGATGCTCTGGGCGAAGTCGAGTTTCAGGGTGCGGCCGTCGCCGAGGACCGTGGTCGCGATCGGCCCGTCGTAGTCGAACCCGGCGGGAAGCCGGAACGCCGACTGCGGGACGGCCTCCTTGCTGCCGCCGGGCTCGGTCCAGCGCAGGTGCAGGTTGGAGCCGCCGTAGTGCTCGAAGTACTCGACCTTGATGTCGTAGGCCGTGCCGGCGGTCAGGTCGATCGGCTGGGCGTTCTGTTCGCGGTCCCAGTCGTCGACCCAGTGGTCGATGAGCAGCCGCCCGTCGACCCACAGCCGGAAGCCGTTGTCGCCGATGACCGAGAAGGTGTGGGCGCCGGTCTTCTCCGGCACGATCCGGCCGGTCCAGCGGACGCTGACGTCGTCCGCACGGCCGGTGGCGGCGGCCAGCCGCGGCTCCAGGGTGTCGAAGTCGAGGACGGGATCGAAGGTGGTGGCCTTGAGCTCGTGGAAGTCGAAGGCGCCGGGAGCGGACTGGGTGTAGTACTCGCCCTTCAGGCCCTGGGCCTCGACGGGGTCGTCGGCCAGGGCGGGAACCGCGGTCAGGCCGGCGAGGCCCAGGAGCACGGCGAGGAGTAAGGAGAGTCGGTTTCTGAGTCGGGTGAGGTGCACGCAACCCCCATAACAACGTTGTCAGGACCGGAGTTGGCATGACAACACGGAATCCCACCGCACGTCCAGGGACATGACAACAGCCCCGGTGGACACGCGGCCACCAAGGCTGTCGAACCGTCCCCTACGGGACCAGCTGTCCCTTCCCGAGCGCGATGACCCCGCCCTTGGACACCGTGTACAGCTCCGCGTCCCGCTCCGGGTTGACGCCGATCGTCGCGCCCGGCGGCACCTCGACGTTCTTGTCGAGCACGGCGCCGCGCACCACCGCACCCCGCCCGATGTGCACGTTGTCGTGCAGCACCGAGCCCTGCACGACCGCGCCCGGGTCCACCACGACACCCGGCGAGAGCACCGACCGGCTCACCTGCCCCCGGATCAGGCAGCCCGCGCTGATGATCGACTCGCTGGCGATGCCGCCCGAGTTGAAGCGGGCCGGGGAGAGCTGGCCCGAGTGGGTGTAGATGGGCCATTGCCGGTTGTAGAGGTTGAACGCGGGACGCTCGGCGATCAGGTCCATGTGGGCGTCGTAGTACGCGTCCAGGCTGCCGACATCCCGCCAGTAGCCCTGGTCGCGGGTGGTCTCGCCGGGGACGTGGTTGTCGCTGAAGTCGTACAGCTGGGCCTCGCCGCGGTCGGTGAGCTGGGGCAGGATCGAACCCCCCATGTCGTGCACGGAGCGCGCGTCCTCGGCGTCCCGCTGGAGCGCCTCGATGAGGGCCTTGGTGGTGAAGACGTAGTTGCCCATCGAGGCGAACACGCACTCCGGGTCGTCGGGCAGCCCAGGCGGGTCGGCGGGCTTCTCCAGGAACCGCTCGACCGTCAGGCCGTCCGAGCCGGGGCTGATCACGCCGAACGACGACGACTCGTCGCGCGGGACGCGGATCCCGGCCACCGTCACGCCCGCGCCGCTCTCGATGTGCTGGTTGACCATCTGGCGCGGGTCCATGCGGTAGACGTGGTCGGCACCGAAGACAGCCACGTACTCGGGGCGCTCGTCGTAGATCAGGTTCAGGGACTGCAGGATCGCGTCCGCGCTGCCCAGGTACCAGCGCGGGCCGAGGCGCTGCTGGGCCGGGACCGGGGTGATGTAGTTGCCGAGCAGGCTGGACATCCGCCAGGTGGTGGTGATGTGCCGGTCCAGCGAGTGGGACTTGTACTGCGTGAGCACGCAGATGCGCAGAATGTCCCCATTGACGAGGTTGGACAGGACGAAATCGACGAGGCGGTACGTGCCGCCGAAGGTGACCGCGGGTTTCGCGCGGTCCGCGGTCAAGGGCATCAGACGCTTGCCCTCTCCGCCCGCGAGCACGATTCCGAGCACCGAAGGACCACCACGACGCATGGCCGCTCCCCTCACCCTGGTTGACCCATGCCTGCCCCTGAGCAGGTGGTACTAAGCCTGTCCGAAGATCACCACGCCGTAGCGATCGTGTTTCTCCACCCGTGTGTCGCCGGGATGACATCTCTACGTCTGTTTGAGGATCTCCTCGTAGAGACGGACCGTGCGCCGGGCCACCGCGTCCCAGCCGAACTCGCCCACCGCCCGCTCCCGCCCTGCCTCGCCCATCCGCCGCGCGGCCTCCGGATCACCGAGGACCGAGTCCAGCGCCCGCGCGAGTCCCGCCTCGAAGTCGTCGTCCACCGAGACGAGTACCCCCGTCCTGCCGTCGTCCACGACCTCGGGAATGCCGCCGATCCGTGAGGCCACGACGGGAGTCCCGCAGGCCATCGCCTCCAGGTTGACGATCCCGAGGGGTTCGTACACCGAGGGGCAGACGAACACGGCCGCGTGGGTCAGGAGCTGGATCACCTCGGGGCGCGGCAGCATCTGCGGGATCCAGTGCACATCCTCGCGGACCCGGCTGAGTTCCTGGAAGAGGTCGCGGAACTCCTGGTCGATCTCCGGGGTGTCGGGGGCGCCGGCACACAGCACCACCTGCGCCGCCGGGTCGATGTGCCGGACCGCGCGCAGCAGATGGGGCACGCCCTTCTGGCGGGTGATGCGGCCGACGAACAGGACGAAAGGACGGTCCGGGTCCAGGCCGATGCGGCGCAGGACGTCGGTGCCGTGGTCGGGCCGGTAGAGGGTGGTGTCGATGCCGTTGTGCACGATGTGGACCTTGGCCGGATCCAGCGTCGGGTAGCAGCCGAGAATGTCCTCCCGCATGGCGCCGGAGACGGCGATCACCGCGTCGGCGGACTCGATCGCGGTGCGCTCCGCCCAGCCGGACAGGGCGTATCCGCCGCCGAGTTGCTCGGCCTTCCAGGGGCGCAGGGGCTCCAGCGAGTGCGCGGTCATCACGTGCGGGATGCCGTACAGCAGCTTGCCGAGGTGGCCGGCGAGGTTGGCGTACCAGGTGTGGGAGTGGACCAGTTCACGGCCTTCGAGACCGGCGGCCATGGCGAGGTCCACCGAGAAGGTGCGCAGCGCGTCGTTGGCGCTGTCCAGCGCCGCCCAGGGGCGGTGGCGGATCACGCCCTCCGCCCGGCCCTCGCCCCAGCAGTGCACATCCAGATCGACCAGGGATCTCAGCTCTCGGGCGAGGAACTCGACATGGACGCCCGCGCCGCCGTACACGTCCGGCGGGTACTCCCGGGTCAGCAGGCCCACTCGCACCCGGAACCCCCTGTCTCGACGGCTGATTGTCTTCATGGTCACCCAGATGTGGCGTGTGGGGAAGAGCGCGGGGCTCGTGGGAAACAACAGTCACCGCAGACACCTCCGCCCGGGACCCGGTAGTAGAGGCAGCAGCTCCGGCGCCGGAAGGCGGTGCCGGTGAGGGTGCCGGTGCCGGCGAGAAGGGGGTGGGCGAGCAGTTCGGCCGCGCTGTCCCGGGCCCGGGCGCCGACGTCACGGCGGCCGTGGGCCCGCGCCCAGGCGTCCAGTTGGCGCGCGGCGCCGACCAGCGCGGAGGCCGCGTTGCCCCACAGCAGGCCCTCGGCGACGCGGTAGCGCGCGTGCAGGGTGTCGGTCAGCGGCTGGAGGTGGCCCTGCAGGACGACGTCCGCGAGGGTCTCCGGGTCCGCGGGCAGGGGGTGTACGGCGGACAGCCACAGGTCGTCGGGGGCGCTGCCGTCGGGGTCCCAGTGCAGCAGCCCCGGATCGAGGTCGGGGATGCGGTCGTAGAAGGCGGCGCAGCCCAGGGCCACCGACCAGAGGCGGGCGGCGAGTCCCTGCTGGGCCACCGAGGCGGCGATCCGCGTTTCGGGAGCGCGGAGAACGTCCGCGACCTTTTCCACCCGGAAAGTCATAGAATACCGGTACGGATCCGAGGCCTTGTTCTCGAAGTTCCCGAAGTTCTCGAAGTTCTCGTACGCCTGCGCGAGGGTCGGCAGCGGCGGAAGCGGTGGTGCACTCGTGCGCAGGGCGAAGAAGCCGCCGAGCGGCCGGAGCGCGGTGAGATCAGGGTCGAGGTCCACGGAGAGCAGTAGTACCAAGCCCCCTAGGGGGCGCGACCAGGAGGTGTCCGGAGCCGGTCACCCACCTTGGGGATGATGGAGTCCGATTCGTACTCCATCGGCAGTAGGACCCATTGCCTGCTCAGGGACGACGACGGGAAGAAATTTTCGCGGCATCGTGTTCCTCATGGAAGCCGACCGTTCGTCGCACCGGGCGACCCGCCCCGGTCTCACGCAGAGGAGCAGTAGATGAGTGCCCTCGCGGTGTCCGTGCTGTTGTCGCTCGTCTCCGCCGTCGCCTACGCGGCCGGAGCGATCGTGCAGGAGCAGGTCGCGATGTCCTCCCCCGACGGACAGTACGCGCCGCTGCGCCGGCCGGGCTGGTGGGCGGCGGTCGCTCTGAACGGCACCGGCGGACTGCTGCACGTGGTGGCGCTCGCCTTCGGTCCGCTGAGTCTGGTCCAGCCGCTCGGCGCGCTGACCATCGTGTTCGCCCTCCCGATGGCGGCCCTGTTCGTGGGCCGCAAGGCCGGAGCGACCGCCTGGCGTGGCGCGATCATGGCGACGGTGGGTCTGGCCGGTCTGCTCTCCCTGGTCGGCACTTCCGACGCGCAGTCGCTCGACACCGCCCAGCGGGTGTTCGTGGCCGTGGTCACCGCGGGTGCGGTGATCGCGCTGATGGTCGCGGGCCGGGCCGCGCACCGGCACCCGGCGGTGCGCAGCATGCTGCTCGCCACCGCGTCCGGCATAGCCTTCGGAATGTCCTCCGTGTTCACGAAGACGGTCGCCGTCGACTGGACCGGCGGGGTCTCCGTGGCCGACATCCCGTCCCTGGCCGTGATCGGTGTGCTGGCCACGGCCGGCATGCTGCTGTCGCAGGCCTCCTACCGCGGCGCGGGCCTCGCGGCCCCGCTGGCCATGCTGACCGTCGTGAACCCGGTGGTCGCGGCCGCGGTCGGCATCACGATGTTCGAGGAAACCTTCCGCCACGGCACCATGGGCACCGTGCTCGCCCTGGGCTGCGGTGTGGTCGCGGCGGGTGGTCTGATCCTGCTGACCACGGAGCGGATCGCGCGCACCCACGCCGAGGAGACGGCGGCGTCCTCGCTGCCGGGGCCCGCCACCGCCGAGTCGGTCCCCGCGGGGGAACTGGTCGAGGAGTTGGCCGAGGAACTGCTGGCGCGGCTGCCCGAGCAGCAGATCGCCGTACTTCGGGAGAGCGTTCTCGTTCCGTCGCTGACCGCGGCCCCGGAGGACGTGCTCGTCCCGGCACCGACTGCGGCCCCGGAGGACGTGGTTCTCGCCCGGACCGCCGCGGACGTGGTTCTCGCCCGGACCGCCGCTGCACAGGACGTGGTCCTCGCGCCGGCGGCGGCCGCGGAGAGCGTGACCGCCCCTGACGGCGTGATCATCCCGGCCTCCACCGCCCAGGACGGCGATCATGAGACGCCGGAGCCGTCGTCGCACCCCGAAGCCGCCCTGAACCTCTACGGGCCCTTCTACGGCGGCCCGTACGTCCCGCTGCCGGTCCTGCACCGGCGCCGAACGCGCGTCACATCCTGACGCCGCCGGCCCTCAGATAGGCCACCGGGTCGACGTCCGTTCCGAAGCCGGGCCCCGTCCGCACCTCGAAGTGCAGATGTGGGCCCGAGCTGTTGCCGGTGGACCCCGAGCGGCCGAGGCGTTGACCGCCGGCCACTGTCTGGCCGCTCCGCACGGAGATCGCCGACAGGTGGGCGTACTGGGTGTAGCGGCCGTCGGAGTGCCGGATCACCACCTGGTAGCCGAAGGAGCCCTCCCACCCGGCGCTGACGACCTCGCCCGCCCCGACCGCCTTCACGGACGTGCCGGTGGGCACGGGAAAGTCGACGCCGGTGTGGTAGCCCTTCGACCAGGAGGAGCCGGCCTTGCGGTACGGCGTGCCCGTGGCCGCGCCGACCGGCGCGAACAGGGAACCGCTCTTGGCGGCCTTCTTCTCGGTGTCGTGGGTCTCGGGGCGCGCCTTGGGGCGGGTCTCCGGACGCGTCTTGGGGTGGGTCCTGGGACGGGTCTCGGTCGAGTTCCGCTCGGTGGTCGCGCGGCTGGGACGGGTCATCGTGGTGGCGCCGTCCTGGCCCCGGGTCCTCAACTGCTGCCCGGGGATGATCAGGTCGGGGTCCGACCCGATGGTCTTCCGGTTGGCGGTGTAGAGGCCCTGCCAGCCGCCCCGCACGCGCTGGGCATCGGCGATCGCGCTGAGCGAGTCGCCGCGGACCACCGTGTACACCTCGGCCGTCCCGGCCCGGGACTGGGGCGTGGTCTGCGGCCGCACGTCCCCTACGGAGGTGCCGCCGCCCGGCTTCCTCCCGGTCGCGGTCACGGGGCTGGTGTCCGCGCCGCCGGCGGGACGGATGTCCGGGGTGTCCCCGCCCGGGGTCAGTCCGGCGCGTACGGAGCAGGTCGGCCAGGCGCCCGGTCCCTGTCCGTCCAGCACCTTCTCCGCCACGGCGATCTGCTGGTCCTTGGTGGCCAGATCCGCTCGGGGCGCGTACCGCGTGCCGCCGTACGCCTCCCACGTGGACCGGGTGAACTGCAGCCCGCCGTAGTAGCCGTTGCCGGTGTTGACGTTCCAGTCGTTGGTCGACTCGCACGCGGCGACCTTGTTCCAGGTGTCCACGTCGGCGGCCTGGGCCGCGCCGGCGCCGGCGCCGATGAGCGGGATGGCCATACCGGCGCCGCCCACCGTGACGGTGAGCGAGGCGCGGTTGATCCTGTTCGGCTGATACCGGCGGTGCCGACCGCGTACGGCCATCAAAATCCCCCTCGACATGCGTCAGAAGGGGCAAAAGTAAGCGCTGCGAACAGGCCATGACAAGAGGGCAATCGGCCGCGCTTCCGTCGAAGCGATCAGGAACAAACACCAGTTGAGAACGGCTGAGGAAAGTGGGCCTCTCGTGCGTATCTGCCTGCGGAACGCCGAGCGGCCCGGCCGTCCCATCGGCGTACCAGCACGTCACGACGGTCAGTGGGACGATACTGGCGGGCACGACCGGCACCCCCGATGACCGGCATCCCCCGACGACCGGAATCCGCCACCGGATTCCCTTAGGAGCCAACCGCATGAGCACAACAGCCCAGATCGGCGTCACCGGACTCGCGGTCATGGGTCGCAACCTGGCCCGCAACTTCGCCCGCAACGGTTACACGGTCGCGGTGCACAACCGGACGGCGTCGCGTATGCACGCCCTGGTGGAGGAGTTCGGCAGCGAGGGCGACTTCGTCGCAGCCGAGACCGCCAAGGAGTTCGTGGCCGCGCTGGAACGGCCGCGCCGGCTGGTCGTCATGGTGAAGGCCGGCGACCCGACCGACGCGGTGATCCAGGAGTTCGCCCCGCTGCTGGAGCCCGGCGACATGATCATCGACGGCGGCAACGCGCACTTCGCGGACACCCGGCGCCGGGAACGCGAACTGCGCGAGCAGGGCATCCACTTCGTCGGCATGGGCGTCTCCGGCGGTGAGGAGGGCGCGCTGCTCGGCCCGAGCATCATGCCGGGCGGTCCCGTCGAGTCGTACGACTCCCTCGGCCCGATGCTGGAGAAGATCTCCGCGAAGGCGGCCGACGGGTCGCCGTGTGTGACGCACGTCGGTTCCGACGGCGCCGGGCACTTCGTGAAGATGGTGCACAACGGCATCGAGTACGCCGACATGCAGCTCATCGGTGAGGCGTACCAGCTGCTGCGCGATGTCGCCGGGTACGAGCCCGCGCAGATCGCGGAGATCTTCCGCACCTGGAACACCGGCCGCCTGGACTCCTACCTGATCGAGATCACGGCCGAGGTGCTGTCCCATGTGGACGCGGCGACCGGCAAGCCGTTCGTGGACGTGGTGGTGGACCAGGCCGAACAGAAGGGCACCGGCCGCTGGACCGTCCAGATCGCCCTCGACCTGGGCGTCCCGGTCTCCGGTATCGCAGAGGCGGTCTTCGCCCGTTCCCTGTCCGGGCACGCGCCGCTGCGCGAGGCCTCGCGCGGGCTGGCGGGCCCGAAGGCGTCGGCGCTGAGCGAGGCCGAGGCGGGCGCCTTCGCCGACCGGGTGGAGCAGGCGCTGTACGCGTCGAAGATCGTGTCGTACACCCAGGGCTTCCACGAGATCGCCGGGGGCAGCGAGGAGTACGACTGGAACATCGACCTGGGTGCCGTCTCGGCGATCTGGCGCGGCGGCTGCATCATCCGCGCTGCCTTCCTGGACCGTATCCGCGCGGCCTACGACACCCGCGCCGATCTGCCCAGCCTGCTCTCCGACGAGACGTTCGCCCGGGAGATCGCGGGCGCCCAGGACGACTGGCGCGAGGTCATCGTCGCGGCGACCCGGCAGGGCGTCCCGACGCCGGGCTTCGCGGCGGCTCTCGCCTATTACGACGCCCTGCGCGCGGAGCGGCTGCCTGCGGCGCTGACGCAGGGACAGCGGGACTTCTTCGGTGCGCACACCTACCGGCGGGTGGACCAGGACGGGTCGTTCCACACGCTGTGGGGCGGGGACCGGTCTGAGGTTTCGGCCTGACGACCACCTGGGTCAGCGGCAGCTGGGTCGGGTGGTTCCGGCGCGCGGGCGGGGCGGGGCGGTGAGTGGCGGCTGTTTGCGCCCACGCGGAGGAGCCGCACACTGATACGGCCCCGGGCTCCTGGCCCCTGGCCCCTGGCCCCAAGGGAGTCGCGGTGGGCGGCGTTGGTTCGTCGCCCACCGCCCTGGCGTTCAGGTGAGCGGTGGTCCCGGCTCCGGGGTCGGGACCGGCTCCGGGCCCGGAGGGACCGGGGACGGGGAAGGGTCGGGGGTGGGGGTAGGAGCAGGGCTCGGGTCCGGAGCCGGGGGCGTGGGCGGTACGGGGTCGGGGGTGGGGCGCGGGTCCGGGGGCTGGGGATCCGGGCCCGGGATGGGTCCCGGTCCGGGGCCCGGGGTGGGTCCGGGGTGGACAGGATCGGGGGCGGGTCCGGGGTGGACGGGGTCCTGGTACGGGTTCGTCATGGCGTCCTCCGGCCAGTCGGTCCCAGTCGGTCGACATGGGCTCTGGACTACTGCCCCGCGTACCCGACGGCGGCGCCACCACTCACTCCCCCGCGTGAAGCACCTGGCCCGGGTGGCCCGCCCGGCGTACGTGAGCCTCCGCTGCCCCGACCCGCCGCACGGCTCCCAGGGCTCACACTCCCGCGCCCACCGCTGCCGCCGCCCCCGCCGCCAGTCCCGGGCGGGGGCTGGACAGGACGGGGATCGCGGTGGTCGTCAGATGCTGGGCCGCGGTCATGGACGCCTGGGCGAGGACGATCGCGTCGGCGTCGGTCACCGCGTCGGCCGCGGCGGACACCAGGCGCAGATGGCCCTGCGTGTCGCCCGTCTCGAAGCGCTCCCAGGCATCCTGGACGAGACGGGTGCGTACGACGACAGGGCGGCCGGCGCGGCGGGCCTCCTCCTCGATCAGGGCGATGGTCGGGCCGAACGTGCTCTCGACGGTGGCGAGGACGACGACCCGCGGGCCGAGGGCCACCGCGGCGGACGCCATCGGGCGGTCCACCCGCAGCACCGGCACGTCGATCCGGGAGGCGGCCGCCTCCGCGACCGCGCCGATGGTCGAGCAGGTGCACAGCACGGCCCGTGCGCCGAGGGCGGCCGCCCTCTTCAGCGCGGCGCGCACATCACCCGCGACCGCTTCCGAGCCCTCGACGCGGGCCCGGCTCAGCAGTTCCCGGTCGACGAGGTGCCGCAGTTCCAGACCCGGGTGGTCCGCGTCGCGCAGGGCGTCGAAGACCGGCACGTGCAGGGGCGAGGTGTGCAGGAGGGCGAGCATCAGCAGGTCCGCGGGATCAGAAGCGGCCGGGGTGCGCCGCCAGCCATGCCTTCGCCGCGCGCTGCAGGGCGGGGTCGGCGGCCGGTGCCTCGTCGGGGTGGCGTTCGGCCCACTTGACGACGTACGGGCACAGCGGGGCGACGACGACACCCTCCCGCTGCGCGATGCCGTACAGCTCACGCGCCAGGGAGCCCGCGATGCCCTTTCCCTCGTGGGCCGGCTCGACGATCGTGTGGACGGGGACGAGCGCGGTCGCCGGGGACTCGAGGACGAAGTACTCGATGCGGCCGACGACTTCGCCGCCGCCGATCGCCTCGAGCCGGCCCGCCGCCCGGTCGTCGCGGATCTCGATGTCGCTCATGGGCACGCTCCTGGTCCGGAAATCGGGGTCAGGCCACGACGGCCTGCGGGCTGCGCTGCTGATCCGAGCCCGGCACCGGCTCCGACGGGTCGGCCCCCAGGGCCACGACCCGGTTGTCGCGGTCCACGTGCACGACTCGGGGTGTGTGGTCCCGTATCTCGGCGTCGGTCATCTGAGCGTAACTGATGATGATCACCAGATCTCCGGGACGGACGAGATGGGCGGCGGCCCCGTTGATCCCCACTACCCCGGAACCGCGCTCGCCCTCGATGACATACGTCTCCAGCCGGGACCCGTTGGTGATGTCGACGATGTGCACGAGCTCACCCGGCAGCAGATCGGCGGCGTCGAGCAGGTCCGCGTCGATGGTCACCGATCCCACGTAGTGCAGGTCGGCCTGGGTGACGGTGGCGCGGTGGATCTTGGACTTGAACAGAGTACGCAGCACTTTGGACTCCTAGAAGACGGCTCCCCGCCAGCTTTCTGCAGGTCAGGGGCGTCCCTCACTGTACATCGGCATGCCTTCGACTCGGAGACCTCCAGGAAAATCGTGCGTTGCTGTGACCAGGCTTCCCGCCTGCGCATTTCTGCACCAGCCAGGCTGCCGCGAAGCCACCGACCAGGCGCACGCGCGAGGAACCGTACGGGACTGATGCTGAGTGGATGCTGACTTACCTGACGTCTCATCAGGCATGTTGAGAGTCGGCGGCATTTGGCCTGGTAAGCGGTAACTGAGCACCGACGCCCTCGGCCTGGTCCCGACTTGCGCCAGGTCCTCCCGCTCGGCTGCCTCGAGTTCGTAACGGGCGAGGGCTGTGCCCCCGGGAGGAAAGTCAAGAAGGCTCCGGCTCCTCCCTTGCGCCGAATTCGACGATGAGACTTCCGGACTGTTTGATCCCGGCGAGCATGACGTTTCCGTTCGGGCGGATGCGCAGTTGGTGCAGCGGATCGGGAACGAGACGCAGGACAGGATTGGAGTCTACCGCGAGTCCTGATACCACTACGAGGAAGAACTCGGCTCCCGAGACCGCTCGTTCGCATTCCTTAGCGGTGAGGGTCACCGTGTCCTGCTCGGGTCCATAGGTCGTCTTCAACTCATAGAACCGATCGAGCGCGTCCACGGCATCGGCGCCCACGCCGTGCTGGTGCCGTAGATCGCGCAGCCACTCCGGTTCCTGCTCCGTGCCCAGAACCATGCGCAGGAGGTCCAGAGCCACTTTCTCCTGGCGGTCGATGTTGGGGGCAGGGGGAACCAGACGTGGTGCGGGCACGGTCGGTGCGTAGGCAGGCGGGGTGAGGCGGGCTCTGACGGATGCACCTCCGCCAGCCGCGGGCACACCACCAGCGGATGGCAACGCCTGGGTGGTCCGGCGAATGCCGGTGATGCGGAGGGCTGCCGGATCGACGAATTCTCGCGGTGCCGAGACCGGGACGGCCGGGGCCAGGCGGCCAGAGACCGAGGGCAGGGGTGTCGACGCGGGCGACCTGCCACCTGCCTTGTTCTGAGCCGTCTTGACTTCTGTCTCCAGCGCAGCAAGGCGTTGGGCACGCTTGGCATCAGTCGCCGCCTGGTCCTGCGCGACCCGCTCCTCGGCCAGCTCGAGCCGCACCGCCTCTCTTCCGCGCTCCGCCTCGTCGTAGGCGGCCGCCCAGGAGTGGGCGACCTGCCGCCGGTCCTCGGTGAAGCGAGTGGCGATGGCCCGGCCTGCCTCAGACGGTCGCCTCAACAACTCCCGGTCCACCGTCCATAGTGTGCGAGAGTCCCGGTCGAGGGCGGTACGCACCGGCCCCCGCACCGGTTCCCCACCGGGGAGGGTGACCAGACACTCCAGCGACGAGGTGATCCGCACCTCGACCTCGGCCAAGTCCTCCCACGGGCAGTCGAGGGATCCCGCGACGGCGACGGCGTTGCGCTGCAGGTCCTCGCGGAGCAGATCCAGCGCGTGACGCACGAGGTCGGTTGCTTCCTTGTCGACGGGCGCGTCCTCCGCGGGGCGGAAAGTAATGTCCGCCGCTCCCAGCTCGGTCACCCGCAGGCATCTGAGGAGCGCCGTAAACTGTTCGAGTTCCCCGCCCGGCAGCCACACCGAGATCCGCGAGCCCAGCGCCTCGGTCAACGTTGCGTCGGCCGCGTAGACCGGGCGCTTACTGGTCCATCCCCGGCTCGTGCGCAACGGCAGTCTCCCCACGAGAGAGGCGGTCATTCTCTCTGGGTGTTCGCGGGCCGTTCGGGCAAGCATCTGCAGGGTCTGGAGCATCACGGTCTCGGCTTCGGCGTCGACCGGCGCCCGCGCGCCTCGCTCCTCCCTCGCCTCGCGGGCCACCTCCCTGACGACCCGTACTGCGTCCTCCACACCGGCCTGCGGAACCGCGAGGGTCTCCCAGAGGGCGTCACTGCCCTTGAACGACGGCGCGAAGGCGGCCCACCGGCCGAAGACCGGGAGGCCGCGGAAGCAGTCGCTCGGCCGGCGCCAGCCCAGTGACGTGAGAATCAGTCCGCGGCCCTGCCCGAAGGCACGCACGACAGTGGCGGTCACCTGTGCGGCGTCCTTGCCCCGGTGTGCGGTCAGTCGCTCGGCGAGCGCCCGGTAGAGGAGCTGCGCCGCCGGATGGTCGGGGGCTTCGGTTTCCCGGGCGCGCAGTCGGCGCAGCGCCTCCAGGAGGTCGGCGACACCCGGCTCGCCGGTGACGCCAAGAGCGACCAGCACCTCTCCTCGTCTGCCGACCGCCTGCTGGAGGTCGGGGTGCAGGAATCCGGCACTGTCCGCACCGAAGACGGCGACGGTACTGGTCGTGCGCTCGCGCAGGCCGCGGGGAGCCGCCGGTGCGCCGTCCTGGTTGTCCAGCCACGCCGTGGTCTTCAACTGCCACAGCCAGAAGCCGTCCGTCTCCCCGCAGGGGTTCCATGTGTGGTAGTCCCGGACAGCGCGGACCTTGTGGTGCTCGGACAAGGCGCCCCAGTTGCGTCCCAGCACCCGCAGCAGCGCGGAGGCCCGTCGGCGTCGTACTGGCCCGTCTTTCTCGGCGGCGATGTCATGGACGACGGCCATCAGGTCAGGGCTGTCGCAGTCCTCCAGGGTGTAGGTGGCCGATTTGTTCCGTAGGTCCTGCGACCTCTCCGCAGGGCCGCCCAGGACCTGGGCCGGCAGACCCTCGCTCGGGGACGAAGCGGTGAACCGGTGCTCGATCCCGGGGTGCGGCCGCAGCCGCGGTCCCTTTTCGGCACCGAGCAGGTGGAAGAACGCTCGGGCGCCCAGGCCCGTCCCCGCCCCGGGCAGGACCTGGGCATAGCGGGGCCGCAGCCACGTCAGGCCGGTGGCGGTACCTGCGGCCGTCTCGAAGCTGTCCTCCCGGTCCACACTGTCCAACCCGGCCGGCAGGTAGGCATCCGCTGGTCTGACCTGTACGTCCTCCCTACGACCGCCGGGCCCGAACCGGCGGCCGTGCAGCAGGACGGCGCGGCCCACGTCCTTGCCCAGCCGCTGGCGCTCCTTCGCGGGGACGCGCAGAAACCCCTCGCGCAGCGCTACCAGTTGGTCGTCGTCCAGGACCAGAGGCGCGATGTCCTTTCGGGCGCCACGGGCGGCGAGCTGGCGGATGGCGGGCACCGGATCCGCGCCCGTGACGAAGACCTGCTGTTCGCTCAGCCATGCACGGACTCGGGCCGCTTCCCCGGTCTCGGCGACGAAGGTCGGGTGCAGCACGTGGCTGAGCCCGAGCACCTTCGCAAGCCCCTGCGCCTTGTCAGTGAAGAACTCCGCGGCTCCGAACCAAGGCACCTGGTGCCGTGCTCCGGAGAGGTCCACCAGCCACTTGTGCCATCGAAGCTTCTGGGTCTCGCCCTCGGCGATAGCTACGGAAGCGAGTGCGACCGTCGCCTCCGGGCTTCGGGACGCATCTCCGAGGAGCGCGTCCACAGCCATCGGGACGGTGACGGTCCCGGGCGCGGCACCGTCGTGTTCGGCCCAGTCCTCGAGCACCTCCTGCCATCGCCCCTCCATATCCCGCGCCGCCGGAGGTAATACGGCCGTGCGGCCGGCCACCTGCGCGATCTCTGCCTCCGAGAGCGCTGGCAGAAGCACCTCGTCACCAACGGCGAGGTCGGCGATTTCGAGGTCACCGTGGAGCGGCGTCCGCAGGCGCAGTTCGTACGACACCCTCGCGCGCGCAAGGGTCAGGAACCGCTGCTCCAGGTCGCGTACAGGTCCCTTGGGCGACCGGACGTTGTGCGGCAAGGGCAGGCACCGCCAGGCCGCGGTCGGGTCCAGCCGAAGCTGTCGCACCATGACGGCGGCCCAGAGGTCGGCCAACAAGGGAAGCAGCGCCTGGTTCCACGGGGTGTCGTTGAGATGCTGACGGCTCGGGTTCGGATCGAACTGGGCGCCGACCCGGAGCGGAAGTCCCAGCTCGGTCACGGGCAGTCCGACATGCACCTGCCCGGCAGCCTCGTCGCCCGCGCCCTCGTGCAGCGGGATCGCGACGGCAAGGCCGGTCGATTCACCCGCGGCCTTCCGAATCCGCGGCACGTCCGGCGGGCTCGGCACGGTGGCACGGCTAACCTGCCAGGTCATGCCGCCAGATGACCGGGCCGTGCGCACGTCGATCACGGTGTCCCGGCCGCCGATGACGGCCTCGTAGGTGTCGGGTTCGCCCCACTCCAAGGCGAGGCGGCTGTGTACGTCGCCGCCCTCCCGTTGATGCTCGACCGTGCGCACGTGGTCGAGGAAGAGCAACGCCTCGTCACCCCATGCGGCAAGCCAGTCGTCGACATCCTGCCCCCGCACATCGGCGGGGGTGGCGAGCGGGATGCGCAGGACCGTCCAACCGTCGTCGGCGAACCAGGAGGGGACCGGGAAGGGGTCGGCGAGGGACACGTCGGGGTCCCCGATCCGGACGCGGTAGAAGCCGCAGAAGATCTCCAGGACCGGGGACAGCCGCCGGAGGGTCATGAGCCCGATGCCGAACCGACCGGTGGCGTCGGGGTCGTCGTCCTTGCTCGTCAGCGACGGCATGGCTAGCGCCATCACATCGGTCAGCCGTACCGGACGCCCGTCGTGCGCTACCAGCAGCTCCGTGTCACGTACGAAAATCCTGACCTGGTTCGCCCCGAGGTCGTCGGCGTTCTGCACGATCTCGGACAGCCCCTGCAGTGGGTCGGTCGAAAGGTCCCCGCCGTTGTCTCGCTGCCGACGCAGCCCATACCGCATCTGTCCGGGCAGCTCCACGAACAGACGCCCGAGCCGCTCTACGGCCGCACATGTCGCTTCGGGCCCAACCGGTTCCACCGCCTCCGCCCCGCCCGCCAGCCCCTCCCGGTTCATGAGTTCCTCGGCCGCCCAAATCGCCTGCTCCACCTCGGCCGCCGTCGACCCGCCTCGCTCAGCGGTCACCCCCGCCCCCTTGCTGTGGGATCCACGGTTACCGATCGTAGATCGTCGAGGAGGAGGAAGGGGCGGAAACGGTGGTCGGCGTGACCCCGTCGATTCCCGCGTCCGACCGCTTCGTTGTGTCTGCCATACCAGTCCGTTCGCACAGGTACGAGGATCATGGTTCCGCCTCAAGCTGCCCCGGGCTCGTCGTACTGAAGGCGGCAGCGCAGCGTGCCGCCTACTGGGACGGCCGCTATCCCTTGGCCGTGGACTTTCGACACTCCTCCGCCACGACGACCACATCCCCTGCTGTCACGGACTGCACGCAAGATGCAACACGTAGTACCTTTGTCTGCCTCAGCGTCAGGAATGACCTTGCCGCAACTAGGCGTATCGGCTTGCAGCCCCTAGTGCGGTGAGAGCGATGGGGGGACATCGTGGGTGCCGCGCCGCGTTTCATGGCCGCGAAGGCACGTCCGTTACCAGTACTCATACTGGCGGACGTGAGTGGGAGCATGGGGGAACCCCAAGAGAAGATCGATGTGCTCAACGAGTGCATCCGTCGCATGCTCGACGATTTCGCCACGGCCGACATCGGGCGAGGCACCATCCACGTCGGAGTGATCGCCTTCAGCCGCGATCGGGCTGAACTGCATCAGAACATGGTGCCCGCGGCCGATGCGTCCTGGACCGACATGGAGGCCCGAGGTGGCACCCCGCTCGGTGCCGCCCTCGAGCTCGCCGACGCGGTACTGCGTGACGAAGCAGCCGTCCCCACCAGGTCCTTCTCTCCCACGCTCGTTCTCGTGTCCGACGGCATGCCCACCGACGAGTGGGAAGAGGCCCTTGACCGGTTGCTCGAATCCCCCAAGGGTTCCAGAGCCAACCGGCTGGCGGTCGCCATCGGTCCCGACATGACCGAGCAGGCAAAAGCCGTACTGCGCCGTTTCGTCAGCGACGAGGCCAACGGGGTTTTCGAGGCACAGGACGTCGGACGCATCCAGCAGTACTTCCGCTGGGTCACGGTCACCGTCACCCAGCAGGCTCGAAGTACTCGTCCGGACCGGGCGCCGGTACTGAGCCCCGACGACTTGTCCGACTTCGGCGCCTGAACCGGCGGGACGCGGCGAGAGGAAAGGCACCCCCGTGGCATCGCGCTGGGATCTCGGCGGCCTGCTGCGGCCCGTCGAGGACGAGTACCACCAACTGTGGTCACTGTCCCACTCGATCGGAGCCGGCGGCCAGGGCGAGGTATGGCTGGCCCGAGGCGGACGAACCGCCGTCAAAATGATCACTGCTCCGACTCAGGAAGCAGCAGAGGCTGTACACGTTCGGCTGCGCCGCATCCAGCGCCTTCCGTTGGACGGTGTCCCGCTGGCCGGCGTGCTCGCCCTGCTCGCCCCGCCGAAGCTCGGTTATGTCATGGAACTGGCCGACGAGATGGTTCCGTTGGACACCTTGTGCGTCCCCGACGAGGAGGACCTGGCAGCCTGGTATGTGCGCACCGGGGGTCTGGAACGCCGACTGCGGCTGCTGGCCAAACTTGCGGACGCCGTCGCCCGGCTCCACGCCCGTGCCATCGTGTACCAGGACCTGTCCCCCTCCAACGTGCTGATTTCCGCCGCTGTCGAGCAACAGGAAGTCCGTCTCATCGACGTGGACAACCTCGGTCTGGCCTCGACCGTCGGATCCGCGCCGGTACACACCCCCGGATACGGGGCGCCTGAAATCGTGTCGGGTCGCAGCGGAGCCACCACACTGGCCGACGCACACGCACTCGGCGTGCTGATCTTCGAGACCCTCACGGCAAGTCACCCGTTCCGGGGCGACGAGGTGCTGGACTCCGACCCCGCCTACCAAGAGGAGTACGCAGACCGGTTCCGCCTGCCATGGATCGACCACCCCACCGACCGCACCAATGAGTGCACTCTGGGCATCACACCACGGCAGGAACTCCTGTCCGGTCAACTGTGGGACCTGGCCTCACAGTGCTTCGTGGACGCCGTGGCCAATCCCATCCTCCGGCCGTCGGCTGCCCGGTGGGCCGCGGCACTGCACTCCGCTGCGGGACAGACCGTCGAGTGCCCGGAGTGTGGATGGACCTACCGTGCCTCCGCACCCTCCTGCCTCGCCTGCCGGAGGCCCCGCGACCGTGTCTGGGTGCTGCGCCACGGACTGACCGGTCCGGTGGGTACCGAGCCGCAGGACCGATCGGGGAGCACTGACGACACCCCTGGTGTCCAGCTCTCGGAGGT
Source organism: Streptomyces sp. LBL (assembly GCF_029893585.1). Taxonomy (GTDB): domain Bacteria; phylum Actinomycetota; class Actinomycetes; order Streptomycetales; family Streptomycetaceae; genus Streptomyces. Next base: position 136,259 of record NZ_JARXYX010000025.1, read on the forward strand.
TCCTCTGCCCGACTTCACCGCACTGCGTCCCGGCGGCGAGACGACTCTGACCGCCCGGCACACCTCACCCGCCCCGGATCGACCTGACGCGGTAGTCGCGCGGCTGCGGCTTCACAGCCAGGACGCCACCGTGCTGAACCTCTCCCGTGACAACCTCTGGCTGGACCGTCAAGACGGACGGCCATGGCGGGAGATCGGTCAGGGAAGCCAGGCAACCGTGCCTGTCGACGGCCGTGGCTGGACGATTCACTTCGGGAGACAGGGTGCGATCCACCGCTGGGTACGTCTGATGGCTGTGGAGGCGAGCAGGTGAGCGTTCGCCCCAGGGGGCCGGTCATGCCCGCCCGTATGCCAGGAGAGCCAGTCTTCGTGTCCTTCCTCTGGCGCCGAGTGCCGCAGGAGTTCGTCGACCGGATCATTCCCGATGGCAGCGAGGTCCGCTTCTACCGTCGCCCCACAGGCCAACTCGACCTGGTCACCGACTTCGCCACGTTCGGGGTCAAGCCGGCGAGTCCCGAGGACGAACGGAGGCTCGACGAAGTCGAGGCAGCCGGTAGCAGTTGTGTGACGGTCACTGCGCATCCAGCCCGGCCGAAGCCGCCTGCGCCCGCCGCACCGCCCCGGCGCCGCACCGGTAGTCCGCATCCGCCCGCGTCGCCGGCTGGCGAACCCTTCACCTTGCGCGTGCACATCTATGCCCCCGCCGTAGGACTCGCTGTGCCGCTCAGCACCGGCCTGCTGCTCGACGTCGACGACGCCGTTGTGGAGGACGCCACCAAGTACGCGGACCGCGCGGACACCGCCAACGTCGGGGCCGTCATGGAGTTCATGAGGCGAGAGCTCTTCCTGGAACCCCGCCCCGGGGCGCCGGCCGACGCCAGGCGCATGGTGGTCTCAGCCGGACCAGCTGGTGGCTTTGCGGTCGGCTTCCGGGTGCACGGACCAGGGCTCATGGCCGACGTCGAGAAAAACAGCGCCGGCTACCGCATTGTGCGCCTGCTCAGCTCGGTCCACGATCAGCGCGGCGCCGGCCAGAAGGCACTGGCCGTCGGGTCGATCGACTTCCGCGACATGACCGCCAGACAGCGAGACCGGGAGAGAATACAGCGGGGCCTCGACCTGGTGGCCAACCAGAACGGTTACCTGGCCATGTGGGACAGGTACCAAGAGCTGGAGGCCCGCCACATCAGAGGCCGGATTCGCGATTTCGGGATCATCCGCTACACCAAGGTCAAGGTCGAGTCCGATGGCCGCTGCGTGTTCACGGTGGACCTCGACCGGGCACTGCCGCGGACGCGAGCGGCCCTGGAGAACACGACAGCTACCGAACGCGTAGAGATCGAGGCAGCAACAGACGTTCCGGCCTCCGTGACAGACTCCGCGATGACCGACCGGGAGTGGCTGGTCGCTTCCCGGGCGCAGAAGGTACGTGCCTGGATCGGCGAACCGCTCGGGTATGACAGCGTCACCGAGACCCTGAGACTCGCCGCGACCCTCAACGACCAGAAGGACCCGCCGCCCCAAGGCTGGCTCTACCTGGCACACCGCGGCGATCAGCGCCGTCTCGACCGGCGCGAGCAAGCCATGCAGAAGCTGCGCACCGACGGGACACACATTCCCGCGCTACCGACGCTGCTGGAGGGGGGTTCCTGGCCTCAGCCGGCACGACGCCGGATCACGAAGATCTCTCCTTCCGCGCTCAGCTGCTTCGCTCCCCACGGCCCGACGCCGGCCCAGCGGGAGGCAGTGCTCACCGCGCTCAACACCCCCGATGTCGCGATCATCCAAGGACCGCCTGGCACGGGCAAAACGCAGGTGATCGCCGCTCTGGTCAATCAACTGGGTGATCTCGCCCAGGGCGGAGAGGTGGCCGGCAGCACCCTGTTGACGAGTTTCCAGCACGCGGCGGTGGACCATCTGGTCACGCGAGGCTGGGTCTTCGGGCTGCCGCCGCTCAAGGTGGACTCCCGCGGCCGGGGCAGCAAGGTCGCGCTGGACACCTGGCGCATCGACGCTGCCCGCGCCGCCGACCTGCGGCTACGTGAGCGCCCGGTGGGAGAGCATCTCGCTGCTCGGCGAGCAGCCGCCGAACTGGCCGCCACCTACAGGGCGGCACCCGTACCGCCCGAGTTCCTGCCCCAATTCCTCGACCAAGTACTCACCCAGCTCGGAGACATATCCGACCCCTCACTGGTCGGCGAGCTCCGCAGCCTCAGAGACGGAGCCGAGAGGAATCGCACTCGGGCCGCCGCCATGGCCGACCCCGACCTGCGCTCGGACCTCCTCCCCTACATCCGGTCGCTGCGCTGCACGGTGACCGGGTTCGAGGACGACGGGCCCCGCACGGCTCGAGCACTGCTGACACGGCTCGACCTCACAGACTCTCCGCTCTTCGACGGCATCTCCTACCAGGAGTCGCTGCGTACAGCGGCCAGAACCGCTTCACCAGAGCGGGAACTCCTTGGCTCTCTCGCCACGTTGCGCGACACCCTGCTCGACCGTCTCACCGCACGCGTTCGGCTGCCAGAAGTCACCGTGGCCAATCCCGCGATCGCCGACCTCCTCGACCGGTTCGCAGCACAACTCGCGGAAGCGGTGACCCGGTCACCCGACGCCATAGCCGCGGCACTGCTCGATTACCGGGACGACCTGCGCAGCGATCCGGAAGGCGTCGACGACACCCTCCGCGCCTACACCGTCTCGCTGGCCTCGACCTGCCAACAGGCCGTATCCAAGGCCATGGTCGATCTCGGCCGTCAAGACGGGGGCTTCGAGTCGGTCGTCGTCGACGAGGCTGCCCGGGCCAACCCGCTGGATCTCCTCATCCCCCTCGCTCAGGCCCGCCGTCGGATCGTGCTGGTCGGCGATCACGCCCAGCTCCCCCACATGCTGGAACCCGACGTGGAGCGCGAGCTGGGCTCGCTCGGCGAGGACGTCCGCGACCGGCTACAGGAAAGCCTCTTCCAGCGATTGGCACGGCAGTGGGAGCACGGTTCGTCCGACGGACATCGCCGGTTCGTCCGTCTCGACACCCAGTTCCGCATGCACCCGGTGCTCGGCAGCTTCGTCAGCGACAACTTCTACCAGGGGAAACTGCGCAACGGCCGCGAAGCGCCCGACTTCACCCACGGAATCGACCGCTACGGTGAGGTCCCCGCGGTGTGGCTTCCCGTGCCCCTGTCCGCGGGCGGCGAAACGCAACGGGGAGCGAGCCGCACGCGGCACGCTGAAGCCGCTGTCATCGCGGCGGAGATCGCCGCGCTGATCGAGCGGCATCCGAACATGACGTTCGGCGTCATCTCGTTCTACGCCGCGCAGGTCACCGAGGTGTGGAAGGAACTGAAGAAGGCCGGGCTCGCCGAGTTCACCGATGCGGGCGGATGGCGCCCCGTGCCCCGGCTGTGCCGTGACGAGGACGGCGCACCGCTCGACCGGTTACGAGTCGGCACCGTAGACGCCTTCCAAGGCATGGAATTCTCCGTCACCTATCTGTCCACCGTGCGCAGCTGCGCACCGGCCGCGCGAACCGATGTCAAGCGCGCCTACGGACACCTCACCGTCGCCAACCGACTGTGCGTGGCGATGAGCCGTCAGCAGCGGCTGCTCGCCGTCGTGGGTGACGACGACATGTTCGGGCCTGGCAGTCCCCAGGTGATCGCGCCCCTGGCCGCGTTCCTGGAGCTGTGTCGGAAGGGGGCGGACGGCCGTGTCGTTCGACCGTGAGACGCCCGTCTTCCAGCTGGCCTTTCCGCCCCGGAAGCGGTATCGGCCCGTTCTGCTGCCCGTGTGGGTTCACCAGGTGACGGCGCCGACCGGCTACTCCCGCACACTGGACGTCTTCCAGACCGTGGTGCTGCGTTTGTGCGCCGCCGGAGTGCGAGACGTTGGCGACCTGTCCCGGCTCATCGGCCTGGACACCGCCCTGAGCCGCACGGTGATCGCCCGGCTTGTGGAGGGGCGGCTGATGGAACCCGGGCTGAAGCTGACCGAGGCGGGGCGGCGTACCGTGGCCGAGGGAGAGGTGGCGGAGACGGACCCCCAGCTCGTCCGGATGTTCCAGGATCCGGCCACCGGGGTGCTGCTGCCTCGTATTTTGGTCGCCGATCCGGTACGAGCCGATGTGCGGGAGCATCGCGGCCGCTGGGTCACCATTCAGTTCGGCACCGCCGGTGCCTCCAGAGAGGTTGGCGCGCTGACGCTTCGGGCCGGCGGTTCCTCGTTGCGCCCGTCGGAGCGAGATGTGCTGGAAGCCTGCAAAAGCCACGACCTGGCTGCTCGTGGGCTTCGTGGTGGTTCCCGCGGTACGCCCGACGGCGTGGTGGCGGCTCGGCGGATCGGCTTCCATGGCACGGCGATCGCCGCCTACGTGGTGTGTTACGTCGTTGAGGACGACGATGGGTCCGGGCGTATGTGGACCGTCGAGGATCCGTTCGCGGTGGGTGACGGGCGCTACGTGGCGGATCTCCTGGTGGCCCGCGCCGAAAGCGACGAGCCTTTGGGCCGGCTGATCGACGGTTTGCTCGGCGGGAGCCGCCGCGACCGGACTGCCACCGCGCGCAGGGTCGACCAGGAGCTCGCCGAGGAGGCCCGCGCCGACGTCGTACGCATGCTCGGCGAGGAGATCCGGGACCACCCTGAGGTGCTGGCTCACCTCGCAGACATCGAGTTGGCGCTTCTCAAGGACACTGCGCGGGAACGCGAGAACGCCGCACGCAATGCGATCCGTGTCTTCGAGTGCATACTTCCCGGGCTCAACGACCGCTTCCCCGCCTGGCTGCCGCCCTCCAGGGAGCCAGGGGTACGGGAGCGCGCATTCGTCCTGACCGCCCAGCGCCTGGGCGCCGCCTCTGTGCCGCCGGAGATGCGCAGATACTGCAAAGCACCGGCCAGCGGGCTGGCCGGAGACATCATCAAGGCGGTCTGGGCGGCCGGAGAGAATCCGCAACATCCGTTCGTCACGTTCATCCGGCGACGCCCCACACTCCTAGAGGATCTCGACCGGTCACGAATACTGCGCAACAACGCGACCCACGGACCGACCGGTGCCCCGGCCCCGGACGAGCTTGAGCACATCCGGACCCTCGCGTACGAAGCAGCCCGCCACTTGCTCGGTCTGAGTGGTGGCCGATCCACGGACAGCGAGAAGGTGAACTGACGCCATGGGGAAGAGGCAGACGCGATCGCGTCAGAAAGGTAAGGGAGTGGTGTGGCCGGGCCAGCAGGCTGCCGCTTCCCAGCGCAGCGAGACCACCCGTGTGCGTCAGCCAGCTCCTGTGGCGCCCAGCACCACTTCGGGGAACAACGAAACCGTCGCGCTGCTGACGGAAATACAGCAGGTGGCGAGCGAGGCGCAGGTGGTCCTGGCGGCGGGTGACAAGACCGTCGACACGCACTCCGGCCTGGAACACGCGTGGCAGCTCTACCGCGCTCTCGCCAAGCGCCAGGAAGACGCGGCGAACGCCCTAACGGTACAGGCAGAGCGGCTTCAGGCAGAGCGGGAGGAGCTCGCTGCCGCGGCTGCCCGCCAGGCAGAGGACGCGGCTTCGGTGCAGGACGAACGCGCCGCCCTGGCCACGCGCACGGAGCTCCTCGACCGCAGGGAGCGTGATCTTTCCGACCGTGAGCGATCGGCGGAAGCGCAATTCGCCGAACGTCGTCTGGCAGCCGGCCGTGAGCTGGAGAGCTGGCTGGCGGAGCAGCGGCAGACGGCCGTGGACGCCCTCGACAGCGAACGCCGGGCCCGGCATGCGAGGTGGACCGAGGAGCAGAGTCGCCTGGCCGAGGCGCAGACGGTCCTGGACCAGAGGGAAAGCGAACTGACCCAGCGCGAGAGGGACCTGCGTTCCGCGCAGCTCCGGCTGGAGGACGAACGCGAGGACATCGTCCACCTCAAAGCCGCGCTCAAGGAACAACAGGCCAGCCGGGCGGAACGGTTCGAGGGCGAGCTGACGAGCCGCACCGGCCAGCTGGTCCAGCAACTGGAGGAGTACCGGCAGAAGGCGGCTGCCCTGGCCGAGGGCAACGAGCGCCTGGGCGCTCGGCTCAACGAGTACGAAAGCGCTCTGGCGTCCCTGGGCGGCATGACCTTGGAGCAGGTCGTCGAGCGACTTACCGAACTCCGCGCCGAGAACGCCCGCCTGCTGGAGGAGAGCGCCACGGCGCCACGGGCGGACGCGCGCATGCTCGAGCAACTGCGGCAGCAAGTCACGCAACTCATCGCCGACAACGAGGAACTGGTGCGGGAGCGCGGAGAACTGGAGTCCGCTCTGCAACGTGACCGTATCGCGGTCAACGAGCGCCAGAACTACCTGGAGATCAACAACTGGTTGAGTGCCGCCAACGGCCAACTGCAACAGCTCCTCAACGAGGAAGCAGCCAAACTCAACGCCACAGCCCAGGCCGGCAAGGACGGTCACGTGTTCCCGGCCTGCGCACGCATGGACCGGGAGTTCGGCACACCCGTGCCTTCCGATGCGCCCATGCCGGGCATGCCCGATCTGGTGCGCCAGATGCAGGCGGTCATCCGGCAGAAGGCCGGCCTTTCCTATCGCCTATCGGACCTGCGCCTAGTTCTGGCGGGCATGGCGATGAGCCGTCTCCATCTGTTCCAGGGCATCAGCGGCATCGGCAAGACCGGCCTGGCCCGGGCGCTGGCCGGCGCCTTCGGCAGTGACACCAGTGTCGCCGTGGTTCCCGTCCAGGCCGGCTGGCGCGATCCGCAGGACCTCATGGGTTACTACAACAGCTTCGACCGGGTCTTCTATGAATCGGAGTTCACCAAAGCCCTGTACCGCGCTCAGTGCCCCGCCTTCAAGGACAGGCCCTTCTTCATCGTCCTGGACGAGATGAACCTCTCCCATCCCGAACAGTACTTCAGCGGAGTGCTGTCGGCCCTCGCCATCAAGGACCGACCCAGACTGACGCTGACCACAGCACCGGTCGGAAACCCCGCCGACCTGATCATCGACGGAACGCACCTCGCCATTCCGGAAAACGTCTGGTTCATCGGGACGGCCAACCATGACGAAACGACCGTCGGCTTCGCCGACAAGACCTACGACCGGGCCTTCGTCCTGGAACTGCCCTGGCAGCACCCGGAGCTGCCGGTGACGCCGTGCGCACCGGCGCAGCCCCTCGGACTCGGACGTATCAGCCAGGCTTTCGGCGAGGCGCAGGCCACCTACGGCACACAGGCCGACGGCATCATCGATTTTCTCGACACCCTCTGGCGCAGGCGCTTCGCGGATGAGCTGCGCATCGGCTGGGGCAACCGGCTCGAGCTACAGATCAAGGAGTTCACACCAGTCGTGGTCGCCGCCGGAGGCAGCCCGGGGGAAGCGCTGGACCACCTGCTGGCCACACGCATCCTGCGCTCCGTCCGGGGGCGATACGACATCCATGCTGACACCCTCGACACACTGCGCACCGACCTTGTCGAAAGCCTGACACACTTCGACAGCGCTCACGAGCCGACGGCAACACAACGACTGCTGGACGACGAAATCCGCTCGCGCGGTCGGCGATGAGCCGGGAAGCGGCCGAGCCGGAACTCGGCTCTCTCCTCGTCCGCCATCTCCTTGCGGTGTCTGCCCGTCTCGCCGAGGAGGCCGCTACGCTCGACGACTGGCTGGCCATGCCGCCGATCATCCTCGACGTCACCGATGAGACGGAAGCCTTGACGGTGGAGGACGTCTTCGAGCGGGAGTCCGGTGCGTTGCGCACGGTATGCCACCGCCCGTACACGCGCCTGCGTACGGTGGAGGAAGTCCTGCCGACGTCCCAGGTGCGCTCGATCGCCGCAGGCGCGACGGCACGTCTGGCCGCCCACCCCGAGGACTGGGCCTCGCATACGCTCGCCGGTGTCCGGCCCAGCCGTCTGCTGGCCCGGCGCAGTGAGGAAAACGCCGACATCTACGAGAACCGGGTCGCGATCGCCGTCCTCAACGTGATGCGGTCGCATCTGCAGAAGCGCATCGCCAAGCTCAGGGACCTGAGCAGGATGGTGGACGATGTGCACGGCCTGCTCATGCCCTCGCAGGAAACTTCTTGGCGGGCCCGACGAGACCTAGCCAAACTGTTCAGGAACATCGAGGAATCCGGTCGACATCAGGCAGCCGCGGAGGTACGCCGACGGGCACTGGAATCCTCCCTCATGACAGTGGAGTTGATGCTGGGCTCGCCGCTGGCACGCGCGGTCGACCACCGCTCCGCACCGCCGCGCGAACTGCATCCGACGAACCTGCTGAGCAGTGATCCGCACTACCGCAGGGTGGCTCTGCTCTGGCAAGCCTGTACCGCGATCGAGACCCCGCGTCTCGGAGAAGCCGAAACGACCCGTCGGCGACAGGAGGTCCTCGGCGCCTTCGAGCGTTTCACCGGCCTCCTTCTGCTGCTCGCCTGCAAGCTGCTCCAGGCCGTCCCGGAAGCCGGCCAGCCGGTCCCTTCCCCCGGCTGCTCCACCCGTTTCCGCATGCGAGGCGAACTGCTGACGGTCACCTGGTCCCGGACGGGCGACTTCGTCCTTCACTGGCGCACGCGGCAGGTGCTCCGCGTCGTACCGATCGCGACCGACCTGTGCACGGCTCCCGACGCCTCCTCGGTCGCTGCGGCGATCACGGAGTCCCGCCGTGACCGGCCGAGCGCCGTGTGCGACAACGACCTGATCGTCTATCCAGGGCTGCTTCAAGCACGGCAGGACGCTGAGCCTGACGTCGTCCGGGCCTCCTATCGGATCGGTCGCCGCGACGGCGACGCGCCCGAGCGGCATGTCGACGTCGCTCCTCTGTCCCCTCTGGACATTTTCAGCGTCAGCCGCCTGCTGCGGGCCGTCCAATGGGCGACACTGGGTGCCGACGCGCGCGACTACCCCCACACCGTGCCCGTGCCCGCAGGCAATCGCTCCGCTCTGGCGGGCTGCGGCTGGCTCGAACCCCGGCACGACGGTGTCGCGGTCGTACGCGCCCCGAGCCAGACCGAGTTGGAGCGCCTCCCCGCTCGACTGAAACAGACCCTCAGGCGGCACGGCAGTGGCCGGGCAACCGAGCACGAGACCCGGGGATTGCGTGCCCTGTGTGCGGCGTTGGAAGAGGCGGCCGCCAAGACCGAACTGCTCGAAGTGTGCCCGGTGTGCGCCAAGACCGGACCTCAGCGCCAGACGGTCTTCGAGCCCCGTGAGGACGGCCTGTTCGCAGCGTCCTGCACCTCGTGCCGTACCAGGTGGGAGCTCCGTCGCTGCCTGGCCTGTGACGACACCTTCCCGTTGCTCAATCCGGACGGCCTTGCCGCTACCGGTGCCCCCGAACCCGACCTCGATCGCCGTGCCGGTGGGGTTCTCCTGGCGGTTCCGTGCTGGTCTGCGGAGCGCACCGGCCAGTCCGTCTGTCCCGCCTGCGGCACCTGCGGTGAGGCGGGACGAGTCACTTCCTGCCCGCGCGGCTGTTCGGCCCAGCCACCGCTCTGAACCGGGAAGGTGCGTCTATCCCTCGAACGGGCCGTGGCCCGGAATGCCTCGGCGCAGCACAGGCAGAACAGGATCGTCGCGGCGTCCGCTGGGCATGTGGTGTCACGTCAGTTCGGTAGAGTGGCCTCACCCTCCGCGCAGAAGCGCCCTCGGGACGGTTGCAGGCAAAGCACTCGCGCTGGACGGCCCCTGCGTCGTCCTCATCACCGACACCTACTACGGCCCACTCGACCGAGCCCGCTGGTCGGCACGGCTATGCGAGACCGTGAACGCTCTGGAAGCCGACCTGGTCTGCCACACTGGCGACATCGCGGACGGCACGGCCGCACGTCGCCGCGCGCAGGCCGCCCCGCTCGTACCGTGCGCGCGACCCGGGCTCGTGTAAACGTCACCGGCAACCACGAGTACTACAGCCGAGGCACAGGGCTGAGTTGTCGACGGTCAGGCAATTCCCCACGATCTGCATGATCAGCGTCATGTAATTCCCCACCCCTGCGATCACGACTCCCCATGGGGACAGCGAATCC
>NZ_JARXYX010000026.1 GCF_029893585.1 Streptomyces sp. LBL
CGGATGGCGACGACGTAGCCGATGCCGCGCTCGCTCAGGCCGGTCCGGAAGTCGGCGTTCTGCCCGTATCCGGCGTCGGCCACCAGCACCGGCGGCACCAGACTCCACCCGGCCAGCTCATCAAGGGTGTCCAATGCCAGACGCCACTTCTCCCGGTGCCCGACCTCCTGCGGAATCCCGGTTTTGCGCCGACGTATCGGGTCGTCCGCCCACTCCCCGGGCACGAATAATCGCCACTGCAGCGGACAGGATGCGGTGTCGGAGACCGCATGCACGCTCACCGCTACCTGGCAGTTGGCCTGCTTACCCAGCGCCCCGCAGTACTGGTGCGCGACCGCCACCGACATCCGGCCGTCCTTGGGGAACGACACATCATCGACCGCCCAGGCATCCGGGCCGATCAGCGGCACCATTCGCTCCGCGACCCGCCGCCGCACCGGCACCGGATCCCACGTCGACTGGTTCACGAACTGCTGCAGGTTCTGCTCGTTGCCGTCCGGCAGCCGCTCCGCCATCGGCTGGATCGACTTACGCCGCCCGTCCAGCATCAGCCCTCGCAGATAGCAGTCACCCTTCGCCCGCTGATCCTTGCGCGGCACCGACGCGAACACATCAGCTACGAATAACGCCAACTTCGCCCGAGCACGGTTCACTTCATGTGCGTCCATACCCCCAACATGCCCCTAAACAGCACCGCGAGACAGACCTAACGGAGCCCTACTAGTGACCGCACAGTCAGGGCCCACTCTCATGCCCCCCAAGAAACCCCCCGGTATCCTGCGGATGTCCACCACCCCAGAAGCCGAAGGGCAACCCCGTGAGCGCCATTCGCCCGGCAGCCGTCGTCGTTCTCGCAGCGGGTGAGGGCACCCGTATGAAGTCGGCCATACCGAAGGTCCTGCACGAGATCTGTGGCCGTTCCCTCGTGGGCCATGTGCTGGCCGCCGCCCGTGAGTTGCAGCCGGAGAACCTGGTCGTGGTCGTGGGCCACGCCCGCGAGAAGGTCACCGCTCATCTCGCCGGGACCGACGCCGAGGTCCGTACGGCGGTGCAGGCGCAGCAGAACGGTACGGGGCATGCCGTGCGGATGGCTCTGGATGAGCTGGGGGGCGGGGCGGTCGAGGGGACCGTCGTGGTGGTGTGTGGGGATACTCCGCTGCTGACCGGTGGGACGCTTCAGGAGCTCGCGGCCACACACTCCGCCGACGGCAACGCGGTCACGGTGCTGACGGCCGAGGTGCCGGATGCGACCGGGTACGGGCGGATCGTGCGGGACGGAGAGTCGGGGGTGGTGACCGCGATCGTCGAGCACAAGGACTCTTCGGAGGCGCAGCGGGCGATCCGGGAGATCAATTCGGGGGTGTTCGCGTTCGACGGGCGGCTCCTGGCGGACGCTCTGGGCAAGGTGCGTACGGACAACTCGCAGGGTGAGGAGTACCTCACCGATGTCCTCGGGATCCTTCGTGAGGCCGGGCATCGGGTCGGTGCGTGTGTCGCCGGCGACCATCGTGAGATCGCCGGGATCAACAACCGTGTGCAGCTTTCGGAGGCGCGGCGGCTTTTCAACGACCGGTTGCTGTCCGAGGCGATGCTGGCCGGGGTGACCGTGATCGATCCGGCCACCACGTGGGTCGATGTGGGCGTGACGTTCGAGCAGGACGCGGTGGTGCATCCGGGGACGCAGTTGCACGGGTCGACGCATCTGGGTGAGGGGTCGGTGGTGGGGCCGAACTGTCGGCTCACGGACACCCTGGTCGGTGCGGGGGCGCGGGTGGACAACACGGTGGCGGACGGGGCTCAGGTCGGTCCGCAGGCGACGGTGGGGCCGTATGCGTATCTGCGGCCGGGGACGCGTCTCGGGTCGAAGTCGAAGGTGGGGACGTACGTCGAGACGAAGAACGCTTCGATCGGGGAGGGGACCAAGGTTCCCCATCTGTCGTATGTCGGTGATGCGACGATCGGTGAGTACACCAACATCGGTGCGGCGAGCGTGTTCGTGAACTACGACGGGCAGGACAAGCACCACACCACGGTGGGTTCGCACTGTCGTACGGGTTCGGACAACATGTTTGTGGCTCCTGTCACGGTCGGGGATGGTGCGTACACCGCTGCGGGCTCTGTGATCACGAAGGATGTGCCGCCCGGTTCGCTGGCTGTGGCCCGTGGTCAGCAGCGGAATATCGAGGGTTGGGTGGCTCGTAAGCGTCCGGGGAGTGCGGCGGCGAGGGCGGCCGAGGTGGCGTCTCGTCGGGAGGATGGCGAGGGGTGACCGGAAACGTGTGCGCCGGACACGGCGTACCGTGATAGGTGCATACCTGCACCCCACCTGCTGAGACCGCTTCTCGCAGCCAGCTGAGACGGCGTTCGGTGCCCCGCTGAGAACCTCTGAGGAGACAGTGCTGTGACCGGGATCAAGACGACCGGCGAGAAGAAGATGATGTTCTTCTCCGGCCGCGCCCACCCCGAGCTTGCCAAGGAGGTCGCCGAGCAGTTGGGTGTCGGGGTTGTCCCGACGAAGGCCTTCGACTTCGCGAACGGGGAGATTTACGTCCGTTACCAGGAGTCGGCGCGTGGTGCGGACTGCTTTGTCATTCAGAGCCATACGGCTCCGATCAATCAGTGGATCATGGAACAGTTGATCATGATCGACGCGCTGAAGCGTGCGTCGGCTCGTTCCATCACGGTGATCGTGCCGTTCTACGGTTACGCCCGGCAGGACAAGAAGCACCGTGGGCGTGAACCGATCTCCGCGCGTCTGGTGGCGGATCTGATGAAGACGGCGGGTGCTCACCGCATTCTGACCGTGGATCTGCACACGGATCAGATCCAGGGTTTCTTCGACGGTCCGGTGGATCATCTGTTCGCGTTGCCGCTGCTGGCGGACTACGTGGGCAGGAAGGTGGAGAAGGACAAGCTGACGGTCGTGTCTCCGGACGCGGGGCGGGTGCGGGTCGCGGATCGTTGGTGTGATCGGCTGGGTGCGCCGCTGGCGATCGTGCACAAGCGTCGGGACAAGGATGTGGCGAACCAGGTGACCGTCCACGAGGTCGTGGGTGAGGTCAAGGGTCGCGTGTGTGTCCTGGTGGACGACATGATCGACACCGGTGGGACGATCTGCGCCGCTGCGGACGCGTTGTTCGCGCATGGTGCGGAGGATGTGATCGTGACGGCGACGCATGGCGTGCTGTCGGGTCCGGCGGCGGATCGGTTGAAGAACTCCCGGGTGAGTGAGTTCGTGTTCACGAACTCGTTGCCGACGCCGGGTGAGCTGAGTGCCGATCTGGACAAGATCACGGTGTTGTCGATCGCGCCGACGATCGCGAGTGCGGTGCGTGAGGTGTTCGAGGACGGTTCGGTGACGAGCCTGTTCGACGAGCAGTAGGAATTTCCCGGGAAGATCTGCCGGGAAGATCTGCCGGGAAGACCCGTCAGAAGATCCTCAGGAAAGATCCTCCGGGAAAGATCGTTCGAGTGCGGCCTGAAGATCGTTTTGGGTGCGGCCTCCTGCTCCGAGTAGACTGCGAAAGTTGCTCGGCGAGGGAGGCCGTACCTGTGGGTATGGCTGTCCGTTATCGACGCGCTCTTCGTAGCAGGCCGTTCGTGGCCGGGTGACCACATCCGTTCCTGGTTCTACGAGGAGTGATCCACATGTCCGAGGTCAAGATCGCCGCCACGACCCGCTCGGAGTTCGGCAAGGGTGCCGCCCGGCGTATCCGTCGTGACAGCAAGGTTCCCGGTGTTCTGTACGGTCACGGTTCCGACCCGCTGCACCTGACGCTTCCGGGCCACGAGCTGCTTCTGGCGCTGCGTACGCCGAACGTCCTGATCGCGCTGGACATCGACGGCACGTCGAACGAGCTGGCGATCCCGAAGTCCGTGCAGCGTGACCCGATCAAGGGCTACCTGGAGCACGTCGACCTGCAGCTGGTCACGCGTGGCGAGAAGGTCAACGTCGAGATCTACGTGCACACCGAGGGTGACCTGGCGCCCGGTGCCTTCCTTCTGGAGCACGTGCTGAACACGCTTCCGGTCGAGGCCGAGGCCACGCACATCCCGGAGTCCGTCACGGTCTCCATCCAGGGTCTGACGGCCGGTGACTCCATTCTCGCCAAGGACATCCCGCTGCCGTCGGGCACGAAGCTGGGTGTCGAGGGCGACACCGTCGTCCTGCAGGTTCTGGCCGCGCAGGCCGAGGAGGCCGCCGGCGAGGAGGCCGAGGGCGACGCGTCCGCCGAGGCCTGATCCTCACCGTCGTCGTTTCGTCAGCCGCTGTTCCCTCCGGGGGCAGCGGCTGGCGCGTATCAAGGAGACATGGACGTGACGACCGATGCCAACGTGCCCTGGCTGATCGTGGGACTGGGCAACCCGGGGTCCGAGTACGCGGCTAACCGGCACAACGTCGGTTTCATGGTGGCCGATCTGCTCGCGGAGCGTATGAAGGGCCGGTTCAAGCGGGCGGGCAGGGCGCAGGCGCAGGTCGTGGAGGGGCGGATCGGGCCGCCGGGGCCGGGGAACCGGCGGGTGGTGCTGGCGAAGCCGATGTCCTACATGAATCTGTCGGGTGGGCCGGTGAACTCGCTCAGGGATTTCTACAAAGTGCCGTTGGCGCATGTCGTGGCGGTTCATGACGAGCTGGACATCGATTTCGGGACACTGCGGTTGAAGCTCGGGGGCGGGGACAACGGGCACAACGGGTTGAAGTCGATGACGAAGGTGATGGGTGCGGAGTATCACCGGGTGCGGTTCGGGATCGGGCGGCCGCCGGGTCGTATGCAGGTGGCGGATTTCGTGTTGAAGGACTTCTCGTCGGCGGAGCGCAGGGAGTTGGACTACTTCGTGGACCGGGCGGCGGATGCGGTGGAGGCGCTCGTCATCGAGGGGCTGGAGCGGGCGCAGGGCACGTACAACTCGTGACGTGTCCGGTGGATCGGGCACGTCCGAGTTGACTGTCCGTCCCGGCATGGCCAATGATCCCCGCCATGCCTGTCACCGCCTCCCCCTCCCGCCGTGCCTCGGTCCTCGCGCTGCGGTTCGGGCGGCTCGCGGCGATGGGTACGGTCGCGATGCTGATCCTGATCGCGGGTGTGTGGGCGTCCTGGGGCAGCGCTCAGCACGTGATGCTCACCAAGGGGCGGGAGCACGGCACGGTCCGGGTGACGCGGTGCGGCGAGGGGACCTGCACGGGGCCCTACACGCCGGTGTCGACCGGTTCGGCGGCCCGGGAGCGTGTGGTCATCGAGGACACGGTCGCGGTGCGCAAGGGGCTGACGTACGACGTGATCGTGAAGCCCGGCAGTGACCACGCGGTGCGCTCGGGTCCGGCCGGGGTGCTGTACTCCTGGGTGCCGATGGGCGGGGCGCTGTTGCTGGCGTCGGTGGTGGTCGCGGGCGGGCTGCGGCGGACGCGGGTGGCGTGGGTGATGGCAGGGTCGGGGGTCGCGCTGCTCACGGCGGCGTTCGTGGTGATCTGAGGTCCGGCAGTGGCCGCTCGTGGTGATCTGAGGTCCCACGGGGGCCGTTCGGTGCGTCGGCCGGTGCGTCGGCGAAGCCACCGTCAGGCCTGATCGCTCAGGAATCTGATCGCGCACAAAGGCGCCCCCGAGCCCGTACGAGGCTCGGAGGCACCGCCCGTCGTAAGTACGGGGCCGTCAGCCGGTGTTGCGCAGGCCCGCGGCCACGCCGTTGACGGTGAGCAGGAGCGCGCGGGACAGCAGCGGGTCGGGGGCCTCGCCCGCGGCGGCCGCGTCACGCTGGCGCTTGAGGAGGGTGACCTGGAGGTAGGAGATCGGGTCCAGGTAGGCGTCGCGGATGCTGACGGTCTGCTGGAGGACGGGGGTGGCGTCCAGCAGGTCGCTCTCGCCGGTCACCTTGAGCACTTCGCGCACGGTGAGTTCGTGTTCGGCCCTGATGGTGTCGAAGACGTGCTTGAGGTCGTCCGGGACGAGGGTGTCGACGTAGTGCTGGGCGATCCGCAGGTCGGTCTTGGCGAGGGTCATCTCGACGTTGGAGATGAAGTTGCGGAAGAAGTGCCACTGTTCGTGCATCTCGTCGAGCACGGTGTCACCTTCCTGCCGCAGGCCGCTCTCGCGCAGCGCCTTCAGTCCTGATCCCACGCCGAACCAGCCGGGGACGATCTGCCGGGACTGGGTCCAGCCGAAGACCCAGGGGATGGCGCGCAGTCCGTCGAGTCCGGCGCCGGAGTCGGGGCGGCGGGAGGGCCGCGAGCCGAGGTGCAGGTCGGCGAGCTGGTCGACGGGGGTGGAGGCGAAGAAGTACGCGGGCAGGTCGGGGTCCTCGACGAGCCTGCGGTAGGCGGCGTGGGCGGCGTCGGAGACGAGGTCCATGGCGGCGTCCCAGCGGGCCAGCGCTTCCTCGGACTGGCGGGGGGCGGTGTGCAGGGCGGAGGCCTGGAGGGTGGCGGCGACCGTGAGTTCGAGGTTCTGCCGGGCCAGGGACGGCACGAGGTACTTGTCGGAGATGACCTCGCCCTGTTCGGTGACCTTGATCTCGCCCTCCAGGGTGCCCCAGGGCTGGGCGAGGATCGCGTCGTGGGAGGGGCCGCCGCCGCGGCCGACGGTGCCGCCGCGGCCGTGGAAGAGGCGCAGCCGTACGCCGTAGCGGTGGGCGACGTCTCGCAGGCGTCGCTGGGCGCGGTGGATCTCCCACTGGCTGGTGGTGATGCCGCCGAACTTGGACGAGTCGGAGTAGCCGAGCATGACCTCCTGGACGTCCCCGCGCAACGCGACGAGGCGCCGGTAGGACGGGTCGGAGAGCATGTCCTCGAGGATGGTGTCGGCGGCCTTGAGCTCGTCGGTGGTCTCCAGGAGCGGCACTATGCCGATCTTCGCCCAGCCGGCGTGCAGGTCGACGAGGCCGGCTTCGCGGGCGAGTACGGCCGCGGCGAAGACGTCGTCGGCGCCCTGGCACATGGAGATGATGTACGACTCGATGACCTCGGGTCCGAAGACCTCCAGGGCCTTCTTGACGGTCTCGAAGACGCCGAGGGTCTTCTCGCCGGCCGCGTCGACGGGTGCCGGGGTGGGGGCGAGGGGGCGGCGGGAGCGCAGTTCCTTGGCGAGGAGCTTGCCGCGGTAGTCGCGGGGCATGTCGGCGTACCGCCAGGATTCCTCGCCGAGGCGGTCGAACAGCTGGCCGAGGGCGTGGTGGTGGGCGTCGGCGTGTTCGCGTACGTCCATGGTGGCGAGCTGGAGGCCGAACGCGGACAGGGTGCGGATCGTACGGTCCATGCGGCCGTCGGCGAAGAGGGCGCCGCGGTGTTCCCTGAGCGAGGTCTGGATCAGGGCGAGGTCGTGGATCAGCTGGCCGGTGCCGAGGTAGTCGCGGCCGGGCTCGTGCGGGGTGCCCTTGGCCAGGCGCTGCTTGGTGTTCTCCAGCTTCTGCCGGATGCAGGTGGCCTTGAGGCGGTAGGGCTCCTCGGCGTTGAGTCGCTTGTAGCGGGGGCTGATCTCGGGGAGGCGCTCCAGGTCGGTGCCGAGGGAGTCGAGGAGTTCGTCGGTGGCGCCGGTGTAGCGGATGGAGTTGGAGAGGAAGCCGCGCAGCTCGTCGATCATCTCCAGGGCGTCGTTGATGCCGTGTTCGTGCTGGAGGATGAGGACGTCCCAGGTGACCTGGGGGGTGACGTTGGGGTTGCCGTCGCGGTCGCCGCCGATCCAGGTGCCGAAGGTGAGGGGGCGGGTGTCGTCGGGGAGCTTGACGCCGACGCGTTCCAGTTCGGCGGTGAGGTCCTCGAGGACGTCGCCGACGGCTCCGGCGTGGAGTTCGTCGAGGTAGTAGATGGCGTTGCGGGCCTCGTCGGCGGGTTCGGGGCGGACGACGCGCAGTTCGTCGGTCTGCCAGACGAGGTCGATGTTCTCGGCCAGGCGGGTGTCGTAGCGGCGGCGGTCGGCCGGGATGACGGGGGTTTCCAGGAGTGCGGCGATGCGGCGGAGCTTGTTGAGCACCGAGCGGCGTGCGGCTTCCGTGGGGTGGGCCGTGAACACCGGGCGTACGTTCAGGTTGGCGACCGTCTGGCGCAGGTGCTCGGGGTCGGCGTCCTTGAGGCGGTCGGCCGTGCGGGCCAGGAGGCTGCCCTCGGCGGCGCGCTGGGCGCGCAGTTCGCGGCCGCGGTGGACTTGCTCGGTGACGTTGGCGAGGTGGAAGTAGGTGGAGAAGGCGCGGACCAGCTTGGCGGCGGTCTGCAGTTCGGTGCCGCGCAGGAGTTCGGCGGCGGCTTCCCCGTCCTCGCGGGTGAGGCGGCGGACCTTCTCGACGAGTTCGAGCAGTTCGGGACCCTCCTGGCGGACGAGGGTCTCGCCGAGGAGGTCGCCCAAGCGCCTGATGTCGGCGCGCAGCGCGCTGCTGGTCGACGTGGTGCTGGTGGTCAGGTCGTCGGCACTGCTCACAGGTGCGGCTCCTTGCAGTGTTGAAGCTCGTCCGGGAGGGAACCCGGACGGCGGCCTCTGGCGGCGGCGTGCCGCTTACGGGGCCGGACGGCCGGGAAGTACTCAGAGCGGACCGCGCTGTCCGACCGACATAAGGATAGGTGTCCACACGGACGCGCAGGCTGTCGGGCTCTTGCCGCCGGACGCCGCGCTGCCATACTTACGATGCCGTAGGTTACGGAACCGTAGGGAGTATGTGCGGTGTCCGCTCCTCGGCATCTGCCTCCTTCCAAGACCCGACAGGGACGCGCATGACCTCAAGCTCCGACGTGATCGAAGACTCTCCGAAGGCGACCGACGACCCCCGCACATCCACCGCCACCCTGGGTGGCGAGCAGAAGCGTTCGATCGAGCAGATCGCGCTGCTGTTCTTCATCGTCGTCCCGTTCCTCGCGGTGCTGGCGGCGGTGCCGTTGGCGTGGGGCTGGGGGGTGAGCTGGCTGGATCTCGGCCTGCTGGTCTTCTTCTACTACCTGGGCTGCCACGGCATCACGATCGGTTTCCACCGTTACTTCACCCACGGTTCCTTCAAGGCCAAGCGGCCCTTGCGGATCGCGCTCGCGATCATGGGGTCGATGGCGGTCGAGGGGCCGGTGGTGCGGTGGGTGGCCGACCATCGCAGGCACCACAAGTTCTCCGACGCCGAGGGTGACCCGCACTCGCCGTGGCGGTTCGGCGAGACGGTTCCGGCGCTGATGAAGGGCCTGTGGTGGGCCCACATCGCATGGATGTTCGATGAGGAGCAGACCTCGCAGGAGAAGTACGCGCCGGATCTGATCAAGGACGGGGCGATCCGGGCGATCTCGCGCCAGTTCCTCGCGTTGACGGTCGTCTCGCTGGCGCTGCCGCCGCTGATCGGCGGTCTGGTGACGATGTCCTGGTGGGGCGCGTTCACCGGCTTCTTCTGGGGTTCGCTGGTGCGGGTGGCCCTGCTGCATCACGTGACCTGGTCGATCAACTCGATCTGTCACGCGGTGGGCAAGCGCCCGTTCAAGTCGCGGGACCGGTCGGGCAACGTGTGGTGGCTGGCGGTCCTGTCCTGCGGCGAGTCCTGGCACAACCTGCACCACGCCGACCCGACGTCGGCGCGGCACGGGGTGGAGCGGGGGCAGCTGGACTCCTCGGCCCGGCTCATCCGCTGGTTCGAGTTGCTCGGGTGGGCGTATGACGTGCGCTGGCCGTCACGCTCGCGTATCGATTCCCGTCGGAAGACGGGCGAGGAGGACTCCGAGCGTCAGAAGGAGACCGCCGAAGCGGCATGATTGACTGCGTGGCGACCGACTCCAGCAGCACCCCGAGCAATGACAAGCCGCGGCGTGCGCGTCGCACCCGGATGACCGGTGCCGAGCGCCGCCAGCAGTTGCTGGAGATCGGTCGCACCCTGTTCGCGGCGAAGGGTTTCGAGGGCACGTCGGTGGAGGAGATCGCGGCGAAGGCCGGGGTGTCCAAGCCGATGGTGTACGAGCACTTCGGCGGCAAGGAGGGCCTGTACGCGGTGGTGGTGGACCGTGAGATGCGGCGCCTGCTGGACATGGTGACGAGTTCCCTCACCGCCGGTCACCCGCGTGAACTGTGCGAACAGGCGGCGTTCGCGCTGCTGGACTACATCGAGGAGTACACGGACGGTTTCCGCATCCTGGTCCGTGACTCCCCCATCCCCCAGTCGACGGGGTCCTTCGCCTCGCTGATCTCGGACATCGCCACCCAGGTGGAGGACATTTTGGGCCGCGAGTTCAAGAGCCGCGGCTTCGACCCCAAGCTGGCCCCCCTGTACGCCCAGGCCCTGGTCGGCATGGTCGCTCTGACCGGCCAGTGGTGGCTGGACGTGCGCCGCCCGAAGAAGTCCGAGGTCGCCGCCCATCTGGTGAACCTGGCGTGGCACGGGCTGGACGGCATGGAGGCGAAGCCGCACTTGATAGGGCGCCGGAAAAGCTGACGCAGTCACTCTTTGTGATGACGCCTGCGCATTCCGCCCGCTACTGTGGTTCCGCAGGCCGAGAATCCCGTCCATGGGAGGAACCATGACCGCCGAGCCGACCGCCAAGCACGGCTGCCGCTGGCCGGTGCCGCCGCAGGACGGGTACACCGTGGACGACCTGTTCACGCTGCCTGACCTCCCGCCGCACACCGAGCTGATCGACGGGAGCCTTGTCTTCGTGAGTCCGCAGCGGATTTTCCACAGCCGCATGATCGACCTTCTGGTGACCGGCCTGCGTGGCACGGTCCCCGGGCAACTGAAGGTCCTTCGTGAGATGACCGTCGCCCTGGACCGCCGCAACGGCCCCGAGCCCGACGTGTGCGTCATCCGGGCTGAGGCCGTCACCGGCCTGGAGCAGACCCGGTTCGAGGCCGCCGACGTACTGCTCGCCGTGGAGGTCGTCTCCCCGGACTCCGAGGCCCGCGACCGGGACACCAAACCCCGCAAGTACGCCGCCGCGGGTATTCCCCACTTCTGGCTGGTGGAGATGGCCGGAGAGAACCAGCACCCCGTGGTGCGGGTGTACGAGCTCGACCCGCTGTCGAAGACGTACGCGCTGACCGGCATCCACCACGACCGACTCAAGCTCGGCGTCCCCTACGACCTCGATCTCGACATCACGCTGGACGCCCTCAGAGAGCTGTGACCCGCTCCGGAACCCCAGCCCGTTGCCGCGCACGCTCGACAGCGACCGGCTCCGGAACCCCAGCCGGTTACCGCGCACGCTCGACGGCCGTGATCGTCAGCCGTCCTTGCGCGCCACCGCGAAGATGCGGCGGAACGGGTACGGCGTGCCGTGGGGGCCGGTGGGGTACGCCTCGCGCAGGGCCGCCCGGTACTCGGCGACGAACGCCTCCCGTGCTTCCGGGTCGTCGGCGAGTGCGGTGAGGACAGGGCGCAGACCGGTGCCCTTCACCCAGTCCAGGACCGGGTCCTCGCCGGTCAGGAGATGGATGTACGTCGTCTCCCACGCGTCCACCTCGCAGCCGAGGCCGGCCAGCTTCTCCAGGTAGAACCGCGGGGTGTGGACGGCGAGGTCATGGCGGAGGGTGTCGGCCAGGCGGGTTTTCCAGCGGGCGGAGTGGGCGAGGTCGCGCATCAGCACATGGCTCGGGGAGTCGAAGTTCCCGGGCACCTGGAAGGCGAGGGTGCCACCGGGCGTCAGGCCGGCCGTCCAGTCGGCGAAGCGTTCCACGTGGCCGGGAACCCACTGCAGCGTGGCGTTGCTGACGATCAGGTCGCAGGTCCCCGCGGGCGTCCAGGTCCGTACGTCGGCGTGGGCGAAGTCGAGGCGGCCGCCGCCCGGGGTGGGGCCCTCGTGCTCGGCGGTGGCCTGGTCGAGCATCTCGGGCGAGTTGTCGTACCCGGTGACGCGGGCCGTGGGCCAGCGGGCGGCGAGCAGGGCGGTGGCGTTGCCGGGGCCGCAGCCGAGGTCGGCGATGCGGGGCGGGTCGGCGGGCAGGTCGGGGACGCGGGCGAGGAGGTCGGTGAAGGGGCGGGCGCGGTGGCCGGCGTGACGCAGGTACTGGGCGGGGTTCCAGGTGGGGGCGGGCATGAAGCCTCCTCGTCGTGATCGTCGACTACGGGGTCCACCCTGATCCCACCCTCTCTCGACGTCAAGAGATTCGATGTAAAGAAGTTCGATAACGAGAGGCTCGACGACAAGAGACTCCACATCGACACAACCACTACACTGATCGTCATGGAGGACGAGGTCGATCGGCTGGTCGCAGCGTGGCGCCGGGAGCGCCCGGACCTCGACGTGGAGCCGCTGGAGGTGCTCAGCCGGGTGAGCAGACTGGCCCGGCACCTGGACCGGGCACGTCGGCTCGCCTTCGCCGAGCACGCGCTGGAGCCCTGGGAGTTCGACGTGCTGACCGCGCTCCGGCGCGCGGGAACGCCGTATCAGCTCTCGCCGGGGCAGCTGCTGACGCAGACCCTGGTCACCTCGGGCACGATGACCAACCGCATCGACCGGCTGGCGAAGAAGAGCCTGGTGGAGCGGCTGCCCGACCCGAGCGACCGGCGCGGTGTGCTGGTGCGCCTCACGGAGGAGGGCCAGGACCGCGCGGACCAGGCCCTGGCCGGGCTGCTGGACCAGGAACGCGCGATCCTCGCGGAGCTCTCCCGCGCCCAGCGCGGTGAACTGGCGGGGCTGCTACGCCAGCTGACCGCCCCGTTCGACAACATCCCCGGCTAGGTCCACGGGCCCCACGCCCGCCCGCCGGGCCAGGGCGACGGCGGCCAGGGTGGAGTGGACGCCGAGTTTGCCCAGCACGTTCTGCATATGGGTGCGGACGGTGTGCGGGGAGAGGAACAGCCGCTCGGCGACCGCCTTGCGGCCGAGGCCGGCAACCATGCAGCGCAACACCTCCCGCTCGCGCGGGGTCAGCGACTCCACCAGCCGTTCGCTGTCGGTGCGGTGCTTGCGCGCGGCCGTCAGCTCCCGCAGCACGCCGGTGAGCAGCGCGGGCGGCAGATGCGTCTCCTCGCGCAGCACTCCCCGGATGACCGTGAGCAGCCGGGACAGCGAGCAGTCCTTGGCGACCCAGCCAAAGGCGCCGGCCTGCAGGGCGAGCGCGGCCCGCCGGGGGTCGTCCTTCTCGGCGAGTACGACGCTCCGTACGCCGGGCTGTGCGGAGCGCACCCCGGCCACCAGCGAGATACCGTCGACGAGGCCGTCCTCGCCCACCTCCTTGACCGGCACCGCGGGCCGTACGCCCGGCACGGTGGCGCCCAGGTCGGCGTCGACGAGCAGCACGTCGAAGCGGCGCCCCTCGGCTGCCGCGCGTTCCAGACTGCGCACCGCGGCCGGGCCGCTGCCCGCCGCGGAGACGTCCACGTCGGGCTCGGCGGCCAGGGCGGCGGCGAGCGACTCGGCGAAGATGCGGTGGTCGTCGACGACCAGGACTCGGATGCGAACCACGTAACCCCCCTTCCCCATGCTCCTGAAGAGCAGGGGATACCTCAAAAGGCCGGAGAACGTCGACGGAGCGCGGGTACGACGCCTGAGGATGCCACCACCGCACGGCCGCCGCCGTGCAGAAACCGCTACCCCCACGTCGGGCGTCGTACCCGACTGTCTCGCCCCCTGATCAGCACCGGCCCCCACCGATGCTGTGCATCAGAGTACGGGCGGGGGGCAGGAGCGGAAAGTAGTTTGCAGAACTGACTGTCCGACACGTTTATGGTGAGCCGCATGTTTCGTATCGAGACAGAAGTCGACAAGGAACGGCGCGATCTGCTCCGGAATCGGCTGCGGGAGACGAACACCGCCGTCTCGCCCGTCCTGCGGGCCCTGCGCTCCACTCCCGGCGCACGCGAGGTTCCCCTTCACGTCTGGGCCCTGGACGGCACGGGCGCCCTGGCCGGCGGGCTGGTCGGGCACACCTGGGCGACCTGGCTGCACGTGACGTATCTGTGGGTCGACGAACGGCACCGGGGCGCGGGCCTCGGCTCCCGGCTGCTCTCCCGGGCGGAACGGCTGGCCCGCCGGGAGCGGGGCTGTGCGGCCGTACGCCTGGAGACCTGGGACTTCCAGGCGCCGGCGTTCTACCAGAAGCAGGGCTACGAGGTGGTGGGCGTGATCCCCGGTTATCCGCCAGGGATCACGGAGTACACGCTGGTCAAGCGCCTGACGTGACCTCTCCCGCGGTCCAGCCGGATCCCGCGTTCCAGCCGGAAGGGGCCGGTCCGAAGCGGAGCTGGGCGCCCTGCCCACCGTAAAGGCGGCGCGTTGCTGTGAGCGGGTCCGGATGGCGCACGCCGGAGCGTGCTGTCGCTCGTCCGGGTGCGTGTGCCTGGTCGGTCCCGGCACACGCGCCGTTGGTCAGAGGCGGGGCGTGACGCCTCCGTGGTGTGTCTCGGCCACGACCGCCGCCATCAGTTCGGCTTCGAGGACCGAGGTGTCGGCCGGCGGTGGGGCGGCGCTGTAGGAGTTGAGCAGTGTTTTGGTGACACGCAGTGCGGCGGGTGGTCGGCGGACGATGGGGTTGGCCCAGGCGGCTACGGCCGCGTCGATCTCCTCGGCGGGCACGACTTTGTGCAGGAGCGAGTGGGCCAGGGCCTCTTGAGCGTCGACGGCACGGCCCGTGAGGACGAGTTCACGGGCGCGCGCGATGCCGACCTCGTTGATCAGACGGGGCAGGATCCCGGCCCAGGCCGTGGGCAGTCCGAGGGCGAGTTCCGGCAGCCGGAAGCTCGCGTCCTGACTGCCGACGCGCAGATCACACCGGTGACCAGGTAGCCCCCCATGGAGCGGCAAGGACGTCGCCCAGAGCGCGCAGTTGCTCCCACACGGGCCAGGGGTTGCTCTTGCCCCTCGGGGGAACGCAGGCGCCGGAGAAGGGAGATGACGGCCCGACGGTCGGTGGTGGTGCCGTCTAAGTGGCCAACAGCGGTCACGCGAAGCTCCTTCAAGCCGGGCGTTACCGTTACCAGCGGAACCTACCCTTCCCCTCTCCGGCATCATGCACCCCTGTGTGTTGCTCCTGTCACATACGGTATTCCGGATCTGTGCTGGGGCGCGCTCGGTCGGCGGCGCGTCAGACGCGGAAGAGGTCGACCAGGGTGCTCCAGAAGCCCCTCTTCGGCGTCGACGCTCCCTGCTGCGCCGGCTCGGCACCGGCCGCCGGTGTGCTGGGCTGTTCGGCCGCGGGCAGGGGCGCCGCGGTCTGCCGTGCCGACACCATGCGGGTGGCCGGGGTCGGGCTGAACCGCACGGGCAGCGTCGCCAGAGCGTGCTGGAACGGTCCCGGACGCCACTGCAGGTCCTTGTCCGCCACGGTCAGGGCGAGATCGGGCAGCGCGTTGAGGAGCCGCTCGATCGCGGTGATCGTGATGACCAGCGCCGGGTCCTTGGCCGGGCAGGCGTGCGGACCCGCTCCCCACGCCAGGTGCGCGCCCTTGTTGCGGTTCTCGCGGGCCTCCCTGAGGGCGGGGTCGCTGTTGGCACCGGCGAAGCTGATCACGACCGGCGAGTTCGCCTCGACGATCACCCCGCCGAGGTCGACGTCCTGCACGGGGAAGTGCGTGGCGTAGTTGGCGAGGGGCGGGTTGTTCCACAGGACGTGGTCGACGGCCTCCTCGATCTGCATGCCGGAGCCGCCCGAGCCCTCCTCCGACAGGAGCAGCTGCAGGGCGTGGCCGATGAGGTTGCGCTGCGGCTCGAAGCCGGCGCCCATCAGCACGACGAGTTCGTCCTTCAGCTCCTCGTCGGTGAGGCCCGCGGGGTGCTGGACGAGCCAGGAGGTCATGTCGTCGCCGGGCCGGCGGCGCTTGACGGAGACCAGCTTCATCAGGCTGGCGGTGAGCTCCTCGTTGGCGCGCTGTACGTCGATGCCGTCGAAGAGGGCCGACAGCGAGGCGGTCAGGGTGTCGCCGATGTCGGCCGGGCAGCCGAAGAGCTTGTTGAACAGCAGCAGCGGCAGCATCTTGGCGTACTCGTTGATCAGGTCGGCGCGGCCGCGTTCGCTGAACTGGTCGATGAGGAAGTCGGCGATCGGCTCGACGTCCCGGCGCAGCCGGGTGGTGTTGAGTCGGTCGAAGCTCGCGGTGATGGCCTGGCGCAGCCTGAGGTGGACGGCGCCGTCGGTGAACAGGCAGTTGGGCCGGTAGACCATCATCGGCAGGATGGGGCTGTCGAGGGGGACACGGCCCTCGTTCAGGGCCTTCCAGCGGCGGGAGTCGCGGGCGAAGAGGGTGGGGTTCTGGAGCACCCTGAGGGCCATCTCGTGTTCGACGACGAGGGTGGCGTCCACGCCCGGCGCGAGTTCCACGGGTCCGGCGGGGCCGTGGGCCCGGACGTACTCGTAGATCTGCTGCGGGTCGGCGGTGAAGGTGCCGTCGGACATGGGGCATCTGGCGCCGGCGGAGGCGGCGGCGGGCGAGTGGTGAGTGTCCACGGGGGAGTCCTTTGTGGGCCTGGGCCTCGCGGCCCAGGCCTGGGGAGTGGATCAGGCCGCGCGATCGAGCAGGTGACGGACCAGGGAGATCAACGCGTTCGCGGACGACCGCTGGTCGCGGGCGTCGCAGTAGACGACAGGGGTGTCGGGCAGCAGGTCGAGGGCCTCGCGGATCTCCGCCTCGTCGAAGTGCTGGGCGTCGAAGCTGTTGACGGCGATGGCGTACTCGAGCTCGTACTCGTCGATCAGGTCGATGACGGGGAACGTCTCCTCCAGCCGGGCGGGGTCGACCAGCAGCAGCGCGCCAAGCGCGCCGCGGGCCATGTCCTCCCACAGCTGCATGAAGCGCTGCTGCCCGGGCGTGCCGAACAGGTAGAGCACGAGTTCGTCGGCCAGGGTCAGGCGCCCGAAGTCCAGGGCCACGGTGGTGGTCACCTTGTCCGGTACGCCCCGCAGGTCGTCCACCTGCACGGACGCCTGCGTCATCTTCTCCTCGGTGCGCAGCGGCGTGATCTCCGACAGTGAGCCGATGAAGGTGGTCTTGCCCACCGCGAAATGACCCACGACCAGGATCTTCGCCGCGGTGGTCACTGCTTCGGAGACGTAGATCGTGCCGTTCCCATTCGGCACGGCCGTCTCAGACAATGAGGGTTTCGAGTCCATGCAGAACCTTCTCGAGTGTCTCTCGGTCAGCGAGCTGGGCGCGAGCGGGTTCGGAGCGCCGCAGGAGGTGCCCCTGTTCGAATAAATCCGTCAGCAGCAGCCGGGCCACACCCACCGGCAGCGACAGATGCCCGGCCACCTCGGCCACGGACAGGTGTCCGCCCCCGCACAGCTCCCAGATGGCCCGCACCTCGGGGCCGGCCCCCAACGGCAGTTCACGGTCGGGGGCCAGGGTGACCAGGGTGTGCAGCGCCAGGTCGTTCGCCGAGGGCAGCCGGCGCCCGCCGGTGATGACGTAGGAACGGACGAAGTCGCTGGTGACCGGGGCTTCCTCGTCGGGACCGGTCATGCGTCGGCACCGGCGTTCAGTCGCGGCGCCGCGCTCATCGCCTCGCGCAGCGCGCTCACGGTCTTCTGCATCCGGAAGGACATGGCTTCCATGTCGACGTCCAGGGCCGCCGACACGGCGAGGTAGGCGCCGCTGCCCGCGGCGACGAGGAAGATCCATCCGCCGTCGAACTCGACGAGCGTCTGCTTCCAGAGCCGCTGTCCTCCCCCGCCCACGAAGCCGGCCACGGCCCGGCACAGGGACTGGATGGAACTCATCGCGGCCGCGTTCTTCTCCGCCTCGTCACGGCTGATGTGGTCCGAACGCTGCATCAGCAGGCCGTCGGCGGAGACGAGGATCGCATGGCGGGCCCCGCGCACCTCGAGCACGCCGTTCAGCACCCACGACAGGTCGGGATTCACTGGTTCTGGGTTCCTTCCGTGTTGTTCGAGACCCGGCCGAGGTGCGTTCCGCGGGCGAACGCACCGATACGTGACGCCGTCACTTCGTTGGTGTTCTCCCCGTCGGAGTCCGACGGGGCGGGCGCCGCCCCGTCGAGCCGGGGAACCACCGAGACGGTCCTGTTGCGCCGTCTGCGCCGGGGCAGACCGCCCGGCGTGGTGCCGACGACCAGCGTCGGGCCGGAGGCGGGCACCGCGGCACGGGGCCGCTCGGGCCGCTGGTCCTCGACCACACGGTCGTCCTGCGAGGCGGCAGGCCGGGGCGCGTCAGTGGTCAAGAGGCCCTCCGGTACACGGATCACGGCGCGCACTCCGCCGTAGGGGGAGACCGAATCGACGGACACCGAGAATCCGTAGCGGGCGGCGAGCATGCCGCAGACGGCGAAGCCGAACTTGGGCGGGTCGCCGAGGCCGGTGATGTCGACGGCGCTGTCGGACAACAGCAGGGCCGCGGCACGGGCCTTGGTCTCCTGGCTCATGCCCACACCGGCGTCGTCGACCACCAGGCACACCCCGGACGGCACGGCCAGGATGTTGATCTCCACCGGGGACTGGGGCGCGCTGTACTTGGTCGCGTTGTCCAGGAGTTCGGCGAGGACGACGGCGACCGGTTCGACGGCCTTGCCGGTGAGGGAGATGCTGACCTGGGCGTTGACCCGGACCCGGTTGAAGTCCTTGATCCGGCCCTGGGCGCTGCGGGCCACGTCGTACACGGAGGCGTTTTCGTCGCGCCGTCCGAGCCAGCCGCCGCAGAGTACGGAGATGCCCTTGGTACGGCGGCTGAACTGGCTGCTGGTGTGGTCGACCTGCATCAGGTCGGCCAGCACGCCGGTGTCGTCGCCGTACTCCTTCTGCAGGTTGTCCAGGAGCACCTGCTGTTCCTCGGCGAGGGACTGCAGGGTGCCCATCGCCGACTTGAGGACGGACTTGGTGGCCGACTCCGCGTCCAGCCGGACCTCGGAGAGGTCCTCCACGTGCCGGGCGCTGAGGGTTTCGTAGCCCGTCTGCACCTGGCGGAGCTGGCCCTGTACGGCCACCAGATTGCTCTGAAGGTTGTCGTTGTTACGGCGGAGAGCCATGTTGGTTCTCCGCGCGCGCATCACTGCGAAGGCCGCAGCGATGACCACGATGAGCAGGATCCACAACAACGGATCCTGGATTAATGACGTCATGAGACTCTCTTCAAGTCGCCTCGTGCCGGGGGCCAGAGCAACAGCCACTCCTTCACGATGGGCTTTGGAGACTGTCCCCCGTACGCGTTCATGACGCGCCGTCAGCCTGCTGAAAAGTCCGTTGATCGTATCAGTAGAGACAGTGTCAACAGGCTTACCCCACAGCCCACTTGGCGACCTTCACAAAGACTTCCCGCCGTCGACGCTCCTTAACTCCCTTGAACAAATGTCGGCCCCGCGCTCCCTCAGGAGCACGGGGCCGACGGGGTCCTCCAAGGCTCAGCTCAGCCGGCGCGCTCCCGCCGAGGGCACCGCCTCGAACACGCGCGGCGCGGTGAAGTCGGCGGCGGCGAAGGCCTCCTGGACCGCCTTGGTGATGGCGTCGACGTCGGCGTCCTCCGCGAGGACGATCGCCGACCCGCCGAAGCCGCCGCCGGTCATCCGGGCACCGAGCGCACCGGCGGCCAGGGCCGTGTCGACGACCAGGTCCAGCTCCGGGCAGGAGATACGGAAGTCGTCGCGCAGCGAGGCGTGCCCCGCCACCAGCACCGGACCGATCGCCCGGGTGTCACCGGCCTCCAACAGCGCCACCACCCGCTCGACCCGCTCGTCCTCGGTGACGATGTGGCGCACCAGGCGGCGCACCTCCTCCTCGTCCCCGAGCCGCGCCAGCGCCGCGTCCAGCTCCGCGTAGGGCACGTCCCGCAGGGCGTCCACGCCCAGCATGGCCGCGCCCCGCTCACAGCCGGCCCGGCGCTTGCCGTACTCGCCGTCGCTGTGGGCGTGCTTGACCCGGGTGTCGACGACCAGCAGCCGCATACCCTCGGCGGCCAGGTCGAAGGGGATCTGCTTCTGGGACAGGTCACGGGTGTCGAGGAACAGGGCGTGGCCCGCCTCGCAGCACGCGGACGCCGTCTGGTCCATGATCCCGGTCGGGGCACCCACGTACACGTTCTCCGCGCGCTGACACAGCCGGGCCAACTGCCAGCGCTTGAGCCCGAGTTCGTACAGGTCGTTCAGCGCCAGGGCCACCACCACCTCCAGCGCCGCCGACGAGGACAGACCCGCGCCGGACGGCACCGAGGAGGACAGGTGGATGTCCGCGCCGGTGACCGGGTGTCCCGCCTCGCGCAGCGCCCAGACCACGCCCGCCGGGTACGCCGTCCACGCGCGGTCCGACTCGGGGGTCAGGTCGTCCAGCCGCAGCTCCACGACGCCGGCGTCGATGTCCGCGGAGTGCAGCCGCAGTACGCCGTCGTCGCGCCGGGACACCGCCGCTACGGCGATGTGCGGGAGGGCGAACGGCATCACGAAGCCGTCGTTGTAGTCGGTGTGCTCGCCGATGAGGTTGACCCGGCCCGGCGCCGCCCACACCCCCTGCGGACCGGCCCCGTACAGCTCCACGAACCGCTGGGCGACAGCCCCTGCGACAGCCTCACTCATTGCCCTGGCCCTGACCTTTCCGTACGTACTAGGTGTTACTGGTCGCGACCGGTCGCCAGTGGTCGCCACCGATCGCCACTGATCGCGACCGTTCGCCACTGATCTCTACTGGTCGCCGCGCCGCTGCGCGAAGTCCCACGCGTCCGCGACGATCCCCGCGAGGTCCGCACGGGACGGGTTCCAGCCCAGCTTCTCGCGCGCGGCCGCGGCCGACGCCACCAGGACCGCCGGGTCGCCGCCCCGGCGGGGGGCCACCACCTCGGGGATCGGGTGGCCGGTGACCCGGCGGACGGTCTCGATGACCTCGCGGACGGAGAAGCCGTTGCCGTTGCCGAGGTTGCAGATCAGGTGCTCGCCCGGGGTGGCGGCCTCGACCGCCAGCAGGTGCGCCTCGGCCAGGTCGGCGACGTGGATGTAGTCGCGCACGCAGGTGCCGTCCGGCGTCGGATAGTCGTCGCCGAAGACGGAGATCGCGTCCCGTCGGCCCTGCGCGACCTGGAGAACCAGCGGGATCAGATGCGACTCGGGATCATGCCGCTCGCCGCAGTCGCCATAGGCGCCCGCCACGTTGAAGTACCGCAACGACACGGCAGCCAGCCCGTGCGCCGCGGCTTCGCCGGTGATCATGTGGTCGACGGCGAGCTTCGAGGCGCCGTACGGATTGGTGGGCCGCGTCGGCGCCGACTCCACGATCGGCACCTCGGCCGGCTCGCCGTAGGTGGCGGCCGTCGAGGAGAAGACCAGCCTGCGCACACCCGCCTCACGCATG
This sequence comes from Streptomyces sp. LBL, assembly GCF_029893585.1. Lineage (GTDB taxonomy): Bacteria > Actinomycetota > Actinomycetes > Streptomycetales > Streptomycetaceae > Streptomyces. Next base: position 21,159 of record NZ_JARXYX010000026.1, read on the forward strand.
GCACCGAGCAGCGCCATGGTGCCGCCGACGTTGTTGTCCCAGTACTTCTCGGGCTTCACGACCGACTCGCCGACCTGGGAGAACGCGGCGAAGTGCAGCACGCCGTCGAAGGTGGGGTCCAGCCACTTGCCGGCGTCACGGATGTCGCCCTCCACGAAGGAGGCGCCGGCCGGCACTCCCTCGCGGAAGCCGGTGGAGAGGTTGTCGAGGACGACGACCTCGTGCCCCGCTTCCAGCAGATGCTGGGCGACCACGCTGCCGACGTACCCCGCACCGCCCGTGACCAGGTACTTACCGCTCATGAACTCGCTACCTCCCGCAGTCGCTGTGCCGCGGCCTCAGGCCGGATGTCGTTGATGAACACGTTCATGCCGGATTCGGAGCCCGCGAGGAACTTCAGCTTGCCGGACGTGCGGCGAATGGTGAAAAGCTCCAGGTGCAGCGCGAAGTCGTCACGGCTGACGCCCTCGAACTCCTCCAGCGCGCCGAACGGCGCCTGGTGCCAGGCGGAGATGTAGGGCGTCAGAGGCTCACCCGCCCCTTCCTTCTCCCCATGAGGACCGTCGAAGATCCGGTCGAAGCGCCGCAGGAGCTCCAGATAGACCTTGGGGAACTCGGCGCGCGCGTCCTCGTCGAGGCCGAGCAGATCGGGCACCCGGCGCTTCGGGTACAGGTGCACCTCGTACGGCCAGTGCGCGGAGTACGGCACGAAGGCGGCCCAGTGCTCGGTCTCCAGGACGACCCGCTCACCGGCGAGTTCCTGCTCCAGGACGGCGTCGAAGAGGTTCTCCCCACCGGTCGCCTCCTTGTGGGCCGCGACCGACCGCAGCATCAGCGCGGTGCGCGGGGTGGTGAACGGGTAGGCGTAGATCTGCCCGTGCGGGTGACCCAGCGTCACACCGATCTCGGCACCCCGGTTCTCGAAACAGAACACCTGCTCGACCGAGGGCAGATGCGACAGCTCCGACGTCCGGTCGGTCCACGCCTCCAGGACCAGCCGCGCCTGCTCCTCCGTGAGGTCGGCGAAGGACGCGTTGTGGTCGGAGGTGAAGCAGACGACCTCACACCGGCCGGAGTCGCCGGCCAGCGAGGGGAAACGGTTCTCGAAGACCGCGACGTCGTACGACGAGTCCGGGATCTCGCTCAGCCGCTCACCCTGCGAGGGGCACAGCGGACACTCGTCGGCCGGTGGGTGATAAATCCGCCCCTGCCGGTGTGAGGCGATGGCGACCGAGTCCCCGAGCAGCGGGTCCCGCCGCACCTCGGACGTGGTGACGGTCCGCTCGAGCGGCCGCCGGTCGACCGCGTCCCGGACGAGATCGTCCCGCAGGTCGTAGTAGATGAGCTCGCGACCGTCCGCCAGCCGGGTCGAGGTCTTCTTCACTGCGGACTCCCTATTCGAGCCACTCAATCATCAAACAGAACCAAACACATTGAAACACAACCCACCATCCGCGTCAATATCGCCATCAACCCAAAAGCGTCACCCGGGGCGTTCGAACCCGCGGGCGACGACGGCCGTGGGACTGGTGGGCTCGCATGGTGAGGTGTCGCGTATTCGCGGACCCGTCTGCTTCACCGAACACGGTGAGTCGCAGGCCGGCCCGTGCACTCATGGCCGCGGCGGAACGCCGGCAGGACATAGGGACCAGACCTCGGCCTGTCAGGCTCCGTGGGAAGATCGCCTGCATGAACCTGCCCGAACCTGAGGATCTGACCTCGCTCGTGCTGCGTACAGACTTCAGCAGCGCTGCGGCATGGGAGGCAGTGCGAGCCGCGATCGACGGCTCGGACGAGGACCGCCATGCGACGTACGTCAGCGATCACTCGTTCAACGGCGTGAGTGTCCAAGCGCTGGTCGACGCTGTTGCAGCCGCTGACGACGATGACAAAATCTGCTACCTGTTCCTCGCGGACACGATCACCACGACGGACGATGAGCATCCCCTCTTGGCCGTCGACCTCTACGACGAACCCGGTCGGACGTTCCGGGTGCCGCCAGACTGGTACGCCGAGATCTCCGCCAATCTGGCCATCGGCAACATGGACTTCGCCGAGTTCGCCGACGCCGCGGACGCATCGGGTACGTTCCGCGGCCTCGACGGCGGCTGACCTGGCGTCGCTCCGCAGCCCGTCGCTGACGGCGGGCCGACACAACGAGGTGTTGCATGGTCGACTGCGAGGTGGGGGCCAGTGTCACCGCGTGCGGCCGCCGGGGGCGTATGGGCTCCAGGTCCCGCCAGCCTCGGTGACCAGCCGAGTGGCGGTCCTGTCGTGGTAGCCCCGTGCCTTTGCGATGACGGGGTGACGGGGTGACGGCAACGGTCACCGGACGGCACCCCCTCCCCCCGGAGCGTCGGCGAGGATCTCCGCCCAGACGGTCTGACCGGTCAGACCGGTCAGACCGCTTCCGCTCGGCTGGGTTCCCCAGCGCGCGGCGAGCACGTCGGTGATCAGCAGGCCACGGCCGTGCTCGCTCTCCGGCCCGGCAACAGTGCGGTGCCGGAGTGGCTTGAACCCCTCGTTTCCTTCCAGAACGAGGCTGCGTACGAGCACGTGTTCGCGAACACAGTTCTTCCCGGACTGCTTCAGACCCGCGAATACGCCCTCGCTATCCATCAAGCACGTGAAGTGCGAAGCCCGACCGAGGACATCGAGCGGATGGTGGAAGCACGGATTCAGCGCCAGGGCATCCTGGAGCGAGACCCGGCTCTGCATTTGTGGGCGGTCCTTGACGAAGCAGTGCTGCGCAGGACTGTTGGAGACACGGAGATCATGGTGGGGCAGCTCAAGTACCTTCACGACGTGGCCCAGAGCCCGCACATTGACATCCAGGTCCTGCCGTTCAGCGCCGGGGCGCACGCCGCGGGAGCCGGACACTTCGTGATCCTCTGGCGGGACGACGAACGGGAGCCCCTCAACTCGATGGCGGTTGTCTACATCGAGATGCGTCGCCGCGGCTTGTACCTCGATGACGCGGAGGACGTGGGTGCCTATAAGTTGACGTTCGACTACCTTCGTTCGCAGGCTGCCGACACCACTGCCTCCTCACGGCTGATCGCCAGAGCACGACAGGAGCTGTCCTCATGACCGACATAGCGACTCGCCCGGCCCAGCCGCAGGGCTTGATCAAGTTCCGTAGGTGTCCGGATCGTTGGTGATGCCCAGGATGGGGAGTGCTCGTTGGGGCTCGTCGCGGATCGCCCGGGTGGTCTTGGCGATGTTGTCGGCTCCGAGGGTTTTCAGCACACCGATGGCGAGGTTGCGGAGGGGTTGCCATGACCCGTGGCGCGGTCCCGGCGTGGACGGTGGAGGCGTCCTCGGCGAAGGTGACATACCTGATGTAGTGCGAGGAGTTCTCCACTCCCCAGTGCCCGCGAATCTTGGTGGTTGTCGAGGCTGGTGACGGCGTAGACACTCTCACGGGTCTCATCACCTACGCCGCCCACAACTGTGCGGCCGTCACCACCACCCGGGGCGCCCTGCTCGCCCTCGGCGCGGCGGGCGGGCGGGCGTACGGACGCGGGGCGCCCGGCGTCCCTCTCCACCCGCTGAGCCACCGCGGCCGGCGGCCGCGCGACGTCAGGACGCAGCCTGCCGCGGGGCCGGCTGATCAGGGCAATGGCTGCAGCCATCAATGACGGCGCACATGTCGGTCTGTGGCTTGGCCTGGCGCCCGTCAGCCACGGGCCGACCCGCCGTGGCCGGTCAGAGACCGGGCAGCTCGAACCCGAGGGCGGCGAGGGCCTCCTCGGCGGCCTGCTGGTCCTGGTCGTAGGTGCCACCGGATATCCCCAGCCCTCCGACGTACTGGCCGTTCTCGATGATCGGGTAGCCGCCGCCGACGGCCATCACACGAGGGTGGCCGCCCAGCGGCGCGATCTGCGGGTTGGCGAGCAAGTCGTTCCACGTGTGGGTGGGGATACGGAAGGAGGCCGCGGTCCAGGCCTTGTCGAGGGCGACCTCGGTGGTGAGAAAGGGCGCGTCGTCGGCGCGGTCGAATGCCTTCAGATGTCCGCCCTGGTCGGTGACGGCGATGGACGCCGTGAAGCCGATCCGGGCAGCCGCGGCGTGTACCGCCGCGATGAGTGCGCCTGCGGCGGCCTGGGTGATGGACGAGGCGGGGGCCGACTTCTGGAGTGTCTCGATGCTCATGATGGTTCCTTTGTTGCTGTTGCTGTTGCTGTTGCTCTGCTGCGCTGTGCGGCGGCGGATGAAGCGGCCGTGAGCCGGGTCATCGCAGGGGTGAGGCCAGGGTGGGGACCACACGGGTGACGACGGACTTCTCGGGGATCAGCAGGCCGTAGACGACCGGACCGATCTCGTTCTTCCAGCGGTCGTGCTCGTACACGGCCGCGTACAGGGCCTCGCTCTGGGCCTCGTCCTCGAACCGGCGAATCCACACGTAGCCGTCCTCGTCCTCGGCGTCGACGAAGGAGGCGGTTACGTCCATGCCCAACGAGGCCTGGAACGGGATGACCACGTCCTCCATGTAGCGCACCCACTCCTCGCGGCGCCCGGGCTGCGCCCGGTAGCGGCGGATCTCGTAGTACACCGTGCTGCTCCTAACTGTTTGCAGGGTTGGTCAGTCGGTCACGGTGAGGACGACCTTGCCGCGGGTGCGGCCGGCCTGGACGTGGGCCTGGGCCGTGCCGACCTGCTCCAACGGGAAGGTCTCCTCCACCTCGACGGCGACCTCACCGGCGTCGATCAGGCCTGCGATCGCGGTCAGCGCGGGACCGTCCGGCTCGACCAGGTACGCAGTGAGGCGCACGTCGGCCGCCTCGGCGGCCCGCGTCAGGTCCGGGGAGACACCGGACGGTACGGCGACCAGCAGGCCGCCCGGGCGCAGGACCTTCAGCGAGCGGGTGCTCGTGTTGTCGTGGGCGTCGCCCACCAGGTCGATGACGACGTCGACGTCCTTGACGACGTCCTCGAAGCGCGTGGTGGTGTAGTCGATGGCCTCGTCGGCGCCGAGTTCCTTGAGCCAGGGGTGGCGGGCGGCGCTGGCGGTGGCGATCACGTGGGCGCCCAAGTGCCGGGCGAACTGGACCGCGAAGTGGCCCACTCCGCCGGCGGCGGCCGTGATCAGGACGCGCTGACCGGCCTGGACGTGGGCGGTGTCGACCACGGTCTGCCAGGCGGTCAGCGCCGCCAGCGGCACGGCGGCCGCGTGCGCGTGGTCAAGGGTGGCCGGCTTGCGGGCCCACTGGCGGGCCGGTGCGGTCACGTACTCGGCGTAGCCGCCGGCGGCGCGCGGGAACCACGGCATGCCGTACACCTCGTCGCCGACCTTCAGGGTGGTGACGCCGAAGCCGACCTTCTCGACGACGCCGGAGACGTCCCAGCCGAGGATCAGCGGGAGCGTCTGCAGCCCCGCCATTCCCTGACCCTCGCGGGTCTTCCAGTCCACCGGGTTGATCCCGGCGGCGTGCACCCGCACCAGCACCTCGGTCGGCAGCGGCTCGGGGCGCGCGACCTCCTCGACGGTCAGCACCTCCGCTCCGCCGAACTCGCTGATGGTGACTGCCCGCATGGTGTCCTCGCTCATGGTGTCCTCGCTCATGTCTGTCTTGCTCTTCCTTCAGCGGGGACCGCGTCCCCGCTGAAGGAAGAGTGGCGTGTGCTTACCAAGGCGGGTGAGTGGCCGGAGGGCCACCTGTCGTACGATTCCAGCCATGTCGCATCGTGTCGCTGTTCTCGCCCTCGACGGAGTCCTGCCGCTGGATCTGGGCATCCCGGCCCGGGTGTTCAACGAGGCCCGTAAGCCGGACGGGACTCATCTGTACTCCGTCGTCACCTTCTCCCTCGGCGGCCGGCCGGTGCGCACGCACGAGGACTACCGGATCGTCGTCGACCACGACGAGTCGGTGCTGGAGAGCGCGGACACCGTCGTCCTCGCCACTCAGGAGCCCGGCGAGGACCTGCTCGCGACCGGCGCGCTTCCCGGGGAACTCGCCGCGGCGCTGGACCGGATCGGGCCGCGGACCCGCATCGTCAGCCTGTGCACCTCGGCCTTCCTGCTCGCGGCGGCCGGTCTGCTGGACGGCGGCCGGGCCACCACACACTGGACGCTGTGCGACGAACTGGCGCGGCTATTCCCCGACATCGAGGTCGATCCGGACGTGCTGTTCGTCGACAACGGACGCATCCTGACGTCCGCCGGCGGAGCCGCCGGCATCGACCTGTGCCTGCACCTGGTCCGTCTGGACCACGGAGCGGCGGTGGCCTCGGCCGCCGCGCGGCGCTGCGTGGTGGCGCCATGGCGCGAGGGTGGCCAGGCGCAGTTCATCGAGCACCCGGTACCGCAGGACACCGACCGCTCCACCTCGGCGACCCGCCAGTGGGCGCTGGACCGGCTGGCCGAGCCGATCACACTGGAGGACATGGCCCGGCACGCGCACATGAGCGTGCGCACCTTCACCCGGCGCTTCCGCAGCGAGGTGGGCAGCAGCCCACTGAAGTGGCTGGCACAACGACGGCTGGCGCACGCGCGCCTACTGCTGGAATCCACCGACCTGACCGTCGCACGGATCGCCACCGCCTCCGGCTTCGGCGACCCCGTCGCCCTGCGCAAGCACTTCCACACGCACCTGGGCCTGTCACCACTGGCCTACCGTCGCGCCCACAATGCACCGGAGCCTATGCCGGCGTCTGGGCCGGGATGTGAGCGGTCTGCGTGATCAGCGCGTTGCGGACCCGCGGGGCCTTCCATCCGTGTTGGTGATGCCCAGGATGGGGAGTGCTCGTTGGGGCTCGTCGCGGATCGCCCGGGTGGTCTTGGCGATGTTGTCGGCTCCGAGGGTTTTCAGCACGCCGATGGCGAGGTTGCGGAGGGTTGCCATGGCCCGTGGTGCGGTCTTGGCGTGGACGGTGGAGGCGTCCTCGGCGAAGGTGACATCCCTGATGTGGTGCGAGGAGTTCTCCACTCCCCAGTGCCCGCGAATCGCGGCGGCCAGGTCGGCGGGCCCGGCTTGGTGGGCGTCGAGGCTGGTGACGGCGTAGACACTCTCACGGGTCTCACGCCGGCCGGTCTGCTTGCGGCGGCGGTGGACGCGGATGGCCAGGCGGGCGTGGGGAAAGGCGATTCCGCCGAGTTCGTCGGCGATCCCGCAGGTCTTGATCGAGCGGGACTCGCGGCGTCCGTGTCCGGCCCCGGAGGCGGTGTGCTGGACTGCGATGGACTGCCAGGGCAGAGCGGCGAGTTGGGCGTGGGCGGTGGGCTGGTTGGTCTTGATCACGGCGATGTAGTGGGCCTTCTTGGTCTCGACCAGCCAGGAGATGTTCGCCTTGACCGAGTGCAGGGCGTCGAAGGTGACGACTGTGCCGGTCAGATCCAGCGGTGCCAGGAGCGGCCGGAAGTGTGTGGTTTCGTTCGTCTTCGCGCCGACCTCCACCTGGGCGAGGGTCACGACGGTGCCGTGAGTGACCGCGGAGAGCAGATGCCGGCGCGTCGCGGTAAGACGGGCTGATCCCTTGAGTGCTTTGCCGTCGACAGCGATCGCGCGCGACAGCCCGGACGCGGAGGGCGACCGGGTCGGGGCGGGGTCGGTGGCGGCGCGGTGCCGGTCGGCGAGGTAGGCGCCGACCGCCCGGTCCAGGGCGTCACCGTCAACAGCCCCCAGCACACGCCGATCGTGGCCGGCGCCGGAGAGCGCCGCCATCCGAGCAGGTGGCGGCGGATCCCGATCACTGTCAGGAGTGCGTTCGAAGCACGCTGACCCCACTCGGCGAGTTCATCGATGCTCCTCGCTCCCGAGACGGCCGCGCAGGCGCACACCAGCAGGATCGCCGTGAGTGAGTACCACCGGCCCCGCCGCGCGCGGGTCGGGCACCGAGGCGAAGTAGGGGCGCAGGTCGGCGATCCGGCCGGGGTCCAGCGGCCCCAGTTTCAACAGCACGGCAGGTAGGGGAGAGCATGCAGCAGCAGGCACGGGCCACCTCATGATCATCTGACTTAGACACCACAATGATCACAAAGCCCGTGCCTGCTCTGCTATGAACCCCAACCGGTCACAACCCGACCAACCGCACGGCCCCGGAACTTGCAACCGCCCTGGCCCAGCCGACAGCTGCGACGTGGTTCAAGAGCAGCCACAGCGGCGGCGAAGGCAACGAGTGCGTCGAAGTGGCCGATCTCCGAAACCAAGTGGCTGTACGGGATTCGAAGATCCCCCAGGGGGACGCGCTCACCGTCTCGACCGGCGCCTTCGCGGCGTTCGTCGACGGTATGGCGAAAGGCCGACGCGGCACCATGCTGTCGTAGCGGCCGACACGGCGGCCAGCCTAGGAGCGATGATGGCACTGGCTCAGAAAGCCGCCGGCGAAGACCGCCGCTGGTTCAAGTCCTCCTACACCGGAGGGTCCGGAAGCGAAGCCCCCATGTCCTACCGGAGTTGGGAGACACGACCTAGGCCGTTTCGTTCGGAGCATCTGATCGTGGGTTTGAGTGTGCCGTTGACTGATGCGCCCTGGGCCGGGGACGTCAACGATGTGGCGGGCGTGGACATCAACGTGCACGCGGGCCGGCCGCAAGAGATGAGTTCGTATCCGCCCGTCGAGTCGGTCCGTCAGATGACCTCCTTCTCCTCGGTGACCATCACGGCCACCGAGTCCATGTCGATGAAGCGTGCTTCGTCGGGGTTGACCAGCGTCCGGTAGTTGTCGGAGGCGAAGAAGGCGTCGTGGTCCTCCCAGTCCTCGAACCAGATTTCCGTCAGGCCGTCGTAGGCCCGGGGCGGGTAGTTCTCGGCGGGGACCGGGTGGGACACGCTGTACTTGCGCACGTAGCGCTCCGCCTCCGGGATGGAGGTGAACAGCGGCGCGTGCCGATCCCGATGGTGCTCGACGAAACGCTCGTACGACATTCCCTCGACGCGGTTGATCATGAAGATGAGCTTCAGCATGGAGCTAACCTAAAAGCTCACATCGATGTCAGGGGCAAGTGAGCCAGGAGAATGGGAGGAGTTCGGCATGCGGATCGGTGAACTGTCCGCCCGGACGGGAGCCAGCCGCCGGTCGCTGCGCTACTACGAGGAGCAGGGCCTGCTCGTCAGCTCCCGCTCACCCAGCGGACAGCGCCACTACGAGGACGAGCACGTCCAGCGGGTGCGCCTGGTGCAGGCGTTCCTGGCGGCGGGTATGTCCAGCGGCACCATCGTCGAGATGGTGCCCTGCATGACCGAGCCGAGCGAGGACAGGGCGCGGCAGGCACTGGAGGTCATGGGCCGCGAGCGGGCCCGGCTGTCCGGGAACATCGACGGCCTCGCCGCCGCCAGGGACGCGCTGGACCACCTCATCGAGGACAACCACGCGTACCTGACACGGTCGGCGGACGACGAGGCGTGAACTGGGCGGCGTTTGAATCAGCGTGCGGACCTCGGGTGTAGTGCGGAATCAGAACCTTCTCGACAAATCTGTCCTGCGGTGGACGACCCGGCAGGTCGACGCCCGGTTGCCGGGTTCCGCGCCGAAAGGCGCGCGATGCGTGACGAGGACGTCGCCCGGACGAATGACGATGGCTCGGGCCACCCGGGGGAGGACGGCTTACTTGGATTCGACTCGTCCCACCGGGTTGGGGCCGGTCGCCAGCGCGTCGCACGCGGTCTGCCAGGTGGTGTCGCCGGGGTGGAGTTCGGCGCGGAGGTAGGCCGCGGTGAGCCGGCCGACGGCGGCGACGCGCTCGGGGCTCTCGTCCGTGGTCTCGGCGACGTCGTATCCGGGGATCCCGCCGAGTGCGTGCCCCGCTCCGAACAGGGTGAGCAGGGCCTTGGGGCCGACGCCGAGGGTGTAGGGGTCCGCGTGCCAGTCCGGTCCCATGTCCGTGAAGTGCCGGGAGTCGTCCTCGTCACCGGCGACGACCAGCGTGGGCGTGGTCATCGTGGAGAAGTCGATGGTCCCGAAGACGGGCAGCGCGTCAGCCATGGGCCCGTTGAGGACGTCGCCCCGGCCGGGCGAGGCCAGCAGCACACCCGCCTTTATGCGGGGCTCGATGAGGCTCACTTCCTCCCCGGTGTCGGGGTCGGTGACCCGGGCGCCGAGCAGGAGGCTGGAGGTGAAGCCGCCGAAGGAGTGTCCGGCGACGGCGACCTTGGTGTGGTCGATCCGGCCGGCGAGCAGCGGCACGGCCTTCTCGATCACGTCGAGCCGGTCGAGGAGGTGAGTCATGTCCTCGGCGCGCGATCGCCAGAAGAAGGGTGCCCCGGGGGCGTCGGCGACCAGGTGGCTCAGAGTCCTGGAGGTGAGGTGGGTGGGCTGGATGACCGCGAACCCCTGTGCCGCCCAGAAGTTGACGAGCGGTGCGTAGCCGTTCAGCGAGGAGAGGTTGTTCGAGGGGCCCTGGCCGTGGGAGAGCAGGATGACGGGCAGGTCGGTTCCGGTCTCGGGTGCGGTGACGCGTACCTCAAGGTCCACGGGACGTCCGGGTACGGACAGCACCACCGGACTGAAGGACAGGACCGGGACGGGCGCGCCCGAGGTGTTGGCGGTGGCGGTGGACGCGTTCACGATGTGCTGGTTCCCCTTCTGTGTGCCCTGCCGCCCGCCGGTCTCGTGCGACCGGCGACGGACAAGGCGGTGGAGAGCGTCCCGCTTCAGCCAAGCCGAAACGGAACGTCGTTCCATCTATGATCCGGATCGTCGTTCCGCTTTGTCAAGCGGTGTCGAAGGAGAACGTGATGCCCTCCGATGGCCCCGCCGGGGAGCCGCCGGCCCGAAGCAAGCGGGCCGACGCCCAGCGCAACCGGCAGACGGTGCCCAGCGCAACCGGCAGACGGGTGCTCACCGCCGCCGCCGAGGTGTTCGTCACCTCCGGCGTCGACGCGCCGATCCGCCAGATCGCAGCCAGAGCGGGCGTCGGGATGGCCACGATGTACCGCCGCTTCCCGACCCGGGCGGATCTCGTCCGCGGCGACGACGGCCTCGGAACCTGCGGCCCAGGCTGCGGCGTCGCCATCGACTTCACCTGCCGCCGCTGCGGCTCGCCGGCGGACATCAGCACGGACGGATGCTGCACACGCTGCGTTGCCAGCGACCGCGTCCACGAGCTCCTCGCCGACCAGAACGGGCAGGTCACCGAGGTACTCGTACCGCTTGCCCAAGCTCTCACCGCGGCGCCACGACCCAGGTCCGTCATGGCATGGCTCCGCCGAAGCCCGAGTGCCCACCTCCTGGCCGCGCTCGCGGCAAGCCAGGCTGAGATCACGCATGAACGTCTCAATGACGTGCCGCAGGAGCCGGCCACGCGATACGTCCGTGAACTGCTTGTCCACGCCGAGATCTTGCCGACGCGACAGGAGAATCTCGTCCAGCTGGAGCTGTGGTTCCGCGACGCCGCTCAGAACCTGCCGACCGCACACACAGAGATCATCCGACCGTTCGCTGAGTGGTTCATCATCCGCGATGCCCGCCGACGCGCCGCTCGCGGCCGATACTCACCCAAGGCCGCCCACACCAACCGGGGGGAGGTCCCGACGGGCGAAAGCAGACGAGGACGCTGGGCGATGGCCGGTATTGCCGCGCAGGTGACAACGAACGATCATCACCCGAGATGCGCAATTACATGCCGTCGGGCGGGATGGGTGTTGCCTGGTGGTAGTACATCTGCCATGACCCGGCTGTGCCCTGCTTGCGCCAGACTGAACTCCGCCGTGCCCGGTTTCCGTCAAACGTGGTCTCGTAGGTGAGATGCACCAGTCCGGGGGCCAGCAGAACGCCGGTGAAGTTTGAGGGTTCATAGCGCGGACCGTCTTCTGCCGCACCGCCCAGCTCGGACAGCTCGGCCAGCATCTCCGTGTACGTCCATCGCACCCCCCGGGGCGTCCGCTAGGACTCCGGCCCCGCCCCCGAGCCCGCCCCCGGCAACGAGCCCGACACCGCCCCCGCCCGATCCAGCAACCCCGTCCGCGCCGCCAGCGCCGCCGCCTCCAGCCTCGACCCCACGCCCAGCTTCATCAGCACCCGCTGGACATGCGTCCGCGCGGTGGACGGTGCGATCCCCATCCCCGCCGCGATCAGCCGGGTGTCCTCGCCGTCGGCCACCCGCACCAACACCTCGACCTCCCGGGGTGTCAGCATCTGCAACAGCCGCTGGCCCTCGTCGTCCGGCTGGGCCACGGGGTTCAGCAGCTCGCTGAAGGCCCCCTGCAACAACTGCGGCGCCACCGCCGTCTCCCCCGCCCGAGCCTTCATGATGGCGCGCTCGACGCCTTCGATGCGCTCGTCGTGCCGTACGTAGCCGGACGCCCCGGCGGCGAACGCTGCCGCGATCCCGCGCGGATTCGGGACCGGCCCCAGCACCAGTACGGCCACCTGTGGCCGCTCCCGCTTGATCCTCACCACCGGATCGAACATCCCCGGCTCGGCCGGCGTGGCCGTCCCCAGCAGGCACACCTCCGGGGCCCGCGTGATCACGAGCTCCGCCGCCCCCGCGGCGGGCGCCGCCGCGGCGAGCACCCGGTGCCCCCGCAGCTTCAACGCCGAGGCCAGCGCCTCGGCGAGCAGTCGGTGGTCGTCGACCACCATGAGCCGCACTCCCATCGAGCAACCCCCCAGTCCCCCCAATGGATCTCTGTGGTCGCCCTATGGCTGCCCACTATGGATGCCCACTGGTCCGCGCGGACAGGAGCCCCCCGGCTCTCCGCCCTCCATTGCCCCCGGAAGCTACACGCTTGTTCGACGTTGCGCTTCCCCAACCGGTGAGAAGTGCCCCTGATCGACGGAATTTCTCGCTTTTCCCGCATTCGAGGGTGATGAGCGGTACGCGAACGGCCCCACCCCTGAGCAGGGGCGGGGCCGTATCCGCGACGCGACGACGAGGCAACCGGCGGGGTTCAGCTCGCGCCGAACGCCAAGGCCAGATACCTCTTCTCGTCCGAGCTCCCCGGATCACTCGCGAACACCGCGGACATGTACAGACGCCCCTGCGAGTACTGGACCTCGGAGTAGTCCGGCGACATGCTGGCCTCCGCGTCCCGCGCCGACTTCTTCGCCGGGTTCTCCAGCAGCTTCGTCTCCTTGAAGGTGCCCCCGTCGATGCTGACGATCTGACCGCCCTTGTCGTACGGCGGGCGCTTGTACGCGAGGATGTTGCGGCCGTCCATCCGCAAGGGCGTGATCGTGTAGTCCTCGCCCGCGTCGGCCCGCTGACCGGTCTGCTTTCCGGTGGCGAGGTCGATCGCGATGATCTCGTTGGTCTGGCTGAGGCCGCCGCCGCTGCCGTCGTGCTCTGCGGTCGGCAGGTAGATCCGGTCGTTGCCGACGGCGATCTGGCGGCACGCCTCGACCTCGGTGATGGGGCAGTCGGCCGCGTAGTCGTCGCTCGGCGCGGAGATACGGGTACGCAGCTTGCCGGTCTTGTTGTCGATGGAGAAGAGGTCCGAGAAGCCGTTCCCGCCTCCGGAGTCACCGACATCGGCGGCCACGACCAGCGGGCTGGTGGACACCACGCCGGCGTACTCGATGCCCTGCGCCATCCGGTACTCGGAGATCACCTTTCCGGACTTCGGGTCGATGGTCTGGATGTGCAGCTCGCGCTGTCCGTACGCACCGCACTTGCGGACCGCGACCAGCTTCTCGCCGCCGCCGTAGCCCGCGTCGTAGCAGGTGTCGGTCGTCTTGGGGGCCCACAGCGCCTTGCCGGAGGAGAGGTCCCAGGCGGCGCCGCCGCTGGTGCCGCCCGCGGCGACGGTGCTCGCGCTGACGGTGACGTTGTCGAAACTGATCGTCTGGTCACCGGCTGTGGCCGTCTTCGTCCACAGCTTCTTGCCCGCGTCGAGGTCGATCGCGGCGACCTGGGTGCACGCGCTGGTGTGGGTCTTCGTCGGCATGTCGGGCTGGTACACGACGGCCGTGAGGTTGTTCGCGGTGGTGTGGCGGCCGGCCTGACACACCGGGCCGGGGAGCTTGATCGTCCACTGCTCGGTGCCCTTGTCGGGGTCGTAACCGACGATCTTGGCGACGCCGCTCTTGGCGTACACCTTGTCCGTGAGCCAGGAGCCGGAGACGGAGACCGAGGTGTCCTTGTCGACCTTGGGCTGCGGCACCTGGAAGAGGATGTGGGAGGCGGGGTCGGCGGGCACCTTCTCCGCGCTCTTGCCCGACGTGCCATCGGCGCCCCCCGCGCCACCGGTGCCGCCCTTGTCGTCCTCACCGCCGGTGCCGCCGCTGGTGCTCGTCGTGTCCTTCTTGTCGTCGTCCTTGCCGGAGGAGGACGCGTACCAGACACCGCCGCCGATGATCAGCGCGATCGCCACGACGGCCGAGACGATGATCGCCAGCTGCGCGTTGATCTTCCGCCCGCCACCCTGCCCGGGCTGCCCGGGCTGCCCGGGCTGCCCGGGCTGCGGCTGCAGCGGCGCGTTCGCCTGCGGGTAGCCGTAACCGGGCTGCTGACCGTACGGATTCGGCGCCTGCCCGGGGTAGCCGTAACCGGGGGGTGCCTGCGGATAGCCGTAACCGGCCGGCGGCTGACCCTGCGGCTGGTCCTGCGGCGGGCCGAACCCCCCTTGCTGCGGAGGCTCGTTGGGTGGCGGAGGGGGCGGCGGCTGGGTCATGACGTGAGTACCTCGATGGCGGGGACGACGACAGGGGGGAGGGGGAGGGGGAGCGGAAGGGAAGAGGGGGAGGGAGTCACTTGCCGTAGGCGAGCATCAACTTCTCCTTCGCGTCGTCACTGCCGGACAGCCGCGTGGTCGAGAGGTAGAACCTCCCGTCGACCCAGTCGATGTCCTTCGAGAAGAAGCCGCTCTCGATCTGCGCGGTGCCCTGTGGGTTCTGCAGCAGCTTGGCCGGCGTGTGCCCGCTGCCGCCCGTCGCGATCGACACGATCCGGCCGCCCGCGTTGTACGACGGCTCCACATACGCGATGAGCTTGCCGCCCTCGACCTTGACCGGGAGCATCGACTCGTCCGCCGGCGACTTGACGCGCCACTTCTCCTTGCCGGTGGAGAGGTCGACCGCGACGATCTCGTTCGGCCCGCTGGTCGCCTCGGTGGGCAGGTACAGGGTGTTCGCGTCGGCGGCCACGCCCTCGCAGCCCTGGAGGTCACGCGCGAGGATGGCCAGGCCGCAGCCAGGGGCGAAGCTCTCGTCGATGCGGACCTGGGAGCGGAACGTACCGGCGGGGGTGAGCGTGGAGATGTTCCACGCCTTCTTGTCCTCGTTGGTGCTGTAGACGATCAACGGGTCGACGGAGTAGACCCGCGAGACCGTCCAGCCCTTGTCGAACTTCTGGGTCCACTTGACCTTGCCGGTCACGGGATCCAACTCCTGGACCTCGTCGTGCTCGTTCGCCTGGGCGGCGGCGCAGGACGCGACCGCGATCAGCCGGGCGCCGCCCGCGAACCCGCCCGGGAAGCAGGCGCTGCCGTACCTCTTCTTGTCGAACAGCTTCTTGCCGGTGCGGACGTCGTACGCCGTACCGGACTGCGAGCGGCCGACCATCAGGGTGTTGCCGCTGACGGTCAGTTCGATCTGCAGGGTGCTGTCGAACAGCGCACCGTCCCCGACCTCGCCGGTCCAGCCCTTCTGCCCCGTGTTCAGGTCGATCTGCTGGAGCAGGTTGCACTTGGCACGGTCGCTGGTGCCGTTCATGTACGCGACGACGATCTTGTCGTCGGACGTCTTCTGCGGGGTGACCCCGCAGATCTTCTGCGGGAAGGTGACCGGGTCCCAGGTCGGCGCGCCGTCCCCGACGTTGTAGGCGACGAGTTGCTTGTACACCGCCTTGACCGCGGTCTTGTCGGTGATCCACATACCGGGGGCGTCGGCGCCGTCGGCGGGCGCGTCGGGACCCTCCTTGTACCAGAGCACCTTCGCCTCTCCGGCCTGCCGGCCCTCGTTGAGGTTCTCCGAGTCCGCGCCGCCGGCACCGCTGCCGTCCCCCGGGTTGACCGGGGAGTCGCTCGCGGTGGGCTTGGGGTCGTCGCTCTTCTCGGCGACCGGCTTCTTGTCGTCGTCACCACCACTGCTCCCGGTGACCGCGAACACGGTCCCGCCGATGACCAGCAGCGCGGCCACGGCCGCCCCGACGACGAGGGCGGTCTTCCCCTTGAGACGGCTGCCGGAACCGGGCGGCGGGGTGCCGGGCGTGCCCGGGAACGGGGGTTGCGGCGGATAGCCGTACCCCTGCGGCTGGGCGTACGGACCCGACTGCTGCGGTTGCCCGTGGGGCCCGCCGAGTTGGCCGTAGGGACCGGGTTGCCCGTAGGGACCGGGCTGGGGCGCACCGTACGGACCCGGCTGGGCGTACGGACCCGGCTGGGCGTAGGGACCCGGCTGCGGGGCGGCGGGCGGCTGCTGCGGATAGCCGTAACCGGGCTGCGGGGCACCGGACGGCGGGCCCTGCGGAGGCGGCGGAGCCTGCGGCGCCCCGAAGCCACCGCCCTGCGGCGGTGCTGCCTCTTGCGGCGCTGCCTGGGGCTGTGGCGCCTGCGGCGGCTGCTGTGGTTGTTGCGGCTGTTGCGGTTGGTCCTGCGGCGCTCCGAAACCGCCGTGCGGCGGCTCGTTGGGCGGCTGCGTCATCAGCGCGTTCCCCCGTTCCATCACTGATTTTTAGCCACGCCCTGAGATACGTAACGGCTCAGAGTCGTATGCAGAAAGATCTCAGACGGCTCTTTGTATCACTTGGGACCGACAACGCACCGGGCCGGTTCACCCTCTGTATCCAAGGGAGAACCGGCCCGTGATGACCTCGTTACGCGCCTTCACTCACGCGTCGTCGGCGAGTTCCAGCCAGCGCAGCTCCAGCTCTTCCCGCTCACCGGCCAAGTCCCGCAGCTCGGTGTCGAGTTCGGCCACCTTCGCGAAGTCGGTGGAGTTGTCCGCGATCCGCCCGTGCAGTGTGGTCTCCTTCTCGGAGATCTTGTCCAACTGCCGCTCGATCTTCTGGAGTTCCTTCTTGGCGGCCCGCTGGTCGGCGGAGCTCTTCTCCGGTACGGCCTTGTCGGCGACCGGCGCCGGAGCCGACGCGGCGGCCGCCTCCTCCATCCGCCGGCGCCGCTCCAGGTACTCGTCGATCCCGCGCGGCAGCATCCGCAGCGAGGCGTCGCCGAGCAGGGCGAAGACGCGGTCGGTGGTCCGCTCGACGAAGAACCGGTCGTGGGAGATGACGATCATCGAGCCGGGCCAGCCGTCGAGCACGTCCTCCAGCTGGGTCAGCGTCTCGATGTCGAGGTCGTTGGTGGGCTCGTCGAGGAAGAGGACGTTGGGCTCGTCCATGAGGAGACGCAGCAGTTGGAGCCGGCGCCGCTCACCACCCGACAGGTCCCCCACCGGCGTCCACTGCTTCTCCTTGGTGAACCCGAACGTCTCGCACAGCTGCCCGGCGGTCATCTCGCGCCCCTTGCCGAGGTCGACCCGCTCCCGCACCTGCTGCACGGCCTCCAGCACCCGCAGGTTCGGGGCGAGTTCGGCGACCTCCTGGGAGAGATAGGCGAGTTTGACCGTCCTGCCCACGGAGACACGGCCGCCCGCGGGCTGTGTCTCGCCGTCGGTCCACGACGCCTCGGCCATGGCCCGCAGCAGGGAGGTCTTCCCGGCGCCGTTCACCCCGACCAGGCCGATCCGGTCGCCGGGCCCGAGCTGCCAGGTCACGTGCTTGAGCAGCACCTTGGGGCCGGCCTGGACGGTGACGTCCTTCAGGTCGAAGACGGTCTTCCCGAGCCGCGAGGAGGCGAACTTCATCAGCTCGCTGCTGTCCCGGGGCGGCGGCACGTCCGCGATGAGCTCGTTGGCGGCCTCGATACGGAAGCGCGGCTTGGACGTACGGGCCGGGGCACCGCGCCGCAGCCACGCCAGCTCCTTGCGGACCAGGTTCTGCCGCTTGGTCTCCTCGGTGGCGGCGATCCGCTCACGCTCGGCGCGCGCGAAGACATAGTCGGAGTAGCCGCCGTCGTACTCGTGGACGTCACCGCGCTGGACGTCCCACATGCGGGTGCAGACCTGGTCGAGGAACCACCGGTCGTGGGTCACGCAGACGAGCGCGGAGCGGCGCTCGCGCAGGTGCTTGGCCAGCCAGGAGATGCCCTCGACGTCGAGGTGGTTGGTGGGCTCGTCGAGGACGATCAGGTCCTGATCGTCGATGAGCAGCTTGGCGAGGGCGATCCGGCGGCGCTCCCCGCCGGACAGCGGCCCGATGACGGTGTCGAGCCCCTGCGGGAAGCCCGGCAGGTCCAGCCCCCCGAACAACCCGGTGAGTACGTCCCTGATCTTCGCGTTTCCGGCCCACTCGTGGTCGGCGAGGTCCCGGATGACCTCGTGCCGGACGGTGGCGGCCGGGTCGAGGGAGTCGTGCTGCGTGAGCACGCCGAGGCGCAGTCCGCCGGAGTGCGTGACGCGGCCGGTGTCGGAGTCCTCCAGCTTGGCGAGCATCCGGATCAGGGTGGTCTTGCCGTCGCCGTTGCGTCCGACCACACCGATCCGGTCCCCCTCGGAGACGCCGAGGGACACGCCGTCGAGGAGGGCACGAGTGCCGTACACCTTGCTGACGTTCTCGACATTGACCAGATTGACGGCCATTTCTCTCCTGACAGGGGGGACGCTCGACCCTTCAGGGTAATCGCCGGGGCAGGCCGACATCTCCGGCCCGCTCCCCTGTCGGCGGAGAGGGGCCTGCCGGCCGGGAGAGGGGGCAGCCGACCGGCAGGGAGGTCAGCAGGCCTGGGCGAGGGAGGTCAGCAGGCCGGGGCCGGTCAGGTCAGCCGGCGCTCAGGCCCCCGCCGCCCCAGCCGGCGCTCAGGCCCCCGCCGCCCCAGCCGGCGCTCAGGCCCCCGCCGCCCCAGCCGTCCCCGCCACCACCGTCGCACCGGGCGTCGGCCCGGACGCCGTACGCACCGTCCGGCAGGTGCCCGACGCCCGCAGGGCCTCAGCCACCTTCGCCGCCGACTCGGCCTCCCGGGCGAGGAACGCCGTGGTCGGGCCCGAGCCGGAGACCAGCGCGGCGAGGGCACCGGCGGCCCGGCCGGCCGCGAGGGTGTCGGCAAGCTCCGGGAACAGGGACAGGGCGGCGGGCTGGAGGTCGTTGGAGACGGCGGCGGCGAGCGCGTCGGGGTCGCCCTTGGCGAGGGCGTCGAGCAGTTCCCGGGAGGCGATCGGCTCGGGCACGTCCCGGCCCTCCGTCAGCCGGTCGAACTCACGGAACACGGCCGGCGTCGACAGCCCGCGGCCCGCCATCGCGAACACCCAGTGGAAGGTCCCGCCGACGTCGAGCGTGCGCAGCTGCTCCCCACGCCCGGTGCCGAGCGCCGCCCCGCCGACCAGGCTGAACGGCACGTCACTGCCCAACTCGGCGCAGATGTCGAGGAGTTCCTCGCGGGAGGCGTTCGTGCCCCACAGCGTGTCGCAGGCCAGCAGTGCCCCCGCGCCGTCCGCGCTGCCGCCCGCCATCCCGCCGGCCACCGGGATGTCCTTGGCGATGTGGATGTGGACGGCGGCTTCCAGGCCACGGCGCTCGGCGAGCGCGATCGCCGCCCGCGCCGCCAGATTCGTACGGTCCAGGGGCACCTGGTCGGCGTCCGGCCCCGCGCAGGTGACGCGCAGCGCGTCGGCCGGGGTCACGGTCACCTCGTCGTGGAGGCCGACCGCGAGGAAGACGTTGGCCAGGTCGTGGAACCCGTCGGGCCTCGCGGCACCCACCGCGAGCTGGACATTGACCTTGGCGGGGACGCGTACGGTGACGCTCACTGACCGGGCTCCTCATGCTGGGCGACGGGGGTCTCGTCGAGGCGGTTCTCGGTGGCGCGGTTCTCGGCGGCGCGGGACTCGTCGACGCGGGACTCGTCGACGCGGGACTCGTCGACGCGGGACTCGTCGACGCGGGACTCGTCGACGCGGGACTCGTCGACGCGGGACTCGGCGACGCGGGACTCGGCGATCCGCGCGAACTCCTCGACCGTCAGGGCCTCGCCCCGCGCCTGAGGCGAGACACCGGCGGCGACCAGGGCCGTCTCGGCCGCCGCCGCGGATCCGGCCCAGCCGGCGAGGGCGGCCCGCAGGGTCTTGCGGCGCTGGGCGAAGGCGGCGTCCACGACAGCGAACACCTCACGCCTGGACGCCGTGGTCTTGACCGGCTCGGCCCGCCGCACCAGCGAGACCAGCCCACTGTCGACGTTCGGCGCGGGCCAGAACACGGTGCGGCCGATGGACCCGGCCCGCCTGACCTCGGCGTACCAGTTGGCCTTGACCGACGGAACGCCGTACACCCTCGAACCCGGCGCGGCAGCGAGCCGGTCGGCGACCTCCGCCTGGACCATCACGAGGGTGCGCTCGATGCTCGGGAAGCATTCGAGCATGTGCAGCAGGACCGGTACGGCCACGTTGTACGGCAGGTTCGCCACCAGCGCGGTCGGGGCCGGGCCCGGCAGCTCGGTCACCAGCATCGCGTCGGAGTGCACCAGCGCGAACCGGTCCGCCCGCCGCGGCATCCGCGCCGCGATCGTCGCGGGCAGCGCGCCGGCCAGCACGTCGTCGATCTCGACGGCGGTGACCCGGTCGGCTGCCTCCAGCAACGCGAGGGTGAGCGAGCCGAGTCCCGGACCGACCTCCACCACCACGTCGTCGGCCCGGACGCCGGCGGTACGGACGATACGGCGGACCGTGTTGGCGTCGATCACGAAGTTCTGACCGCGCTGCTTGGTGGGGCGCACACCGAGGGCACTTGCGAGTTCACGGATGTCGGCGGGACCGAGAAGGGCATCGGGGACGGGGCTGCTGCTCACGGGACAAGGGTACGGGGGTGCAGTTGACGTGATTCACCGACCGGCTCACCCGGCACTCGGGCCGGGCGAGGGCCGGGCGCAGCAGCGGCAGCGGCAGCGGCAGCGGCAGCGGCAGCGGCAGCGGTACGACTGCCCGCAGCGGGCCGCTCAACCCTGCAACCGCTCCCCGCAATGCGGCCAAGGGCTCGCCCCCTGCCGCGCATAGAGCTTCTTCGCCCGGACCGTCTGCTCCTCCCCCGACGCGTCCTGCGGCCGCCCCTTCCCTCCGAGGCTCTGCCAGGTCTGCGTGTCGAACTGGTACAGCCCGCCGTACGTCCCCGACGCATCGACCGCTTCCGGCTCCCCACCGGACTCGCACTCCGCCAGCGCCTGCCAGTCGAGCCGGTCCGCTCCCCGCACGGGCGGGGGCAGCGGCTTCGTCCCCACCTTCACCACCTGCGCCTGCGGCTCCCGCACCAGTTCCGTCCCCGTCCACCGCGGCTTCTGCCGGACGCCGTTGACGATCCGCACGGAGTACGTGATCCGCCGCAGCCCCGGCTGCCCGGCCCGATCGACCACCTCGGTGCCGCGGAACAGCCCGGGGTCCTCGGTCCGTTCCACCACGAACGGGATCGACTCCTCCTGGATCTCCTCGCCGCCGGTGATCCGCAGCACGGTGACGGTCTGCCCGTCGCGCGGGAAACTCTCCGGCGTCACGGACATCGTGTCCTGTCCCCGCAGGGTGATCCCGGCCTCCTCGACTGCCTGGCGCACGGTCGCCGCGTTGGTGCGGATCGTGCGGGCCCGGCCGTCCGCCATGACGGTCACGGAACGCTCGGTGCGCACGTCCAGCGCGATCCCCGCGCGTCCGATGCGCTGGGAGCGTGAGGTGGACAGGTACGCGCCCTCCGCACGCACTCCCAGCTGTCGCAGCGCCCCCTCCACGGTGTGCGCCGTCGTCCAGATCTCGCGCCGCTGACCGTCCAGGGTGAGGCGTACGGGACGGCCGTAGTGCACCGCGACCTCGCCGCCGCTGGCGAGCGCCTCGCCGGGAGCGGGTGCGATCACGTCGTGCGCCCCGACCCGCACGCCCTCCTCGGCGAGCAGTTCGGTGACGTCGTCCGCGAAGGTGTGCAGGGTGCGCGGTGCGCCGTCGACGTTCAGCTCGATCGCCTTGTCCTTGGCGACGAACGCGGTGGTGCCGCCGGCGAGGAAGGCGACGACCAGCGCCTGCGGCAGCAGTCGGCGCATGGTGCTGTCGGTGCGCTCGGCAGACCGCGCCCGGCGCCGGCCCTCGGCCCGCCCGCCCGCCTGCCTCGCCCTCCCGCCCACTCGGGCGCGCGCGACGGGCGTGGGCACCTCGGGCACGCCCTGCCGCGGCAACTCGGGTCCGGCCGCCTGCGCCACCTCGTAGGCGGGCCGGTACGTGTCCTCGTAGGCGGGCCGGTACGTGTCCTCGTACGGGGCCGGTGTGCCGTACGCCGTCGCCGTCACGTACGCGTCGTAGGCCTGCGTCTCGGTGATACGCAGGTCGGTGCGGGGCCCGGGGGGAGGCTCCGTGCCGTACGTCTCGTCCGTCTCGTCCGTCTCGAACGTCTGGTAATGCGCGTTGCTCACGCCGACACGCTCCAGGGGCCGGAGGGGTCCAGAGGGGTCCGGACGCCCCAGCAGCGTCGGGTCCGGATCGGGCACCCAGAACCTAGCGGAGCTACCGTCACCCTCCAAAGCGACGTGGCTACCCAGAGTGGCGTTCGGGTCGGTCGATCACGGAGCGGTAACGGGTCAGTAGTCGAACGCGCGTGCCGTGTTGGCGGCGAGTGCCGACGCCAGCGCGTCCTCCTCGATGCTCCGCACGGCCGCCATGGCGCGCACGGTGACCGGAACGAGATACGGGGCGTTGGGCCGTCCGCGGTACGGCACCGGCGTCAGGAAGGGCGCGTCGGTCTCCACCAACAGCAGCTCCAGCGGGGCCACGGCGACGGCGTCCCGCAGGTTCTGGGCGTTCTTGAAGGTGACATTGCCGGCGAAGGACATGAAGTACCCGGCGCCGGCGCAGATCTCCGCCATCTCGGCGTCCCCGGAGTAGCAGTGGAAGACGGTGCGTTCGGGGGCACCCTCCTCCTTCAGCACGCGCAGCACGTCGGCGTGGGCGTCACGGTCGTGGATGACCAGGGCCTTGCCGTGCCGCTTGGCGATCTCGATGTGGGCGCGGAAGGACCGCTCCTGCGCCTCTTTGCCCTCGGGCCCGGTCCGGAAGTAGTCGAGGCCCGTCTCGCCGACGCCTTTGACCTGCTCCAGCCCGGCCAGCCGGTCGATCTCGGCC
Organism: Streptomyces sp. LBL; assembly: GCF_029893585.1. Lineage (GTDB taxonomy): Bacteria > Actinomycetota > Actinomycetes > Streptomycetales > Streptomycetaceae > Streptomyces. Next base: position 44,175 of record NZ_JARXYX010000026.1, read on the forward strand.
AGCGCCGCGTCGAGTCCCGCGTCCCCGCCCGGTGTGCGCGCGTCCTGCCGGGACCATCCTCCCCCAGCCCCAGGGGGCTGGGAGGTGCCCCCAGGGTCGCCGTGGACGATCCGGGGGGCCTCGTTGGGGTGCAGGGCGACGGTCGCGTGGACGGCGTCGTACCGCGCCGCCGTCTCGGCCGCCCACTGCGAGCCCCGTACGTCACAGCCCACCTGGACGACCGTCGCCACCCCGACCGACGCGGCCTTCGCGAGCGCCTCCTCCACGGTTCCCGCCTGCATGTCGAGGTGGGTGTGGGAGTCGGCGACCGGTACCCGCAGGGGCTCCGGGAGAGGCGGGGCGGCGTTCTTGTCGCGGTTATCGGGCATATCGGACGTGCCGGACGTGCCGGAGGGGGCGTTCGAAGGCGAAGGCATGCCCCGATCCTACGAAAGGGGCATACCGTCGCCGGTGCCGGAGCGGGTCAGCTCGCCTTGCGCTGGAACGAGTGCAGGAAGTCGGACAGATGCCAGTGGTGGACTTCCTTCTGCCCGCCCTCGGCCCCCACCCCGGCCGCGCCCCCGGCCCCGCTGTCGCTCCCAGCCGTCGGAACCTCCACCGGTCCGGCGGGCGGTGTGGGCTGCGGCCGGTGCGCGGCGTCACGGGCCGACGCGACCCGCCCCGGCCGCATGATCCGTATGACGTGGTTGTCGCAGTTCGAGCAGGCCGGCCGGGAGAGCGGCGAGGGCACGACCTGATCGTTCACCACGTACTGCACGAACTCCCGGCCGTCGGCGTCCACGTGGTGCTCTATCACGTACGACTGCTCCCACCCGTGCCCGCAGCGCATGCAGGCGAAGGAATACGACTCGTGCACGACGGCGATCTCACTCATGCCAGCTCCTGTGGTCCGCTGGATCGAGGGACGGGTGTGTCCCTTTCCTCAGTGGACGCCTCCACCGGCCCGAACGCACCAGGCCTGTCGAGTGTTGGATCCGATTTAGGCGTTCCTTGCCAAACCGCCCCGTCGACCCCTCCTGGCTTTGCTTTGCCGGGAGGGTGCTTTGCGCACCCATGGGGCGCACGCTCAGAGGAGATACGCCCTGCTCAGGAGCCCTGCGCGCCCCCTTGTACGCATCTCAGGAAGGGCCAGCAGGGCCCTTCCCGGATACCGCCCCGGATACCGCCCCCGATACTGCCCCGGATGCCGCGTTCTTCGCCGCCACCACCGCGTCGAACACCTCCCGTTTGGGCAGCCCCGCGTCGGCGGCCACCGCGGCGATCGCCTCCTTGCGCCGCTCCCCCGCCTCCTCGCGCACCCGCACCCGCCGCACGAGTTCCGCGGCGTCGAGTCCCTCGGCCCCCTTCTCCGGGGCGCCCTCTACGACGACGGTGATCTCGCCCCGTACGCCCTCCGCGGCCCACGCGGCCAGCTCACCCAGCCCACCGCGCCTGACCTCCTCGTACGTCTTGGTCAGCTCGCGGCAGACAGCGGCCCGCCGGTCGGCGCCGAACACCTCCGCCATCGCGGCGAGGGTGTCGTCGAGCCGGTGCGGGGCCTCGAAGTAGACGAGCGTGCGGCGCTCGCCCGCGACCTCCCGCAGCCGGGACAGCCGCTCGCCGGCCTTGCGCGGCAGGAACCCCTCGAAGCAGAACCGGTCGACCGGCAGCCCGGACAGCGCGAGTGCGGTGAGCACCGCGGACGGCCCCGGTACGGCGGTGACCCGGATGTCCTTCTCCACGGCCGCCGCGACCAGCCGGTACCCGGGATCGGACACGGACGGCATCCCCGCGTCGGTCACCAGCAGCACCCGCGCGCCGCCCACCAGTTCCTCGACCAGCTCAGGCGTCCGGGCGGCCTCGTTGCCCTCGAAGTACGAGACGACCCTCCCCTTGGGCGTCACCCCGAGCGCCTGCGTCAGACGACGCAGCCGCCGGGTGTCCTCGGCGGCGACGACGTCGGCACCGGCCAGCTCCTCCGCGAGCCGGGGCGGAGCGTCGGAGACGTCACCGATGGGAGTGCCGGCGAGGACCAGGGTTCCGGGCGTAACTGTCACGTTTCCATCCTCGCAGGGGCGGAGAGGCAGGACGCACACGGCACGGTTCCCTACGATGGCGCGGTGACCAGTACCGCGTCCTCCACGGACACCCGGCAGGACCAGGCCCCCCAGGACCAACGGCCGTCGTGGCAGCAGCGACTGCGCCGTTTCGGATACACGGCGGGGCCCAGCAGCGACGTACGCGACCGTCTGGTGCCGCCGTACGTACAGCCCAGCCCGCGGCTGTGGCGGATCCCGGGGGCGCCCGGGCCGTTCGCCGAGCGGCTGACCCGCTGGTCCGGCTGGGGCGGTCCGCTGCTGGTGACGCTGTTCGCGGGCATCATGCGCTTCTACCACCTGGGCAGCCCGAAGGCGGTGATATTCGACGAGACGTACTACGCGAAGGACGCGTGGGCGCTCGTCCACCGCGGCTTCGAGGTCAACTGGGACAAGAAAGTCAACGACCTGATCCTGTCGAGCAACGGGAACGTGCCGGTGCCGACGGGCGCGGCGTACGTCGTGCACCCGCCGGTCGGCAAGTACGTCATCGGGCTCGGCGAGCTGATGTTCGGGTTCAACCCGTTCGGCTGGCGGTTCATGACCGCGCTGCTCGGCACCCTGTCGATCCTGCTGCTGTGCCGGATCGGGCGCCGGATCTTCCGCTCGACCTTCCTCGGCTGCCTGGCCGGCGCGCTGATGGCGGTGGACGGCCTGGCGTTCGTGATGGCCCGCACCTCGCTGCTCGACGGCGTGCTGATGTTCTTCGTGCTGGCCGCGTTCGGCTGTCTGGTCATCGACCGCGACAAGACCCGTGAGAAACTCGCCGCCGCGCTCCCGGTGGACGCGCACGGCCGGGCCCGCCCCGACGCGCACATCGCGGAGACCCTCCGCTTCGGGTGGCGCCCCTGGCGCTGGCTGGCGGGCCTGCTGCTGGGCCTGGCGATCGGCACCAAGTGGAACGGCTTCTACGTGCTGGCCGCCTTCTGCGTGCTGGCGGTGCTGTGGGACGTCGGCACCCGCAAGGTCGCGGGCGCGGGCCGCCCGTACGCGGCGGTGCTCAGGCGGGACCTCGGACTGGCGTTCCTCGCCACCGTCCCGGTCGCGATCGCCACGTACATCCTGTCCTGGCTGGGCTGGATCCTCTCCCCCGCGAACGGCAGCGGCGGCTACTACCGCAACTGGGCGACCGCCAACGGCAGGAGCAGCAGCTGGTCCTGGCTCTTCCCGGACTGGTGGCTCAGCCTGTGGCACTACGAGCACGAGGTCTACGACTTCAACATCAACCTCTCCTCGCCGCACACGTACCAGTCCAACCCGTGGAGCTGGCTCGTCACCGGCCGCCCGGTCTCGTACTTCTACGAGTCCCCCGCGCCCGGCAAGGACGGCTGCCCCCTCGACGCGGGCGAGAAGTGCGCCCGTGAGGTCCTCGCCCTCGGCACGCCCCTGCTGTGGTGGACGGCCTGCTTCGCGATCCTGTACGTGCTGTGGCGCTGGTTCTTCCGCCGCGACTGGCGCGCGGGCGCGATCGCCTGCGGTATCGCGGCCGGCTACCTTCCCTGGTTCCTCTACCAGGACCGCACGATCTTCTTCTTCTACACGATCGTCTTCGTCCCGTTCCTCTGCCTGGCCGTCACCATGCTCCTCGGCGCGATCATCGGCCCCCCGGGCTCCACCGACACCCGCCGCGTCGTGGGCGCCACGGGCGCGGGCATCCTGGTCCTGCTGATCGCCTGGAACTTCATCTACTTCTGGCCGATCTACACGGGCACCACGATCCCGATCGACCAGTGGCGGTCGCGGATGTGGCTGGATACCTGGGTCTAGCTAGCCGTTCGGTCGGCGTACGGCCGAGATCAGGCCGCCGGGCCGTTCCTCCCGCCGGGGCGGGGTGCTGATCGGGCGGCCGTAGGCGGCGGCGCGCTCGCGCAGGGTGTGGCCCTCGGCCTCCCACCCGTGCCCGGCCAGCCAGCCGACCGGGTCGTCGGGCATCTCCGAGACCCACATGGACGCGGCCGATCCCGGTCCGGCGTCCGCGCCGAAGCGGTCGATCACCCCGCGCGAGCCCAGGGTCAGCCCCATCCGGCTGCCGGGTGCGGAGCCGGCGCCGATCCGGGTCAGCAGCAGCTCCACCGCGTCCTCGGGCAGGTAGATCAGCAGCCCTTCGGCGATCCACACCGTCGGCAGCGCGGGGTCGTGCCCGGCGGCGGCCAACGCAGCGGGCCAGTCCTCGCGCAGATCCACCGGGACGGTGATCCGGGTGCAGCGCGGGACGGCCCGCTCCTGGCGCAGCACCGAGGCCTTGAAGTCCAGCGGCTCGGCGGTGTCGACCTCGAACAGCCGGGTGCCCTCGGGCCAGTCCATCCGGAAGGCCCGGCTGTCCATGCCCGCGCCGAGCAGCACGACCTGCCGGACGCCGGCCGCGGAGGCCTGCTCCAGCAGGTCGTCGAGGAACTTGGTCCTGATGATGATGGAGAACGCCACGCCCAGCCGGCGCCGCCGGGAGGCCTCGTCCCCGCTCGGCGGCGGGGCCGAGTCCGGCCCGAGCCCGCCGGCGGTGGCGAAGGCCAGCGCCAGCGGGTCATGGAACAAGGCGTTCTCCCGCGCGGTCTCCCGGGCCCGTACCCGGGCCACCCCGACCGCCGTGGCCCACACTCCGGACGGCTGTACCCGCCCCTGCCCCTCAGTCATCTCAGCAGCCTAGCGCGATGGCCGCCAAGCTCACGGAGCCCAACTGGTGCCCCGACCGGGAAGGTTCACCTGCGCAGCAGCGGTACCGTCCGTGCATGACTCAGCTTCCTTTCAGCGTGGACGCGCTGGTGGTACGTACTGACTTTTCCAGTGACGCCGCGTGGGATGCCCTCCGGGCGGCGTTGTCCACTCCGAACGAGGACGACTTCCTGGCGAACGTCGAACTCGTCGACGACAGGCGATTCGCGGACGTGCTGCCCGAGGACGCGATAGGTCTGCTGTCGGCCGAGTACGAGCACCCGCTCCTCATCCTGGCGGACAAGCAGGCCCTGGCCTCTGAGGAGCTGCCGCTCCTGGTCATAGGTCTGCGGGCGGAACGTGGGCAACGCTTCCGGGTCGTGGCGGAGTGGCTGTGGAGCGTCGAGAACAACCTGGCGATATCGAACATGGACTTCAAGGAGTTCGCTTCTGCCGTTGAGGACGACGGGGTTCTCCGAGGCTTTTGAGCGTCTGCCGTCACACCGCCGCTGCACCAGGGCAGCTCGGCCGCCTGTCCTCGGACAGGCGGGCATCGGCTTGACTCCGACCGGGCCGGCACCCCTGCCCGAGAGATCACCCACCCGCAGTTGTTACGTGTCGGAGTCGAGCTCAGGGGATGTCGGACTCAGGGGATGTCGATATCGGCCCAGACGACCTTGCCGGGTCCAGGGCGGTCGTTGACGCCCCAACGGGAGGCGAGCACGTCGACGATGACGAGGCCACGGCCGTGGTCGGTGGTCGGGTCTGTGGCGCCGGCCGCGGGCAGCTGTGCGGCGACGTGGCGGTCGCCCCGGGCGTCCGCGACCTCGATGCGGAGTGCGTCTGTACGGTGCTCAAGGCGGAGGGCGAAGTCACGGCCCGGTACGCGTGCGTGGAGTACGGCATTGGAAGCCAGCTCGGCCACGACGAGGGCCACGTTGTCGGAGACGTCCGATCCGAACGGAATGCCCCAGACGTCGAGTTGGTACGTGGCGAGGTGACGGGCGAGGCGGGCGCCGCGCCGGGTCGCGCTGAGCTGCTGGAAGAACATACGTACGGTGACGCCTGGTTGGGCCTGAGGTGCGGTCATGCGGTCCAGCGTCACGGGAGAGAGGGCGGCTCAACAGGCACGACACTGGTACAGCCGCGACTGGGTGGGTTCACCGAGTGGACAGGGTGGGTGACAGTCCGTGACCCTGGATGAGTTGATGTCTCAATGACGTACGTGGGAGGTGGGCCGGGCCTGTCGGACGGCGTCGCGAGCTGTGAACCGCAAGTGTCGGACGGCCTCAAGAGCTTCGGCGCGGTCCTGAAAGCGTTGCGTGAGGAAGCGGGCCTGACCCAGGAGGAGTTCGCGCCGCTGGTGCGGTACTCGGTGCATGCGGTGGCCAAGCTGGAACAGGGGAAGCGGTTCCCGTCGGTGAGGTTCATCGATCGGGCGGGGACGGCTCTTGAGGCCCCGAGGGTTCTCAAGGCGGCGGCACGGCATCTGACGCGGAGGCAGGGGCTGGCGTCATGGTTCGTACAGTGGGCGGGGATCGAGGAGGAGGCGATCTCGCTGTACGCGTATGAGTGCCGTGCGATTCCTGGGTTGTTGCAGCCGGAGGCTTACGCACGGGCGGTCTTCCTCAGCAGCTTGCCTCCGCTGACTGATGAACAACTTGAACGGCAGGTCGAAGCGCGGCTCGAACGCCAGCGTCTCCTGTCCGAGAAGCAGAACGTGGCCTTCAGCTTCATCATCGAGCAGGCTCTGCTTGAACGCCGGACGGGCGGAGACGAAGTCACCGGCATCCTCATCGACTACTTGCTCAAGCAGGCCGAACTCCGCAACGTCCAGCTTCAGATCATGCCTCTGCGCCAGGACGATCACGCTGGTCTCGACGGCCCCATGTACCTGGCGGAGTCTCCGGAGAACCAGTGGTTCGGCTACTTCGAGGGCCAGCAGGGAAGTGCCCTGATCGCCAGCCCGCAAGACACCAGCGCCCTCCTTCAGCGCTATGGCAAGATGCGCTCGCAGGCCCTCAGCCACGAGGCGACCGTGGGCCTGTTGAAGGAGATGCGAGGAGCGCTATGAGCACCACCGAGCTGACTTGGTTCAAGAGCAGCTACAGCGGGACACAGGGCGACAACTGTGTTGAGGTCGCCATGGCCGGAGCCGTCCACATCCGCGATTCCAAGCAGAAGGAGGGCGAAGACCTTGCCCTCTCTCCCACCGCTTGGTCGAAGTTCGTCGCCTACGCGGCTGACGCCCGAGTCTGACACCCGCCCAACGTCCGTAGGGCTGCCGAAATTCTGGACTCCGGCAGCCCTACTGCCACGACTGCCACGTTCCGGCTGCTCGACGTCGAGGGCGGACTGCTCCGAGGCGCTCGCCTTCGTCGAGACGGCAGCCTTACGCCCCCGCGCCACTGCCGCACCCAGGCCAGGCCGTGACATGACATGACATGACATGACCAGCCTGATGACGAACTACATGTGGCTGGATACCTGGGTCTGACAGTCGGAAAAATCTCTCACCTGGTGTCACACCATGCGCATAGAGTGCGGGGAAGCGCGCCTTTCTGAACGCGTTCAGAAGATGCGGGGAAGGCGCTACGGGGACGCTACGGGGAGGGGAACGCCCTATGGGCAGGGGGGTCAAGGCCGCCGTCATCGGTGGTGTGTTCGTCGTGATGGTGGGTGGGGGCGGGTACGGGGCGTACAACTTCGTGTCCGCGTTGAACGGGGAGAACACCGGTAGCGCGGGGCCCGCGCCCGTCAAGAGCGGGCCGCCCAGCGCGGACGAGGTCGAGAAGACGTCCGCCAAGTTCTTGGCGGCCTGGGAGAAGGGGCAGGCGGCGAGTGCGGCGGGGTACACGAACAACGCCGCGGCGGCCGGGCCGCTGCTGACGGCGTACAGCCAGAGCGCCCACGTCAGCGACGTGCGGATCACCCCCGGTAGGGCGTCCGGCGCCACCGTGCCCTACGCGGTGACGGCGAAGGTGGCCTACGACGGGAAGTCCAAGCCGCTGGCGTACAAGAGCGAGCTGACCGTCGTGCGCGGGGTCAGCACCGGGCGGCCCCTGGTCGACTGGCAGCCCTCGGTGATCCACCCCGAGCTGGGGCGGGACGACACCCTCGTCACCGGTGAGGCGGCGAACCCGCCGATCGAGGCCGTGGACCGCGACGGCACCGTGCTGACGAAGGCGAAGTACCCCTCCCTCGGCCCGATCCTGGACACCCTGCGCGCCAAGTACGGCGACAAGGCCGGCGGCACCCCCGGCATCGAACTGGTGATCCGGCACGCCGACGAGGACGCCGCGGACACCCCGCTGCTGACCCTCGCCAAGGGCGAGCCGGGCAAGCTGCGGACCACGCTCAGCGCGAGCGCGCAGGCCGCGGCCGAGACGGCGGTCGAGCAGTACGCCAACTCGTCGCTCGTCGCCGTCAAACCCAGCACCGGTGAGGTACTGGCGGTGGCCAACCACCGCGAGGACGCCTTCAACGCGGCCTTCCAGGGCACGGCCGCGCCCGGCTCCACCATGAAGATCATCACTGCGGCCATGCTCATCGACAACGGGGTGACCTCGATGAACGGCCCCGCGCCCTGCACGAACGACGCCATGTGGCAGGGCCAGACCTTCAAGAACCTCAAGGGCATGCAGCCCAACGAGAACGCCACGCTCGCCAACAGCTTCATGCGGTCCTGCAACACGGCCTTCATCAAGCTGATGGACGAGGAGCCGCTCACCGACGAGTCGCTGGCCACGGAGGCCCGGACCCGGTTCGGGCTCGGCATGGACTGGAAGACCGGCGTCGCCTCCGTCGACGGCAAGGTCCCCGCCGTCAGCGGCCCGGACCGCGCGGCGGGCGCGATAGGCCAGGGCCAGGTCCAGCTGAACCCGCTGAACATGGCCTCCGTGACGGCCACCGCCATCACCGGCGCCTTCCGCCAGCCCTACCTGGTCCCGCCCGAGCTCGACGACCGCCAACTGGCCACCGCCAAGGGCCTGCCGCCCGCCACCACGTCCCAGCTCAAGCAGATGATGCGGCTGACCGCGACCCAGGGCACCGCCGCGCAGGCGATGGCCGGGCTCGGCGGGGACATCGGCGCGAAGACCGGTTCCGCCGAGGTCGACGGACAGACCGTGTCCAACAGTTGGTTCACCGGATTCCGCAACGACGTGGCAGCGGCGGCCATGACGGAGGAGGGCGGTCACGGCGGCGACGCGGCCGGTCCGATTGTCGCAGCTGTGCTACGAGCTGCCGGCTGAGACCACCCACGCCGGACGGGACTCTAGGCTGGGGCCGTCGTTGTCGTGGATGAGGGCTGGGCCGCCAGGGCCCCGAGATGACCCTGGGGATTTCGCGGAGGAACGAAGGCTGTGGGTAACAGAAGGCGCGTCGCCGAGCGACGGACGACCGAGAGACGGACGACCGAGAGACGGACGACCAAGCCCGCCGTGGTCGGCGGGCTGATCGCCGTGGTCGTCGGCGGCGTCGGCTTCGGCGCCTACGCGCTGTTCGGCGGCGGGGAGGCGGCCGACGACCGGACACAGTCGACGTCCTCGAGCGCCGACCAGAAGGCCAAGGCCATCCCGAGCGGCCCGCTGTCGGCGACCGAGGTCACCACCACGGCCCGGACGTTCCTCACCGCCTGGCAACAGGGCAGGGTCCCGCAGGCCGCCGCCGTCACGAACGACACCGCGGCGGCCACCACCCTGCTCACCGGCAACGCCAAGAACGCCCACCTCAAGGACCTCACCGTCACCGCGGGCACCCGCACCGGCGCCAAGGTTCCCTTCTCCGTGAAGGCCACGGTGTCGTACAAGGGCACCGAGAAGCCGCTGACGTACGAGAGCGCGCTCACCGTCGTCCGTGACACCACCGACGGGAAGCCGCGGGTCGACTGGCGCTCCTCGGTCGTCCACCCCGACCTCCAGGACGGCGACATCCTCGTCACCGGCGAGTCCGGAACCCCGCCGATCAAGGCGGTCGACCGGGACGGCGGCGAGATCACCACCGCCAGGTACCCGTCGCTGGGCCCGGTCCTGGACGGGCTGCGCGAGAAGTACGGCAAGACGGCGGGCGGCAAGGCGGGCGTCGAGCTCAGGGTGGTCCGCGACCCGTCCGCGAAGTCGTCGAAGTCGTCGAAGTCGTCGAAGTCGTCGAACGGGTCGAATTCGTCTTCGTCGAATGCGTCGAAGGCGTCCGACAAGACACTGCTGGAGCTCAGCAAGGGCACGCCGGGCACGGTGAAGACGACCCTGAACCCGACGCTCCAGGCGGCTGCGGAACGGCAGGTCGCCAAGAAGGCACGGTCGTCGGTCGTGGTGCTGCGGCCCTCGACCGGCGAGATCCTGGCCGCCGCGAACGCCTCCCGCGGCTTCAACACCGCCTTCCAGGGCTCCCTCGCGCCCGGCTCCACGATGAAGGTCATCACCTCCTCGCTGCTGATCGAGAAGAAACTGGCCTCGCCGGACAAAAAGCACCCCTGCCCGAAGTACTTCACGTACGGCGGCTGGAAGTTCCAGAACGACGACAAGTTCGAGATCAAGGGCGGCACCTTCAAGGCGAGCTTCGCCCGCTCCTGCAACACCGCCTTCATCAGCCAGGCCCCGAAGCTGGACAACGACGACCTGACGCAGCAGGCCCAGCAGGTGTTCGGCCTGTCCATGAACAACTGGGCCATCGGGGTGCCGACCTTCGACGGTTCGGTGCCGGTGCAGACCGCGGCCCAGAAGGCGGCGTCGCTGATCGGTCAGGGCGCGGTCCGGATGAACCCGCTGAACATGGCGTCGGTGTCGGCGACCATCGAGTCGGGCACCTTCAAACAGCCCTACCTGGTGTCCCCGACGGCCGACAACCGCAAGCTCGCCTCCGCCTCCCGCACGATGTCCTCGGACACGCTGTCGAAGCTGCGCGACCTGATGTCGTACACGGCGTCCTCCGGCACGGCGGCCGAGGCGATGTCCGGGGTCACCGGCAACGTCGGCGCGAAGACCGGGTCGGCGGAAGTCGACGGCCAGAAGAAGCCGAACGGGTGGTTCACCGCCTACCGGGGCGACCTCGCGTCCGCCGGCGTGGTCCAGCAGGGCGGCCACGGCGGTGACACGGCGGGGCCGATCGTGGCGTCACTGCTGAAGATGGGGGGCTGACTCCACCCCGGGGCCCACCGAGGTCTCCCGGGGCCCGCCGAGGTCTCCCGGGGCCCCATGGCGGTCTCCTGGGATCCCGCCGACGTCCACCGCTGTCCCACCGAGGTCTCCGGGGAGTCCCGCCGAGGACTCCCGCTATCCCACCGAGGTCTCCCGGGAGTCCGCCGAGGTCTCGTGCGTTCCCGCGGACGTCTCCCGCGTTCCCACCGGCGTGGCCATGTACGTCCGGCGCAGGAACCTGAGCAGGGCCTTCGTCTCGAACTGCACCACACAGACGCCCTCGGCGGAGTGGAACTCGACCACGGCCTGCACGCGCCCGCACGGCCACACGCGGACCTCTCCGCTGCCGGCCGGGACGCGCAGACCCTGTTCGAGGAGCGAGCGCGAGAAGGTCCACTCGGGGGAATCGGGCAGGCGGATCCGTACCGAACCCGGGTCGTTCGCGGGGTCGTAGCGCAGGACGACCGGAACGGCCTCGTCTCCCTCTTGGGGGAGGTCGGCGTCCGTGACGATGTGAGCTCGCGCGTACTGTTCGACTACGGACATCGTGACGACCCTCTCGCGCTGCGTAACCTGTACGGAAGTCCTGCGGCCTCTGGGCTTCCAGCGTCGCACATTTCCGGGATCCCGCCCGCGAGGGCGAAGATGCTGTTCCTCACGTCGACGGGACGTTTTGCGCTGCTCTTCCGCCCCTTCCCCTTCCTCCTCCCTTCACTCCTCCCGTCCCCCCTCCCGTCCCCCCTCCCTTCCCTCTTCGTTCCTCCACGCTCTTGCGAACTATTCGCAACAAGCCACTATCATCGACCCGTGCATGTGCCTGACGGATTCATCAACGCGCCCGTATCCGCCGCGACCGGAGTCGTCGCCGCCGGCGCCGTCGCCGTGAGCCTGCGCGGCGCCCGCCGCGAACTCGACGAACGCACCGCGCCACTGGCCGGCCTGGTGGCCGCGTTCATCTTCGCCGTGCAGATGCTCAACTTCCCCGTCGCGGCGGGGACCAGCGGACATCTCCTCGGCGGCGGGCTCGCCGCGATCCTCGTCGGCCCTTACACCGGGGTCCTGTGTGTCTCCGTCGTCCTGCTGATGCAGAGCATCCTCTTCGCGGACGGCGGCCTGACCGCGCTCGGCGTGAACGTCACCGACATGGCGATCGTCACGACGGTCGTCGCGTACGCCGTCTTCCGCGGCCTGGTGAAGGTCCTGCCCCGCACGCGCCGGTCGGTGACGGTCGCCTCCTTCGTCGCCGCCCTGCTCTCGGTGCCGGCCGCGGCCCTCGCCTTCACCCTCCTGTACGCGGTCGGCGGGACCACGGAGGTCGCCATCGGCAAGGTCGCCACCGCGATGATCGGTGTGCACGTCCTGATCGGCATCGGCGAGGCCGCGATCACCGCGCTGACCGTCGGCGCCGTCATCGCCGTACGCCCGGACCTGGTGTACGGCGCCCGGGGCCTCCAGCAGAAGCTGAAGCTGCGGGTGAACGGCGAACTCGTCGACGTACCGGACGCTCAGCCGGTCCCCGTCGCCGCCCGTTCGCACCGCAAGGTGTGGATCACGGGCCTGGCGGCCTCCCTCGTGCTGGCCGGATTCGTCAGCTTCTACGCCTCCTCCCACCCCGACGGCCTGGAGAAGGTCGCCGCCGACAAGGGCATCGACCAGCGGACGAAGGAGCACGCGACCGCCGACTCCCCGCTCGCCGACTACGGCGTCAGGGACATCGAGGACGCCCGCCTCTCCAGCGGCCTCGCGGGCGTGATCGGCGTCGGCGTCACGGTCGTCGCGGGCAGCACGGTGTTCTGGGCGGTGCGCAGGCGTCGTACGAACGACACCTCCGCCACCTCTCCCGTCAGCACGGGCGTCTGACGTGGGGGCCGGGCACGCGCACAAGCTCTACCGGCACGGGCACTCGCCGGTGCACGCCCTGCCGCCGCACGCGAAGCTCTCGGCGACCTTCGCCTTCGTGGTGGTCGTGGTCTCGACCCCGCGGGAGGCGATGTGGGCGTTCGGCCTGTACGCCGTACTGCTGGCCTGCGTCGCCCGGGCGGCCCGCGTCCCCGGCGGCTTCCTGCTCAAGCGGCTGCTGATCGAGGTCCCGTTCGTCGCCTTCGCGGTGCTGATGCCGTTCGTGGCGGAGGGCGAGCGGGTCGAGGTACTGGGGCTCTCGCTGAGCGTGAACGGCCTGTGGGGCGCCTGGAACGTACTCGCCAAGGGCACCCTCGGCGTCGCCGCCTCCGTGCTCCTCGCGTCCACCACCGAACTGCGCGAACTCCTGCTGGGGCTCCAGCGGTTGAAGCTCCCGCCGCTGCTCGTGCAGATCGCGTCCTTCATGATCCGGTACGGCGATGTCATCACCGACGAGATGCGGCGGATGCGGATCGCCCGGGAGTCCCGGGGCTTCGAGGCCCGGGGTGTGAAGCACTGGGGCGTCCTCGCGAAATCGGCGGGCGCGCTGTTCATCCGCTCCTACGAGCGCGGAGAGCGGGTCCACCTGGCCATGGTCAGCCGGGGGTACGCCGGGTCCATGCCGGTGATCGACGAGGTGACCGCGTCCCGGGCGCAGTGGTCGTACGCCCTCACCCTCCCGTTCGTCGCCCTCGTCGTCTGCGTGCTGGGATGGGCTCTGTGACTGCTTCCCCCGTGACTGATTCCCTCATGACCGCCTCCCTGGAGGTCTCGGGCCTCGCCTTCGCCTACCCCGACGGCCACCAGGCGCTGTTCGGCGTGGACTTCACCATCGCCCGGGGCGAGCGGGTCGCGCTGCTCGGCCCGAACGGCGCCGGCAAGACGACCCTGGTGCTGCACCTCAACGGCATCCTGAGCGGCGGCACCGGCACGGTGACGGTCGCCGGGCTGCCCGTCGGCAAGCAGCACATGGCGGAGATCCGGCGCAAGGTCGGCATCGTCTTCCAGGACCCCGACGACCAGCTCTTCATGCCGACCGTGCGCGAGGACGTGGCCTTCGGACCGGCGGCGGCCGGGCTGCGGGGGCCGGAGCTGGAGCAGCGGGTCGACCGGGCGCTGGAGCGGGTCGGCATGGCGGAGTTCAAGGCCCGGCCCCCGCACCATCTCTCCTTCGGGCAGCGGCGCCGGGTGGCCGTGGCGACGGTCCTCGCGATGGAACCGGAGATCCTCGTCCTGGACGAGCCGTCCTCCAACCTCGACCCGGCCTCCCGCCGCGAACTCGCCGACATCCTGCGCTCGCTGGACGTGACCGTCCTGATGGTCACGCACGACCTGCCGTACGCCCTGGAGCTGTGCTCCCGCGCCCTGATCCTGAGCGAGGGCACCGTCGCGGCCGACGGCAGGACCGGCGAGCTCCTCTCCGACGACGCGCTGATGCGGGCCCACCGGCTGGAGCTGCCGTTCGGATTCGACCCGCGGTCGGTGACGATGGGCGCGTGACCGTCGGTGTGAACGGCGGCGTGAACGTGGGCGTGAACGTGGGCGTGACTGTTCCGAGGAATCGAAGAGGCAGAGGAATCGCAGGCGACCGCGGCTTGTTGCGCCTCGTGGCGTGGGTGAGTCGTACGTGACTCGCAGATGAGTCGCAGATGCGTCGCAGGTGATCGGACGGGAGTACCGAGGTGGACGTCGGCGTGGACGTGAACGGCAGCGTGGCCGACGGCTTCGAGCCGGTCAGGGACGCGTTCGTGCGGAACTTCGAGGCTCTCGGGGACCGGGGCGCGGCGGTCGCCGTGTACCGGGACGGACGCAGGGTCGTCGATCTGTGGGGCGGTACCAAGGACGTCGACGGGACCGAGCCCTGGCAGCGCGGCACCGCCCAGGTGATCCGCTCGGCGACCAAGGGCGTCGCCGCCGCCGTACCGCTGCTGCTGCACCAGCGCGGGGAGCTGGACCTGGACGCGCCGGTGGGCGAGTACTGGCCGGAGTTCAAGGCGCACGGCAAGGACCGGGTGCTGGTGCGGCAGGTGCTGAACCACCGGGCCGGGCTGCCGCTGCTCGACCGGCCGATCACGCCGGAACAGGCCCTGGATCCGTACCGGGGCCCCGAAGCGGTCGCCGCCCAGGCGCCCGTCTGGGAGCCCGGCACGGGCCACGGCTACCACGCACTGACGTACGGCTGGATGCTCGACGAACTGGTGCGGCGGGTGACGGGGCAGGACGCCGGCGAGTGGATCGCGGCCGAGATCGCCGGGCCGCTCGGCCTGGATCTGTGGCTGGGGCTGCCGCCGGCGGAGGAGACGGCGGGCCGGGCGGGCCGGGTCGGCCCTCTGGACGACGCCCGCGAGCCCGCCCCAGGTTCCGGCCTGCGGGTCCGCCCGAAGCGTGCGGTCACCGCGGCCTACGACGACCCGGACTCCCTCACCCGCCGGGCGTTCGCCGCGATCACGCCCTTCCCCGACCAGAACGACCCGGCGTACCGCGCGGTGGCCCTGCCCGCGGCCAACGGCATCGCCACGGCCGACGGACTGGCCCGCTTCTACGCGGCCCTGATCGGCGAGGTCAAGGGCGTTGGTGAGCCCGACGGGATCCGCGAGGCCGACGGGATCCGCGAGGCCGACAACATACGGCTGTTCGAGCCGATACGGCTGTTCGAGCCGGCCACGGTCGAGGCGGCCCGCGCCGAGGAATCGGCGGGTCCGGACCGGGTCCTGGTGGTGAACACCCGCTTCGGCCTCGGCTACATGCTGCGCGGCAGCGCCTCGCCGCTGCTCGGCCCGGGCTCGTTCGGCCACCCGGGCCGGGGCGGCACGCTCGGTTTCGCCGACCCGGAGACCGGCATCGCCCTCGGCTATGTCACGAACGGTTTCCGCAAGACCGTGACAGCGGATCCGCGGGCGCAGGCGCTGGTCAGGGCGGTGCGTACCGCGCTGGAGCAGCTCACACGTTGATCGTGTGCGAAGTCCGTCCGGACGCCTGGTCGATCTCGTCGTGCGCCTTGGTCAGCAACTGCATCGCGAGTTCGTTCAGAGCGCGGGCCGCGGCGACCTCCTCCCCCACCCTCGGCTGGTTCGGGTCGGCGTGGTGGCGGCTGGCGTGCCCGTGCGTCCGTACTTCGGTGCCGTCGGGCAGCCGCACCATCGCGGCCGCCCGGGTGTGCTGATCATCCTCCTGGAACTCCAGCTCGATGTGCCATCCCACAGTGGTGTGCATCATGACGATCACCTCCGGAACCCCTGCTTCCAGGGTGCTCCTCCACGACGGGCTACGCAGCACTCCGGTTACCACTCCGAAGCACCACTCCGGCCCACGGCCGCTCCCGGGAACGGCTCGGTGGAACAGCTCGACGGAACGGACCGGTGAAGTGGCTCAGCGGAAACGGCCCACAGAGGGGTGGCCTGGGGTCCTGCTGGTGGCTGTCAGCCCTTGAGGAACTCAAGGAGGTCGGCGTTGAGCTGGTCCTTGTGGGTGTCGGTGATGCCGTGGGGGGCGCCGGGGTAGACCTTGAGCTGGGCGCCGGCGATCAGGGCCGCGGATGCCTTTCCGCCGACCTCGAACGGCACCACCTGGTCGTCGTCGCCGTGGATCACCAGGGTCGGCACGTCGAACTTGGCCAGGTCGGCACGGAAGTCCGTCGCCGAGAACGCGGCGATGCTTTCGTAGGCGTTGCGGTGGCCCGCCTGCATGCCCTGGCGCCAGAACGCGTCCTGCATGCCCTGGGAGGCCGACTGGCCGTCACGGTTGTTGCCGAAGAACGGTCCGGCGGCCAGGTCCTTGTAGAGCTGGGACCGGTCGGCCAGCGACCCGGCCCGCAGACCGTCGAACACCTCGATGTCCACCCCGCCGGGGTTGTCGGGCGTCTTGAGCATGAACGGCGGCACCGAGGAGACCAGCACCGCCTTGGCGACCTTCGCGCTACCGTGCCGTCCGATGTAGTGCGCGACCTCGCCGCCCCCGGTGGAGAAGCCGACCAGGCTGACGCCGTTCAGGTCCAGGGCGTCGATCAGGGCCGCCAGGTCGTCGGCGTAGGTGTCCATCTCGTTGCCGTCCCACGTCTGCGTGGAGCGGCCGTGGCCACGGCGATCGTGGGCGATGACGCGGAACCCGTTCTCGGCCAGGAAGAGCATCTGCGCCTCCCACGAGTCGGAGTTCAGCGGCCACCCGTGGCTCAGGACGACCGGCTGGCCCTTGCCCCAGTCCTTGTAGTAGATCTGCGCGCCGTCGGGGCTGGTGATGTACGACATGTCATGTCTCCTAATAATTGGTCCGTGCTGGGAATGTGTGGCCTGGAAGGACGCCGTGCGAAGTGGCAGGACGCACGCAGTCCTGGCACACCCACGTCAGGTCGGTGCCGGAAGGGGCCCGCACCCGATCGCGTACCCCGTGGTCTCCCGTACGACGTCAGCCCTGGCCCGCGTGACCTTCTGGGCCGGAAGGAAGCAGCCCTTCCAGGTGTGCGCCGGTCCTACCGGGCGTCGTGTTCAGAGGATCAGCCTCTGCCGACTCGTACCGCCGACCGAACGGGAAAGGGTGCAACCCATGGAACTCGACCCCAACCTCTGTTTGGACGTTCCGGAGGGTTTTGACGATACGGAAGGTTTCGACGATACGGAGGGTTTCGACGATACGGAGGGTTTCGACGATACGGACGCTGAGACTCAGGTGCATCCCATGGCCAGGACACTGTTCCCCGCCACATCAGCCGCGGAAGCGTTCAGGAAAGTCCACGCTCCTCGTGGACGCCCTCGCCGACCGTTGGGGCGTCACCCCCGGCCCGCACCCGCGCACGACGGTCTGGGCCGAGCTGAAGACAGTAGCCATGTACTGTACCCATCGTGAGTGACGCACCGAAGGCCCTCTCCCCCACCCCCGGCTACCTCGTCTGGCGCCTGGCCAACAAGTGGCGCACCGCCGTGGACCAAGCCCTGGCGCCCCTGAACCTGACCCACGCCCAGTACGTGCTGCTGGCCTCCCTGAGCGGGATGGAGGCGTCAGGTGGGCAGCCCAGTCAGCGGGAGCTGGCCGACCACACGGGACTTGAGGCGCTGTACGTGTCGAAGCTGGCGCGTGCCCTGGAGGCGGCCGGGCTGGTCGGGCGTACCCGGGATACCGAGGACACCCGGGTGGTACGTCTGGCGCTCACCGACGAGGGGAAGGCGGCCGTGCGGCCCGCCGTCGCCGCCGTACAGGTGCTCCTCGATCAGCTGCTGACCCCGCTGGGCGGGCTGGACGACCGGCGGACCGAGGACTTCAAGCGCACCCTCACCCAACTCCTCGACACCCCACTGGGCTGAGACGAGGAAAGCCGGTGAGGACGCCCCGTCCCCACGGAGCCCTCACCGGCTGGTCAAGCAGCGGAAGCCAGAGGCGTCGGACGCGTCAGATGCGTCAGATGCGTCAACGCTTCAGACGCTTCGGACGCGTCGGACGCTTCGGACGCTTCGGACGCGTCAGGCGCGTACCAGCTCCCGGTCCTCGTCCGGATCCACCTCGCCGGCCTTCTTGAGGTCGTCCGCCGTCCGCAGACCCTCGCCCTCGACGTCCACGTTCGGCAGGGCGCGGTCCAGCCACTTCGGCAGCCACCAGGCCTTGTGGCCGAGCAGCGCGAGCACCGCCGGGACGATCGCCATGCGGACGACGAACGCGTCGAAGAAGACGGCGATCGCGAGGCTGAAGCCGATCGTCTTGATCATGGCCTCGCTTGCGGTGATGAAGCCGCCGAAGACGGCCATCATGATGATCGCGGCGGCGGCCACCACCCGGGCACTGTGCCGGAAGCCGGTCACCACGGCCTGGGCGGGCGTCTCCCCGTGGACGTACGCCTCCCGCATGCGGGTCACGAGGAACACCTCGTAGTCCATCGCGAGTCCGAAGACCACGCCCACCATGAAGATCGGCATCATCGACATGATCGGGCCGGTCTCCTCGACGCCGATCAGGCCGGCCAGCCAGCCCCACTGGAAGACCGCGACCACGGCACCGAGGGCGGCGAGCACGCTGAGCAGGAAGCCGAGGGCCGCCTTCAGCGGGACCAGGACGGAGCGGAAGACCGCGATCAGGAGCAGGAAGGCGAGACCGACCACGAGACCCAGGTACGGGATCAGCGCGTCGTTGAGCTTCTGGGAGAAGTCGATGTTCATCGCGGTGGCGCCGGTGACCAGCACCTTCGCGCCCGTGTCCGCCTCGACGCCATGGCCCTGGTCACGGATGGCGTGGACCAGGTCCTCGGTCTGCGTCGAGGACGGCTTGGAGCCCGGGATCACGGTGATCGTCGCGGTGTCGCCGGCCTTGTTGAACATGGCCGGGGTCACCGTCGCGACGTCCTTCAGGCCCCTGATCCCGTCGGTCACCGTGGTGGCCGCGGCCTTGGGGTCGTCGCTGTCCTTGGCGTCGACCACGATCATCAGGGGACCGTTGAAGCCGGGGCCGAAGCCCTCCGACAGCAGGTCGTACGCCCGGCGCTGGGTGGTGGACGTCGACTGCGAGCCGTCGTCGGGGAGGCCCAGTTCCAGCTGGGAGGCCGGGAGGGCGATCGTTCCCAGACCGACCACGCCGAGCAGCAGCACGGCGGCCGGACGGCGGATGACGAAGCTCGCCCAGCGGGCGCCCAGGCCGGGCTTGGCCTGCTGCTTCCGGGAGTTCTCGGAGTGCTCGGAGTTCTCGGAGTTCTCGGAGTTCTCGGAGGCCTCGGACGTGTCGCCGCCGCGCGGCGTGCGCTTCTCGCCCGTCGCCCGGACCTTCCTGCCCGCGTACCCGAGCAGCGCCGGGATCATGGTGAGCGCGATCAGGACGGCGACCACGACCGTGCCGGCAGCCGCGAGGCCCATCTTGGTCAGCATCGGGACGTTGACGACCGCGAGACCCGCCAGCGCGATCACGACCGTGAGGCCCGCGAAGACCACCGCCGAGCCGGCGGTGCCGGTGGCGCGGCCGACCGCCTCCTCGCGATCACGGCCTTCGGCCAGCTCGCTGCGGTAGCGGGAGACGATGAACAGCGCGTAGTCGATGCCGACCGCGAGGCCGATCATCAAGGCGAGCGTGGACGTGGTGTCGCCGAGGTCGAGTGCCTTGGCGAGGGCGGTGATGGAGGCGACGCCGATACCGACGCCGATGATCGCCGTCAGCAACGGCAGTCCGGCCGCGACCAGCGAGCCCAGGGTGATGACGAGGACGACCGCGGCGAGGGCGAGACCGACGACCTCGCCGGCCGCGCCCGGCTCGGCCCCGGCCTGCAGGGCGTCACCTCCGACATCGACGGTCAGCCCGGTGGCGCGCGCGTCGTCCGCGGCCTTCTCGAGGGCGTCCCTGGTCGTGTCCTTCAGCTCCATGCCGGTGGTGTCGTACTTCACCGACGTGTAGGCGACCGTTCCGTCCTTGCTCACGGCGTTCGTCGTGAACGGGTCGGCGACGGAGACGACTTCGGAACCGTCGCCGAGCTCCTTGACGGTCTTCGCGACGGTCGCCTTGTTCTCGGCGTCCGTCACCTTCTGGCCGTCGGGCGCCTTGAAGACGATGCGTCCGGTCGCGCCGTCGGCGCTGGCTCCGGGGAAACGCTGTTCCAGCAGGTCGAAGGCTTTCTGCGCTTCGATGCCGGGGATGGAGAAAGAGGTGGTTCCGGCGGCGGGGGCGTTGGCCGCGCCGATGCCCGCGAGCGTCAGCAGAGCCACCCATATCAGGGCGACGACATGCCGTCGCCGGAAGGCGAGCCGGCCGAGTCTGTAGAGGAACGTGGCCACGAAGGCGTACTCCCGGTCAGGTCGTTGTGAGGTACGGGAAGGGGTGATCAACCCGGTGGGTGGCAGGGGTGATCGTCCCGACGACTTGAGCGGTGACGTCAGGTGGTAACTACGGGGAGGGGAGGGTCTCAGGTGGTAACTGCAGGGAGAGGAGGGTCTCAGGTGGTGGGAGGTCTCAGGTGGCGTGCGCGCCGAGTGCGGGGAGGACCACGGCGTCGATGTACGACAGCAGGAACGCCTGCGTGGGCGGCCGCTCGTCGAGCAGCGTACGGGCGGCGAACGCTCCGATCATCATGTGCATCATGAACTGGGCCGCCGGGTTGTCCGCGCGGACCTCGCCACGGTCGACCGCCCGTTGCAACACACGGTGGAACTCCACCAACTCCGGCTCGATGATGTGTTCTTGAAACGCTTTCAGGAGGTCCGGATTGCAATGGACCGCCATGGCCAGACCCCGCATCAGCGCGGAGTTCTGTTCCATCTGGCAGTCGTCCGAGCGCCGCGTGAGGGCGTGCAGGTCGCCCTTGAGCGACCCCGTGTCGATCTCCGAGAGGGAAGGGCCCGGCTTGCTGTGCCGGACCGCCTTCGCCACCAGCTCGGGCTTGCCGCCCCACTGGCGGTAGAGCGTCGCCTTGCTGGATCGCGTACGGGTGGCCACGGCGTCCATGGTGAGCGCGTCGTAGCCGACTTCCCGGAGCAGCTCGAGCACGGCACCGTACAACTCGGCCTCGCGCTCGGGCGTGATCCGACTGCGACGCGCCGTTGCGACCTCAGTCATTACTCTCGCCTTCCCAGGCTCCGGACGACACGGTTTCGTACATGACGAATGTAGCGCACCATCGAGCGAAACGAAACTGTTTCGTTCGTGTTGCGTGTCACCCTGCCTGGGATTGGCTGGGATCGGCTCGGATCGGCTGAGATCGGCTGGGATTCCGGCAGATCCCGGACGGGTCAACTCCCAGACTCCCCCGCGTTCATGACCGAGAGACGAGGCCAACTCCCCCGGCGGCGCGGGGAACCGCGCGACAAGCTCCCAACAAGAACAACAACAAGAACAAGAACAACAAGAACAACATAAAACACGGGGCGCCCTCCGCAGAAGGGCGCCCCGCGCTCACAGGCCGGAGCCAACCGCAGCGTCAGACGTCGTAGTCCAGGTCGAGGCGGTCCTGCTCCTCGCGCTCGTGGCGCATCCGCTCGTTCCCCTCGTCACGCATGGGGTCGCCCGGCCGGCCGCGGTCCCGCATGGGGTCGCCCGGCCGGTTGCCGTCCCGCGCGGGGGCGCTCGGCCGGTTGCGGTCACGCGCGGGTTCGCTCGGCCGGTTGCGCTCCCGGCCCTGCTGCCCGCGCTGCTGAGCCTTCCCGCGGGTCTGCTGGGCCTTCTGCTTGGCCTGCTCCTGCGACTGCTCGGACTTCTCCTGGAACTGGTCCTTCATACCCATGTGGGTTCACTCCCGTAGTGAGTGGGGGGTTGGGCCACCAGGTGGGGCCTCGACCAGATTCACATGGGCCGTCACCGTGCGCATGTCGATCAACTACGGTGCGTAGCACGGGCCTCCTCGTCGGCCGTCCCACCTGCGCCGACGAGCCCGGACCTGATCCCTTCCAGCCGGGTCCCGAACCGTCGCATCTCCCGCTGGCCGACGGTTCCGACGATCCCGGGCAGGTAGCCGCGCACCCCCTGCATGCCGCGCAGCCACCACTGCCCGTAGACATGGCTCGACCGCCGCTCGATCCCGGCCACGAGCCGGTCCACCGCCGGCCCCAGCGGATACGTCTTGTCGGCCGGCCACGGCAGCCGCTGCCGCAACTCCCGGATCACGTCGTCCTGGTCGGCCCCGCGCACCATGCCCGTGTCGGTCCACGACAGATACCCGACCCCGATCCGCACTCCCCTGTAGCCGACCTCGGCCCGCAGACTGTGCGCGTACGCCTCTACGCCCGCCTTGGACGCGCAGTACGCGGTCATCATCGGTGCCGGGGTGATCGCGGCGAGGGAGGCGATCTGGAGCAGATAGCCCCGGCTCTCCATCAGCACCGGCAGGAAGGCCCGGGCGGTCACCGCCGACCCGATCAGGTTGACCTCGATCACCCGCCGCCAGACCACGGGATCGGAGTCGACGAAGGGGCCGCCGGTGGCGACACCCGCGTTGGCGACCACGATGTCGACCTTCCCGAACCGTTCCTCGACCTCGTGGGCGACCCGGGTCATCGCCTCGTGGTCGGTGACGTCGGCGTACCAGTGACCGCTGTCGCCGTGCAGCCGCCGGGCGACTTTCTCGAGCGCGTCCGGCTCCAGCCCGACCAGCGCCACCGTGGCCCCGCGCGCGGACAACTTGCGGGCCAGCAACTCCCCGACACCCCGCGCGGCCCCGGTGACGACCGCGACCTGCCCCTCAAAGCTCACCCTGGTCATGCACCCTCCTTGATCCGGGCGTATGCGACGTTCATCTCCGCGTATGTGCCGTTGATCTGCGCGTATGTGCCGTTGATCTGCGCGTATGTGGTGACGAGTGGAGGGGCGGCCGGGGTGTAGGCACCGGACGGGACGTGCGCGAGGCAGCTCATACGCCGGCCTCCGCCCGCTTCTTCACCGCGGGCACCCGCAGGACGTCGTACTCCCCCAGATCCACCCGCCGTGTCGCGCGCCGGAACTCGGTCGTGGTGCCGGGCCAGATGGTGGTGTTGCGGCCGTTCGCGTCCATGTACCAGCTGGTACAGCCGCCGGTGTTCCACACCGTGCGCTTCATGCGCTCCTGCACCCGGTGGTTCCAGGCGCGCACGGCGCGGGGGCGGGCGTCGAGGGCGACCCGGCCGCCGAGGACGTTCAACTGCCGTACGAAGTCGGCCAGGTAGTTCAGCTGGGACTCGATGACCAGGATCATCGAGGAGTTCGCGAGGCCGGAGTTGGGCCCGATGACGGTCAGCCAGTTGGGGAATCCGGCCGCCGAGGTCCCGCGCAGGGCCTCCATTCCGTCCTTCCAGGACTCGGCGAGCGTCCGCCCGTCCGCGCCCACGACCCGGTCGGCGATCGGCGTGTCCGTCACATGGAAGCCGGTGCCGAAGACGATCGCGTCGACCTCGGCCTCGGCGCCGTCGGCGGCGACGAGGGTCGAGCCGCGGATCTCGCTCAGCCCGCTCGCGACGACGTCCACATTCGGCCGGGCGAGTGCCGGGTAGTAATCGCTGGACAGCAGGATCCGCTTGCAGCCGATGCGGTAGTCGGGCGTGAGTTCGGCGCGCAGGGCCGGGTCCTTGATGTACCGGGCCATGTTGAGCTTGGCCACCTGCTCGACCAGGCCGAGTTCGTCGGGGTGCTTGGTGAACGCCTGGACCTGCAACTCCCGGATCCCCCACAGCAGTCCGCGCCGGGCCTGCGTGGTGAAGGGCAGCGCCCGGTGCAGTGCGCGTTCGGCGCCGCTGATCGCCCGGTCGACCCGGGGCAGCACCCACGGCGGGGTGCGCTGGAAGAGGGTGAGCCGCTCGGCAAGGGGCTGGACGGCCGGCACGATCTGGATCGCGGAGGCGCCCGTGCCGACCATGGCGACCCGCTTGCCGCGCAGGTCGTAGTCGTGGTCCCAGCGGGCGGAGTGGAAGACCTTGCCGGGGAAGCTCTTCAGCCCCGGGATCTGGGGGATCTTCGGGTCGGCCAGCGGCCCGGTGGCGGAGACCACGACGTCGGCGGAGAGGTTGCCGCTGCTGGTCTCGATGTCCCAGCGGAGCTTTTCGGCGTCCCACGCCATCCTCTTCACCTCGGAGTCGAAGCGGATGTGCGGCCGGAGCCGGAAGACGTCCGCCACGTGCTCCAGGTAGGCGCGGATGTGCTCCTGCCCGGAGAAGGTGCGCGGCCAGTCCGGGTGGGGCGCGAACGAGAACGAGTACAGATGGGACGGCACGTCACAGGCGCACCCCGGGTAGGTGTTGTCCCGCCAGGCGCCTCCGACGCTGCCGGCCCGCTCCAGCACGACGAAGTCGGTGACGCCCTCCCGCCGCAGTCGTACGGCGGCCCCCAGCCCACCGAATCCGGACCCGACCACCGCGACCCGCACGTGCTCGTGTCGGTACTCGCGTCGGTGCTCGTGTCGGTGCTCTTTCCTGCGTTCGTACTCGTCCTCGTGCTCGGCCATCCCGAAGCCTCCACGCGTTGCACCGAACCACGCCAGTGAACACTGGCACAATGGCGAGAGTAGGGCAGCTCCGCGCTGCGGGGGTAGAGGGCGGGCCACGAAAGTTACCGGGAGTACGACATAGGGTTCGGGCGTGGCAGAGAAGCGCGAGAAGCGCGAGTACCGCATGGAGGAGCTGGCCGATCAGGCCGGGATCACGGTGCGCACCCTGCGGTTCTACCGCGAGCGCAAGCTGATCCACCCACCGCGCCGCGAGGGCCGTATCGCCTGGTACGACGAGGGCCACCTGGCCCGGCTGCGCACCATCTCCGCGCTGCTGGAACGCGGCCACACCCTGAACGGCATCGCCGACCTGGTGGAGGCCCTCGACCACGGCCGCGACGTCGCCGACCTCCTCGGTGTCGACACCCCCACCGAGGAGGAGCCGGTCCACCTCACCCCCGAGGAACTCGCCGCCCGCTTCGAGGGCCAGGTGACCCCCGAGAACCTCGCCGCCGCCCTGGAACTCGGCTACCTCGGTACCGACGGCGACGAGATCGTCCACATCAGCCGCCGCCTCCTGGACGTCTCCTCCACCCTGATCCAGGAGGGCATCCCGCTCGCCGAGGTCTTGGCCGCGGGAGCCCGCGTCCGCGAACACGCCGACGCCCTCGCCGCCCTCTTCACCGACCTGATCCTCCGCCACGGCCCCGAGGAGAATCTCCGGCGGCTGCGCCCGCTGGCGCGGAGTGTGGTGGAGGCGGAACTGTCGTTGGCGTTGGACCGGCGGCTGCGGAAGCGTTCATAGCCGCTCCATCGATCTGTAGCCGCTCCATCGACCCATAGCCGTTCCATCGGCCCATAGCCGCTCCATCGATCCACCCAGGGCGTTCTCCGCGTCAGCGCGCCCACACGACCTGGGTCACCTGTCGAAAACGACCGTCACGGGAGCATGGTCCGACCACCGTTCGTCATGGCTGGCGGCCCGCTCCACGAACGCCTTGACCGCTGTGCGGGCAAGTCCGGGAGTCGCCACAGCCAGGTCGATCCGCCACCCTGAGTCGTTGTCGAAAGCCCGCCCCCGATAAGACCACCACGTGTACGGCCCCTCCCCCTCCGGATGCAGCGCCCGCACGACGTCGACGTAACCGCCCTCCGCCGGTTCGAGGACCCGGGTCAGCCACTCCCGCTCCTCCGGCAGGAAACCGGAGTTCTTCTGGTTGGCGCGCCAGTTCTTCAGGTCGGCCTGCTGGTGAGCGATGTTCCAGTCGCCGCAGACGAGGACCTCGCGGCCGTCGGCGGCGGCGCGCTCGCGCAGGGTCTTCAGATGGGCCAGGAACTCGCCCATGAAGCGGACCTTCTCGTCCTGGCGCACCGTGCCGACCTCGCCGGAGGGCAGGTAGAGGGAGGCGACCGTGACACCGGGCAGGTCGACTTCGACGTAGCGGCCGCTGGTGTCGAACTCCGCCGAGCCGAAGCCGATCCGGACCCGGTCGGGCTCCCGGCGGCTGTAGAGGGAGACGCCGGCGCGGCCCTTGGCGGCGGCGGGCGCGTGCACGACGTGCCAACCATCAGGGGTGCGGACCTGCTCGGGCAGCTGCTGCGGCTCGGCGCGCACCTCCTGGAGACAGAGCACGTCGGCCGAGGTTCCGGCGAGCCACTCCACGAAGCCCTTCTTCGCGGCGGCACGCAAGCCATTCACGTTTGCGGAGGTCACAGTGAGCACCCCGGCACGATACCGGCACACTGGACCGGGTCCCGCCTTGGAATGAGAGGCGGGTGGGTCACTATATGGCAGGAAGCATGGATATTCGTCACGTCCCCTTCAATCACCCCGACGCCGTCAAGCTCAACGACGAGGTCCAGGCCGAGTACCACGTCCGCTACGGCGACGGCGGTGACGCCACCGAGCTGGCACCGGAGGACTTCAAGCCGCCGAACGGCGTGTACCTGATCGCTTACGACGAGACGGGCGCCCCCGTGGCCAGCGGCGGATGGCGGGCACAGGACGCCAACGGCGAGGGCAACCTGGACGGGGACGCCGAGCTCAAGCGGATGTACGTCAACGCGCAACTGCGCGGCCGGGGCCTCGCCCGCCGGATGCTGGCGGCGTTGGAGGAGGACGCCCGTGCGGCCGGCCGGATCCGCATGGTCCTGGAGACCGGCACCGAACAGCCCGAGGCCATCGCCCTCTACACGTCCAGCGGTTACGAGCCGTGCGCGAAGTTCGGCTACTACCGCTTCCACGAGGGGAGCCGGTGCTTCGCCAAACGGCTCCAACCGCTCAGCTCCTGAGCTGAAGCTCAGCTCCCGAGGTAAGCCAGGACCGCGAGCACCCGCCGGTGGACGTCGTCCGCCGGCGGCAGATCCAGCTTGGTCAGGATGCTCCCGATGTGCTTGCCGACGGCAGCCTCCGACACCACCAGGGTTCCTGCCGTACTGCCGCGGCGCCTGGTCGCACGGGTTGCCTGGATCCCCCGACACCGACCAGCAGCATCACATCGAGGATCACCAGGTCGGGCCGGTGGTTACGGGCCTCGTCGAGAGCGGCCCGTCCGTCGGAGACGACGACGGCCGTATGGCCTTCCTTGACCAGGAGCCGGCGGATCAACTCGGCCTGCATGGCGTCGTCCTCCGCGACCAGAATGTATGCGCACACGCAGGTGACCCTAGGTGTGCTGAGGCGTCGTCAGCACGGTGCACGGCCCTCGTGCGGTTCTTCCCACACACTGACCACTTCCTGATATCCGCACTCCACGCTGGCCCCATGCACAGCGGAGAATCCATACATCGCACCGGCCCGGCCCGGTCTGCCCTGGCACTGCTGTCCGTCTCGGTGTGCCTGCTGGCCGGCTGCGGCACCGGGGCGTCGGACGCGAAGGACCCCGCCGGGGAGCCGGCGAAGACACCGGTGCAGGCCGCCGGGGCGGCGACAGGGCCCCGGTTGGAACTGCACGCCGCCGACGGGCAGGAGCATGTCCGGTCACCGTCGGCGGCCGGGTCACGGTCGAAGGGGGCACGATCACCGAGGTGTCCCTGTCCACCGCGAACGGTCGGGCGGTGCCGGGCGAACGGTCCCCGGACAAGAAGAGCTGGGGGGGGTTCACGAGTCCCCCTGGCCTGCCGGGTTGGGGGCTTCCGGTGATCGCTTCCCAGTTGGTGGGTGATCGTTTCCCACCCGGGCTGCCCTGGAAGAGAACATCGACGCCACGAGGAGACGGGAAGGGTGCCGGGGACGTCGGCGGAGAGGCAGCCGCCGGGGCGGTCACTCCTGGCCGATGAGGCCGGTCTCCCAGGCCCAGGCGGCGATCTCCACCCGGTTCCGGGCGTCCAGCTTGGCCTGCACGTTCCCCGGGTGGGTCTTCACCGTGCCCACCGTGATGGACAGCTCGGCGGCGATCTCCGCGTTGGTACGCCCTCGATGTCGTCCTCGGCGGCCAGGATCATCGCGAATCCGGCGCGGACCATGGCCTGGTCGTCGGCGATCAGCACCCGAATGGTCAACGGGTCCCTCCGCCCGGGACGCCGGCGGGCGGGGCGGGGACCGGAGCCGCCGGGAAGGTGGCCTCGACGCTCCAACCACCGCCCGCGGCCGGGCCCGTCCGCATGCCGCCGCCGACCAGGTTCACCCGTTCGGCCAGCCCTGGCAGCCCGAACCCGCCGCCGGAGCGGTGGAGTTGCCTGCCGTCGTCACTGACCCGCACCGTGACGCCGTCCCCGAACCGGACCGCGTGCACCCGCACCTCGGTGCAGCCCTGGGCATGTTTGCGTACGTTGGTCAGCGCCTCCAACACCACCCGGTGGGCGGTGGTGGTCACCTCCACCGGCAGGTCGTCGAACGGACCCTCCAGTTCGAGCCGGGCCCGCGCGCCGCCGACCGCCGAGAATCCCTCGACGAGCGAGCGCACCTCCGCCATCCCGGCCAGCGGCGCGAGGACCGGTTCCCCGTCGGCGTCCCGCAGCATCCCGACCATCTGCCGCATGGACGTCAGTGCCTCCGATCCGGCCCGTTCGATCCGCTCCAGGGCCGGTGGCACCAACTCCGGTCGCCGCTTCGCGATCGCCAGAGCGCCCTGCGCCTGCACCACGATCCCAGTCACGTGGTGGGTGACGAAGTCGTGCAGATCGCGGGCGAACTCGGCCCGCTGTTCAAGGCGCAGCGTCGCCGCCCGCCGCCGGTCAGCCATGACCAGCCGCCAGGCGACGCCGCCACCCAGAACCGCCGTCGACCCCACAGCGAGGAACAGGGCCACGATGACGCTGTTCTCCCGCACCGCGACCGCCAACGGCCGCAGTACGATGCCCGCCCACAGCACCGGAGGGGTCACCCACACCACCCACCCGCGCCGCCCGCGCAGGGGGACGAGCAACAACAGCCACAGCAGCGCGGCCGGTTCGGCGAGCCCGTACGCCTCCGAGGCTGCGGTCGGCTCGTCGCTGAGCCACAGGGGTTGGGAATCCCCGTCGCCTTCATTGGACGTGATCATCCGGCCGGGCGGTATCACTGCGCGGATCCGATCACACGGTCACGGAACTGTTGGAAGGCGTGCCAGCCCGACGTCTGCCCGGGATTGATCAGGTCCCCTTCGGCGAGGTCGAGCACTTTGCACCGCAGAGCCTCCGCAACGCGTAAGACGGGTGCTAGTGCCCCTCCCGGCACTAGGCGTTGCCGACGCTTGCCAGGGTTTCAGCCAGTACCAGTGGGTTGAGGTAGTCGCGGTACGAGACGACCAGGCTGTCCTTGATCCGGAGTACGGCGATGATGGTTTGGTGCAAGGGTGCACCTGTGGGGATCACGGTGCCGTGGGCGTCGTACTCGACGATCACCACCTCTGGGTCGGTGGTCTCGTGGATCACCGTGTTGCGGTACTCGTCGAACCTGACGAGGCCCTTGGCCTGGGCGGTCAGGAACGCGCGGATCTGTTCGCGGCCCTCCAGGCGGCCAGGCATGCCCGCCGGTCGGTACGGCCACTCGACGTAGCCGTCCGGGGCGATCAGGCTTACGAACGTTTCGGTGTCCATCTCGCAGCCCGCGCGCAGGACCTGCTCGACGACTTCGCGTGACGTGGCAGTCATGACCACTCCCTTTCGTTGAACGCTCGTTGATTGAACGAGCGTAGAACGAAAGTGGGCATCCGGTCAACGGTCGTAGAATGAACACGTGACCGAACCGAGCGCCCGCCCTACCAGGGCACAGCAGCGCCGCCAGAGCGAGGAGCGCATTCTCGCCGCGGCCCGCCAGATCTTCGCCGAACTCGGCTACGACCGGACCACCATCCGTGCCGTGGCGTCGGCCGCCGGTGTCGACGCCGGTCTGGTCATGCACTACTTCGGCAGCAAGGACCTGCTCTTCGCCCGTGCCACCGAGGTTCCCGCCGACGAGTTGCCCGGCGGCGGCTCGGGCGAGGTGGCCGAGGCGCTGCTCACGTCGCTGGGCAGGCGCCTGACCGGCGAGCCGACGGCCTCCCTGGCGGTTCTGCGCTCGATACTCACGAACGCCGACGCCGCCGATCGTTACCGGGCCGCCGGGGAGCCTCAGCTCAACCAACTCACCGAGGCGATACCGACACCCGACGCCGACCTGCGCGCGAGCCTGCTCAGCGCGATCGTCCACGGCGTGATCGCCGAGCGGTACCTGCTGCGCCTCACGCACCTCGCGGACGCCTCACCCGAGCAGATCATCGACCTGCTGCGCCCGTGCTTCCAAAGCCTGGCCACACCCCCGCCGACCGAACCCGTGGGCGGCCAGGAAGCCGGCCGCTCCCCTGCCCCACCGGCATCGGTGAAGCCCCTGTAGGTTCCCGTGTCGTCTGCCCGCCGATGGCCAGCGGGAATCGACGAGCCGTCATGTTCCAGTTGCGGGGGAGTATCCTCCCCCGCCTCTGAAGAGTCGCCGCGTTCCCGGACATCGGGCATCGGGCATCGGGCATCGGACAGGCCCGCGAGAACACCTACCGCGCCTGGATCACCATGCGCACTAATCCCAGGCCAACCGCGGAGACGCCCCGACACCACCAGCTGAAGGGCAATCTGGGGCACGGTACTCACCGTGGACAGACCTGCGAGCAATGGCAGATCGAGGTGACCGGCGGCGGCCGCATCTGGTACCTCGCGGACACCGCCCGCGACACCTGCTGGATCACCTTCGCGAGCACTGGGACCCGCGAGCCACCGACCGCCGATAAGCCAGCACCGCAGATGGGGAACCTTCGGCAGAGCAGCGGGTGTAGTCGTCAGCAGTCCTCGTTGAGTACGAGCAGGATGTGCTCGTACTCGCCGTGTCGTAGCGTCCCGGCGGGTTGGAAGCCGCATCTCTCCAGCAGCCGTACCGAGCCGGTGTTCCCGGTGAAGGGGTCCGCGAAGAGCGGGCGGGCCGTTTCCTTCTCCAGGAACATCGTCAGTGCTTCGGTGCCGATGCCCCGGCCCCAGTACTGGGGGCCGAACCAGCAGCCGATGAAGCGCCGGCGCCGGTCCCACCAGGCCACGACGTTCCCCGCCGGTTCGCCGTCCACGGTGACGGTCTGCACAAGGACGGTGGGATCCCCGAGCACCTTCGTGGCCCAGTGGGCCATGAATGCCTCCCTGTTCCGGGGGGGAACTTCGACCGCCGGACCGCCTCCGCGTCGTGTTCGTATTCGAGGAACAGTTCCAGGTCGGCTTGCTCGACATCTCTGAGCCGCGCGTCGTTGGTCATGCCCAGCGAGTCTGGCCCCAGGCACCGACAGCCCGGTCCTCGGCGAACGGTTCGAAGGCCGCGCACCACCCGCCCGCGAACGACGTGGCCTCGCCTCCGTCGAACTCACCGCGGGCTGGCACTACTGCGGAGGCTCCGACGAAGGGATCTTCGGGCACTCCGCCACCCTGCTGGTCGCGGCCAGCCGCCGCCACCCCGCCGGACACCCGCAGGCGGGCCGGCGCGTCAGCCGCCATCCGCAACTCGCGCTCGGCCTCGTCCTGGACACCCCGGGCAAGCGCACCGGCCCGAACGCGGTCCACTCCCTGACCCGGCTCGTCCCGTTCGGTTTCCCGGCCGGGCTGCTGGCGGCCGACCGCGCCTACACCGACCAGATCACCGAACACTTCGCGCAACCGGCCCGCCGCCTCGGCTACCAGATAGTCCTCGACTACAAGCAGCAGCACCGGGGCGTCCAGGGCACCCACCACGGGCCCTCCTCCTCGACGGATCCCTCGTCCGCCCCGCCATGCCGACCGCTCTGGCCCACGCGACCAGCGGGCTCGACGACAAAGCCGTACGCGACATCGACGACAACACCGAGTTCCACCAGCGGATCGCCGCCCGCGAACCGTACTTCCTCAAGCTCAAAGAGTCCCCGGACGAGCGGGGCGCGATCCGCCTCCAGTGCCCGGCCGCCGGGCCCTCGCCCGCCGTGTCCTGCCCCCGCTTCAACCAGACCCACCACCTCCCGGCACCACAGCCGGCCGTCGTCGACCTCACCAACAAGCGGGCCACCGCCGCACACACCGCGGCGAAACCCACCGTCCCGATCCCCCGGGCGAACGCCTGCGGCCCCTCCCCGCGAACGAATTGCCACGCATCTGCCAGAAGCCCACCATCACCATCCGGCCCGGCGACCTCGGCAAACTCGACAAGTTCCGCCAGGACCGGCACTACCTCCACCCCACCTGGCAGGACGCCTACCGACCCGAGCGAGCGAATATCGAAGGCCTCAACGGCAGGGCGAAAAGTCACGGCATCGACATCTCCGACCCCACGAAACGACTCGCCCACGGCCGGGTCGCCCAGACCATCCTGCTCGCGCTGATGATCTGCAGCATCAACCTGCACATCCTCCTCAGCTGGCAACAGACCACCGGCACCGAGACGACCGCTACCACTCACGAAACCGCCGCGCTCACCGGACCGGCACCCCAACCGCCCGACGCGGCCGGGATGCCCCCACCCACAAGACCGGAAACCCGCACGACCACCTGAGACCCCAGCACCACAGGCCGACATCAAGCACGCCCGCCGACGGCCCCGAACCACCCCGAACTTCAGGCTGACGACCGCCAAGCAACCAACCCCCGGCGCCAGCCTTGTTCGGACATCTCCTCGAACAGGACCCGGAAACGCCAAGATCCCGCCCGATCAATCAGATCGGACGGGATCTCGTGAACTCTTCCTGAGCGAACTCAAGAACAGCTGGTGCGTGGGGTGTTCACGAGAGGGGCTGACGTGCGGCTACAAGAGGCCCCGAAGATCGTTCCCCGTGACGTCGAAGATCGTTCCCCGTCGGCTTCACATGAGGTCGCCCACGGCGAGTGCAAACGGGCAACGCCCCGGGGTTCCGCTACATGCTCTGCTCGATCTCCCGCATGCGGGTGCGAGCGTCGCTGAGAAGGGCCTTGAGTCGAGGCGTCGCGAGAGCGTCGAGGTTGGGATGCGCCATGCAGCGGTCGTACGTCCTCTTCGCGGTGGCCAGGATCTCGGGAGTGGACCCGTGTATGCCTACGCCGGGGCAGATTTCGGGATGGCGGTGTCGGACGGTGAGGATCTCGGCTGCGATGAGGAAGCTCTGGAACGCGAAGAAGATCGAACGACGGCGCCCGGTGATCGCGGTTTCCGCCTCGTTTTCCGGCATGTCGAGCAGGCGGTAGTCAGGGTGGTGAGTGTGTCGCAGGGCATCCAGGTATAGGAGGGTGTGGGCGAACTCGTGGACCAGGCATTCGATGACGTCCTGCGTGCTCCAGTCGGGCAGAGGGTTGACGTAGACGAGCCCGACTCCGTCGAAGGAGGAACCGCTGCCCGGCTCCTGTGGGAGCGTCATGACGAATACCTGATTGACTACCAGATCGAACAGCGGGGCGAGTTCGGGTTCGCTCCCGCACAGGATGCGGAACCCTTCTTCGACTCGGTCCATGGCCCGTTCTACTGCCGAAGAGTCTTTCGGTACTCCTGCCGCGTCAGGTGCGTCAGGGTTGCGGAACCAGCCACTCAGCTCCGTCCGCCATGACGCATCGCGGACGAATTCAGTGTGTTCCACGGTCTTCGCTGGAACCTTGGGCTGTTGAACGGCAAGGTACGTCTGGTAGGCGGCCTTGACCGCGGGAAGCGAAACGCTGCGCCGGTCGAGGTAGGGAGCGGAGAGTGTGACGACGTCCTGGAGCCCTTCTTCGGGACCTCGGAGAAAAAACATTTTCCACCTTCTCTCGGTCAGGAGCCCAGCGCGCCAGGACGAAGGGTGTCCAGCTGCTTTCCTGTTGTTTCGAGCAGTTCCCGGAGCCGGGAACTGGCAAGGCGATCGATGTTCGGGAGGGCGAGAATAGATTCGAGAGCCGCGAGCGACTTTTCGCGCATGTTCCGCGATGGCGGGTGTATGTGAAACTCCAGCCGGTGGCCGTGATGGGCCTCTCGCAGCTGAAGAAGTTCGCTCGCCACGAAGACACTGTGCACGGAGGCGAAGAGTGAGCGTTTCTCGTTCCTGATCGCAGAGTTCACGAGATTCTCTTCGCGTTCCAGTTCATCGTAGTGCGGGTAGTGGGTGAACCGGCGCTCGTCGAGCATGACGAGCGTGTGCGTGAGTTCATGCACATACGCCTCGATCAGGTCCTCGATCGCCCAGATCCGGTTCGACGCGCTTTCGCGCATTCCCCGTGCGTGTTACACCGACCGTCCAGACGGCTGCGCAGACGATGGCAAGCACAGCGAGCAGTCGGGTGGTGTCGGGCATGCCGATGGAGGCGGCCAAAGGTGCCACCGCGAGAGACGACACGCCTTGGAAAGCGGAGGAGAGGCCGAAGACGAGGACCATGACCCGGCCGCGGATGTGGTCGGGTGTCGCGAGCTGAAGGCCGTTGACCGCGAGGATGGCGCAGGCACCCACTCCGATGTGGCCGACCAGGGCGGCGGCCATGCCGGGACCGAGGGCTGTGACCTGCGCCAGGGCAAGATAGCCGGACCCGAAGAGCGCCAGGGCAGCACCGGCCGCGTGCAGTCTGCGGCGCATCGACCCGGCGACGAGTCGTCGGCCAAGGAAGGGACCCACTACTGCGCCGAGTCCTTGTGCCAGATACAGGGCCCCGACGCCGGCGTCACCGACGTGGAAGCGGTCGAGGGCGTAAACAGGCAGCAGGCCGACCATGCCGTAGCAGAGGCGCAGTCCCACGGTCAGCCAGAGAAAGGCGGAGACCACCGGGGTGGTCCGTACGAAGGTCCAGAGTTCGGCGGTATCGGCCCGCATCCGGATCCGGCGATTCGCGATCGTCTTGGAGAGCGGCTGCCTGATCCTCATCATAAGGAGTGCGGAGGCGGCGAAGGTTGCCCCGTCGATGACGAGAGTGACCGAGGAGCCCCATGCCGCGGAGACCACGCCTCCCAGACCGGCTCCCACAAGGAGGCCCGCCGAGTACAGGCTTCCCAAAGCGGTCTGTGCCAGTGGAAGCTCTCGGGCAGTGACGAGGTTCGGCAGTGCGGCCTCGGGGATGGGACTCGCGATCGCTGCGGCGATGGACAGTCCTGCCAGGCACCCGAGGGCCAGAGGGACGGACTGGATGTGGAAGGCGACCAGCAGGCCGACGACCGGGATGATCGCGCCCAGGTCACACGCGATGCGCAGGCGTTGCCGGTCGAACCGGTCGGTGAGGGGTCCGATCAGCGGCAGCAGCACGACCCCGGGCAGGGAGTTGACGGCGAACAGCAGTGCTGTCCATCCCGGCGAACCCGTGTGGCGGTAGACGAAGCTACTCAGGGCGACGAAAGTGAACCAGTCGCCGGTCAGGCTGAGAGCGGAAGCGCAGAAGAGGCGTCGGAAGTCGGCGTTGTCACGCAGGAGCGCGACGAGACTTCCGTGAGGGCGGCGTCGAGCTAGGAACACCAGTGACTCCAGCAGTGTGACGTCCCGAAAGATGGCCGGAACGAACGACGGAATGACGTCGTGTGTGCTCCGTGGCCTGCGGAGGGTCACGGAGCGATCGCTGGTCAGTCACAGAGGTGATGCATGAGAGGCATCGTAGTGGTGATGTTGCCGTTCGCTACCAGAGACGACGAAATGTGCGTCGAGGAGCCCTTGCAGCCCGGAGTCAACGTCGGTGCCGCTGCGCCTGTTCGGTACGTCTGGCGGCGATAGTCGTCGTCAGACGCGGGTGCGAGGCCGTGTCGTGCGGCGGCCAGCTGTCTGGCCAACTGCCAGACGTGGTTGGCCGTTTGGCTGTCTGGGGACGTCTGGCGTTGCCTACGATGTCTGGCGATGCGCCTGAGGTGTCGTCTGGCTGGGGAGGGCGGATGGATTTCGCTGAAACGGATGAGGCTGCTGCGGCGTCAGGGGTGCGTGCGGCCGTGGACTTCTACGCCCGCAAGGCCAACCGTCTACAGGAGCGCCAGCGTGAGCTGGCTGCCGAACTCGCGGCTGTCCAAGATGATTTGCTGAAGACCCAGACCACCCGTGATCAGCTCGCCGGTGCTCTCGACGAGATCCTCGCTGAGGCGCCGAGCGCCGCCGAGGAACCGGAAGCCGCTTCGGAGACGGCCGGGAGCGACACCGTGCGCTCGCACGACGACTCCCCTGCTTCGGCAGCTGAGACGGCGGCGTCCCCGCAGGGACGTCGGCAGGCCGGCATGAAGAACGCGCGGCCGAAGCAGAGGGCTGGGGCGAAGTCCGGCGAGGTGATGCAGGCCATCGAGCAGTTGCTGGCCACGTCCGGGAAGCAGATGCACGTCAGGGATCTCACCGCTGCCCTGGGACGCCCGACGGAGGGCAAGGCCGGGACTGCGGCGGTGGAGACGATCCGCGCGACCTGCAAGCGGCTTGCCGGGCACGGACGGATCGCCGAGGTGAAGACCGCCGTGTTCGCGATCGTGCGGACCTCCGAGGCCGGGCAGGCAGCGCGGTCCGGGTCCGTTGATGAGATCGGGTTGAAAGGGGCCGCCTGACGACACCGCCATCCCAAAACTGTCCCCTCCTCCCGTTGCGGGGAGGAGGGGACGGGTTCCGTTGAGATTGGAGCCTCTTCGGAACCTTCGACGTGGACCCCTTCGTAGTGGCTCACGCACTCTCCCGAGGTTAGAGCAACCGTGCTCGCCCCGGGGGGTGCGTGGCCTATTTCGTCGTTCCCGCAAGCCACTGGTGCCCGGGAGCGGAAAGGCCGGTTTTCAGTGGTCGGGATGCGTTCCGCCGCAGGTCGGATACAGCGGCACGGCAAGGAAGTTCTCCAGGCGGGCGACGGTGGCGACGTCGGGCCAGCATCGGCCGGCGAGCAGGTCGGCGATGGCCTGCCGGTTGCCCCCGGAGCCGGCGGAGGTCTGCCGCAGGCTCCGCTTCTGGATCGCCAGAGCGTCGGCGAGAGTACGCGCGATGGACTGAACGACGACGGCACTGGGGTCGGTGAGCTGGGCGTGGGGCCAGGCTTCCGGATCGCGGGCAAGCTCGCGCGGCGGCCTTCGGCGGTTCATGCCTCCGACCATGCAGATGCACTCCTTTCCGTGAAGATCGGCTTCAACCCCTTCACTGGCTGCTTGACCAGCCGGTGGGCTTGGGCCGTGACGTTGAACTCGGAGATCTCCGGCCGGATCCGTGACTACCGCCCGAGGCTGCCGCACCGGCAGTGGGCGCCGGTCGCCGACCAGGTACGGGCGACGGTGGCGGCTACCGCCCCGGCCACCTGCTACGAGGTGCGGCGGCTTCTGTATGCCGTCGGGCGGCTGGCGGTGTGGGCCGACAGCGGCGGACTGCCGCGCGATCCAGGGGTGTGGCTGCGGACGGAGACGATCGACGCGTTCGTACTGTCGAGCTGCCCGGGCCTGGAGGGCTCGACCGTGCAGACCTGCCGGACCTGGCTGCGTCGCACTCGGGAAGCTGCCGCGAGCCGACGCCTCTACCGGGGCTTCGACCGCATCACCACCGTCCTCGACCCCGCCCGCTGCGACCGTCGCTCGCGTCTGCCCCAGGAGATCGCCGACGCCTACGCCGACGCCTGGAACGTCCCCTCCGGCCGACAAGCCGCCGAACGGCTCCAGCAGTTGGCCAACCAGCTGGTCCTGGCCCCGGTTCGATCTGCCGACTCCCGGGGCCTTCTGCGTGGCTGGCGCGGAGACGTCGGCGTGGACGCCACCCCCATCCCGGTCCTCGCCCGCCACGCCAGCGAACGGTCCCAGACCGCCTCGGTGGAGATCACCGCGGGCTGGCACTTCAGCGGGGGCTCCGACGAAGGCACCTTCGGCTGCAGCGCCACGTTCGCCGTCGCCGCGCACCGCCGCCGCCCTGGCGAGCCCGCAGGCAAGCCGACGGCCTACCCACAGATGTGCGTCGGCCTGATCCTGGACACCCCCACCGTCCGCACCGGCCGCAACGCCGTCCTCGCCCTGGAGGAACTCGGCAGCCTCGGCCTGCCGGTGGGCACCTGCGCGGCCGACCGCGCCTACACCGGATACGCTCCCGAGAATTTCCAGATCCCCGTACGCCGCCTCGGCTACCGCCTGGCACTGGACTACAAGGTCAACGATCGTGGTGAACAGGGCAGCTGGCAGGGCGCCCTGCTCATCGACGGCTCCCTCGCCTGCCCCTGCACGCCCACCACACTGGCGCACGCCACCCAGGGCCTGGGCGACAAGGCCGTACGGGAGATCAGGGACAACCAGCAGCTCACTGACCACATCGCCGCCCGGGGACCGTACTTCCTCAAAACCAAACAAGGACCCGACGCCCGCGGCGCCATCCGCCTGCACTGCCCCGCCGCCGGACCATCCCCGTCGGTGAACTGCGCCCGCCGCGACCGGCTCCGACCCCGCACACCCCGTACTCCGGGCCCGCCCACTG
This sequence comes from Streptomyces sp. LBL, assembly GCF_029893585.1. Classification (GTDB taxonomy): domain Bacteria; phylum Actinomycetota; class Actinomycetes; order Streptomycetales; family Streptomycetaceae; genus Streptomyces. Next base: position 82,549 of record NZ_JARXYX010000026.1, read on the forward strand.
CGGTGATCAATTTTGCCGACAGCCGCAAACGCGCAGCCCATCCGGCCGCCCGGCCGACCATCCAGCTTCCCGCAGACGAATGGCTCACCCACCCGCCGGCGGACGAACTGCCCGCCGTCTGCGGCAAATCCGACATCACCGTGCCCGCAGACGCCTCCGGCGACCTCAAGACCGCCAAGTTCCGGCAGGACAGCCACTACCTGTCCGACGACTGGATCGCCGCTTACAAGCCCATCCGGTCCCACAACAAGGGGATCCACGGACGCCTCAAGAGCGACGAACTCGACATCGGCAACCCGAAACACCGCCCGGCACGAGGCCAGGTCGCCCAGACCCTCCTCGTCGCCCTCATGGTCACCGTCGGCAACCTCGACATCCTCGAAGCCTGGCTCTACCAGCGCACCGGCACCCACCTCACCGACACCGACTTCGAACACATCGATCCCCAGCCACCGGCTCGGTGTCGGCCAGAGACCGGCCCGACGGCACAGACCGGACGGCCACCGCCACCACCACAGGTCTCTGAACCAGAAGAACAACACACGACCACCGCCAGCCCCGGCACCCCGGGGCCGACCGTCATGCGCTCAACAGGGCCCGACCGGACAGCGACACCGCCAAAGCCGTTGACCACCGACGTCCATCACCCCGAACACCATCGAACAGACCCCGGAAACGACGAAGATCCCGCGCGATCATCATGATCGCCGGGATCTCGTCAACCGACCTCGAGCGAACTCAAGAACGGCCGTGCGTGGACCTGTGGGGATTTGAACCCCAGACCCCCTCGATGCGAACGAGGTGCGCTACCAGACTGCGCCACAGGCCCTTGCAACGAGTGAAACTCTAGCATCCCCGTCAGGGTGCTTGGAAATCCGTTCCGGGCTGGTCAAGGCCGCGGTACGTCAGCCGTATGTCAGCCGTACGTCACTCGTTGGCGGCGCGGGGGCGGTCGCCGTCCTCGTACTGGTCGAAGAGCGGAGTGCGGCCGCGTTCGCGGGCGCGGCGGGCGGAGGCGGCGCGACGGGCGTCGGTACGGCCGCCGGCCGCGGGCTTGCCCTCCGCGTCGTCGGGCGGCTCCTCCGATCCCCCGTCAGGTGCTACGGGCTCCGCCTCCTGCTCGGGCGTGACGGCGCTGGACCGCGCGGAGCTCCACGCGTCGGGCGCCCCCAGGTCCACGTCGGAGGTGGCCCGCGGGGCGACCGGGGCGGTCACGTACGTCGGCAGCGGCACCGGTACCGGGTCCCAACTGTCCCCGTGTCCGGGGCGCTGTTGCCGTTCCCGCTGCTGGTCGACCCACTCGGCGTGGTCGGTCTGCTCGACGAGCGCGCGCCGGTCCGCGGCGAGCGCCGACAGCCCGGGGTCGGTCGCCGTCTCGGGGCTCTCGTCCGGCTCCTCGAAGGCGACGCCCGCGTCCACGGAGGCTCGTCGGCGCGGCTGGCGGGCGCGCTCACGCAGCCGCTGCGCGGCGGCCTCGGCCATCCGCCGGTCCATCTGGTAGGCGAAGCGCCGGCGCTCCTTGGAGCGCAGGTGGGCGATGTACGCGCTGAGCAGTATGGCGGGCACGCCGGGCGCCCACAGGAACGCGAGCCCTCCGACCGCGGCGACGATCGCGCCCAGCGTGAAGGCGAGGAACAGCATGACCGTCGTACGCCGACGGCGCGCGAGGACCTTCATACGCCGGGCGCGCGCCGCGGCCGCCTCCGCGGAGACCGCGCGCCGGGCGGCCTGCGCCCGCTGCGCTGCCGTCCCGGCCCCTGCTCTCCGCGCGGAGCCGCCCGCGTCCTCACGCCCGGACTCGCGGCCCGGCCCACGCGCCGCCCCCTCACGGACAGGCTCGCGCGCCGGTTCCCGCTCCGGTTCCGCCCGTCCCGGTTCCGCCCGTCCCGGTTCCGCCCGTCCCGGGCTCTGCTCCTGGACCGCCGCCCGTGCCTGCGGGTCGGTCGGAGGCATGGCGAAGGCGCGGACGTCCACCGAGTCGGTGACGGCGTCCGTGTCGACGGCGCCGGACTCCCCCTCCTCGGTGGAGCGCGCCCGCAGGTCCTTGGCGTACCGGCGCTCCATCCCCGCCCGTCCGGACAACAACCGGATGGCTGTGCTGAAGCGTTCCGTCGGACGGGCCTCGTTCAGCTCGTCCTGCCTACGGAGCCACATCGGCACCAAGTAGGCGGCCCAGGCCCCGACAATGACTGCGTAGATGAGGCCGCTGCTGCTCACGCCTCACACGGTAGAGGGGTTTGCATGAGGCCATCTGCCAATTGCGCGGTGTGTCGCACGATCTGGCTGATGTTTCGAGCTTTTTTTGTGACCGATGCGATCAGCGGACCGCCGGAGCCGTGAATTCAATGCTCCGAGGCGGTCATCCACCGATCATTTTCGAACACATATTCAATTTCCGGGGTCATGGTCACACGCGGCGCGTTACCTCGCCACACGCAGCGCGTCACATCACCTCACGCAGCGCGTCACATCACCTCACGCAGCGCGTCACATCACCTCACGCAGCGCGTTATGCGGGATTGTCGTGCGGCGTGCTCCTGGAGCGTGCCCGCTGCCAGCGCCTGAGCAAACCGTCGGGCGCCTCTTCCGCGGTGAGCGCGAACACGAGGTGGTCGCGCCAGGCGCCGTCGATGTGGAGATAGCGCGGGCGCAGCCCCTCGTCGCGGAATCCGAGTTTCTCCACCACCCGGCGGCTCGGCCCGTTCTCAGGGCGAATGCAGACCTCGATGCGGTGCAGACCGACGGCGCGGAAACAGTGGTCCACGACGAGCGCCACGGAGGTCGGCATGACACCGCGGCCGGCCACCGATTCGTCCACCCAGTAACCGATGTGCCCCGAACACATCGAGCCCCAGGTGATCCCCGCGACCGTCAGTTGTCCGACCAGTCGCCCCTGGTACTCGATGACGAACGGCAGCATCCGTCCGGCGTTCGCCTCGGCCCGCAGATGTCTGACCATCTGCCGGTAGGTCGGCCGGTGCGCGATCGGCCCACTGGGCGTGGGCGGCGGAATGGTCGCCTCCCAGGGCCGCAGCCAGTCCCGGTTGCGCCGGTTGACCTCGCGCCAGGCCCGCTGGTCGCGCATCTTTATCGGCCTCAGGACGACGTCGCCGTCCGCCAGTACGGCGGGCCAGGACACGCTGTTCAGCTCGCACCCCCACGGCCGATGTCGGGTCTCGGGTGGTCGCCGCCGCGGATCTGGTCGACGGCGTGCGCCAACAGGGGCTCCAGGACGGCCAGTCCGTCCTTCACCCCGCCGGAGGAGCCCGGCAGATTGACGATCAGTGTCCGCCCCGCCACCCCGGCCAGGCCCCGGGAGAGCGCCGCCGTCGGCACCTTCTCCCGTCCGAACGCCCTGATCGCCTCCGCGATGCCCGGGACCTCGTGGTCGATCACCTCGCGGGTCGCCTCGGGGGTGCGGTCGGTGGGCGAGATGCCGGTGCCGCCGGTGGTGACGATCACGTCGTACCCGGCGTCCACCCCGGCGCGCAGGGCGGCCTCCACGGGCGCTCCGTCCGGCACGACCTGCGGCCCGTCGACGGCGAAGCCGAAGCCCTTGAGGCCGTCGGCGACCATCGGGCCGCCCTTGTCCTCGTAGACCCCGGAGGCGGCCCGGTTGGAGGCAGTGACCACCAGAGCGCGATACGTCATGCCCGGCTCCAGGCGCCCGACTTGCCGCCCGTCTTCTCCTCGACCCGTACGTCCGTGATGACCGCTCCCTTGTCGACCGCCTTGATCATGTCGATCACGGTGAGAGCGGCGACGGAGACCGCGGTGAGCGCCTCCATCTCGACGCCCGTACGGTCCGTCGTCTTCACCGTGGCCAGGATCTCCACGGCGTCGTCCGCGACCCTCAGGTCCAGTTTCACACCGGACACCGACAACGGGTGACACAGCGGGATCAGATCCGGGGTGCGTTTGGCGCCCATGATGCCCGCGATCCGCGCGGTGGCCAGGGCGTCACCCTTGGGGACCCCTTCGCCGCGCAGCAGCTCGACCACGCGGGGCGAGACCAGGACACGGCCGCTGGCGCGAGCGGTGCGCGCGGTCACGTCCTTCCCGGACACGTCGACCATGCGGGCCGCGCCCGCCTCGTCGATGTGGGTCAGTCGGTCCTGCACAGGGGGTCCGGGGGTCTGCCCCCGGGAAGGCTCAGTCATGCGGTGTGGCGCTCCCGGTCGGGGGGCCCGGCGCGGTGTGTCGCGCGAGCTTGTCGTGCGCGACACGCTACCGCCAACCAGGAGCGCTCAGCCGAGCAGGACGACCTCGACCTCGGCGCCGGGCTCCACGGACTCCACGTCCTCGGGGACGACGATCAGCGCGTCCGCGTGCGCGAGGGCCGCGACCAGATGGGATCCGGCGCCGCCGACCGGGCTCACGGAGCCGTCGGCGTACGTCCCGCGCAGGAACTGCCGACGGCCCTTCGGCGAGGTCAGCGCCTTGTCCGCGGTCAGCTTCGCGCGGGTGAGGGGCCGGTGGACGTCGTCGAGACCCATGAGGGTGCGGATCGCGGGGCGGACGAACAGCTCGAAGGAGACGTACGACGACACGGGATTGCCCGGGAGCGCGAGCAGCGGAGTGTGGTCCGGGCCGATGGTGCCGAAGCCCTGGGGCTTTCCGGGCTGCATGGCGAGCTTGCGGAACTCGATGCCGCTGCCGTCCTCGTCGCCGACGTACGACAGCGCCTCCTTGACGACGTCGTACGCCCCGACGCTCACCCCGCCCGTGGTGACCATGAGGTCGGCTCGGACCAGCTGGTCCTCGATGGTGGAGCGGAGGGTCTCGGCGTCGTCGGCGACGGCGCCCACCCGGTAGGCGATCGCGCCGGCGTCGCGGGCGGCCGCGGTGAGGGCGAAGCTGTTGGAGTCGTGGATCTGGCCGCTGCCGAGTTCCTCGCCGGGCTGGACGAGTTCGCTGCCGGTGGACATGACGACCACGCGCGGGCGCGGGCGCACGCGGACGGTGCCGCGCCCGATGGCGGCGAGCAGGCCGATCTGCGGCGGGCCGAGGATCGTGCCCGCCTCCAGGGCGCGGTCGCCGGCCTTCACGTCGCTGCCCTGGGCGCGCACATGCGCGCGTGCCTCGGCCGGCCGGTACACGTGCACCTGCCCCTCGGCGCCCTCCGGCGCCAGGGCGCGGGCGCGCATTCCGCTCACCGGTCCCTCACCGAGCCCGCCGTCGGTCCACTCGACCGGGACCACGGTCTCGGCCCCGGGCGGCAGCGGGGCGCCGGTCATGATCCGGGCGGCCTGGCCGGGGCCGACGTGGAGCAGGCCGGCCTGGCCTGCCGCGACGTCCCCGACCACGTCGAGGACGGCGGGGTACTCCTCGCTCGCGCCCGCGACATCCGCGACCCGCACGGCGTACCCGTCCATGGAGCTGTTGTCGAACGGCGGCAGGGACACCGGCACCGTGACGTCCTCGACAAGGACACAGCCCTGGGCGTCGAGGAGCTGCAGCTCGATGGGTTCGAGGGGGCGGACGGTCGCGAGGATGTCCTCCAGGTGCTCGTCCACCGACCACAGGTGGTCGGGGCCGGTGCTGTGGGGCGCGGCGCTGCTCAACGTTGCTACATCTCCTCGGCTACGTAACTGCGAAGCCAGGCCCGGAAGTCCGGGCCCAGGTCTTCACGTTCGCATGCGAGTCTGACAATGGCACGCAGGTAGTCGCCTCGGTCGCCGGTGTCATAGCGGCGGCCCTTGAAGACGACGCCGTGCACCGGGCCGCCGACCTTCTCGTCCTCCGCGAGCTGCTGGAGGGCGTCGGTGAGCTGGATCTCGTTGCCGCGGCCGGGCTCGGTCTTGCGGAGTATGTCGAAGATGTGCGGGTCGAGGACGTAGCGGCCGATCACCGCGTAATTCGAGGGGGCGTCCGTCGGGTCGGGCTTCTCGACCAGGCCGGTGACCTTGACGACGTCGCCGTCCTCGGTGGGCTCCACGGCCGCGGAGCCGTAGAGGTGGATCTGCTCGGGCGCGACCTCCATGAGCGCGATGACGCTGCCGCCGCGCTGTTCCTGGACCTCGACCATCCGCTGGAGCAGCGGGTCGCGCGGGTCGATCAGGTCGTCGCCGAGGAGGACGGCGAAGGGCTCGTGGCCCACGTGCGGGGCGGCGCACAGGACGGCGTGGCCGAGGCCCCTGGGGTCGCCCTGGCGGACGTAGTGCATGGTCGCGAGGTCGCTGGACTCCTGCACCTTGGCGAGCCGACTCGCGTCGCCCTTCTTCTGAAGGGCCGATTCCAGCTCGTAGTTGCGGTCGAAGTGGTCCTCCAGGGGGCGCTTGTTGCGTCCCGTGATCATGAGGACGTCATCGAGACCGGCGGACACGGCCTCCTCGACCACGTACTGGATCGCCGGCTTGTCGACGACCGGCAGCATCTCCTTGGGAGTGGCCTTGGTGGCCGGCAGGAACCGGGTGCCGAGACCAGCTGCGGGAATGACAGCCTTGCTGATCCGAGGGTGCGACTGAGTCATGGCCGCAACCTTATCCGGTGCCTTTGAGAGCAATCTGTGGCTCCGGTTAATTGGCTCTCATATGAGCGTATTGAAAGGTACGGGTGCGACCTTTGAGTCCCGTCGGACGTCCGGACGAGCCTGACAAGCGCATGTTGCGGCGAGAGTTCCTCACGGTGAGGAACAGGTTGACAGCCGATGACGTGCGGGAAGCGGCCACTGCACTGGCCGGGCGGGCACGGGAGCTGCCCGAACTGGCGCGTGCGCGCACGGTGGCGGCGTACGTCTCCGTAGGGAGCGAACCCGGCACGCGCGCGCTGCTGGACGCGCTGTGCGCGCGGGGTGTGCAGGTCCTGCTCCCGGCGCTCCTGCCCGACAACGACCTCGACTGGGGCGCTTACGCCGGTGAGGGCTCCCTCGCGCGGGTCCGCCACGGCGGAAAGACGGCCCTCTTCGAGCCGGTCGGCGAGCGCCTGGGCCCGGACGCGGTGACCGCCGCCGACGTCGTACTGCTGCCCGGGCTGGCGGTCGACGCGCGCGGGATGCGGCTGGGCCGCGGCGGGGGCTCGTACGACCGGGTCCTCGCACGCCTGGAGCGGGCGGGCGCCCACCCCGCGCTGGTGGTGCTGCTGTACGACTCCGAGGTGGTCGAGCGGGTGCCCTCGGAGGCGCACGACCGGCCGGTGCAGGCAGCGGTCACGCCGTCGGGGGTGCGCCGCTTCCCTCGGCCCGCCTGAACAGAACCGACCGCCTGACACGAACCCCACCCCGCTGAACACGAACCGGCCCTCCTGAACACGAGCCCTCCTGAACATGAACCGGCCCTCCACGCGCGCGTGGAGGGCCGGTTCACTGCCATGCGTCAGCGGCTCACGGTTTCAGCACCAGCGAGTCGCTCGTGCTGTCGTCGACCGCCTTGTCGGAGAAGGACCACTCCAGCAGCTCGCCGTTGGCCCACTTGCTCGTCTGGTCGACGTAGTGGGCGCTGTAGGCGTGCCCGGAGGCGCCGGTGAGGTTGATCCACTTCGACTTGTCGAGGTCGGCGAGGTTGACCACCATCCGCATGGACGGCACCCACACGACCTCGTAGCCGCCGGCGGCGTTCCAGCCGGTCGCGTTGACCGCCGCCTCGCCGCCGCTGAGCTTCCAGGGGCCGCGGTTGAGCATGTACCGCAGGAAACCGGGGCCGTCGGTGCCCAGGGTCTGGTTCTTCAGGAACAGGCGGTGCAGCCGTCCCCAGCTCCAGGTGTCGATGTCCTTGCCGAGCTTGGCGGTCAGCTCCCAGCGGGCGTCGACCATGGCCCGCTTGAACAGTTCGTCACGGTTGTCGGCCAGGGGGTGGGTGGTGCCCGAGCGCGGTGTCTTCGGCGTCTTCCACCAGTCGCTGTTCTCGTCGTCCATGAGCGTGCGCACCACCTCGAACCAGCGGTCGCCGCCGTCCGGCTGCGCCTGGTCGGCGGCGCGCTCGCCGCACTCACGCACCTTGCCGGTGTCGTCGACCGGGCCGGTGGTGTTGACCGGGTCCACCCACAGGCACTGGCCCTCGACTCGCAGCTCCTTGGGCAGCTTGTTGCCGAAGGCGAGCTTGAGGATGTTGCGCCAGACCGAGTTGAAGTAGGCGGCCGCCGCCGAGTCGGCGTCCTGGGTGTAGTCCCAGCCCTCCAGCAGCTCCTGGGCCTCGCGGACGTCCTTGTCGCCGACGTCGATCTTCAGCAGCTTGGGCACGAGCAGCTTGGCGATCTCACTGCTGTTGTCCAACTGCATCTGCCGCATGTCGTCGGTGGAGATCTTGCCGCCACCCTTGATCTTCTGCTCGATCAGGTCGCTGATCCGCTGGCTGCGGGTGCCGTAGCCCCAGTCCGTGGTGAGCGTGTAGGGGTACTTGTCCTTGTCGACGACGGCCTGGTTGGCGGTGACGATGTAGCCGCGCTTCGGGTCGTACTCGTACGGCAGCTGGTCCGGCTTGATGTACCCGGTCCACTTGTGCTTGGGGTCCCAGCCGGGCGCCGGGACGGAGCCGTCGTCGCCCTTCGCGCGCGTGGGGATCTTTCCGGGCAGCGTGTAGCCGATGTGGTTCTCGGTGTCGGCGTAGACCAGGTTCTGCGACGGCACGTCGAACAGTGCGGCGGCCTCGCGGAAGTCGTTCCAGCCGGTCGCCCTGTCCATCGCGAAGACGGCGTCCATCGAGGTGCCCGGGTCCAGCGCGGTCCACCTCAGGGCGATGCCGTAACCGTCGCCACGGTCGGGGGCGGAGGTGTCGACGGTCGCCTTCCTGCCGACCTTCACCAGCTCCTTGTCGCGGTCGGACAGCAGGGGCATGCCGTCGCCGGTCTGCCGGACGACGATCTTCTTGGACGATCCGCCGGCGACCTTGATGGTCTCCTCGCGCGTGGTGAAGGGCTTGACCTTGCCGTCGTACAGGTAGCCGTCGCCGGAGAGCTTCTCCAGGTAGAGGTCCGTGACGTCGACACCGGAGTTCGTCATGCCCCAGGAGATGTTCTGGTTGTGGCCGATGACCACGCCGGGCATGCCCGCGAAGGTGTAGCCGGTGACGTCGTACTGGCACTTGGCGGAGACCGTGCGGCAGTGCAGGCCCATCTGGTACCAGACGGACGGCAGCGAGGCCGACAGGTGCGGGTCGTTGGCCAGCAGCGGCTTGCCCGTGATGGTGTTCCTCCCGGCGACCACCCAGGAGTTGGAGCCGATGCCGTTGCCGTTCACGCCGACGGCCGTGGGAACGTCGTCCAGGACGTCCTGGAGGGCCGACAGCTGGCTCTCCAAGGCGGTGCCGCCCGTTCCGGTGGTGCCGCCCGTTCCGGTGGTGCCACCGGTACCGCCAGCACCGGAAACGCCGCTCGTGCCGGAGACGCCCGTGCCGGAGACGCCGCTCGTGCCACTGGTGGACGAGCCGTCGCCCGACGAGTCGTCGCCCCCGTCGAAGGTCCCCGTCAGCTCGTCGTACTCGCCGTCCTGGACTATCGCCTGGTTACGACGGTAGGGGTACTCCGGGTAGAGGTCGGCGATCTGCTTGGGGCCGAGACGGCTGGTCATCATGGCGCGGTCGATCTCGTCCTGCATGTTGCCGCGCAGGTCCCAGGCCATCGCCTTCAGCCACGAGACCGAGTCGACCGGGGTCCACTGCGCGGGCTTGTAGTCGTTGGTGAAGCCCAGCGCCGCGTACTCCAGGGAGATGTCCTCGCCGCTCTTGCCCTGGAGGTAGGCGTTGACCCCCTTGGCGTAAGCCTGGAGGTACTTCTTCGTGGAGGCCGACAGCGTCTTGTCATACTCCCGCTTCGCCACCCGGTCCCAGCCCAGGGTGCGCAGGAACTCGTCGTTGTCGACCTGGCCCCTGCCGAACATCTCCGAGAGACGCCCGGAGGTCATGTGGCGGCGCACGTCCATCTCGTAGAACCGGTCCTGCGCCTGGACGTAACCCTGCGCCATGAACAGGTCCGCGTCGGAGGACGCGTAGATCTGCGGGATGCCGTTGCCGTCACGCTTGACGTCCACGGGCCCGGACAGCCCGTCCAGCGTGGTCGAACCCTTGGTCTGCGGGAACGACCCGCGGACGGTACTGATGGACCAGTACGCCCCGTAGGCCACGCCTCCGACGATGGCCAGCACCAGGACGAATACGAGCAGACGGGCTTTGCGCCCCTTCTTCCTGCCGGACTTGCCGGGCTTGTGACCCGATGAGGCGGTGGTGTTGGGGGGCATCGCTGTCCTTGCTGTCCTCACGCGAGCGGCAGGGCGGGCTGTGCTTTTGACTGAGCGCTGGAGCAACCATAGGCGCAGGGCCCGGTGCCACTTGACGCGGAGTCGGGAACCCGGCCGGACGGACGTTCGATCTTGCCTTGCCGAGCGTCAAGAAATCGTCAAGAGTTAGGTAAGGTAACGAAGTACTTGGGTGCGAAACAATGTGCCTTCGTGTCCGATGTACGTGAGCCCGCGCGCGCGACGCCGCGGGCCAGGGAAGGGAACGGCCGCTGACTGTCCACCATCTCAACCAGCTCCTCCTCGTCTGCTCGCTCGTCCTGCTCGTCGCCGTGGCAGCGGTCCGGATCTCCTCGCGCAGCGGGCTCCCCAGCCTGCTCGTCTACCTGGGGATCGGCGTCGCCATGGGCCAGGACGGCATCGGCGCCATCCGCTTCGACAACGCCGAACTGACCCAGGTCATCGGATACGCGGCCCTCGTCGTGATCCTGGCCGAGGGCGGTCTGGGCACGAAGTGGAAGGAGATCAAGCCGGCCCTGCCCGCCGCCTCCGTACTGGCGCTGGGCGGGGTCGCGGTGAGCGTCGGGGTGACAGCGGCGGCCGCGCACTACCTGATCGGGCTGGAGTGGCGGCAGGCACTGATCGTCGGGGCGGTCGTCTCCTCGACGGACGCGGCGGCGGTCTTCTCGGTGCTGCGCAGGATTCCCCTCCCCGCGCGCGTGACGGGCACGCTGGAGGCCGAGTCCGGCTTCAACGACGCCCCGGTGGTCATCCTGGTGGTCGCCTTCTCCACGGCCGGTCCGGTCGACCACTGGTATGTGCTGCTCGGGGAGATAGCCCTGGAGCTGGCCATCGGCGCCGCCATCGGTCTCGCGGTGGGCTGGCTGGGCTCCTGGGGCCTCAGACACGTCGCCCTGCCCGCCTCCGGCCTCTACCCGATCGCGGTCATGGCGATCGCCGTCACGGCCTACGCGGCGGGCGCGATGGCCCACGGCAGCGGCTTCCTCGCGGTCTATCTCGCCTCGATGATGCTGGGCAACGCCAAGCTGCCACACTGGCCCGCCACACGCGGTTTCGCCGACGGACTCGGCTGGATCGCCCAGATCGGCATGTTCGTCCTGCTCGGTCTGCTGGTCACCCCGCACGAACTGGGCGACGACATCTGGCCGGCGCTCGTCATCGGCCTGGTGCTGACGATGGTGGCGCGCCCGCTGAGCATCGTGCTGTGCCTGACGCCGTTCCGGGTGCCCTGGCAGGAGCAGGCCCTCATGTCCTGGGCCGGGCTGCGCGGCGCGGTGCCCATCATCCTGGCGACCATCCCGATGGTGCAGGGCGTCGAGGCCAGCCGCCGCATCTTCAACATCGTCTTCGTGCTGGTCGTCGTCTACACCCTGATCCAGGGCCCCACCCTGCCCTGGCTGGCGCGCAGACTGAGGCTGGGCGCGGACGCCGAGGCCGCCGACCTCGGGATCGAGTCGGCGCCCCTGGAGCGACTGCGCGGGCATCTGCTGTCCGTCGCGATCCCCGAGGGCTCGAAGATGCACGGCGTCGAGGTGGGCGAGCTGCGGCTGCCGACCGGGGCCGCGGTCACCCTCGTCGTCCGGGATGGAAAATCGTTCGTTCCGCTGCCAGCGACGGTGCTGCGACGCGGCGACGAACTGCTCGTGGTGGCCACCGATCCCGTCCGGGACGCGGCGGAACGGCGGCTGCGCGCGGTCGGACACGGCGGCAAGCTGGCCGGATGGCTCGGCACGAGCGGCAACGGCGGCGGGCGTTAAGGGCGCGTTTCATATCGTACAGTTGACCGGTTCGCCACTCTTCGGGATGAGAAGGCGCGCTTTCGTGCCCAAACAGCCCCACAGGAGCCGACCATCACCGGTAAGTTCAGCTTGTCCGACAGCACGTTCGTCGGACCTACCGCCGGACGGGCGGAAAGTGACGCCTGTGGAGGCCCGCGTAAGACCAGTCCCTCTCGAGGGAAGGCGAGGGCCGATGAAGCAGGAACCCGCGGTGGCACCACCCAACGGTGCGGACCAGAATCACCTGCCTCGCAGGTGAGGGCGTCAACAGGCGGCAGAAAGGCCAGGGCCGCCGCATCCACGGTCACTCCCGACCAACAGGGTGATCGCCCGGGGTACAAGAACCTTCTGTGCACCCCGGGCGCCTGGCGTTTCCTGCTCCCCGGCTTCGCGGCACGCCAGCCCTTCGCGATGCTCACCGTCTCCATCGTGCTGCTGGTGCGGCACACCACCGGCTCCTACGCGACGGCGGGCGCCGCCGCGGCCGTCACCGGTGTCGCCATGGCCCTGTTCGCACCCTGGAGCGGCCGCCTCGCCGACCGCTACGGACAGCGTGCGGTGCTGGTTCCGGGCATTGTGGCGCACTCCCTGTCCGGTCTCGCCCTCACAGCGCTCGCGCTCTCCCACGCCCCTTTGTGGGCACTGCTCGCGGCGGCCGTGCCCACCGGCGCCTCCACACCCCAGATCGGGCCCATGGTGCGCGCCCGCTGGGCGGTGAAGCTCCAGGGCTCGCCCCTGATGTCCACCGCGGCGGCATTCGAGTCGGTCACCGACGAGTTCACCTTCGTCATCGGACCGCTGCTCGCCACCGCGCTGTGCACCGCGGTGGACCCGGCCGCCGGTCTGGTCACCGAGGCGTCACTGACCCTGCTCGGCGGTCTGCTGTTCGCCGCCCGGAGGAGCACTCAGCCCTCGGTCGCCGTCGGCGCCGGGCACGCGCGCGTGGAGCGCACCTCCGCTCTGCGCATCCCCGGAGTACGCGTCCTGATCGTGGCCTTCCTCGGCATCGGTTCCGTCTTCGGCGGCATGCAGGTCTCGCTGGCCGCGTTCACCGAGTCGATCGGCGAACCGGGCCTGAACGGTGTCCTCTACGGCACCTTCGCCACCGGCAACATGCTCTCCGGCCTGGTCTGCGGCGCCATCGCCTGGAAGGCGGCCCCGAGGCGGCGGCTGCTCGTCGGGTACGCCGCCCTCGCGCTGACCGCGTCCGGCCTGTGGGCCGCCCACTCGGTACTCGTCCTGGCCGGCCTGGGTCTGCTCGTCGGCATGTGTGTCGCGCCGTCCCTGATCACCGGCTACACCTTGGTCGAGGACCTGGTCCCGGCCGGCGCCCGCACCGAGGCCTTCACCTGGCTGACCGGCGCGGTCGGGCTCGGCCAGGCGGCGGCCGTCACGATCGCCGGGCAACTGGAGGACCGCTTCCGGGGCGGCGCCGGGTTCCTGGTGCCGATGGGCGGCACGCTGCTCGCCCTGGCGACCCTCCTGGCGCTGCGTTCGCGGCTCGCGGCACGGCCTCGCGAGCGGACCGTGGCACGTGGCGTGGGACACCGCACACCGGTGACAGTGGACTGATGCTCGGGAATACGTCAATATAGATCGTCGTTAGCACTCATCGAGTGAGAGTGCCAGGAGGAAGACAAGTGCCGACCTACCAGTACCAGTGCACCGAGTGCGGCGAGGGCCTCGAGGCGGTGCAGAAGTTCACCGATGACGCCCTGACCGTATGCCCGAACTGCCAGGGCCGCCTCAAGAAGGTGTTCTCCGCGGTCGGCATCGTCTTCAAGGGCTCCGGCTTCTACCGCAACGACAGCCGCAGCTCCTCGTCGAGCAGCTCGCCGGCGTCGGCCCCGAAGCCGGCGACGACCACGTCCGACGCCAAGCCGTCGAGCTCGACGAGCTCGACGAGCTCGACGAGCTCGTCATCGGCGTCCTCAACGTCCTCGGACTCGAAGTCGTCGGGCACCGGCACCTCGTCCAGCAGCAGCTCCGCCGCATAGGGACCGCTTCTTACGGGATCCTGCCGTCTGTCCGACGGCAGGATCTTCGGCATCTGCGACGGCGGCCGTCTGTCCGATGGCGGCCGTCTGTCCGATGGCGGCCGTCTGTCCGATGGCGGGGTCTTCAGCATCTGCGGCGGCTACTGCCTGTCGCGGCACTAGGGTGCGGGCATGGCGAACAAGGCGAACGCAGAGATCGGCGTGATCGGCGGTTCCGGTTTCTACTCGTTCCTCGAGGACGTGACCGAGCTCCAGGTGGACACCCCCTACGGGCCGCCCAGCGACTCCCTCTTCCTCGGCGAGGTCGCCGGCCGGCGGGTCGCCTTCCTGCCCCGACACGGACGCGGCCACCATCTCCCACCGCACCGCATCAACTACCGGGCCAACCTGTGGGCCCTGCGGTCCGTGGGCGTGCGCCAGGTCCTCGGCCCGTGCGCGGTGGGCGGCCTGCGCCCCGAGTACGGGCCGGGCACCCTGCTCGTGCCGGACCAACTGGTCGACCGGACCAAGTCCCGCCCGGGCACGTACTTCGACGGACTCCCGCTGCCGGACGGCACGATGCCGAACGTGGTGCATGTGTCCCTGGCCGACCCCTACTGCCCTGCCGGGCGTGCGGCCGCGCTGAAGGCGGCCCACGAGCGGGACTGGGAGGCGGTGGACGGCGGCGCACTGGTCGTGATCGAGGGTCCGCGCTTCTCGACCCGTGCCGAATCGTTGTGGCACCAGGCCCAGGGCTGGTCGGTGGTCGGCATGACCGGACACCCCGAGGCCCCTCTCGCCCGTGAACTGGAACTCTGCTACACGTCGTTGACCCTGGTCACCGATCTCGACGCCGGCGCCGAGACCGGCGAGGGCGTCTCCCACGACGAGGTGTTGCGGGTGTTCGCGGCGAACGTGGACCGGCTGCGGGGTGTGCTGTTCGACGCGGTGGCCGCACTGCCCTCGACCGCGGAGCGGGACTGCCTGTGCATGAACGCGCTGGGCGGAATGGATCCGGGGTTCGTGCTGCCGTAGCGGCGACACGGGGCCGATACGCGGGGATGCGTAGGGATACGTAGGGATATAAAGCGATACAAGGCCGTGCGAGGGCAGGCGGAACGTCACGTTCGGGTGAGGGAGTTGTCCACAACTCGCCAGTAGCTCACAGGCCTCAGCGGGAATCGGCGCGAAGCCGCATCGTGGGATCGCAAGCCGATTCCTCGTCACAGGTGGTATCCCATGCCCTTCGCTCCCGCACCCTGGCCCACGCGCTCACCCTCTTCCTCGCCCGCACCGTCTTCGTCCGGGCCCCCGTCTCCCTCCTCCCTTTCCTCCACTCCCTTTTCCTCCGCTCCCCATTCCTCCTCTCCCGTTTCCCCGCGCCCGCCAGGTCTGGATGCTCCCCCGACGTGCGAGGTCCCGCACTTCGCACCGGTTCGTGTGCGCGGCGGGCGGTATCAACTGCAGCGACTCGTACGACATCGAAGGCGGGCGGTGGCGGCCGGTCTCGTCGTCACGGCGGCCGCGGTCCTGGCGGCGGGGCCCCGGGAGACGGATCAGGCCCGGGGCCATCCCGTGGCGGATCCGGTTCGGGAACGCCGTGCCGTCCAGCTTGTGACGGCACCGGTGCGGATCGCCGACGGGGCCACAGTGCGACTGCTGCGGCCCGGTGACCGGGTGGACGTCATCGCCGCCGAGCAGACGGCGACGGGCGGCGACGCTCGCGTGGTCGCGCGCGGGGCACGGGTGACGAAGCTCCCGGAGGCGCTGGACACACCGGAAGACGCGGCCGGGGCAGGGGCGTTGGTGATGCTGTCGGTACCGCGTGCCACTGCGGCACGGCTCGCCGGCGCGAGCACGACGGCACGGCTGGCCGTGACACTGTGCTGAGCCGGACAACCCGTATTCCGCGCGCTTCCCCGTCAAGTCCCTCGTTGAAGCCGCCCGACTGGACAGGGTCGCCACGACCTGACGTAGGTTGCGGAGCTGTTTGTTCCACACCCTGCGCAGGCGAGGAGAGTCCCCTAAATGAGCGAGAAGAAGCCGAGCGTCTGGCATGGCTTCAAGGCCTTCCTGATGCGCGGGAACGTCGTCGATCTGGCCGTTGCGGTGGTCATCGGTGCGGCCTTCACCAACATCGTCAACTCCCTGGTGAAGGGAATCATCAACCCGCTGGTCGGAGCGATCGGTACGCAGAACCTCGACAGTTACTACTCATGCCTCAAGGACCCCTGCAAGGGCACGGGCGACCACGTGACCGGTGTCAGGATCCTGTGGGGATCCGTCCTCGGAGCCACTCTCACCTTCGTGATCACGGCGGCCGTCGTCTACTTCCTGATGGTTCTGCCCATGTCGAAGTACCTGGCGCGCATGGAGGCCCGGAGGAAGGCGAAGGAGGGTGCGCACGAGGTCATCGAGCTGACCGAGCTGGAGGTACTGAAGGAGATCCGCGACACGTTGCTCGCACAGCAGCGGCAGCGCGGTTCGGGCTACGAGAAGCGGTAGCGGGGGCGGTCCGCGGCGCCCGGCGGGCTCAGAGGTGGTGGGGCGGCTTCTCATCGAGGAAGCGCTTCAGGTCGGCCGCGCTGTCGCTGCCGGGCAGCTCGCCCCATCCCCGGTCCGTGTCGTCCGAGGACTGCCGGTCCAGCGGGTCGTCGAAGATCAGCGCGGGCTTCGGCTCGCGCGGCTCGGAGTCGGGGACGGTACTCATGCGTTCAGGGTACGGCCCGGAGGCGAACCCTCGCTTGCGAAGCCCTGCACAGGCATGTCGGTGGGGCATCTGCTGTGCCGGCGACGGTCGCCGTGAAGTCGGGCATCGGCGAGAACGACGCGCTGGGCGACCTGCTGCCGATCGCCGCGGGTGGGCTGCTGATCATTTTCGCCGCCTGGTGGATCTACTTCGTGGTGCCTATCCACGGTCATCTGCGCACCAGCGGGCAGGCGTTCCAGTGGGGATACGGCCGCTACCTGGTCTTCGCCTCGGCGGCGGCGATCGGCGCCGGGCTGGAGGTCGCGGTGGAGCAGGCGCTCGGCAAAGCGCACATCTCCACGCTGGCCGCGTCAGCGGCCGTGACCCTGCCGACGGCGCTGTACCTGCTCACCGTGTGGGCGCTGCACGCACGGCACTTCAAGGTGGGCATCACTCAGCAACTGGTGCTGCCGACCA
Source organism: Streptomyces sp. LBL (assembly GCF_029893585.1). GTDB lineage: Bacteria > Actinomycetota > Actinomycetes > Streptomycetales > Streptomycetaceae > Streptomyces. Next base: position 99,655 of record NZ_JARXYX010000026.1, read on the forward strand.
CCGCACTCCTGGTGATCGTCTGCACCTTCCTCGGCGACTGGGCGGTGCTCGCGGCAGGCATCGTGTCGGCGCCGGCGGTGGCGGTCGGTTCGACGCTGACGGCACGCATGGCCTCGTGGGAGAGCGGGGTGGGGTCGCAGGCGGCCCGAACCGTCTGAGCCCGGCTGAAGGGCGCGGGAGCGCACCGGCCCCCGGTGCCTGGACAAGACTGGGGCCCATGACAGTTGACGCATTGACGGACGTCGCCGGTGTCCGGGTGGGACACGCCACACGTACCGGCGGGGGCTGGCTCACCGGGACCACGGTCGTGCTCGCGCCGGAGGGCGGGGCCGTGGCCGCCGTCGACGTACGCGGCGGCGGGCCCGGCACCAAGGAGACCGACGCGCTCGACCCGCGCAACCTGGTGCGGAAGGTCGACGCGATCGTGCTGACCGGCGGCAGCGCGTACGGGCTGGACGCGGCCTCCGGGGTGATGGCCTGGCTGGAGGAGCGGGGCCGCGGAGTACGGGTCGGGGCGGACCCGGCGCACGTCGTCCCGGTGGTGCCCGCGGCCTGTGTCTTCGACCTGGGGCGGGGCGGCGACTTCCGGGCCAGGCCGGACGCGGCCACGGGACGCGCCGCGGTCGAGGCGGCCGCGGCGAGCGAGGCCGGCGTGCGGGTGCCGCAGGGGTGCGTGGGCGCGGGGGCGGGCGCCACGGTCGGTCCGCTCAAGGGCGGTGTCGGCACCGCGAGTACGGTCCTCGGCTCGGGTATCACGGTGGCCGCGCTGGTGGTGGCCAACGCGGCGGGCGCGGTGACCCACCCGGAAACGGGCGTGCTGTACGGGGAGTTGTTCCAGGGGCGCGTGGCGTACCCGGAGCCACATGTCCATGAGGCCGCACTCCGGCGCCTCACCGAGGCCGCCGGGCGGAACACCCCGCCCCCACTCAACACCACCCTGGCGGTGGTCGCCACCGACGCGGACCTGTCGAAGGCCCAGGCCCAGAAAATGGCCGGCACGGCTCACGACGGCATCGCCCGCGCCGTACGCCCAGTGCACCTCCTCCACGACGGCGACACGGTCTTCGCCCTGGCCACCGGCACCCGCTCCCTCGGCCCCGCCGACCCTGGCAGCCCCGGCAGCCCTGTCACCGACCCTGACGTCACGGACCAGCACGTCACGGACCAGCACGTCACCGACAACCCCCTCGCCCTCAACGAGATCCTCGCGGCCGCGGCCGACACCGTGACCCGCGCCATCGTCCACGCCGTCCGCGCGGCGGAACCGGTGGACGGGCCGGGCGGTGCGTGGCCGTCGTACGGGGAGTTGTACGGGCACGCATAGGGGGACCTGCACGGGGAAGTCCAGGGGAAGTCCAGGGGGAGTCCAGGGGGAGTCCAGGGGGAGTCCGCACAGGGAGGCGCAGCGCGAGGTGCACGGGGAAGTACAGGGAAGCCGCTGGGCGGTCGTCGACCGACGGCCGACGGCCGACGGCCGACGGCCCGGGTATGGCGATTGTCCCGGTTGTGTCACGCGAAGGCGTTCATCCCCGCCGCTGGGAACCCGACCCGTCCTCGATCCCCTCTTTCTCCACGCACTGGAGCGGATCACCCACACCACATGAACCGGGAGCAGCTCGTGACAAGGCCGGACACAACAACGCGGCGTGTGCTCGGGGTAGGTGCCGTCCTGACGGTCGGCGCCCTGACCCTGACGGCCTGCGGTGGAAGCGCGGACACCGGGACCGACGGCAAGGGCGGTGACGGCTCGCCCCGCACGTCCGCCGCGAAGATCCTCATCTCGGCGAAGAACGGTTCGACCGGTGCGTCGATCAACTCGACCGGTGTGCAGGTCACGAACGGCACACTGACCGGGGTGAAGATGACGGTCGCGGGTACGGGCCGGCCTGTCACCGGGACGTTGGCGGCGGGCGGTGGCGGGTGGAAGCCGAAGGAACAGCTGGAGCGCGGGACGAAGTACGAGATATCGGCGACGGCGAAGGACTCAAAGGGCAAGGCGACCGCCGCGGACTCCGTGTTCACCACCGTCTCCAAGGCGAACAGCTTCATCGGCACGTACACGCCCGACAACGGGACGACGGTCGGCGTCGGGATGCCGGTGTCGTTCACCTTCGACAAGGCCATCACCGACAGGAAGGCCGTTCAGTCACACATCACGGTCAGTTCCAGCGGCGGGCAGAAGGTGGTCGGGCACTGGTTCGGGGCGCAACGGCTCGACTTCCGGCCCGAGGAGTACTGGAAGGCCGGATCCAAAGTCACGATGAAGATCGACCTGGACGGGGTCAAGAGCACGAACGGCGTCATCGGGGTGCAGAAGAAGACCGTCACCTTCACGATCGGGCGCTCACAGGTGTCGACGGTCGATGTGAACGCGCAGACCATGACGGTGGTGCGGGACGGCAGGACCCTCAGGAAGGTGCCGATCTCGGCGGGCAGCCCCGAGTTCACCACGTACAACGGACAGATGGTGATCTCCGAGAAGTACCCGCAGATCCGGATGGACAGCAGGACGGTCGACCTCGCCAACGCGTACAACATCCCGGACGTCCCGCACGCGATGCGGCTGACGAGTTCGGGGACCTTCATCCACGGCAACTACTGGTACAACAAGGCCAACCCGCCCTTCGGCCGCGAGGGCACCAGCCACGGCTGCGTGGGCCTGCAGGACGTACGGGGCGCCCAGGGCGACACGACGGCCAAGTGGTTCTACGACAGCTCGATCCTCGGGGACGTGGTGATCGTCAAGCACTCCCCGGACAAGACGGTGACTCCCGACAACGGGCTCAACGGCTGGAACATGGCATGGAGCGAGTGGATCGCGGGCAGCGCCACCTGATCCCGGCCCGAACCGCAAGCAGCCGCTGACCGGCGATTTTTGACGAATCATCCGTTCTCGTGGGAACTTTCCCCGCGGACCGGGCGTTTTCCCGGCATACGTTTCCTCGGTTCGCGGACATGATGTCCGACCGAGGGGCTACGGTATGCACCCACAAGGTGACATGCAGCAACGCCGGGAGAAACCTTGAGCGTTCCGTACGAGAGGGCAGCGTACGAACCACCCGAGTCGCCCGAGTCTCCGGAGGAGCACCTCGCGCGGCTCCTCGGCCGTGCCCTGAACTCCTTCGAGCTGCCCGACGAGACGATGGCGCGGCTGGACTGCGCGCTGGCGCACGACAGTTCGCTGCACTCCGCGCACCACAGCGCGGGGCTGCACCGCGAGACGTACCGGCACACCTGGCTGCTGGTCGACGGTTCGGCGCTCACCCTGTGGGAGCTCGTCCACAACACCGCCCCGGACGGCGTCCCGCAGCACGAGGTGTATGTCGACCAGGAGGAGCTGCGCACCGCCACCGCGCGGCTTCCGCTGCCGCCGGACGCCCCGGACTTCGAGCTGCCGGTGACGGTCCAACTCTCGCCGGTCAGCTTGCCGCGCCACGCGTATGTGTCGGACAACTCGGCGGACCACGCGCGTCGGCTGCTGCGCCGGGCGGAGAACGCGGACCGGCCGGGCACGGACACGGCCACCCTGCTGGCCACGGCATGCGCCCACCAGATCATCCAGGCCTTCGGGCGCCTGGGCCGGACGGGCCGCGCCGGGCTGTGTTTCTCGCTCTACGAGCACGCGTTCCTGCTGCGCGACGGCGAGGAGGTCTCCCTCTGGGAGGTCGAGCACACGGCCACACCCGACGGCCGGCACATGTGCGAGGTGTACCTGAGCGAGGACCGGGCCAGGGACGCGATGGAGCGGCGGGCGGCACAGCTCTCCTGAGGCGGGACACCCGGCTTGCCTGCGGGCGGGCGCACAGCCTGCCGACCCGGGGGCGCACAGGCTGCGGACGGGCTGGGCGCGCAGGCTGCGAACGGGCTGTTGGCAGCCGAGGTGCGCAGCCTGCGCGACGCACGAGATGCGGGTTCGGGGTGCGCGGGGCGCACAGGCTCTGCCCGGTGTGGTCAGGGGCCGGTGCTGAGGCGTCGTACCAGGCCCGCGAACTCGTCCTGCTCGGCCGGGGTCAGCTCGACGGACTCCCGGTGCGGGCCGACCTGACGCTGGTGCGGCAGCGCGGGCAGGGTCAGCGCGCGTCGGCGGGCGGCGTCGGTGCGACCGCGGCGGAGCATCACGGCCAGACCGATCCCCCAGGCGACGGTCACCAGGACGAGGAAAGTCATACCAAGGAGTTGGTAGACCGAGACGTGCTCAGGCATGCGTTCCAGTAGACACCACGGTCCGGGGCCGAAGTCCCGGACCGTGATGTATCTCGCATGTGCCGTGAACACCTCACAGTGTTCCAAAGGGGCCAGACTGCGTGTCCTGAGGCGCCCTCATGGTCATGCCGCTTATGCCGCGACCGGCTGCTTCGGCTCGGCCGCCGCCACGGCGGTGCCCTCCTCCGCGGACGCGGAGACGGGCGCGGTGCCCGGTGCCGGCTTGCGCAAGCTCTTCAGTACGACGACCAGCGCGGTCGTGACGCAGACGCCGGCCGCGATGGCGACCAGGTAGAGGAACGGGTTGCCGATCAGCGGAACCACGAAGATGCCGCCGTGCGGGGCGCGCAGCGTGGCGCCGAAGGCCATCGACAGGGCGCCGGTGACCGCGCCGCCGACCATCGAGGACGGGATGACCCGTAGCGGGTCGGCCGCGGCGAACGGGATCGCGCCTTCCGAGATGAAGGAGGCGCCCAGCACCCAGGCGGCCTTGCCGTTCTCGCGCTCGGTCTCGGTGAAGAGCTTGCCGCGCACGGTCGTCGCCAGCGCCATGGCCAGCGGCGGGACCATACCGGCCGCCATCACGGCCGCCATGATCTTCATCGCGGAGTCGCTGGGGCTCGCGACGGCGATACCGGCAGTGGCGAAGGTGTACGCGACCTTGTTGACCGGGCCGCCGAGGTCGAAGCACATCATCAGACCGAGCAGCAGGCCCAGCAGGACGGCGTTGCTGCCGGTGAGGCCGTTGAGCCAGTCGGTCATGCCCTTCTGCGCGGACGCGATGGGCTTGCCGATCACCACGAACATCAGGAACCCGACGATCGCCGAGGAGATCAGCGGGATCACCACCACCGGCATGATGCCGCGCAGCGCCGCCGGGATGCCGACCTTCTGGATGGCCATCACCACGCCACCGGCGATCAGACCGGCCGCCAGACCGCCGAGGAAGCCGGCGTTGATGGTGAGTGAGATCGCGCCGCCGACGAAGCCGGGCACGAGACCGGGGCGGTCCGCCATGCCGTACGCGATGTAGCCGGCCAGTACCGGGACGAGGAAGCCGAAGGCGACGCCGCCGATCTGGAAGAGCAGGGCGCCCCAGCTGTCCGCCTGGGTCCACACGAAGTGGTCCATGACCGACGGGGCGCTGTTGATCTTGTAGCCGCCGATCGCGAACCCGAGGGCGATCAGCAGACCGCCCGCCGCGACGAACGGGACCATGTAGCTGACGCCGGACATCAGCCACGTGCGGAGCTTGGCGCCGTAGCCCTCGGTGGAGTCGCCGGAGCGCTCGACGGGGGTGCCGGGGACGGAGCCCGCGGTGACCTCGCCGCGCTGGGCCTTCCCGCGCACCTCGGTGATCAGCTCGCCGGGGCGGTTGATGCCGGCCTTCACGCCGACGTCGACGGTCGGCTTCCCGGCGAAGCGGTCCTTGTCCCGTACGGGCACGTCGTGGGCGAAGATCACGCCGTCCGCCGCCGCGATGACCGCCGGGTCGAGCCGGGTGAAGCCTGCGGAGCCCTGCGTCTCCACGAGGAGTTCCACGCCCGCCTCACGGCCGGCGTTCTCCAGTGACTCGGCCGCCATGTACGTGTGGGCGATACCGGTCGGGCAGGAGGTGACGGCGACGATACGGAAGGGACGCTCCGAGGAAGCGTCGGCGCCCTGGGTGTCCTTGGCGGCCTTGGCGGCCTTGGCGGCCTTGGCGTTCCCGGCGTCCTTCGCGTCGTCGGTACCCGTGGCGGCGCCGGCGGAGGCCGCCGCCGGCGCCGCCACGGAGTCTTCGGAACCGGCCGCGGCGGAGGGCTTCTCCCCGCGGATCAGCGCGGCCGCGGCGGTCGCGTCGTCCACCGAGCGCAGCGCGGCGGTGAACTCGGCGTTCATCAGCTGGCGGGCCAGTGAGGACAGGATCGTCAGGTGGGCGTCGTCCGCGCCGGCCGGCGCGGCGATCAGGAAGATCAGGTCGGCGGGGCCGTCCGCGGCGCCGAAGTCGACACCGGAGGCGCTGCGCCCGAAGGCGAGCGTCGGCTCGGTGACATGCTCGCTACGGCAGTGCGGGATGCCGATGCCGCCGTCGAGGCCGGTCGGCATCTGCGCCTCACGGGCGGCCACGTCGGCGAGGAAGCCCCCCAGGTCGGTCACCCGGCCCAGGGCCACCATGCGCTCGGCGAGGGCACGCGCCGCCGCTTCCTTGCTGTCGGCGGACAGGTCGAGATCGACCAGGTCCGCGGTGATCATCTCGCTCATCGCGGGTTCCTTCGCACGCGTATCGCCCGGGGAGTGGGGTGGGCGGGGACGGGGGTGGGGACGGGGGTGCAGTGTGCCGTTGCGGGATGGGGCGATCGGGGGACATCTGTGTCGGTGAAGGCGGGGCCGGGGAAACCTCGCCTCCCCAGGGCGGCAGGGCGGTTCGGGTGGACCTGCTGCCCGTCGTCGGCGGCGAGTAACAGGGAGCCTCGCCGCTCCAGGACCGGTTCCGAGAGGAGCGCGGCGGGCGCGGCGGGCGTGATGACTGTGGCGGCCGTGGCGGTCCTGATGGCCGTCGTGGCCGTGGCGGCTGTCGCCGTCGCCGTCGGGATGGCCGCCGTGGCCGTGATGGCCCTGGCGGTCGTCGCCGTCGGGCGAGGCGCCGTGGTGATCGCAGCTGTCGTGGTGACCGCCGACGTCGCCGCTGTCGTGGTGATCGCCGTTTTGGGGGTCGTACGAGGATTCATGAGATGGGCTCCGTCAGTACACGATCCACCGGCACCTCGGCCGTGACCGTCACCGCTGCCGGGTCCAGGTCGGCCGGTGTCGGCATCACGCTGCCGGGCAGTTGGACGGCCGCCGCGCCGTGGGCGACCGCGGAGGCCAGGGCTTCCGGGCCGCTGCCGCCGGCGATCAGGAAACCGGCGAGGGAGGAGTCACCGGCGCCCACATTGCTGCGTACGACGTCCACGCGGGCGCTGCCGAACCAGGAGCCCGCGCCGTCCACGAGCAGTTGCCCGTCGGCGCCCAGGCTCGCGAGTACGGCGCGCGCGCCCATCTCGCGCAACTCCTCGGCCGCCTTCACCGCGTCGCCCACCGTGGACAGGGGGCGCCCGACGGCTTGCGCGAGCTCCTCGGCGTTGGGCTTCACCACGTCGGGCCGCTCGCGCAACGCCTCCAGGAGCGCGGGCCCCGAGGTGTCCAGCGCGATGCGCTTGCCCGCGGCGTGCGCCCGGGCGACGAGCGCCGCGTACCAGGACGGCGCGAGCCCCCGTGGCAGGCTTCCGCAGCAGGCGATCCAGTCCGCGTCGCCCGACTGCGCGCGGACCGTTTCCAGGAGCAACTCCTGCTCCTCCAGCGACAGTTCGGGACCCGGCGCGTTGATCTTCGTGAGGACACCGTTGGACTCCGCGAGCGCGATGTTCGAGCGGGTGGCTCCGGCGACCGGTACCGGCGCGACCTCGATGCCCTGCGCGTCGAGCAGGTCGGCGACGAGTGCGCCCGGCGCACCACCCAGGGGCAGTACCGCGACCGTGCGCTGTCCGGCGGCCGAGACCGCGCGTGAGACGTTCACGCCCTTGCCGCCCGGGTCCATGCGCTCGCCGGTGGCGCGGATGACCTCGCCACGGTCCAGCGAGGGAACCTCGTAGGTGCGGTCCAGGGACGGGTTCGGGGTGACGGTGAGGATCATGCGCGCACTACCTCCGTGCCGCCGCGCTCGATCGCGGTGGCGTCTTCGGGGCTCAGCCCGCTGTCAGTGATCAGCAGGTCCACGTCGCTCAGGCCGCCGAAGCGGGCGAAGTGCTCCTGGCCGTGCTTGGCGGAGTCGGCGAGCAGCACCACACGGCGGGCCGCGGCCATCGCCGCCCGCTTCACCGCGGCCTCCGCGAGGTCGGGGGTGGTCAGGCCATGCTCGGCGGAGAAGCCGTTGGCCGCCACGAAGAGGACATCGGCGCGGATCTCGCCGTACGCCCGCAGCGCCCACGCGTCCACGGCGGCGCGCGTACGGTGCCGTACACGCCCCCCGACGAGGTGGAGCTGGATGCCGGGGTGGTCCGCGAGGCGGGCCGCGATCGGCAGGCTGTGCGTGACGACGGTGAGCGATACCTCGAGCGGAATGGCGGCGGCCAGGCGGGCGACCGTCGTTCCGGCGTCGAGGACCATCGTGCCCTCGGTCGGCAGCTCGGCGAGGGCGGCCTTGGCGATGCGGTCCTTCTCGTCGGCCGCCGTCGTCTCGCGCTCGGCGAGGTCCGGCTCGAAGTCGAGGCGGCCGGCCGGGATGGCGCCGCCGTGCACCCGGCGCAGGAGGCCGGCGCGGTCGAGGGACTTCAGGTCCCGGCGGATCGTCTCCGCCGTGACCTGGAACTCCTCCGCCAGCGACACGACATCCACTCGGCCGCCGTCCCGGGCGAGCCGGAGGATCTCCTGCTGCCGCTCCGGTGCGTACATGTCCGTTCGCCTCCGACCTGTGCCCGAACTTGTGGTTTCGTCAGGGACGCTACGCCCGGATTTCCGGAAAGTAAACAGGTTCGGACGTCATTCGGGCATGAACGGACTTCCGGGCGGATACGAAAGACCCGGCACCGTTTCCGGCGCCGGGCCCTTCCCATCCGGGGCTCAGGACAGAGCCCCGGCCTCCCGCGGCTCAGGGCCGCCCGCGGCTCAGGACGCGAGCCCGGGCCTCCCGCGGCTCGGACATGAGCCCATGCCTCCCACGACTCAGGGCCACCCGCAGCTCAGCCCCGAACCAGCCCACCCCCGCCCCAGCCCACCCGCAGCTCAGCCCCGAACCAGCCCACCCACGAACCCGGCCCACCCGCAGCCCACCCACGAACCCGGCCCACCCGCGCCTCAGCCCACGAGCTCGGGCTTCTTCACCTCCGCCTCCGCCTCCGCCTCCGCCTCCGCCTCCGCCTCCGCAAGGCTCGCCTCGTCCCCTTCCACATGCTGCGCCGGCCGCTTCGGCAGGGCGAACATCAGCAGGAAGATCACGCCCATCACGGCGGCCACCCAGCCCAGCGCGTGCGAGAAGGCGTCGACGAAGGCCGGGCCCACCTGGGCGGGCAGCAGTCCGTCGCCGATCTCGCCGAAGTAGACGACCGACACCAGACCGAGCCCCAGCGCGTTACCCATCTGCTGCACGGTGTTGATGAGACCCGACGCCGAACCGGAGTGCTCGCGCGGCACGTCCGAGAGCACCGCGTCCGTCAGCGGCGCGACGATCAGCCCCATCCCCACGCCCATCACGACCAGCGGCAGGGCCATCTGCCAGGACGCGATACCGAGGCCGTAGTGCTCGGACTCCCAGATGTAGAGCAGTACGCCCGTCCCCATCAGCAGCGCGCCTGCCTGCAGCACCTTGCGCCCGAAGCGCGGGACCAGCTTCTGGACCGACAGACCGGCCGCCGTCGACACGGCGATCGAGAACGGGACGCCTGTCAGCCCGGCCTTCAGCGGGCTCCAGCCCAGGCCCGTCTGCATGTACAGGGTCCACACCAGGAAGAAGATGCCCAGTCCGACACCGAAGACGGTCTGCACGGCGATGCCGGCGGCGAAGCTCTTCACCTTGAACAGCGACAGTTCGATCAGCGGGGAGCCGTCGCGCGCCGCCTTGCGCTTCTCGTACGCCACCAGCGCACCGAAGACGCCGAACGCGCCGGCCATCGAGACGTACCCCCACAGCGGCCAGTCCAGCTCGCGGCCGCGGGTGAGCGGGTAGAGCAGCATCAGCAGGCCGAGGATGACGAGGGCGACGCCGACGAGGTCCAGTTTCAGCGCCTTCGGCGCCTTCGACTCGGTGATGAAGCGACGGCCGAGGATGAGGCCCGCGACACCGACCGGCAGGTTGATGAGGAAGATCGGCCGCCATTCCAGTCCGAACAGGTTCCACTCGGTCAGCAGCGCGCCGAGCAGCGGGCCGGAGACGGCGCCCAGGCCGACGATCGCCCCGAAGAGACCGAACACCTTGCCGCGTTCGTGCGCCGGGAAGGTGGCGTGCACGATCGACAGGACCTGCGGCACCATCAGCGCCGCCATGCCGCCCTGCAGGATGCGGGAGGCGACCAGCATCTCCGGGTTCGCGGCGAAGCCGCACAGCGCGGAGGCGATCGTGAAGCCGCCGATACCGATCAGGAACAGCCGTTTGCGGCCGTGGATGTCACCGAGACGTCCGCCGGTGATCAGACCGGCGGCGAAGGCGAGCGCGTAGCCGGCCGTTATCCACTGGATCTGACTGACGGAGGCGCCCGCGTCCTTCTGGATGGACGGGATGGCGATATTGACGATCGTGACGTCGACGAGGTCCATGAAGGCCGCGGTCATCACGATGGCGAGGGCGAACCAGCGTCGCCGGTCGGCCGCCGGGGTCGGACCCGAGGCCGGGTCAGAGTCCGAGGCCAGGTCAGGGTCCGAGGCCAGGTCAGGGTCCGAGGCCAGGTCAGAGTCCGAGGCCAGGTCAGAGTCCGGGTCAGGGTCAGGAGCCGGGCTGTCCACGAGGGTGTCGGTGGAGGTCATGTCGTCAAGCTATGACCTCATTAGGTCAGGCCATGTCCTACTTCCCTATCGGACAGGCGCGGGCGTTGCTCTGTCGCGTCCCCGGCATCCGCGACCATGCGAACGAGGGTGTCGACGAGCTCGTCGGCGGTGATGTGCCACTTGTCCGTGTCGAGGTGGCCGCTGAGTTCCATGCCCGCGATGCCGTGGGCGCTGGTGAGCAGCAGGGCGCCGTAGTGCCGTGCGTCCTGCTCCCCCACGAGGGCGGCGACGACGGGCAGGAACTCGTCCTGGAAACGTTCGGCCGCGCGGTCGGCTGCGGCCGGGTCGCCCTCCGGTCCGCAGAGCTGGAGCTGAAGCCGGACGCGATCGAGCCCTTCACCGCGCCGTCCGGGACCGCGTCGACGCGGCCTGAACAACATCTGGTACAGGTGCGGCTGGTCCCGGCCGACGCCGATGAGGGCGCGGAGGGTGCCGCACAGCTTCTCGGAGGCCGACAGGGCCGGGTCGGCCCGCAGGGCGCGCACCTGGTCGCCCAGATGACCCCGGAGCATGACGAACGCTACGGCGGCCTGGTCACGGCGACCAACACGCTGATGACCTCGGGCACCGCATCGGGCCTGACCGCCGACGCCGCCGCCCGGGTCATCGCGAAGGCCGTGACGACCCGCAGACCGCGCACCCGCTACACCGTCGGTCGGGATGCCGCCCTGATCACCCGCCTGACCCGGATACTGCCCGACCGCACGCTCGACCGCATCCTCACCGCCAACCTGCGCCGCCACTACCCGAAGGCAGTCACGCCCGCCTACAGCGGCTGACGAACAACGTGGTGTTCGCGCTGCCCGCCGACGGCCGCTGACAACTCTCCGGTTCCGGTTCCGGTTCCGATCCCGAGGCGCGGGGGCGGCTTCGGCCCAGATCCCAAGCCGCCCCCGCCCGGCGCCCACTGGCTCGTCACCACCACCACCACCACCACCACCACCACCACCACGAGCGCCGTGGTCACACTGGTTCTGCGGCATCCTCGAACTCATGACGACGGAACACTCATGACAGCGGAACACTCATGACGACGGACACTCCGGCCCGGCTCCTCCAACTCCTCTCCCTCCTGCAGACGCCCCGCGAATGGCCCGGCGGAGAGCTCTCCGAGCGACTCGGGGTGTCCCGCCGTACGGTCCGACGGGACATCGACCGGCTCCGGGAACTGGGCTATCCCGTACAGGCGACCAAGGGGGCGGACGGCGGGTACCGGCTTGTCGCAGGGAAGGCGATGCCGCCGCTCGTCCTCGACGACGAGGAGGCCGTGGCGATCGCGGTCGGGCTGCGGGCCGGCGCCGGGCACGCGCTGGAGGGCGTGGACGAGGCGTCCGTACGGGCGCTGGCCAAGCTGGAACAGGTCCTGCCCTCCCGGCTGCGCCACCGCATCTCCACCCTCCAGGCCGCGACCACGCCGCTGACCAGCGGGGACGGGGCGAGCATCGCGCCCGAGACGCTGATCGTGATGGCCTCCACGGTGGCCGGGCAGGAGCGGCTGCGGTTCGCCTACCGGGCGCGGGACGGGGTCGAGTCGCGGCGCATGGTCGAACCGTGCCGGCTGGTGTCGACCGGGCGGCGGTGGTACCTCGTGGCGTACGACCTCGATCGCGGCGACTGGCGTACGTTCCGCGTCGACCGGGTGAGCGCGCCCTTCGCGACCGGGGCGCGGTTCGCTCCGCGGGAGTTGCCGACCGGGAGCGCGGCGGAATACCTCCGCCGGTCGATGTACGGCGGCCGGCAGGAGACGTACGACTTCACGGTCACGTTCGACGCACCGGCCGAGGCGGTCGCCGCGCGGGTCCCCGAATGGCTGGGCGTACCGGAGGCCATCGACGGAGGGCGATGTCTCCTACGGGGCTCCGTGGGCGACGCCGTGGACCGGCTGGCGGTGCGCCTGGCGATGCTCGGATTCGATTTCAGCGTGCGGGAGCCGGAGGAACTGGCTCGGTGCGTACGGGAGTTGGGTGAGCGATTGGTTCGGGCGGGGGGTGAGGTGAGCGGTGCAGCGCCGGGCGCCACGGAATCTGCCGATGGTGCGGCGACGGCACCGACGAAAGTCGAGGGTCGCGATCTCCGTTCGTCGGGGGTCCGGGGACAGCATCGTCCCTAGGATGACAAGGTGATTTCCGGAGCGGATCGTGAGGTGCCGCTGTGGGTGGAGGCGCCGTCGGCGGTGCTGCTCGCCCTGCTGTCCACGCTGGAGGGCTTCCGGTCGGCCGGTGGCGACACCCTGGCCGACCCCGCGCCGTGGGTCGCGATAGCCGCGTCCCTCGGGGCGCTCGGCCGCCACCGGTTCCCGCGGGTGGTGGCGGGCCTGGCGTTGGCCGCGGTCGTCCTGGGCTCGGTGTTCCCGTTGCTGGTGACCCTGTATCACTTCGCCTCGCGGGGCCGGTTGCGGGCGGTGTGGGTGTGCCTGGGAATCGCAGGAGCCAGCGGGCTGCCCTGGCTGGCTCTCGCGCTGGCGCTGGGACGCCCGCTCTCCTGGGGACGGGTGAGCACCTGGACCGTCTCCGGTGTCGGGAACGCCGTACTGGTGGCCCTGGCCCTGACCCTCGGCATGTGGGTGGGCAGCCGGCGCAAACTGCTGGGCGCGCTGCGGGACCAGGTGGAACAGCTGCGGGTGGAGCGCGAACTGCGCGCCGAGCAGGCACGGTTGGCGGAGCGGGCCCGGATCGCCCGCGAGATGCACGATGTGCTCGCGCACCGGCTGAGCCTGCTGATGCTGCATGCCGGAGTGCTCCAGTTGCGCGAGGAGGGAATGTCACCGGCCGGCCTGGAGCGATTGGCCCTGTTGCGCGGCACGGCCGGGCAGGCACTGGACGATCTGCGCGAGGTGCTGGGGGCGCTCCGGTTCGACCGGCCCGACGGAGCCGACAGGACGGACGGAGCCGAGGGGGTGCGGGCGGACGGGGCCGACGGGGCCGAAACCGCGGTACCTGTTCCGGTGCCGGCACTGCGGGACCTGGAAGAGCTGCTCGCCGAGGCCAGGGCCGCCGGCCAGGTGATCGAGTCCGTGGTGTCCGGTGATGTGGAGAGCGCGTCCACCAGCCACCGCCTGGCGGTCCACCGCCTCGTACGGGAGGCTCTGACCAATGCCCGCAGGCATGCTCATGACGCCCCCGTCGCGGTCAGCGTGCACTACGGGCCACCGGTCACGACGGTGGAAGTGGTGAACGGACCCGCCGAACCGACCACCAACACCAACACCCGAACGGACGCCGACGCCGACGCCGACGGGCCGGTGACCATCGGGCAGTCCACGATCTCCGGAGGTTCCGCGATGCCGGGTGGCTATGGCCTGATCGGTCTGGCTGAGCGGGTCGCGGCGCTGGGCGGCCAGCTGCACACCGGTGCCTCCGGCGGCGGTTGGCGACTCTCCGCCCGGCTGCCCGCGCCCTCCCCCGTCTCCCCGTCGGCGTCCGTCTCATGATCAATGTTCTGGTGGTCGACGACGACGCCCTGGTCCGGCTCGGTCTCGTCGACCTGCTGTCCACCGACCCGGGACTCACCGTCGTCGCCGAGGCGTCGGACGGCCTGGCCGCGGTCGAACAGGCGAGCCTGCACCGGATCGACGTGGCCCTGGTCGACGTGCGGATGCCCCGCATGGACGGCATCACCGCGACCCGTCGGCTGCGCGCGCTCCCGGCCCCACCGCGGGTGATCACCCTGACCACCTTCGACCTGGACGAGTACGTCTACGACGCGCTCGCCGCCGGCGCCGACGGCTTCCTCCTCAAGGACACGGAACCGCGCGAGATCATCCGCGCGGTGCACGTGGTGGCGGACGGCCACGGCATGCTGCACCCGGCTGCCGCCCGTCGCCTGATCGACCACTTCCACCGCGCGGCCCGCCCCGAAGCGCTGGAAGCACGCACCCGCATCGGGGGGCTGACGCCCCGTGAGACGGACGTTCTCGCCCGGCTCGCACAAGGTGATTCCAACGCGGAGATCGCGGCGGCACTGGGGATGCGCGAGAGCACCGTCAAGGCACACGTCAGCCGGATCCTCAGCGCTCTGGGATCCGGCAACCGCGTCCAGGCCGCCCTGCTGGCCCGCGACGCGGGGCTGGGCGGCAACGGCTGACCGGTTCCTCGGGGCGGAGGCCGCCCGAGCCGGCCCCCACGGCCGGTCCCAACAACCAGCACCCGCGACCGGTCCCCGCTCAGGACGTGGTCACGGGCAGTGGCCTGCTGAGCAAAAAGGCCCGCAGCGCCATAGCGGATCACCCATGCCACCACTCCAGAGGTGGGATCCCGTTGCCGGACACTATGGCTGACCGGGGCACCATGTCCGACATGGGATCGCTCAGCCGATCAGAGACGCTATGCCCTTTGAATCCTCCCCTCCCTGAAGGGGGAGGGGATTCCTGGCTCAGGCTGCCTCCTGGAGCAGCGCTCCAGGAGGTCTTGCGCCCTCGGCACCAGCCGGGTTGAGACCAGTCCGGACGAGCATGACGCGTGCGGAGTTCTTGTCCCGTGGGGACGCGGCTCCGCATACGGTGCAGGTGTAGGTGCGCTCACCCAGGGGCTGGGGGTCCCCCTGCGGTGAACGCCTGGGCCTCCTCGCAAGAACCAGGTGAAAGAATCTGTCCTTCGGCGGGCCACCCCGGGTTCAGGTACGGGGTGTCCCGCCACTTGAGCACCCCGGGGCGAACCCAGGCGCACAGAACGAGACCGGGTACACAGAACGAGCCGGACGCGCAGAACGAGCCGGACCCGGCGCCCGGGGGGAGGGGCGCCGAAGTCCGGCTCGGGGGAAGTCCCGGCGCCGGGGGGGGGAGGGCGACGGGACTTGGCTCAGGGGTCCGGGACGTGGTCCTGGACTCGAACTCCTGGACCCTGAAGTCTTGTTCCCAGAGCCCAGTAGGTTGATGCGGCGTTACGACGCCAGTTTGCGCTGGCTTTTGTCACCCGGCGCACGCCACCCGGCGTACACCACCCGGCGTACGCCGACAGCGCATCACGCCGACAGCGCGTCACGCCGCCGCGTCGAAGCCCGTGTGGCGGGCCAGCTTCTTCAGTTCCATCAGGGCGTGCTTCTCGATCTGGCGGATGCGCTCTCGCGTGAGGCCGTGCTCCTTGCCGACCTCGGTGAGCGTGCGTTCGCGGCCGTCCTCGATGCCGTACCGCATCTTGATGATGGAGGCCGTGCGCTGGTCGAGGCGGCCGATGAGGTCGTCGAGTTCCTCGCTGCGCAGCAGGGTCAGCACGGACTGCTCCGGGGAGACCGCCGAGGTGTCCTCCAGGAGGTCGCCGAACTGGGTGTCACCGTCGTCGTCCACCGCCATGTTGAGGGAGACCGGGTCGCGGGCCCAGTCCAGGACGTCCACGACGCGCTCCGGGTTCGAGCCGAGCTCGGCGGCGATCTCCGCGGGCTCCGGGTCGCGGCCGTGCTCACGGTTGAACTCGCGCTGCACCCGGCGGATCCGGCCCAGTTCCTCCACCAGGTGGACGGGCAGCCGGATGGTGCGCGACTGGTCTGCTATCGAGCGGGTGATCGCCTGACGGATCCACCAGGTCGCGTACGTCGAGAACTTGAAGCCCTTGCGGTAGTCGAACTTCTCGACCGCACGCACCAGGCCGGCGTTGCCCTCCTGGATGAGGTCAAGGAGCGGGAGTCCACTGCGGGGGTAGCGACGGGCCACGGCGACGACCAGGCGCAGGTTGGAGCGGATGAAGACGTCCTTGGCGCGCTCACTCTCGTCGACCAGGGCCTGGAGTTCCTCACGAGAGGCGTCGGCCTTGGCCTCCTCGACTCCGTCGAGGACCTGTCGCGCGAACACACCCGCTTCGATGATCTGGGACAGCTCGACTTCCTTGGCGGCGTCGAGCAGCGGCGTGCGCGCGATCTCGTCGAGGTACATGCCGACCAGGTCGCGGTCGGCGATCTCGCCGCCATGGGCGCGAACACTGCTTGCCCCGCCGGTCCGGCCGGTGGCGGACTGACGACGGGCGACGGCACGGGTTGCCATGCGTGCTCCCTTGGGATGGTGGGTCAGCGGGCGTTCCAGACGCTGGGCACTCACCTCGGGTGCCCTGCTTCCGAAGGAAACAACGACTGGAAACCGGACAGAATTCCCAACCCACCGCACTACTTTCCTGATCATGCAGTACCCTGTCCGGCCACACAGGAGGACGCGATGTTGACAGAACGTACAGAGGTGCAGGTCAGGCAGGGAGTCGAGAGTGACCTCGAAGCTCTCACCGACCTCTACAACCACTACGTACGCGACACGCCCATCACCTTCGACACCGCGGTCTTCACTCCGGAAGAGCGCCGCCCTTGGCTGCTCTCCCACCCTGAAGACGGCCCGCACCGGCTGATGGTTGCCACGGAGCCGATTTCCCGAGGAACCTCACAGGAGATCCTCGGCTACACCACGTCCAGCCCGTTCCGCCCCAAGCCCGCGTACGGGACTTCCGTGGAGGTCACCGTCTACCTCGCCCCGCACGCCGGCCGCCGCGGTATCGGCACCCTCCTCTACCAGGCCCTCTTCGATGCCCTGGCCGAGGAGGACGTGCACCGCGCCTACGCGGGCATCGCGCAGCCCAACGAAGCGTCCACGCGGCTGCATGAACGCTTCGGGTTCCGGCACATCGGCACGTACGGGGAAGTGGGCCGCAAGTTCGGCCGCTACTGGGACGTGGCCTGGTACGAGAAGCAGCTGTAGGCCGACCAGGGATCCGCGGGGCCTTTGGGGGACCGGAAGTCCCGCCGCGAGGGATCGGCGGTCCTCCGAGGGACCCGCAGGCCCGCCGAGGGATCCGCGGTCCTCCGAAAAAACCGGCAGGCCCGCCGAAGGGTCCGCGGGCCTCCCGAGGAATCCGCAAGCCCTCGACGGACCCGCGGCCCCCCGATAGCCCCCCGATAGGCCCCCCTCAGGCAGGCCCGAGCGCCTCAGCCGAACTGCACCGACCGCTTCGCCATCCCCAGCCAGAACCCGTCGATCACGGACTTCTGCGCGTCGAGCTCACCGCCGGCCTCCGCCGCGCCCATGGTGACGAACAGCGGGGCGAAGTGCTCGGTGCGCGGGTGGGCGTAGCGGCCGGCCGGGGCCTTGTGGAGGAAGTCCAGCAG
The DNA here is from genome assembly GCF_029893585.1 of Streptomyces sp. LBL. Lineage (GTDB taxonomy): Bacteria > Actinomycetota > Actinomycetes > Streptomycetales > Streptomycetaceae > Streptomyces. The sequence goes on from NZ_JARXYX010000026.1 coordinate 117,433, forward strand.
GGCGTCCCAGTCACGGGTCTCCAGCGCCCGACGGCCCCAGTCGTCGAACTCGGACGACCAGGTCGGCACTCCCCCGCCCGTGTGCCGCAGGGCGGCCAGGTTGTGGGTGAAGAAGCCGGAGCCGACGATCAGTACGCCCTCGTCGCGCAGGGGGGCGAGCTTGCGGCCGATCTCCATGAGCTTCACCGGGTCGAGGGTCGGCATGGAGATCTGCAGGACCGGGATGTCGGCCTTGGGGAACATCTCGACCAGGGGCACGTACGCGCCGTGGTCGAGGCCGCGGTCCGGGATGTCCTGCACGGGGGTGCCGGGGGCCCGCAGCAGTTTACGTACGGACTCTGCGAGCCCGGGGGCGCCGGGGGCCCCGTACGTCACCTGGTAGTAGTGCTCGGGGAAGCCCCAGAAGTCGTAGACGAGGGGGACCGGCTCGACGGCGCCGAGGGCGAGCGGGGCCTCCTCCCAATGGGCCGAGACCATGAGGATCGCCTTGGGGCGGGGCAGAGCAGCGGACCAGGCGGCGAGTTCGCCGGGCCAGACCGGGTCGTCCGCGAGCGGCGGGGCACCGTGACTGAGATAGAGGGCCGGCATGCGCTGCCCAGGGACGGCGGGGGTGCGCTCCTCGGTGGCGGCGGACATGACGCGGCTCCCTCCAGGAGAACAGAAGAACAGAAGACGGAAGAACGGAAACTAGAAGAACAGAGATCGGAGAACAAAGATCAGAGATCAGAGATCAGAGACCCAAGATCAGAGATCCGAGACATAAGCTTGAATCCTCAAGTTATTACGTGACCCAGGGTACGTCCTGTTTGTTTAATGTTCAAGGAGAGCACTCGTACAGTGGAGTACATGAAGGCATCCACACCCGCACCCGCCACGGAACTCCGTGAGGAGTCCCGCTGGCTCACCGACGAGGAACAGCGCATCTGGCGTTCCTACATCCATGCCTCCACCCTCCTGGAGGACCACATGGACCGCCAGCTCCAACGGGACGCCGGCCTGCCGCACATCTACTACGGCCTTCTCGTCCAGCTCTCCGAGTCCCCGCACCGCCGACTGCGCATGACCGAGCTCGCCATGCACGCGAAGATCACCCGCTCCCGCCTCTCGCACGCCGTCGCCCGCCTGGAGAAGAACGGCTGGGTGCGCCGCGAGGACTGCCCCTCCGACAAGCGGGGTCAGTTCGCGGTGCTCACGGAGCAGGGCCAGGAAGTGCTGCAGCAGGCCGCGCCGGGCCATGTGGCCGCCGTCCGCAACGCGGTGTTCGAGCGGCTCACCCCGGAACAGCAGAAGTCCCTCGGCGAGATCATGGAGATCGTCGCCGAGGGACTTCAGCCCGCCGAAGCGGGTGCGGACCTGCCCTGGCTGCGCTGAGCGCGACCAGGGCAGGTCCGATGGGGCGTACGTACGGGGCGTCCCCTCCCCGTACGTACGGATGACCCGAAGGGGGTACGACCGGACAGGCGCCGTCAGTGCGCGATCACCGGCACCGGCAGCTCGTCCTCCGCGCCCTGACCGGATCCGGAACCGGAACCGGTCACCGTGGTGGAACCCGGCCGGCCGGTGTTGATGAGCGTGGCGGCGACAGCCGAGGCGACCACGAGGATGCCGACGGCGAACCAGATCGCGTTGGTGTAGCCGTGCACCTGGCCCTCCAGCTGGACCAGCTGCTGCTGGGCCTTGGAACCGGCGCCGCCGATGTGGTCCTTGATGTACGAGGCCGTCGCCGACGCGGCGATCGTGTTCAGCAGGGCCGTACCGATCGCGCCGCCCACCTGCTGCGAGGTGTTGACCATCGCGGAGGCGACACCGGCGTCACGCGGCTCGATGCCGAACGTGGCCAGGGACATCGCCGGCATGAACGCCGTACCCATGCCGAGGCCGAGCAGCACCATCCCGGGCAGGATGACACCGGCGTACGAGGAGCCGATCTCCAGCTGGGTGAGGAACAGCATGCCGGTCGCGGCGACCAGGAAGCCCGGAGCCATCAGCAGGCGCGGGGGGACCCGGGTCATCAGGCGGGTGCCGATCTGCGTGGAACCCACCATCATGCCGCCGATCATCGGCAGGAAGGCGAGGCCGGTCTTGACCGGCGTGTAGCCCTTCACGATCTGCAGGTAGTAGGTCAGGAAGAGGAACAGGCCGAACATCGCGATGATGGCGAGACCGAGGGAGAGGTAGACGCCTCCGCGGTTGCGCTCGGTGAGGACGCGCAGCGGCAGCAGCGGGGCCTTGACCTTGGACTCGGTGAACACGAACGCGGCGAGGAGCGCCACCGAGGCGACGAACAGGCCGACCGTCACCGAGTCGCCCCAGCCGTCGGACTCGGCGCGGGTGAAGGCGTAGACGAGCGTGACCAGCCCGAGGACGGACAGGACGACACCCGGGATGTCGAGCGCCGAGCGGTTGCGGCCGCCGGCCGGCTCACGGACGACGAAGTACGCGCCCACGGCCGCGATGATCGCGAACGGGATGTTGACGAAGAACGTCCAGCGCCAGTTGAGGTACTCGGTGAGGACACCGCCCAGGATGAAGCCGACGGCGCCGCCGCCACCGGCGATCGCGCCGTAGATGCCGAACGCCTTGGCGCGCTCCTTGGGCTCCGTGAACATCACGGCGAGCAGGGAGAGCGCGGCGGGCGCCAGCAGCGCGCCGAACGCGCCCTGGAGGGCACGGGCGCCGAGCATCATGGCCTCGTTGGTGGCCGCGCCGCCGATCGCGGACGCGCCGGCGAAGCCGATCAGACCGGCGACGAAGGTGCGCTTGCGGCCCCACAGGTCGGCGATACGGCCGCCGAAGAGCAGCAGTCCGCCGAAGGCGAGGGCGTAGGCCGTGATGACCCACTGCCGGTTGCCGTCGGATATGCCCAGGTCCTGCTGGGCGGACGGCAGGGCGATGTTCACGATGGTCGCGTCGAGCACGACCATCAACTGGGCGAGCGCGATGAACGTCAGCGCTTTCCAGCGGTTGGCGTCCGGGACGCCAGGAGCCTTGACGGCTGTTTCAGACATGGGGATACCCACTTCGGGACTTCGGGACGGAAAAACGTGTCGTGAGGGACGGCTCGTCGATGCCTCGTTGCTGACGATGCCGAACGTTCCAGCGAAGGTCTTGGAGAAGGTCTTGGAGAAGGTCTTAGGGAACCTCTGGAGACCCTCTGGAGAAGCGCTGTGGGAGTTGACTGGTCCTGGGTGCTGAACTCATCGGTCAGGCCTGGCGGAGATCCTCCATGGTCGCGGCCGTACCCGGGAGCGTGGAGCGGGCCGGGGCCCGCAGTCCGTCCACGAACAGCTGCAGATGACGGTGTACGAAGCGGTCGGCGGCGACGCACGCGGTTCCGGCCGGGGGCCGGCTGAGCTGGGCCATGGCGACCATCAGGTCGCCGACACCCACGTCGGTGCGCATCTGTCCGGTCGCCTTGGCGCGGTCCATGAGCTCGTCGACGATCTGCTCGAGACGCTCACGTGCCGCTTCCAGGTCGGGGTGGTTCGTGTCGAAGGCGGTGCAGAGCATCGGGCACATCGCGCTGACCCGCTCGTCGGCGGACACGTGCACGAAGCGCTCCAGCGCCGCGAAGGCGTCGCCGCTCTCCGCGAGCGCCTGCTCGGCCGCCTCCGAGCAGCGGTCCATGACCGAGCAGACGACCTCGCGGACGAGTGCGTCGCGGTCCGTGAAGTTGCGGTACACCGTGGCGTTGCCGACGCCGGCCCGGCGGGCGATCTCGTCGAGCGGCACGTCGGGGCCGAACTCGGTGAACATCTCCCGGGCGGCGGCGACGATCCGCTCCCGGTTGCGCAGGGCGTCGGCACGGGGCCGGGTCACCTTGCGCTGCACGGGGCTCGCGGTCTGCACGGCGTACTCCTGAGGCTGACGGGTGACGATCCGGGGAAGGTCTCCCCGCTTCGCTTGAACACATGGCTAAACGGGGAAGACGTCCCCGGTTATTTCCCGCCCCGGGGAAGATTTCATGTGACCTGAGTCACACCTCCCGGGCGGGGCGTTTGGGCGCGGCTGAACCGCCGGTGGCGGGGCTTTCGGGCGCGGCCGAGCCGCGGGCGGCAGGGCTTTCGGGCGCGGCTTTCGGGCGCGACTCCCTGTACTCGCTGACGGACGCGGTTCCCCGAACGCGCCTCGCGACCGCGCCACCGCCCGCGTCTCTCGAACACGCCGCCCGACCACGCCACCCGGCCGCATTCCCTCGAACACGCCACCCGACCACGCCACCCGGCCGCATTCCCTCGAACACGCCACCCGACCACGCCACCCGGCCGCATCTCTCGAACGCGAAAACCCACGTTCGGTCTCCTCCAGCGCGCGCCCGCGAATCCCCAGCCACAGGGTGATCGGAAGGGCATCGAACGGGCGCAGCCTTCAGGTCGGCGGCTGCCGCGGACCGAAGGGGCCATGCATGCAGCCGCAGGCCGGGCGACCCCGGGGAGGGGCAAGCACGTCTGCGGTGCCACTCTGCCGACGCATACGCCCGCGCCGCGTAGCCGCCCTCGCGTCCGTGACCGTGCTGACCCTCGCGGTCAGCACGTCGGCCGGCACCGGACACCTCCCCCCGCTCCCCGCGACGGCCGACGCAGGCCCCGTCACCATGGCCCGCTCCACCACTCACGGCCCCTGCATGATCAGCGGCGGACCCAAGGTCCAGCTGTCGGAGGGGGTCCCCACCCCCGGCGGCTACTCCCGCTCCACCGGCACCGTCCACGCCCTCACCCTGATGGTCGACTTCTCCGACGCGCCGGGTCAGGGCAGCGCGCTGAGCCGCTTCCGGGAGTTCTTCCCCCAGACCCGGCAGTGGTTCCGCACCAGCTCCTACGGCCGCCTTGACTACCGCCCCGAGACCCCGATCCCCGGCTGGCTGCGTCTGCCGAAGCCCTTCCGCTCCTACGGCATAGAGCGCGGCGCCCCCTTCGACCCCGGGTACCGGCAACTGGTCCAGGACATCGTGGCCGCGGCCGACCCCAAGGTGGACTACCGGTCGTACGACTTCCTGAACATACTGGCGACGCCGAACGCCGGCCCCTCGGCGCTGGACACGGTCCTGTCGGTGACCTTCGCGGGCACCATGCAGGCCCCGATAGCGGACGGCGTCCCCGTCGCGAACGCCTCCTTCATCTACTCCCGCCAGGACGACGGCTCCGGCTCCTACGACCGGACCGGTTTCCGTGTCCTCCCCCACGAGAACGGCCACGTCTTCGGCCTGCCCGACCTCTACACCCAGGAGGGCGCGGGCGCGGTCGGCCACTGGGACATCATGAGCGAGGACTGGGGGGCCAACAACGACCTGCTCGGCTGGCACAAGTGGAAGCTCGGCTGGCTGGACGCGACTCAGGTCGACTGCGTCGCGGCGCCGGGGACGAGCGAGTACACACTGACGCCGCTGGGTCGGACCGGCGGCTCGAAGTTGCTGATCATCCCCCTCGGCCGACGCACCGGCTACGCCGTCGAACTGCGCACCCGCGAGGGCAATGACGAGACCGTGTGCCGCCCAGGCATCCTGATCTACAAGGTCGACGCGGACGTGGACACCGGCCAGGGCCCGATCACGGTGTACGACTCCCACCGCGACAGCGGCGGCTGTACCCACACCCCCAACGTCCACGCGGAACTCTCGGACGCGCCCTTCGCCCCCGGGGAGGAGTTCCGAGATCCGCGGAGGGGGATCCGGGTTTCGGTGGCGGGGGTGGACCTGTCGGGGAGGTATCGGGTGCGGGTTACTCGGGGGTGAGTGAGGGCGAGGGCGAGGGCGAGAAGAGAACCGGGGCGAGGGTGCGGCTCGGCAGGGCTCGCGAATCGGCCTGCGGATTACGGTAGGCCTGCCGCGACCGCCGTACCGGAGAGCCGATGCCCCCTGAGACGTTCCTTGGACGAGAGCCCGCCGAGAGCCCGCCGAATACCCGCAGGGGGACACTGTGAAGTGGTCCGAGTCGGCCGACGCGGCAGCCGGCGGGTCCGCCGACGCACCGGCCGACGCGGCAGTCGACGTACCGGCCCACGGGTCCGCCGACGTACCGGCCCGCGCCTCGGCCGACGTACCGGCCGAGGCGGCAGCCGACGTACCGGCCGAGGCGGTCGCGCCGTTGATCCGAGGCGTCTCCGTGCTGTGGCAACTCACCGACGCCGACGGGACATTGAGCCCGAGCGCGCTGGAACGGGCCACCGGTCTCGCCCGTTCCACCGTGGACCGGATCACCTCCACCCTGGCCCGCATGGGATACGTCCGCCTCGACGGCAGGGACGTGGTCCTCGCCCCCCGTCTGATGGACCTCGGCAACGCCTACCTGGCCGCCCTGCGCCTGCCCGCCCTCCTGGACGCCCGCGCCGACGCCCTCGCCGACGAGTTGGACGAGTCGGTCTCCCTGGCGGTCGGCGACGGCGACGGCATCCGCTTCATCCACCAGGCCACCCGCCGCCGCGCCATGTCCCTGAGCTTCCGCATCGGCGACCTCCTCCCGTCCGAACGCACCGCCCCCGGCCCGTTGCTCGCGTCGGAATGGACGCGGGAGCAGTGGCGGACGTGGCGCGCACGCCGGGCGGCGGACCCGGAGGACCGCGACTTTCCGGCCGTACCGCCACGGGAACACGCCTCCCCCGACGCCGACTTCGAACGGCGTGCCGCCCGTGCGCGACACGACGGCTGGGCGCTGGACGACCAGTTGATCGAACCGGGGCTGGTCGCCGTCTCCGTACCCGTACGGGATCCCGGTACGGGTCGGATCGCCTGCGTGGCAAGCGTGGTGAGCCACACCAGCCGCCACACGGCGACCGACCTGCGCGACACGCTGCTTCCGCGACTGCGGGCGGCGGTGGCGGAGATGGAGGGGGTCCTGCGGGAGGCGGGAGTGGGGCTGGAGTCGGGCTCCAGTGAGCCGGAGTCGGGACCCAGGGGGCCGGAGTCGGGGCCCAGGGGGCCGGAGTCGGGGCCGACGGAGACGGCGGGGCCAACGGCGGGGTTGTCCGGACCGACAGGGCCAACGATGCTGGCGACAGGTCTGGCAGCCTGGACCGGGGCGTCGAAACAACGACTGGGCAGGGAGTTCATCGAGTCGCTGGCCCGTGGGCTGACGGTCCTGACGGCGTTCGGCGAGGACAGGCCCGCACTGACCCTGACGCAAGTGGCGCAGGCAACCGGCCTGGCGCGCGCGACCGCACGCCGGGCGTTGATCACGTACGAGCACCTGGGCCTGGTGACCCCGGGCCCGCACCGCACGTTCGCCCTCACCCCGCGCGTCCTGTCCCTCGGCTTCCCGCCCCTCTCCCGCACCTCGCTCCCCCGCATCGCGGGCCCACACCTGGCGGACCTGGCCGCCCGGCTCCACGAGTCGGCGTCACTGGCGGCCCTGACGCCGACCGGCAAGGAGATCCAGTACACGGCCCGGGCAGCCGCGAACCGTGTGATGAGCGTGGACATCACGGTCGGTACGCGACTGCCGGCGCCGGCGACGTCACTGGGCCACGTGCTGCTGGCGGCGCAGGAGGAGGGCGTGTCTTCCGTACCTTCCCGGGTGCTGAAGGACGTACGAGAGCGGGGCTACGCCCTCCTCGACGAGGAGTGGGAAGAGGGCCTGCGCTCGATCGCCGTGCCGATCCACGACCGCACCGGCAAGGTGATCGCCGCCGCCAACGTGGCCCTGCACGCGGCCCGCCGCACGGCTCAGGAATGCGTCCAGGACATCCTGCCGGAACTGAGAACGACGGCGGCGCGCATCGAAACGGACCTGAACGTGGCGGGACGGTTCATGCGGCTGCCGCTGTACTGACTGCCGCACTGACTGCAGAACCGGCTGCCGTACCGGCTGCCGTGCTGACTGCCGTGCTGACTGCCGTGCCGGCTGCCGTGCCGGCTGCCGCACTGGCCAGGGAGAAGACGCACAGCTTTCTCGGCCGGCCGCCTCACCCCTCGTACGGCCGGACGGCCCGCCCCTCCCGCAGGGTGAGCCCCCACCAGGCGAGCTGGTCGAGCAGCACGGAGGCTGCCTTGCCCACACCCTCCGGGTCCTGCGGCCGCCCCCGCTCGTCGAACCGCTCCCAGGCCATGTGGAAGCTGACGGTGTCCCGCACCGTGACGGCATGCAGCTCGGCGAAGACCTGCCGCAGTTGCTCCACCGCCCGCTGCCCGCCCGCCATACCCCCGTAGGACACGAACCCGACCGGCTTGGCCCGCCACTCGCTGTGGACAGAGTCGATGGCCAGCTTCAGGGAGGCCGGGTACCCGTGGTTGTACTCGGGCGTGACCACAACGAACCCGTCAAGCCCGTCGATCCGCTGCGCAAGCCGCGGAAGGTCACCGCCCCCATCTCCGCCCCGATCTCCGACCCGATCTCTGCCCCGATCACCGGACCGATCACCGGACCGATCACCGGACCGATCACCGGACCGATCAAAACTCAGCCCCAGCTCGTCGACGAGGGCAGGCTCGGCCAGATCGATCACATGGACCTCCATGTCCTCCCGCTGACGAGCCTCGGACACGAACCAGTCGGCAACCGTGTCGGCGAACCGCCCGGCCCGCACACTGCCGATGAGAACGCCGATCTTGAGCGAATGTGTATGCATGCAAGGACGGTAAAATCTCAACCTAACTTGAGGTCAACCCCGTCCCTCGCTCCCCCGCCCCAAGCCGCACCGCCCCAAGCCGCACCGTCGATTCGTGCTGCAGGAGCTGATCGAGCCGAGCTCAGCGCCGGATCGGTGCGCAGTGGAACGAGCACACCCAGGACCACACCGGCTACCGCAACGGCCATCGCGGCGGAGTACACCAGGGACGGGCACGAGATCCCCGGCGTACCGGTGCGCCCCGGTGACGCTCCGGGCCAGTCCGAAGTGCTCCTCGCCTGCGCCAAAGTGGCGCTGGAGATGGCCGGTTCCGACGGAGTCGGGGCAGCGGTGCTGCTTCGCTCTGCGGCACATGGGTTCATGTCAGGACGACGCAGCCCCGGTGCTCCAGATCGTCGAGCCAGGGCGGCAGCTCATCGAGGATGTTCCAGCGCAGGTCCAGCTTCTCCAGCGAGGGCAACAGCGCGAGGGCGTCCGGCAGGCGCGTGAGACGGTTGTTGCGCAGGTCGAGATGGGTCAGGTCGGTGAGCGCGCCGATGCTGTCCGGCAGAGCGCCGAGCTGGTTGTTGCGAAGGTCCAGGTGCCGCAGTCGGACCAGCCCACCGATGCTCGGCGGCAGCGTCGTCACCTCGTTGTCCATCAGCCGAAGCTCGCGCAAGTCCGTCAGCCCGGCGAGGTGTTCGGGAAGAGTCCTCAGCCGGTTGCCCATCAGGTGCGCTTCGCGCAAAGCGCTCAACTGTCCGAAAGTTTGAGGCAGTTCGGTGAGGCGGTTGTTGTAGAGACGTAGCTCCCGGAGGGCGGCCAGGCCGCCGAAGTTGGCCGGAAGGCTGGTCAGTGCGTTATCCGTGACATTCAGATAGCGCAGGTCAGACAGGTTGCACAACGACGCGGGGACGCTCCGCAGAGCGTTGTTGCTCGCGTAGAGATAACGATGGAGCGCTGGCAGTTCGCCGATGTCCTCGGGTAGTTCCTTGAGCTGATTGTGACCGATGTCGAGGGTGTGAAGATGCTTGAGGCTGCGCAGCCCCCGCGGAAGTGCCGTCAACTCGTTGTCCGCGAGGTTGAGGTTGCGCAGTTCGGTCAGCTCGGGGAGCCAGTGCGGAGCGGACGCCAGTCGGTTCTTGTAGAGGCTGAGTACCTCAAGGCCAGCCAGGCCGCGTAGGGAATCCGGCAGGGACGTGATGGCCAGAGCATCGAGTCGCAGCTCGGCAAGGGTGCTGAAATCGCCCAGCGTGGAGGGGAGTTCGGGTAAATCGTTGTAGGAGAGGTCGAGCACCCGCAGATGGCGCAGGCCTTCGAGTGACGGTGGTACCCGGTCGATCCCCGCATGCCGAACCGAGAACCCGACAACTCTGCCCAGCGCGTCCTTCTCCAGGCGGGATTCGTCGTAGAACTCGCCGTCGCCGTTCTCGTCCATGCCGTCCCTCTTAGGTGCGCCGCGTGTCAGGCGGACTGCTCGGAGGCATCGAGGCTACTGCTTCCCGTCCGGGCTTCCCGTCCGAAGGGGGATGGCGAGGGCGACCCCGGCCAGGGCCACGCGGCAAGCATGAGGATGCCCGAGCGCGCGTGTGCTCCGGTGGGCGGGTTGCCCATGACCCCGACCAGCGTGGCCAACCCCGGATCTCGGATGTCCACCAAGCGGATCAAGCCCACGCTGCAGCCTTCCCATATCCGCCGCAGGAGCGTGGAACGGGCGCCTCATCTCCTACGGTGTCGAGGCCCTGCAACTCCTGACCCTCGGGTTCGTCCTCGCACAGAACTCCACGCCGTGCGCTGCACGAGGAAGGAGCCTCCATGCTCAGGCCCACGGCCTGACGCCGGCACCCAGCCTCCAGACACCAGCGCCCGCCCGAGCCCCGATCCGGTACCCTGTTGATCGAGCGCTCTTGGCGGGCGCTGCGGCGTGTCACGCGGTCCACCGCGCACCTCATCACCGCAGCATCATGATCCAGACGCTCAGGGCTTGACCGGGAGACCAGGGCGCGATCTGTTCACGAGTTCCGTCCACGGTTTCACACAAGCCCCGCCTTCGTGGGGTCTGTGGGAAATTACATCGCCGCAGGTCAGGACCTTGCCACTGGCGGGCTTACGAACGAGTTGGGCCCGAATTCCGAACGCGCTGCCAGGCTTGTGCAGGTCAGGCGGGGTGCGGCGCAAGGCTTGCGTGACGACTCAGCCGACCCGCCTGAGCCTCCCGAATCAGCCTCTCGGCTCACCCACATGACACCCAAGCCTTGCTATAGAAATAGCAAGGCTGCAGGCTGCAGGTATGCCCACGAACCACACGGCTTCCCCGCCCTCTGGCACACAGATGGAGGGGCGCGCCTATGTGCTCCTCCTGGATGACGACGACCGGATTTTGCTGTGCGGAAGCTGCTGCGGCGGCTGGACCGTCCCCCAGTTCCCGGTCGATCCAGACGTCGATTTCCGCGCGGCGACCACTCAATTCCTCTCGGCGGGATTTCGTATCGACAATCCGCGGTATGGCCGCGTGTACGGCATCCACACGACGGGCGAGAAGGACTGTTGGGAACGCGACCGCCCAACCGTTTCGCAGGTGTTCATCGTGCGCATCGACGCACAGGAATCGATGGCGTTCCTGGCGATGTCGCCGTCCCACGTGAGGTGGGGTGCGAGAGAACTCGTTCAGCATCGTCGGATGATCTCCCCGGAAGGGGTCATTCTCCTTGCCCGCGGCTACGTCGAGGGCTGGCTTCCCGACGGCTCAATTTCCCTGTATTGAGCTGTCGAGGAGGATGAACATGCCGCTGTACGCGATCGAGATTCTCTTGACCCGTCCCGCCCGCCGCGTGGAACTCCGTGCGGCGGTGCGCAGCAGTCGCATGAAATTGGCGCCCTCCAAGGAGTTGGATCGCATCGCTGTTCTCGTAACGGCCGAGGACGAGGGGAGTGCCATGAGTAAGGTGTGGGGACGGATCGAGAATGTGCTTCCCGTGGATGCGCTGGTGAGTATTTTCCCGGACGCGGACGGGAAGTACACATTGAGTTTCCCTTTGCCGACAACCGCGTTGCGCCGCATCACCCAACAAGCGGCGGCTGCGGGGTGCACGCCGGAGCAGTTGATTCACGATGCCCTCGTCGAGGCCCTGGCACGCGACCGCACGTCCCTGAAAGCCCAGCTGGATTCACAGCTGAACAAACTGCTGCGGGATTTCCCGCCAGCCGACATCGCGGATGCCATCGTACGCAGGCTCCGTCCCTGATCTCCTCACCCGAGCCTGCCTCTGGTTGCTCACAGGCCTACGATTGCCGTGAGTTCGAGCGTGAGCCGGCGCCACGAGCGGGGCGGCCGAAGCAGGGTGGGGCGGAGATCGGGGCGATGGCAGCGAGGAACACATGGCGTACCGGTCCCGGTGCGCGTATCACGGCCAGGGCTGTGCTGGCCGGTGTCATCGGCGCGGTCGTCGGTGTCGCGGCGTACGCCATCAGTCAGACCGGCGGGCAGCTCTTGTCCGTCGTCGTCGGCGCACTCACCGGAGTGGCCGCAGTCCTGGGCGCCCATCTGTACAGGCGTTCCGCTCAGCTCACGGAGGTACAACTCAGCCTCGCCGGCAACGTGTTGACGTTCACAGCGAACACCGACATGCGGCAGGCCGCGCTGCGGATGTTCTTCCAGGCTGCGACCCGGGTGGCCACTCGGCCTCTGGAAGACGGCGCCGGGAACCTCCGTGAGGCGCTGACCTCCCTGAAGACCTTGTTCGATCTGTACCGTGAGCCGATCGAGTCCGGATCCGCACCGCCTCCGCCGCTCAGGGGCGACTCCGTTCATGAGGTCGTCCTGGACATCCTCAACTTCGAGCTGGCCCCGTTCTTGTCGAAGTGGCACCCGAAACTGCGGGCCTGGGAAGAGTCCGAGGCGGCGGCGGGCGGTGAGGGCGCCTGGCCCGAGAACGCCGCCTTCCGCGAGGAGTTGCGCGAACTGCAGCACCGCCTGCGCGAGTACGTCGTGGCCCTCGGAAGGATCGCCGGGCTCCGCGACCCTGAGCGGCATCTGCGTCGCTCGGACCGGCACGCGCGACACGACGGCGAGCATCAGGCCGCTGCGCCGGGTTCCGACGTGCCTGCGCAGCGGCCGCCCGGCACCGGCCGTGACGGCGTGTCCTTTTCCGCACCGCCGGATGACGCATCATGAGGCCGTGACATTCTTCGGCCTGCCTCAGTCGCCCGCCTTCAGGGGCGCATTGACCTGCAACGACGCCCCCCCCCCCCCGCTGATTTTGGGGTTACGTCCGACAAAGGAGTGCGGGTATGAAGGACCCTGCCTATGCTCCGGACGTCGATGAAGACGCGGGGAGGGCGCAGTGGGACGTCTTCGTCAGTTACAGCCGGTCCGATGCCCAGCAGGCCGGTGTGCTGGCATCCGCGTTGCGAGGGCAGGGGCTGCAAGTTTTCGTGGACGAGACCGCGGTCGACGACTTCGCTTCCATCACGGCCACGATCACCACGGCGCTTGCCCACTCCAGGGCTCTGCTGGCCGTCTACTCGGCGGAGTATCCGCGCAGGCGTGCCTGTCAGTGGGAGCTGACGTACGCGTACTTGGCGGGCCAGCGGGAGGGGGACCCGCGCAGGCGGGTCCTGGTCGTGAATCCGGCTGCGGGCAGTGATCACGTAGAGCCGGTGGAACTGCGCGACGCACGCCACTGGCCCTGGCCCGGTGCTCCAGCGGAGCTGGACCGCTTCGCGTCCCGTGTCACAGGACACGTCTCGCGGCTGCGTACTCCCATGGGCGAGTCGTGGTCTTCGGCAGGCGGTCTCACTCCTCCGTTGTCCTCCTGGCTGCCGGCTCCGGCTCGCACCGGGTCTGCCCGTTTCACCGGCCGCCTGACCGAGCAGTGGCAGATCCACACCGCGCTGCACCGCCACCATGCTCCGCTGGTCGCGCCGAGCGGCGCGGGCTCGGGCCGTACGGCCCAGCTGCGCGGGATGCCGGGGATCGGCAAGTCGCTGCTGGCGCAGGAGTACGCGTTGCGTTTCGGCTCCGCGTTTCTGGGAGGGGTGTTCTGGTTCGATCTTCACTCGGTGCAGGAGACGGGCGATCCCTCAGCTGTCATGGACGCCTACACACGGCAGGTGGCGACGGCAGCCGACGCGCTCGGTCTGGATGCTTCGGAGCTTCATCTGCCGTCGCTGCTCAGCCGCTTGGCGATCTTTCTCGGTGAGCGGGGCGTGCCCTGTCTCTGGGTCGTCGACGGGCTCCCCGACGGTCTGGCCGACGAGCAGCTGCATCAACTGCGTGGTCCGCACCTGCTCGCCTCGACTCTGGTCACCACGCGTTCCCTGCGCTACACCGCGTTCGCGGAGGCCGTCGGTGTAACCCCGCTGCCCGATCCGGATGGCCTGCACCTGCTCACCAGCCGCCGCCACCCACAGGACGTGGCGGAGCAGGCGGCGGCCGTCGGGCTCGTCCACGACGTCGGCGGGCATCCGCAGGCCTTGGACATCCTCGCCGATCTGGCCGCCACCACCGGTTTCGTCCACACCCGCAACCGCCTTCACGCTTCGGGTCCGGACATCCTCGCGGGCCCACTGACCACAGCTCTTGTGCCGCACCCGTTGACGGAACGCACCGCCACCGCCGACCTGCTGCGGCTCCTGGCCATCGCGTGCCCCGCCCCGCTGACCCAGGCGGCCATGGAGAGCGTCCTTGGAGCGCTGTCCGCCTACGACCCCTGGGAGGCCGCCCCTCTCGTCGCCCACGCCATCGATGCCCTTCTGGGTACCGGCTCATTGAGTCCTGGATCCGCGTACGACGGTTCGTGGACCGTCCATCCGCTGCTCGCCCGCACCGTGCGGCGCCGGGACGACGACACCGCCCGTCAGGAGGACCTGCGGCGCGTTCTGCTCCACGCCCTCACCGCGACGCCGCAGACCGCCTCTGCCGCTCAGCAGAGACCGGCTGTCCTCGAAGCGGCCTCCGCGGCCGGATCGGTGCGTCGGCCGGGCCCTCTGGAGCGCGCCGCCGCCTTCGACCTGCACATCGAGCTCGTCACCCGCGTCGGTGTCCAACCGCTGCCGCCGGATGAGGGCTCCTTGCGGGAAGCCCTCACCTCACTGCACTCGCTCTTCGCGACCGCTCGGGACGCGCTGCACCGGATGGCAGCCGAGGCCGCTCCTCCGGTCGGATTGCCGCTCATCGCGTCCGGCCTGGTCAACGACCATCTGCGGCCCTTCCTCACGACCTGGCACTCCGCGCTGCGACAGCATGAGGCCGCACGCCCGGCGGATGTGGACGCCATCGCGCACGAACGGAGCTGGGAGCAGGCCACGGCCATGCGCACGGCACTCGAAGCGCTGAGGGCCCCGCTCACGGACGCGGCGCGCGAACTGGGCCGGCTCTGCGGTATCGACCTGCTCGCCGGCGGCGTGGCGGACGAGGTCGCTCCCGAGGAGCGCTTCCCGCGTTGACAGCGGGGCACCGACGGAACTCGCTGGTCAGGGTTTACCGGGTGTCGCTAGAGATCGTTTCCCGCGCTGTGTCGCCGGATTTCCCGCGGCCCAGGCCAGAGGACACGTCAGGGGTTGAAGCGGACTCGCGACGCACCTGGCGGTACTCGCGCATGTCCTGCCTGGGCTCACAGGCCTCAGACCGGCGACCCGCCCTTCTAAGCATGGCTCCACGGCCGGATGGCGCAGAGGCCCCAGGTGAAGCGGCGCAGTTTCGCCTGCTCGACGTACGTGGCCGTATCGCCGTAGTTGATGTTGAGGTGGCGTCCGAGGACAACGGTGGCCACGCTTCCCGCTCCGGCGGCCTTCAGAGCTGTGGACGCGGACTGGACGTGGTTGCCGGTGGTCCAGGTGTCATCGATGAGCAGCACGTTTTCGCCCCAGAGCGCCGACGACGTATAGCGCTCTGCGGAGGCAGTGCGGCCGAGCGCTGACGCATGAGGGGTTGGCGTGAGCAGGTCGCGATAGCGGTCGCGGGTGACGCCGACCATGTCAGCGACCATGTCGCGGAGGGGGTGGTCGTTGCGGCCACTGGTGCTCGGCACGGTGGTGACGGTGTCGAAGCCGGCTACCGCGCAGTGGTTCACGATGCAGTTTTTTCATGCAGGGCGAGAAAGCGCCACAGGACAGCCGCCAGCCCCATGCGGAAGTACTGCTGCTGGGGGCCGACAGCGTTCTTGTAGCGCCACAGCTCGTTGGCATACTGCTCTCCCTTCAGGGCCAGGCTCAGTGGGACGATGACATCGGCGACACCCTCCCCGAGGATGTCGCTGGCCTGCTGGCACTGCCAACAGGTCGGATAGCCGGCCTTCGCCGGGCCTCGGCAGATCTGGCAGACGCCCGGTCCAGGCAGCAGGGGATGGACGAGGAAGTTGGCGTAGCGGGCGGACAGCCCGACGACGGTTGCCACCCGGATCCGCCGGTCAGGCCCAGGTGAGCTCGCCCGTGACGGGGACGAGAGAGTCGAGTTCGGCAAAAACGTCGTCAGGACCGTCGATGACAGTGGTGTTGGGCCTGGTCGCGTACTCCCGCGCCCATTCGTGGGTCATCAGAGAGCGCATGAGGAAGACCCGTCGACCGTGCTCCAGAGCGAGGCGAGCCTGCATACGGGCCCCGCTGCGATACGCCGCCTCGACCACCACGGTCGCGAGACTGTATCCACTCATCACAGCGTTACGCATGGGGAACGAGACCTTCGAGGGCGGAGCGTCCGGCCAGAACTGGGAGATCAGCATCCCCCGCTCGGCCATCTCCTGCTGGAGCCGGGCGTTCTGCGCCGGGTAGGAGCGCCGCAGACCGGTGCCGATGACGGCGACGGTCCGGCCGCCGACGGCAAGCGCGGTTCCGTGCGCGGCGGTGTCGATGCCGGCGGCGAGGCCGCTGACCACCGTGACACCGCGCTCGGCGAGCCCTCCCGCGATGGCCCGGGCGTGGGCGATGCCCTCCGGAGTCGGATTGCGAGTGCCGACGACCGCGACCCGGAGATCGTCACTGATGGGGGTACCGCGCAGGAACAGGAAGGGCGGCCGCTGGTGGACAAGCCTCAGATACAGCGGATAGTCATCGTCCAGGATGGTGACCAGCCGCATGCCTTCCCGCTCCCAGGCAGCGATCTCGGCGGCTACGGGCTCCAGGTCTGTGGCGGGTTCTGTGTCGAAAAGGGCGCCCTGCCCAGAGGCATCGAGCGCGTTCTCCAGTACGTCGCGTGCGCTTCCGACGGCCTCAATCTGGTCGGTGAGTTCGGGCCAGGTGCGATCGCCGCGTCGCAGGAGTGCGACGAGGGCGGCTCGCTCCAGTTCCTGGTCCATGCCCGCATCTGGGCCAGGCAGCGGAACGTGAGGGGGATCCGAGAACTTCTGCCTGGTACTGAGGGATCTGGCCTGGAACTGGTCTGACAGACGCGAGGCGCAGTCCGGCCTATAACCTGGGCAGGTCGTGGCTGGCAGACGTCAGGGGTGGGATGAGCACCGAGCGGGAACGCCGGGCTGCGGTGGTCGAGTACTGGCGGGCAGTGGAGCTGTTCAGTCCGCAGAAGGTTCCGAATGTGTCGTCGCGGGAGCGGGTCTACGAGGTAGCAGTCGACCGCGCTTTGCCCTGGGAAGACGGTCATCCCGTACGGAGTCTTCCGCTGGATCCCGGGTATGTCTGGCAGCACATCGTCTACGGCGGCTGCTTCGCCCTCGCGGACGTCCGCGACACCCTGCTGGAGGTCTTCGGCCGGGACGAGGAGGACGTGGACGGGCGGATGGACGGCGATACCGCCCTGTTCGCGCTGACGGTCACCGATGACGGCCGACTGCTGCTGGACTCCCCGGTGTTCTCCGCGTGCGGCTGGGCAACCGGCCGGGCACTGAGTCCCGGGCGGGGCGGCGGGCGGTGGCTGGACGGCTTCGAGGAGGACGTACAACCATGGCTGGCCCGGGCCGCCGAACTCGGAGAACCGCCCATACCGGTGACGCCCCACACGACGGACAGTGCCGAGCCGTTGATCGACACTGTGCTGCCCGCCGCCACCGACGACGTGAACGGCACGGCAGTACGGCAGGCCAACAGCGAGGAGGGCGAGGAACAGGCCGGGGCGTCGGTGGGTTCCCGTCGCATCGGCGCCAAGGAGCTCATCGGTTTCACCCGCGACCTGGCGGCCCGCTGGGGTGTCGAAGACGCGCTGCGCCCCTTCGGACTGCGGATCCGAACCATCGCGGTACGGGAGGACCGGGCGGAGGACAGCGATCAGCAGGACTTCCTGAACAGCTTCATCGCCGACGACCTGAAGCGCGTGGCCACAACGCTGCCCGTGTCCGGCCCCGGCGCACCGCTTGAGGCGTATCTGACTCCAGACGCGGAGCTGAACACTGCCCGGCGTATTGATCTGCGTGTGCGACCCGAGGAGGCGCTGGCCGGGGTGGAGCCCCGGGCTACCCCGCTGGGCCGCTGGCCTGCGGAGAGCGCCCACCCGCTGGCGCTGAGCCAGCAGTTCGCCGTGAACTCCATAAAGGCCGAGCTCGCGGGCGGTGGTGGTCTGTTCGCCGTCAACGGGCCGCCGGGTACCGGCAAGACCACCATGCTCCGAGACAGCATCGCCGACCTCGTCGTGGAGCGGGCGGTGCGGCTGGCCGGGCTGCAACTGCCGTCGGCCGCGTTCTCGCCGGCCGTCCATCGGTGGAAGAGCGGCGAGTACACCCGTACCGTCACCGAGTTGCTGCCGGAGTTCACCGGCTTCGAGATGGTGGTGGCGTCGGCGAACAACGGGGCGGTGGAGAACATCTCCACCGAGATCCCGGCCCGTGACGCGCTGGGCGAGTACTGGCGTGAGGACGCCGACTACTTCGCCGAGCAGGCCACCCGGCTACTGAAGGGTGTCCCGGCCTGGGGCGCCGTCGCCGCCCGGCTGGGCAGCAGGAAGAACCGCATCGAATTCGTCAACCGTTTCTGGCACGGCAAGGAGAAAGGCACCGACCAGAACGCGCCCGCCACCGCGCACCGTGCCCGTCCCGGTGCCTGGAGTGACAGCGGCCAAGGACTGTCCCAGTTGCTGCGCACGTACGCCACTACACCGCAGACCGGCGTGTGGCGCGAGGCCAGGGACCGCTTCCAGACCGCACTGGCGGAGGTACGGCGGCTTCGGGACGAACGGGACGCGGCAGCCGCCGCCCTCCGCACCCTGCCTGCCGCCCGGACGGCCGTCGAAACCGCGCAGTCGGCCGTCACCGAGGCCGCCGACGCGCTCGCACTACGCCGGGAGGCAGTGCCAGCGGCCGAACAGGCGCTGGCCCTGGCGCGGCAGACCTGCGACAGCGCCGAGGGACGGCGCCGGGAGCATGCCGGCCGCCGTCCCGGCTTCTGGATCATCCTGTGCACCTTCGGCCGAGCCGCCCGCGACTGGCACACCGAGGACCAGGCCCTGGCCGTGCGGGAACGAGACACTCAGGCCGCATGGCAGGAAACCGACTCGACCGCCCGACGCGCGCGGACAGCCGCCGACCGGGCCGACACCGAACTCAGCGAACGGCTGCAGTACCTCACGCGCGCAGTTGAGCACACGCAGGCCCTGGACCGTACGGTGTCCGAGGCCCGGACCGCCTGGGGCGCGCACGTCCCGCAGGACACCTGGCTCACGGACGACAGCACCCGGGAGCTGGCCGCCCCCTGGGCCGATCCTCAGATCACCCGTGCCCGCTCCGAGCTGTTCTTCGCCGCGCTCCACCTGCACCAGGCGTTCCTGCGCTGCACCGCCAAGACCATGCGGGCCAATCTCACGTCCGCCATGGATGTGGTCACCGGCGGCGCGCCCGCCACGCTCGGCGAGCCTGCCCGACGCGCCGCGTGGCAGAGCCTCTTCCTGGTCGTCCCCGTCGTGTCGACGACCTTCGCCTCCCTGGACCGCGTGTTCGCCGGGGTCGGCCGCGGTGCGCTGGGCTGGCTGTTCATCGACGAAGCCGGACAGGCCACTCCCCAGATGGCCATGGGCGCGATGTGGCGTGCCCAGCACACCGTGGTGGTCGGCGACCCCCTCCAGTTGGAACCGGTCGTATCCCTCCCCTGGACCGCCCAGCAGGCGCTGCGGCGCGACTACGGCGTCGACGAGGAGTGGGTGCCGGGCCGCACCTCCGTCCAGCAACTGGCCGATCGCGGCAACCGCTTCGGCACCACGCTGCCCGCCGAACTGTCCGACGGCTCGACCGAGGTCTGGGTCGGCGCGCCACTGCGCGTACACCGCCGCTGCGACGACCCCATGTTCACCATCAGCAACGCCATCGCCTACGACGGCCTCATGGTCAACGGCACCCCCGACCGCGGCCCCTACCGCTATGGGCCCGCCAGCTCCTGGGTGGATGTCGTCTCCAGCCGGGCGGAAGGCCACTGGATCCCCGAGGAAGGCCGGGCGCTGCGGCAGATCCTGGAACGCCTCTCCGCGACTGACGGCATCGATCCCGCCAAGCACGTGTACGTCATCAGCCCCTTCCGCGCCGTCGTCGCCGGCGCCCGACAGGTCTGCCGCGGCCTGCTCCCCATGGACCGGGTCGGCACCGTCCACACCACCCAGGGCAAGGAAGCCGACATCGTCATCCTGATCCTCGGCACGGACCCCGCCCGCCCCGGCGCCCGCGCCTGGGCCGCTTCCCGCCCCAACCTCCTCAACGTCGCCGTCAGCCGCGCCAAGCGCCGCCTCTTCGTCATCGGCAACCGCGACGCCTGGCGCGGCCAGCGCCACTTCACCACCCTCGCCGCCGAACTCCACCACCACGCCTGGCCCCCTGCCGGGACGTGACCAGGCTGGGCGCAGACAGGCAGGCGGCGAGGTCGGTTGCCCGGTGCAATCTGCCCAGAAGGCGCGTCGATAGCATCGTGGCGGGTGATCAGGGAAGTTTCGACAAAGTCAAGGGAACGGCCGACGAGTACCAGGCTGTCGCTGTCTTGCATCCGAACATCTGGTACGGCCGTGGCCCGGGGCAGGTAGGTGCGAGTCTGGACAACGCCCGGCGTGCCGGCCCCCGCGCCATCGCTCCGCTCGGCGGATGGCGGCAGGCCCTGAATCACCGCTGACTGCGCCCTGAGGGACTACCCCACCGCATCGGTGGGTAGGGCACTGCAGGCCTGCCGCCGCAAAGGAGCGGGAATCCCGAAGTCGAACAAACACTCTAGGTGATAATGTCGTCACGCTCAGAACTGGCCCTTCATCAGATGCTGGCACCTGGAGGAGACATGGCGAAGAAGTGGGAAGCCGATCCCGAAGCGTCCTTCACGCGGCGGTTAGGCAAGTCGTCTCTTGAGCTGGGACAGACTTCCGGGAACACCGGCTGCCCTGACATGTGGGAGCTGGACAACGGAGATGTCGCGGTCATCGGTGCGGATCTGACCGCTTCCTACGAAGGGCGGCTTCCGAACGACGTACGGGTCGATCCCGGAGAGCGGCTGGTCATCATCCCCCGGGCAACGATCCTCGCGGCCAAGGCAGACATCCCGGATGCGTAGTCCGCTGCACGGTGCGGTGGGTGAGCGCATGGCGCTCAAGGACTACTACGCCGACTTCGAGAAGTACTTCTGGCACTGCGGCGACCTCGGATTCTGGAAACTTGAGCGGCAGCAGACATTCAAGGAACCCGGCTACGACAGCTGGGAGGCATTCTGGCGTGGCGACTGGGATGAGTCCCTGCGCTTGCTGGAAACGGGCCGCGCGGACATGGCGGAGTACCACCGCAAGGTCGAGCAGCACGGCTTCGTGGCCCGGCGGGCTCGCGTGGTCGAGGAACCGCTCAGCGACTACATGCAGTGGGAACTCCACGCGCTGCGTATCCGGGACCAGTGCGGGGGCCCCATCCATGTCACCGACGCGGAGCGGGTGGCCCAATACGAGCAAGACGGCCCGCTGCCCGAGATCTCCACTCTCGGAAACCAGGTGATGTATCAGGCGCTCTACGACGAGCAGGGCATCCTGGTAGCCGCGCGGAAGTTCGTCGACCGCCAGCTCGTCCTGCGTTGCCGGGAACTCATCGTGAGCGTCTACAACGCCGGTGAGCCCTTGGCACACTGGTTCAACGGGCATGTGGCGCCCCTTCCGCCCCCGCAGCGCCAAGCGCCGAGATGAGAGACGACATCCCGGGACACGTCAACCGGTTCGACGGCTCGGCTTCGGCGCACACGGTCGTGCAGGCTGGCGAGGTCAGTGGTGGGGTGCATTTTCATCACCAGGTGCCGCTGCCCGCGCCTGTCATCGTGCCGCATCAGTTACGCAGCTCCGTACGTCACTTCGTCAACAGGTCCGAGGAACGGACCCGCCTCAGCAGTCTTGTGGCGGACCGCAATGACGAGCCGCACGCGGTGCGCGTAGCGGCCATCACCGGGACTGCCGGAGTCGGCAAGACCTCACTGGCACTGCACTGGGCACACAGCATCCGGCCGCATTTCCCAGGCGGTGAGCTCTACGCCAATCTGCGGGGCTACACCGCGGGCTCCCCTGCTACACCGCAGGAAATACTGGGCCGCTTCCTGGAGGACCTCGGCGTCCCCGCCACGCATGTACCGGCCGAACCGGAGCGCCGGGAGACGATGTTCCGGTCGCTGCTCGCCGAGCGCCGCATGCTGCTCGTACTCGACAATGCCGCGGACAGCTCGCAGGTCCGCCCGCTGCTGCCCGCCACCTCCGGTTGCCTCGTCGTGGTGACCAGCCGGGATGACCTGTCCGGCCTGGTCCGCCAGGAGGGCGCACTGCGCCTGGATGTCACAACGTTCCCCACGACGGACGCCGTAGAACTGCTGCGTGCCGCCACCGCCGGTTACCGGACCAGCGACCGTCGGGGAGACTTGGCGGCGTTGGCCCGACTGTGCGCGGGACTGCCTCTGGCACTGCGTATCGCCGCCGAACGCGCGGCGGGCTGGCCATCCATGCCGCTCGGCGAGCTGATCGACGACCTGCGCGACGAATCGGCCCGCTGGAGCGTTCTGACAGCCGAGGCCGAGGAGGGGTCCGACGCAATGCGCAGCGTTTTCGAGTGGTCTTACCAAGCGCTGTCCAACCCCGCGGCCAGGCTGTTCCGACGGCTCGGCCTGCACCCTGGCAACGAGTTCGGCCTGCCCGCCGCCGCGAGCCTCGCCGGGAGCGATCCGGCCCATGTACGGGGCCTGTTGGACACATTGGTGCGAGCCCATCTGCTGGAACGGCGCCCCGCCGGTCGCTACGAGTTCCACGACCTGCTGCGGGCCTATGCGGCGGAGCAGGTCCGGCGGGAGGAGAGCGAGACGGAGCGGACAGAGATCCTCAGGCGCTGCCTCGGCTGGTACCTCCACACCGCGTACGCGGCACAGTGCGCCATGGCGCCGTTCGACCGCTACGACCTGGACGACCGGATCCCCGCACCCGCCACGGCCCTCCGTTTCGAGAACTACCAGTCCGCGTTCGACTGGTACCGCGCGGAGAGCGCCAACCTCGTTACCGCCACTCGTACCGCCGCCGATGCAGGATTCCCGGAGATCGCATGGCGATTGGCCGTGGTACTGCGGGCCGTCTACATGCACCAGAACGCCTTCGACGAGTGGGAGACGACTGCCCGGATCGGCGTCGAGGCCGCAGCACGCGCCGGAGAGCAGCACGGTGAGGCGGAGGCACTCGAATCTTTGGGGAAGGCTGCATTCCAGGCATTGCGGCTCGATGAGGCTGAGGAGCATCACCGCGCCTCGCTTGCCCTTCGCCGGCATATCGGTGACGGCTGTGGCATGGCGGTGTCCGTCAACGCTCTCGGCCTGATCGGACTGCGTCGGCGACGACTCGAAGAGGCCAGGGCGCACTTCACGGACGGCGCGGAGATCTTCCGTGACCTCGGTGACCGCCGATGGACGGCATTGGTGCGGAGCAACCTCGCGGAGACGCTGTGCGAACTCGGCCGGGGTGAGGAGGCCCAGGCCCTCATCGAGCAGCTGCTGGCCGACTTCCGCGAACTCGGTGACCGTGCCTGCGAGGGCAATGCTCTATGCCTGCTGAGCTGGGCACAGCGCACATCTGGCCAGGCCGAGGCGGCTGCCTGCTCGATCCGCGCTGCCCTGTCGATCGCTGATGACGAGAACAACCAGGTGTGGCAGGGGCATTGGTTGGCCGAGTCGGCGCGAGTCGAGCGAGCCCGCGGGAATCCTGAAGAATCCCTCCGCCTCTTCCAGAAGTCTGCCGCCATTCAGCAGAAGCTCGGTGACGCGTCCCGGGAAGCCACCGCACTGGATGGAGCGGGCGAAGCGTGCCAGTCGCTGGCACGCTTCGAAGAGGCAGCAGAGCTGCACCGCCGCGCCGCGGATACCTACCGCCAACTGGACTCCCCCTGGCAGCTCGCCCGTGCCCAGGCACATCTTGCCGACGCGCTGACGTCTTTGGGCGATCACGGATCGGCACACGCCATCCGAGAGGAAGCGCTGCACCTGCTCGGTTCGTTCGACGACCCCAGGGCCATCGCGCTGGCAGGGCAGGTGGCACGCACGGTGCTTGAGTGATGGCGACGGAAGCTAGTCGTCAGCTGCTACGGGCGCCGAAGCCGTGATCCAGACGGGCGCGTCGGCGCAGTCCAGACGGATTCCGTCAGCCGGGGTGAGGCTGGTCCGCAGGACCTTCAAGCGATGGCCGTTGACCGTTGCCGTAGGGCCGAGGCTCGGGCCCATGAAATGGAATGTCCGCACCTGGTTGTGGACCTGACGCGCGGTCATTGTGGTGTCGACTGCGAAGAACTCCGGTTCCAGCAACCCCGCATAACTGATGCCGTCGACGGACTGAGGTTCGCCTGCCGACGGGTCTCGCACCCGGCCCAGGGCAATGCTCAGCTGTTCGCGCAGCACTGGGGACAGCCCTGTCCACAGGCTCCGGGGAGTCACATCGTCCGGCAGCGGAACGCCGCCTTGCTGGGCGAGCACCGGGCCGGTGTCGAAGTCCTCGTCCATACGGTGAACTGTCACGCCCAGGTCCGCGTCGCCATTGCGGATCGCCCAGAGTACTGGCGCCGGGCCGCGGTATTTGGGCAGCAGCGAGGAGTGAATGTTGAGCACGCCGTAGCGCGGGGTCTGCAGCACGGATCGTGGCAGCCGCCACGAGAATCCATAGCAGACGAGCAGGTCAAGGCCGTATCCGCGTAACGAGGCACCCAGCCCTTCCGAACTGCCCGGCAGCAGCAGGTCAACGCCCGCTGGCAGCGCCGCAGTGATCTCTCCTGCGACGCGCGCCGCGCCCTCGTCCGCGGGCTTACGGGGCCGCATCGAACGGGAGAACGCGTAGACGACCGGGTCATGGCCCGCTGCGGCGCACGTTTCGTGCAGGGCGGCGAACTCTGCCGCACCGAAGGAGATCAAGCCGATACGCATGCCGCTCGCCATGGGCAGCAGCCTAGTGGGATGTTCCCCGATTACGGGCTGCACTTCGACCTTTACCCCCGGTTACGTGCTCCACTCCGCGGTGCTCAGGCGCGGCATGGTGTCTTACGGTATGGGCAGCTACAGAGTACGGGGACTACAGGCGAGAGGTTGCGGAGCGGCTTGCAAAACGGTATAGGCATCATCGCCGCGAGCCGCGAGCCGCGAGCCGCGAGCCGCGAGCCGCGAGCCGCGAGCCGCGAGCCGCGAGCCGCGAGCCGCGAGCCGCGAGCCGCGAGCCG
>NZ_JARXYX010000027.1 GCF_029893585.1 Streptomyces sp. LBL
ACCGACTACTGGCTGTCCAACCTGCCCGCCGACACCCCGCCGGCTGAACTTGTCCGCCTGGCCAAGATCCGCTGGCGCATCGAGCACGACTACCGTGAACTCAAGCACGGCCTCGGCCTGGACCACTTCGAGGGACGCTCCTGGAACGGCTGGCACCACCACGTCACCCTGGTCACCGCCGCCCACGCCTTCCTCACCGAACAGCGCCTGGCCCCAAAAGCCGATACAGCGGACTCACCCTCTACCAGACCCTCGACGCCATCCAAGACCTGCTGAACTGCTGGACCGGCACCTGCACCACCTGCCACCGCCCACTGCCCAGAACGTCCACCACCAGCCCAAACCCAAGACCCAGAGCAACCTAACGGAGTCCTACTAGTCAGGACCCGAACTTTACCGGGCTCCCCCGCCAGGACTTGAACCCGGACAGATGGCACCAAAAGCCACAGTGCTGCCAATTACACCACGGGGGAATAAACTCGACTAAACCAGACATTCAGTCAGGTCGCCGAGTGGTGCTTTCTACTATGCCGTACCAGGCGGCCTCCACGCGACGATTGACTTCGGTGGATCCCGTCCCCAGGGCGAGATCGAACTCCTCGGAGTCCGTGTACATGCCGTACGGGTGGGTCATAGGCGTACCGTCCAGGCGGAATGTGATCTTCCGGAGTCGAACGGTGAGCGATTCGGCAGTTCGAGGGATATCGGGCGGTTTCGTAATCGTTCGGTCACGGAGTGTGGTGTAGGCCAGTCGCGGAAACTCACCGGAAAAGGGGCGCCCGGCGACCGTAGTCTGGGTGCCATGACCACGATGGGGGAACACCATGTGACGGCCGCAGGAGGGCCGTGGTGGTGGGCGAGACGGCGCAGTGCGGTGCTGGACGTGAGTCTGGCGGTGGTGTCCGCGGCGGAGTGTGCCGTGGAGGGGGTTCCGTTCGCTCGGGACGCGGGGGTTCCGGTGGGGGCCGGAATCGTGTTCGGGTTGTTGGCCGGCTCGGTGCTGGTGTTGCGGCGTCGGTGGCCGATAGCCGTGGTGTTGGTGTCGATCGCGATAACGCCCGCCCAGATGGGCTTTCTGATGGGCATCGTCGGCCTGTACACGTTGGCGGCGTCGGAGCTGCCGCGTCGGATCATCGGTTCGCTGGCGGGGATGTCGCTGGTGGGGACGTTGGTCGTGACGTTCGTGCGGGTGGGGCAGGACATGGCGCGGGGGGAACTGACGTTGGGGGACTGGTTCGTCCCGTTCGCGTCGATCACGACCTCGTTGGGGCTGACCGCGCCGCCGGTGCTGCTGGGCCTCTATGTGGGGGCGCGGCGGCGGTTGATGGAGAGTTTGCGGGAGCGGGCGGACAGTCTGGAGCGGGAGCTTCAGTTGCTTGCGGAGCGGGCGGAGGAGCGGGCCGAGTGGGCGCGGGGCGAGGAGCGGACGCGGATCGCTCGGGAGATGCATGACGTCGTCGCGCACCGGGTGAGTCTGATGGTGGTGCATGCGGCGGCGTTGCAGGCGGTGGCGCGGAAGGATCCCGAGAAGGCGGTGAAGAACGCGGCGCTCGTGGGGGACATGGGGCGGCAGGCGTTGACCGAGTTGCGGGAGATGCTCGGGGTGTTGCGCAGTGGTGGTGGGCCGGCGCGGCGGGAAGGCGTGCCGTTGGCGGCGGTGGGGGCGGCTGCTGCGGCGGCGGCGTCGCGGGCGGCGGATGGCGAGGCTGTGGGGGACGGGCCGTCTCTGTCGGATCTGGAGGTGCTGGTGGGGCAGTCGGCGGCGGCGGGGATGGTGGTGGAGCTGTCGGTGGAGGGTGAGTCGCGGGGGTATGCGGGAGAGATCGAGCAGACGGCGTTCCGGGTGGTGCAGGAGGCGTTGACGAACGTCCATAAGCATGCGGCGGGGGCGAAGACGCATGTGCGGTTGGCGCACCGGGTGTCGGAGCTCGCGATGCAGGTGGAGAACGAGTCGCCGGGTGAGGTGTCCGCGGCGGCGTCGGCGGGGTTGCCGTCGGGGGGTAATGGCTTGGTGGGGATGAGGGAGCGGGTCGTCGCGCTGGGCGGGGTGTTTGTGTCGGGGCCGACGGAGGTGGGGGGTTTTCGGGTGTCGGCGGTGATTCCGGCTTCGTAGGTACTGGGGTTCCGGCCGGAGCCTGTCCTGCTGTCCGGCTGTCCGGCTGTCCGGCTGTCCGGCTGTCCTGCTGTGATGCGCTGATGTGCAGGGCGGGTCCGGCTGCGGCCGGTTCTATTCGGCGGTGAGGCGGGTGGGTTCGATGCCGGAGACGAGGGCTGCGAGGGCGTGGTCGAAGTCGGGTCCGAGGTACCAGTCGCCGGTGTGGTCGAGGGTGTAGACGCGGCCTGCGGCGTCGATGGCGAGGAGGGCCTGGGTGTCGGTCTCGGCGCCGAGGGGGCAGACCTCGGTGTCGAGGGCGCGGCCGAGGTCGCCGAGGGTGCGGGCCAGGTGGAGGCCGTGCAGGGGGTCGAGGTGGAGGGCGGCCGGGGCGACTTGGCGGCCGGGGCCGGTGGGGGTGATGTGCAGGCCGCCGAATTCGGCCCAGGCTTCGACGGCGGCGGGGAAGACGGCGTGCCGGTGTCCGGCGGGTGAGGCGTGGTCGCGCAGGGTGTCGGCCCAGATCTCGGCCTGTTGTATGTCCCAGCGTCCGGGTTGCCAGCCGGCGGCGCGCAGGGCGGCGTCGGTGGGTACGGCGAAGCGGGTGGTGGAGGTGCGGTCGGGGTGCATCTGCCCGTCGTTCGTAGAGAGCGTTCGTAGAAATCGGTTGTAGGGATCCGTTGTAGGGATCCGTTGTCGAGATCCGTGTAGTGATCCGTTGCAGTGATCGTTCGGTGGTACGTGGGGGAGGGGCGGGTCGCTCAGTCGTCTGTCGTCGTGGAGTCGACGATGCGGACGTCGAAGTGGGCGCTGAGCGCTGTGCAGGCTCGGCAGGGGGTGGCGAAGCTGCCGTGGAGGGGGTCGCCGTCCTCGCGGATGCGGCGGGCGGTGAGTTTGGCCTGCTTGAGGGATCTTCGGGCTTCGCCGTTGGTCAGTGGCTTGCGGGCGGCGCGTTTGCTGCGGGCGGCGTCGATGGCCGCGATGTGGCGCGATATCAGCAGGGCTTCGGCGCAGCGGCCGGTGAAGCGGTCGCGTTGTCCGCTGGGGAGGGTGTCGAGGAAGTCCTGGACGAGGGGGTGCAGGGCGGGGGGCTGGTCGCCGCGGGCGGCGGTGCCGGTGAGGGTGGCGCCGCGGACGGAGAGGGCGGCGGCGATGGTGGGGAGTATGCCGTCGCGGCGGTGGCGCAGGGTGGGGGTGTGGGGGGTGTCGGTGCTGCTCCAGCCGATGCGGGGGTCGCCGGATGTGCCCGGTCGCGGTCCTGGGTGCGGTCCCGTCTGCGTGGCGTTCATGATCGTCATACCCTCCCGTCCATCCCCCTGGCGGACACAGACTGCCAAATGGCGGGGCTGGTGCGGAAGCTGGGGCGCCGCGACACGCCCGTGTTCGGGCTGGCTGTCACGTTGGGGTGACGGCGGGTCACGAAAGCGGAGGGGGCCGGCCGGTGCCCGGTGACCGGTCTTGTCGTACCGCATAGGCTGTCGGCACCTCTGTTCACGCGGTCAGCGCGTGGAGAGAGGCGGAGAGAAGTCGGGGCGGGCGTCGAGACGTGGTCGAGACGGACGTCGTGACGGACGAGACAGTCGATACGGTGCGTAGTGGCGCGGGGCTGGTCATTACGGGTCGTACAGAGTGCCGCAGGGGGCAACCGCGATGACGACAGGTCGGCTCGGGTTGGGGGCGCCTCCCGGCCGCCAGGCCGGGGGACAAGCCGTGCCGCCGAACGCGGCCTATTCCGGGCAGGTCGTGCACTTCCCGGATCCGGTTCGGGCGGCCCGTCACCCGAGAGGGGTACGGGTGGACGAGCATGGCTACCCCGACTTCTCGGCGTATGCGCGGGCGGCGGTGGAGATCGCCGAGCCGCCGGAGGGTTTCGGGGTCGATGAGCTGCGGCTGACGGATTACGTGTCGGCGAACGCGGCGTTGTCGGCGACGGGGCACGAGTTGTGGGACACGGTGCCGGCGGTGGCGACGCCGCATGGCTGGACGTGGCATCACGTGGTCGGTGGCCGGCGGCTGGAGCTGGTTCCGGTCGAGGTGAAGGCGCTGTTGCGGCATCACGGTGGGATCGTGACGTCGACGGTGGACCAGGACAAGCGGGGCACGCGGCCGTTGCAGGAGACGCGGCCGGTGCATGTGGGGTTGCCGAAGTCGGGGGTGGCGGTGACGGAGGCGCAGGTGCAGGGGGTCGAGGAGGACCTCGGGTACCGGTTGCCGGGTGCGTACCGGTCGTTCCTGAAGGCGGCGGGTGGGTGCGCGCCGGTGGGCGCGGCGTTGGACGCGGAGTTGGGGCTGTTGGTGGACCAGCCGTTCTTCACGGTGCGGGACGAGGCGGCGGTCAACGATCTGGTGTACGTCAACAAGTGTCTGCGTGACCATCTGACCAAGGACTATCTGGGGGTCGGGTTCGTGCAGGGCGGACTGCTGGCCGTGAAGGTGAAGGGCGAGCGGGTCGGTTCGGTGTGGTTCTGCGCGTACGACGACGTGCGGGACGTGGATCCGTCGTGGTTGCCGGCGGACCGGGTGGAGCGGTTGCTGTTGCCGTGTGGTGAGGACTTCGATGCCTTCCTGTCGCGGTTGGCGGGCAATCCGCCGGAGTTGGAGACCGTGGCGAACCTGATGGTGGACGGCGGGTTCGCGCGGTCCGTTCCTGTGTCTTCCGTGGGGGAGTGAGTCGGCGATGGTGACGTTCGCGCAGGCGCAGGAGCGCGCGGAAGAGTGGATCAACGGGGATGTGCCGTCGTACCAGCATCGTGAGGTGCGGGTGCGGGAGTTCGATCTCGGGTTCGTGGTGTGGGCGGAGGACCGGGCGGACGGGCCGCGTTCGGACGGGGGTGGGCAGCGGCTGGTGATCGCCCGGGACAGCGGGGAGGCCACGTTGTGGCCCGTGCTGCCGGTGGGTGAGGTGATCCGCCGGTACGAGGAGGAGTACGGCCGTGCGGACGCCGTCGCCGATGCGGTGCCCGCGCCTGCGGTTCGGGTGGACCTGAATCAGACGTCGTTCTTGTTGAGTCCGCCGGAGTGGTTGCAGGAGGCGGCGGACAAGTTGGGGATTCCGGATCGGCGGGGGGTGGGGGCGGGGGCTGCGTCTGGCTCCGCGGCTGGTTCTGGCTCTGGTTCTGCCCCTGGTTCTGCGGCTGGTTCTGGCTCTGGTTCTGGGTCTCGCTCTGCGTCGGGTTCGGGTCCGGGGGCCGGTTCGGGGGCGGCTCCTGCTCCCGTTCCGGGGCCGGGGTTCGCTGTGGCCGGCGGGGCTGGGGCGCTGCCGGAGACGCAGGCCGGGCCTGGGGGTGTGGGTGCGGGTGCGGGTGCGGCGGCTGCCGCTTCCGATGCTTCCGGTGTGCCGGGTGTGCCGGGTGTGCCGGGTGTGCCGGGTGTGCCGGGTGTGCCGGGTGTGCCGGGTGTGCCGGGCGCGTCCGGTGTGCCGGGTGTGCCGCTCGGGGCGACGCCGTGGGCCGGGACGGACACGAACGCGGAGGCCGGTGAGGACCGTTCCGTGCCGCTGCCGGCCACGGTGTTCGCGCCGCCGCTGAGCGGGTCCGACGACGAGGCCGGGCCGCCCACGGCACCGCCGGACGCCAAGACGGCCCTGATGTCGGGTGGCAGTCAACTCCCGCGGACCGCGGTCTCCCCGACGGCGGACGAACCCCGTACGCCGGGTATTCAGGGCGGTGCGCCTGGGGTGCCTGGGGGTTCGGGTGCGCCCGGTGGGTCGTCGTACGGGTATCCGCAGGGTGCGGGTGCGCCGCCTCCCGGGGTTCCCGCGGCGGGTGCGATGCCTCCTCCGCCACCGCCGCCGCCTTCGTACGGGTATCCGCAGGGGCCCGAGGGCGGGGCGCCGCAGCCTTCTGGCGCCGGTGCAGCCCGGGCCGGTGGTCCGGGGCGGTCGCTCGCGCCGAACGCCGGGGACATCGCCGACGCAGCGACGAGCAAGGCGGAGCCTCCGTCGCGGCGAGGGCGGGGCGCGGGTGCGAATCCGCCGCCTCCGCCGGGTGCCCCGGGTACACCGGGAGCGCGACCGGCCGGTACGCCGGGTCCGTCGGGGTCGGTAGCAGGCGGGTACGTGCCGACGCAGTTGGTGTCGGCGCTCGGACCGGAGGGACCTGAAGGGCCCGACGCAGGAGCGGGGTCGCCCTCCGCTCCGGGCGTGCCCCAGGCTCCGGGTGCGCCGAACCCGCCGGGCCCGCCCGGCCCGCCGAACCCGCCCGGTGCACCTGGGATGCCCGGTGGTACGCCTCCGGGCGGTGTCCACCATGCCGCCACGATGCTTGCCGACCCGGGGCGGATGGGGCCTGGCACGGGCGCACCGCAGGCCCCGGGCGCCCCAGGCGCACCAGGGGCGCCCCGCCCGCCCGGTCCGCCTGGGGTCCCGGGTACCTCCGGCGCGCCTCAACCGCCTTCCGGTCCGGGGTTGCCGGGTGCCCCCGGTGCACCTCAGCCTCCCGGTGCGCCGGGCATGCCCGGCGCACCCCAGCCTCATGGCGCCCCGGGTGCACCTGGCGCACCCGGCGCCCAGGGCCCTTCCGGGGGCGCGCGCGGGGCTGTGCACCACGCAGAGACCGTGCTGTCCGCGCCCCCCGCGGGCGCCCCCGGCACGCCCCCGCCGCCACAGCCACCCGGCGCCGTGCCCCCGGGCACGATGCCCCCGCCCGGAGGCATGCCCCCCGGCGCTGTGATGCCGCCCCCGGGCGCCATGCCGCCACCCGGTGCCATGCCGCACCCCGGGGCGATGCCGCACCCCGGGGCGATGCCGCCGCCTCCCCCGCCCGGGGCAGGGCAGCCCTCGTACGGCTATCCGCCGCCGGGGCAGCCGACCGTCGGCCCCGGGTACCAGGCCGTGTTGCGCTATCGCGCGCAGGACGGTTCCGAGCAGCAGCTGATCCGGCGTTCGGCGCCGGGGACACCGCACCCGGAGTGGCAGATCTTCCACGAGCTGCGGGCGATGAACGTGCCGCCGGACCAGGTCCTGGAGCTGCACACCGAGTTGGAGTCGTGCGCGCTGCCGGGTGCCTACTGCGCGCGGATGATCCGGGAGCAGTGGCCGCAGGCCAGGATCGCGAGCATCGCCCCGTACGGCACGGATCACGCGAGCCGGCAGCAGGGGATGCGGCAACTGCTGGCGCACCAGGGTGAGTTGCATCAGGTAGCGGATGGTCCCGCCCGTCCCGCTCCGGTACGGGCGCCGCTTCCGCAGGTGCAGCCCGCGCCGCCGATTCCGCCGGAGGGTGTGGCGCAGGAGTTGGCGGGGGCGTTCGGGCCGGGGCTGTTCCGCTTCGAGCAGGCCGCGGTGTCCCGGCAGGGCGTGCCGCCGGTCGTGGCGCACTCGCTGGTGGTGGCGGGGCTGCCGGTGGACATGGGCCCGTTCTTCTGGGCGCAGGCCCAGCCGGGGCGGCCCGTGCCGACGCTGGCGGAGTTGGCGGCCGAGCGCGGAGTGCAGTCGGCCTCGGACGCGGGCTCGTACCTCGTCATGGGCAGCGACTTCGGCAAGGCGGTCTGTGTGCAGTACGGCACGGCGAACATCGTGGCGGTGCCCGTGGAGGCGGGGCCGGGCGGGGCGTCCGTACCACCGCAGTTCGTGAACACGGGGCTGCCCGAGTTCCAGCGGTGCCTGGCGCTGCTGGGGCGGATGTGGCGGCTCAGGTACGGGCTGAACCAGGAGCAGGCGGCCCGCTGGACCGTGGACTTCCAGGTTCAGTTGGCCTCCCTCGATCCGGTGGCGCTCGGTTCGCCGGAGAGCTGGTGGTCGGTGCTGCTGGAGCAGATGTGGGACGGGTTGCTGTGACGTCCCGCCCCTGACGCACTGCGCGTACGAGAGGGCCGGACCCGGTCGTGTGATCGGGTCCGGCCCTTTCGCGTGCGCTCCGGCGTTTTCGCGTGCGGTCCGACCCGATTGTGTGCGGTCCGACCTGATTGCGGGCGCGTCGCGGCCGTAACTCCCGTACGGAGTGTCGGGTTATGGACACTTCCACCCGATACATCAAGATGTGCGCGAAATAATCACGTCGCATCCGTTCGGCGGAGAGGGGTTCCAGGATGAGCAGCACATCGGTGTCGCCACATGGGTTCGTGGGTGTGCGAGGGCGCGGTTACCGTCCCGAACAGGTTGACGCGTACGCCCGTGCCCTCTCCCGGGACCGGGACGCGGCCTGGGAACGCGCCGCCCGGCTGACCGTGCTGGCCAAGGAGATGGAGGCGGAGGCGGCTCGGCTGCGGGAGACCGTGGCGGCGCTCGCTCCGCAGACGTACGAGTCCCTGGGGGAGGGGGCGCGGCGGCTGTTCGCGCTCGGGGAGGAAGAGGCGTGGGCCGTGCGGGAAGGCGCGCGGCAGGAGGCGCAGCGCCTCGTGGAGGAGACCCGGGCGCGCGCGGACGGCGTGCGCGAGGCCGCGCAGGCCGACGCCGACGCCGTACGCGCCGAGGTCGAGGAACGCGCCGGGCAGCGACTGCTCGCGGCGCGCGCCGAGGCCGACGAGGTCCGGATCGGCGCCCGGCGTGAGGTGAAGGAGGGGCGTGGGGAGGCGCTCGCAGCGTTGCGCGAGGCGCGCCAGAGCACCACCGGGATGCTCGCCGACCAGGCCAAGGAACACACCGAGCGCGCGGCCCGGGCGGAGCGGGAGGCAGAGGAGCGGGCAGCCGCGCTGGACGCGCACAACGCGGAGCGGGTGGCCCGGGCCGAGGCCGCGTTGTCGGAGACGAAGGAGGCGTTCGCCGACGCGGAGGCGGGGGCGCGGCAGGTGCAGGAGGAGGCGCAGGCGCGGGCGACCGAAGTGACCGCGGAGGCACGGGTGCGGGAGGAGCGCATCGTTCGGGAGACGGAGCGGGTGCTGCGGGAGCACGGGGAGCGGTGGGACGAGGTACGGGCGCATATGGATCAGGTACGGAGCAGCCTGACGGCGCTTACGGGGAGGGCCGCGCTGGAGTGAGGGGCGTGCTGGCGCGAGAGGCGTGGTGCAGTGCGGGGAGTGGTGCAGTGAGGGGCGTGGTGCAGTGAGGGGCGTGCTGGCGCGAGAGGCGTGGTGCAGTGAGGGGCGTGGTGGAGTGAGAGGCGTGTGCAGCGAGAGGCGTGGCGGGTTGAGGGGCGTGGTGGAGTGAGGCGCGTGCTCGGGTAAGGAGCGTGTGCTGGAGGGTGGCGCGGGCCGGCGTAAGGGGCAGGTGCTGGGGTGTGGAGCGCGTGCTGGGGTGAGGGCCCGGGTCAGTCTCCGAGTTGTGCGCGCCGGTAGCGGACGCCCGGGCGGCCGTCGAGAGTGAGGGTCCCGGTCGTGGTGAAGCCGTTGCGTTCCAGGACGGTTCGGGAGGCCGGGTTGTCGAGGGTGGTCCTCGCGGTGAGCGAGACCAGGCCGTACGTCGTCCCGGCCAGCCGGCACATCTCCCGTACCGCCGCCGTCGCCATGCCCCGCCCGGCCGCGGGCTCGCCGATGCGGTAACCGAGTTCGGCTGAGCCCCGCTCGACGTCCACCAGGTTGATCCGGCCGATCAGCCGGCCCTCGTCGTCCAGGAGGAGGTGGAAGTGGCAGACGCCGGTGTCCTGTTCGGCGAGGAGTGCCTGGAGGCGGGCGGTGAACTCGGCGAAGTACGCGTCTTGGCGGTCCGGGACCGAGCGTGCGAAGTAGGCGCGGTTGGCCCGCTCGAAGGCGAGCAGCGCGTCCGTGTGATCGGCCCGCAGGCGTTCCAGGGTCGGCATCGGGTCAGGATATGCGCGACGCGATGCCTGTCTAAGAGGGCTCCTTGAGTACCGGGAACCTGCGCGGCGCCAGGAACAGCAGCACAAGGAACGCCACTGCCGCCGCGCAGGACGCGCCCAGATAGACGGCGTGCACCGCGTCCGCGATGGCCCGGCGGGTCGCGTCGGGTGCCGTGCCGGCGTCCAGGGCGCGTGTCACCGAGTCCAGGTCGCCCGCGCCGCCGAGCCGTGAGGCCAGCACACCGTTGGCGACCGCGCCGAAGACCGCCGCGCCGACCGTCTGCCCGGTCTGCCGGCAGAACAGCACGGACGCGGTCGTCGTGCCGCGTTCCGCCCAGTCGACCGTCGACTGGACGCCGACGAGCAGCGGAAGCTGGAAGAGGCCGAGCGCGGCGCCCAGCAGCAGCATCAGCAGGGTCGGCTGCCAGGCCTCGCCGGGATACGGCAGGAAGGGGAACGCGAGCAGGATCAGCGTCGCCGTGCCGATGCCCAGCATGGCCGTGTTGCGGAAGCCGATGCGCCGGTACACGTGCTGGCTGAGGGCGGCCGAGACCGGCCAGCTCAGCGTCCACACGGACAGGACGAATCCGGCGGCCACCGGCGCCAGGCCCAGCACGGACTGCGCGTACGTCGGCAGGAACACGCTCGGCGCCACCATCAGCAGGCCCAGCGCCCCGAGGGCGAGGTTGACCGCGGCGATCGTGCGCCGGCGCCACACCCACCCGGGGATGATCGGCTCGGCGGCCCGGCGTTCGATGACGACGACCAGCCCGGCCAGTGCGAGTCCCGCGGCGAACAGGGCGAGCGAGGGCCCCGACAGCCACGGCCACGCCACCCCGCCCTGCACCAGGGCCGTGAGCAGCACACCGCCGCACGCGAACACGGCCAGCGCGCCCGCCCAGTCGACCCGCGCGCGGGTCCGCGCCTCCCGTTCCGGCTCGTGCAGGTACCGCACGACCAGCCACAGCGCGAGCGCCCCGACCGGCAGGTTGACCAGGAAGATCCAGCGCCAGTCCGCGTACGTCGCGAGGATCCCGCCCACACCGGGTCCCGCGACCGCCGACACCGCCCACACCGTGGACAGCTTGGACTGGATCTTCGGGCGGTCCTTCAGGGGGTACAGGTCGGCGGCGAGGGTCTGCACGGTGCCCTGGAGAGCGCCGCCGCCCAGGCCCTGCACGATCCGGAACGCGATCAGCGCGCCCATGTTCCAGGCCAGCGCGCACAGCAGGGAGCCGAGCAGGAAGAGGGCCGCACCGGCGACCAGCACCGGCTTTCGGCCGAAGGTGTCGGAGAGCTTGCCGTAGACGGGCAGGGTGACCGTCACCGCGAGCAGGTAGCCGGAGAACAGCCAGGAGAAGACGGAGAAGCCGCCGAGGTCGCCGACGATCTGCGGGACGGCCGTGGAGACGATGGTGGAGTCAAGGGCGGCCAGCGCCATCGCGAGCATCAGGGCCGCGACGACGGCACCGCGCCGGTCGGGTGCGGTGCCTTGCGCGGCCTGCCGTATCGCTGGTG
The DNA here is from genome assembly GCF_029893585.1 of Streptomyces sp. LBL. Lineage (GTDB taxonomy): Bacteria > Actinomycetota > Actinomycetes > Streptomycetales > Streptomycetaceae > Streptomyces. The sequence goes on from NZ_JARXYX010000027.1 coordinate 11,284, forward strand.
TCGTGTCGCCCACGCGATTCCTTTCCCCGTGCATCTATCTGCCGCGGCACAGCTTCCCATCCCGCCCGTGGATCGCGGGAGTGCTTGACCCTCACGTCGCGCGAGGGTGGAGCCTGACGGGGCCGAAGGGTGGAGCGGACCCCGATAACCGCTCCACCCGGCGGTGGAGGACCCCTAGGGGTACCTCCGTACTACGGCTCGGGGAGGGTTCGTACCGCCGGAGGACGAGAGGGGACCGGTGTCGTCCCTAACCTGGTTCTACGCCGCTGGGGAGCGGTGGGGGGAGGTTCACCGCACCGACGGGGGTGGGGTTTTCCTCAGGAAAAGACTGCGCTGAGCACCAGCGCGCCGGACCCCCTCCGGGCGCCAGACTCTTCGACGTCACCACTTCTTCGCACGCTTCATCCCGTTGGTTCTGCTTGGTTCCGCTTGGTTCCGCTTCTTTCTTGCTTCTTCTTCTTCCCTGCTCCACCCGCTGACCGACATAGGAGACATACCGTGACATCGGCTGTGACCATTCCCAGGCACGGGGGCACTGGAGGGCGTACGGCCGTTGCCGCGCGGGCGCGGCAGGTCGTGAAGGCGTACGGGTCCGGCGAGACCCGCGTCGTCGCCCTCGACCACGTCGACGTGGACATCGCCCGTGGCCAGTTCACCGCGATCATGGGCCCCTCGGGGTCAGGCAAGTCCACGCTGATGCACTGTCTCGCCGGTCTCGACACGCTGACGTCCGGGCAGATCTACCTGGACGACACCGAGATCACCGGCTTGAAGGACAAGAAGCTCACGCAGTTGCGCCGGGACCGGATCGGGTTCATCTTCCAGGCGTTCAACCTGCTGCCGACGCTGAACGCGATAGAGAACATCACCCTGCCCATGGACATCGCGGGCCGTAAGCCCGACAAGGCGTGGCTCGGGCGGGTCGTCGACACCGTCGGCCTCTCCGACCGCCTCAAGCACCGGCCCACCCAGCTCTCCGGCGGCCAGCAGCAGCGCGTCGCCGTGGCCCGGGCGCTGGCCGCCCGGCCCGAGATCATCTTCGGTGACGAGCCGACCGGAAACCTCGACTCGCGCGCCGGCGCCGAGGTCCTGGGCTTCCTGCGCCGCTCGGTCGACGAGCTCGGCCAGACCATCGTGATGGTCACCCACGACCCGGTGGCCGCGTCGTACGCGGACCGGGTGCTGTACCTCGCCGACGGCCGGATCGTCGACGAGATGTACAAGCCGACGGCGGACGCCGTCCTGGACCGTATGAAGGACTTCGACGCCCGGGGGCGTACGTCATGACCGTCCTGAAGACTTCGATGCGCAACTTCTTCGCGCACAAGGGACGCATGGCACTGTCGGCCGTCGCGGTCCTGCTGTCGGTGGCCTTCGTCTGCGGCACGCTCGTCTTCACCGACACGATGAACACGACGTTCGACAAACTCTTCGCCACGACCGCGTCCGACGTCTCGGTCTTCCCGAAGGGGGCCAAGAGCGACGACACCCCGCAGAACGGCAGGCCCGAGTCGCTGCCGGCGTCCACGCTGGCGCAGGTGCGGAAGGCCGAGGGTGTCAAGTCCGCCGAGGGCGCGGTCGCTTCGTCCGCGGTCACGGTCGTCGACCGCGACAACGAGAACATGGGCTCCAGCAGCGGCGCCCCCACGATCGCGGGCAACTGGACGAAGAACGACGCCCGTTCGATGGATATCACCTCCGGACACGCCCCGCGTGGGCCGACCGAGCTGCTTGTCGACGCCGACACCGCCGACAAGCACCACCTCAAGCTGGGTGACGAGCTGCGCACGATCTCCGTCGCCGGTGACTTCAAGGCGCGGATCATCGGCATCGTCACCTTCAAGGTGACCAACCCCGGCGCGGCGGTCGTCTTCTTCGACACCGCCACCGCCCAGCGTGAACTCCTCGGCGCGACCGGCCGGTTCACCCAGATCTACGTCAACGCCGCCTCCGGTGTCAGCGACATCCGCCTCAAGCAGAACGTCTCCCGGTCCCTGGACGGCACGTACAAGCTCCAGACGGCCAAGGAGAACGCCGACGAGGCCCGCAAGGGCGTCGGTGAGCTCATGAACGTCATCAAGTACGCCATGCTCGGCTTCGCCGGGATCGCGTTCCTGGTCGGTATCTTCCTGATCATCAACACGTTCTCCATGCTGGTGGCCCAGCGCACTCGGGAGATCGGTCTGATGAGGGCCATCGGCTCCTCCCGCAAGCAGGTCAACCGCTCGGTGCTGGTCGAGGCGCTGCTGCTCGGCGTCGTCGGCTCGATCCTGGGTGTGGGCGCCGGCGTGGGCATCGCGATCGGCCTGATGGAGCTCATGTCGGCGGCCGGCATGAACCTCTCCACCGCCGACCTGACCGTGAAGGCGACCACTCCGATCGCCGGTGTGGTCCTGGGCATCGTGGTCACCGTCCTCGCCGCGTACCTGCCGGCCCGCCGCGCAGGCAAGGTCTCCCCGATGGCCGCGCTGCGCGACGCCGGCACACCGGCCGACGGCAAGGCGGGCCTGGTGCGCGGCCTGATCGGGCTGCTACTGACCGGCGTCGGCGGATTCGCCCTGTTCATGGCGGCCGACGCCGACAAGGCGAGTGACGGCGCGCTGCCGCTGGGCGGCGGTGTGGTGCTGTCCCTGATCGGGTTCGTCGTCATCGGCCCGATGCTGACCGGCGGGATCGTCCGGGTGATCAGCGCGGTGCTGCTGCGGCCCTTCGGCTCGGTGGGCCGCATGGCCGAGCGCAACGCCCTGCGCAACCCGCGCCGCACCGGCGCCACCGGCGCGGCCCTGATGATCGGTCTGGCCCTGGTGGCCTGTCTGTCGGTGGTCGGTTCGTCGATGGTCGCCTCCGCCACCAGCGAGCTGGACAAGTCGGTCGGCGCGGACTTCATCGTCGAGGGCAACCAGCGGATCGTCCCGCAGGCCGAGAAGGCCATGCAGGAGACCCCGGGCCTGGCCCATGTCACCCGCTACAAGGAACTCGCCGCCACCCTGACCTCGCCCGACGGCAAGACCGACGACTCCGGAGTGACGGCCGCCGACCCGACGTACGCCCAGGACCTGCGCCGCCCGACCACGGCCGGCACCCTCTCCGCCGCCTACGGCAAGAACGCCATGTCGGTCGGCTCCGACTACGCCGACAAGCACGGCGTCCACGTCGGCGACACCATCTCCGTCGCCTTCAAGGGCGGCGAGACGGCGAAGCTCAAGGTCGCGGCCATCACGAGCGACGACGCCGCCATCGACCAGGGCGCGCGCTACATCAGCATCGAGACGATGACGAAGTACGTTCCGGCCGCCCAGATCCCGCCCGACACGATCATGTTCGCCAAGGCCAAGGACGGTCAGGCGGAGCAGGCGTACACGGCGCTGAAGAAGTCGATGCACGACTACCCGCAGTACCAGGTCCGCGACCAGACCGACTACAAGCAGGAACTCAAGGATCAGATAGGCCAGCTCCTGAACATGGTCTACGGCCTGCTCGCCCTGGCGATCATCGTGGCGGTCCTGGGAGTGGTCAACACCTTGGCGCTGTCGGTGGTCGAGCGGACGAGGGAGATCGGCCTGATGCGGGCCATCGGCCTCTCCCGCCGCCAACTGCGCCGCATGATCCGCATGGAGTCGGTGGTGATCGCCCTCTTCGGCGCCCTGCTGGGCCTCGGCCTGGGCATGGGCTGGGGTGCGACGGCCCAGAGGCTGCTCGCACTGGAGGGCCTGAACGTCCTCGAGATCCCCTGGCCGACCATCATCGGCGTCTTCATCGGCTCCGCGTTCGTGGGCCTGTTCGCCGCGCTGGTCCCGGCGTTCCGGGCGGGTCGGATGAACGTACTCAACGCGATAGCGACCGAGTAACGGCCAGGACGGGAAGCCCGCTCAGCCACCCTGAACGGGGGAACGGGGGAACGGGGGAACGGGGGAACGGGGGAACGGGGGACGTCGGGCCCGGTGCCGGAGGCAACAGCCTCCCGGCACCGGGCCCGTCGGATCGCCGTGGAGTGCGAGTCGGACGACGAGAACCGTCAGCCGAGCGTCGGCAGGGCGACCAGGAGGAGCGGGGAACGCAGGGCCAGCCCCGCAAAGGTTGCAGGGGCAGAACTCCAGGGGTGCTGGGGACCCAGGCCCCGCCGGGGCCTGGGGGCGGAGCCCCGGCGGGGTCGAAGGGGCGAAGCCCCTGGGGATGGGACGGGTAGGGGCGGCGGGGGCGAGGCACCCCGACGGCCACACCCGCCCCGCGCACCCGACAGCGGAGGCGGAAGTCGACAGTGGAAGCCGACAGGGGAAGTCGAACGTGGAAGTCGACAGTGGAGGTTATCCACAGCCCCGACGTCCGCGACAGCGTCGTCGTACGCTGGAGACCCCCCGGCCCCTAACCCGCGTCGGGCGATTCGCGTTGCCCACCCCCGGACGAAAGCCGCCCCAGAATGAGCCTGCACGGTCTGCTCGACGCCGTCGTCAAGGACACCGCCCTCGCGGAAGCGATCACGGCGGCCGCAGACGGCAACCGTATGCACATCGACCTGGTCGGCCCCCCAGCGGCCCGCCCCTTCGCGGTCGCCGCCCTGGCCCGCGAGTCCGGCCGCCCGGTCCTCGCGGTGACGGCGACCGGCCGCGAGGCGGAGGACCTGGCCGCGGCCCTGCGCTCGCTGCTCCCCCCGGAAGGCGTCGTCGAGTACCCGTCCTGGGAGACCCTCCCGCACGAGCGCCTCAGCCCCCGCAGCGACACCGTCGGCCGTCGCCTCGCCGTCCTGCGCCGTCTGGCTCACCCCCGCCCCGACGACCCCGAGACCGGCCCGGTCTCCGTCGTCGTGGCCCCCGTACGCTCCGTACTGCAGCCGCAGGTCAAGGGCCTCGGCGAGCTGGAACCGGTGGCCCTGAGGACCGGTCGGACCGCAGACCTCAACCAGGTCGTCGAAGCCCTCGCCGCCGCCGCGTACGCGCGGGTGGAGCTCGTGGAGAAGCGCGGCGAGTTCGCCGTACGCGGTGGCATTCTCGACGTCTTCCCGCCCACCGAGGAACACCCCCTGCGCATCGAGTTCTGGGGCGACGACGTGGAGGAGATCCGCTACTTCAAGGTCGCCGACCAGCGCTCCCTGGAGGTCGCCGAACACGGCCTGTGGGCCCCGCCCTGCCGTGAACTCCTGCTGACGGAAGACGTCCGCGCGCGTGCGCGTGCCCTCGCCGAGCAGCACCCGGAACTCGGCGAGCTGCTCGGCAGGATCGCGGAGGGGATCGCCGTGGAAGGCATGGAGTCCCTGGCGCCCGTCCTCGTGGACGACATGGAGCTGCTGCTGGACGTCCTGCCCAAGGGCTCCATGGCGGTCGTATGCGATCCGGAGCGGGTCCGTACGCGTGCGATGGACCTCGTGGCGACCAGCCAGGAGTTCCTGCAAGCGTCCTGGGCGGCCACCGCCGGCGGCGGCGAGGCACCGATCGACGTCGGCGCGGCCTCCCTGTGGTCCATCGCGGACGTCCGGGACCGGGCGCGCGAGCTGGACATGATGTGGTGGTCGGTGTCGCCGTTCGCTGCGGACGAGACGTTCGGATCTGCCGCGGACACGGAGGGGGACGCGGACATCCTGAAGCTCGGCATGCACGCCCCGGAGACCTACCGCGCAGACACCGCCAAGGCCCTCGCGGACACCAAGGGCTGGCTCGCCGACGGCTGGCGCACGGTGTTCGTGACCGAGGCCCACGGCCCGGCGGCCCGCACGGTCGAGGTGCTCGGCGGCGAGGGCATCGCGGCCCGTCTGGACGCGGAGCTCGGTCAGATCGCGCCCTCCGTCGTGCACGTGGCGTGCGGCTCGATCGAGTACGGCTTCGTGGACCCGACGCTGCGGCTCGCCGTCCTGACGGAGACCGACCTGACCGGCCAGAAGGCGGCCGGCAAGGACGGCGTCCGGATGCCCGCGCGCCGCCGCAAGACGATCGACCCGCTGACCCTGGAGGCGGGCGACTACATCGTCCACGAGCAGCACGGCGTGGGCCGCTACATCGAGATGGTGCAGCGCACGGTGCAGGCCGCCACCCGCGAGTACCTGGTCGTCGAGTACGCCCCCGCCAAGCGCGGCCAGCCCGGCGACCGTCTCTACATCCCCACCGACCAGCTGGAGCAGATCACCAAGTACGTCGGCGGCGAGGCACCCACCCTGCACCGCCTGGGCGGCGCCGACTGGACGAAGACGAAGGCCCGCGCGAAGAAGGCCGTCAAGGAGATCGCGGCCGACCTGATCAGGCTGTACAGCGCCCGGATGGCGGCCCCCGGGCACGCCTTCGGCGCCGACACGCCCTGGCAGCGAGAGTTGGAGGACGCCTTCCCGTACGTGGAGACGCCCGACCAGCTGACCACGATCGCCGAGGTCAAGGAGGACATGGAGAAAACGGTCCCGATGGACCGCCTGGTCTGCGGCGACGTCGGCTACGGAAAGACCGAGATCGCGGTCCGCGCCGCCTTCAAGGCCGTCCAGGACGGCAAGCAGGTCGCCGTCCTCGTCCCGACGACGCTGCTGGTGCAGCAGCACTTCGGGACGTTCTCCGAGCGCTACTCACAGTTCCCGGTGAATGTGCGGGCGCTTTCCCGCTTCCAGAGCGACACCGAGGCGAAGGCGGTCCTGGAGGGCCTCAGGGAGGGCTCGGTGGACCTCGTCATCGGCACCCACCGTCTGTTCTCCTCGGAGACCAAGTTCAAGGAGCTGGGCCTGGTCATCGTCGACGAGGAGCAGCGCTTCGGCGTCGAGCACAAGGAGCAGCTGAAGAAGCTGCGCGCGAACGTGGACGTACTGACGATGTCCGCGACCCCGATCCCGCGCACCCTGGAGATGGCGGTCACGGGCATCCGGGAGATGTCGACGATCACCACGCCCCCCGAGGAGCGCCACCCGGTGCTGACCTTCGTCGGCCCGTACGAGGAGAGGCAGATCGGCGCGGCCGTCCGCCGTGAACTCCTGCGCGAGGGGCAGGTCTTCTACATCCACAACCGGGTGGAGTCGATCGACCGCGCGGCGGCCCGGCTGCGCGAGATCATCCCCGAGGCCCGCATCGCGACGGCCCACGGCCAGATGTCGGAATCGTCCCTGGAACAGGTGGTGGTCGACTTCTGGGAGAAGAAGTTCGACGTCCTCGTCTCGACCACGATCGTCGAGTCCGGCATCGACATCGCCAACGCGAACACCCTGATCGTGGAGCGCGGCGACAACTTCGGCCTCTCGCAGCTGCATCAGCTGCGCGGCCGCGTCGGCCGGGGCCGCGAGCGGGGCTACGCGTACTTCCTGTACCCGCCGGAGAAGCCCCTGACGGAAACCGCCCACGAGCGCCTGGCGACGATCGCCCAGCACACGGAGATGGGCGCGGGCATGTACGTGGCGATGAAGGACCTGGAGATCCGGGGCGCCGGAAACCTCCTGGGCGGCGAACAGTCCGGCCACATCGCGGGCGTCGGCTTCGACCTGTACGTCCGCATGGTCGGCGAGGCGGTCGCGGACTACCGCGCCTCCCTGGAGGGCGGCGTGCAGGAGGAGCAGCCGCTCGACGTCAAGATCGAGCTCCCGGTCGACGCGCACGTCCCGCACGACTACGCGCCCGGCGAGCGCCTCCGCCTCCAGGCCTACCGGGCCATCGCCTCGGTCAACTCCGAGGACGACGTCAAGTCCGTACGCGAGGAACTCGTCGACCGCTACGGCAAGTTGCCCGAGCCGGTGGAGAACCTGCTGCTGGTGGCCGGTCTGCGGATGCTCGCCCGCGCGTGCGGCGTCGGCGAGGTCGTCCTCCAGGGCAACAACATCCGCTTCGCTCCGGTGGAGTTGCGGGAGTCGCAGGAGCTGCGGGTCAAGCGCCTGTACCCGGGGACCGTCATCAAGCCGGCCGCACACCAGCTGCTGGTCCCGCGGCCGAAGACGGCGAAGGTGGGCGGGAAGCCGTTGGTCGGGCGGGAGTTGCTCGGGTGGGTCGGGGAGTTCCTGGCGTCGATCCTCGGGTCATAGGTCCATAGGTCTGCCTGGCGCAGGGATCAGGCCACCGGGCGTACCCGTCGTGCGCCGCCGCCGGTGGCCTGGTCCAAGGCCGTGCGGGACTGCTGCCGTCGGAGACTCCGTGAGTCTTCGGTCCTACGGCTGTTCGTGCCTGTCGCGATCCATGCCGAGGGAGCCTTCGATGCGCTGCTGTGCGTCGTCGACCTGGCCCTCGTGCTTGTTGCCGGTCTTCTCGTTGGCTTTCCGTTCCGCGGCGTCGGACGTGTCCTTGGCCTTGCTGCCCTTCATCTGGTTCTTGAATCTGTCGAAGATGCCCATCAAGAGCTCCTTCCGGAAGTGACTCGAAATCGACGATACGCCCGACAGGAGAGGGATGCGCATTTAGGCCGTATATGGTCTGGACCTCTTGGCCGCTACCGTGAGGCCAGTGAGAACCGCCCGTGTGGAGGCGGGACCGGGTAGGCAAGGGGAGAAGCGCATCGTGATGCGTCTGAGGGGCGGGTCGGGTTCCGCCGTCATGACCGCGGTGGCGGCGTGTGCCGCGATGACTCTGGTCGCAGGCTGTGAAGGCCTCGACACGAGCGGCACCGCACCGGACGCCGGTGCGCCGGCACCGGCGTCGGACGGGCGGTCCGTCAGCCCGCTGAAGAATCCGGACGGTACGAAACCGGGCCTCGCGCCCGTCACGAGCGAGAGGGACGAGGCCGTGGCCCGCAAGCTCATCGAGAGCCTGCGGACAAAGGGCCGCGGCCCGAAGACCGGCTACGAACGGGACAAGTTCGGTTACGCCTGGATGGACTCGGTCGACGGCGTTCCGTTGGCCCGCAATGGCTGTGACACTCGGAATGATCTTATAAAGCGCGATGGTCAGGGCCTGCGCTTCCGGTCCGGGTCCGACTGTGTGGTCGTCTCCATGACCTTGCACGACCCGTATACCGGGAAGACCGTCGAATGGCGCAAGGCGCAAGCGACCAAAGTCCAGATCGACCATGTGATGCCGTTGTCCTACGACTGGCAGATGGGTGCCTCGCGGTGGTCCAAGGACAAGCGTGAGCAGATAGCCAACGACCCCCTCAACCTTCTCCCGGTCGACGGGCCCACCAACGGCTCCAAGAGCGATTCCGGCCCGGCGTCCTGGCTGCCGCCGAACAAGCAGATCCGTTGCTCGTACTCGGTGCGGTTCGCTCAGGTCTCTCTCAAGTACGAGCTGCCTGTGACTGCGGCGGACAAGCAGATGATGCTTCGGCAGTGCGGAGGCTGAACGGGACCGACATCAGCGCAAGCATCAACCCAGGGCCAGTGATCGCGTCCTGACGCACCGGCAAAGAATATTCCACGTCGCAAAGGCGCAGACAGCCGCACAGCGCTCAGGTTCGGTAAGCAGCGGTCAAGGGTGGCACAAGATCGCCTCGCGAGTCTGTTCACGGGATTTTCGCGGAGGGCAAGATCGGCGGGCTCACTGTCCGTACGGATGTCCCGGCCAAGGAGCCGCTTTTTTCGGCCGTGTGGCGCCGATGTGAGCGGGCTGTGAGTGTTTTTGCCGGGACGTGAGGGAAACTTGTGGTGATCGCGAGGCAGTGTTTCCCGATCGGTGATCCGCCGTCAGTTACGGTTCTCTCCGTTTCGTGCGCCGGGCGGACGTGGTCGTCATCGTCGCCATCGACGTGATCGCCGTACCGCCGCGCTGTTTCGGGGGCTCAGAGAAACTTGGTTCGAGCGGACGTACGCCGTCGTCACACGACGCCGTACGCCGCTCAGGCGCGTACGCGACAACAACGTACGCATGAAGGGGTGGGACGTGGCCGAGCACCGGCAGTCCAGGAAGCGCAGATACGTCACGTGGGCGGTGGCCGGCGCGGCCGTCGTCGCGGGGGGCGGAATCGCCGCGCAGAGCTCCATGGCGGCCACCGCGTGGCCCGCCCAGAAGACGTACACCGGCCGTGCGTTCGACACCTGCACCGCGCCCTCGCTGAACGCCATGAAGGCATGGAAGGGCGGTCTCTACGGCGGCGCCGCCGTCTACGTCGGTGGCAAGAACCGCGGTTGTGCCCAGCCGAACCTCACCGCCTCCTGGGTGAAGTCGGTCAACACCCTCGGCTGGAAGCTCATACCGATCTACGTCGGCGCCCAGCCGCCCTGCCAGACCAGCTCCAACCCTGAGAAGCTCACCGCCACCAACGCCGCCTCCCTCGGCGCGACCGACGCGGCCGACGCGGTGGCCAAGTCGTCCGCCCTCGGCATGAAGGCGGGCAGCCCGATCTACCTCGACATGGAGCCGTACGACACCACGAACACGTCGTGCAACAACGCCGTGTTGACGTACGTCCGTTCCTTCACCAAGACACTGCGCGCCAAGATCTACCGCGGCGGCTTCTACGGCTTCACCAGCTCCAGCGCCAAGGCCATCGCCACGGCGAAGGACAAGACGGACCTGCCGGGCAACCTCTGGTACGCGCTGTGGGACAAGCAGAACACCACGACCACCGACTGGCCGTGGGGCGCCACCCAGTACACCGGCCACAGCCGTGGCCATCAGTACCTCGTCAACAGCAAGGAAACGCGGAACGGCTACACGATCACCGTGGACCGCGACGCGTGGGACGCGCCGGTCGCCATCGTCGGCTGACGCCGATGGCCCCGCCGGGCCGGGCAGCGCTGACAGCGACGCAGGACAAGGTTGGAAAGCAGAGCGGGCGGTGGCCGGGCGGGACTGAACACCGCCTCGCATGGTGAACGCGCGGTGAGAGGGCACGGCGGGCGCGAGGATGGCGTGCGGCGGGCGCGGCGGTGCCCGAAGTCCTGGGGAATCGTTGGTCGAATGGGTTGGCCAGAGCCTGCCCACTGCCTACCATCGATCATCGCAAGACTTTGTGCACCGTCGCACAATCTCCTCGGGAGGTTTCCTTGCACCGCCGTCGTCGTCGCACCGCGCTTCTCCTCTCCGCCGCGATCGCCGCGGCTCCCCTCCTCACCGCCTGCGGAAACGACGCCCATCCAGGCGCGGCGGCCGTCGTCGGCGGCCAGCGGATCAGCGTCGCTCAGTTGGAGAACCGGGTGAGTGAGGTGCGCGACGCACAGCGGGCGGCGGTGCCGGACGAGGCGCAGTACCAGCAGGTCCTCGCCAAGACGGGCACCCTCACCCGGGACACCCTGCACAACATGGTTCTCGACCAGGTGCTGCACAGCGCCGCCCAGGACGCGGGCGTGACCGTCAGTCGCAAGGAGATCCAGCAGATGCGGGCCGGCCTGGAGCAGCAGACCGGCGGGTCCGAGGCGCTGAGGACGGCCTGGCTGCAGGAGTACGGCATCGCCCCCGAGCGTCTCGACGAGAACCTGCGCCTCCAGCTGGAGGCCCAGAAACTCGCCGCCAAGCTCGGCACCGACACCCGCGCCCCCGCTTTCTGGAGCGCCCTGACCAAGGCATCCAAGAAGCTCGACGTCGACCTCAACCCGCGCTACGGCACCTGGGACGTCCAGAAGAGCGGCCGCGTCGACGCGAAGACGCCGTGGGTAAGGGACGTCACAGCGGCGGGGACCCAGCGGACGACGTGAGCCGCGAGTCGGGCACGCTACGTGAGCAGGGAGTCGGGCAACCGACGTGAGCAGGGAGTCGGGTGCAGAGCCCTGGATGTTCATACGATCGCACCGCGCCTCCCTGGCCTGTGGATAACTGATCGCCTCGTCGGCGACGTGCGTTAGCTTCGAATCGTGAACGCAACCAGCCCCGAAGCCGCACCCGGCTCCGCAGCCGCACCTGGCCCCGAAGCCGCGCTTGCCCCCGCCCCCGCCCCCGGCCGGATCATCCTGCTCACCACCAGCCACCGTGTCGCCCCCGGCCTGCTGTCCTGGCCCGCCTGGCAGGCGCTGCACGCTGCCGACCGGGTGCTGTGCGCGGACGGGGCGCACCCGCAGCTGCCGTACCTGTGCGAGGCGGGCATAGCGGTCGAGGAGACCTCGCCGACCGCAGAGGACCTGGTCGGTGCGTGCGCCGGAGGGAAGACGGTGGTCGTGGTCGCGACCGGCGAGGGTGAGTCCACCCTCACGGACGGCCTCGCCCGCCTCGCCGGCTCCGGTCGCGTCTCGATGCCTGATCTGGAGCTGCTCCCCGCCTCCTACGACCTCCCGGGCGCCCGCCTGCTCGACCTCGTCCAGGTGATGGACCGTATCCGCGCCGAGTGCCCGTGGTCGTCCCAGCAGACCCACAAGGGCCTGGCGAAGTACGGCATCGAGGAGGCGTACGAACTCGTCGAGGCGATCGAGGAGGGGGACCGTGACGAACTGCGCGAGGAACTCGGCGACGTTCTCCTCCAGGTCGTCTTCCACGCCCGTATCGCGGAAGAGGACCCGGACACCCCCTTCTCCATCGACGACGTGGCCGGCGGCATCGTCAGCAAGCTCATCCACCGCCACCCGCATGTCTTCGGCGACGCGACGGCCACGACCCCCGAGGAGGTCAAGGAACACTGGCTGCGCACCAAGGCGATAGAGAAGCAGCGCACCTCGGTGACGGAGGGCGTCCCCCTGGGCCAGCCGGGCCTCGCCCTCGCCGCGAAGTTGGCGTCCCGGGTCCGGACGGCGGGCCTGGACGTCCCGCTGCCCCCGACCGAGGGCCTCGGCTACGACCTGCTCGCACTGGCAGTACGCGCCGAAGCGGACGGCATCGACCCGGAGGCGGCACTGCGGGCGGCGGCGCGGGCCTATCGGGATGCGATCCAGGAGGTCGAGGAGGGCTGACACCTTGCCGAGCGCTCCTGCCGAGACGTCCTCCCAAAGGCGATCTCGCAGAGGCGTCCTCGCAGAGGCGATCTCGCAGAGGCGTCCTCGCAAAGGCGATCTCGCAGAGGCGACCTCGCCGAGAAGCCCCCGGGGAGCCCCCGAATACGCCAGCTACCGTCAAGGAGTGACCAACCAGCCCCTCCCCGCGCGCCCTGTTCCCGACGCCCCAGAGCTCTTCACCTGGGAGTTCGCGACCGATCCGTACCCCGCCTACGCCTGGCTCCGCGAGCACGCCCCCGTGCACCGGACGACACTGCCCAGTGGTGTGGAGGCCTGGCTGGTCACCCGTTACGTCGATGCCAAGCAGGCGCTCGCCGAGCCGCGGCTCTCCAAGAACCCGGCGCATCACGACGGACCCGCGCACGCCAAGGGCAAGACGGGCATCCCGGGTGAGCGCAAGGCCGAGTTGATGACCCATCTGCTCAACATCGATCCGCCGGACCACACGCGGCTGCGGCGGCTCGTCTCCAAGGCGTTCACCCCGAGACGTGTCGCCGAGTTCGCCTCCCGTGTGCAGGAACTCACCGATCAGCTGATCGACCAGATCGCCCTCGAAGGGAGCGCCGATCTCATCCACGACTTCGCCTTTCCCCTCCCCATCTATGCGATCTGCGACCTGCTCGGCGTTCCCCGCGAGGACCAGGACGACTTCCGGGACTGGGCGGGCATGATGATCCGGCACGGGGGCGGGCCGCGGGGCGGGGTCGCCCGGTCGGTGAAGAAGATGCGCGGCTATCTCGCCGAGCTCATCCACCGCAAGCGCGAGGCCCTGCCGGAAGAGGCCGCTCCCGGCGAGGACCTCATCTCCGGCCTGATCCGTGCCTCCGACCACGGCGAGCACCTCACCGAGAACGAGGCCGCCGCGATGGCCTTCATCCTGCTCTTCGCCGGGTTCGAGACCACCGTCAACCTCATCGGCAACGGCACCTACGCCCTCCTCACCCACTCCGATCAGCGGGCCCGGCTCCAGCAGTCCCTCGCCGCCGGCGAACGCGGGCTCCTGGAGACGGGCATCGAGGAACTTCTCCGCTATGACGGCCCCGTAGAGCTCGCCACCTGGCGCTACGCCACCCGGCCGGTCAGCATCGGCGGGCAGGACATCGCGGCAGGCGACCCCGTGCTCGTCGTACTCGCCGCCGCGGACCGGGATCCGGAGCGGTTCGCCGACCCGGACACTCTGGACCTGTCCCGGCGTGACAATCAGCACCTTGGATACGGTCACGGCATCCACTACTGCCTCGGCGCACCCCTGGCCCGGCTGGAGGGCCAGACCGCCCTCGCCACCCTGCTGACCAGGCTGCCGGACCTGCGACTCGCCGTGGAGCCGGCCGAGTTGCGCTGGCGCGGCGGGCTCATCATGCGCGGACTGCGCACGCTGCCCGTCGAGTTCACACCCCGTGACCGACTCGGCTCACGCGGGTGACGGGCCGCACGGAAACCTGTGATCTTCACGTGATCTACGCGGCATTAACTTGTGACAAGTGATCGTCTGCAGATACGTTCACGGATCAGCGCGACGGCGAGTGTCGGCCGCCGCGTCGCTCATCGTTGTCTCGCGAAAGGTCCCCGCATGCTCTCCGGGAACGGCCGTCATCGTCGCCCCCGCCAGGCCCCGGCGCTTCTCGTCGCGGCCGGAGTGACCGGTTCCGCCATCGCGATCCCGCTGCTCGCGGCGTCCGGCGCCAGTGCGGCGAGCGGGACCACCTGGGACCAGGTCGCCCAGTGCGAGTCCGGCGGCTCCTGGAGCGAGGACAGCGGCGACGGAGCCTACGGCGGACTCCACATCGCGCAGGAGGACTGGGACAAGTACGGCGGTCTCGACTACGCCACGCGCCCCGACCAGGCCAGCCGCAACCAGCAGATCGCGGTGGCCGAGAAGATCCTCGAGGACAAGGGCGTCAGCTACTGGTCCACCTGCGGTCTGCTCAACGGGCTGACCAAGGACTCCCAGTCGGCCGAGGTCGACACGGGTCTGGGCAGCATCGGCCTGGACGCGTCGAGCGGGAAGACCTCGTCCGGCCTGTCCGATCCTGGAGAGGCGTCGACCGGTTCCTCCGGAGACGCGCCCTCGGATGCGGCCTCGGGCACGCCTTCGCCGCCCGCCTCCAAGCCGTCGTCGCCCGCCGCCTCGTCGAACTCCTCGAATCCCCCGGGTTTGACGGATGATGCGGCCAAGTCGGACTCATCCGCCGAATCCAGCTCCGGTGCCAGTGGCTCGCGGGACTCCTCCCGTGCGTCCGCAGGTACGGCGAAGCAGGACGACTCGGACAACTCCTGGCAAGCGGGCGGCACTTCGGGCCTCGTCGACACCGGAGCCCTCAACGCCGGAGTCCTCGACGCCGCGGTCGGCGGCGGCAAGCACCGCGGCGGCAATGCCGACGAGAACACGCTCGCCGCCACGGACGGCGCAGGCGTCACGGACGGCATCGACGACACCGGCACCGCGGGCGGCCGTCACGCCGCCCGCGGAGACTCGTACACGGTCCGTCCGGGAGACACGCTCGAGACCATCGCCGACTCCCTTGGCCTCCAAGGCGGGTGGCGTGCGCTCTACGAGGAGAACAGGCAGGCCATCGGTACCGACCCGAGTCGCCTCTCCGTCGGTCAGACCCTTGGACTTGGTGTCGAATAGGGCGAAAAGCAGCGGGAGTTCACACATACTTCACGCCGAATGTCCGTTTTGGTGAAAGTGTGGGATGAGTCTCAGAAGTCCGGGTCTTCTTTGAAATTCCGTGGATCGCGTGTCTACCGTCAGGGTCGTTCGTCACCACGAACACCGGCGGCCGCAACGCCGAATCCTGCCAGCGGCCGCACGGGATCAGTCGTCGCGTAAAGCGCCGTAGGCAGGAGCGGGGGACCCAAGGTAGGCGCCGGGTCCGGCGGTTGAGGCCCTTCGGGGACTCGCGGCCGGCACCGGCTTGGGGTGAAGCCGCACATCGAGAGGTGTGCGGCCGGGCAACTCAACCGGCCCGAACCCGACAGCTCACCTCGTAGGCGTCGGTGAGGGGATCCACCATGCTGTTTTCCGGGCAGGGCAAGCACCGCCGTCCGTCCAAGGCCACTCGCGTCGCCGCGCTCGCCGGTGTCACCGGTGTCGCCATCGCCGCCCCGCTGATGGCGGCCGGCAACGCCTCCGCCGCCACCACCTCCGAGTGGGACACCGTCGCCCAGTGCGAGTCCGGCGGCAACTGGTCCATCAATACCGGCAACGGCTACTTCGGCGGTCTGCAGTTCTCCGCCTCCACCTGGGCCGCGTACGGCGGCACGCAGTACGCCGGGCAGGCCGACCAGGCCTCCAAGTCGCAGCAGATAGCCGTCGCCGAGAAGGTCCTCGCCTCCCAGGGCAAGGGCGCCTGGCCGGTCTGCGGCACGGGCCTGTCCGGTGCCACCTCCAGCGGCAGCGCCGCCGGCTCCTCCTCGAACGGCTCCTCCGACAGCTCCTCCAACAGCTCCTCGCAGAGCCAGAGCCAGAGCACCGACAGCAGCAGCCGCTCCGGCGAGCAGAAGGCTTCCCGCTCCGCCGACCGCCCGGCCGCCAAGAAGACCGTCACCACCCCGACCGGTAAGAAGGTCAAGAAGGGCGACGGCGAGTACAAGGTCGTCAAGGGCGACACCCTCAGCTCCATCGCCGAGGCGCACAAGGTCAAGGGCGGCTGGGAGAAGCTGTTCGAGCTGAACAAGGGCATCGTCGAGGACGCCAACCTCATCTACCCGGGTCAGCAGCTGCACCTGAAGTAGAGAGAACGCGGCGCTCGGTTGAACCACGGCGCCCTCGCCTCCGCGGTCCTCTTACTGAAGGCCGCGTAAGGGTCTCCCCCGTCCCCACGGGCTCCCCGCCCCGGTGCGTATTCCCCCGTACGCACCGGGGCGGGGTTTTCTCTGCCGCCTGCCGCCTGCCGCCTGCCGCCTGCCGCCTGCCGCCTGCCGCCTGCCGCCTGCCGTCTGCCGTCTGCCGTCTGCCGTCTGCCGTCTGCCGTCTGCCGTCTGCCGTCTGGCGTCTGGCGTCTGCCGTCTGGCGTCTGCCCCCGGGTCTGCCCCCTGGCCCCCGCCCCCGCGGTCTGCCCCCTGACCCCCGCCCTCTGTCGCCTTTGCCCCGACCTCTTTGTTCCGTTCGGGAACAATTTACTCTCGGTTCTGCCCAAGGGGTGGGCGACTTGCCGACCGATCGGCCCCGGGCGGTTAGGCTCATGTCGCGGAGCCGACCCCGGCTCCGTGCACCACGGGCCTCGCGGCCCGCGTACACGCGTCACATCCCAGAAGGAGATGCTCGTGCCGTCCATCGACGTCGTCGTAGCCCGGGAAATCCTGGACTCCCGAGGCAACCCCACGGTCGAGGTCGAGGTCGGCCTCGACGACGGCAGCACGGGTCGTGCCGCCGTTCCGTCCGGCGCCTCCACGGGTGCCTTCGAGGCCATCGAGCTTCGCGACGGTGACCCGAACCGCTACCACGGCAAGGGTGTCGAGAAGGCCGTGCTGGCCGTCATCGAGCAGATCGGCCCGGAGCTCGTCGGCTACGACGCCACCGAGCAGCGCCTGATCGACCAGGCGATGTTCGACCTGGACGCCACCGACAACAAGGGCTCCCTCGGCGCCAACGCCATCCTCGGCGTCTCCCTCGCCGTCGCCCACGCCGCCTCCGAGGCCAGCGACCTCCCGCTCTTCCGCTACCTGGGCGGTCCGAACGCGCACCTGCTGCCGGTGCCGATGATGAACATCCTGAACGGCGGCTCGCACGCCGACTCCAACGTGGACATCCAGGAGTTCATGATCGCCCCGATCGGCGCGGAGTCCTTCTCCGAGGCGCTGCGCTGGGGCACCGAGGTCTACCACACCCTCAAGAAGGTGCTGAAGACCAAGGGCCTGTCCACCGGCCTCGGCGACGAGGGCGGCTTCGCCCCGAACCTCGGTTCCAACCGCGAGGCCCTCGACCTCATCCTCGAGGCCGTCAAGCAGGCCGGTTACATCCCCGGCGAGCAGATCGGCCTCGCGCTCGACGTGGCCGCCTCCGAGTTCTACAAGGACGGCAAGTACCTCTTCGAGGGCAAGGAGCGCTCCGCCGCCGAGATGACGGAGTACTACGAGGAGCTCGTCGCGGCCTACCCGCTCGTCTCCATCGAGGACCCGCTCTTCGAGGACGACTGGGCCGGCTGGAAGGTCCTCACGGACCGGCTCGGCGACAAGGTTCAGATCGTCGGCGACGACCTGTTCGTCACCAACCCGGAGCGTCTGGCCCGCGGCATCGACGAGGGTGCCGCCAACGCCCTGCTCGTGAAGGTGAACCAGATCGGCTCGCTGACCGAGACGCTGGACGCCGTCGAGCTGGCCCAGCGCAGCGGCTTCAAGTGCATGATGTCCCACCGCTCCGGCGAGACCGAGGACGTCACCATCGCCGACCTCGCCGTCGCCACCAACTGCGGTCAGATCAAGACCGGCGCCCCGGCCCGCTCCGAGCGCGTCGCCAAGTACAACCAGCTGCTGCGCATCGAGGAGATCCTCGACGACGCCGCGGTGTACGCCGGCCGCTCGGCCTTCCCGCGGTTCCGCTCCGCGAACCACTGAGCCCGGCGAGGGCCGACCCAACCTGGGGGTAAGGCCTAGCCAGTCGTACGTACGTCCCCGTACCCGGTCCCGTACCGTGTCCGGGGACGTACGCGCGTGTGAGACGGGAGGCGGGGACACATGGCCGTGAAGGACCGGGACCGGTTCTCCACCACGACCAGGATCAGGCTGCTCGGCGAGCAGACGGCAGCCCGTGTCTACCGCTCCCAGACCAAACGGCAGGCCCGCCGCTCCCGGCTGACCGGCCGCGCGGCGCTGCTCGCCCTCGTCCTGTGCACGCTGATCGTGGCGCTCGCCTATCCCATAAGGCAGTACGTCTCCCAGCGCGCCGACATCGCCGACCAGCAGCGTCTGCAGGAACAGGCCCGGCAGCGGGTCGAGCAGCTGCGCGACCTCAAGGCACGCTGGCAGGACGACACCTACGCCCGACAGCAGATCCGGCAGCGGTTGCACTACGTCATGCCGGGCGAGACAGGATTCATCGTCATCGACCCGAAGGCGGCCAAGCGGTCGAGCGCCGACCTGGGCGCGGCCGACCGCCCCTGGTACGCCAACGTCTGGGACGGCGTCGACAAGTCCGACGCCTCCGACCAGTGACCTGACCAGAGAGACAGTTCTAGTGGAAACGCCTCCGCCGACCACCCCGCGCACCGAGCCGACCGACGCGGACGTCGAGGCCTTCAAGCAGCAACTCGGGCGCCCACCGCGCGGGCTGCGCGCCATCGCCCATCGGTGCCCGTGCGGACAGCCGGACGTCGTGGAGACGGCGCCCCGTCTTCCCGACGGCACGCCCTTCCCCACCCTGTACTACCTGACGTGCCCCAAGGCGAACTCCGCGATCGGCACGCTGGAGGCGAACGGGGTGATGAAGGAGATGACGGCCCGTCTGCAGAGCGACCCGGAGCTGGCCGCCGCCTACCGTGCCGCGCACGAGGACTACATCAGGCGCCGCGACGAGATCGAGGAGCTGACGGGCTTCCCCAGCGCGGGCGGCATGCCGGACCGGGTGAAGTGCCTGCACGTCCTGGTCGCCCACTCCCTGGCGGCCGGCCCCGGCGTGAACCCCCTGGGCGACGAGGCGCTGGAGATGCTGCCTCGGTGGTGGCGCAAGGGATCGTGCGTGACGCTCCCGGAGACCGGCTCCGCGAAGGAGAACGAGCAGTGACCCGTGTCGCCGCCATCGACTGCGGTACGAACTCGATCCGGCTCCTCGTCGCGGACGCGGACCCGGGGACCGGTGAACTGGTGGATCTGGACCGTCGTATGACGATCGTCCGGCTCGGCCAGGGCGTCGACCGGACGGGCCGCCTCGCCCCCGAGGCGCTGGAGCGGACCTTCGCCGCCTGCCGTGAGTACGCGGCGGTCATCAAGGAGTACGGCGCCGAGCGCCTGCGCTTCGTGGCCACGTCCGCCTCCCGGGACGCGGAGAACCGGGACGAGTTCGTACGCGGGGTGCTGGACATCCTGGGTGTCGAGCCCGAGGTCATCACCGGCGACCAGGAGGCCGAGTTCTCCTTCACCGGCGCGACGAGGGAACTGGCGGGGCGGGACGACCTGCACCGCCCGTTCCTGGTCGTGGACATCGGCGGCGGCTCGACCGAGTTCGTCGTCGGCGAGGACCACGTGCGGGCGGCCCGCTCCGTGGACGTCGGCTGCGTCCGGATGACCGAGCGCCACCTGCTCCGGGACGGTGTGGTGTCCGACCCGCCCTCCGCGGAGCAGATCGCGGCGATACGGGCCGACATCGAGGCGGCTCTCGACCTCGCCGAGCAGACGGTTCCGCTGCGCGAGGCGCGCACGCTGGTGGGCCTGGCCGGTTCGGTGACGACCGTCTCCGCGATCGCACAGAACCTGCCCGCGTACGACCCGACGGCCATCCACCACTCCCGGGTCCCGTACGACAAGGTCCGCGAGATCACCGACCGCCTCGTGCACTCCACCCACGCCGAGCGGGCGGCCGTCCCCTCCATGCATCCGGGGCGCGTCGACGTGATCGCCGCGGGTGCTCTCGTCCTCCTCGCGATCATGGAACGGGTCGGCGCGGAGGAGGTCGTGGTGAGCGAACACGACATCCTCGACGGGATCGCCTATTTTGCGGCCGAGTCGCCTTCGTAGGCGATCCTCGACGGCATTGCCTACAAAGTGGCAGAAGAGGCCGAAGAGGGTACGAAGGGGGACTGACCTGCGGTGACGTGCCGAGACTAGGCGCGCGATGGCCCCGGTACCTCACTCGGAGGAATCGGGGCCATCGGCCGTCCGGGGACCGCGCCGCCCCTTGGGGAAAGGCGGCCTCGGCACCTCTTTGGAGCCGGAGCCGTCGAGGTTCCCTGACCGTGTCGCGCAGGAAAGAGCGGGCAGGATCAAGCGAGGGGACAGGCGACGTCGGCCGGGCACTCCTCGGTTCCCGGCGGGTAACGCCGCGCATGGACCTACCATCGAAAGGGAAGGCACCGCGCCCCAAGACCCGCTGAGGTGAACGTGAGTAACTGGGCCGATCTGACGAATGGCAAGCGGATCAAGCACCTTCGGGGCTCCGATCTGACGCAGCAGGGTCTAGCCGACGCTTCGGGCCTGTCCCTCGCTTTAGTGCAAAAGGCAGAGCAGGACCGCGGAGAACTGTCCGTCGGATCGCTGCTCAAACTGGCTGGCGCGCTCAACACCGATGTCTCCGTGATCCTGGGACAGCAGGCACCGCGCCGCGGCATGGGGCAGAGCGACCGCGCAGCACTGCGCCTACTGTCCGACTCTGTGCACGAGAGTGCCTTCGGCGAATGGGAGGGCATCGACGACCCGAGCACCGTTGAGGAACTGGGCAAGGCCCGCGACCTCGCATGGTCCGCCTACTGGGCGAGCGACACCTCGAAGGTAAGTAGCTATGCCTCGAAGGTGCTCATGGAAGGGCAGGTCAGGTACGCAGGTGCTACGGGTGCGGAGCGCCAAGCGCTGGGTTCGATCCTGGCGAGTACGTACCGTGTGGCAGCGTCCTGCTCGACTGGATTCGGGCAACGGGACCTCGCGTTGAGCGCCCTCACTTCGGCGAAGCACCTCGCGAAGGATGTTGATGATCCGGTTCTGACGGCGCTGCTTGAGTCCACGCTGTCGTGGATCTACCTACGCGGCGCCAAGCTACCTCGCGCCGTGTCCGTGGCCGAGCGCGCCGCCCTGGCGATCGAGCCGTCATTCAGCAACGGGTCTCGTCCTCAACTGGTCGCGTACGGGCGTCTGATGATCTCCGCAGCCGTGGCGGCGTCGCGGCGCGAAGACGAGAGTGCGGCCGACGACTACATTTCACAGGCGCATGCCGCGGCGGCGAGGCTCGGCCGAGACGAAAAGCTGTACGGGACCACCTTCGGCCCAACCGCAGCCAAGACAGAGGCCGTTGGGATTCACGTTGCGTTGAAGAACTACGGGCGCGCGCTCAAGCTCGCCAATCAGGACGACATGCAGACGCTTCCCAAGCACATGACGAAGGTGGCGCGGAACAGGTACCGGCTCGACGTTGCCCTCGCGCAGTGCGCAACCGGCCTCCACGACAAGGCCGGCGACACTCTGATCGAGGTGGGGCTCGATGCTCCGGAGTGGGTTCGGCATCAGGCGTTGCCCGGGGTGATTGGGAAGCGTCTCGCGAAGGTGTCGACGGCACGCGTGCGAAGGATCGGCGAAGTGATCGGCATGCCCTTGATCGCATGACCCCTACGGAGCGTAGGAGTTGGCGCCTGGTTACTTCGCCGAGTCGTACTCTCCATCACTTCACTATGCGTGATCGTGGCGTCACGATTGACACATGGTCAGCTCCGAGAGCGAACAGAAGCGGGGGGCAACGCCCCCTCGACGTACCGCCGGTGACGTACAGCGGCGGCTGAACATTGCGGATGCTGCGGCCGGCGTGACGCCGGGCGAGGTCGACACGTCGACCGCAGTATCGAAGATCGAGCGTTTTCGAGTCGTCGTCTACCTGTGCGGGGCTGCGAACGCGAACCTCGGCGCAGCGCAAGACGAGTGCCACGAGTACGCCGAGGCGTTCGGCTGGGAGATCGTGGCGGAGATCGAGGACCGCGCCGGACTGAACAAGCCTGAGGGACGCGCCGGACTGGCGCAGGCCGTCGAGCGCATCAAGAACAGGGAAGCGGGCGCGCTGCTGACGCCGTGGCGGTAGATGATCTCTCCCCTTCCGCAGGAGTTCGACGAGGTGGCCCGCAAGGTGGAGAGCGCGGGCGGGTTCCTGCACGTGATGGACTCCGACCGTGCGCGAGCCCGCGCCGCGGGATGACGGCGGGCGCTTGCTGATGACCCGTTCTGTGATCAAGCGCGTGATCTATCGAGTCCGCCCGGACGAGACAGCTGAGCAAGAGTTCGAAGCGCGCTGTGTGTACGGCGACGATGTCGAGTGTGGGGCTGAGTCTGGCCTACAGCACACCCCGGCGGATGTCGAGGACTGGCAGCGTCGGCACACTCAGGAGACACGACACAACCGCTATCGACGGGCGAGAGCCGACTACCAGGTTTGGGAGCCGACGGAATACGTGCCGGCGCCTGTCCCTGTCCTGCATTCGGAACCCGCAGAGGGAAAGCGGATTCTCTCGTGATCACTTGGTTGGCCCGGTACACGGGACCTCTGCCGATAATCCTGATATCTGGCTCATGCGGCCTTTTTATCGGTGTCGCTCTGGGCTCGCCGCAGCCCTAAAGATTCCGTCCCTGCCGGACGTATCCGAAATGAAGGTTCCCCCGACCTTCGGATCAGATTTCCCGGTGGGGGCGGGCAAGCCCCCGCCCCGGTGGATCACGGCCCTAGGACGGCCCGAGCGCCACCGAGGCGGGTCAGCAAGTGCACAACGGCGCGGAGTCGACTCTCCGCACAACGATGCACCAGGAGGAAGTATGACCCTGAAGCCCTCGAACCTCTACGAGCTGCCGACCGACGGGGCCGAGTTCACGGCCTACTGCGGCGGCAACTTGGGCGGGGAGAACGAGACGTGCATGGAGGTCGCCGCCCTCCCCGGCATGGTGGACGCGTTCGTCATCCGCGACAACAAGTCCGAGGCCACCGGTGGTGACCTGCGCTTCACCGGCTCCGAGATGGACACGTGGGCCGTCAAGTGGGCCGGTGAGCGCGGGCTGACGGTCTAGTCTGAGGGCCCACTCAGACAGCATCACGACCGCCCCCAGAACCTTGGGGGCGGTCCCCATCCCTGTGGAGATGAATCATGAGCTGGCCTGGCGGAAACCTCGGACACTGGCACGGCTACGGGCCGTGGATCGGGTCCCCAAAGGCGTACTCAACAGAGGGGAACCGCAGACCTGCGCACCCCAACGGGCCCCCTGTGCCCACGTCTCCCGAGGACAAGGTCACTCACAAGGTCCTTGATCGGTACCGCGAAGCCGCCTCAGAGTTCCAGAACGGCACGCTGCCGCCGTTGATGACCGGTCATTGGCTGATGAAACGGAGCCATGCCGCCGCTGAACGCACGTGGACTGACGTGCATGATGCCGTTGTGTGGCTGAACAAGAACTACTCGGAAAATTCACCGTTTGAAAGGGAAGACGGCGAGCAGGCGTATTGCGGAGTAGACGTCAAGACTGCCTACGCCCGTGAAGTTCTTCCGCTTGGAGTGGACGTGAGTTGGGTGTATTACACCCAGTCTCAAAACCTGTTGTCCATGCAGGTTGTTTGGTGTCCAAGCCACTTCCACCCGGACCTTGCTTGCCCGCTCCCTCCCAGATGACAGAAGGAGACCGCAATGTCCCTGCGCTACTTGCTTCCCGCGGACGGAGTCGCTGAGCTGCTGGGGTCATGGCCGGACGAACCTCGCTTGTACGAGCGCGAGGCGACGGAGTTAGACCGGCACGTCAACGAAGGGTTCTTCGAGACCTGGGCTTTCAGTGGCTGAGTGCCGGCGGGTGAGGTCGCCGTGATGAACCATGGGGCCAACCCGCCGCGGCCAAGCATCAATCCCGTCGGTTTCATGACCAACGGGCGGATGGACGGCAACAAGCTCCGGGGGTACTACGAGCAGAACTACACCCTCCGTCTGGGCAACATGCAAAGGGTCGTGCCTTTCCTTAACGGCGTCTCTCGCAGCATCCAGCGGGAAACGGGCTACTCGAACTACGTACACGCCTTCTTGACCCCTCCGGGAGGTCAGGGGCTTCGCCACCACTGGGACCAACAGATGGCCGTCATCGTGCAGATTTCCGGTACGAAGACATGGGAACTCTGGGAACCGAAATTCAAAGACCCCATGCGGCTGCATCTGGAATCGCCCCGGGTCTGGCAAGAGCACTGGCGCGAGGAGTGGGAGGCGAAAGGGTCGGATCAGACATACGAACTGAGGCCCGGACAATCACTCTTGCTCCCCCGGGGCTGGATTCACAATCCTCACGCCAGGGGGGCGACCGAGGGTAGCGTTCACCTGACCTTCGCCATACGGGAACGTACGCCTTTCTGGCTCGTAGAAAAGCTCACAGCGGGAGCGATCGAGGGCGAGGAGTTCCGAAGGGTCATCCTGCCCGATCAAATTCAAGGTGATGGCCTTTCAGGGGAATTGGAAGGGGCCCGATGGGCACTCATTCGATATCTGGAAAGGCTCAACCCGGAGGAAATTTCGTCCGTCATTCGGGATGATGCCCTAACCGAGTTGGAATACACGACATAGACCGCTGTGCGGCCCTGAACCAGCCTCGGCCGTCTCCGCCACGAGGGACGGCCGAGGCGTCGTGATGCTTCGGGGGACACGCGAGGGGCGTTCGAGGGTGTCGAGCCGGCGCGCGTGTTCCTTGATCGCCTCGTCGGTCTGGTCGTGGCGCTGCAGGAGTGGGGGGGGGAGTGCTCCGTCAGCGCGGGTGAATCCCACCTCGATACGATGCGGTTGATGGTGGCCGCGGCCCGCAGGACCACGGCCGTTACGCGCATCGGGCCCGACCCCGGGTAGAGGCCGGTGGACACGGCGAGGGCGGGGTCAAGCGCCCATGCGGCGAGGCCGTGATCGGCGAGGCTCCACTCGTCGGCGAACGCGGCGGCGTCCACGTACGCTTTCCGGGCGAGGTGGTTTGCGGTCGTCGGGGCGACGCTGCTCGACGGGATCGCT
This sequence comes from Streptomyces sp. LBL, assembly GCF_029893585.1. Classification (GTDB taxonomy): domain Bacteria; phylum Actinomycetota; class Actinomycetes; order Streptomycetales; family Streptomycetaceae; genus Streptomyces. The sequence goes on from NZ_JARXYX010000027.1 coordinate 36,667, forward strand.
TTCAAAGTGGCAGAAGATGCCGAGGAAGGTAAGCAAGGCGACTGACGATCATGGCGGACTGGGAACTTCGGCAGGCATCGGCGTCGGACGTCGAGGCAGTGGCCGGGTTGCGTGCCGTGGTCCTGCGGGCGGATCTGGAACGGCTCGGGCGGTACGACGAGCAGCGGGTGCGGCAGCGACTGCGGGACGGATTCGACCCGGCACACACCTGGGTGATCGAAGTGGCCGACATGTTCGCGGGCTGCGTGGCGCTGCGACCGGCCGAGGATGCCCACTGGTTGGAGCACTTCTACTTGGCGCCGCGTCTTCAGGGCAGCGGTATCGGATCGGGCGTGCTGCGCGGCCTGCTGGAGCGGGGTGACCGCCAGGGTGTCCTCGTCCGGTTGAACGTGCTGCAGGGCAGTCCGGCCCGGCGGCTGTACGAGCGTCATGGGTTCACGGTGGAGACCGAAGATCTGGTGGACGTGTTCATGGTGCGCAAGCCGGACTGATGAGCGCCAAAGTGGCCAACCGCCATGCTCGACGACGAGAGACCTTCCGGCTGGGGAGGCGGCTCGGATACTCCGGACTCTGGGCTGCCTGCCTTCACCTGGTGCCGTAGACGTCGCGCCGGTCGCCGACCTTGACGACGAGAATGATGAGCTCGCCGTCTTCGACCTGGTAGGCGACCCGGTAGCCGACGACCCGGAGCCGATAGAGGCCTGACGGGCCGGTGAGTTTCTTGATGTCGGCGTCCTCCCGGTACGGATCGTCGCCGAGCGCGGTCAGTGCGGCCAGGATGCGCATGGCGGCAGGCCGGTCGATGGCCCGAAGCTGCCGCTGTGCCGCTGCGGCGAACCGGAACGCGTACTTCACTCCGCGCCTTCGGAGCGCTCGGCAAACAGGTCTGCCAGCAGCTCGGCCATGGTCACCGTCGGGCCGCCCTGCGCCAGGACCGCTTCTGCCTCCCGGGCCAGCAACACATCCGCCGCTTCCTCCAGCGCGTTGAAATCAGCGATCGGCACCACGGCCGCGACGGGCACGCCGTTGCGGGTGATCACTGTGGGTGTGCCCTCCTCGGCGCGATTGATGTGGTCCGCCAGGTGTGCGCGGGCTTCCCGAACAGTCACAGTGCTCTCGGCCATAGAGAAAGTGTACGCGCGATTGTGTACACACGCTGAGGGAAGTTGAGATGTGGAGGCGATGCCCGACGGCATCACCTTCTGGGTGGGGTGGACCGGACCCGGCTGTTGCTGGCGTAGCCCCGGTTCCGTCCGTCGCTCACCCCCGGCTCCCGGTCTTCGGTTTGCCTCTGCTGAGCAGGTCGGGCAACGTATGAGCGGGTTCGAGGGGTCCTTCGGGGCCCCTCGATGACGTGCCGTCGGAAAGGTTCGTGAAGTTCTTCACAAGGAATCTGGGCCTCCCGGAGTACGAAAGGCATCCCGTTGACCCTTCCGGGGGTTCGATACCCCCTTGAACATGTTCAGAAGGGGTGCGCGGGGGTGGTTCGGGAGGGGGCTGTGCGGGGTCGGCCGAGGGGGCTCAGGTGGGGTCCGTCGGCCCGGAGTGGCTGCTCACGCGGCATTGACAATGGGTCCCCCGGTGCACCGGTTCCCGGTTCGCGCCATGACCTGGATCACCTGAGCGGCGGAGGATAACACATACCCCGACCAAGCTTGTGAAGGGGCGCACGAGCCACCCCCCTGGAGCGGGTGGATACTCGATGGCATGAGCACCACGGAGCGTCCCAGGATCCTCGTAGTAGGCGGTGGGTACGTAGGCCTGTACGCAGCTCGGCGCATCATGAAGAAGATGCGCTACGGCGAGGCGACCGTCACGGTCGTCGACCCCCGGTCGTACATGACCTACCAGCCCTTCCTTCCCGAAACCGCCGCCGGCAGCATCTCCCCGCGCCACGTCGTCGTACCCCTGCGACGCGTGCTGCCCAAGGCGGAGGTCCTCACCGGTCGGGTCACCACCATCGACCAGGACCGCAAGGTCGCCACGATCGCCCCGCTGGTCGGCGAGGCGTACGAGCTGCCCTTCGACTACCTGGTCGTCGCGCTCGGCGCGGTCTCCCGCACCTTCCCGATCCCCGGCCTCGCCGAGCAGGGCATCGGTATGAAGGGCATCGAGGAGGCCATCGGCCTGCGCAACCACGTCCTCGAGCAGCTGGACAAGGCCGACTCCACGACCGACGAGGAGATCCGCCGCAAGGCGCTCACCTTCGTCTTCATCGGCGGTGGCTTCGCGGGTGCGGAGACCATCGGCGAGGTCGAGGACATGGCCCGCGACGCGGCGAAGTACTACAACAACGTCTCCCGCGAGGACATGCGGTTCGTCCTCGTCGACGCCGCCGACAAGATCCTTCCCGAGGTCGGTCCCAAGCTGGGCCAGTACGGCAAGGAGCACCTGGAGGGCCGTGGGGTCGAGGTCTACCTCTCCACCTCCATGGACTCCTGCGTCGACGGCCACGTGGTGCTGAAGAACGGCCTCGAGGTCGACTCCAACACCATCGTCTGGACGGCCGGCGTCAAGCCGAACCCGGCCCTCGCTCGCTACGGTCTTCCGCTCGGCCCCCGCGGCCACGTCGACTGCGCGCCCACGCTCCAGGTCCAGGGCACGGACTACATCTGGGCCGCGGGCGACAACGCCCAGGTTCCGGACCTCGTCGGCCGCAAGGCGGGCAACGAGAACGCCTGGTGCCCCCCGAACGCGCAGCACGCCCTCCGTCAGGCGCGGGTCCTCGGTGACAACGTGATCTCCGGCATGCGGGGCTTCCCGCAGAAGGACTACTCGCACGCCAACAAGGGTGCGGTCGCGGGCCTCGGCCTCCACAAGGGCGTCGCGATGATCGTCATGGGCAAGATGAAGATCAAGCTCAAGGGCCGTCTCGCCTGGTACATGCACCGTGGCTACCACGGTCTGGCGATGCCGACGTGGAACCGGAAGATCCGGGTCATCGCGGACTGGACGCTCGCCATGTTCCTCAAGCGCGAGGTCGTCGCGCTGGGTGCCCTGGAGACTCCGCGTGAGGAGTTCTACGAGGCCGCCAAGCCGGCGCCGGTCGCTGCCGCGAGCAAGGCCGCGGACAACTCCAAGGCCGAGGACAAGTCCAAGGCCGAGGAGAAGCCCAAGGTCGAGCAGGCCAAGGTCGAGCAGGCCAAGGCCTCCTGACCTCGGGTTGACCCCGAGTCACTGAACGCCCCGAAGGGGCCGCCCGCCATCCGTGGTGCGGGCGGCCCCTTCGGCGTTCCCCGCCCCCGCCCCGCCCCGCCCCGGCGCATGGGCGCGCGGCGAAGTCGTGAGGGGTGCGGCGGAAAATGTCCTTGCGCAGGTCCGGGGCGGCCCGGCGGGCGGGCGTCCCTTGTCCGAAACCGTTCGGCCGGGTGGGCGGCAGGGCGCGGTCGGAACCGTGGCGGATGCACGCGTTTTGCCCAGTCGTAACGCGCATGGGGGACTGCGGCACGCCCTTGCGGGTGTTTACGTGTGCGTACGTGTGTATTGGTCATTCCGGGATCCCCCCCGTCATGGAGGTGTACGCCATGTCAGACGCCGCGCTGCGACTGAAGAGCCTCATCGAACAGTTGCTGGGAGTCCCACTCCCGATGCGTGTCCGCGCCTGGGACGGTTCGCAGGCGGGTCCGCCGGGCGCGCCGACACTCGTCGTCCGCAATCGCCGGGCCGTGCGCCGGCTGCTGTGGAAGCCGGGTGAGCTGGGCCTCGCCCGCGCGTGGGTCGCCGGCGACCTGGACATCGAGGGGGATCTCTACGCCGCCCTCGACCTGCTGGCGGAGTTCGTCTGGGAGCGCGGCGAGGACGCCCGCAGTCTCAGCCAGGCCCTGCGCGACCCCGGGGTACGGGCCGCCGTACGCGGACTCTTCGCTCTCGCCGGACCCCCGATCCCACCCGCCCCGCCCCGCGAGGAGGTCCGCAGACCCCGTCGCCGCCTGCACACCAAGCACAGCGACAAGCGTGCGATCAGCCATCACTACGACGTCGGCAACGACTTCTACGAGCTCGTCCTCGGGCCGAGCATGGTGTACTCCTGCGCCTACTGGCCGGCCCCGGAAAGCGACGGCGGCACCCTGGAGACCGCCCAGCGTGACAAGCTCGAACTCGTCTCCCGCAAGCTCGCCCTCAAGCCCGGTCTGCGGCTGCTCGACGTCGGCTGCGGCTGGGGTTCCATGGCCATCCACGCCGCCCGTGAGCACGGCGTGAGCGTCGTCGGCATCACCCTCTCCCACGAGCAGGCGGCGTACGCCCGTAAGCGCGTCGCCGACGAGGGACTGACCGACCGGGTCGAGATCCGCGTACAGGACTACCGGGACGTCACCGACGGACCGTACGACGCGATCTCGTCGATCGGGATGGCCGAACACGTCGGATCGCAGCGGTATCTGGAGTACGCCGAGAACCTCTTCCAGCTGCTGAAGCCCGGCGGACGGCTGCTGAACCACCAGATCGCCCGCCGTCCCCAGCGCGACGAATCGACGTACGACGTCGACGAGTTCATCGACGCGTACGTCTTCCCGGACGGCGAACTCGCCCCGATCGGCACCACCGTCACCCAGCTCGAACGGGCCGGGTTCGAGGTGCGGGACGTCGAGGCGATCCGCGAGCACTACGCCCTCACCCTGCGCCGCTGGGTCACCAACCTGGAGTCCGACTGGCGCCGGGCCGTGCAGCTGACCAGCCCCGGCCGCGCCCGGGTCTGGCGGCTCTACATGGCCGCCTCCGCCCTGGCCTTCGAGCGCAACCGCATCGGCGTCAACCAGGTCCTCGCCGTCAGGACCCCCGAGTCCGGTCGGTCCGGGACGCCGTTGCGTTCCCGTACCTGGAACTGACCGCGGATACCTGGAAACCACCGCGAACACCTGGAACTGATCGCGGAAGGGGCCTGCCGCCAGCCGGCGACAGGCCCCGCTCCCTTGCCCTTCTTCCGATTGCTCCGACGACTCCGACTACTCCGACTTGATCGCCGTCAGCACGTTCAGGCGGGCCGCCCGCCGGGCCGGCCACAGCGCCGCCAGCACGCCCACAGCCGCCGCCAGGAGGAGGAAGACGGCCATCCTCGCCCACGGCAGGACGAGTTCGTACGTCGGCAGGCTCGCGCCCAGCAGCTCACCGCCCGCCCAGCCGAAGAAGACACCGAGTCCGATGCCGAGCACCCCGCCGAAGAGCGAGATGACCAGGGACTCCAGGCGGACCATCCGCTTGATGCCCTTGCGGTCCAGGCCGATCGCGCGCAGCATGCCGATCTCCTGGGAGCGTTCGAAGACCGACATGGCCAGGGTGTTGATGACCCCGAGGACCGCGACGATCACGGCCATCGCGAGCAGACCGTAGAGCATGTTCAGCATCAGCGTGAACAGCTGCGCGATGTCGTCGGAGACGTCCTGCTTGCTCTGGACCTTGATCGCCGGGTTGGAGCCGAGGGCCTTCTCCAGCTTGTCCTTCGTCGCGCCGGACGCGCCGTCGGACGTCTTGACCATCACCTGTGCGTCGGCAGGGTCGGACAGGTGCGGGGAGAGCGTGGCGTTGTCCACGAGGATGCCCTGGATCAGGTCGTTGCGCTCGTAGACCGCGGCGACGGTCAGCTGCTGCTTCTTGCCGTCCTCGTAGGCGACGGTGAAGCCCGAACCGCCCTTCCAGCCGCGCAACTCGGCCGTCTTGTCGTCCACGACGACCCGCGTGCCGCCGACCTCGAAGGAGCCGTTGTCGACCTTGAGGTCGGTCAGCTCGGCGATCGCGTCGCCGGTGACGCCGGTGAGGTACTCGGTCTCGCCGCCGATGCGGGAGGGCGCGCCGCGCAGCGGGCTGACGGCGGTGACGTCGTCGATTCCCCGGAGCTTCCTCTCGACGTCGGGGGAGAGCTGGTTGCCGTTGGCCATGGAGATGACGTAGTCCGCGCGGATCGCCGAGGCGGCCATCTTGTCGATGGACTTCTGCACGCTGCCCGCCACCACCGTCATGCCGGTGATGAGGGTGAGGCCGATCATCAGGGCCGAGGCGGTGGCGGCCGTACGACGGGGATTGCGCACCGAGTTCTGCCGGGCCAGCTTGCCCGAGACGCCGAACACCCGCAGCACGGGTGCCGCGGCCGCGATCAGGGGGCGGGACAGCAGGGGCGTGAGGATGAAGACGCCGATGATCAGCAGGACCGCGCCGAGGCCCATCGGGGCCTGGCCGTCCGAGCCGGACATCGTCGTCGCGGCCAGCACGACCGCGACACCCGCCGCCGAGAACAGCGCGCCCAGCGTGTTGCGCAGCACCAGCGACTTGGTGGTGGCCTGTGCGTGCAGGCTGCTCATCGCGGCCACCGGCGGGATCTTCGCGGCCCGGCGGCCGGGCAGCCAGGCGGCCAGCATGGTGATGAGGATGCCGACGGCGAGGGCCGCGCCGACGGTGCCCGGCGTGATGATCAGCGGTCCGTCCGGGACGGCACCCCCGAACGAGCCCATCAGCGACCGCAGGCCCGCCCCGATGCCGATCCCGGCGACCAGGCCGGTCACCGCGGCGACCGAGCCCACCACGAACGCCTCCAGCAGCACCGACCGGGTGACCTGGCGGCGGGAGGCGCCGACCGCGCGCAGCAGGGCCAGTTCCTTGGTGCGCTGGGCGACCAGCATGGTGAACGTGTTGGCGATGATGAACGTGCCGACGAACAGGGCGATGCCCGCGAACACCAGCAGGCCCTGCTTCATCCCGGACATCTCGGCGGCGATCATCCTCGCCTGGCTGTCGGCCAGTTGCTGCCCGGTCGTGGTGTAGACGAGGTCCTTCGGCAGCGCCTTGTCCAGCTCCGCCTGCAGCGCCGTCTGGCTGACGCCGGACTTCGCCCGCACGGCGATCTGGTCGTACGTGCCCTTCTTGCCGAACAGCTGCTGGGCCGTGGCCGTGTCGAAGAGGGCGAGGCTGCCGCCGGCGGCGACATTGCCGTCGTCGGTGGTGAAGATGCCGGTGATCTTCGGTTCGAGGACCGGGCCGTCCACCGAGAGCCGTACGGTGTCGCCGATCTCGTACCCGCCGCGCTTCGCGGTCTCCGAGTCGATGAGGACCTCGTTCGCGCCGCTCGGCGCGTGGCCGTCGGTCAGCGGATACCGGGTGTCCTTGGTGCCCCAGTAGTTGCCGCCCTGCGACTGGAAGCCGCCGCCGATCAGCTTGCCGTCCTTGTCGGCGATCGCGGTGAACCCGTTGACGACGCCGACGGCGGACACGGCCCCCGGCACCTTCGCGCTGTCGTCGAGCAGCGCCTGGGTCAGCTCGGCCGTCTTGCCGACGGTGTCGCCCTTGTCCTGCTGGGTCTTGGCCTCCACGGCCACGTCGACCTGGTCGAAGCCCTTGGCCGAACTCTTCTGGAACGCCTCGGAGATGGTGTTGGTGAAGACCAGCGTCCCCGACACGAAGGACACGCCGAGCATCACGGCGAGCACGGTCATGAGCAATCTGGCCTTGTGCGCGAATACGTTGCGCAGGGCGGTGCGGAACATCAGCTGGTACGGCCCTTCGCGTCGAACCGCTTCATCAGGTCGAGGACCGAGTCGGCGGTCGGGCCGTGCAGCTCGTCGACGATCCGGCCGTCAGCGAGGAACACCACCCGGTCCGCGTAGGCCGCGGCCACCGGGTCGTGAGTCACCATCACCACCGTCTGCCCGAGCTCCCGTACGGAGTTGCGCAGGAAGCCGAGGACCTCCGCGCCGGCGCGCGAGTCGAGGTTTCCGGTGGGCTCGTCGCCGAAGATGATCTCGGGCCGGGAGGCCAGGGCGCGGGCCACCGCGACGCGCTGCTGCTGGCCGCCGGAGAGCTGGGAGGGACGGTGGCTGAGACGGTCGGCCAGGCCGACCATCCCGATCACCTTGTTCAGCCACTGCTTGTCCGGTTTGCGGCCCGCAATGTCCATCGGGAGGGTGATGTTCTCCAGGGCCGTCAGCGTCGGCAGCAGGTTGAAAGCCTGAAAGATGAAACCGATCTTGTCCCGGCGCAGTTTGGTCAACTGCTTGTCCTTCAGGGACCCGAGCTCCGTGTCGCCGATGCGTACCGAGCCGGAGGAGAAGGTGTCCAGGCCGGCCACGCAGTGCATCAGGGTGGACTTGCCGGAGCCGGAGGGACCCATGATCGCGGTGAACTCGGCCTGCCGGAACTCGACGGAGACCTGGTCCAGGGCGACCACCTGGGTCTCGCCCTGTCCGTAGATCTTCGACAGATCCGTGGCACGCGCGGCCACGGTGGTGGTCCGGCCGGCGAGTGGAGTGGTGGTCACGGGAAGGCGCTCCTGACAGGACGACAGTGGGGGACGTGTCCCATCGTGGTCGCCGATCGCGCCGGTGTAGTCAGCCCTTGTTCTGGTTCCGAAGGCAGACTCGAGTCGCACCGGAGGCCGTTGTGTCATACCTGGGGATGACGGCGACCCCGAGGGCGGCGCGTCAAGAACAGGTGGAGCCCCCTCGTTCGGACGGTGAAATTCCGTCATTCCGCATGCACGGGCGAGGATCGCACGTAAGGCTACTGGCATGTGCTGATGGCCTGTTCCAGGTGCTGATGCTTCCTCAGGCGTCAACAAAACAAGACAACATCGGTCCGCCCGCCCGATGTTGACGGTTCGTATCCCGATAGGCTCGGCACTCGATGCGGAGCCCATGGCCTGCCCGGATGGTGGAATGCAGACACGGCGAGCTTAAACCTCGCTGCCCCTTCGCGGGCGTGCCGGTTCAAGTCCGGCTCCGGGCACTTCCGACAGGTGCACCCTCCATTGAGGACTTCACCGCGCGACCGTTGACAGCGGGCGTGTGCGGTCGCACACTCATGTCCGAAAACAGATGAAGAAAACTTCACCAGGCGAACACGGTGAACAGGGAGGCTGGTCGATGCGTACCACCGTCGGCATCATCGGAGCCGGCCCGGCCGGTCTCCTCCTGGCCCGGCTGCTCCGCAACGCGGGCATCGACTCGGTCGTCCTGGAGAGCCGTGACCGCGTCTACGTCGAGCACCGGCAGCGGGCCGGGATCCTGGAGCAGGGCACGGTCGACGTACTGCGCGAGGCCGGCGCCGGGGAGCGCATGGACCGCGAGGGCCTGCGCCACGACGGGATCGAACTCCGGTTCGCCGGACAGCGCCACCGCGTCGACTTCCCCGCCCTCACCGGCGGGCGGTCCGTGATGGTGTACGCCCAGACCGAGGTCTGCAAGGACCTCATCGCCCTCCAGCTCGCCGAGGGCGGTCCCCTGCTGTTCGGTGCGGAGGCGCTGGCCGTCGAGGGCGCCGACACCGACCGGCCCCGCGTCCGCTTCCGACACGAGGGCCGCGAGGACGTCCTGGAGTGTGACTACGTCGTCGGCTGCGACGGCTTCTGGGGAGCGGCCCGCAAGGCGATCCCGTCCGAACTGACCCAGGTGTTCGAACGGACGTACCCGTTCGGCTGGCTCGGCATCCTCGCCGACGTGCCGCCCTCGCACGACGAGTTGGTCTACGCCCGCCACGACCGCGGCTTCGCGCTGCTGTCCCTCCGCTCCCCGTCCGTCTCCCGCCTCTACCTCCAGGTGCCGGAGGGCACGAACGCCGATCAGTGGGGGGACGAGGAGATCTGGGACGAGTTGGAGCGCCGCTTCGAGACCGCGGACGGCTGGCGGCTGGAGCGCGGCCCGATCACCCAGAAGTCCGTCACCCCCATGCGCTCCTACGTCCACGAGCCCATGCGGTACGGCCGCCTCTTCCTGGCCGGCGACGCGGCCCACATCGTGCCGCCCACCGGGGCCAAGGGGCTGAACCTGGCCGTCGGGGACGTCGTGACCTTCGCGCGGGCCCTGACGCACGAGAGGGAGAAGGGCTCGGCGGAACTGCTCGACGCCTACTCGCAGACCTGCCTGCGCCGCGTCTGGCAGGCCGAGCGGTTCTCCTACGACATGACGAGCCTCCTGCACCCGGCCCCCGGCGCCACCGGTTTCGAGGACCGCCTCCAACTGGCCCGCCTCGAACGGATCGTCTCCTCCCGGGCCGCCGAGACCGACCTGGCCGAGGCGTACACCGGGTTCCCGTTCTGCTGAGCCACCCCCCCAGTGGTGGGAATCACCCGGCTGCGTAGCGTGTTGGGCACACGACGAGGGAAAGATCCTCCCCAAGCAGTAGGGTCAATCCTTTGCCCACCTATTACTCTTGAGCCAAGGTCACGAGGGTGGCCATGGAGGAGTGCAATGAGGAGCAGCAACCCGGTCTTCTCGCGACGGGGGTTCAGCCGCGACAACGGCTACGCGGGCTTCAACACCGCGCCGCAGGCCGGGGGCGCAGCTGTGGGCACGCAGGCCAACCCGTACGCGCAGCCGCAGGCCGGCAACCCGTACGCCCAGAACCCTTACGCGCAGCAGGACCTGCAGCAGGGCGCACCGCCGCAGGCCCCGGCCGGCACCGGCAGGATGACGATCGACGACGTCGTCCTGCGCACCGGCACCACGCTCGGCGTACTGATCGTCACAGCCGCGCTCGCCTGGGCGCTGCTGCCCGTCGACGACGCGAACATCAGCCGGTCGTACGGCATCGGGATCGGTGCCGCGCTGATCGGCATGGTCCTGGCCTTCGTCCAGTCCTTCAAGCGCAAGGCCTCGCCCGCGCTGATCGTGTCGTACGCCGCCTTCGAGGGGGTGTTCCTCGGAGTCGTCTCCAGCATCGTCGACAACCGCATCGCGAGCGGCGCGGCCATGCAGGCCGTGATCGGCACCCTGGCGGTGTTCGCCGGTGTGCTGGTGGCGTACCGGGCCGGCTGGATCCGCGTCAACCGCCGGTTCTACGGCTTCGTGATGGCGGCCGCGCTCGGCTTCGTCCTGCTGATGATGGTGAACCTGCTGTTCGCGGTCTTCGGCGGCGGTGACGGCCTCGGGTTCCGCAGCGGCCCGCTCGGCATCGTCTTCGGTGTCGTCGGCATCCTGCTCGGCGCGTGCTTCCTGGCCCTGGACTTCAAGCAGGTCGAGGACGGCATCGCGTACGGCGCGCCGCGCGAGGAGGCATGGCTGGCTGCCTTCGGTCTGACGATGACGCTGGTGTGGATCTACATGGAGTTCCTGCGGATCATCGCGATTCTCAACAGCAGCGACTAGTCCGCTCAGCGGCACCGCGCGGCGGTAGTCCCGCGAGCGGTAGTCGCACGAGCGGTAGTAGCGCAAGGGCCCCGGTCACGACCGGGGCCCTTCGTCGTCTGGCGGTCGGCTGCGGCGTGCGCCCAGGACCTGACCTAGGCGAATTTGCGCGCGGCCCTCCTCAGGTCGTACTCGTGGACGATCGCCTTCGCGTGGCCGTACGCGAGATTGTGTTCGTGGCGGAGCCAGCTGACCTTTTCCTCGAAGCGGAAGAGAGCCGGGCCTTCTTCGACGGTGTGCAACCAGTCGGACACTTCACGACCGGTGCAGTGGGGGATGCGGGCGAGCATGTTGCGGTGGGTCTCCTCGGAGAGGACGTGGGACATCGGCGCCTCCGGACGCAAAGGGTATGTAAGCCGGTCCTTCAGGTCACCGTGCCTGAGTGTTCGCCTGTTGGCAACAGTCCGGGTGCGACGCGATACGCTCGCCGCGTGGTGGATACGACGCCTTTGACCCGTGCCGTTGATCACTTTGCCGACCGGTTGCGAGCGGCGCCGCAGTCCCGCTTGCAGCGGTGCGCTGCCGGGGAGGCTCTGGGACTGGCTCAAGAACTGGCTCGATGGGCGCAGCTGGTGGAGGCGCCCGAGGCCGAGCCCCGGGTGATGCCGGAGGCCGGGATGTTCGCCGTCGCCGACCAGATCACCGTGGCTGTGCATGACTTGGCCCTCGTCCTGAAGGACGAGGGCAAGGTCGCTGAAGCTGTGCGGTTGGTCGAGGGGGCGCAGAAACGGGCGGGGGTTTGAGGAGGGGCAGAAGCCGGCGGGGGTTCGAGGCGAGTCCACTGGCCCCGGCGGCCGGCGCCCGGCGTCTCAAAGGCTCGCTATGACCCGGTCCGCCAGGATGTAGACGTTCTCCTGGCCGCACGCGAACGTGAGGGTGTACGCCCCCGAGATGCCGGAGCCGCCGAGAAGGAACGGGGTCTCGCCCGCCCGCAGGGCCGCGGCCAGGCGTTCCGCTGTTTCGCGGTGGCCCGGGGTCATGCAGAGGGTGGTGCCGTCGGCGAAGACGTAGACGTCGAGGGTGCCGAGCGGGCCGGGGCGGACGTCGGCCAGTTCGGTGGCGGATGCGGCCAGTTCGTCCAGGGCGGCCACCGTGCGCTCGTGGTCGTTGGCGATGTGGGAGGCGACCGGGACGAAATCCGGGTGGGAGGGGTGGCGGCGGCGGGCCGCGGCCAGTTCCGGGGAGTCGCCGGCGAACTCGTCGGCGTCGACGCCGGGCTCGGTGACCGGTTCCAGGGGCTCCAGGCCCACGAAATCGGTCTGCCGGGGCAGGAACAGCTCACTGTCGGGCAGGCCCAGCAGCGTGGGTGCGTCGGGGGCGTCCCGGGCCTCCTGGGCGGCCCAGAAGGCGCGCGCCTCGGCGAGCTCTCGCTCCCGCTCCTCGGCGAGGGCCTCGGCCACGGCGGCGCGTATCTCGTCCACGTCGGTGGTGGAACGGGCAGCGGGTACGAGGCCCCGCGTGGCCGTGGCGTTGGTCCTGGCGAACTGGGCGTGCAGGGCGGCGACCTGCCGGCGCAGCTGCCAGAGCGTGCGCAGGACGGCGACGCCCACGGCGCCCGTGGCCACCGTGGTGACCAGCAAGGCGATCGGCATGGCGCTCACTGACGTAACTCCCGGTTCAAAGTCGACCCCCCTGACTTCCTACATCAGCTTGAAGGGCGGACTATCCCCCTGTCAGTGCGTAACACACGGAACAGACCCGACTTTGGGCTCGGGGAGTGCTACTGAAGCGGTTCTGACCTGCGTGAATCCCTTTCCCAAGGGAGATAGGTCACATCCTGGGGGAGATTGGATCACAAATCGGCCCAGAACCCCGGAGTTTCCCGGGTCCCGGGCCGAGAGGTCACACGGGGTTTCCGTGCGGATGCGGAGAGTTGAGGCGAGGTGGGCAGCTCAGCTCAGGCGCTCGATCACCATCGCCATGCCCTGGCCGCCGCCGACGCACATCGTCTCCAGACCGAACTGCTTGTCGTGGAACTGGAGGGAGTTGATGAGCGTGCCGGTGATGCGGGCGCCGGTCATGCCGAAGGGGTGGCCCACGGCGATGGCGCCGCCGTTGACGTTCAGCTTCTCCAGCGGGAGGCCGAGCTCGCGGTAGGAGGGGATCACCTGGGCGGCGAACGCCTCGTTGATCTCGGCCAGGTCGATGTCGTCGATCGTCAGGCCGGCGCGCCGCAGGGCCTGGTTGCTCGCGTCGACCGGACCGATGCCCATGATCTCGGGCGAGAGGCCGGAGACGCCGGTCGACACGATGCGGGCGAGCGGGGTCAGGCCGAGCTCGCGGGCCTTGGTGTCGGACATGATGACGACCGCGGCGGCGCCGTCGTTCAGGGGGCAGCAGTTACCGGCGGTGACCAGGCCGTCGGGACGGAAGACCGGCTTGAGGCCCGCGACGCCGTCCAGGGTGACGCCGGGGCGCGGACCGTCGTCCTTGGCGACGACCGTGCCGTCGGGGGTCGTGACCGGGGTGATCTCCCGCTCCCAGAAGCCGTTCTTGAGGGCTTCCTCGGCGAGGTTCTGCGAGCGGACACCGAACTCGTCCATGTCCTGGCGGGTGATGCCCTGGACGCGGGCGAGGTTCTCGGCGGTCTGGCCCATCGCGATGTACGGGTCGGGGGTGAGGCCGTCCTCGCGCGGGTCGTGCCAGGTGGTGCCCTCCTGCTGGGCGACCTCCGCGGTGCGGGCCTCGGCCTCGGCGAAGAGCGGGTTGTGCGTGTCGGGGAGGCTGTCGGAGTTGCCCTTGGCGAACCGGGACACCATCTCCACGCCCGCCGAGATGAAGACGTCGCCCTCGCCGGCCTTGATGGCGTGGAGGGCCATGCGGCTGGTCTGGAGGGAGGAGGAGCAGTACCGGGTGACCGTGCAGCCGGGAAGGTGGTCCATGCCCATCTGCACGGCGACGATACGGCCGAGGTTGTTGCCCTGCTCGCCGCCGGGCAGACCGCACCCGAGCATCAGGTCGTCGATGTCCCTGGGGTCGAGTTCCGGGACCTTGGCGAGGGCGGTCTGGATGATCGTGGCGGTGAGATCGTCCGGGCGCAGGTCCTTGAGGGAGCCCTTGAAGGCGCGGCCGATGGGGGAGCGGGCGGTCGAGACGATCACGGCTTCGGGCATGACGGCTCCAGTCGAGGGGGGTGGCGCGCGGCGCCTCGCGCGACGGGTGGGAGTGCGGGATCGGGCAGGCCTGTGTGGGAAGTTACCCGTACGTAGGGGCTCGGTCACGGGTGTGGCGGTGTGACCCTGGCCGCAGTTTGCTAAGCGCTTGCTTTGCCGGATGTCCAGGGAGCGCGGCGGGGCTCGGGGAGACGGGCTCAGGGAGACGGCTCGGGGAAACGGCTCGGGGAGACGGCTCAGGGAGACGGCTCAGCGAAACGGCTCAGGGAGACGGCTCAGCGAAACGGCTCAGGGAGACGGCTCAGCGAAACGGCTCAGGGAGACGGCGTGACAGGAGCCGGTTCCGTCACCGGGACCCTCCGGCGCCGGCGCCGCTTCAGAAGGGCCCATGGGCCCTTCGGGCCGGTCGGTACCGCCGCCGCGACCTCCGTACCCGCCTCCGACGCCGCCTCGGCGGCCGCCCGGGCCACGGGGAGGAAGCCCTCGCGGCGGGAGGCGTCCGGACGGTCCTCCTCGGCCGGCCACAGGCCCAGGGCCGCGCAGACCGTCGGGAGGACCGCCATCGCCGCCGTGACGTAGCCCTCCGCGGAGGGGTGGTAGTTGTCGGGGCCGAACAGTTCCCGCGGGTTCGCCTCGAACTCCGGGCCCAGCAGGTCGCCCAGCGACACCGTACGGCCGCCCTGCTCGACGACCCCGATCGTCTGGGCCGCCGCCAGTTGCCGGGAGGCCCGGCGGGCCAGCCAGCGCAGGGGCTGCTGCACCGGCTCGATCGTGCCCAGGTCGGGACAGGTGCCGACCACCACCTCGGCGCCGGCCGTGCGCAGCCGTCGTACCGCGGTCGACAGATGGCGGACCGAGCGGGTCGCCGGCATCCGGTGGGTCACGTCGTTCGCGCCGATCATGATCACGCAGATGTCGGGCACCAGGGACGGTTCCGCCAGGATCAGGGCCACCTGGCGGTCGAGGTCGTCGGACGCGGCCCCGGGCCGGGCGACGTTACGGAGTTCCACCGGGCGTTCCGCCACCGCCGCCAGACCCGACGCCAGCAGCGCGCCCGGGGTCTGGGCGGCCCGGTGGACGCCCTGGCCCGCGGCCGTGGAGTCGCCCAGCATGACCAGGCGCAGGGCCGGTTCGCCGGGCACGGCGTAGGCCCGCCCGTAGCGGCCCTCCGCGTGCGGGACGTGCGACGCCGTGCCGTTGCCCACCTGTCGCCTGGCCAGCCGGACCTCCGCCAGCAGCAGGCCCATGGCCGCCGCGCCGGCGAGTCCGATCCCGCCGCCTCCGTACGCGGCACCGGCCGCGATCCGCCGGGCCACCCTCGCCCTCGACATGCTTGTCATGCGTCGCCGCCACCTCCTCGAATCGGTACAACCACTCCTTGCCCCGTACGGACCGTCGCCCAATCCCCACGGTGAGTGAACGACCGCCACGGATCAGGGAGAAGCCCTAGGCTGGCGCAACACCACGACCACGTTCTTTTTGCAAGCATCCGGAGACAACGGTGCAATTCCACGACTCGATGATCAGCCTCGTCGGCAACACCCCGCTGGTGAGGCTCAACAGCGTGACCAAGGGTATCCGGGCGACCGTCCTGGCCAAGGTGGAGTACTTCAACCCCGGCGGTTCCGTGAAGGACCGCATCGCCCTGCGGATGATCGAGGCCGCGGAGGAGAGCGGTGCGCTCCAGCCCGGCGGCACGATCGTGGAGCCGACCAGCGGCAACACCGGCGTCGGCCTCGCCATCGTGGCGCAGCAGAAGGGGTACAAGTGCATCTTCGTGTGCCCCGACAAGGTGAGCACCGACAAGATCAACGTGCTGCGGGCCTACGGGGCGGAGGTGGTCGTGTGCCCGACCGCCGTGGACCCTGAGCACCCCGACTCGTACTACAACGTCTCCGACCGGCTGGTCCGGGAGACCCCCGGCGCCTGGAAGCCCGACCAGTACTCCAACCCCCACAACCCGCTCTCCCACTACCACTCGACCGGCCCCGAGCTGTGGGAGCAGACCGAGGGGAAGATCACCCACTTCGTGGCGGGGGTGGGCACCGGCGGCACCATCTCCGGGACCGGGCGCTACCTCAAGGACGCCAGCGACGGCCGGGTGAAGGTCGTCGGCGCCGACCCCGAGGGCTCCGTGTACTCGGGCGGCTCGGGGCGGCCGTATCTCGTCGAGGGCGTCGGTGAGGACTTCTGGCCGACCGCCTACGACCGGACCGTCGCCGACGAGATCGTGGCGGTGTCCGACAAGGACTCCTTCCAGATGACCCGCCGGCTGGCCAAGGAGGAGGGGCTGCTCGTCGGCGGCTCCTGCGGGATGGCCGTCGTCGCCGCGCTGGAGGTCGCCGGGCGGCTCGGCGAGGACGACGTCGTGGTCGTCCTCCTTCCCGACAGCGGGCGCGGCTACCTCAGTAAAATCTTCAACGACGAATGGATGGCGGACTACGGCTTCCTGGAGGGCGAGGGCACCAGCGCCCGTGTCGCCGACGTCCTCAAAGACAAGGAGCACGGCGCCATCCCGTCCCTCGTCCACATGCACCCGGACGAGACCGTCGGCCAGGCCATCGAGGTGCTGCGCGAGTACGGCGTCTCGCAGATGCCGATCGTCAAGCCCGGCGCCGGTCACCCGGACGTGATGGCGGCGGAGGTCGTGGGGTCGGTCGTGGAACGGGAGCTGCTCAACGCCCTGTTCGCCCAGCGCGCCTCGCTGGAGGACCCGCTGGAGAAGCACATGTCGCCGCCGCTGCCGCAGGTCGGCTCCGGCGAACCGGTCGCGGACCTGATGTCGGTGCTGGGTGTGGCGGACGCGGCGATCGTCCTCGTCGAGGGCAAGCCGACCGGTGTGATCAGCCGACAGGACCTGCTGGCCTTCCTCGCCAAGAGCGGGAAGTGACAAGAGCGGGACCAGAGCAGGAATTGGCGGGAAACCTGCGGTGAACGGGCCCTGACGGTGCCGCAGTTGCGCCGGCCCGCCGCACCAGTGGACTTCGCAGAACTGGTACGAGCGCGTCACGTCCACGCAGCACCCGCTTAACACGGGTCCGGCACATTAGGGGATGTCGGCAGGGCGGGAGCGGCTCCCCGCCCCGGCCGACGCCGAAACGTCCAAGGACCTCCGGAGCGGCTCCCGGACCTCCATGGACGCTTGGACGCGCAAGCCCGGCCTGACCCGGCCCGCGTCCGTCGCGGGGACCGCCGTCGTCCCGCCCCCCGGTAACGGGGGTGCGGCGGTCCCCGCGCATAACCCTTTTCGCGGCTGAACCGCCGCCGCGTACACCCCTTTTCGCGGCTGAACCGCCGCCGCTCTCGCGCCCTGCTGCGGCTCGGCGATGACCTCGCCGACCCGTCCTCACTCTCAGCCTTCCCAGTCGCTGTCCTGGGAGGGCCCCCGTCGGCGGCCCCGGAACAGGTCCGGGTGGGTGCGCACGGCCTGGAAGGCGTTGACGCCGACGATGCCGCCCCAGGTGACCAGCAGCCCGGGCAGGCCGGATATGCCGGCGCCGATCCCGGACAGCGGGATCGCCAGGACCAGCGAGACGATGCCGAAGCCGAAGCGGTCGCCCCAGGAGTCCGTGGGCCTCGGCGACCGGGAACCCCTGGCCACCACCATCTGCTGCTCGGCCAGCTGCCGGCGCATCCGGCGCTCCACGG
Organism: Streptomyces sp. LBL; assembly: GCF_029893585.1. Classification (GTDB taxonomy): domain Bacteria; phylum Actinomycetota; class Actinomycetes; order Streptomycetales; family Streptomycetaceae; genus Streptomyces. The sequence goes on from NZ_JARXYX010000027.1 coordinate 54,533, forward strand.
CGCCGTCGATACGCTGGTCCACCTTCTCCAGGAACGAGTCGACCAGCGCCGACTCGTACTCGTCCCCCAGCTCCCTGCGGGCCTGCAGGGTGGCGGCGAGTTCCTTCTTCAGCTCGGTGTCTGGCGCGTCCATTCCGGTCATGCGAGCAACGGTAGGCAGCGAGCGCGCCCGCTGCACTGGGGTTAGCCCCCCTGTTCGGGCTGGGGACCCCGGGGTCGTGTGGGGACTGGGGATCCCCGGTGCCGTTACTTCGCCAGCCCGTGCTGCTTCGCGTACGCGTTCGCCACGTCCTCCGGGTCCTTCTTGTCCTTGTCCACCTGGCGGTTCAGCTCGGTGAGCTGGGCCGTGGTGAGGACGTTGCCGAGGCGGGCGAGGGCCTTGCGGACGGTGTCGTCGGCCTTGCGGTCGGCGATGAGGGGGACGATGTGCTGGCTGGGGATCAGGTTCTGGGGGTCGGTCAGCACCACCCAGTCGTTGGCCTCGATGTCGGTGTCGGTGGTGAAGAGGTTCGCCACGTCCACGTCGCCCTTCTTCAGCGCGCCCTTGACCAGCGGGCCGTCGGAGTCCAGCGACTTGAACTCCTTGAACTCGACGCCGTACACCTCCTTGAGGCCGACCGCGCCGACGTGCCGCTTCTTCACCTCGGGGGCCGCGCCGATGACCAGTTTGCCGTTCTGCTTCTTCAGGTCGGCCAGCGAGGTCAGGCCGTACTTCCGGGCCGTCTGGCGGGTCACCGCGAAGGCGTCGGAGTCCTCGGCCGAGCCGTAGGGGAGGACCTGGAGGCCGCTGGGGAGTGCGAGGGTGAGGGCGTTCTGCATGGTGCCCTCCTCCGCGGCCGTGGCCTTCGGGTCGAGATAGTTGAGCAGGGCGCCCTGGTATTCGGGCAGCAGGTCGATGTCGCCGCCCCTGAGGGCGGGGATCACGATCTCGCGGGTGCCGAGGTTGGGGCGGACCGTCACCTTCACGCCGGCCTGCTCCAGGGCGGCCGCGTACAGGTATCCCAGGACCTGGTTCTCGGTGAAGTTGGCGGTGCCGATGGTGACGCCGCCCTTGCTGGAGCCGCTGCCACCGGAGCCGCCACCCTGGCTGTCGAGGGAGGTGATGCCGCTGGAGCAGGCGGAGAGGGCGGGGACGGCGACGGCGGTTCCGGCCAGTGCGCCGAGGAGCGTACGACGGTTCATTCGGGTCATCAGGGAGTTCCTAGGCAGTGCGGCGGTGGCGGAAGAGGAAGCGCTGGAGGCCGGAGAGGGCCAGGTCCAGGGCGACGGCGACCGCGGCGACCAGCACCGCGCCGCCGAGCACCTGGACGAGGTCGCGCTGGGCGAGGCCGTCGAAGACGTAGCGGCCCAGGCCGCCGAAGGAGACGTACGCGGCGATCGTGGCCGTGGCCACCACCTGGATGAGGGCCAGGCGCAGGCCGGTCATGATCAGAGGGAGGGCGAGGGGGAGCTCGACCTGGAAGAGGACCTGGTGGGCGCGCATGCCCTGCCCGCGTGCCGCGTCCTTCACGTCCGGGTCGACGGCGGTCATCCCGGCGTAGGTGTTGGTGACGATCGCCGGGACCGCGAGGGCGACCAGGGCGACGTACACCGGCAGCATCGACAGACCGCCGGCCAGGAAGACCAGCACCACCAGGCCGACGGTCGGCAGGGCGCGGCCGAAGGACGCCAGGTTGATCGCGAGGAACGCGCCCCTGCCCGTGTGGCCGATCAGCAGGCCGAGGGGGAGGCCGATCGCGGTCGCGATGATCGTGGCGAGGAGCGAGTACTGGAGGTGTTCGGCCAGGCGGTGGGCGATACCGTCCGAGCCGGCCCACTGGGTGCCGCTGGTCAGCCAGCCGCCGAGGTTCTTGAAGAGTTCGTACATCAGGCGCGCCGCCTCTTCCACGGGGTGAGGACGTACTGGACGGCGACCAGCAGCGCGTCCGCGACGACCGCGAGCAGGAGGGTGAGAACCACTCCCACGATCACCGGGGTCGGGTAGTCGCGCTGGAAGCCGTCGGTGAAGAGCTGGCCGAGGCCGCCGTCGCCGATGTAGGTCGCGACGGAGACCAGGGAGATCGACATGACCGTCGCGATCCGGACGCCCGCCATGATCACGGGGAGCGCGAGGGGGAGTTCGACGGTGAGGAGCGTGCGCAGGGGGCGCGTGCCCATCGCCTTCGCCGCCTCCTTGGTCTTCGCGGGGACCGAGTCGAGGCCCTCGACCGTGTTCCGGAGCAGGACGACCAGGGTGTACACCGTCAGACCGATGACGGTCGTGGTGCGGGTGAGGCCGCTGACCGGCAGCAGAAGCACGAAGATCGCGATCGACGGGATCGTGAACAGGATGTTCGACAGGCCGAGGAGGAAGCCGCGCAGGGCGCGGATCCGGTGGGCGACCACCGCCAGCGGGAGGCTGATCAGCAGGCCGAGGAAGACCGCGGTCAGGGCCGCCTGGAGGTGCGAGACCGTGAGGGTGGTGAGGTCGTCGGTGTGGCCGGATATCCACGACCAGTCGACGGTCATGCGGCGACCCGCGCTTCCGTGTGGGCCCGGCCGGCGTGGGTGTGGATGTCGTCGCGGGACGAGACACCGGTGAGTACGCCCTGTGCGTCGACGCGGGCGATCAGACCGGTGGGGGAGGCGACCGACTCGTTGAGCGCCGAGAGCAGGGAGTCGTCGTCCTGGAGCGGTCGTACGGGGAGTTCGGCGTCCTTCGACGCCCAGTGGACCGGCCTGTTCGCCGCGTCGAGGACGAGGGTCCAGGTGCCGCCCTCGGGAGCCGGGCCCTGGGGGACGTCCGCGAGGGTCTTCAGCGAGAGCAGCTTCAGACCGCGCTCGGCGCCGAGGAAGTCGGCGACGAAGTCGTCGGCGGGGCGGGCGAGGAGCTCGGTCGGCGGGGCGCACTGGACGAGGTGACCACCGGTGCGGAAGATCGCGATGCGGTCGCCGAGCCGTACCGCCTCGTCGACGTCGTGCGTCACGAAGACGATGGTCTTGTTCAACTCCTTCTGGAGCCTGAGCAGTTCGTCCTGGAGCTGGGTGCGCACCACGGGGTCGACCGCGCCGAAGGGCTCGTCCATGAGCAGCACCGGCGGGTCGGCGGCGAGCGCCCGGGCCACGCCGACGCGCTGCTGCTGACCGCCGGAGAGCTGATGCGGGTAGCGGCGGCCGGACTCGGCGGTCAGGCCGACGGTTTCGAGGAGCTCGGCCGCGCGGGCGCGTGCCTTGCGGCGGCCGTGGCCCAGCAGCAGCGGGACCGTGGCGATGTTGTCGAGCACCGTGCGGTGCGGGAAGAGGCCCGACTGCTGGATGACGTACCCGATGGAGCGGCGCAGTTCGGCCGCGTCCTGCTCGGTGACGTCCTTGCCGCCGACCCGGATGGTGCCGGAGGTCGGTTCGACCATCCGGTTGACCATCCGCAGGGTGGTCGTCTTGCCGCAACCGGAGGATCCGACAAGGACGGTCACGCCGCCTTCCGGCATTTCCAGGGTGAGGTCGTGGACAGCTGTCGTGCCGTTGGGGAAACGCTTGTGGACCGCGTCGAACTGGATCATGAGTTGTCCCTTGCCCGGGCTGTATAACGTCATGCAGAGTTGTTCCTGGATGAATAGGTTGTCAACGCCTTGGTGTTAATCCGAGGTAACGGAGACCGAAGAGCAAGATCAGCTGTCCGATTTAGTGAGGGTTTGGGCTTTATGTCGTCTCGGATCGTGGACATGCCGCGCACTACGGGCTCCGCTCTCGTCGTCCTCGACGGGATCGGGCTCGGCGTCGCCGACGTCGTACGGCTCGCCGACGGGGCCGCGCGGCCGGTTCCCGGGAGCGAGGCGATGCGGCGCGTCGAGGGGTCCTGGGACGCCGCCCGGCTGATCGCCGCGACCGGCCGTGTCTACGGCCGCTCCACCGGAGTCGGCGCCAACCGGAACGAGGACGTGCCCACCGGCGCCGCCGCCGAGCACGGCCTGCGCCTGCTGCGCAGCCACGCCGGGGCCATCGGCGAGGAACTCCCCGCCAGGGAGGTTCGCGCGATGCTCGCGGTCCGTGCCAACCAACTGCTGGCCGGAGGCGCGGGCCTCAGGCCCACCGTCGTCACGGCCCTGTGCGAGGCGCTGGAGAGCGCCGCCCACCCGGTGGTGAACGAGTTCGGCTCGGTCGGCACCGGCGACATCGCCGCGCTGGCGCAGGCGGCGCTGGCGCTCGCGGGGGAGCATCCCTGGCGCGGGGCCGGTGCGCCCGAGCCGCAGCCGCTCGACAACAACGACGCGCTGGCCTTCATCAGCAGCAACGCCCTCACCCTCGGCCAGTCCGCCCTCGCCCTGCACGAACTGCGCGGCCTGCTGGAGGCCACCCAGGTCGTCGGCGCCCTCTCCCTGCTCGCCGTCGACGGCTCCCACGAGGCCTACGCCGCCCCCGTGCACGCCGCCCGCCCACACCGCGGCTCCAGCGAAGTCGCCCGCCGCATGCGGGAGTTGATCGGCGCGGCCGACCGGCCCACCCCGCCGCTCGGCCGGATCCAGGACCCGTACGGTTTCCGCTGCCTGCCCCAGATCCACGGTCCGGCGCACGACGCCGCCGACGCCCTGGAAGAGGTCATCGCCATCGAGATCAACGCGGCCGCGGAGAACCCGCTGATCTGCCCCGAGGACCTGGCCGCCTACCACCACGGCGGCTTCTACCAGGCCCAGCTCGCCCTCGCCCTGGACCACTTCCGGCTGGCCCTGACCCAGGTGGCCCGGCTGTCGACGTCCCGCCTGTCCAGCCTGAACGAGCCCGTCTTCACCCGGCTGCGGCCCTTCCTCGCCGACCCCGAACCCGCCTCCTCCGGCGTGATGATCCTGGAGTACGCCGCCGGAGCCGCCCTCGGCGACCTGCGGTCCTTCTCCGCCCCCGCCTCCCTCGGCCACGCTGTACTCTCCCGAGGCGTCGAGGAACAGGCCAGCTTCGCCTCGCTCGCCGCACGCCAGACACTGCGTGTGTGCCGTGCGTACCGTCTCGTCGTCGGCTGCGAACTCGTCGCCGCCGTACGGGCGCTGCGCCAGCGCGGTCACGTGCCGGACCCGGATCTGCCGGTGGGCCGCGCGCTGGAACTCGCCGTGTCGGTACTCGACGAGGACCCGGCCGACCGCCCGCTCACGCACGACGTGACGGCGGCGGCCGCACTGCTCGACCGGTTCACGGAGATCTGGAGGGGGAGCGAGGCATGAGCGAGTCATGAGCGAGTCATGAGGACGAACGGGAACTCGGGTGTGGTGGGTGGGGGCTCGGGCGTGTCGGGTGGGGCTCGGGTGCGGCGGACGGGAGTGTGACCGTGGCGGAGAGGAACGGCGTTGTGGCGGACGGGGGTGGCGGTGTGGCGGAGAGGAACGGCGTTGTGGCGGACGGGGGTGGCGGTGTGGCGGAGAGGAACGGCGTTGTGGCGGACGGGGATGGCGGCGTGCCGGAAAGGAACGGCGCCGTGGCGGACGGGAGCGGTGGCGTGCCGGACAGTCCCGCCGCGCGGCTGCAGGCGCTGTTCGAGGGGCACCGGCTGACGCCGACCCAGCGGCGCATCGCGCACAGCATGGTGCGCCGCGCCGCCGACGTGCCGTTCCTGTCCAGCGTGGAACTGGCCGAGCTGGCCGGGGTCAGTCAGCCGTCCGTCACCCGCTTCGCGGTCGCGCTCGGGTTCGACGGCTACCCGGCCCTGCGCAGGCACCTGCGCGAGGTCGCGCCCGCCGAACCGGCCGGGGACACGGCCTCGTACAACGAATACCAGCAGGCCGTCGAGGCGGAGATCGAGAACCTGCGGCACCTGGCGGAGGTGCTGGCCGACCCGCGGCCGGTGCGGCGGGCGGGGCGGCTGCTCGCGGCCTCACGCCCTCTCCCGGTGCTCGGGCTGCGTGCCGCGGCCTCGCAGGCGTACGGCTTCGCGTACTTCGCGGCGAAGGTCCATCCGGACGTACGGCTGCTCAACGAGGGCGGCACGATGATCCACGACCGGATCGACGCCGCCGTACGGGCGGGCGCCTCAGCGCTGCTGTGCTTCGCGCTGCCCCGGCACCCGCGCGAGGTCGTGGACACGCTCGCCTACGCGAAGGAGGCCGGGCTGACGGTGGTCACCGTCGCGGACTCGGCCTTCGCGCCGGTCGCCAAGGTCTCCGACCTCCTGCTGCCCGCCGCCGTCGGCACCGGCCTCGCCTTCGACACCGCCTGCGCGCCGATGCTGCTGGGCCGGGTCCTGCTGGAGGCGATGTGCGACGACCTGCCCGACGCACAGGCCCGGCTGGAGGAGTTCGACGCGAGGGCGACGGCCCGGAGCCTGTTCGTCGAATGAGGTGGGTTCGTCGAGTGAGGCGCGGGTCGTCGAATGAGGTGGGTTCGTCGAATGAGGCGCGGGTCGTCGGGTGAGGCGGGTTCGTCGGGTGAGGCGTGGGTCGTCGGGTGAGGCGGGTTTATCGGGTGAGGTCACCCGGCCCGACAAGAGCCATCCGAAACGCCCTAGGGCCTGCGTTTCCGGGTCGCGGCGAACACGATGCCGATCCCCGTGGCTCCGTACAGGACGAACAGCGCGCCCTCGCGCCCCAGGCTCCGGCGCTTCACTTCCTGGGCGAACTTCAGTTGCTCGTACGTGCTCATGCCGGTCGAGCGGCCGGTGGCGGTGTCGTAGGAGAGCGCGCAGCGGTCGCCCTCGCGCATGTGCCCCGGGGAACTCTCGCCGTCCGCGTGCAACTGGAGCCCTGGGCAGTCAGGGACGCCGTAGGCCGCGCCGGCTCTCAACAGCGACAAGGCTCCCCACAGCAGCGGCAACAGGAACAGCACGAGTAACACGGGTCGGAATCTCATCGAGTCACCCTAGTGAGGGGCCCGACGGCTGGTCGCCCCCTCCCAATCAGCACAGCACAGCGATTTCAGGTGAAACGGCGGGGACCGTCAACGAGCGGCGACGTCAAGGGCCTTGGCCAGCAGGGCACGGGAGTGCGCCCGGGCCGCGGGGTCCGCGACGATGTCCTGGACCATCACCTCGTCGACGCCGGTGGCCTTGGTCATCTGCTCCAGCTGATCCCGTACGGTCTCCGGGCTGCCGGCGATCTGGCGGGGCCAGCGGCCGTCGGTGATGACGATGGGGGTGTCCTTCTGTTCCTGGCCGAGTTCCCGCTCGGCCTCCTCGACCGTGGGAACCTGGGCCGCGGTCCCTTGGCGGGCCAGGCGGGCCATCAGGGCGGTCCTGGACCAGTTCGGCCGCCGCGCCTCGGCGTCGGTGTCGGCGACCACGGTGCTGACGGAGAGGATGCCGCGTCCTCCTTGAGTGAGTTGCCGACTGCTAGGTGCGGTCGTCCGGCTCGCGGTATCCGTGGGCGACGAGCGCCCGCAGCCGGTCGACCGATTCCCCGGTGGTGCCGGTGCCCTTGATCCAGGCGAGCGAGCAGGCTGCGAGGAACAGGTCGTAGCCCGTCACCGACGGGCGTACGTACCCTGTGCGCTGTGCGGCTCGCACGTACTCGTCGGTCGTGGCGATGAGTTCGTCACAGGGGACGGTGAGCGGATTGTCCGGGTCCTGCGCCCGGGTTGCCGCCATGAGGGGTTCCGGCAGTCCGCTGTAGGCGCTGAGGTAGTCCTCCATCGCCCGCAGCCACTGCGTCAGCGCCGTGCCGGCGTCGTCGATGCCGGCGATGTCCGCCCGGCGGGTCACCAGTTCCTCGGTGCGGGACTGGAGTACGGCCGACAGCAGGGCCTCACGGGTGGGGAAGTGCCGGTACAGCGTTCCCGGCCCGACGCCCGCCTCCTTGGCGACCGCCTCCAGTGACGTGCCGACCCCGTCCCGAAGGAAGTGGCGCTGGGCCGCTTCCAGGAGGGCCGCGCGATTGCGCTGGACGTCGGCGCGGGGCTTGCGCCCCTGTTGCTCCCTGGCGTTCATACGCTCTCCCGCATCTCTTCCCGTAAGGTGGCCGATCGAAAACGGAGGCTATCTCCGAATTGCCTCAACGGTAAACCGGAGGCATCCTCCGGCCAAATCGGCACTCGACGCTGCGATCTTTGCGCGCGCTATTCGGCTCAATGAAGCTTTCCGATCACATCTGCTCCGTGATGCGGTCAAGGATGTGGCCCTGGCCAGGGTGCTCGGCAACGGGGCCACGGCCGGAACGTGGGGCGCCGCCCCGGCCGGCGTCATCGTCATCCTGGCCGTGCTGCTCGACAGCGCTTGCGCCGGCCGGTGCCGCTGCCGCGGGGATGGCGTGGTCGACGAGGACGGCTGCGATGGCGGCGGCGGTGGTGAACGCTTCGGTGTTGAGGACTCGGCTGCGGGCCGAGGCGCCGTCCAGGAGCAGCGCCAGTTGCTCGCCGAGCTGTTCGGGGTTGGTGGCGCCGGCCTCGCGGGCGGTATCGGTGAGCCGGGCGGCGAAGCCTTTTTTGTAGGTGCGGGCCTGTACGCGTGCCGGGTGGCCCGGGTCGGGAATTTCGACGGCCGCCGCGATGAATGGGCACAGGGGTGAGTGCACGTCGAACGCGGCGAGGAGTCGTTCGCGAGGTGTGAGGTCGGTGCGGTCGAACACTTCGGGCAGGATGTCGGGATCGAATCGCCGTAGGCATTCGGCGATCAGCTCGTCCTTGCCCGTGAAGTGCTGGTAAAGCGTGCGCTTGGACACCTCAGCCACCGCGCAGAGCTGGTCCATGCCGGTGCAGTTGATGCCTTGATCGCGGAACAGTTGTTGTGACGCGCTGAGGATGCGCTCTCGTGCCCCCCTGCCGCGGCGCAGGCCTCGCGGCCCCTTCTCCATCTCTGTCACACGCCCAGCGTAGCCCACTTGGGTACCGCTCGGTGTGCATAGCTTGCATCCCGCGCGACTGATCGATACGTTAAGTACCCGGCTCGGTGTACATAACATCGGCACGGCATGTGAATGGAGTGGTCGTGGGAAAGCTCGATGGCAAGGTTGCGGTGATCACAGGCGCGACAAGTGGGATGGCGCTGGCCGGTGCGAAGTTGTTCGTTGATGAAGGAGCTCACGTCTTCATCTCGGGCCGGCGGAAGGACGTGCTGGACGAAGCCGTCAAGCTGATCGGCCGGAACGTGACCGGCGTGCAGGGCGATGCGGCCGACCTCGATGATCTGGACCGTTTGTTCGAGACGGTCAAGCAGGAAAAGGGCACGGTCGACGTGTTGTGGGCAAGTGCGGGGACGGGCGAGCAGGGCAGGCTCGGCGAGATCACCGAGGAGCAGTTCGATGCCGCCTTCTCGCTGAACGCGCGCGGCACGCTGTTCACGGTCCAGAAGGCGCTGCCGCTGTTCAACGATGGAGGCTCGATCGTCATGACCGGGTCAAACGCGTCGCTCCGGGGCTACCCCGATTGGAGTGTGTACGCAGCGAGCAAGGCCGTGCTGCCCGCCTACGCACGGGTGTGGGTGTCCGAGTTGAGGGACAGGAGGATCCGGGTGAACGTGCTGACCCCCGGCCAGGTCGCCACGCCGATTCTGGAGGAGGTGATGGACGAGCAGATGAAGGCGCAGTTCGAATCCGTGATCCCGCGGCGAGAGATGGGCCGCCCTGAAGAGATCGCGTCGGTCGCGTTGTTCCTCGCCTCGGACGACTCGAGCTACGTCAATGGCATGGAGCTGGTCGTCGACGGCGGCACCACAGTGATCTGAGCGCGTCGCTGGTGGTCGTCAGCGCCGCGCCGCGCAGGCCGGGCGCCGGCCCGGCGGGCAGCACCGCCGTCGTCAGCGCCACCGTGCACGGGTTCACCTTCGGTTATGGGTGGGCCGCGGGCGCCTTCTGGGCGGGTGCCGTCCTCTGCGGTGCCCTGATCCGCGGCGGTACCCGGCTCCACCACGAGGCCGGCCGGCCCGAGCCCGTCGACCAGGTCGTCAGCGGGCCGATCTGACACCTGGGCGCCGGGGAACCTTCGACACCCCGGCCCAGCACTCCAGCACGCCAGCACGACCCCCACGACCAACTGATCCATACACAACAAGGGAACACACGTCATGACCACCATCAGCATCATCGGCTCAGGCAACATGGCCACCGCCATCGGCACCCGGGCGGCGAAGCACGGCCACACCATCGAGCTCATGAGCCGCAACACCGCCAAGGCTCAGGCGGTCGCCGACCAGATCGGCAACGGAGCCACCGTCGGCACGTTCGGCGCAAGGCCGGCGGGTGACATCGTCATCGTGGCCGTCCTGTACACCAGCGCGGTTGACGTGGTCGCGCACTACGGCGATGCGCTGGCCGGCAAGATCCTCGTCGACATCACCAACCCGTTCAACGCCGACGTAAGTGGACTCGTGACCACCGCGGGCAACTCGGTGTCCCAGCAGATCGCCGCCGCCGCCCCCGAGGGCGCACACGTCGTGAAGGCATTCAATTCGATCTTCCGCGGCGTCCTTGCTGAAGACAAGCCCCTGGACGTGTTCTTCGCCGGCGACAGCGCCGAGGCGAAGGCACGTGTCGCGGCGTTTCTGGAGAGCTTGGACATGCGGGCCCGCGACGCGGGAGGGCTCGAGATGGCCCACGTCCTTGAATGGGCCGGCATCCTCCTGGTGGGCCTGGCACGCAACGGCGCCGGCTTCGACATCGCCTTGGGCGCCGAGGTCCTCTGAAGATTCTCTCCAGGAGAGAACATGGCCACGGTGGTATTCAGCAACCGGCTCCAGCCGGCGGACGGTAAGCGCGACGCTCTGATCGGCCTCCCACGCGAGTTCGCCGACTCGTTGAAGGCCGACTGACCGGTTGCCGGTTGCCTGGCGACGGCGGTCTTTCGCCGTTCCGGGCTCAAAAGGCCAGATCTTCGCCGGAGGTTGAAAACGGGCACTCAGACTCGTCTCACATTCGCCCGCTAATCTGCGCGACCAGAAAAACGTGCTGGGACGACGAGGAGGCGGAACGTGGCACGCGGAGATGGCAGAGCTCAAGGTCTGGCTCGGGTGGCGGTCGTCGTACGGGCCGGAGCCGCGCCCCTGTGGTGGCTCGGAGTGTTCGCGGCGGGCGTCGGCGTACTGGTGCCGGGCATCACGGGACGGCGGATCGGGGTACTGGCGGGGGCCGCGCTGTTCATCATCGCGGTCGTCGTGGTGGCCTGCCGCGGGCGTAAGCGGTACGTCGCACTCTCGCGCGGCGTCGTCCGCGCCGGGAGGCACGACGTGCTCCAGGACCGCGCGGTGAGCGTGCGCAACTGGCGTCGGGGGCACCGCTGGTGGCTGCTGCTCGCCTTCGCCGCCGCGCTGGGCAGCGCGTTCGCCGTGCCCGCCGCCGGGGGCATGCTGCTCGCCGGATGCGGCACCGGGCTGCGGCTGAAGGCCGCCTGGCTCGGGCGCCGCGAGCGGGCCGAGGACGCGCTGCTGTGGGTGCGGGTGGACTGGCTCGCCGTGAACGGCGGGCGTCCGGCCGGCAAGACGGTCAAGGCCTACCGCAGCACGGGCATCGCGGCGGGCGACGCGGCCCCGGGAGGAGCGCGCCGCCGCACCGCGGCCCTGGTCTAGCCCGCATGCCTTGGGGCCGGCCGGTCCGGCACCGTTTGTCGTAGCGGGTCGGTGGCGGTCAGATCTCCAGGTCTTCTTCGATCCTCTTCAGCTGGTGGCGGGCCATCGCCAGGTTGGCCCGCTTGACGTCCAGGACCAGGTAGAGGAACAGGCCGTTGCCGCCGCGGCCGCTGATCAGGCGGATCAGGTGGTACTGGTCGGACAGCGTGATCAGGATGTCCTCGATCTGGCCCTTGAGCCCGAGGTGTTCCATGGTGCGCAGCTTGGAGCGGACCACGTCGGTGTTGCCGGCGGCGGCGACATTGAGGTCGAAGCTCTTGCTGCCGCCCAGCGTGCCCAGCGCCATACCGCTGGTGTAGTCGACGAGCGCGACGCCGGTGGCGCCCTCGATGGAGGCGAGGGCCTCTTTGAGCGCGGTTTCGGTGTTGGCCATGACGGTCTCCCTCGGTTCAGCTTTCGGTTGTGGTGCGTGTTGTAGTGCGTGGGTTGGTGGTCGTGGCGCGCGGGGTGCGCGCGGTTCTGGCCCGGGCCGGGCCGGCTTTCGCGGCCGACCGGGGCTGTTTCGCGGGGGCCTTGGCCGGGGCGGGCGCCCGGGCCTCGACGAGTTCGCCGATGCGGGCCCCGGCGCGGCGGCCCTCCAGGTGGAGCCGGCCGACGGGGACGCGGTCCGGGGCGAGCAGCGTCAGCACGGCCGCGGGGCCCGCCGCGTACGTGGCCACGTAGCCGTGTCCGCCGCGGACGAGCAGCTCGCGGAAGTCCCCGTGCCCGGCCGCCTCCGCCAGCTGTACGGCGAGATCGCGGGCGGTCGTGGTGAGCGCGGCCACGCTCTCCGGGTCGATGCCGGGGGTGTCCTGGGCGAGGACGAGCCCGTCGAGGCCGACCGCGAGGGCGCCGGTGAGCTGGGGAACGCGGGCTCTGAGCCGGCGTAACTCCTCCAGTACTTCCTCCAGTACTTCGGGGGCCGCTGCCATCAGGTCTCTCCTCTCGGCGCGGGTCCGCTGTCGGTCAAAGGGCCTCCAGTGCATCCCTGAGCCTTCTCAACAACGTGATGTGGGGATCGGCGAACTCGGGTGGGGGTGGGGGTGGCGGTACGGGTGTCAGTGCCGGTGTCAGTGCCGGCACCGGCACCGGTGCGTATGTGGGCGTGGGCGTGGGCGTGGGCACAAGCGCGGGCACGAGTGTGGGTGTGGGTGTGGGTGTGGGTGTGAGTACGGGCATTTGCGCGGGCTCGGGGGCCGGTGCCGGGGCCGGCGGGCGGGGTGCGACCACACCGGCGGCCGCCAGGCGCCGCAGGTCCACCAGGGTGTGGAACGCCGGGCGGCCCAGGTCCCGGGCGATGTCCGCTGCCGTACGGACGTCGTCCAGGTGCGCCAGGACCGCCCGTTGGCGGGCGGTGGGCGTAGGGGGCGCGGGGCGGCGGGCGCGGACGAGGGGTGCCTGGTCGGTGGCCGGGTCGGGCCAGATGCGGTGCAGCAGCTCGCGGCGGCGCAGGGTCTCACGCTCCAGGGCGGCCACCGGCACGGGACATGGACAGCCGGGCCCGTCCTCGGTGGCGTAGCGGAAGCGGCCCGGGGTGCTGCTGGGCGCGAGGACGAAGTAGGCCGCGTCGTACAGCGCGACGAGCCGGCACAGGTCCAGGGCGCCCGCGGTGAGGTGCCCGCCGTCGACCAGGAGGTGGCCGGCGCGGTGCCGGTCGCCGGCCTCGGTCAGGGCCCGCCGCCAGATGCCGGCGTCGACCGTGCCGCGGGCCGTCAGCAGGACGTCCAGGCCGGGCGCGGCCGGACTCTCGGCGTGCACAGCCCGGCCCTGGACGAGGTGCAGCGTGCCGCGCTCGCGGATCAGGACACCGGTGGCCCGCTCAGCGGCAAGCCGGGTCAGCATCGGCGAGACACCGCCCCAGCCCCGGTCCCGGGCCGCCACCTTGTCCCGCACCGGCAGCCGGGGCGGTGGCGTGGTCTGTACGGCGGTCATCCCAGCACCAGCCGACCGGCCATCTCGCCCAGCCGGATGCGGGCCAGCGCGAGATTGCCCTCGGCGCGGGCCAGCCACAAATACAGGCACACGCTGCTGTCGAAGGACGTCGGCACGAACCGCAGCACGTGGTAGCTGTCCCGGTTGCTGATGATGAGGTCTTCGAGCGGCGGGACGGCGTCGTCCTCGCCGACGGCGTCGTGCCTGCCGCCCCCGTCGTCCTCGTCGCCCGCTGTGCTTTCGCCGCCCTCCGCACCGGCCCGACCGAAGCTGCCGGACGAGCCGGAGCTGCCGGACGAGCCGGAGCTGCCGGACGGACCGGAGCTGTCGGACGGACCAGAGCTGTCGGCGCTCCCGGTGCGGCCGTTGCTCTCGGGTGCGAAGGCGTGTTGCTCGGCGGCCAGCCGGGCGAGTTCCGCGGTTTCCACCGCGGCCGTCTCGTGGTCGCCGCCCGGGGACTCCCCGACGATGCCCAGGGCCAGTCCGCTCGTCCAGTCGACCAGTGCGGCGCCCCGGGCACCGGGCAGTCGCATGGCTTCCAGCAGGCACTCGTCGATTCCGGGCACCGTGATTCCCCTCCCGCCTGGGGTTCGGCTCAGTGATGCCGAAGCTACGCAACGTGTGCGCGAGGGGTGAGTCTTCTGGCATTTTCCAGTGGAACATGCGACGAATGACTAAGGTGGGTCAACTGACCTGATGCACAAGCCAGTTGATCAACAGATCCACCGACGTACGTCAACGGCGGTCAGGTGCGCGCAGGGTGGTGAGCGCGTTGGCGTGCGCCCCTCCCGATTCGGCCACGATCTCCTCGACGGTCTGCGCCTCGCGCACGGTCGAGAAGACGGCCCCTGAGGCCCCGTCCGGGGCGAAGCCGTAGATGCCGGGCCGGGCCAGGGAGTTGTACGCGTAGTGGTGCGCGAAGTAGTACGCGCCCGTGTCCAGCGCCGCCGCGTAGTCGCCCTGCGCCAGCAGCGGCAGCGGACACGCCTGGGCGAGCAGGTCGCCCGCGAAGCACGCCGGCCCGGCGACGTCCTGCACCACCTCGGGCCCCTCCTTCGGCCGCCCCTCGCCGTCGTACGCGGCGATCCTCAGCGGCCACGCCTCCGGCGCGTACACCGTCCGCGTCGCCACCTGCACGCCCGCGTGGGTCACCGCCACCGGCCGGCCGCCCGCGCTCTTGGCGTACTCGACCCGCGCCACCACCGTCCCGTGCTTGGCCAGCAGCGACCGCCCGAACTCCGTCACCAGCCCGTACCGCCCGTCGAACAGCCCCGGCACCGCATCCTTCAGCGCCCGCGCGTACTGCGCGTACGTCGGCGTCGTCGCGTCCGAGGCGAAGTTCACCGGCAGCCCGCCGCCGATGTCGATGGTGTCGATCTGCGGCCGTCCGATCCGCTGGTTGATCTTCTCCGCCAGCCGGTACGTCTCCGCCACGCCCTCGGCCATCAGGGTGAGCGGGACGCCCTGCGACCCGGTGTGCGCGTGCAGCCGGGACAACCAAGGGCGCTCGGCGTACGCCCGTACCACCCACTCGCGCGCCCCCTCGTCCCGCAGCGCCACCCCGAACTTCGAGGTCGCCGTGGAGGTGGAGAGGGCTTCGATGGACCCCGCCCCGACCTGCGGGTTCACCCGGATGCCGAGGGGGGAACGGCTGGGTGCGGACCGCATCAGCCCGTCGACGCGGTCCAGCTCCTGCGGATTGTCGACGTTGATCGCGATCCCGAGGGCCAGGGCCTCCCGCAGTTCGGCGGGTGTTTTGGCCGGCGAGTCGAGGACCGTCCGCCCCGGCGGCAGCCCCGCCGCCCGCGCCAGCGCCAGCTCGCCCGGGCTCGCCACCTCCGCGCCGATCCCTTCCTCGTGCAGCAGCCGCAGCACCGGCACCAACGGGGTCGCCTTCACCGCGAAGGCGTGCAGCACGGGCGTGCCGGGCGCGGTGACCTTGTCAAAGGCCGTCCGCAGCAGCGCTGCCGACTCCCGGATGCCGGTGACGTCGAGCAGGCCGACGATGGGGGAGCCGGGCCCCAGCAGCCCCTGCCCCACAGCCGCGCGGACCGCCTCGTCCCGACGGGCGACCCGCATCCCGTCGCCATCGGCCACCGCCTCGTTCCTGCGGGTGGCCCGCTCTCCGTCGCCGTTGCTCACCGCCTCGTTCCTGCGGGTGGCCCGCTCTCCGTCGCCGTTGCTCACCGCCTCGTTCCCGCGGGCGGTTCGCCCCCCGTCACCCTCGCGCACATGCCTCTCGTCGGCGTTGCTCACAACATCCCCCGTCGGGTCGGTGTCTGCGCCTGTACATCCAGCCAAACACCCAAGGAGCACCGATGCCGAAGCCCTCATGTATTGACTAGCTCTATTCAGAGCGTCAGGATGTGAATAAGAGAAGCAACAGTCCGCTAGGAGGCAGACCATGTCAGGACCCCGCCCCGTACGAGCGTCGCGCGGTACGGAACTGAGCGCCCTGGGATGGCAGCAGGAAGCCGCGCTGCGGATGCTGCAGAACAACCTCGATCCGGAGGTCGCCGAGCACCCCGACAAGCTCGTCGTCTACGGCGGCACGGGCAAGGCGGCCCGGGACTGGCGCTCCTTCGACGCGATGGTCCGCACGCTGCGAACCCTGAAGCAGGACGAGACGATGCTGGTCCAGTCCGGCCGGCCCGTCGGTGTCATGCAGACCCACGAGTGGGCCCCGCGCGTCCTCATCGCCAACTCCAACCTGGTCGGCGACTGGGCCAACTGGGAGGAGTTCCGCCGCCTGGAGGCTCTCGGCCTGACCATGTACGGTCAGATGACCGCCGGCTCCTGGATCTACATCGGCACCCAGGGCATCCTCCAGGGCACCTACGAGACCTTCGCCGCCGTCGCCGCCAAGAAGTTCGACGGCACCCTCGCCGGCACGATCACCCTCACCGCCGGCCTCGGCGGCATGGGCGGCGCCCAGCCGCTCGCCGTGACCATGAACGACGGCGTCGCGATCTGCATCGACTGCGACCCCCGTGCCATCGAACGCCGTATCGAGCACCGCTACCTCGACGTGAAGGCCGACTCCCTGGAGCACGCCCTCCAGCTCGCCGTCGAGGCCCGTGACGCCCGCCGCCCGCTCTCCATCGGCCTCCTGGGCAACGCGGCCGAGCTGCTCCCGCGCATGCTCGCCGAGGGCGCCCCCATCGACATCGTGACCGACCAGACCTCGGCCCACGACCCGCTGGCGTACCTCCCCGTGGGCGTCGACTTCGACGACATGGCGTCCTACGCGACCAAGGACCCGGCGGGCTTCACGACCCGCGCCCGCGAGTCCATGGCCCGGCACGTCGAGGCGATGGTCGGCTTCATGGACGCCGGCGCGGAGGTCTTCGACTACGGCAACTCGATCCGCGGCGAGGCCCAACTCGCCGGGTATGAGCGGGCGTTCGCCTTCCCCGGCTTCGTCCCCGCCTACATCCGCCCGCTCTTCTGCGAGGGCAAGGGCCCCTTCCGCTGGGCGGCGCTGTCGGGCGAGGCCTCCGACATCCACAAGACGGACAAGGCGATCCTCGACCTCTTCCCCGAGAACGAGTCCCTGCACCGCTGGATCAAGATGGCGGGGGAGCGGGTCCACTTCCAGGGCCTGCCCGCCCGGATCTGCTGGCTCGGCTACGGCGAGCGGGACAAGGCCGGCGAGCGGTTCAACGACATGGTCGCGAGCGGCGAACTGGCGGCACCGCTGGTGATCGGCCGCGACCACCTCGACTCCGGATCGGTTGCCTCCCCCTACCGAGAGACCGAAGCCATGCTCGACGGCTCCGACGCGATCGCCGACTGGCCGTTGCTGAACGCGATGGTGAACGTGGCGTCGGGTGCGTCGTGGGTGTCGATCCACCACGGAGGCGGAGTGGGCATGGGGCGGTCCATCCACGCCGGCCAGGTGACGGTGGCCGACGGTACGAAGCTGGCCGGCGAGAAGGTCCGCCGGGTGCTGACCAACGACCCGGGCATGGGCGTCATCCGGCACGTGGACGCCGGGTACGACATCGCGGAGACGGCCGCCGACGAGCGCGGCGTGCGGATTCCCATGCGCGAGGGTGACGACGCGTGACGGTGATCCAGGGCACCTCCTTCCACGAGATGTGGCGTGAGCTGCACCCCCTCGGCCGTCACCGTGACTCCGGCGGCTACCGCCGCTACGCCTGGACCGCCGCCGACACCGAATGCCGGGCCTGGTTCAAGGCACAGGCCGAGTCCCGTGGGCTGGCCTACGAGCTCGACCGGAACGGGAACCAGTGGGCCTGGCTCGGGAATCCCGCCGACGGGGACGCTGTCGTCACCGGGTCGCATCTCGACTCCGTGCCCGACGGCGGGGCCTTCGACGGGCCCCTCGGTGTCGTGTCCTCCTTCGCCGCCCTCGACGAACTGCGCGCGCGGGGCGTCACGTTCGCCAAGCCCCTCGCGCTCGTCAACTTCGGTGACGAGGAGGGCGCCCGGTTCGGGCTCGCCTGCGTCGGGTCCCGGCTCACCTCCGGTCAGCTCACCGTCGAGCAGGCGCACAAACTGACCGACGGGGACGGGGTGACCCTGCCGCGCGCCATGGAGGCCGCCGGACACGACCCCGACGCCCTCGGACCGGACCCGGAGCGACTCGACCGGATCGGTGCCTTCGTCGAACTGCACGTCGAGCAGGGACGGGCGCTCGACCTCAGCGGCGACCGGGTCGGCATCGCGAGCGCCATCTGGCCGCACGGGCGCTGGCGGTTCGACTTCGGCGGCGAGGCCAACCACGCGGGTACGACACGGCTCGTCGACCGGCGGGATCCCATGCTGCCGTACGCGGAGACCGTGCTCGCCGCCCGCCGCGAGGCCCAGCTCGCCGGTGCCGTCGCCACCTTCGGCAAGCTCGCCGTCGAGCCCAACGCCGTCAACGCCATCCCCTCCCTGGTACGCGGCTGGCTCGACTCCCGCGCCGCCGACCAGGAGTCCCTCGACACCGTGGTCGGCGGAATCGAGCAGGCGGCCCGCGCCTACGCCCAGGAACACGGCGTCGATCTCGACATCGTCCGCGAGTCCTTCACGCCGGTCGTCGAGTTCGACCACGCCCTGCGCGACGAACTCGCCCGCATCCTGGGCACGGACACCGACCTCACGGTCCCCGTCCTCGGCACGGGCGCCGGACACGACGCCGGGATCCTCTCCGGACGCATCCCGACCGCCATGCTGTTCGTACGCAACCCCACCGGCGTCTCGCACTCCCCGGCCGAGTCCGCCACCGAGGACGACTGCGTGGCCGGAGTGCTCGCACTCACCGACGTACTGGAAGGACTGGCCTGCAGGTGACGCCGACCGAGCAGACGCCGACCCAGCCGAACCGGCACACCCCGCCGGACCAGCGCACCCAGGCTGACCGGCACACCCAGCCGGGCCAGCGCACCCAACCGGACCGGCACACCCAGCCGCCGCGCACGTACTGGCTGGAGCACGCTTGGCTCGACACCCACGTCGAGCCGGGCGTGGTCCTGGACACGGCGGACGGCCGCATCACCGCAGTCCGGACCGACACCCCCGCCCCGCCCCCCGGCGCCGAGATCCTGCGCGGCCTCACCCTCCCCGGCCTCGCGAACGCGCACTCGCACGCCTTCCACCGCGCCCTGCGCTCCACCGTCCAGGTCGGCTCCGGCACCTTCTGGACCTGGCGCGAGCTCATGTACTCGTTCGCCGACCAGCTGACCCCCGAGACCTACCTCGGGCTCGCCCGGGCCGTGTATGCCGAGATGGCCCTGGCCGGCGTCACCGCCGTCGGCGAGTTCCACTACGTGCACCACGCCCCGGGCGGCACCCCCTACGCCGACCCGAACGCGATGGGTGAGGCCCTGATCCAGGCCGCCGCCGACGCCGGTGTCCGCATCACCCTCCTCGACACCGCCTACCTCTCCTCCGGCTTCGGACAGCCGCCCAACACCCACCAGCTCCGCTTCTCCGACGGCAGCGCGGACGCCTGGGCCGAACGCTGTTCAGTTCTCAAGGATCGGGATCACGCACGGATCGGCGCGGCGATCCACTCCGTACGGGCCGTGCCCGCGGGCCAGTTGGCGACCGTGGCACGGTGGGCCGAGCAGCGGCGGACCCCCCTCCACGTGCACCTGTCCGAGCAGACCGCCGAGAACGACGCCTGCCGTGCCACTCACGGGTGCACGCCCACCCAGCTCCTCGCCGACCACGGCGTCCTCGGGCCGCGCACCACGGGTGTCCACAACACGCACCTCACCGACGAGGACATCGCCCTGCTCGGCCGCTCCGGCACCGGCACCTGTATGTGCCCCACCACCGAGCGCGACCTCGCCGACGGCATCGGCCCGGCGGTGGCCCTCCAGCGGGCGGGCTCCCCGCTCTCCCTCGGCTCCGACAGCCACGCCGTCATCGACCTGCTCGAAGAGGCGCGCGCGATGGAGCTGAACGAGCGCCTACGCACCCGCACCCGCGGCCACTGGACCGCCGCCGCGCTGCTGCGAGCCGCCTCCGCCGACGGTCACGCCGCCCTCGGCTGGGACGATGCGGGCACCATCGAGCCCGGCGCGCTCGCCGACCTCACGACGATCGCGCTCGACTCCGTCAGGACAGCGGGGCCAGTGCCCAGACTCGGCGCCGAGACGGCCGTATTCGCGGCGACCGCGGCGGACGTACGGCACACGATCGTGGGCGGACGGCACGTCGTACGCGACGGGGCGCACACGCTCGTACCGGATGTGCCGCAGGCGCTGGCGGACGCCGTCGAAGCCCTGCGCTCCTGAAATCCACCGACGCCCGAGCCCGCCCCCACGAGGACACCATGAGCAGCAGCACTGTCATCACCAACATCGCCACGCTGGTCACCAACGACCCCTCCCTCGGTGACGGTTCCGCTCTCGGACTGATCCAGGACGCGGCCGTCGTCATCGACGGCGACCGCATCGTGTGGACCGGTGAATCAAGCAAAGCACCCGCCACTGACAATCGGGTCGACGCCGGCGGCCGGGCGGTCCTGCCCGGCTTCGTCGACTCGCACTCCCACCTGGTCTTCGCGGGCGACCGCACGCAGGAGTTCAACGCCCGGATGTCCGGGCGCCCGTACAGCGCGGGCGGCATCCGTACGACGGTCGCGGCGACCCGAGCGGCGACGGACGCCGAACTGGAGGCCAACCTCACCCGCTACCTCGCCGAAGCCCTCCGCCAGGGCACGACCACCTTCGAGACCAAGTCCGGCTACGGCCTGACCGTCGCCGACGAGGCCCGTGCCCTGCGCATCGCATCCGCCCACACCGACGAGGTCACCTACCTCGGCGCCCACATCGTCTCCCCCGACCACGCCGACGACCCCGCCGCGTACGTCGCCCTCGTCACCGGCGAGATGCTCGACGCCTGCGCCCCGTACGCCCGTTGGATCGACGTCTTCTGCGAGCACGGCGCCTTCGACGGCGACCAGGCGAGAGCGATCCTCTCCGCCGGCAAGGCGAAGGGGCTGCACCCGCGCATCCACGCCAACCAGCTGTCCTACGGCCCCGGTGTGCAGTTGGCTGTGGAGCTGGACGCGGCCAGCGCCGACCACTGCACCCACCTGACCGACGCGGACGTGGACGCCCTCGCGAGCGGCGCGACTGTCGCCACGCTGCTCCCCGGCGCCGAGTTCTCCACCCGCGCCCAGTGGCCGAACGCCCGCCGTCTCCTGGACGCCGGCGTCACGGTCGCCCTGTCCACCGACTGCAACCCGGGCTCGTCCTTCACCTCGTCCGTGCCGTTCTGCATCGCTCTCGCGGTACGGGACATGGGCATGACCCCGGACGAGGCGGTCTGGTCAGCCACGGCCGGCGGGGCGCGGGCGCTCCGCCGGGAGGACATCGGCCGCCTCACGCCGGGGGCGTACGCCGACCTGATCCTCCTCGACGCCCCGAGCCATGTGCACCTGGCCTACCGGCCGGGCGTGCCGCTGGTCAGCGGGGTGTGGAGGCGGGGAACAGGCCTGACTTCACGCCGCGTATGAGGTGGGCCAACGGGGCGGTGCTGGTGGTGAGTTCCGTGTCGGGGGTGTCGCTTTCGCGGAGGTGGAGGGTGGTGGGGGTGGCGGCGAGTTCGACGCAGGTGTTTCCTTCGCCGCCGTCCGAGAACGTGGACTTCTGCCAGCGCAGGGTGTGGTCCATGGCGTGCATCACAACTCCTTGGTCAATTGGTGGATGAAGTCCCGTGACGTCGTGGGTTCCAGAGACGCCTTCTCCACTTTACGGAAGAGTGTTCGGAGCCGTCTCAACTGCGGTTCGGCGTCGATGAACATGGTCCCGCCGGGGGTGTCGCGGAACCCGGTGTCCAGTTGGGGCAGCGGACCGCCCAGGTACATCATCGAGGCGCCGGCCCCGGCGAAGCCGTCCTGGTCGGTTGGGATGACCCGTACGGCGGCGTGCCCCTGCTCGATCTCGGCCAGGATGCGCCGAAGTTGAGAGAGGGATGCCTGGCGGTCGGCCACGCGGATACGTAGCGCGAACTCGTGGATGATCGTCTCGTACGGGGTCGGGTTGTCACCCTCGATGACGGCCCGCCTCCTCATCCGGTGCTCCACCCGGGGCGCTAGTTCGCTCTCGGTCAGTTCCGGACGCATGTACCTGAAAACCGCACGCGCGTACTCCGGGGTCTGGAGCAGTCCGGGAACATGCGTGATGACAACTTCCCGCAGAGATGCCGCATGGT
Organism: Streptomyces sp. LBL; assembly: GCF_029893585.1. Taxonomy (GTDB): domain Bacteria; phylum Actinomycetota; class Actinomycetes; order Streptomycetales; family Streptomycetaceae; genus Streptomyces. The sequence continues at coordinate 76,626 of NZ_JARXYX010000027.1, forward strand.
GCTCCGCCTCGGCCACGTCCAGGTTCACCTGGGGCAGAACTCCTCGGTACTCGTCCCACCAGCCGCGTGTGCGCTCGGCTGCCATGGCCACGAGGGCGTCGATCAACTTCTCATCCTCGCAGGCGCAGTGAGCTGCCAACCGGCGTAGGCGTTCCTCGCCGATCCCCGAACTGCCGGCCTCGATCTGGCTCATGTGCGCCGAACTCGACCCGAGGAGTGCAGCCAGCTCCTTGGCCGATTTGCGGGCGGCTTCTCGCAGTTTGCGCAGCTCGGAGCCCAGGCGTACCTGTCGCGCGGTCGGCTGGTTCCGCATGGTCATCCGAATAACTGCCTCTCTGGGACTCCTCGTTCGGGTTCAGATTACGCGAGGCAGTTGCAAGGGTATGAATTTCTACCCTACCGTCAGTGACGCGACGTACACGCTGCGGAAGCGCACCACTCCGTCCTGCCATGACGGCTGCGGCAATGCCACCGTTCTCCGCCCTCCACCCACCAACCCCACCCCTGGAGCTGACGCATGCCCGAAACCGAACCCTGGGAGTACTCCCTCTCCATCCCGCACGACCCCCGTGCCGTGACCGTCTGCCGCCGCACCCTCCGTCTGGTCCTCACCATGCACGGCCTGATCCGTCTCGCGGACACCGCCGAACTCCTGGCGACCGAGTTGATCGCCAACGCCGTACTCCACACGAAAGGCCCCGTGACCCTCCGTGTTCTCTGGTCGGCGGGCGTTCTGCGGATCGGCGCCTGGGACGCGAGCCCCGAGCCCCCTGAACCCCCGGGTGACCTGGCGAGCCTCACGGACGTGGAGGAGGGCAGGGGCCTCGCCCTGATTCAAGCCTGCGCCGACGTCTGGGGCTGGCAGCCGCTGTCGAGACACGGGAGTCGCGGCAAATTCGTGTGGTGTGACTTGGCTGCCGTGTAGCTCGTTGATCAGGTCGGACAGAAAGGAGAGCCGATGGTCGGCTCGTCACACGAGGCGCTGCACCGGATCTTCCAGAAGGATCCCGCGTTGCTGACCCGTGCCCTGCAGAGCGTCTTACGCATCCCCTTCCCCGAGCCGCGTGAGTTCGCCGCGATGAACGTGGACCTCACCGAGATCGAACCGGTCGAGCGACGTGTGGACACGTTGCTGCGGGCGGAGACCGACGACGGGGTCTACCTTCTCGTCGTCGAATCGCAGGGCCTGCCGGACGCGAGGAAACGCGGCAGTTGGCCGTACTACCTCAGCTACCTGCACGAGAAGTACCGCTGCGAACCGGTGCTGATCGTCATCACCCAGAACAGTGCGACGGCCCGCTGGGCGGCGGCGCCCATTCATCTCGGGGTGCGGGGGTGCCCGTCGCTGACGGTACGTCCGTTCGTCCTGGGGCCGGACAACGTGCCGGTGATCGTCGACGAGCGAGAGGCCGAACGGGACGTACCCCTTGCGGTGCTTTCGGCGATGACACATGGGCGGGGACCACACGCCGCCGCCATACTGGAAAACCTGGCCGCGGCCCTGCGGACCATCGACGCGGACAGTGCCGCGGTCTTCGTGCAGTTCGTCGACTCATGCCTGGGAGACCCCCGGGCCCAGCAGATGTGGAGGGACCTGATGACGGCGATCCAGTACTTCTGGCGGCACCCGCTGGCCGAGCAGGTGCGGGAGGAAGGACGGGAAGAGGGGCGTGCCTCGGGGACGGCGCAGGCGATCCTTCGCATTCTCCGGAATCGCCAGATCGACCTCCCCGATTCCGTCCGCGAGCGCATCCTCTCCTCCACCGACGTGGACGAACTCGAAACCTGGCTGGACCGTTCCCTCCAGGTCACCGACGCGGCGGGTCTGTTCGGTGAAGGTTTCTGAGCCGTGACAGGCATCCAGTACTTCTGGCGGCACCCGCTGGCCGAGCAGGTACGCGAGGAAGGCCGGGAGGAAGGCCGGGAAGAGGGGCGTGCTCAGGAGCGTGCGGCAGCCATCCTGCGCATTCTCCGGTCGCGCCGGATCGATGTCTCCGACTCCGTCCGTGACCGTGTTCTCTCCTCCACCGACATGGACGCGCTCGACACCTGGTTCGATCGCTCTTTCCAGGTCACCGAAGCGCAGGAACTCTTCGCCGAGGGATCCTGAGACGTACGGCCACGCAGCCAGGGGCGGCTCACACCGCCCCTGCCCGCCACCGCTGCCCCGCGCCCCCGCTCAGCGGGCGCAGCGCCAGGCCGCCGTCTCCGTCCGGCGTGAGCGCGGTGGCGGTGGCGGTGGCGATGTCCGGGCGGATCACGCCGCCGTCGTCCACGGTGAACCCGAGGTTGGTGCCGTTGCCGCTGTCCACCGCGTCGCACTACCGGATACCGACCCCCTTGGCCACGTCACCGCGGCTGTCGAGACAGAAGTCGGGCTCGGAGGACGACTGCACGACACCACGGCCGGCATCGGCGCGTCAGGCCTGGGAACAACTGCGACCCGGCCCACACCGGGCCGGGTCGCTCAGTCACCGTCGGCTGCGCGCTCGCCGTCACTCCTCGACGGTCAACCCCTTGCGCAGCTTCACCAGCGTCCGCGACAGCAGCCGGGACACGTGCATCTGGGAGATGCCGAGTTCCTCGCCGATCTCGGACTGGGTCATGCCCGCGACGAAGCGCAGGGACAGGATCGTGCGGTCCCGGGAGGGAAGTTCGGCGATCAGCGGCTTCAGGGACTCGACGTACTCGATGCCTTCGAGTCCGTGGTCCTCGTAGCCGATACGGTCCGCGAGGGCGCCCTCGGCGTCGTCCTCCTCCGGCTGGGCGTTCAGCGAGGAGGCGGTGTACGCGTTCGAGGCGGCCATGCCCTCGACGACCTCGTCCTTCGTGAGGCCGAGGCGCTCCGAGAGCTCGCCCACCGTCGGTGCGCGGTCGAGCTTCTGGGCCAGTTCGTCACCAGCCTTGGCCAGGTCGAGCCGGAGTTCCTGAAGCCGGCGTGGGACGCGCACGGACCAGGAGGTGTCGCGGAAGAAACGCTTGATCTCGCCGACGATGGTTGGCATCGCGAATGTGGGGAACTCCACTCCGCGGCTGAGTTCGAAGCGGTCGATCGCTTTGATCAGGCCGATGGTGCCGACCTGGATGATGTCCTCCATCGGCTCACTGCGGGAGCGGAAGCGGGAGGCGGCAAACTTGACCAGGGCGAGGTTGAGTTCGACGAGCGTGTTGCGGACGTACGAGTATGCGTGCGTGCCTTCTTCCAGGGATTCCAGCCGCGCGAAGAGGGTCTTGGACAGGGCCCGCGCGTCCACCGGCCCCACCTCGTCGTAAGGCGGGATCTCCGGAAGCCCGGCGAGTACGTCGTCCTGCGTGATGGGATCCAAGTGTTCCGGGGGGGATGTCGACGTCGCCTCATGGGCATGCGATGCGTCGAGCCGGGGTGACATGATGTCCTCCATCGTTCTCGGCATAAGGCTGCCGAAGCCAGTTCCGTGCACTGCGATGTGCGGCGCCTCCAAAGCCGGCCGTGTCGGGTACGTGTAGCTACTAGCCCTACCCGCTTTCCCGAGCTCACCGCAAGTACGTTCTGTTGGTATATGTCCGTTTGCGTGTGATTGTTCGGGTGTCGGAGAGTGTGGAGAAGGCGTAGTGTTCGGGGGCGTCATCAGCAGCCACGACGTCGGGAGAGAGAGACGCCATGGACCGCGGGACAGTCGGCAGCGCACAGTCCGGCCGACTTCTGGTGGAGGTGCGGGAAGAGGGCTCCAGTGCCGTCGTGACCCCGGCGGGTGAGTTGGATCACCACACCGCCGATCTGTTGCGAGAGCCCCTCGATGACTGCCTCGACAAAGGATTCAGTCGACTGGTGGTCGACTGCTCACGCCTGGAGTTCTGTGACTCCACCGGGCTGAACGTACTGCTGGGTGCGCGACTGAAGGCTGAAGCGGCCGGAGGTGGGGTGCATCTGGCGGCGATGCTGCCCGTGGTCGCACGCGTCTTCGAGATCACGGGGGCCGATGCTGTCTTCACTGTTCATGACACCTTGGCAGCGGCCCTGGCCGGCGAATCGGGCGAGTCCGGCTAGTCCGGCTAGTCCAGCTAGTCCGGCAAGTCCGGTTGAGTCGCCGGGTCGGGTCGGGGTGATGCTTCGCCCGTCCCTCTACGAACGGTGCTTTCCGGGCGTCTCGCCTTTCGTGTCGAAATGCAGGGGTGTTCGTCCGGCCGCGCCGGGCAGGAGGCATCCGTACCGACTGTGTGGGCACCCGATACTGACGGTGCGGGGATCCGATCGGTCGTACCGGCTGAATAGTGACGTTGAGTATCGTGAACTGGTGAATCGGTGAGGTGAAGCGCTGATGAGCATCACCCGGCCTAATCCGCCGGGCGACCGGGGTCCGGAGCCCAGCGGCGCTTCCGGGGCGTCCGAAGGGGGCGTGCCCGCGACCGGGACGTCCGGCGGGGGCGCGGCCGTGTCGTCAGGGGGGCGCCAGGTGCGCGAGATGAGCTTCGACGGGCAGAGCGGTGTCGTCCCACTCGCCCGCGACTTCACTCGCCAGGCGCTGTACGCGTGGGGCTGGCTGCCGTCCGCCTCCGCCGACCAGCGGGCCGCAGCCGAGGATGTCCTGCTCGTCGTCTCCGAGCTGGTCACCAACGCCTGCCTGCACGCCGAGGGGCCGGACGACCTGCGGATCTCCTGCGACAACAAGGTGATCCGGCTTGAGATCTCCGACAAGGGCACCGGCCAGCCGTCCCCGCGCACCCCGCACCGCGCCGGCAGCCCCGGCGGCCACGGCATGTTCATCGTGCAGCGGCTGTGCCTGGACTGGGGTGTGGTGCGCACCCCCGGAGCCACGGGCAAGACGGTGTGGGCCGAGCTCGGGGCACCCGCGTGAGCCCCGCAATGCGCCTTGCCGGTGACCCTGCCATGAGTCCCGTCATGAGTCCCTCCTGGAGCCGGACGACTTAACTCGGCGCCGCTGTTACTGGCGCATCTGACCTGCTGCCCCCCAGGGGGTTGACGGCCGAGGGCTGATCATGAGTCGCCGAGCCCTTGTCGAGCGTGGCGGCTGCGTCGTCGAGGCGGCGGGGCGTCACCCACGGTCCGAACCCGCTGCGTACCTCACGTCATCCGTGCCGGATCACCACAGATCCGGCGCTCCCTTTGTCTTCCCTCCTCTGGGCCCCGGGCGTACCTTGACGGCCGATCTGATGTGCCGTCAGGAACCGCCGATGGCAGGAACGCCTGCAGGAATGAGGGGACAGTGTCGAACCGGACGTACCAGAAACGGACCGCCGCGCTCGCGTCCGCCGCGGCCCTGGCCGGCTCGGCGGTCCTGATGGCCGCCCCCGCAGCCCATGCCGAGGTCGTCGACGTCAACTACCGGTGCGAGACACCGATCGGGGTCAAGACCGCCGTCTCGCCCATCGACATCACGGGCGTCAAGAGCGGCGCCGGCTACAAGCTCACCATGTCGTGGCAGAAGGGCGTCTCCTCCAGCCCGGTCGAACTGGGCAAGGGCGCGATGAACCCGAGCGCCACCATGAAGCTCGGCGGCGCCGACAGCGGGACGATGACCGCCACCGGGCCCGCCAACCAGGAGCCGATCCCCGCCAACACGCCCATCAAGGTCAGCGACCTGTCGGGGACGTACACCCCGAAGAAGAGCGGCAAGGTCACCTTCACGGCGGGCGTGCTCACCATCAAGGCTCTGGGTACGACGACCACCTGCACTCCGACGAACAGCCCGCGGCCGTCGCTGTCCCTGGACGTGAAGGCGGCGGGCGGCAGTTCCTCGGGAGGCACCGGGAGCAACGGCTCGGGCGGCGGCTCAGGTGGTGGCTCGGGCGGCGGCTCGGGCGGTGACTCCGGCGCCGCACTCCCGCAGACCGGTCCCGAGGACTCCGTCGTCGCCCTCGGCACGCTCGGCGGCACGGTGCTGCTCGCGGGCGCGGCCGGCGCACTGTGGTTGACCCGCAGGAACCAGGCGGCCCACCGCTGATGCGGCGGACCTGGCGGCATGAACCGGGTCGACGTCCGGCTGACGGTGATGGCCGGCGGCGAGGCGCGTGACACCGCCCTGGTGCCGGCCCGGTTCGTGGGCGGCGGAGCGCGTGACACCGCCCTCCTGCCGGCCCGGTCTTTCGCCCTTCAGGCGAAACCCCGTCCTCTGCCCTGCTCCGCAGGGGTTCGATTCCTCCCCGGTCTGAAAGCCGGGGCATCCTCCAAGGAGACCCGGTGAGCGGGAAGGTGCGGATTCCAGGGCTGGCGATGGTGCTCGCGCTGCTCCTGCTGCCTCTGTCGGCCGGGGTGGGTATCGCCGCGGCGGCCGACAAGCCGAGCGTGAAGCTGTCCACGTCGCAGGCGGGGACCGGGGGGTCGATCACCGTCACCGGCAGCGGGTGGCGGGAACGGGCGTTGCTGATGATCCTGGTCTGCGGGCAGGCCGTGCCGTCCCGGGGGGTGGTCGGCGGCACCAGTTCCTGCGCCAACGCGGACGGACGTGCCGTGACGACCGACGGAAAGGGCCGGTTCAGCCGGAAGCTGCCGGTGGCCGAGCCGCCGGTGCCGTGTCCGTGCGTGGTGCACGTGGCGACGGTGACCGGCGCGAAGGCCGAGGCCGACGCGGTCTTCCGGGTCGCCGGGCACGCCGTCGAGCCACTGCCCGCCGAACCGGCCGGCGGACGCCTGTCCGTCCTCACGGACCCCCGGCTCGACGGCTCCAACGGGCTGCTGACCTGGTTCGGGGCGCCGCCCGCCCGCACGCTCGTCCTCACGGTCGGCAACGTCGGCACCTCCGCCGTCAAGGACCCGGTCTTCCAGGTCGGCACCGCCCACGGCGTGTTCGCCCCGCAGTGGGAGGAACAGCAGTGGCGCGGCACCGTCCAGCCGGGCAGAAAGGCGCGGATCGAGCTGCCCGTCGAGCTCACGGGTGGCGCGCACGGCGACTACACCGTCTCCCTCACGTACGGCGGGAAGGTCCTCGCCGAGCAGCCCTGGGGTGTGGGACGGCCCTGGGGCGTGACCCTGTTCTGGATCCTGGTCTGCCTGGTCGTACCGGCCGCGGTGTTCCGGGTCGGCATGGCGGTGGTGGACCGGGTCAGGCCGCGCCGGTCGGGCGGGATCCGGCACCGGGGCGTCAGGTGGCCCGAACTCGCCCTGCGCCTGCCGGGGTCGAAGACCTCCAGTGCCCACGGCCGGGCGTACTCCTCCGCGGCGAACGCGGCGAACGCGGCGAACGCGGCGAACCCAGCGAATGCTTCGAACCTGCCGTGGTTCACCCCGGACGCAGATCCGGGCGCGGCCGGTCGACTCTCCGCACCGCACGACGACAGTCCGACGAGTCCTACGACTCCCACCAGGAAGGGACCCACGTGAGCGAACGACGGAGAGTCATACCGGCCGACCGGCGGAGAGTCATACCGGTCGGCAGACGGAGAGTCGTACCAGCCGGCAGGCGGAGAGGAGCGAGTGCGGCGGGTCTCGCGCTGGTGCTCGGCGGGGCCGGGGCTTTGCTGGGGGTGGCCGTGGGGCCCGCCCAGGCCGCGGAGGTGGCGTACGCGACGAAGTGCGTGCCGCCCGCCGGTATCGGGCTCGACCCGATCCAGGGCACCACCAAGGTGGAGATCACCGCACCGGCCACCGCGAAGGTGGGCGAGGAGGTGACGGTGGTCTGGAAGTTCGTGCAGGCCGCCTCGAAGAACCCCGACCTCATCGACCTGCCGGCGAACTCCGTACAGCCGTCGGGGACGTTGAAGGTGGCCGGGGCGCAGACCGCCGACGTGGCGATGCAGGGGCCTCGGGAGAACCCGGCGATCCCCAAGGGCGGGGCCATGACGTTGTCCGAGATGAAGGGCACCCTGAAGCCGACCGCGGCCGGGCAGCTGACGCTGACGCCGGACGCGTACGTCGTCAACGCCATGTCGACGGACACGAAGTGCTCGCCCACGGAGGCCGTGCAGTCGGCCGCGACCATCAAGGTGACGGCGGGGGAGGGGAGTCCACCGCCGAGCGGGACCCCCGACCCGACCGGCAGTACGACGCCGACACCCACCCCGACCCCGACGCACACGCCGACGGGGACACCGACCGCCTCGACCGGCGGGGGCGGTGGCACGGACACCGGTGGTTCCGGCGGCGGTGACGGACAGACCTTCACCGGCAAGGCCGTCCAGGTGCCGTACGCCTGCACGACGCCCATCGGCCACAAGGAAGCGACCTCGCCGGTGCAGATCAACGCCAAGAAGAACGGCGGGAGTTTCGATCTGACCGTGCGGTTCGAGAAGTCGGTGATGAACAGCCCGATCGACATTCCCAAGGGCGCGGTGAAGCCGTCGATGCAGGTGGTCCTGGGCGGCGCGGACAAGGGCATGGTGAATGTGGAGGGCCCGGTCAACGCGGCGCCCGTCAAGTCCGGCGCCCCGATCGAGATCCCGGACCTGACCGGCACCTACAAACCGGGGGCGAGCGGTGAGACGACGCTGTCGCCGGGTGTCCTGACGGTCATGGCCCTCGGCACGACCACGACGTGCACACCGACGACGTCACAGGTCTCGCTCACGCTGGACACGCGGCAGCAGGCCAGTGGGGCGTCCGGAGGCTCGGGTTCCACATCGGGCTCCGCGTCGGGTTCCGCGGGCGGCTCGTCCTCCAGTGGCGGCTCGTCCTCGACCGGCGGCTTGGCCGAGACCGGCGCGGAGAGCGACGGCGCACTGAAGGCTTTGGGTCTGGTGGCGGGCACGGCGGTGCTGCTGGGCGGCGCGGTGTTCACGTTCCTGCCGGGCCGCAGGGCACGGTAGCCGGCGTCAGCCGGCCTGGAGGATCGCACACCGAACGGAGGTCGTCGTACCCACGTGGGTACGACGACCTCCGTTCTGCTCAGCCCGGCCCGCAGGCCTCAGTGGACGTCGCCCATCAGCGTCTTCACCTTGCGCCGGTACATCCACACCGCGAACCCGGCGAGAGCGGCGAGGGCCGCCTCGCCGAACACCGCGGGGGTCCCGCTGAGGTCGATGCCCGCGACGGCCGGGTTGGACAGGAGACCGGTGACCGAGTCGCCCGCGGTGACCGCGAGGAACCACACGCCCATCATCTGGCTGGCGTACTTCGCCGGGGCCATCTTCGTCGTCACCGACAGGCCGACCGGGGAGAGGCACAGCTCACCGACGGTCTGGATGAAGTAGATGCCGACCAGCCACATCGGGCTGACCGTGGTGCCGTCCGCCGCCATGCCCAGCGGGACCAGGAAGAAGAAGAACGACACGCCGACCAGGACCAGCCCCATCGCGAACTTCACGATGGTGCTCGGCTCCCTGCCCTTCCGGTTCAGCCACACCCAGACGAAGGCGAACACCGGGGCCAGCGCCATGATGAACAGCGGGTTCAGCGACTGGTACCAGGAGGACGGGAAGTCGAACCCGAGCAGCGAGCCGGCGGCCTTGCCCTCGCCGAACGCCTGGACGGTGGACGCGCCCTGGTCGTAGATCATCCAGAACACGGCGGCCGCGACGAAGAACCAGATGTAGGCGGTCATCTTCGACTGCTCGGTGCCCGAGAGGTCCTTGTCCCGCTTGATGCGCAGCAGCACACCCGCCGGGACGATCAGACCGATGACCGTGAGCGGGATCATCGCCCAGTTCAGGGTGAAGTGGCCGGTGAAGCCGACGACGCCGTAGAAGACGGCCGCCACCATCACCCAGAGCAGACCCTTGCGCAGCCAGGCCGCCCGCTCCTCGGACGCCAGCGGCTTGGGGACGACGCTGCTCCGCGGGCTCAGGTTGCGGGTGCCGAGCAGGAACGCGGCGAGACCGATCGCCATACCGACCGCGGCCATGCCGAAGCCGATGTGCCAGTTGACCTCCTGGCCGACCGTGCCGATGGCCAGCGGGGCGAAGAAGGCGCCCGCGTTGATTCCCATGTAGAAGATCGTGAAGCCGCCGTCGCGGCGCGGGTCGTTCGGGCCGTCGTACAGGTGGCCCACCATCGTGGAGATGTTGGCCTTGAGCAGACCCGAACCGGCCGCCACCAGCGCCAGGCCCGCGAAGAACGGTGCCTGACCGCCGGGCAGTGCCAGCACGAGGTGGCCGGCCATGATGGTGACGGCGGCGATGGCCACCGTCTTGCGCGGGCCCCAGACGCGGTCACCGAGCCAGCCGCCGGGCATGGCGAGCAGGTACACCATCGCCGAATAGACGGAGACGATCACTGTGGTGGTGGCCACGTCCATGGCCAGACCGCCACCCATGCTGCCCTTGCCGGCACCGGGGCCGCCGGACAGCAGATAGACGGTGAGCAGGGCCTTCATGCCGTAGTAGGAGAATCGCTCCCACATTTCGGTCATGAAGAGAGTGGCCAGTCCGCGAGGGTGGCCGAAGAAGGTCCGCTCGGAACCGGGTGTGCCGGGAGTCGCCGAGTCCTTCGTCAGGCTGGACGCCATGGTCGATCCTTGCTGGGCTTGCTGGAGGCTTTCCTTTCGAGGCCGGTGGGTAACCGGCCCGCACACAGAAGAGACCTTCGGCGTCAATCCTCGCCAAAGGTCCCCGCGGTGCTACAGGCGTTCATTCACCATACGGCAGGACAGAAGCGGCAATCGAGGACTTGAGGCGCGAATCACAGGTAAGGAGGGAGCCGTACACACCCTTTCCAAGGTCTGCACGGGATCACACCCCACAGGCACAGGTTCACCCCCGTACGCCGAAAGGTAAGAAGGACCGGCTGGCGATCACACCCCAGCTCCTGGCCTGCGCGGACTACCATCACCTCATGACCCGTGTACTGCTCGCCGAGGACGACGCGTCCATTTCGGAGCCGCTGGCCCGCGCACTGCGCCGCGAAGGGTACGAGGTCGAGGTGCGTGAGGACGGACCCACCGCGCTCGACGCCGGAGCGCAGGGCGGCGTCGACCTGGTCGTGCTCGACCTGGGCCTGCCCGGCATGGACGGCCTCGAGGTGGCCCGCCGACTGCGTGCCGAAGGCCTCACCGTCCCGATCCTCATCCTCACCGCGCGCGCCGACGAGGTGGACACCGTCGTCGGCCTCGACGCGGGCGCCGACGACTACGTCACCAAGCCCTTCCGGCTCGCCGAACTGCTCGCCCGGGTCCGGGCCCTGCTCCGGCGCGGCGCCGCCGAACCGGCGCAGCCGCCGGCCACGCACGGGGTGCGGATCGACGTGGAGTCGCACCGCGCCTGGATGGGTGACGAGGAGCTCCAGCTCACCGCCAAGGAGTTCGACCTGCTGCGGGTACTGGTGCGCGACGCGGGGCGGGTCGTGACCCGCGACCAGCTGATGCGGGAGGTCTGGGACACCACATGGTGGTCGTCGACCAAGACGCTCGACATGCACATCTCGTGGCTGCGGAAGAAGCTCGGTGACGACGCGGCGAACCCCCGCTACATCGCCACGGTGCGGGGTGTCGGTTTCCGGTTCGAGAAGAGCTGAGCGAGTGCTGAGCAGGTGCTGAGAGCAGGTGCTGAGAGCAGGAGCTGAGCAGGAGCAGGAGCAGGAGCAGGAGCAGGAGCAGGAGCAGGAGCAGGCTGATTCCCACCCGTCCCGGCAGGCGTCCCACAGGTAAGAGGTCATGCGCCGTCGACTGATCCAGTCCACCCTCGCCGTGGTGCTCGTCGTCATCGCGGTGTTCGGGGTGTCCCTCGTCATCGTCGAGACCCGCACCATCTCCACCAGTGCCCAGGAGAAGGTGGACTCCGAGGCGCAGCGGCTGGCCAGCATCGTGGACAGCCGGCTGCTCGCCTCCGGGACCGTTGACGCGAGGGTGCTGCGGGGCCAGGTCGCGAAGGAACGGTACGCCGTCATCCGGATCCCCGGGGAGCCTGACATCGAGGTCGGCACCCGGCAGGTCGGTGACGTCATCCGGGGCGAGGCCGACGGCGAGGAGGGCGAGACCGTCCTCGTCGAGGAGCCCCGCTCCTCGGTGACCAAGGAGGTCGGCCGGACCCTGCTGATCATCGGGCTGGTGGCGCTGCTCGCGGTGATCGCCGCCGTACTGCTCGCGATCCGCCAGGCCAACCGGCTCGCCTCCCCGCTCACCGACCTCGCGGAGACCGCCGAACGCCTCGGCTCGGGCGACCCGCGCCCCCGGCACAAGCGGTACGGCGTCCCCGAGCTGGACCGGGTCGCCGACGTCCTGGACTCCTCCGCCGAGCGCATCGCCCGCATGCTCACCGCGGAACGCCGGCTCGCCGCCGACGCCTCCCACCAGCTCCGTACGCCGCTGACCGCGCTGTCCATGCGGCTGGAGGAGATCACCCTCACCGACGACCCGGACACGGTGAAGGAGGAGGCGAACGTGGCGCTGACCCAGGTGGAGCGCCTCACGGACGTGGTCGAGCGGCTGCTGACGAACTCCCGCGACCCGCGCACCGGCTCCGCCGTCACCTTCGAACTCGACGAGGTCATCCAGCAGCAGCTCGCCGAGTGGCGCCCCGCCTACCGCAGCGTCGGCCGGGCCATCGTCAGTTCCGGCAAGCGTCACCTGACGGCGGTCGGCACACCCGGGGCGGTCGCCCAGGTGCTGGCCGCGCTGATCGAGAACTCCCTCATGCACGGCGGCGGCACGGTGGCGCTGCGCACCCGCGTCACCGGCAACCAGGCGGTCATCGAGGTCACCGACGAGGGGCCCGGGGTGCCCGCCGACCTCGGGGCGCGGATCTTCGAGCGGGCGATCAGCGGCCGCAACTCCACGGGCATCGGCCTGGCGGTGGCCCGGGACCTCGCGGAGGCCGACGGGGGCCGCCTGGAGATGCTCCAGACCCAGCCGCCGGTGTTTGGCTTGTTCCTGTCGCGTACGGCGGGGAGGAAGCCGCTGGTGCCGGACGACGGACCGACGGTTCGCTGAGGGCCGGGGCAGGCACTGCGGCCCGCTCAACGGCAGGCGCTACGGCAGCCGTACGCACGCCCGACGGCACGCCCCGGACCCGCCCAACGGCAGGCGCTACGGCTGGGGCTGCTTCGTCCGGGGCTTCTTCACTTCCGTCGCCAGGAACGATTCCGCGCTCGCCACCGCTTCCTTGGCCGGCAGCGCCTTGAACACCCAGGTGCGGTACGACCAGAAACGGAACAGGGTCGCGACGCCGATGCCGACGAACTTGAAGATGTTGCTCTGCACCGGGCTGTCCCAGCCGAAGCCGTACGTCGCCGTGTAGAGCACACCGTTCTCGATCACCAGGCCGACCGCGCTGAACAGCAGGAACAGTGTGAGTTCCTTGGTGCGGCCGCTCTTGTCGCGGTCCCGGTAGGTGAAGTACCGGAAGCCGACATAGTTGAAAACGATGGACACGATGGTCGCGATGACACTCGCCCGCACGACCGGGAGGTCGGTCGAGTGCCGGACCAGGTTGAAGACGAGCAGGTTGACCAGCACCCCCGCGCCGCCCACCGCGCCGAACTTGACGGCCTCACGCAGGATCCGGTCGATCCGCTGCCGTGCCGCACTGCGCGGCGGCGCAGAGGCCCTCGAAGAACCACGTTCCATGGCTTTCCAGGCCCCCGTCTTGTAGGTTTCGTCAACCCAACCATGCTAACCACCCCCCGTTCGTGATCGCCTCTGGACCGCCTCACAGGTCGGCAAAGACCGATTTCGGGGACGGGAAACCGGCCACCATGACGCGGCCGATACCCTAGGGGCGTGACGTTCCCGGTAGTCGGCATGGTCGGCGGGGGCCAGCTCGCTCGTATGACACACGAGGCAGGCATCCCGCTCGGCATCAGGTTCAAGCTCCTCAGTGACACCCCCCAGGATTCCGCGGCGCAGGTCGTGAGCGATGTCGTCATCGGCGACTATCGCGACCTCGACACGCTGCGCGAGTTCGCGCGCGGGTGCGATGTGATCACCTTCGATCACGAACACGTACCCACCGAGCACCTCCGGGCGCTGGAGGCGGAGGGCATCCCCGTCCGCCCCGGCCCGGACGCGCTGGTGCACGCCCAGGACAAGGGCGTGATGCGGGCGCGGCTCGACGCGATCGGGGTGCCGTGCCCACGGCACCGGATCGTGAGCGACCCCCAGGACGTGGCGGCCTTCGCGGCGGAAGGCCTTCCCGGGGGATCCGGGGGCTCCGGGGGTTCAGATGGCTCCGGGGGTTCAGAGGGATCCGAGGGATCCGAGGGGGACGGCTTCCCGGTCGTCCTGAAGACCGTCCGCGGCGGTTACGACGGCAAGGGCGTGTGGGTCGTCAACAACGTGGCCGAGGCCGAGGAACCGTTCCGCGCGGGCGTTCCCGTCCTCGCCGAGGAGAAGGTCGACTTCGTCCGGGAGCTGGCCGCCAACGTCGTGCGCTCGCCTCACGGCCAGGCCGTCGCCTACCCGGTCGTCGAGTCCCAGCAGGTGAACGGCGTCTGCGACACGGTGATCGCGCCCGCCCCCGGCCTGGACCGGGCCCTGGCCCTGAAGGCCGAGGCGCTGGCCCTGACCATCGCCAAGGAACTGGACGTCGTCGGTCACCTCGCCGTCGAGCTGTTCCAGACGCCCGACGGCCGCATCCTCGTCAACGAACTCGCGATGCGCCCGCACAACTCGGGCCACTGGTCGATGGACGGCGCGATCACGTCCCAGTTCGCCAACCACGTCCGGGCCGTCCTCGACCTCCCGCTCGGCGACCCGCGACCGCGCGCGAAGTGGACGGTGATGGTCAACGTCCTCGGCGGCGACTACCCCGACATGTACTCCGCGTACCTGCACTGCATGGCCCGCGACCCCCAGCTGAAGATTCACATGTACGGCAAGGACGTGAAGCCCGGCCGCAAGGTGGGCCACGTCAACACCTACGGCGACGACCTGGACGACGTGCTGGAACGCGCCCGTCACGCCGCCGGCTACCTGAGAGGCACGATCACCGAATGAGCCCTGTTGTTGGCATCGTGATGGGTTCGGACTCCGACTGGCCCGTCATGGAGGCCGCCGCCCAGGCCCTCGACGAGTTCGAGATCGCGTACGAGGTGGACGTCGTCTCCGCGCACCGGATGCCGCGCGAGATGATCACGTACGGCGAGCGGGCGGCCGAGCGCGGGCTGAAGGCGATCATCGCGGGCGCGGGCGGCGCCGCCCACCTTCCGGGCATGCTCGCATCGGTCACGCCCCTCCCGGTGATCGGCGTGCCCGTCCCGCTGAAGCACCTCGACGGCATGGACTCGCTGCTGTCGATCGTGCAGATGCCGGCCGGGGTGCCGGTCGCCACGGTCTCCGTCGCCGGCGCCCGCAACGCGGGCCTGCTCGCGGTCCGCATCCTGGCGACGCACGACGAGGAACTCCTGGGCCGCATGCGGGAGTTCCAGCAGGACCTGAACGACCAGGCCGCCGAGAAGGGCAAACGGCTGCGCGCCAAGGCCGAGGGATCGGGCAACGGCTTCGGATTCGGCAAGTGACCGCCATGAACTCCGTGAACTCCGTGAACTCCGTGAGCTCGGTGGAGACAGCCCGGGAACTTCTGCGCGAGTTCCCGGTCGTCGACGGCCACAACGACCTCCCCTGGGCGCTGCGCGCACAGGTCCGCTACGACCTCGACGCCCGCGACATCGCCACCGCCCAGAACGCCCACCTGCACACCGACATCCCCCGGCTGCGCGCGGGCGGGGTCGGCGCGCAGTACTGGTCGGTCTACGTCCGCTCGGACCTGCCCGACCCGGTGCCGGCGACCCTGGAACAGATCGACTGCGTACGGCAGTTGCTGGCACGCTATCCGCAGGACCTGCGCGCCGCGCTGACCGCCGCCGACATGGAGGCCGCGCGCGCCGAGGGCCGTATCGCCTCCCTCATGGGCGCGGAGGGCGGCCACTCCATCGCCAACTCCCTGGGCACCCTGCGCGGCCTGTACACGCTCGGTGTGCGCTACATGACGCTCACTCACAACGACAACGTGAACTGGGCGGACTCGGCGACGGACGAGCCGGGCGTCGGCGGTCTGTCGGCCTTCGGCCGCGAGGTCGTACGGGAGATGAACCGGGAGGGCATGCTCGTCGACCTCTCGCACGTGGCGGCGACGACGATGCGGGACGCGCTGGACACCACGGTCGCGCCGGTGATCTTCTCCCACTCCTCCTCGCGGGCCGTCTGCGACCACCCGCGCAACATCCCGGACGACGTCCTGGAGCGGCTGGCCGGCAACGGCGGCATGGCGATGGTGACGTTCGTCCCGAAGTTCGTGCTCCAGGCGGCGGTCGACTGGACAGCCGAGGCCGACGACAACATGCGCACCCACGGCTTCCACCCCCTCGACACCACCGCCGAGGCGATGAAGGTCCACCGTGCCTTCGAAGAGCGGCACCCGCGCCCGGTCGCCACGGTGGCCACGGTCGCCGACCACCTGGACCACATGCGTGAGGTCGCCGGCATCGACCACCTCGGCATCGGCGGCGACTACGACGGCACGGCCTTCACCCCCGACGGTCTCGACGACGTCTCCGGCTACCCGAACCTGATCGCCGAACTGCTGGACCGCGGCTGGAACACGGCCGACCTGGCCAAGCTGACCTGGCAGAACGCGGTACGGGTGCTGGGTGCGGCCGAGGACGTGGCCCGGGACCTCCGGGCAACGCGCGGGCCGTCCAACGCGACGATCGAGTCGCTCGACGGCTGAGGTGCGGAAGGGCTCGGCGTCAGCCGCGCGTCATCGTGTAGCCGAGCCCGCGGACCGTCCGGATCAGCGACTGGTCCTGGTCGCGCAGCTTGCGGCGCAGATAGTAGACGTACGTCTCCACGATCCCGGAGCGGAACGGTGCCCCCCAGACCCGCTCCAGGATCTGCCTCTTCGTGACCACCTGGCCGGCGTTGTCCAGGAGATAGCGCAGCAGTTCGAGCTCCCGTGACGACAGCTCCACGCGGCTGCCGTCCCGCCAGACCGCGCGTCGGGCCATGTCCACCGTGAGGCTCCCGATGCGCAGCAGCCGGCTCTCGTCGGCCAGCTCCCGGGCCAATAACTCCTGAAGGTGTGCGAGCGCGTGCGCGAGGGTGAACGGTTTGGTGACGTGGCCGTCGGCCTCCGTCATCATCCGGCGCACCGCGGCCTCCGCCTCCGGGTCGTCCTGGCCGGAGAGGAACAGCACCGGCGCGTCCACTCCGGCGGCGCGCAGCCCGTCGTACGTCTCGACACCGTCGTCGTCCGGCAGGGCCAGGTCCAGGACAACGATGTCGGGCCGGGTGGAGCGGCCGACGGGTATCGCGAACCGGCCGCGGTTGGCCGCGTACACCTCGAAGCCCTGCTTGCTCAGCTCGGTGGTCAGGGGCCGGGTGCGGGGATCGGCGTCTATCACGAGGGCGCGGAGGGGGGTGGGTCTTTGGGGGGTCACGTACTTGAGGACGAAGATCCAGCCGTAAAGGTGCCCGATCGGTCCCCCGAACGCCCCGCCCACCAGGAAGGCGCCGCGGCTCCGTGCGACGGTGACGGTACTGCGAACAGGACGATCACGACGAGGACCGTGACGACCTTCACCCCGACAACCACCCCGACGACCACCCCGAGGACCACCCCGAGGACCGCGACCAGGCCGCGATGACGATCACGACGAGGACCGCGACGAGGACCGCGACGAGGACCGCGACGACGATCACGACGTCACGCACGCCGTATCGCCCCGTTTTCGCACTCACGCCGTATCTCACAACGTACGGAGCCCGCCATGGCAGACCTCCAGGACGAACTGCACCCCACCACCGAGGTCGGTGAGCTCGACGACCTGACGGAGGCCCTCCCCGCCCCCTTCGAGGAGCCGTACATCCCCGTCATCGACCCGGACGGCATGCCGATGGAGCGGGCCCGGGCCCTGCTGGCCGAACATCCCGTCGCCGACGGTTACAGCGGGCTCCCCTGGGCGCTGCGTCACCGGCCCTGGTACGACCTGGAGCTCGGCGAGGGCGCCGTCGACACGGACGTACCGCGGCTGCGTGAGGGCCATGTCGGCGCGCTGCTGTGGTCGCTGCACCTGCCGGAGAGCCTCGACGGCGACCTGGCCGTGGGCGCCACCCTGGAGCAGCTGGACCTGGTCAGGACGGTCGTCCGCGCGCACCCGGAGGGCCTGCGTCTGGCCTTCACCGCCGGCCAGACCACCGACGTCCGCAACTGCGGCCGGATCGCCGTACTGCTCGGCCCCGCCGGAGCCGCCGCCGTCGGCGACTCGCTCGGCATCCTGCGTTCCCTGCACGCCCTCGGTCTGCGCGTCCTCACCCTGTCCGGGGTGTCCTGGGCCGGCGAGGCCGGGCTGACAAGGTTCGGCGAGGAGATGCTGCGCGAGATGAACCGCCTCGGGGTGCTCGCGGACCTCTCCGGCGCCTCCGAGGAGACCATCCGACGGGCGCTGGCGGTGTCCAGGGCGCCGGTCCTGTGCACCCGCTCCGCCGCCCGCGCCCTGCGCCCCCATCCGGCCAACCTCCCCGACGACCTGCTCGCCGAGCTGGGCGCCGCGAAGGGGTTGTGCATGGTGCCGCTGACCGCCGAACAGACCGGCGCGACCGTCCGGGATGTCGCCGACCACCTCGACCGGGTCCGGACGATCGCGGGCCCGGAGTGCGTGGGCCTGTCCGGCACCTACGACGCCGGCACCGCCCACCCGCAGGAACTCGGTGACGCCTCCTGCTATCCGAACCTCGTCGCCGAACTGCTCAGGCGTGACTGGAGCGAGTCCGACCTCGCCCTGCTGACCTGGGGAAACGTCCAACGTGTGCTGCGCGGCGCCGACTTCACCGCCCGCGCCGCCCAGCAGCGCCGGGAACCGTCCACGGCGAGGATCGCGGAGCTGGACGGTTAGCTGCTTCTTACGCCGGGTTGATCGTCAGGTGGGGCTGATTCCCACGCGGGACTGATTCCCACGCCGGGTTGATTCCCACGTCGGTTGACCTCACGTCGGGCTGATCCACACGCCGTTCCGCACGCCGGTCCTTTGCTCACACCAGGTCGATCCGGCACAGGCAGAAGGGGTGCCCGGCCGGATCCGCGTAAACCCGGAAGGTCCGGGAGCGGTCCTCGACGTCCAGCGGTTTCGCACCCAGCGCCAGCACCTCCTTCTCGGCCGCGTCCAGGTCCGGCACGTCCAGATCCAGGTGGAACTGCTGCGAGCCGTCGGGCCCGGGCCACTTCGGCGGTACGTACTCGGGGGCGGCCTGGAAGGCCAGGGCCTGTCCGCCGGGCAGTTTGAGGTCCACCCACTCCCCTTGGTCCTCCACGGTGCCGCCGAGCACCTCGGCGTAGAACCGGGCGAGGGCCAGAGGATCGGGACAGTCCAGGACGACGACGCCCAGCTTGGCGAGCGACATGACTTCCTCCTCGAAGTCGCGGTTACCTGTAGGGCAGGTTAACCAACCACGGTTGCCGGCCTACGCCTCCTCCCTCCGGGGCGCCGAGGCCCGGGAACCGACCAGCAGCAGACACAGCACCGCGACTCCGGCGACGATGCCGGTCAGCACGAGCAGGGGGTCCAGGGGGCGGGCGGTCGAGGCGGTGGGCTGGGTCGCGGGCATCTGTGCCGCAGGCGGTCCCTGCGGCGGCGGGGACGTCTGCGGCGCGGCCGCCCCGGACGCGGCGGCGGGCGGCGACGAGGACGGCATGTCCATCGGCGGCGCCTTGCTGCTCGACGCGGTCCGGGTCGGCGTAGGCGCCGCCGCCCGGCCTCCTGTCGCAGAGCCGTCCGAGCTGCCGGAGGTGCCGGAGCTGCCGGAGCTGCCGGAGGAGCCGGAGGAGCCCGTGCCCGCGGTGTGTTCGTGCGTCGGTGGCGCCGGCGCCACCGGTGCCGCCGGGCGGACCGTGATCCCGGCCGTCATGTTCGGGTGGACGGTGCAGTAGTAGCCGTACGCCCCGGCCGTGGTGAACGTGAAGCTCCAGCTCTGTCCCTTGTTGAGCATGGGGGAGTGGATCGAGACCGGGCCGGAGGTGGTCTTCACGTCGTGCGGTGCCGTGTCCTGGTTGGTCCAGGTCACCGTGGAGCCGACGGGGACGGACAGGTTCGCGGGCGAGAAGGCGTACCCCTTCATCGTCACGCTGTACGCGGCCGAGGCCGCCGCCTGTCCGGTCGGCAGCAGCGGCAGGGCGAGGATCGCGAGGACGGCGGACACGGCGGCGCCACGGGCCATGCGCCATGCCGTCCGGGCCGCCCTCACACGAACTCCGCCGCGACGAGCAGCCGCAGCCGGGTGGCCGGCCTCCGCCACGGCAACCGGAACCCCGTGGCGCGCCGCAGTAGCCGGTACGGCAGCCGGGCCCGCCCCACGACGAGCAGCCGGTCGTCGGCCCGCTCGACCACCCGCAGTCGCAGCAACACGGGGAAGGCGACACCGTTCACGTCCAGGTCGGCGGTCACCTGGAGTCGGCCACGGGCCTCGTCGACCCGCTCGGAGATGAGGGCCGCTGTGAGGTATCGGCCGTCGAACTCGAAGCGGAACGAAGGGAGCCCGGCGTTGGAGGATGCCTGATCGGAGGATGCCTGAGAGGAGGCGTCCGGGGAGGAGTCGCAGGGGGACTCGGAGGGGGCCTTGGAGGGGGACTCGGACACCGTCTCGGAAAAGGTGCCGGCAGGGGAGTCGGGCCCCGTGCGGGCCCCTGCTCCGGAAGAGCGGTGGGGCACGGTGAGGGTCGCTCCGGTCAGGGCCACGCGGCGGCGCAGCGTCGGCAACGGCCCGTACCAGGCGGTGAGTTCGGTGAGCGAGCGGCCGGAAGCCACGGTGTACCGGCCGGGCCGGGGCCACCGGCGGTCGGCGTCGTCGCGCGACTCCGGTGGGGGAGGGACGGTGGGCAGGGTGACAGTCGTCATCCCGGTCTCCTTGGAAGGCGGTTCCCGATGCGTGGCGGTGGAGTGGAGAATGGACACGGGCGCCGCTCCGGCCGGCTGAGCCCCGGCCGGAGCGGCGTCCACCTGTGTCGCGGACCGCGTCAGCAGTTGTCGGTGATGTAGTCCGTGGTGGGCGTGAGCAGCTGCCCGGCCCAGACGGTGTGCATCTTCACGTAGCTGTCGACGTTCAGCAGGTCGGTGACCTGCTGTCCGAGCGACTCCTGCAGGTGTGCGCTGTTGACGTGGTTCAGCAGCACGCCGAGCGTGTCGTCGACCACCGAGCCGCCGCCTTCCACGGCCGGCTTGAGGATGCTCTCGACCCACACGGTGTGCATCTTGATGTACGAGTCGAGCGCGAGAGCGTCCTGCACCTGCTCGCCCGGCGACCGCTCCAGGTGCGCCGCGTAGAGGTGCTGGAGGATCGGCATCAGTACGTCCTGGGCGCTGGCGCACTGCTCGTCGTCACCGGAACCGCCGCCGGAACCGCCGCCGGAACCGCCTCCAGTGCCGCCGCCGGAACCGCCCCCGGTGCCGCCTGTGGCGGTCGGCATACCGGTCGGCATCCCCGTCGGAGTGGTGGTGGGCTTCCCGGTGGGCGTGGCCGTGGGGCCCGTCGTGGGCGTGCCCGTGGGAGCGGTCGTCGGCGTGGGCGCCGGCGTCGAACCGCCGCCGCCACCACCGCTGCTGCCACCGCCGCCTGCCGCGACGACCTTCACGGACGAGACCATGTCCGGGTGCACCGCGCAGTAGTACGCGTACGTCCCCGCCTTGGTGAAGGTGTACGACCACGAGTCACCCTGGTTCAGGGTCCCCGAGTCGAACTTGACCGGCGCCTTGGTGGTGGTGACCGTGTGCGGCACGCTGTCGTGGTTGGTCCACCGGACGGTCTGGCCGACCTCGACGACGAGTTGCTTCCCGTTGCCGAACTTGTTGCCCATGATGTCGACCTGGTAGTCCGCCTTGGCGGCAGCGGCGGGCCGTGCCTCGGCGGCAGCTGCTGCGGGCGCCTGAGCCGCGCCCGCGTTCTGCACCGAGTCGGACCCGGAACCCGAGACCGCGCTCAGCAGTCCGAGGCTGAGCACGGCGGCCACCGCCGCGCCGAGCCCGGCGACCAGCAGGCCCCGGTTCCCGGTGGGCGGCCTGCGCCGCCGGTCACCGGTTTCGTTGTTCTGCGTCACTACGACTCCTTTGTGCTTGGGGAGAGTTCAGCGGCCGGGGTCGGCCGTGACCAGCAGACTCGTCACGGCGAGCACGACGAGGACGAGCCCCGTCTCCGCCGCGACCGAGTAGCCGAAGGACCGCACGGTGGCGGCGTCGCCGCGCAGCAGCACGGCGAGATCGAGGCGGGTGCGCACCCACTGGCGGCTCGCGTACGCGGCGAGCAGGACGCACCCGAGAACTCCCGTCTTGAGCAGCAACAGCTGCCCGTACGAGGTGTGCAGCAGGGCACCGAAGGACCCGACCACCTGCCAGGCGAGCACCAGCCCGGCGCCGACGATCCCGGCGACGCTCACGGCCGCGAGCCGTGAGTAGCCCGGCACCACCGCCGCCAGCTCCCCGGCCCGCCGGCGCGGCAGCACGGCCAGCGTGAGCATGGCCAGTCCGCCGATCCACAGGGAGGCGCCGAGCAGATGGACGAAGTCGGCGACCGCGCCCCAAGTGGGCTCGCTGCCCTCGGAGTTGTGGCCGGTCATCCCGGTCGTCCGCAGCAGCCCGAAGGTCACCGCGAGGGCGCCCACCCGCCAGCCGGGGGAGCGGGAGGTGCGGGCCCCGCCCTGGAGCAGCGCGCCGAGCACCACGGCCGCCAGCACCCACAGCAGAACGCGCGCGGCGAGCACGACACCGGGTTCGGTGGTCAGTACGTCGGCGTACGTAGCCGGGCGCAGTGCGTCCCGGAAGCCGCCGAGCGTGGTGTACGCGCCCTGGAGGCCGATACTCGCGACCGTCGCCAGCAGTCCCGCCCCCCAGGCGAGCACGAGCAGGGCCCGGGCGCGAGGCTCGTCCGCGCCGCGCGGCCACAGCAGTACGAGGAAGCCGAGACCGCCCAGGAACAGGGCGAGCGCGAGATAGCCGGTCCAGCGGGCGGCGACGAGGCCCTTGCGCACCGAGGGGGACGGCGCGGGAGCGGGGGACGCGGCCTCGTCGCCGCCGGTCGTGGCGGCCTTTTCGGCCGGTGTGCCGATGCTGAGGGTGATCCGGCCGGAGGAGGCGTGTCCGTCCTCCTCGTCGACGACGGACCAGACGACGGCGAGATCACCGTGTTCCGGCGCGGCGAGCGCGACCCGCACGGCGCGGGTGCCGCCGGTCGCCGCCCGGGACACCGGCAGCCGGTCACCGTCCACCGTCAGCACCCGGACGTCGGTGACGCCGACGGGCTCGTCGAAGGTGAGCGTGAGGTGGCCCGGCGCCTTCTTGAGGCGAGCGCCGTCCTTGGGGGAGGAGGAGACCAGCTCGGTGTGGGCGGAGGCGGCCTGGGGCGCCCCGACCAGGGCGTAGAGGAGCGGGGTGAGGAGGAGCAGGAGCACGGTGCGGCCGAGGCGTCTCGTCACGGGGTCGCCTCCGGCTGGGGGGAGGCGCCTACGCCGAGCAGGCCGGTCAGCGAGACCGGGGCGAGCCCGACACAAGGGGAAGGCTGCGGCTCCGGCGTCTCGTCGTCCGTGCCGTCGAGCAGCCCGAACACGGGCTGGGTGAGCCCGCCGAGGAGCGGCTGTACGAGGGTGACCTCGCCGTCCTGGCAGGTGCCGTCGGCGGGGGTGGAGCCCGAGGGGGACGGGGTGGGCGTGGGAGACGGGGTGGGAGTGGGGGAGGGGGAGTTGGGGCCGGCGGGCGGGGAGGTCGGGTGGCCGCCGTGACCGGGCCCGCCGGACCCGGCGGCACCACCTGTGTCGCCGATGCCACCGATACCGCCCACCTGACCGCCGCTGCCGTACCCGGCGCCCGGGCCGATCCCGCCGTATCCGCCGTACCCGGGCAACTCACCGGTACCGACCGGGAACTGGCCCGCCCCGGCCCCCGGGACCTGCGTACCGGAGCCGCCCGGAGCAGTCGGCGCGGGGCTTCCCGGTGCCGAGGCGGCGGGCGGCGGTGTCGGGGGGACGGCTGCCTCTCCGGAGGCGGAGGGGGCGCCGATACCCGACGCGTAACCCAGCACGATCACCACGGCGCCGACAAGCGCCCCCGCCACCGCCTCGTCGCGGTGATCCCCTGGCCACTCCGCCCTACGGAACAAGGGCATGTTCTCTCCTGGCATGGTCGGGTCAATCCACATGAACGGTGTGGCGAATGACGACCAGTGGAGTGGAAGGGGGATTCCGCGTGGCTACGCGATGGTTAACCGATTGTTGCCTGGCTCTCTTTCATGGGGGGTCGACCTGTGAGAACGGTAGATTCCGCATACCGCTCGAATGGAATTCGAACTCGTGTTGATGATTGTGCGGACAGATTGCATGCGCCCTGGGGGGAGAGGGCTTCCGTGAAGGGGGTACCTGCCCGCGAGGGAGTTCGCCACCCGGACGGGACGACGAAAGCCGCACATGAAATCCCCGCAGACCGCATCGTCCCTTCACCAGGCCCGCGAGAATTACCGAAGCTCCCGAAAACCTGTCAGGAATTCACGGAACTCGATACCACGGACCGGCTCAGGCCTTCGGCCGGCCCATCGCCCGGTACGTCCAGCCGGCCTTCCGCCACAATTGCGGGTCGAGGGCATTGCGCCCGTCCAGGATCAGCCGGGTCGCCGCGACCTCGCCGAGCGCCGCCGGGTCCAGCTCGCGGAACTCGCGCCACTCGGTGAGGTGGAGTACGGCGTCGGCGCCCCGTACGGCCTCGACCGCGGAGTCGGCGTACCCGAGCGTCGGGAAGATCCGGCGGGCGTTGTCCATGCCCTTCGGGTCGTACACCGTCACCTGGCCGCCCTGGAGGTGGATCTGCCCGGCGACATTGAGCGCGGGCGAGTCCCGGACGTCGTCCGAGTCGGGCTTGAAGGTGGCGCCGAGCACCGCGATCCGCTTGCCCAGGAAGGGCCCGCCGCCCAGCGACTGCCGGGCCAGCTCCACCATCTGCCCGCGCTGGCGCATGTTGATCGAGTCGATCTCGCGCAGGAAGGTCAGCGCCTGGTCGGCACCGAGTTCACCGGCGCGGGCCATGAAGGCGCGGATGTCCTTGGGCAGACACCCACCGCCGAAGCCGATCCCCGCCCGCAGGAACTTCCGGCCGATCCGGTCGTCGTACCCGATGGCCTCCGCCAGCTGGGCGACATCGCCGCCCGCCGCCTCGCACATCTCCGCCATCGCGTTGATGAAGGAGATCTTGGTCGCCAGGAAGGAGTTCGCGGAGGTCTTCACCAGCTCGGCGGTCGGGAAGTCCGTGACGACGAAGGGGGAGCCGGCGGCGATCGGGCTCGCGTACACCTCGCGCAGCAGCTGCTCGGCCCGCTCGCTGCGCACGCCCACCACGATCCGGTCCGGGTGCAGGGTGTCCTGGACCGCGAATCCCTCGCGCAGGAACTCCGGGTTCCAGGCCAGCTCGGCGTCCGCGCCTGCGGGGGAGTTCGCGGCCAGGTAGGCGGCGAGCCCGTCGGCGGACCCGACGGGCACGGTCGACTTGCCGACGACGAGCGCGGGCCCGGTCAGATGAGGGGCCAGCGAGGCGATCGCGGAATCGACGTACGACATGTCGCAGGCGTACTCGCCGTGCCGCTGAGGCGTGTTCACACACACGAAGTGGACATCGCCGAAGGCCGCCACCTCCGCGAAGTCCATGGTGAACCGCAGTCGGCCGCTCGACCCCTCGATCCCGGCGACGTGCTTGCGCAGCAGGTCCTCCAGACCGGGCTCGTACATGGGGACCTCGCCCCGCTGGAGCATCTCGATCTTCTCGGGGACGACGTCCAGCCCCAGCACCTCGAACCCGAGTTCGGTCATGGCCGCGGCGTGCGTGGCGCCGAGGTAGCCGGTACCGATCACGGTGATCTTGGGGCTCATGGGGTGCTCCTGGGGTACGGCGTGGGGGTGCGCCTGGGGGTGCGCCTGGGGGTACGTCCCTGGCGTGCGTGCTGCGCTGGAAGAGCATAGTCGGGGCATGGGAACGGCCCTCGACGGGCAACTTTTCCGTTGTCGCCAAGGTCACGTATCACTCGGCTGGGCGGGCCCTTAAAATTCGAGTTACTTAACGGTAATTAGCGTCAGTGCAGCAGCGTCTTTGGAGCGTGAGAGACCTTGGCCGGATCGGCTGACTTCGACCTGTACCGCCCGTCCGAGGAGCACGACATGCTCCGTGACGCGATCCGTGCACTGGCCGAGGCGAAGATCGCGCCGTACGCCGCCGCGGTCGACGAGGAGGCCCGCTTCCCCCGCGAGGCCCTGGACGCGCTGGTCGCCAACGACCTGCACGCGGTGCACGTACCGGAGGAGTACGGCGGCGGGGGCGCCGACGCACTGGCCACGGTGATCGTGATCGAGGAGGTCGCCCGCGTCTGCGCCTCCTCCTCCCTGATCCCGGCCGTGAACAAGCTGGGCTCCCTCCCGGTGATCCTCTCCGGCTCCGAGGACCTGAAGAAGAAGTACCTCGGCCCGCTGGCCAAGGGCGACGCGATGTTCTCGTACGCCCTGTCCGAGCCGGACGCGGGCTCCGACGCGGCCGGCATGAAGACGAAGGCGGTCCGCGACGGCGACAGTTACGTGCTGAACGGCGTCAAGCGCTGGATCACCAACGCCGGCGAGTCCGCGTACTACACGGTGATGGCGGTGACGGACCCGTCGAAGCGCTCGAAGGGCATCTCGGCGTTCGTCGTGGAGAAGTCGGACGACGGCGTCTCCTTCGGCGCCCCGGAGAAGAAGCTCGGCATCAAGGGCTCCCCGACCCGCGAGGTCTACCTCGACAACGTTCGCATCCCCGCCGACCGCATGATCGGCGCGGAGGGCACGGGCTTCGCCACGGCGATGAAGACCCTGGACCACACCCGCATCACCATCGCCGCCCAGGCCCTCGGCATCGCCCAGGGCGCCCTCGACTACGCCAAGGGCTACGTCAAGGAGCGCAAGCAGTTCGGCAAGGCGATCGCCGAGTTCCAGGGCATCCAGTTCATGCTGGCCGACATGGCCATGAAGATCGAGGCGGCCCGTCAGCTCACGTACGCGGCGGCGGCGAAGTCCGAGCGCGGCGACAGCGACCTCACCTTCCAGGGTGCGGCCGCCAAGTGCTTCGCCTCGGACGTGGCGATGGAGGTCACCACCGACGCGGTCCAGCTCCTGGGCGGCTACGGCTACACGCGGGACTACCCGGTCGAGCGCATGATGCGCGACGCCAAAATCACACAAATATACGAAGGCACGAACCAGGTCCAGCGGATCGTGATGGCGAGGAACCTGCCGTAGGCTCCGCCAACTGTTTGTCGTCGCCCTCCGCCTGACCTTGAGGCGGAGGGCGACGTGCGTATGCCGTGCGGCGCTGTCACTCTGCGCGGGTCAAGCGATCACGGTTGACGGAACAGGAAACCGCGTGACCCGCGTTTCGCCGCGCGGTTGCACCCTCCCCGGAATCCCTCCGTCCGCCCCATGGCGGACGCGCGCCCACAGGCGTAGGACGGAAGTGCGGGATCCGCTCCCGCGGTTCCCGGTGCCGAAGGAGGAACCATGCAACCCACCACGACGGAACTCAGCAAGGAGATGCAGGACTGCATCGAGGCGTGCATGGCGTGTCACAGCGCATGCGAGGAGACGATGAGCTCCTGTATGCAGAAGGGCGGTCAGGCGCAGATGCAGGTCATGGGCGCGCTGATCGACTGTTCCGAGATGACCCGCATGTGCTCGGACATGATGATGCGCCGCTCCCCGATGTCGGCCGACATGTGCGACATGTGCGCCAAGGCTTGCGACATGTGCGCCGAGGCCTGCATGTCGATGCCCGACGACCCCCGGATGATGTCCTGCGCTGAGGCCTGTCGCCGCTGCGCGCAGACCTGCCGTGCGATGGCGGGCGCCACGATGTGATGACCCGGTCCGCCGGCCCAAGGGCACCCTGCCGGGTGCCCTTGTCGGCGAAGGGCCGGCCGGGTCACTGACCCGAGACCGTGACCGTCTCGTCGTTGTTCAGCTGCTCGACCAGGGTCTTCACTTTGGCCTTGTCCCAGACGAGGTTGCCGCCCGTGGAGCCGGAGATCGGCATGTTCATCGACTTGCCGTCGCCGCCGTTGACGCCCTTCATCGCCCAGAACATCTTGCCGAGGTCGTACAGGCCCATGTCCTTGTCGACTATCAGCGAGTCCAGGCCCGCGCCCATCGTCGGGTAGAGCTTGAACGGGTTCAGGATCGTGCCCGGGGTTGCGACCTGGCTGGCGAGCGCGTTGAGGAACTTCTGCTGGTTCTTCGTACGGTCCAGGTCGGAGCCTGCCAGCGCGTACCGGGTACGGACGAAGGCGAGGGACTGCTCACCGTTCAGGGTCTGCTTGCCCGCCGTGAAGTCGGCGCCGGACTTGGTGTCCTTCATGCCGCCCTTCGGGATGTCGATCTCGACCCCGCCGACCGCGTCCACGATGTTCGCGAAGCCGGCGAAGCCGATCTCGACGTAGTGATCGATGTGCAGGCCGGTGTTGTACTCGACCGTACGCACCAGCAGGGTCGGCCCGTCGATCGCGTACGCCGCGTTCAGCTTGTTCGCACCCAGCGAGGGCCGGACCTTGCCTGACTCGGAGCCGCGGAACTGGGGAATCGTGACGTTGGAGTCACGCGGCAGCGAGATCAGGGTGTCGCCGTTGCCGCCGGTGTGCAGGATCATCATCGAGTCCGTGCGCTTGCCCTCGGCGGAGCCGGTGTGCAGCTTCTTCTTGTCGTCGGCGGACATGCCCGCGCGGCTGTCGGAGCCGACGATCAGGTAGTTCGTGCCCTCGCCCGTCTCGGGCCGGTCGATGACCTTGGACAGGTCGACCTCGCGGTTCAGCTTGGAGTCGGCCCAGAAGTAGGTGGCGACGGTCGTCACGACCAGCAGGGTCGTCACGGTGATCGCCGTCCACTTGATCCGGCGGCGCCAGTTCGGCGCGGGCCGCGGACCACGGCCGCCGCCGGGGCCACCCGGACCGCCGCCGCCGTAGACCTGGCCGGTGTTGTAGCCGTCGTATCCGTTGCCGTTGCCGTAGGCGGAGTCGCCACCGCCGTTGACGTACGACGGCTGCTGCGGGACCCCGCCCGCGTACGGCGGGGCGGCCGGGCCGGGGCCGTACCCGTCCTGCCCGGGCTGCCCCGCCGGACCGCGGCGGACCTGCCGCATCACACGGGCGCTCTCGGGCTGTGCGCTCGCGCTGCCGCGTCCGTACCGGCTGCCGCGGTTCTCGTCGGACCATGCGTCGGGCCAATCATTCATGGGCCCAGTGTGCAGGGCTGGGGTATGGGCCTTACAAGGTTCGTCGGAAAATCAGAGCACCGCTGTTGCGAAGCTGACACAAAATATCGGCATGTCAGCCTGGCATAAGGGTGGGGCCATGACAGATCAGACCCCCGCAGCGGAATCGGGAACTCCGGATATCCCGGGCAAGCCGCCCCCGGCCTCCCGCACCACGCGGAGCCTCGAACGTCACGAGCATCCCGCGTCGTCCCCCCGCATCACCCCGAACTCCCCCTGATACCGGTTTTCGGCCTTCACCTTCCGCACCTGCCGGAAGTCCGCCCCGACGATCACCTTCAGTCTCGGCCCCTGCCCCTTCACCGCCCGCAGTTCGCTGCCCGGCAGGGCTGTCGCCAGCGACTTCGCCGAGCGGTCCCAGCGGGGGTCGTAGGCGACGACGGTCCGCTTCACGGTGCGGCGGCCGGCTGCGCTCACGGGCTGCCGGGTGGTACGGAACCCGGTGGCCGCCAGTGCCGCGTCCACGCGTCCGGCGAGGCCGTCCGTCCGGGTCCCGTTCTCCACCTGGACCCGGATCTGCTGCGGGGCCACCGCCACCCGCACGGCCCTGCTCTTCGGGCGGTGCGCGGCCAGCGGTTCGTCCTCGCGCAGGGCGCGGAAGAGCCGCTCGGACTTCTTCGGGTCCCACTTCAGCGTCGAGCCGACGCCCTTCACGGCGTATCCCATCCGCCCGATCGGCACGGTCGTGAACTCCGAGGACGACGGGGAGAAGTTCCGCATCGCCCGGCCCAGGTCCAGCAGCTCCGCCGTGCCGAAGCCCTTGTCGGCGCGTACGGAGCCCAGGACGGCCCGGGTCGCGTCCCGGAACCTCATCGGGTTCAGCAGGATCCCGGAGGACGTCGCCCGCTCGATCAGCGCGGCCAGGAAACGCTGCTGGCGCTGCATCCGGCCCAGGTCGGAGGCGCCGTCGACGTGCCGGGCGCGGACGTACTGGAGGGCCGGGCCGCCGCGCAGGGTGTGCGTGCCGGGCGGCAGGTTCAGGCCGGTGTACGTGTCCTTCAGTGGCACGGCGGTGCAGATCCGTACCCCGCCGAGCACGTCCACCGTCTTCATGAAGCTGGTGAAGTCGACCTCCAGATAGTGGTCGACCTTCACATGGGTCATGTTCTCGACCGTGCGCACGGTGAGGTTCGGTCCGCCCTCCGCATACGCCGCGTTGAGCTTGAGGGGGTGGCCGCCGTGCCGTCGCCCGGTGGTCCGGTCGGTGTGCTCGGGCGTCATGGCGTACGAGTCGCGCGGCAGGCTTACCACGCTCGCCCGCTCCCGGTCCTCCGCGATGTGCACGATCATGATCGTGTCGGTGCAGCGGCAGGGAGCGCCGCCGAGCCGGTACGCGCGCCGCTCGGCCCTGCTGATGTGGTCGCGGCCGTCGGTGCCGACCAACAGGACGTTCATCCCGTGACCGGCCAGGGGCCGGTTCTTCATGTCCTTGAAGGGGTCGACCCGGGTGATGTCCGCGTCGAGGCTCGTGACCACCGCGTGGCCGATCCCGGCGGAGGCGAGCACGGCGACGGAGAGCGTGGTCACCGCCCGCATGGCCCAGCGCGGTTTCTTCCGCCGTACGGGCGGCCGTCGGCGGCGCTGGGGAGGACGGGCGGCGGGGGAGCGGCGGGGCGGCGTGGGCATGGAAGGACACCTCCGCTGGGACCGGTCCGGCGGATCGGTCCGACTCGGATGGGGGGCCGTACGTGGGATCGTGAGCACCGTAGGCCCATACGATCTGCGACCCCGGGCACCAGCCGGGCGGCGCGCAACGGTGTCCCCCGTTCGCGGTAACGTGATCCCCCTATGAACGCCAATCCCGACGTGCAGCTCCCCGCCGTATCTGTGATCATGCCCGTCCTCGACGAGGAGCGGCATCTGCGCGGAGCCGTCCAAGCGATCCTCGCGCAGGAGTACGCCGGCGAGATGGAGGTCGTGATCGCCCTCGGTCCGTCCACGGACCGCACGGACGAGATCGCCGCCGAGCTCGTACGGGAAGACCCGCGCGTCCACACCGTCCCGAACCCCACGGGCCGTACGCCCGCCGCGCTGAACGCCGCGATCAAGGCATCCCGCCATCCGATCGTCGTCCGTGTCGACGGCCACGGCATCCTCTCGCCGAACTACATCGCGACCGCCGTACGGCTCCTGGCGGAGACCGGCGCGCAGAACGTCGGCGGCATCATGCACGCCGAGGGCGAGAACGACTGGGAGCAGGCGGTCGCCGCCGCCATGACCTCGAAGATCGGGGTCGGCAACGCGGTCTTCCACACCGGGGGCGCCGCCGGGCAGGCGGAGACCGTCTACCTCGGCGTGTTCCGGCGCGAGGCGCTGGAGCAACAGGGCGGCTACAACGAGGAGTTCATCCGCGCCCAGGACTGGGAGCTCAACTTCCGGATCCGTGAGGCAGGCGGCCTGATCTGGTTCTCGCCGGAGCTGAGGGTGTCGTACCGGCCGCGGCCGAGCGTGCGCGCCCTCGCCAAGCAGTACAAGGACTACGGCCGCTGGCGGCACGTCGTCGCCCGCTACCACGAGGGCTCCATCAACCTGCGCTACCTCGCTCCGCCGACCGCGGTGTGCGCGATCGCGGCCGGGATCGTGGTCGGCGCGGCGCTCACCCCGTGGGGCTTCGTGATCCCCGGCGGCTATCTCGCGGCGATCGTCCTCGGGTCCCTTCCCGCGGGCAAGGGGCTGCCGCTGAAGGCCCGGCTGCAGATCCCCGTGGCCCTCGCCACCATGCACATGTCCTGGGGCTGGGGCTTCCTGACCAGCCCGAAGTCGCTGGCGAGGAAGGTCATCGCCTCACGGCGCCCGGCGGTCCACGCGGACGCCACCGCCGGCTGACGAGAAGCCACGAGAGCCGGGGGCGACCTCACACCACGGCCGCCCCCGCCCCGCTCACCGGCTCAGCTCGCGCACTGCACCTTGTCCGCCGTGGACTTGTCCACGTCCGGCGCCTTCACCGAAGCGGCGTCGAGCTTGATGCCCGCGCCCTTGAAGTCCTCGCCGAGGACCAGGGTCATCGTGGGCAGTCCCTGGGCGTTGGGCACGCTTTTGCCCGGCTTCATCGCGGCCCCGGACAGGCCCATGACGGCGGCCAACCGGCGTGCCTGGTCGGCCTGGTCGGGCGCGTACTCAAGGGTCGTCCTCGCCTGCGTGGCGTCGGCGTTGCCCGCGTTCTCGGACTTGCTCACGCCCGCCTCGGTCTGCAGCCACGCGAGTTGTTGGCCCGCGCTGCCCGGCGCGGCGCCGCCGTTGAAGACGCGCACCCGCACCTCGGAGGCGTCCGCCCGGGTGCCCTTGAGACGGGCGGCCACCGCGGCCTTCTCCTTCGCCTGCTGCTGCTTGACCTCGGTGAAGGACACATCGTTCTTGATCATCTGGAAGACCTGCGGTGCCGTCGCCTCGTTGACGACGACCGTCGCCCGGACCCTCTCGGCGGGGTTGTCCCGCACCGGGATCGTGGTGAAGCTGATGTTCTTCGGCGGGACCTGCTTGAGCTCCAGCGCGATGTCCTTCAGGCTGCCGACATTCCCTATGGCGGAGTCCACGGTCAGCGCGTTGGTCGCGGCCTCGGCCAGTTTCAGCAGCTTGGCCGGGCTGGTGAGGGTGTCGCCGGAGGACATCTTGCGCATCAGCGAGCCCAGGAACTGCTGCTGCACCTTGATCCGGTCCAGGTCGCCCTGGTTGCCGAAGCTGTGCCGGGTGCGCAGGAAGGCGAGGGCCTTCTCGCCCTCGACCGTGGACTCGCCCGCCGGCAGGACGAGCTTCGACTCCTTGTCGTCGACCGCCTTCGTCACGCACACGTCGACTCCGTCGACGGCCGTGGTCAGTGTCTTGACGGCGTTGAAGTCGGCCATCATGAAGTGGTCCACCGGGATACCGGTGTTCTCCGTCACCGTCCGCATGGTGCAGCCCGGGTCCCGGCCGTCCTCGCCGAGGCTTCTGTTGAACCGGACGCCCTGCTGCCCAGTGACGGTCGTCTCGGTGCCGTCGTCCTTTTTCGTCGGACAGTCCGGGATGTCCACGATCAGGTCGCGCGGGATGCTCAGCGCGGTCGCGTTCGAGCGGTCCTTGGCCACGTGCAAGAGGATCGTGGTGTCGGCGTGGCCGACACTGCCGGCATCGCCGTAGCCCTCGTTGCCCTCGCCGGTGCGCTTGTCGGTGCCGATGACGAGGATGTTGAAGGCCTCGTCCTTCTTGAAGCTGCCGGCGCCCGCGTCACCGACGTCGGTCGTCTTGACGTTGCCCTCCAGATGCTGGAGGTAGAAGTAGCCGGCGCCCGCGGCGGTGACCATGACGAACGCCATCGTGCCGCCGGTCCACAGCAGGACCTTCTTCGCCTTCGACTGCTTCGGGACCGGCCGACGTCCGCGCCGCCCCGGCAGCGGCTCCGCGGGCCCGCCGGGCCGTCTGCGCGGGGACGGGACGTCACGCCCGGGCGCCGCCGTACGCCGGCCGGCCGCGCCCGCTGCCCGCGACTTGGGCACCGCCGACTGCGGTGCGGAAGGGCTCAGTCGCAGTTCGTACTCGCCGGTCTTCGGGTTTAACACCCACTGGTCTGCGGGGTCGATGTTCTCCGACCGCCCACGGCCTTGCGTGTCCACCGTTGTCGGAATCCTCCGTCTGGGCCAGATCTCGTGGCCGGGGATCACCCTGGACCGCTCACATTATCCGCACACTTCGGCGGCGAGTGAGCTTTCCTGAGGATCGAGAGGCGGCTGAAGGGAGTTGAGAGGCGGCTGAAAGGAGTTGAAGGGCGGCCGAAGAGGGTCGAGGGGCGGCCGAGACCGGCTACCAGCGGTACGGCTGGTACACATCCATGCACTTGTCGGTGTCCGCCCCGTTGATGGCGTCGGAGTTGCCGGGCAGGTCCCCGGCCTTGGGCGCCGACCGCTTCGGATACGTCGTGCCCGTACGCCAGTCGGCGCCGACGACGACCGTGACGCCGGACACGTCCGTCGACTTCTTCACCGAACTCTCAGGAATCCCGAGGGACTCGGCGACCGCCTGGGCGTCGCTCTCCAGTTCGGCACTCGGATAGCGCACGACGGTCCGCTCCTCGGACGTTGTCGCCGAGGAGTCCGGGGCCGCCTTGGTGAAGCCCTCGCCGACGAGCGCCTGGGCGAGGGCGCGCGCGCGTCCGGAGACGGGGCCGAGCGTGGAGGTGCGGGTGGCGTTCTGCACCAGGACACCGATCCGGTCCTTCGCCGCGGCGGATTCCTCGGTCTTTCCGTCGGTTTTTCCGTCGGTTTTCCCGTCGGTCTTTCCGTCGCCCTTCCCGGTGCCCGCGGTCTGCGTCGCCTCCGACGCCGAGCCCTTGTCGTCGAAGGGCACGTCGTCGCGGATCATCTCCCACATCTTCTCGGCGTCCGCACCGGCGGGCACCAGATGGTCGGAGTTCTGGGGGTCCGGCACCGTCGGCATCGTCGTCATGGTGATGCGGTCCGTGGGCACCGTCTTGAGCTGCATACCGAGGTCGTACAGCTTCTTCACCGTGCCGATCTCCTCGGAGACGGTCAGGGACTTGGTGGCCGCCTCGGCCAGGTTCATCAGACGGCCGGTGTCGGTGAAGACGTTCTGGTCCTTCAGCGTGCGGATCATCGAGTTCATGTACATGTGCTGGGCGCGCGCCCGCAGCGGGTCACTGCCCCAGGCGTGCCGGGTACGCAGCCACTGCAGCGCCTGTTCGCCCTGCACCTTCTTCGTGCCGGCCGTCATCTTCAGTCCGGAGCCGCCGGGCACGCCGGGCAGCGGGTGGTCCCACACGTTCTGGTTCACACAGACCCCGACGCCGCCGATGGCATCGGCCATGCTCACCACGCCCGCGAAGTCGATCGTCATCCAGTGGTCGATGTAGATCCCGGTGATGCTCTCCCAGGTGGTCAACGTGCAGCCGGCGCCGCCGCGGGCCAGCGTCTCGTTGATGATCTTGTTGGTCGCCGCGTACTTCTCGCCGTTTTCCGGGTTCTCGCACCTGGGGATGTCGACCCGGGTGTCGCGCGGGATGCTGATCACCGCGGCGCTCTTGCGGTCCGCCGACAGGTGGATGAGCATCTGCACGTCGGCCAGCGGCGGACTGCCGACGCTCTCCCGGTGCCCGCCGAGCTTCAGGTTCGCGGCGGAGTTACGGCTGTCGGAGCCGATCAGCAGGATGTTCACCGGCGTCTGGCCGGCGGCGTTCGGCTCGGCCCGGTGGGCCTTGGAGTCACCGCTGCTGCGCGCGCCCTTCTGGATGTTGCCGTTGAGGTGCTCGTAGTACAGGTATCCGGCGCCGGCCGTGCCCAGTATCAGCACCGCGAGTGTCGTCGCCGACCAGCGCATCATCCGGCGCTTCCGCCCGGGCCCCTGCAGGCTGCTCCGCCCGGGCTTCTGCCGGACGCTCCGCCCGTGGCCGGCCCCCGTGCGGCGTCTGCCGGAGCCGTCCCCACCGCCCGCCTCGCCGCCGGACCGTTCCCCGCGCCGATCTGCCCCGCTGCCCTCGCGGTGGCCGTCCTCCGGTCCCGCGCCGTCCTGCCCGACGTCAGGCCGGGTCCCCTCCCCGTGCACACTGCTGCGCGTCATCTCCCCTGTCTCCCCACCCTCGCACCATCGAACGGGCCTGTTGTACGTCCCCTTAGACGTACAACAGGCCCGTCAGGTCACTTGGCGCACTCGACCTTGTCAGCCGTGGACTTCTGGATCCCCTCCGGCGCCTTCGTCGGCGTGGTGAGCGATACGCCGGCGCCCTTGAAGTCCTTGCCCAGGGTCAGCGTCATCGTGGGCAGACCCTGGGAGTTGGTGACGCTCTTGCCCGGCTTCAACGCCGATCCGGACAACCCCATGATGTCCGCGAGCCGACGGGCCTGGTCGGCCTGGTCGGGAGCGTACTCAAGGGTGGTCCGGCTCAGCTCCGCGGGCGCGTTGCCGCCGTTCTCGGACTTCAGCACGCCCTCTTCGTTCTGCAGGTACCCGAGCTGCGCCTGCGCGCTGCCGGCCTGGGCGCCGCCGTTGAGGACGCGTACCCGCACCTGGGAGGCGTCCGCCTTGGTGCCCTTCAGGCGGGCGGCCACCGTGGCCGCCTCCTTCTTCTGCTGGGCCTTGACCGCGGTGAACGACACATCGTTCTTGATCATGTCGAAGACCTGAGGCGCCGACGCCGGGTTGACCACGACGGTCGCCTTGACCTTCTCCGCCGGGTTGTCGATCACCGGAACCGTGGTGAACGTCAGATTCTTGATGTCGAGCTTGCCGAGCTCCAGACCGAGGTCCTTCAACTTGTTGATGCTGTCCAGCTGGGAGTCGACGGTCAGCGCCTTCGTGCCCGCCTCCGCCAGCTTGATCATCTTGGCCGGGCTGGTCAGCGTGTCGTTGGACTTCAGCTTCCGCATCAGAGCACTCAGGAACTGCTGCTGCAGCCCGATCCGGCTCAGGTCACCGCCGAACCCGACCGCGTGCCGGGTGCGTACGAAGGCGAGCGCCGCCTCGCCCGAGATGTGCTGGGTGCCCTTCTTCAGGTCCAGATGCGAGTCCGGGTCCTTGAGGTCCTTGGCCAGACAGACGTCGACCCCGCCGACCGCCGTGGTCAGCGTCTTGACCGCGTTGAAGTCGGCGACCATGAAGTCGTCCGGGGTGATCCCGGTCAGCTCGGTCACGGTCCGCATGGTGCAGCTGGGTGTCCGGTCGTCCTGACCGAGGCTGGTGTTGAAGCGGACACCGGTGGTGCCGGAGATGACCTTGGTCGTGCCGTCCTGCTGCGTGGTCGGGCAGTCCGGGATGTCCGTGATCAGGTCACGGGGGATGCTGAGCGCGGTCGCGTTCGTCCGGTCCTTGGAGACGTGCAGCAGGATCGTGGTATCGGCGTGGCCGACGCTGCCGGCGTCGCCGTAGCCCTCGTTGCCGGAACCGGTGCGCTTGTCCGTGCCGATCAACAGGATGTTGATCGCCTTGTCCTTGTCGAAGCCGCCGGTGCTCGCGCCGTCGTCGGCGACGGAATTGATGTTGCCGTTGAGGTGCTCGATGTAGAGGTACCCGGCGCCCGCGGCGGCGACCATGACGAACGCCATCGAGCCACCGGTCCACAGCAGGACCTTCTTGGCCTTCGACTTCTTCTTCACCGGCCGGCGCCCGCGCCGGCCGGGCAACGGTTCCTCCGGCACACCACGGCGCCTGCGCGACGGCGGGACCTCGCGGCCGGGGGTCGCGGGCGGCGCCGCGGTACCTCCGCGTGCCCTGCGTGTCCCGCCTGCCCCGTCCGTCCCGCCTGCCCTGCGTGTCCCGCCTGCCCCGGCCGGGACAGGAGCGCGCGGTCTGGGGACCGCCGACTGCGGTGCGGAAGGGGTCAGTCGCAGTTCGTATTCGCCAGTGTTCGGATTGAGTACCCACTGGTCTGCGGGGTCGATATCGCCCGCCCGCCCTCGGCCTTGCGAGTCCACGGTTGTCCGTTCCTCCGTCGGGGCACGCGGCGCCTTTCCCCTCCAGAGGCGCCCGGGTCTCGGTCACACAGTGCACGACCCTCAGGACAGACCTCATGGCCGGGTGCACCGGATCGCTCACACTAACCGCCAGGTAAGGCGTGAAGCGACGGCGGTGACGCATTCCACTTCCCTACAACTGGGCAATCCACCCATTTTCTCGGACGAGGGTTCACCGCCTTGGCAATTGCTTTACTTGCAGGGGTCTTCGGCGGCCGTGTTCCCCCGGAACGTGGGTGCGGGAGAAGCGTCGCCCGCGACTCCGGCGGGGTGCTTTCCGTCGGCCTTCCCGCTCTTGTACAGGCCTCCGTAAGCGTTATCGGCCTTGTACTCGCTGTAGTCGTCACCGGTATTCTGAGCCGAATTGCCACTCTTCGTCGCCGAATGCCGCTCGGCGGCCCGCGTCACCTCGATCGGCGCGTCCGTACGCAACCGCTTGAACAACCTCTCGGCCTCGGGTTCCACGAGCTGGTCCCGATTGGCGTCATAGACGTACGACTCCCGGGGCGCCGTGAGGAATTGCACCTGTTCCGTGGGGATGTCGCGCACCCGGCGCACGAGTTCGTACAAACCACGCAAGCTCGCCAGACCGGGGTCGGTCGTGAGTGACGACGTGGCCGCGTCCAGCACGGGATAGAGCTTCACCGGATTCAGCAGGACGCCATTGCTCCGCACCTTATGGACGAGGGCGCCGAGGAAACGCTGCTGGCGGTCCATCCGGTCGGTGTCGCTGCCGTCGCCGAGGGACTTGCGCGCCCGCACATAGCCGAGGGCCTGTTCGCCGTCGAGGGTCACCCGTCCGGCCGGGAGCCGCAGTTTGGCGGCCTTGTCGCGGATGGGTTTCGCCAGGCACACCTGTACTCCGTCGACCGCGTCCACCATGTCCTTGAAGCCATGGAAGTCGACAACCACGTAATGATCGATCCGGATGTTCGTGAGCCGCTCGACGGTCCGGACCGTGCAGGCCGAACCGCCCATCTGGAAGGCGGAGTTGAACATCGCGAACATGGGTTCGGTGCGGCTGCCGTCAGGCCGTGCGCAACCGGGCACGTCCACCATCAGATCCCGGGGCAGCGACACGGCGGTGGCGCTGCGCCGCCCGGCGGCCAGGTGCAACAGGATCGTCGTGTCGGAGCGCTGGGTCCCGGAGTCGCGCCCGTAGCGCCCGTTGCCGTCCCCCGACCGCGAGTCCGACCCGATCACCAGGATGTTCTGCGCGCCCCGCACCAGCGAGGCGGGCCGCTCCCGTTCGTACCGCGCGAGCTCGGCCGCGGCCGCCCGGTCCGGCGTGATGTTGCCGTCGAGATTGGCGTAGAGGGCCCACCCGGCTCCGCCGGCCGCGAGCACGACGATCACGACGGCCACCCCCGCCCCGCGCACCCAACGCCGCCTGCGCCGCCGTCTCAGTCCGCTCCCGCTGGCCGAGGCCCCCACTCCGGGACCGAGGCCGACGTCGGCGCCGCTCCGTCCGGAGTGTGCGCCTGCGGTGTCGGTCACGTCGGATCCACCCCTCATGGCGTACGAGCGGGTCGTGCGGGCTGCTCCTACGACGATGGCGCGGATGAGGGGAAGGGGGTGGGTGGAAGTGGGCCGGACGGGGGACGGGGCGTTGGCACCGGGGATGTCGGTGCGAGGGCGGGCGGGAGGTTGTGCCGGTGCGAGGGTGGGGCCGGCGTGAGGGTTGTGCCGGCGTGAGGGTGGGGCAGGTATCAGCGCGCGGTGATCAAGGGGGGCCGGGCCGAGCGGGGCGCCTGCATCGAGGGCGCCGACGCCGGGAGTGTCGGCGTGAGCGAGCGTCGGTGTGAGGGCGGGGCCGGTATCAGCGCGAGGTGCTCACGTGCGGACCCGGCCCTGCCCACCCCTACCGCGCCGTAGCGCTGACCCGCTCGCTCTCGATCCGCTTGGCCAGTCCCTCCTCGCCCAGCTGTTCGAGGTTCCGGCACAGCACCACCGAGCCTCCGGTGGCCAAGGGCGCGTACAACCCCGCGTTCAGCCCCTCCCACGTGTCGTACGGCAGCCCCGACAGCAGCCGCGAGCCGGGCCCCGTGAGCCCCAGCCCCGGCGCCTCCGCCCGGCCCCGCTCGACGACCTCCGCCCCGCTGAACTCCCGCCCGGCCACGATCAACGCCGGCTCCTCCGGGACCACCGGAGCGAACGGCGCGAACCGGTCGCCCTGACCCGGTACTTCGACGGCGTAGTCCGCGAAGCCCGCCGGAACCTGCGGAAAGCGCCCGCCGAGCGGCCGTAGCGCCAGCGCGACCCGTTCCCCGGAACACGCCCGCGCCGCCTCCAGCGAGTCCGGCCCGCTCACCACCACGTCGGCCGCCGACGGATCCCCGCCGACATCCGCGACCACCCCCACCGACGCGCACGCCAGCAGCCATACCGCCGTCTGCCAGTGCGCGGGCAGCAGCAGCGCGACCCGGTCACCGGGCCCGGCGGCGAGATCGCCCTGGAGGAGGTTCGAGGTCTTGGCCACCCAATTGGCGAAGGTGGCCACGGACAATTCGACTCGTTCGCCCGTGGCGTCGTCGTAGAAGGTCACCAGCGGGCGTCCGGGGTCCGCGGCGAGCGCGGAACGCAGCAGGTCGGCAGGGGTGCGGTCGGTGGCGTTCACCCGCAGAAGGGTACGCGGGCCGCCCCCGCGCTTCGAGCGGCCGGGCCACCGCCCCGCCCCCGGTTCGGTGGGGCCCCGCCCGACGGTCCGTCAACTCTGCGGAAGCTGGGCGGAAGAAGTTCGTCCGCACGAAGAAGGCCAAGGTGGCCTTCGTCCACCACCCGGCCACCGGCCACCGCTGCGCGCAGGTGCCCTCCGCCAGCCGTGGTAGCTACCGCTACCACGGCGCGAGCATGGGCCGGCGCGACGTCGGCTACCACTTCCTCGTCGACGAGTGCGTGGAAGGTCGGTCCGCCCGGGGCAATCCGCGTGGAAAGACATATCCGGAGTCCGACGGTGGCAATCTCCACCAAAGGGAAAGAGCGTGCGATCGAACGTGATCTCCGGTCATCGGGGCGGCTTCTCCACGAAGCGCCCCGGCCGTCAGCGGCTCTACCGCATGCTCGGCGCCGCCCGCACGACCGCGGCCCGCGTCAGGGCCGTCGGCACCCGGATCTGGGTCCAGGGGGCTCGAACACCGTCTGGGCAGGTCGAACAGGGAACCGTGCCGGGCTTCGGGGGGTCTATCGGACTGTCCGGACTGTCCGGAGGGACCACAGGCTCCGGAGGCTTCGGAGTCTTCGGGGCTCCGGAGGGCACATTCACCGCCATCGGGGGGCAAGAGGCTGAATGCCGCACGGCCGTCGAAGGCGTCGCACAACGGTCTGCATACACTGGCCGGCCGAAAGACTGTTCGGCCGGTCCCGGCAGGAAGCGGAGACGACAGGTGACAGAAGCGATCCTCCTGGTCGGCGGCAAGGGAACCCGGCTGCGCCCCCTCACGGTGCACACGCCGAAACCCATGGTCCGCGCGGCAGGGGTCCCCTTCCTCACGCACCAACTGGCGAGAGCGAGAGCGGCGGGCGTCCACCACATAGTGCTCGCCACCTCCTACCTCGCGGAGGTCTTCGAGCCGTACTTCGGCGACGGCTCCTCGCTGGGCCTCCACATCGAGTACGTCACAGAGGAGGAGCCCCTCGGCACGGGCGGCGCGATCCGCAACGTGGCCACCCGCCTCCACTCGGGCCCCGACGACCCCGTCCTGATCTTCAACGGAGACATCCTGACCGGCCTGGACATCAGGGCGCTGGTGCGGACGCACGAGACGACCGGTGCGGATGTGTCCCTGCACCTCACCAAGGTCACGGACCCGCGGGCCTACGGCCTGGTCCCCACGGACCGGACGGGCAGGGTCCTGGCGTTCCTGGAGAAGCCGCAGACCCCCGAGGAGATCGTCACCGACCAGATCAACGCGGGGGCGTACGTCTTCCGCCGCTCGGTCATCGACACGATCCCGGCCGGCCGCCCGGTGTCGGTGGAGCGGGAGACCTTCCCCGACCTGCTGTCGGCCGGAGCCCACCTCCAGGGCATGGTCGACTCCACGTACTGGCTGGACCTCGGCACCCCGGCGGCCTTCGTCCGCGGCTCGGCGGACCTGGTCCTCGGCCGCGCCCCGTCCCCGGCGGTCCCCGGCCACTGCGGCGACCGCCTGGTCCTCCCCACGGCGAGGGTCGCTCCCGACGCCAAGCTCACCGGCGGGACGGTGGTCGGTGAGGGCGCGTTCGTCGCGGAGGGCGCGAGGGTCTTCGGCTCGACGATCCTCCCCGGCGCGGTCATCGAACCCGGGGCCGTCATCACCGACTCCCTCATCGGTACCCGCGCCCGCGTGGGGGAACGTTCCGTCCTCACCGGCACGGTCATCGGCGACGGCGCGGTCATCGGCGCCGACAACGAACTCCGGGACGGGATGCGGGTGTGGTGCGACGTGCGGATCCCGGCGGGGGCGGTGCGGTTCTCCTCGGATCAATAGGCGGTCGGTAGTAAAAGGAGGGGAGGCGGGGGGGCTGGGGGCGGAGCCTTGAGGACGGTCACGCCGACCCGGCCCCCGGGCAGGTCACCACCGCCCGATATCCCCCCGCGGCATCTTCGGCGCCCGCCGTGCCGGCACCTTCCCGCTCAACATGATCAACCGAGCCGCCCGATGCCGCTGCCCCGCATACGGCTCCAGCAACTCCAACATCACCCCGTCATCCGCGAACCGATCCCCGGCAAGCGCCCACCCCACGATCCCCGGCAGATGCAGATCGCCCACCGTCACCGCATCCGCCGCCCCATGGCTGCGCTGCACCACCTCCGCGGACGTCCATGGCCCGACCCCCGGTACCACCTCCAGCCGGGCCCGGGCCCGATCCGGAGACAACTCCACGGCCTGCTCCAGCCGCGCGGCAACCCGCACCGCCCGCAGAATCGTCGACGCCCGCTTGTTGTCGACCCCTGCCCGATGCCACTCCCACGAGGGAATCAACGCCCACGTCCGAGGTGCCGGCATCACCCACAGCCGCCCGCCCGCCGCAGGCCCCGGCGCCGGTTCCCCGAACTTCCGTACCAGCGATCGCCAAGCCCGATAGGCCTCGTCCGTCGTGACCTTCTGCTCCAGAACCGACGGAATCAACGACTCCAGCACCAGCCCGGTCCGGGTCAGCCGCAGCCCCGGCCGCCGATGCCGCGCCATCGCCACGACCCGGTGCCGAGGCGTGAACGCGGACGGATCGTCATGGGCGCCCAACATCCCCGGCAACTGCTCCAGCAGCCACTCCGCGCCCGGCCCCCACGCCTCCCCGCGCACCTCACCGCCGTATGCGGACACCCGTAGCGTCCCCGGCCCGACCGGCGTGAGACTGGCCCGCCACACGGACCCGTCCGGCAGCGCCCGGAACGTCGGATCCGCAGGCCCACGCCGCAGTGGCCCGAGCACCAACCCGAGATCGAGCGGCCCGTCCGGCACGCACGTCCGCACCCGCCCCGCGGCCACCGGCGCCCGGCGTGCGGCGGGCACGACGACCTCCCCACCGCGCACGGGCATGGGGGCCCCTCCCACGCCTTCAGGGCTGTGGGGG
This sequence comes from Streptomyces sp. LBL, assembly GCF_029893585.1. Lineage (GTDB taxonomy): Bacteria > Actinomycetota > Actinomycetes > Streptomycetales > Streptomycetaceae > Streptomyces. The sequence goes on from NZ_JARXYX010000027.1 coordinate 119,715, forward strand.
AGCGTGGGCCGAGGAGCGAACCGTCCAGCCACGAAAGATCCCGGAGATGTCGGAGGCGTCTGAGATGTCCTACGAGACTAGGCGCTCGTCCGCCGAGCAAGGCGAACGAGCAAGGTGGACGAGCAAGGTGGACGGGCAGGGGGGACGAGCAAGGGGCCGGACGAGCAAGGTGAACAAACGGCCGTCCCCCCGCCCCGGCTCACCGCACCTCGATGAACGCCCCCGCATCCCGCTCCGCCCGGGCCGGCGGGTCCTGTGCCGGATGCCCGACCGCCACCGCCCCCATCGGATCCCAGTCCTCCGGCAGTCCCAGCACCTCGCGCACCGCGTCCGGGCAGAACATCGTGGACGACACCCACGCCGACCCGAGCCGCTCCCCGGCCAGCGCGACCAGGAAGTTCTGCACTCCCGCTCCGGCGGCGACCACGAACATCTCCCGCTCGGCCCCGTCCCGCCGCGCGTCGCCGTACGTGTGCGACCCGTCCATGACGAGACAGGGCACGACGAGATACGGCGCGTTCCGCAGCACGTCTCCCCGCCGCACCCGCTTGGCGATGGACTTCTCCGACTTCCCGTCCCGCCGCAGATCGGCGATCCAGGCGTCCCGCATGGCGTCCAGCAGCCGGACCCGCGACTCCTCCGACTCCAGCAGCACGAACCGCCACGGCGTCGTGTGGTGCGGCGCCGGGGCCGTCACGGCCGCGGCCACGGCACGGCGTACGGCTCCGTGGTCGACCAGCTCCTGGGTGAAGGCCCGTACCGTACGCCGCTGGGTCACCGCCGCCCGCACCGCTTCCGAGGTGCCCAGCCGGAACATGTCGTCGCGCGCACCGCGCACCATGGCCCGTGCGCCCTCCCCGTGTTCCGCGCGCCCGTCGGCCACCATGTGCCCCAGCCCGCGCGCCACGGCGACGGGCAGCCCGTCGGCCTTGCCCTTCACCAGGTCGCCGGCGGCGGCCAACTCGTCCGCCGTCGCGACGACCGTCGCGCTGAGCGGATTGCCGTACGCGTCCGTGCCCCCGCGCAGATCGTCGAGCACCCGCACTCCGGCGGCGCCGATCGCCACGTCCGTGAGCCCTTCGCGCCAGGGTCGCCCGAAGGTGTCGGTGACGACCACGCCGACGTTGACGCCGAGCGTGTCCCGCAGTCCGTCCCGGATCGCCCGTGCGGACGCGTCCGGGTCCTCGGGTAGCAACAGCACCGTTCCCGAAGGGGTGTTGGAGGCGTCGACGCCGGCGGCGGCCATCACCAGCCCCTGCCGGTTCTCGACGATCCTGAGCGCCCCACGCCGCGCCACGACCCGGACGGTCTCGGCGTCGATCGCCGCCTCCCGGTCGGCCGCCTGGACCACGCGCCCCTCCGCCTTGGACACGATCTTCGAGGTGACGAGGAGGACATCCCCGTCGGCCAGCCCCGGCTCGGCGGCGGCGATCAGCTTGGCGAGGTCGTCGCCCCGCTGCACTTCGGGCAGCCCGGGCACGGCCCAGACCTGGTAACCGTTCACAGATACGCCACTCAAACCGCCCGCACCTCCTCCGCCAGCGTCAGCGCCTCCCGTGCCATCTGCGCGGACGCGTCGACATCGGTCATCATCAGCGGTACGGCCCGGCAGCGGATCCCGGCGGCCTCCACCCGCTCCACCACGCCGGCGTCCACGGTGTCGACCAGCCAGCCGTCCAGCAGCCCCGAGCCGTAGTGCTCGGCGACCGCCGCGGCCGTCGACTCCACGCCGACCGCCGCGAGTACCTTGTCGGCCATCCCGCGCACCGGCGCGTCCCCGACGATGGGGGACAGGCCCACCACCGGCACCCCGGCGTCGGCGATGGCCTCCCGGATGCCGGGCACGGCGAGGATCGTGCCGATGGACACGACCGGGTTGGAGGGCGGGAACAGCACGACGTCCGCCTCCGCGATGGCCTCCAGGACCCCGGGTGCCGGCTTCGACTGCTCCGCCCCGACCGGCACGATCGCCTGGGCCGGCACGGCGGCCCGCAGCCGCACCCAGTACTCCTGGAAGTGGATCGCCTTGCGCTCCCCGTCGACCTCGACGGCGACATGGGTCTCGACCCGGTCGTCCGTCATGGGGATCAGCCGTACGCCGGGTTTCCACCGGTCGCACAGTGCCTCGGTCACCGCGCTCAGCGAATACCCCGCACTGATCATCTGCGTCCGCACGATGTGCGTCGCGAAGTCCCGGTCGCCGAGCCCGAACCACTCGGGGCCCACCCCGTACGCCGCGAGCTCCTCCTTGAGGTGGAAGGTCTCGTCGGCCCGCCCCCAGCCCTGCTCCTCGTTGATGCCGCCGCCGAGTGTGTACATCACCGTGTCGAGGTCCGGGCAGACCTTCAGCCCGAAGAGGTGGATGTCGTCCCCGGTGTTGCCGATGACCGTGACGTCCGCGTCCGGCGCGGCCTGCTTGAGACCGCGCAGGAACCGGGCACCACCGATGCCGCCTGCCAGAACCACAATGCGCATGGGCCAAGTCTTGCAGGCGGCTACGACAACGCGGCAGCCGGTCACGCCGTCCGCAACCCGTCAGGCGGTCACGACAACGCGTCCGGTGGTCGCGCCGGCCGGAACGCGTCAGGCGGTCACGATGTCCGCGTCGTCGTGGGGCGCGGGGGCCGTGCAGGCCATGGGGGTCTGTACGGCAGAACGCAGGGGGGACTGGGGGAGCATGGGCATCTCGGTCAGGCCCGGGTAGTAGACGTGCAGGCTCACGGCCGGCTCGAGCGTGTCGTTGATCACCTCGTGCACGTACCCCGGCGCGAAGACCCGCTGCGCACCCTCTCCCCACGCGCGCGTGCCCCGTTCGGTGCGCTCGGTCAGCGTGCCCTCCAGGACGGTCAGAACACCGGAGGAGCGGCCGTGGTCGTGCGGTCCGCTGCCCTGCCCGGGCACCCAGGACAGCAGCCACACCTCGTAGCCGGGTCCGGTACGCAGCCGGTGGTACCAGCGTGTCGTCGCGTCGTACTGGACGAGGTGCTCCCACTGGGAGCGGTCGGCGGCCAGGGAACGGGACAGGCCGACGAACTCGGCGACGGTGGCCGGGTGCTCACGCGGAGCCTGGAGCAGGTGCGGGACTTCGAGGATGTCGCCGGCGATCTGGAGGTCGCTGTCGCTGTTCATGGGGTGGGTGTTCCTCGGCGGAAGAGTGGGGGCTGGCCTGGGTGACGCGTACCGTCCGCCCGGGTCGCGGGCGGGCGAGGGGCCCGGGTGAGGGCTCGACCCTGGTGGGGCTCAAAAGGGACAGCAGCCGAGTCGAGGCGGACTCATGCGCAGCCGGAGCGAGTTCGGCTCAACAGCTGGGACGGCAACAACAGCTACAGCGAGCGTGGGCAGCACCGAGGGACCCGGCCGAGCGGGTCGAGGTGAGTGCCGAGTTCGCGAGCATGCCCACAAGGACATCGGTTCACACCTTCACTGTCAACTCGACGCCCGGCAAGTGGGACGTGTTTCACCTCATCCGGTCCAACTCCACGATGAAAGGTTTGTTCAGGCGCCATCCGGGACACATGGCGACAGCCGGGCGCGCAAGCCCTGTTGCGGTCCTGTGATCCGACTGTGATCCGGTTCGCTTCGGCGTGCGCGTCGGTCGCAACGAGATCGAACTCCTGAGCGTCCTTCTCCGTACAAGTCCGAAGCGCACTGCGCGGCGCGAGGTGTCCTTTCGGGGCTCGTCTGTGTGTCAAGGTTTATGCCGATTTGAACACTTTCTGCTAGGCCTTGGTTCCGCAGAGTGAATAAGGGGCTCAATAGCAGATCTCGGCTTGACTCGCCCGGAGCAGCGCACTTGTAATTTCACTCGTGTCGTTCAGCCGAAATCGGTAACGGCTACATCACGGGGACGCGAGTAGACAGACGAGGGGCGCACATGACCGAGACGGTGCAGCAACTGCTGGTCGACGACGCGGACGAGGAACTCGGCTGGCAGGAGCGCGCGCTGTGCGCCCAGACCGACCCCGAGTCCTTCTTCCCTGAGAAGGGCGGCTCCACCCGCGAGGCCAAGAAGGTCTGCCTCGCCTGTGAGGTCCGCTCCGAGTGCCTCGAATACGCCCTCGCCAACGATGAACGGTTCGGTATCTGGGGCGGTCTGTCCGAACGCGAACGCCGCAGACTGAAGAAGGCCGCCGTCTGAACCGAGGGGCGCGGATCCTCACGTGGGCGCGTCCATCGATGCGTCACGAACGGCCCGTCGCAGGTGGGTTATCCACAGGCGGCGGGCCGCTGTTGTGCACAGCCGATAGTGTGGGCGCTCGTCCGAGACGCCTCGCTGTCCCGCCGGGGCACAGGCGTCCACCGCAGTCCACCGAACCGGGGCCCGTACCTCGATGTCCGTGCACAGCCACACGGCAGCCCAGCAAGAGAGCGCTGCCGCCCCTGAGTTTCCGCGTCATGTGGTGACCGCGGTCCTCGTCTCCCACGACGGCGCCCGCTGGCTGCCCGACGCGCTCGCCGGGCTGCTCAGCCAGGAGCGTCCGGTGCAGTTCGCCATGGGCGCCGACACCGGCAGCGCGGACGATTCCGCCCAGCTGGTCACCGAAGCCCTCGGCGCCGACCACGTGCTGCACCTCGCCCGGCGCACCAGCTTCGGCCAGGCCGTCGAGGAGGCGGGCCGCTCCGCACCCGTCCTCACGCCGGACGAGCTGCCGTACCTGAAGCGGCCGAGCGGCTGGGACCCGGTCACCCGCAGCTGGCGCGACGACGCCTACGACCTGCCGGAACTCCCGCACGGAGAGCCGGTCCAGTGGCTGTGGCTGCTGCACGACGACTGCGCCCCCGAACCGGACGCCCTGGCCCACCTGCTGCGGGTCGTGGACGCCGAGTACGAACAGGGCCGACAGGACGTCGCCGTCGTCGGCCCCAAGCTCCGCGGCTGGTACGACCGCCGACAGCTGCTGGAGGTCGGCGTCACCATCGCCCACTCCGGCCGCCGCTGGACCGGCCTCGACCGTCGCGAACAGGACCAGGGCCAGCACGACCATGTCCGGCCGGTGCTGTCCGTCTCCACCGCCGGCATGCTGATCCGCCGCGACGTCTTCGAGCAGCTCGGCGGCTTCGACCGTCGGCTGCCCCTGATGCGGGACGACGTCGATCTGTGCTGGCGCGCCCACGCGGCCGGCTACCGCGTCCTGACCGCCCCGGAAGCCGTCGTACGCCACGCCGAGGCTGCCTCGCGCGAGCGCCGCGCCGTCGACTGCGCGGGCCGCACCACCGCCTCCCCGCACAAGGTCGACAAGGCCGGCGCGGTCTACACCCTGCTCGTCAACACGCGCGCCGCCCAGCTGCCCTGGGTGATGCTGCGCCTCGCCGTCGGCACCCTGCTGCGGACCGTCGCCTACCTCGTCGGCAAGGTCCCCGGACAGGCCGTCGACGAGATCCGCGGTCTGCTGGGGACCCTGCTGCGGCCCGAGCGGATCCTCGCCGGGCGCCGCAGGCGCGGCAGCCAGGCCGTCGGCAAGGAGGAGATGCGGCCGCTGTTCCCGCCGCCGGGCGCGACGATCCGCGCCACGGTCGAGCAGGCCGCCGCCGACCTCTTCGGCAGCTCCGACCAGGAGGCGGCCTCCGGCGCCGGACGGCACGGCGGTGGGATCGAGTCCGGACCCGGCGGCGACGACGCCGACTTCCTGGAGATCGAACAGTTCGTCCGGGTCAAGCGCATCGCCCGCAAGCCCGGCCCGGTGCTCTTCCTGGTGCTGCTGCTGGTCTCCCTGGTCGCCTGCCGTGCCCTCCTCGGCTCCGGCGCGCTCGCGGGCGGCGCCCTGCTGCCCGCCCCGGCCGACTCCGGTGAGCTGTGGTCGCGCTACCTGGACGCCTGGCACGCGGTGGGCGTCGGCGGCACCCCGTCCGCACCGCCGTACCTCGCGCTCGTCGCGATGCTCGCGTCCCTGCTGTTCGGCTCGACCGGCCTCGCGGTCACGGTCCTGCTGGTCTTCTCGGTCCCGCTGGCCGGCTTCACCGCGTACTTCGCCTCCCGCCCGCTGGTGGAGTCGCGTCTCCTGCGCGCGTGGGCAGCCGTCGTCTACGCCCTCCTGCCCGCCGCCACCGGCGCCCTCGCCGGCGGCCGCCTCGGCACCGCCGTCCTGGCCGTCCTGCTGCCGCTCATCGCGCGCGCGGGCATCGCCGCCAGCGGCCTCGCGAACGACTCCGGCGCGCGCGGCAGTTGGCGCGCCACCTGGGCGTATGCCCTGCTGCTGACCGTCACCACCGCGTTCACGCCGGTCATCTGGCCCGTCGCGCTGGTCCTCGGTATCGGTCTGCTGGCCGTGCGCCGCGCCGAGATCACCGGCTACGGCCCACGTTTCCTGGCCCAGCTCGGCACCCCCTTGCTGATCCTCGCGCCCTGGTCGCTGTCCCTGCTCCCGTTCGGCTTCTTCCAGGAGGCCGGCCTGGAGTACGGCTCCTCGGCGGCCTCCGCCCTCGACCTGCTCGGCATCAGCCCCGGCGGACCCGGCACGGTCAACGGACTGATGCTGATCGGCATCGTCCTGGCCGCTCTCGCCGCGCTGCTGCGCTCGGAGCGGCAGTTCGGCATCTGGACGGCCTGGACCGCAGCCCTCGTCGGTCTGATCTTCGCGGTCCTCTCCAACGCCTCCACCTGGGCCGGCCCCGCCACCCTCGTCTACGGCCTCGCGCTCCTGGCCGCCGCCGTCCTCGGCGCCGACGGGGCACGCGCGCGGGTGGCCGAGCAGAGCTTCGGCTGGCGCCAGCCGGTCGCCGCGTTGATCGCCTTCGCCTCCGCCGCGGGCCCGCTGCTCGTCGCCGCCGGCTGGATGATCGGCGGGGCCGACGGCCCCCTGGAGCGCCGCGACCCCGTGCAGGTGCCCGCGTTCGTCGCCGAGGAGAGCGGCAGCCGCGACCAGGCCCGCACTCTCGTCCTCGACAGCGACTCCGCCTCCCATGTCGGTTACATGCTGGTCCGGGGCTCCGGCGTCCGCCTCGGCGACGCCGAACTCGCCGCGACCGACGGCGAGAACAGCGCGCTCGACAAGGTCGTCGCCAACCTCGTCGCCGGCTCCGGCGCCGACCAGACCGACCAGCTCGGCAAGTTCGCCGTGCGTTACGTCCTCGTCCACAAGGGCGCGCCCCACGACGTCACCCGAGTCCTGGACGCCACGCCCGGTCTGTCCCGGCTCAGCCAACAGGACGGCAGCGGGCTGTGGCGGGTCGACCAGGAGGTCGCGCGCGCCACCGTCGGCACCGGGTCCGGCGCCCCGCAGCCCGTCGCCGCCGGCCCCGTCGAGATCCACACCACGATCCCGTCCGGCGCCGACGGCCGCGTCCTGCGCCTCGCGGACACCACAGCCGAGGGCTGGACGGCCACCCTGGACGGCAAGCCGCTCACCCGCACCACGGTCGACGGCTGGGCGCAGGGCTTCGAACTGCCCGCCTCCGGCGGCAAGCTGGACGTCACCTACGACGCCCCCCTCACCCACACCGGGTGGCTGTGGGCGCAGGGCGCACTCGCCGTCGTCCTCGTCGTGCTGGCCCTGCCCGGCCGTCGCCGTGAAGTGGACGACGACCTCCCCGACGAGCCCGAAGTCTCCGCCCAGCCGATCGCCGGCGAGGGCCGCCGCGCCCGCCGGCTGCGCGCCCAGGCCGAGGCCGAAGAGGACGGCCGGCCCGACGAGTTCCCGCCTCCTCCTGCGGAGGAGGCCCAAGTTCCCGTCCCACAGCAGCAGCCCTACGGCACGGGGGTGCCCCCGGGCGAGGACGGCCGAGGCTGGGGGCAGGACACCCCGAGCTACGCGGGCACGGAGTACGGCGGCTACGGCAACGAGCAGTACCAGGGCGCACCGCAGTACCCGGCGGGCGGCTACGACCAGCAGCCCTACCAGGCGGACCCGTACCAGGGCGGCCAGTACGACCCGTATGCCTACGGCCGGCCCCAACAGGCGCCGTACGACGAGGACTACGGGCAGTACCCGCAGCAGGGTTATGAGCAGGAGTACGACCCGGCGCAGCAGCCGCCCCAGCCCCAGCCGCACCAGCCGCACCCGAACGGCACCGGCAACGAGCAGCGCCCCGACGGGAGTCAGCAGTGAACCGCACCACCCTGTCCCTGATCGCGGGCACCGCGGCGCTCGCCGCCGTCACCGGGTTCGCCGTGCTCGACCCCCCGGCCACCGCCGGAACCCGCACCGCCGAGGCGACCGCCGAACGGCCCGTGGAGCGCACCAGTCTGCTGTGCCCGGCGCCCAGCCTCTCCGACCTCGCGGAGACGTCGTACACGTCCTTCACGCCCGTCACCAAGGGCACTGGGAGCGACGGAAAGGCCGAACTCCTGCCCGCCGCCGAGCAGTCGGCAGACGGCGCGGGCGGCAAGGGCGGTGGCAAGAAGAAGGCCGACAAACCGGTCCTGACGCCGAAGGAGCCCGGCACTCCGGTCACCGGGGACGTGTCAGGCTCCGGCACCCCCGCGCTCCTCGGCACCGCCGAGGGCAAGTTCGCGCCCGGCTGGTCCCTCCAGGAGACCACCGAGGTCGCCGCGGGCACGGGCCGCGGCCTGCAGGGCGTCAACTGCACCGCCCCGGAAACGGAGTTCTGGTTCCCCGGTGCCAGCACGGCCTCCGACCGCACCGACTACGTGCACCTGACCAACCCCGACGACTCCGCCGCCGTCGTAGACCTCGAGGTCTACGGCAAGGACGGAGCCCTGCAGACCACGGCGGGTGAGGACATCACCGTCCGGCCGCACTCCAGCGAACCGATCCTGCTGTCCACGCTCACGGACGAGAAGCAGGAGAACCTCACCGTCCATGTGAACGTCCGCAGCGGGCGCGTGGGCGCGGCCATACAGGCCCTGGACGAACGGCTGGGCGGCGACTGGCTGGCCGCGGCCGCGGACCCGGCGGGCAACCTCGTCCTGCCCGGCATCCCGAAGGACGCCACGGCCGTGCGCCTGGTTGCCTTCACCCCCGGCGACTCCGACGCCGACCTGAAGGTGCGCCTCGCCTCCCCGTCCGGGTCGATCACCCCCGCCGGGAACGAGACGCTGCACGTCAAGGCGGGGAGGACGACCGCCGTCGACCTCGGTGACGTCACCCGCGGCGAGGCCGGCTCCCTGATCCTGACCCCCACCGACCAGTCCGTGCCGGTGGTCGCGGCCGTGCGGGTCATCCGCGGCAAGGGGGACAAGCAGGAGACGGCGTTCATCCCCGCCGCAGCCCCGGTCGGCGCCCGCGCGACGTCCGCCGACAACAGCTCCAAGGGCACCACGCTCGCCCTGACCGCCCCTACCGGCACCGCGAAGGTCAAGGTCACCGCCTCGGCGGGCAGCGGCGGCGGTACGGCGCAGTCGCAGACGTTCACCCTCAAGGCGGGCACCACCCAGCACGTCGAGGCCCCGGTCCCGAGCGGCCTGAAGGGGACGTACGCCCTGACGGTCGAGCCGGTCTCCGGGGGGCCGGTCTACGCGGCCCGCACCCTCGTGGCCACGGGGGACGGCGTCCCGGGCTTCACCATCCAGACCCTCCCGGGCGACCGCGGCACGGTGGCGGTACCGGAGGCGGACGAGGACCTGTCGGTGCTGCAGAAGTAGGCGTCCCTCCCGGGACGTGCGGTTCAGTCCTCCCCGTACCGGGGGTCCACCGTCTCGGGAGTCAGCCCCAACAGCTCGGCCACCTGCTCGACGACGATCTCGTGCACCAGGGCGGCCCGCTCGTCGCGCCCCTTGGTGCGGATCTCCACCGGCCGCCGATAGACGATCACCCGGGCCCGCCGCCCGTCCTGGGCCGGCATCGTGCCGCCCAGGGGTACCGCCTCGTCGTTCCAGGCCTCCCCCGGCCCGTCGATGTGTGGCACTTCGAGCACGAGGAAATCGATGTCGGCGAGCTGCGGCCAGCGCCGCTCCAGCCGTTCCACGGAGTCCTGCACCAGATCCGCGAACGCCTCCGCACGGCTCGCGGCGATCGGCACCTGCGGCGGCGCGATCGGGCCGCGCATGCCCCGTCCGTGGCGATCACGACGGCGGGGCCCGGGGGCGGCGGCGCGGGGCGTTGCGGGGTTGTCCATCACCGGTGAAGCGTAGTCCCCGCCGGGCCCGCGTGCCCGACCCCCACGCGGCCCGCGCGGACGGCACGCGTCGATCCCGTACGCCATGTCGCCAGTTGACCATTCCAGCCAAGGTTGGGCTCGATTCCGTATCTCTACGAGACCGTTGATCTCAAGGCGATTGACGGGGTTTGTACCGAGTGGTGACCGGGCCCCAAACCGCCCACCCCCTCGGTGACGGGTATCGGTGCAGTTCAGAGCGCTGGGACCGGAGAGGCGTGTGGGGCGTTTCACAGCACGACACGGTGGAGCGGCCCGGGGGAGATTCGTCGCGGCCCGCTCAAGAGTGCGGTACCGTCCAACGTCGTGAGCCCTGTACGTCGCTGTTCGCGAACCGCTTGCGGCCGTCCCGCCGTCGCGACACTGACATACGTCTATGCCGACTCGACCGCGGTCCTCGGCCCGCTCGCCACCTACGCCGAACCCCACTGCTACGACCTGTGCGCCGAGCACTCCTCTCGCCTCACCGCCCCACGCGGCTGGGAGGTCGTCCGCCTCCTCGACGCCTCGGCCCCGGCCCGGCCCAGCGGCGACGATCTGGAAGCGCTTGCCGACGCGGTGCGCGAGGCGGCCCGCCCTCAGGAGCGCGCGGCCGAGGCCGGCGGCGGGGGTCGCCGGGCGGATCCGATGGAGGTCGCGCGCCGCGGCCACCTGCGGGTGCTGCGCTCGCCGGACAACTGAGCCGGGCCCACCCGCCCCTTTGAACGGCGCACATTTGAACGGCGCACACTCGTGGACGTGCCGTTGGCGCGGACACGACCATCGGCCGCGGGGTCTGCGGGAGACCTGGGTGCCCGCCCGGCTGCGCGGAACCGCCTTCGCCGTGGCCCAGTTCGCCGCCTCGAACCACCTCTCCGCGCAACTCGCCGACATCGGGGCCGCCTTGGCGGGCGTGGGTGCCCTGGTCGCCGTACCGCACGCGCGCACGCGACGGCTCGACGACCACTCGGCAACCGCACGGCGCACTGTCAGTCGGTACGGGTACTTTGGGGCGACCTACAGGACTTTCGGAAGGGCAGGCCGTGGCTGCTGATCTCTCACAGCTCGTGAAGGCGTACGACGTGCGCGGGGTCGTCCCGGACCAGTGGGACGAGTCGCTGGCCGAACTCTTCGGTGCCGCGTTCGTCCAGGTGACCGGCGCGAGGGCGATCGTGATCGGGCACGACATGCGGCCGTCGTCCCCGGGCCTGTCGCGAGCCTTCGCGCGCGGGGCGACCGCCCGCGGTGTGGACGTCACCGAGATCGGCCTGTGTTCGACCGACCAGCTGTACTACGCCTCCGGCGCACTGAACCTGCCGGGCGCGATGTTCACGGCCTCGCACAACCCCGCCCAGTACAACGGCATCAAGATGTGCCGCGCGGGCGCCGCCCCGGTCGGTCAGGACACAGGCCTCGCCGAGGTCCGCGAACTGGTCGAGGGATGGAGCGAGTCGGGCGCCCCCGAGCCGGTCGCGACCCCGGGAACGATCAAACGGCAGGACACCCTGGGGGACTACGCGGCCCACCTCCGTTCCCTCGTCGACCTGACCTCCGTCCGCCCCCTCAAGGTCGTTGTCGACGCGGGCAACGGCATGGGCGGCCACACCGTCCCGACGGTCTTCGCGGGCCTGCCGCTGGACGTCGTCCCGATGTACTTCGAACTCGACGGCACGTTCCCGAACCACGAGGCCAATCCCCTCGACCCGGCGAACATCGTCGACCTCCAGAATCGCGTCCGCGCGGAGGGCGCCGACCTGGGCATCGCCTTCGACGGCGACGCCGACCGCTGCTTCGTCGTCGACGAACACGGCGACCCGGTCTCCCCGTCCGCCATCACCGCCCTGGTCGCTTCCCGTGAACTCGCCCGGCACGGCGGCAAGGGCATGATCATCCACAACCTGATCACGTCCTGGTCGGTGCCGGAGGTCGTCAAGGAGCAGGGCGGCACCCCGGTGCGTACGCGCGTGGGCCACTCCTTCATCAAGGCCGAGATGGCGAGGTCCGGCGCGATCTTCGGCGGAGAGCACTCCGCCCACTACTACTTCAAGGACTTCTGGAACGCCGACACGGGCATGCTGGCCGCCCTGCACGTCCTCTCGGCCCTGGGCGGCCAGGACGGCCCCCTCTCGGCCCTGGTGGCGCAGTACGACCGCTACGTGGGCTCCGGCGAGATCAACTCCACGGTGGCCGACCAGCGGGCCCGCCTCGCGGTGATCCGCTCGACGTACGAGAACGCCCAGGGCGTCGAACTGGACGAGCTGGACGGCCTGACGGTGTCCTCGGCGGACTGGTGGTTCAACGTCCGTCCCTCCAACACGGAACCGCTGCTGCGGCTGAACGCGGAGGCGAGGGACGAGCCGACGATGACGAAGGTGCGGGACGAGGTGCTGGGGATCATCCGGGGCTGAGGTGTGGGGATCATCCGGGGCTGAGGCGTGGGGATCATCCGGGGCTGCGGCGCGGGGCCGCTCGGGGCTCCGCCGCGGGGGCCGCTGTGGCTTGGCGCAGCTGCTGGCAGTCGTGCCGATGGGACGACGGGGGCCTTTGCCGTTGGGGCGATGGTGCGAAGGGGATCCCCCTTGAACTCAGGCCCGGCCCGGCCCGACCCCGCCACCGTCCCCCTTGCGGCGGTACCCTGACCAGGCCACATCAGTGCCGCCCCCGAAGGGAACCCCCATGCCGCTCGAAGCCGGCCTCCTGGAGATCCTCGCCTGCCCGGCGTGCCACGCACCCCTCAAGGAGCAGGACACCGAGCTGATCTGCACCGGCCAGGACTGCGGCCTGGCCTACCCGGTCCGCGACGGCATCCCCGTCCTCCTCGTCGACGAGGCCCGCCGCCCCGCGTAAGCGACCACCCGGCGACCCGGAGACCCGCGCATCCGACGAACACGGCGACCGGAGGCTGCCGCTCATGCTCGACGAATCGCTGCTCGACACCCCCGACGCGCTCTCAGGGGCCGACCATCGCGGCCTGCTCCGCGGCGCCGCGGAGGCCGGCGCTCGCGTCCGCACGGCCGCCCGGCTCGCCGCCGAGGCCGGGGTGTCCGACCTCAAGCCGGACGGCCGCCCGCGCGCCGTCCTGATCGCCGGCCCCGGCGCCGCCGCCACCTGTGCCGCCGACCTCCTCGGCACGCTCGCCGGCCCGGGCAGCCCGGTCACCCGCCTGGCACCCACCGGCGTCGCCCCCGCCGCGGGCGCCCTGCGCTGGGAACTGCCCGGCTGGGCCGGCTCTGTGGACCTGCTGCTGATCGCCACCCCCGACGGCACCGAGCCGGGCCTTTCCCTGCTCGCCGAAGCGGCCTACCGACGCGGCTGCACGGTCGTCGCCGTGGCCCCCGCCCGTACGCCCCTCACCGAGGCGGTGGACGGCGCCCACGGCCTCTTCGTACCGATGGCGACCGCCCCGTACGACGAGTCGGACGGACAGGTCCTCACCGCGTCCGCCCCCGGCGTGCTGTGGGCGCTGCTCACCCCGCTGCTCGCGATCCTGGACCGCACCGGGCTGCTCACCGCCCCGCCGGCCGCCCTCGAGAAGGTCGCCGACCGACTCGACCGGGTCGCCGAGCGCTGCGGGCCCGCCATCGTGACCTACAGCAACCCGGCCAAGACGCTGGCCGCCGAACTGGCCGACACCCTCCCCGTGATCTGGACCGAGGGCACCTCAGCGGGCCCCGCCGGACGCCGGTTCGCCGCCGCCCTCGCCGAGCTGTCCGGAACCCCGGCAGTCGTCGCCGAGCTGCCCGAGGCGCTCGCCGCGCACAGCGCCCTGCTCGCGGGTCGGCTGGCCGCCGGCGCCGACCCCGACGACTTCTTCCGCGACCGGGTGGAGGAGCGACCTGTCCTGCACGCGCGCGTGGTGCTGCTCCGCGACCGCCCGATCGGCGGCCTCACCGCCGCCCCCACCGCCCGTGACCTGGCCCTCAGTCGCGACACGCCGATCAGCGAGCTGGAGCCGGAGTCCGGCGGCGAACTGGAGACCCTCGCGGAACTGATCGCCATGACGGATTTCGCCGCCGTTTACCTGGCGCTCGCCTCAGGGGCCTGACCTTGCCCAGGACGCCCTGACCGTCGTACGCCCGGCGCTCCCCGTCGTACGCACCAAGAACCGGCAGAAAGAACCCCATGGACCGCCTCGACAACACGATCCGCCCCTACGCCTGGGGTTCGACCACCGCGATCCCTCAGCTGCTCGGCATCGAGCCGAGCGGCGAACCGCAGGCGGAGATGTGGATGGGCGCCCACCCGGGCGCGCCCTCCCGCACCGAGCGCGGCACGCTCGTCGAGGTCATCGAGGCCGATCCGGAGCGGGAGTTGGGTGCACCGGCCGTCGCCAGGTTCGGCCCGCGCCTGCCCTTCCTGCTCAAGATCCTCGCCGCCGGCGCCCCCCTCTCCCTCCAAGTGCACCCCGACCTGGACCAGGCCAAGGAGGGGTACGAGGACGAGGAGCACCGGAACATCCCGGTCGACGCCCCGCACCGCAACTACAAGGACGCCAACCACAAGCCCGAACTCATCTGTGCGCTCACCGAGTTCGACGGACTGTGCGGCTTCCGCGACCCGGCGGAAACCGCCGATCTCCTCGACGGCCTCGGTGTCGAGGCCCTCAAGCCGTACGTCGACCTGCTGCACGCCCGCCCCGAGGACGCGGCCCTGCGGGAGGTCCTCACCGCGATCCTGACCGCAGACCCGGACGAGATGACCCGCATGGTCACCGCGGCCACGGCCGCCTGCAGCCGCCTCGGTGGCGCCTACGCCCCGTACGCCGACATCGCCCACCACTACCCGGGCGACCCCGGCGTCATCGCCGCCATGCTCCTCAACCACGTCCGACTCCAGCCCGGGGAGGCCCTGTTCCTCGGCGCCGGTATCCCGCACGCGTACCTGAACGGCCTCGGCGTGGAGATCATGGCGAACTCCGACAACGTCCTGCGCTGCGGCCTGACCCCCAAGCACGTCGACGTCCCCGAACTCCTGCGCATCGTCCGCTTCGAGCCGAGCGACCCCGGCGTCCTGCGCCCCGAGGCGTCCCCCGACGGCGAGGAGGTCTACGAGACCCCCATCGACGAGTTCCGGCTGTCGAGGTACGTCCTTCCCGAGTCCGAGGCCGAGGGCGCCCACGACCTCACCCGAGCGACCCCGCAGATCCTGCTCTGCACGGCCGGATCAGTACGGGCGGGGGAATACGAACTGACTCCCGGGCAATCCGTGTTCGTACCGGCGGACGCGAAGGCCGAGGTGTCCGGGGTGGGCACGCTCTTCCGAGCCACCGTGATGGTATGACCGCCCCTGTGGATACCTGACGCGTCGGTGTCGCGCCGGGCTGCAAGAATGGCCCACGGCAAAGGACCGGCAAAGGCCGGGTCCTTGGACGACCCTCCTGGGGCGCCCGCGTACGTACGACGGCGAAGGGACAACGCGAACACATGAGCGCGTCAGGCGGTACCAAGGCGATCGTGGCGGCACTCGGCGCCAACCTCGCGATCGCGGCATCGAAGTTCGCGGCGTTCGCGTTCAGCGGCTCGTCGTCGATGCTCGCCGAGGGCGTCCACTCGCTCGCCGACTCCGGCAACCAGTTCCTGCTGCTGCTCGGTGGCAAGAAGTCCCAACGCGAAGCCACCCCGCAACACCCCTTCGGCTACGGCCGCGAACGCTACATCTACGCCTTCCTCGTCTCCATCGTCCTCTTCTCGGTCGGCGGCATGTTCGCCATCTACGAGGGCTACGAGAAGATCAAGGAGCCGCACGAGATCGAGCACTGGTACTGGCCGGTGGGCGTCCTGATCTTCGCGATCATCGCAGAGGGCTTCTCCTTCCGTACGGCCATCAAGGAGGCCAACCCGCTGCGCGGAACCCTCTCCTGGAAGGAGTTCGTGCGCCGCGCCAAGGCCCCCGAACTCCCGGTCGTCCTTCTGGAGGACTTCGGCGCGCTCGTCGGTCTGGTCCTCGCTCTCGGTGGCGTGGGCCTGGCCCTGCTCACCGGCGACGGCGTCTGGGACGGCATCGGCACCCTCTGCATCGGCATCCTGCTCATCGTGATCGCACTCGTGCTGGCCGCCGAGACCAAGTCCCTGCTGCTCGGCGAATCCGCGGGCCCCGAACAGATCAAGAAGATCGAGACCGCCATCGTCGACGGCGACACCGTCACCGGCATCATCCACATGCGCACGCTCCACCTCGGCCCCGAGGAACTCCTGGTCGCCGCCAAGATCGCCGTCCAGCACGACGACACCGCCGCCGAGGTGGCCTCCGCCATCAACGCCGCTGAGGCCCGCATCCGCGAGGCCGTCCCGATCGCCCGCGTGATCTACCTCGAACCCGACATCTACACCGAGGCCGAGGCCGCCAAGGGCCCCGATCGCGAAGCCACCCCCGGAGGACCGGCGCCGCACCCCGCCGGACACTGATCCCCGGCAGCGGATTGCGTACGGCGACGGGGCTCGCCGGGCGTTCGACGGCCCCCCGTCCCGTCCGCTCTCACACCTGTGTCGGCCACGGCGGCTGCACGGCGACCGGCTTCTGCCGCCGCAGGGCCAGGGCGGCGATCCCCAGGCCGAAGCCGGTGAGGGCGACCAGGATCCCGACCAACGCGACGGCGCCGAGCAGCACCGGCACGGTGTCGTCGTCCGTCACCCGGCCGTGCACCGAGCCGACCGGTACCGTGCCGCTGTGGTCGTCGGCGAAGGACCGGGAGTCCCGCGAGTTCAGCCGGTGATCGCCGAGCAGGAACAACCGGCCCTCCGGCACCTTCACGTCGTACGGCTGGTGCAACCCGTCGGCAATGCCGTCCGCCACATACCGCTCCTCGAGCGGCTTCCCATTGACGATCAGCCGCTCCCGCGCGCCCTCGCCCTACAGCACACGAGGTGATCGCCGCCCACGCCGATGACGCGTTTCATGACGGGGCTGTCGAAGTCGTAGCGCTCGGGCGCCTGAAGAGCACAACGTCGGCGCGGCGCACCTGAGTCCCGTCGACGCGTTCGTAGACGAGCTGCTGACCCTCCGTGTACGTCGGTGCCATCCTGCCGCTCCGCACAGTGCTCCCGTGATACCCCGTCCACAGAGCCACCACGGGCCCGATCACCAGCAACAGCCCCAGCGGTCCCAGAACCCCTGCGGCCACCCCCAGCTTCCGTGCCTTGCTCACCACGGCTCCCTCGCCACGCGGAACTCCCGCAGTCGCAGAGAGTATCGGCTGCCTGCGAGCCGCCTGAGCCGCCTGAGCCGCCTGAGCCGCCTGAGCCGCCTGAGCCGCCTGAGCCGCCTGAGCCGCCTGAGCCGCCTGAGCCGCCTGAGCCGGCCCGCGCTTTCCTTCGGACCCGGGCTCACCCCCTGATGGAGCTCGCTCAGCGCTTCGATGACCGCCGCTTCGGTTTCGGCCGCCGACGGCCGCTTCCGGAATCCGTGATCCTCAGCTTCCGCGACAGCAACGCCAGGCCCCGCAGACGCTCGTCGCCCACTGTGCGATGCCGGTCGGACGCAGAGTCAACCCGAACGCCTCCACGCTGTCCCGGACGTCCCACAAGATCGATCAGATACTCCGATATCCAAGCTTCCACACCTTTGTAACGCTCTGCCCGCTCTTGTTTCGTCCTCCGTCCCTTGCTCGCCGGTCTCCTGACGTAATGGCGCGATGTGTTCGGAGGCGGACTGGGGATGCCCCGGTCCACCGGTGTAGCTTGGGTGGGAGCCAGACGTCGCTGCTGATGGCGGTCGGGCGGTCCCACCGCGGACCGACCGAGGGAGAGAGGGCCTCCGACGGACTGCGCTGCGCACACGCGGGCATGCCTGTGTCCTCCTTCGGGGCACCCCTGTGTCCGCCGCCGCGCAGACCAGCCCTACCCACCTCGCCCCAACCCCCGAGGAGCAGCTCGAATGACGACTGTCGACAACCGACAGGACTTCAAGGTCGCCGATCTCTCTCTGGCCGAGTTCGGCCGCAAGGAGATCACTCTCGCCGAGCATGAGATGCCGGGTCTGATGGTGATCCGCAAGGAGTACGCCGCAGCGCAGCCCCTGGCGGGGGCGCGTGTCACCGGCTCCCTGCACATGACTGTGCAGACCGCGGTCCTGATCGAGACTTTGGCCGCTTTGGGTGCCGAGGTCCGCTGGGCCTCGTGCAACATCTTCTCCACCCAGGACCATGCGGCGGCGGCGGTCGCTGTGGGCCCGGAGGGTACGCCCGACGACCCGCGGGGCGTTCCGGTCTTCGCCTGGAAGGGTGAGACGCTTCAGGAGTACTGGTGGTGCACGGAGCAGGCGTTGACCTGGCCGAACACTCCCACCGGTGGGCCGAACATGATCCTGGACGACGGGGGTGACGCCACTCTCCTGGTCCATAGGGGTGTCGAGTACGAGAAGGACGGCAAGGTCCCGGACGTCGGGACGGCCGAGAACGAGGAGCACCGGGTCATCCTCGATCTCCTGCACCGCACCATCACGGACGGTTCGCAGAAGTGGACCCGGCTGGCCTCGGAGATCCGTGGGGTGACGGAGGAGACCACGACGGGGGTCCACCGCCTGTACGAGATGCACCGTGACGGCAGCCTGCTGTTCCCGGCGATCAACGTCAACGACGCGGTGACCAAGTCGAAGTTCGACAACAAGTATGGTTGCCGGCACTCCTTGATCGACGGTATCAACCGTGCCACGGACGTCCTGATCGGCGGCAAGACCGCGGTCGTCTTCGGTTACGGCGATGTGGGCAAGGGCTGTGCGGAGTCCCTGCGGGGGCAGGGCGCGCGGGTGATCGTCACGGAGATCGATCCGATCTGCGCGCTGCAGGCGGCGATGGACGGTTACCAGGTGGCGACCTTGGACGACGTCGTGGACAAGGCGGACATCTTCGTCACGACGACGGGTAACAAGGACATCATCATGGCCTCGGACATGGCCCGGATGAAGCACCAG
>NZ_JARXYX010000028.1 GCF_029893585.1 Streptomyces sp. LBL
CCGCGGCGCGCGCCCCAGCCGCGCGCCCCCCCACCCCGGGCGCCCGCCGGGTCCCCCCCGCCCCCCCCCCGCCCCCGCCCGCCCCCCCCCGCCCCCCCCCCCCCGGGGGGGGGGGGCCCCGGCGCCGTCCCGGGGGTCATAGGGAAAACCCTTGATTTGCCCGGGGGAGCCCTCATGGGCAGCCGGTCCCCACTACCCTTCTCCCCGAGTGGCCCGTCCGCCGCCCGTGAGGCATGAGCTCGAAGATCCGCCGCGCGTCCTCGGCGCGTGTGCTCTTCCTCACGGCAGCCGTACGGCAGCCGTACGGCAGTCGGACGGAAGCCTCGCGGAAGCCGTACGGAAGAACGGCTCCGTCGCGACGGCGTGCTGACGGTGTGTCACCCAGCGCCGCCGCCCGCGCGTTCTCACGTGCGGGCCCGCCGGAGGGATCCAGCACGGCGGCCCGTTATGCGCAACACATTTTCCGCCCCTGCACGTCCGGAATGCGGACACTCGCTCCCGATAGATGTGTAACAAGTCCGTTTCGCAGGGATCTTTCGGCAAACCGTTTGTCCGGATTTTGGAAGATGTAGGCGACAGGTGTGATCGAACCGAGACCTTAGGAATGTGGTTCGGTCATGGCGCATGGCAGATAGTTAGGCGCGTAGAGCTCGGATCAACGAGTCACGCGCTGCACACTGCGCCGACTCACGAGCGCGGGGGCATCTGACTTTCTCCGGCACCGACGAGGCGACGGATGCGTGTCATGTGCTCCCCCATGCGGTGAACCAATGGACTCATGAGGAGGAACCCATGCGCGGTGCCAAGAGCGCCAAGTGGGTGGCCATAGCTGCAGTTGTGGCACTCGGTGCGACAGCCTGTGGTGGCGGGGGCGACAGCGGCTCGGGCAGCAACGATGGCATCGTCTCGATGGAGATCGGTGAGCCGCAGAACAGCCTGATCCCGAGCAACACGTACGAGACCGAGGGCGGCCAGGTCATCCACGCCCTGTTCACGGGCCTGACCAAGCTGGACGCCGACAACAAGGTCGTCAACGACCTGGCGTCGTCGGTCGAGTCCAAGGACAACAAGGTCTGGACGATCAAGCTGAAGGACGGCTACACCTTCCACAACGGTGAGAAGGTCACGGCCCAGTCCTTCGTCGACGCCTGGAACTACGGCGCCGACCAGACCAACGCCCAGCAGACCAACCCGCTCTTCAACCACATCCAGGGCTGGAGCGACCTGAACCCCGGCGAGGGCAAGAAGGTCACCGCCAAGGGCATGTCCGGCCTGAAGGCCGTCGACGCCTCGACCCTGCAGGTCACGCTGACCGGCGCGTTCTCCGCGTTCCCGACGCAGCTGTCCTTCTACGGGTTCGCCCCGCTGCCCAAGGTCTTCTTCAAGGACCCCAAGGGGTTCGGTGAGAAGCCGATCGGCAACGGCCCGTTCGAGATGAACGGCACGTTCAAGCACAACGAGTCGATCAGCCTGAAGAAGTACGACAAGTACCCCGAGGCTTCGAAGATCGAGGTCAAGGGCGTCAACTTCAAGATCTACTCGAACCAGGACACCGCCTACAAGGACCTGGTCGCCGGCAACCTCGACCTCGACATCACCGTCCCGAACTCGGGTCTGCCGACGTACAAGAAGGACCTGCCGAACCGCACGATCGACGAGTCGGACTCGGGCGTCGGGTACATCGGTTTCCCGATCAAGTACAACAAGGCGTTCCAGGACAAGGACCTGCGCAAGGCCATCTCGATGTCGATCGACCGGAAGGCGATCGCCGACAAGATCTTCCTCGGTGCGCGGATGCCCGCCGACGACTTCATCAGCCCGATCATCGACGGCTACCGCAAGGGCGCCTGCGGCGACGCGTGCACCCTCAACCCGACCAAGGCCAAGCAGCTCTACAAGAAGAGCGGCGGCCTGCCGGGCAACAGGCTGGAGATCGGCTACAACGCCGACGGCGACCACAAGGCCTGGGTCGAGGCCGCCGCCAACCAGATCCAGCAGAACCTGGGCATCAAGGTCACGGCGAAGCCGTTCGAGCAGTTCCAGGGCATCCTGAACGACCTGGACGCGAAGAAGTACAGCGGCGCCTTCCGTATGGGCTGGAACATGGACTACCCGGACATGGAGAACTACCTCCGTCCGATCTTCTCCAAGGACGCGATCACGTCCGGCTCGAACTACGCCGGTTACGTCAACCCGGACTTCGAGAAGCTCATCGTCGAGGGCGACCACGCCCCGTCGCACGAGGCCGCCATCAAGAAGTACCAGGAAGCCGACGACGTCATCCTCGACGAGATGCCGTACGTTCCGGTGTACTTCTACAAGACGAACGGTGGCTTCAGCGACAAGATCAAGTCGGTGAAGATCGCCGGCCACCAGATCCTGTGGGACTCGGTCAAGCTCAGCTGAACCAGTTCTGAGTAGTTCCCCGCACAGGGCACGGACAACGGGTGAGCAGGGGGAGACGGGTATCTCTCCCTGCTCGCCCCGTCTGTCGTCTCCCGTCCCGCCAGCGCCGCCCGCCTGGTCACGGACGGGCTCAGCACCCCCTCTGGAGTACCCATGGGCCGATTTGTCGCGCGCCGCGTCTTGCAGGCGATCCCTGTACTGATAGGCGTCACGTTCATCATCTTCTGTCTGGTGTTCGCTCTGCCCGGCGACCCCATCCAGGCACTGGCCGGCGAGAAGCGAGCCGACCCCAACATCGCGGCGATGCTGCGTGCGCAGTACCACCTCAACGACCCGCTGTACCAGCAGTACTGGCACTACATCACCGGTGTCCTCACCGGTGACCTGGGTGAGACGTACAACGGGCGTGCCATCTCCGAGCTGGTCTCCCAGAGATTCCCCGTCACGCTGAAGCTGGCGCTGACGGCGTTCGGCATCGAGGCCGGCATCGGTATCCTCGCGGGCATCTTCTCGGCGTTGAAGAGGGGTAAGTTCCTCGACAACGTGGTGCTGGTCTCCACGCTGGTGCTGATCTCCGTCCCGGTCTTCGTGCTCGGCAGCGTGCTCCAGCTGGAGTTCGGCGTCAATCTGAAGATCACGCCGGTCGCCGGCATCGAGCAGGGCTGGCCGCAGAGCTTCATCCTCCCGTCCGTCGTGCTCGCCTCGACCTCCATGGCCTACATCGCGCGGCTCACCCGGTCGAGCATGACGGAGTCGGTCCGCGCCGACTACGTCCGGACGGCGATCGCCAAGGGACTGCCGCGGCGCCGGGTCATCGGCGTCCACGCGCTGCGCAACTCCCTGATCCCGGTGGTCACCTTCCTGGGCTTCGACCTCGGCGCTCTCATGGGCGGCGCCATCATCACCGAACGGGTCTTCAACCTGCCCGGTATCGGCGGGCAGTTGGCCCAGTCCGTGTATCTGCGCGAGCGGCCCGTCGTGGTCGGTCTGGTGACCCTGCTCGTCCTGATCTACCTGGTCGCCAACCTCCTCGTAGACCTGCTGTACGCCGTGCTCGACCCGAGGATCCGTTATGAGTGACAAGACGATAGAGAAGCCGTCCGTCGTCGGCGCGGACGTGATGACCAAGGAGCTGGAGGAAGAGGAGAAGACCGCCGCACGGCAGGCCAGCCTCCTCAAGGACGGCTGGATCGACCTGCGCAAGCGGCCGATGTTCCTCCTCACCGCCCTGATCATCCTGTGCCTGCTCGCACTGGCGATCGCACCGAGCCTGTTCACCTCGCGCTCGCCGTTCTCGGACGGCTTCTGCCAGCTGGACAACTCCATGGAGGGCCCCGTTTCGGGGCACCTGTTCGGCTACGACGTCCAGGGCTGCGACATCTACACGCGGACGGTGTTCGCCACCCGCAACTCCATCGTCGTCGGTGTGGTCACCACGCTGGCCACCACGCTCGTCGGCTGTCTGCTCGGCATGCTGGCCGGTCTGCAGGGCGGCTGGCTGGACACGATCCTCTCCCGGATCACCGAGGTCTTCTCCGCGCTGCCCATCCTCATCGGCGGCCTGCTGATCATGTCGATCTGGCAGACCGGCAACGTGTGGACCGTGTCGCTCGTGTTGACGATCCTCGGCTGGCCGCAGGTCTACCGCATCATGCGCGGCGAGGTCATCTCCAACAAGTACAACGACTACGTGATGGCGGCCAAGGCGCTGGGAGCCGACTCCTGGCGGGTCGCGTTCCGGCACATCCTGCCGAACACGCTCGCCCCCGTCATCGTCATCTGCACCATGAACCTCGGCGTCTACATCGCCGCCGAGGCCGCCCTGTCCTACCTCGGCATCGGCATCCAGTCCCCGAACATCTCCTGGGGCCTGATGATCAGCGACGCCCAGGACAGGTTCCTGACCTCTCCGCACGCGCTGCTGTTCCCGGCCGGAGCGCTGAGCATCACCGTGCTCGCGTTCATCATGCTCGGCGACGTGGTACGCGACGCCTTCGACCCCAAGATGCGCTGAGGGAGGCGTACCACTATGACCATCATCGATCCCACGGACGCCGTTCCGGCTCCGCGCGAGGCCGAGGGCGACCAGCCCGGCCCGCTCCTCGACGTACGAGACCTGCACGTCGAGTTCCACACCCGGGAGGGCGTGGTCCGCGCCGTCAACGGCGTCAACTACTCGGTGAACTCCGGCGAGACCCTCGCCGTGCTGGGCGAGTCCGGCTCCGGCAAGTCCGTGACCGCCCAGGCGATCATGGGCATCCTCGACATGCCACCGGCCCGCATTCCGCAGGGCGAAATCCTCTTCCACGGCCGGGACATGCTCACCATGTCCGAGGAGGAGCGGCGCCGACTGCGCGGTGCGCGCATCGCGATGATCTTCCAGGACGCGCTGTCCTCGCTCAATCCGGTGCTCAGTGTCGGCTTCCAGCTCGGTGAGATGTTCCGCGTCCACCGAGGGGCGTCACGCAAGGAGGCCAAGGCCAAGGCCATCGAGCTGATGGACCGGGTGAAGATCCCGGGCGCCGCGGCCCGCGTGGGCGACTATCCGCACCAGTTCTCCGGCGGTATGCGCCAGCGCATCATGATCGCCATGGCGCTCGCCCTGGAACCGGACCTCATCATCGCCGACGAGCCGACCACGGCCCTCGACGTGACAGTCCAGGCGCAGGTGATGGACCTGCTCGCGGAACTGCAGCGCGAGTACCAGATGGGTCTCATCCTCATCACCCACGACCTGGGCGTCGTCGCGGACGTCGCCGACAAGATCGCGGTCATGTACGCGGGCCGGATCGTGGAGACCGCGCCGGTGCACGAGCTGTACAAGCGTCCCGCGCACCCGTACACCCGCGGCCTGCTCGACTCGATCCCGCGCCTGGACCAGAAGGGCCAGGACCTCTACGCGATCAAGGGGCTGCCGCCCAACCTGCTCAAGGTGCCGCCGGGCTGCCCCTTCAACCCGCGCTGCGAGAAGGCGCAGGACATCTGCCGTACGGACCTTCCGCCGTTGTTCACGGTGACGGAGCGGGACGGAACGGAACTGCCCGGCCGCGCGAGCGCGTGCCACTTCTGGAAGGAGACGATCCATGGCTGAGCCGACCAAGGCCGCCGAGCCGCAGGACGCCATGCCGAACGTCTCCGACGTCGAGGTGGCCGACGTGCACTCGGAGGAGGAAGCGGTCGCCGCCCTCGACGCGCCCGTCGAGCGGGGCGAGCCGATCCTTCAGGTGCGCAACCTCGTCAAGCACTTCCCCCTGACCCAGGGGATCGTCATCAGGCGTCAGGTCGGCGCCGTGAAAGCGGTCGACGGCGTCTCCTTCGACCTGTACCAGGGCGAGACCCTGGGCATCGTGGGCGAGTCCGGCTGCGGCAAGTCGACGGTCGCGAAGCTCCTGATGAACCTGGAGAAGGCGACGGCCGGCGAGGTCTTCTACAAGGGCCAGGACATCACCAGGCTGTCCGGCAAGGCCCTGAAGGCGGTCCGCCGGAACATCCAGATGATCTTCCAGGACCCGTACACCTCGCTCAACCCGCGTATGACGGTCGGCGACATCGTCGGGGAGCCCTTCGACATCCACCCGGAGGTGGCGCCGAAGGGTGACCGCCGCCGCAAGGTGCAGGAACTCCTCGACGTCGTCGGTCTCAACCCCGAGTACATCAACCGGTACCCGCACCAGTTCTCCGGCGGTCAGCGCCAGCGCATCGGCATCGCCCGCGGCCTGGCGCTCAACCCGGAGATCATCATCTGCGACGAGCCGGTGTCGGCGCTGGACGTGTCCGTCCAGGCGCAGGTCATCAACCTGATGGAGGGACTGCAGGACGAGTTCAACCTCTCCTACATCTTCATCGCGCACGACCTGTCGATCGTCCGGCACATCTCGGACCGGGTCGGGGTCATGTACCTCGGCAAGATCGCGGAGATCGGCAGCGACGAGCAGATCTACGACCACCCGACGCACCCCTACACCCAGGCGCTGCTGTCGGCGGTCCCGGTGCCCGACCCGGAGGCCCGTGAGGGCCGCGAACGGATCATCCTCACCGGCGACGTCCCGTCCCCGGCCAACCCGCCCTCCGGGTGCCGCTTCCGCACCCGTTGCTGGAAGGCCCAGGACAAGTGCGCCGAGGAGGAGCCGCTGCTGGCGATCCCGGAGCGCTTCAAGGGCGCGGACACTCCGGCGGCCCACGAGTCGGCGTGCCACTTCGCCGAGGAGAAGGACGTCGTCCACGCGGCCTGAGCGTGAGGACGTAGAGCCACACGCGGTGCGGGGTGCCGGGAGCCGAGGGCTCCTGGCACCCCGTATGTCGTTCGGCGGCAAATCCCTGATCCAGGACCACTTCCGGCCCAACCCCGCGCTGGTCGAACAGCTGCGTGCCGACGGCAAGACCGCGTACGCGGACGCCGTGGAGGAGGTCGCCGAACTGGCCCGCCGTGGGCACATCACCTACCTCGACCAGCACGGCCCCTACGGCAACGGCACCCCGGTGCTGAACGCGGCCCGCAACGTCGGCGACGAACCGATGCTCGTCCTGTGGCCGGACGACGTCTTCGTGGCCGAGGTGCCCCCTGCCCAGCAGCTGATCCACGCGTACGAGGCGACCAACTGTCCGGTCCTGGCCGTGCTGCCCATGGACCCCGGCGACTCCCAGCGCTACGGCGTGCCCGTGGGCGTGGAGGAACGCCGTGGCCCCGGCAAGTGCGTCTGGGCGGCCTTCCACCACGGCACGGTGCCGACATGCTGACGCCCGCCAATACCGAGGCGTTCACGCTGACCGCCGCCCCGCCACCTGCGCCCCGGCGCCCGGCCTGTACCGCGCGGTGTCTCTCGCGTACCGATTCGCGACTCCCGTCGACAGATGTCACTCTGAGAGAGATGACCTCTTCACCGGTCCACGGCCGCGCCCGGCCGGGATCGTTCGAAGAGCGACAGCGAACATGTCATAACGGCCCCACGGCACAGTGCGCGCTCATCGAAACACGCGGGGACCGTTCTGTTCGGCGATCAGCTGAGACATGTATCGGTTGCTTCCCTGAACGTGGTATCCGGTGACAGTGGTTCGGCGTGACGCGCCGACTCCAGGCCTCGCGGCGGGAAGCGCCCGCACGACAACTGGAGTTCACATGGCTCGATATGACGACCTCTATGTGCTGGAGACCGCGACCGAACCACGGCCAGTCGAGCAACCGTCAGTCGCGCGACGGCCGAACGGGGAGAAGTCGCCCGGGCGGACGATCCACCGGTACGGACGGCTCAACATCGTCTCCGAGGTGGACCACGAATCGCCCACGGCCGTACCGAAGGCGTCGGATTTCGAGGAGGCCAGAAACAGCCTGAAGGACATCGAGCGTCTCGGGCTCGCAGCCCTCCGCCTGCTGCAGTCGGAGGGCTTCATCGCCGCCAGGACCGACCGGCCGAGGGCCGGCGAGCGCTGGGACATGCCCGGCTGCACCACCGTGGTCCCCACCCCCACCTCGGCCACGCATCGGGCGGCGGCGCTCGCCCCGCCGACGAGCGCCTATCTCGAAGGCAGTGTCGCGGTCGGGATCATCATCGTCCAGGGCCCCACTGCCGCACTGCAGTTCACCGACGACGAGCGGACGACGGTCGTCGCGGAGGTCCAGAACGGGCTCGGGTCACTGGCGAGCGCCAAACCGCTTGCCGGAGTCAGCTTCCGCTACGACATCCAGACCGTCACGCTGCCGACCCAGCCCGACCCCACTTCATGATCAAGTCACCGTGGATCCGCAGTGTCAGACGCGCCCTCCTCGCGGCCGGTGCCACCACCGCGCTCGCCGTCGGCCTGCTCACCGCCACGGCCACCACCTCGCAGGCCGCCACCCAGGGGCCGTGCGACATCTACGCAGCGGGCGGCACCCCCTGCGTCGCCGCACACAGCACCACTCGCGCCCTGTACGCGGCGTACAACGGCCCGCTGTACCAGATCAGGCGCGCCTCCGACAACACCACCCTGAACATCGGCGTGCTCAGCGCGGCCGGATACGCCAACGCCGCCGCGCAGGACACCTTCTGCGCCAACACCAGCTGCGTCATCACCGTCATCTACGACCAGTCCGGCAAGGGCAACAACCTCACCCAGGCACCCGCGGGCGGAGCCGCCAGCGGGCCGGACAACCTCGCCAACGCCTTTGAGGCGCCGGTCACCGTCGGCGGGCACGAGGCGTACGGCGTCTACGTCGCCCCCGGCACCGGCTACCGCAACGACAACACCAACGGCATCACGACCGGCGACCAGCCCGAGGGCATGTACGCCATCTTCGACGGCACGCACTTCAACGGCGGCTGCTGCTTCGACTACGGCAACGCCGAGACCAACGACCACGACACCGGCAACGGCCACATGGAGGCCATCTACTTCGGAAACAACACGGGCTGGGGCTCCGGCAGCGGCAACGGCCCCTGGATCATGGCCGACCTGGAGAACGGCCTGTTCTCCGGCGTGAACCAGCACTTCAACGCAGGCGACCCCACCGTCACCAACCGGTTCCTGACGGCCATCGTCAAGGGCGGCCCGAACCAGTGGGCCATCCGCGGCGGCGACGCGCAGTCGGGCAGCCTGTCCACCTACTACAGCGGCGTACGCCCCAACGTCCCCGGCTACAACCCGATGCACAAGGAAGGTTCGATCATCCTGGGCATCGGCGGTGACAACAGCAAGGGCGCCCAAGGCACCTTCTACGAGGGCGTCATGACCTCGGGCTACCCCTCGGACGCCACCGAGAACGCCGTCCATGCCAACATCACCGCCGCCGGCTACAACAGCGGCTCGACCAGCACCGGCTCGCTGACGCCCGGCTCCCGGATCTCCCTGCAGGCCACCACCGCCCCCTGCTGCACCACGGACTACCTCCGCCACGACGACGCCGACACCAAGGTCGTCATCTCCAACATCAACTCCTCCGGCTCGGCCACCGACAAGGCCGACGCCACCTGGATCGTCCGCGCAGGCCTGGCCAACAGCTCCTGCCTGTCCTTCGAGTCCGCCAACAACCCCGGCCAGTTCCTGCGCCACTACAACTACGAGCTCTACCTGAACACCGACAACGGCGGCGGCTCCTTCGCGCAGGACGCCACCTTCTGCCCCACCACGGGCAACAGCGGGGTCGGCCACTCCTTCCAGTCCGTCAACTACCCGACGAAGTACATCCGCCACTACAACTTCACGGCCTACATAGCCAGCAACGGCGGCTCCAACACCTGGGACTCCACGTCGTCGTGGGCCCAGGACACCAGCTGGCTCACCGCGTCTCCCTGGAGCTGACGAGCAGCCGGCCTCTCTGAGCGCCTCCAGCAGCGAGCCCGGCAGCCTTGCAGAATCGCAGGAAGGCCGTGCTCGCTTCCTTCTCGTCGTCTCGCGGGGACGCCCAGCGCGGCCTGGTCGCCCTGCACACGCCGGCATCGGGTCCCGCGGACCGGGACGCGGTCACGTACTGGCAGGACTGGCGGCCCGACTCCGCCGGCGCGGCGAACGGCCGACGTCGGGTCCGGGTGAGCGCGACCAGTCGCGGGACAGCACTTAGCCTGATCCTCAACGTCCGCCGCGGGCCTGCACCGAAATTCGCTGGTTGCGACGCTGTGGCCTGTACGAGCGGCTGGGCTGGGAGCTGATGGCTACCGTCGAGCAGCAGTGGAGCCCGCGGCAGACAGTGGCCATCCGCTGTTACACGGCCCCGTCGTGACGTGGCCGGTCACAGCCATGAGCTGATGGCTGTGACAAGGGTGATGGTGATGGCCTCGCAGCGGACCTGTCCCAGTGGCACGCCACCTGCGCCTGCGCGCCCCCGCCCAGCACCCCGGGATCCTCCCCCCGGCACGCTCCCGCGACCCCCGCCCGTTCCGCTTCCCCGCTCGCCAGTACCTGGCAGCGGGCGTGGAAGCGGCAGCCGGAGGGGATGCGGGACGGGTCCGGGGGCTCGCCGGTGAGGACGACGGGTTCCCCGGGGGCCTCCGGGAGGACCGACAACAGGGCCTGGGTGTACGGGTGTCGGGGAGCGGTCAGGACCTGCTCCACGTCCCCCGTCTCCACGATCCGGCCCAGGTACATCACCGCCACGCGGTCGGCGATGTTCCACGCCAGTCCCAGGTCGTGGGTCACCACCAGCGCGGACAGGCCCAGTTCGGCGCGCAGACGCAGGAGCAGGGCGAGGATCTCGCCACGTACGGAGGCGTCCAGGGAGGCCACCGGCTCGTCGGCGACGAGGAGTTCGGGTTCGAGGACCAGCGCGCCGGCGATGACGACCCGCTGGCGCTGGCCGCCGGACAGCTCGTGCGGGTAGCGCAGGAAGAAACGCTCGGGGGGACGCAGGCCCGCCCGGGACAGGGCTCCGGCCACCGCTGCCGGTTCGTCGCCGCCGTACCCGTGGATCCGCAGGCCCTCGGCCACCGCGTCGTACACCGTGTGCCGGGGGTTGAGGGAGCCGGTCGGGTCCTGGAGGACCAGTTGGACGCGTTTGCGGTACGCCTTCAGGGACCGGGAGGAGTACTCCAGCGGCTGCCCGCCGAAGCTGACGCGGCCCTCCGTCGGCCGGACCAGGCCCAGCAGGGCGCGGGCCAGTGTCGTCTTCCCGCAGCCGGACTCGCCGACCAGGGCGACGATCTCCCCGGCCCGGACGTCGAGTTCGACGCCGTCCACCGCCCGGGCCGGCGGGTCGCCGTGCCGGCCGGAGTAGGTGACGTGCAGGCCTTCGGCGGTCAACAGGGGCCGTTGTGCCGGTGGAGCTGTGGAGGTCAATGTCGTCATGTGCTGCTCCTCGCGTCCTCGGCCGTGGTCGCAGGCCCCGGCTCCGGCTCCGGTCCCGGTCTCGGTCCCGGCTCCGGTCCCGGTCCCGGTCTCGGTCCCGGCTCCGGCTCCGGTCCCGGTCTCGGTCCCGGCTCCGGTCCCGGCTCCGGTCCCGGCCCCGGCTCCGGTGCCGGCACCGCCGCTCCCACGTGCACGCAGGCCGCCCTTCGCCCCGCTCCCGCCTCCCGCAGCTCCTGGTCGTCCACGGCACACGAGGCCGGCGCGACCGGGCAGCGTGGGTGGAAGGTGCAGCCGGAGGGGAGTGCGGCCGGGTCGGGCGGGTCGCCGGGCAGGCCGCGCGGGGCGAACCTGGAGGCGGGGTCGCCGATGCGCGGGAACGCGGCCGACAGGGCCTTGGCGTAGGGGTGTCGGGCGTCCTCGTAGATCTTCCGGGCGGGGCCCTCCTCGACCACCCGGCCCGCGTACATCACCGCGAGCCGGTCGCAGGTGTCGGCGAGGACCGCCAGATCGTGGCTGATCATGATCAGGCCCAGGTCCTGTTCGGCGACCAGTTCTTCGATCAGCCGCAGGATCTGGGCCTGGATCATCACGTCCAGGGCGGTGGTCGGTTCGTCGGCGATGATGAGGCGTGGTGCGCAGGCCAGCGCCATGGCGATCATGACGCGTTGGCGCTGTCCGCCGGAGAGTTCGTGCGGGTACGCCGACGCCCGCGCCGCCGGCAGGCCCACCTGCTCCAGGAGCTCCCCGGCCAGCTTCTTCGCCGCCGCCGGGGTGGCCCTGCGGTGCAGCAGGATCGGCTCGGCGATCTGGTCGCCGACGCGGTGTACGGGGTTCAGCGAGTGCATCGCCCCCTGGAAGACGATCGAGGCGCCCGCCCAGCGGACCGCCCGCACCTGTCCCCACCGCATGGTCAGCACGTCCTCGCCGTCCAGCAGCACCTCACCGGTGACCCGGGTGCCGGCCGGCAGCAGCCGCAGCAGCGCGAGCGCCAGCGTGGACTTGCCGCAGCCCGACTCGCCCGCGACACCGAGCTTCTGCCCGGCCCCGAGCGACAGGTCCACGCCCCGTACGGCCGCGGCCCCGCCCGGGTAGGTCACCTCCAGGTCCCGTACCTCCAGCAGCGTCAACGGTCCACCCCCAGCCGGGGGTTGAGCACCGACTCCACCGCACGCCCGCACAGCGTGAACGCCAGCGCGACCGCCGCGATCGCGATGCCGGGCGGCACCAGGTACCACCAGTCTCCGGAACTCACCGCACCCGCCTCCCGTGCCTCCTGGAGCAGCCCGCCCCACGACACCACCGTCGGATCGCCGAGCCCGAGGAAGGCCAGCGTGGCCTCGGCGAGGATCGCGCCGGAGATCACCAGGGTCGCCTGCGCCAGCACCAGCGGCATCACGTTGGGCAGCACATGCCGGGACATGACGTGCCAGTGCCCGCCGCCGAGCGCCCTCGCGCGTTCGATGTACGGCCGTGACTCCACCGCCAGCGTCTGCGCCCGCACCAGCCGGGCGGTCGTCGGCCAGGTGGTCACGCCGATCGCCAGGACCACGGTGCCCAGCGAGCGGGACATCACGGTGGCCAGCGCGATGGCGAGCACCAGCGTCGGCATCACCAGGAACCAGTCGGTGACCCGCATCAGCACGGTCCCGTACGCGCCCTTGAAGTGCCCGGACGTGATGCCGACCAGCGTGCCGATCGTCACCGACAGCACGGCCGCCAGCAGCCCCACCAGCAGCGAGACCCGCGCACCCCACACCAGCAGGCCCAGCAGATCGCGCCCGAACCGGTCGGTGCCCAGCGGGAACTCGCCGCTCGGGCCCTCCATCGGCTGCCCCGGCGCGTCCGTCACGCCGGCCACGCCGGAGCCGACGGTCAGCGGCGCGGTGAGCGCGGCGAGGGCGAACAGGGTGAGGGCGGCCAGGCCCACCAGCCCGGCGCGGTGGGTGCGGTA
Organism: Streptomyces sp. LBL; assembly: GCF_029893585.1. Classification (GTDB taxonomy): domain Bacteria; phylum Actinomycetota; class Actinomycetes; order Streptomycetales; family Streptomycetaceae; genus Streptomyces. The sequence goes on from NZ_JARXYX010000028.1 coordinate 13,112, forward strand.
CAGCGCCCAGAACCGTACGGCGGACCGCCGACGGCGCTGCCAGGCGAGCCGGCGCGGACCTGCCCCGGCGACCCGGGCCGGGGTGCCGGGCGGAGTGTCGGGCGAGGTGCCGGCGGGGGTGTCGGGCGGGGGGTCGGCCGAGGTGACGGCCAGGCCGTCGGCCGGTGTGCCCGCCGCGATGTCGGGCGGGGTCTCGGTCGGGCTGCCGTCCGGGCTTCTGTCCGGGCCCCCGCCCGGGCTGTCGGCCGGGCTGTCCGCCGGAGTGTCGGTCGTCATCGGCCCACCCGGGGGTCGAGGAACGGATAGACCAGGTCGGCCAGCGTGTTCATGATGATCACCGCCGCGGCGAAGAAGAGGAACAGGCCCTGGACCAGCGGCAGGTCCGGCACGCTCAGGGCCTGGTAGAACAGTCCGCCCAGACCCGGCCAGGAGAACACGGTCTCGACGAGGATCACGCCCGCGACCGTCCGGCCCAGGTTGACGAACACCAGCGTCACGGTCGGCAGCAGCGCGTTGGGTACCGCGTGCCGGCGCCGGACCAGGTCGTCCCGCAGGCCCTTGGCCCGCGCGGTGGTCAGATAGTCGCTGCCCATCTCGTCGAGCAGCGCCGAGCGGGTCACCAGCAGGGTCTGCCCGTACTCCACCGCGACCAGCGTGATCACCGGCAGGATCAGATGGTGGGCGACGTCGAGGACGTACCCGAAGCCCTCCTCGCCGCCCGACTCCATGCCGCCGGTGGGAAACAGTCCCGGGATCGGGCCGATGCCCACCGAGAACACGATGATGAGCAGCAGGCCCAGCCAGAACGACGGGACCGAGTAGAGGGTCAGCGCCAGACCGGTGTTCAGCCGGTCCCCGAGCCGGCCGTGGCGCCAGGCCGCGCGGGTGCCGAGGACGATACCGAGGGCGGTGTAGATGACGAAGGCCGTGCCGGTCAGCAGCAGGGTGTTCGGCAGCGCCTCGCTGATCTTGTCGACGACCGGGGCGCGGAACTGGTACGACGTGCCGAGGTCGCCGGTGAGTGCCTTGCCGCAGTAGTCGGTGAACTGCTGCCACAGAGGCAGGTCCATCCCGAACTCCCGCCGGTAGGAAGCCAGTTGCCCGGCGGACACCGGGCGGCCGCCGGTCATGGTCCTGACCGGGTCGCCCGGGATCAGTCGGAACAGGAAGAAGCCGGTGACCAGCACGGCGAGCAGCGAGACGGCGGCGCCGCCGACCTTGCCGGCGCCGTAGCGGACGTACGCGGTGGCATTGCGCACCCGCGGGGTGCGTGCCGCCGGTCCGCCACGACCCGAGATGGCGGCGGCCTTCTGGAGGCTACTCACGGTCGTCGGCGGTGGACCGGCGCCGCAGCGCGACGAACACACCGACGCCCACCAGGACCACGGCGGCCACCACGCCCCCGATGACGACACCGGTCGTGCCGGAGCCGCCGGAGGAACCGTCGGAGTCCGCCGGGACCGCCGACCACCAGCTCCAGTAGCCGTCCTGGCCGTAGATGTTGCCCGCCGCGCTCGGCATCGTCCGGATCGACTTGATCTGGTCGGTCCGGTAGGCCTCGACGGCGTTCGGGTACGCCATGACGTTCATGTACCCCAGGTCGTACAGCCGCGACTCCATCTGCCGGACGATCGTGGCCCGTTCGGCGGGGTCGTACTCGGCGAGCTGACGCGCGTACAGGTCGTCGTACGGTTTGTCGCAGAGGAAGTTGTCGGTGGCGCCGGTGTCCTTCGGGGTGGCGGGCAGGGCCGCGCAGGTGTGGATCGACAGGACGAAGTCCGGGTCGGGGTTGACGGACCAGCCGTCGAAGGCGAGGTCGTAGGTGCCCGCGAGCCAGGGATCGGTGACGTTGTCCAGGCAGTCGAGGGTGACGCCGATGCCGAGCTTGCCCCACCACTCCTGGAGGTACTGGCCGACCGCCTTGTCGTTCGGGTCGGTGGCGTGGCAGAGGACGCGGTACGTGATCGGCTTGCCGTCCTTGCCGACGCGCTTGCCGGAGCTGTTCTTCCGGTAGCCCGCCTGGTCGAGGAGCTGGGCGGCCTGCCCTGGGTCGTAGGCGAGTTCCTGGCTCGCCGAGGGCTTCCAGAAGTACTGCGAGAAGCGCGGCGGGAGGTATCCCTCGCCCTCGACGGCGTGCCCCTGGAACACCTTGTCGATGACGGCCTTGCGGTCGACCGCCCTGAACAGGGCGTGCCGTACCCGCTCGTCCAGCAGGGAGGGGTCGCCGTCGCCGAACTTCCGGCCGTTCCTCGCCTTGGCGCCCGGGTTGACGGCGAGGGCGTAGAAGCGGCGGCCGGGGGCGTCGTTGACGTGGATGTTCTTCTCGTTCTTGAGGGAGGCCGCCTGGGCGGGCGTCAGCGAGGGGGAGCCCGCGACGAAGGAGACCTCGCCCTTGCGCAGGGCGGCCACGGCGGCGTCCTGGTCCTTGTAGTAGCGGAAGACCAGCTCGTCGAACTTCGGCGCGCCCCGCCAGAAGTCCTTGTTCGCCTTGAGGCGTACGTAGCTGTCGGGCTGGTAGTCGGTGAGGACGAACGGGCCGTTCCCGACGACGGGGAAGCTCTTGTCGTTGGTGAACTTCGAGAAGTCGCCCACCTTCTCCCAGACGTGCTTCGGCACGATCGGCACGTCGAGGGCGGTCATCGTGGCCTGCGGCTTCTTCAGCTGGATGACCAGCTGGGTCGGGCTGGGCGCGGTGACCTTGCTGAAGTTGGCGACGAAGCTGCCGTTGGTGGTCGCGGCGCCCTCGTCGGTCATCATCTTGTGGAACGTCCAGGCCGCGTCCTCGGCGGTGGCCTGCTCGCCGTCCGACCACTTGGAGTCGGAGCGGACCGTGTAGGTCCAGGTCAGCTTGTCGGCGGAGGACTGCCACTTGGTGGCCAGGCCCGGGACGGCGTGATTGTCCTTGGGGTCGTAGTTGGTCAGGTACTCGTACATCAGCCGGTGGATGCTGGTGCTGACCAGTCGCTGGGCCAGGAAGGGGCTCAGCGAGTCCACGCTCTGCGCGACCGCGACGGTCAGGACGTTCTTGCCCTCAGCCGCGGCGGCCCGCTGGGGCGCCGGGTCGAGCGGGGTGGCGAGCCCGGCCGACAGCACCAGGCTGGCCGCGCCGACCGCCGCGACGAGCCGGCCGGCCCGGGAGCGTGATCTCCTCGGGCCCGAGAGCCCCCTGCCGTGGACTTGTGTGCTCATGGTCGTGACCTCGCGTCATCGCTCGCACAGGGACGGCTTGTTGGACTGTCGGTTCGGACCGGACCGGGGGACGTCGGCGGAATGATGTGTGTGTCTATCAGCGCCGCTCCGTACCCGTCAACGGCGCGTGAACACCGTGTGGCCTGCGGAAACAAACCTGAGACGGGAACCAGCCAGCCATTGGTCCACACCTGTGAAGCTCCCCTGGTGACGGCCTGACGATGTCCCCCGCCCCTTTCTGTTCCTCGTGCCGGTCATCTGTCCCTCGTGCCGGTGACGGTTCACACTCCTGGGCGGCCGGTGACCCGTACGGCCGGTGTTCACGTGCGATATGAGTGTTCTGTGCTGATATTGACCGGTAACAGATCATTGTCCCGGCGTCGGCTGCACAGCGCACTGCACGGGCACTGCACGGGCACTCAGGAGGAGGCACTCCATGCGTGGAGCCACGCACCCGCACGCCAAGTGGGCCGCTTGCGCGGCTGCGGCAGCCCTCGCGGCGTCGGGCTGCGGAAGCGACAGCGGCAGCGGCACCGGGAGCAGCGCGGACAGCGGCGCGGTGCTCAGTGCCTCCTGGGGAGACCCGCAGAACCCGCTGGAGCCGGCCAACACCAACGAGGTGCAGGGCGGCAAGGTCCTCGACATGATCTTCCGGAATCTGAAGAGGTACGACCCGCAGACCGGCGCGGCCGAGGACATGCTCGCCCAGAAGATCGCCACCTCGGACTCGCAGAACTTCACCATCACCATCAAGAGCGGCTGGAAGTTCAGCAACGGCGAGGCGGTCACCGCGAAGTCCTTCGTCGACGCCTGGAACTACGGCGCCAGCCTGAAGAACAACCAGAAGAACGCGTACTTCTTCGGGTACATCGAGGGCTACGACAAGGTTCACCCGGGCAGCGGCACGCAGAGCGCCAACACCCTCTCCGGGCTGAAGGTCGTCAACGACAGGACCTTCACCGTCAAGCTCAACCAGAAGTTCTCGACGTTCCCGGACACCCTCGGCTACTCCGCCTTCGCCCCGCTGCCCCAGACCTTCTTCGACGACCACGCCGCCTGGGTGAGCCGGCCCGTCGGCAACGGCCCGTACACCATCGACTCGTACACCAAGGGCTCCCAGATGTCCCTGCGCGCGTGGGACGGCTACCCCGGCCCGGACAAGGCGCAGAACGGCGGGGTGGACCTGAAGGTCTACACCGACAACAACACCGCCTACACCGACCTGATGGCCGGCAACCTCGACCTCGCCGACGACATCCCCGCCGCGCAGCTCAAGAACGTCAAGAGCGACCTGGGCGGCCGGTACATCAACACCCCTGCCGGCATCATCCAGACCCTCGCCTTCCCGTTCTACGACAGCGACTGGAACAAGTCCGGCACGGTGAAGGTCCGCCAGGGCCTGTCCATGGCGATCAACCGCGACCAGATCACCGACACGATCTTCCAGAAGACCCGCACCCCCGCCACCGACTGGACCTCCCCGGTCCTCGGCAAGGACGGCGGCTTCAAGGACGGCCTGTGCGGGAGTGCCTGCGACTACAACCCCGGCCAGGCCAAGAAGCTGGTCCAGGAGGGCGGCGGGCTTCCCGGCGGCCAGGTCACGATCTCGTACAACGCGGACACCGGCTCCCACAAGGAGTGGGTCGACGCGGTCTGCAACTCCATCAACAACGCCCTCGGCAACGACAAGGCCTGCGTCGGCAACCCGGTCGGCACCTTCGCGGACTTCCGCAGCCAGATCACCCAGAAGAAGATGAACGGCCCGTTCCGGGCGGGGTGGCAGATGGACTACCCCCTCATCCAGAACTTCCTCCAGCCGCTCTACTACACCAACGCCTCCTCCAACGACGGCAAGTGGTCCAACAAGGACTTCGACCACCTCGTCGACCAGGCCAACGCCGAGAGCGACACCGCCAAGGCCGTCGGGTTCTTCCAGCAGGCCGAGGGGGTCGTCCGGGACAACATGGCGGCGATCCCGCTCTGGTACCAGAACGGCAGCGCCGGCTACTCGGACCGGCTGTCGAACGTGAAGCTCAACCCGTTCAGCGTCCCTGTCTACAACGAGATCAAGGTCGGCTGAGCCGGCATGGGGCGGTACGTCGTGCGGCGACTGCTGCAGATGATCCCTGTCTTCATCGGAGCCACCCTGCTGATCTTCCTGATGGTGAACGTGATGGGCGACCCCATCGCGGGACTGTGCGGAGACAAGCAGTGCGACCCGGCGACCACCGCCCAGTTGGAGAAGGAGTTCGGCCTCGACAAGCCGGTCTGGCAGCAGTACCTGACCTACATGGGGAACGTCTTCACCGGCGACTTCGGGACGGCGTTCAACGGCCAGAAGGTCACCGAACTGATGAGGACGGCGTTCCCGGTCACCATCCGGCTGACGATCGTGGCGATCCTCTTCGAGATCGTCATCGGCATCACGTTGGGCGTGATCACGGGCCTGCGCCGCGGACGCCCCGTCGACACCTCGGTCCTCCTCTTCACCCTCGTCGTGATCTCCGTCCCCACCTTCGTCACCGGTCTGCTGCTCCAGCTCCTGCTCGGCGTCGAGTGGGGCTGGATCAAACCGTCGGTCTCCACCGACGCCGGCTTCGGCGAGCTGATCGTGCCGGGCCTCGTGCTCGCCTCGGTCTCGCTCGCCTACGTGACCCGGCTGACGCGCACCTCCATCGCGGAGAACAAGCGGTCCGACTACGTCCGCACGGCCGTCGCCAAGGGCCTGCCCCGGCGCCGGGTCATCACCCGGCACCTGCTGCGCAACTCACTCATCCCCGTGGTCACCTTCATCGGCACGGACATCGGCGCCCTCATGGGCGGCGCGATCGTCACCGAGCGGATCTTCAACATCCACGGCGTCGGCTTCCAGCTCTACCAGGGCATCCTCCGCCAGAACACCCAGACCGTCGTCGGCTTCGTGACGGTCCTCGTCCTGGTCTTCCTCGTCGCCAACCTCCTCGTCGACCTCCTGTACGCCGTACTCGATCCGAGGATCCGCTATGCCTGAGCAGTCCTACGAGTCCTACGAGTCCGAGGGGGCCGTAGCCGCCACCGGCATGGGCGGCGCGATGGACCTCGCCACCAGCGAGGGCGAGACGCTGGAGCGGGCCCCGGGCGGCCCGGACGACGGGGGCCCGGCGGGCAAACCCCGCTCCCTCTGGTCCGACGCCTGGCGCGACCTGCGCCGCAACCCGGTCTTCGTCATCTCCGCCCTGGTGATCCTCTTCCTCGTCGTCATCTCCATCTGGCCGTCGCTGATCGCCTCCGGCAGCCCCCTCACGTGCGACCTCGCCAAGGCCCAGGAGGGCTCCCAGCCCGGTGCGCCGTTCGGCTACGACGGCCAGGGCTGCAACGTCTACACCCGCACCGTCTACGGCGCCCGTACGTCCGTCACGGTCGGCGTCTGCGCCACGCTCGGGGTGACCCTGCTGGGCTCGGTCCTCGGCGGGCTCGCCGGGTTCTTCGGCGGGCTCTCCGACTCGTTCCTGTCCCGGATCACCGACGTGTTCTTCGGGATCCCGGTCGTCCTCGGCGGTCTGGTCCTGCTGTCCGTGGTGACCAGCAACACCGTCTGGCCGGTCATCGGGTTCATGGTGCTGCTGGGCTGGCCGCAGGTCTCCCGCATCGCCCGCGGCTCCGTCATCACCGCCAAGCACAACGACTACGTGCAGGCCGCGCGGGCCCTGGGCGCCTCCCACTCCCGCATCCTCCTGCGGCACATCACGCCCAACGCCATCGCGCCGGTGATCGTCGTGGCGACCATCGCACTCGGCACGTACATCGCGCTGGAGGCGACCCTGTCGTACCTCGGCGTCGGACTGAAGCCGCCCACGGTCAGCTGGGGCATCGACATCTCCGCGGCGTCCCCGTACATCCGCCAGGCCCCCCACATGCTCCTCTGGCCGGCCGGGGCGCTCGCGCTCACCGTGCTCGCGTTCATCATGCTCGGCGACGCGGTGCGCGACGCCCTCGACCCGAAGCTGAGGTGAGTCGGCCGTGCTGCTCGAAGTACGTGACCTGCACGTGGAGTTCCGGACCCGGGACGGTGTCGCCAAGGCCGTCAACGGCGTCGACTACAGCGTGGACGCGGGCGAGACCCTCGCCGTGCTCGGCGAGTCCGGCTCCGGCAAGTCGGTGACCGCCCAGGCCGTGATGGGGATCCTCGACATGCCCCCGGGACGGATCACCGGCGGCGAGATCCTCTTCCAGGGCAGGGACCTGCTGACGTTCAAGGAGGAGGAACGGCGGCGGGTCCGGGGCGCCCGGATGGCGATGATCTTCCAGGACGCGCTGTCGTCCCTGAACCCGGTGCTGAGCGTCGGCGACCAGCTCGGCGAGATGTTCACGGTCCACCGGGGGATGTCCCGCAAGGACGCCCGGGCGAAGGCCGTCGAACTCATGGACCACGTCCGCATCCCGGGCGCCAAGGAGCGGGTGAGGCAGTACCCGCACCAGTTCTCCGGCGGTATGCGCCAACGCATCATGATCGCGATGGCGCTCGCACTGGAGCCCGCGCTGATCATCGCCGACGAGCCCACGACCGCCCTCGACGTCACGGTCCAGGCCCAGGTCATGGAGCTGCTCGCCGAGTTGCAGCGCGAGTACGACATGGGGCTGATCCTGATCACCCACGACCTGGGTGTGGTCGCCGACGTGGCCGACCGGATCGTCGTGATGTACGCGGGCCGGATCGTCGAGTCGGCGCCGGTCCACGACATCTACAAGGCGCCCGCCCACCCGTACACCCGCGGCCTGCTGGACTCCATCCCGCGCCTGGACCAGAAGGGCCACGAGCTCTACGCCATCAAGGGGCTGCCGCCCAACCTCATGAACATCCCGCCCGGCTGTCCCTTCCACCCGCGCTGCCCGATGGCCCAGGACGTGTGCCGCACCGACGTACCCCCGCTGTACGAGGTGACCGAGTCGGGCGCGGACCGGGGCAGCGCCTGCCACTTCTGGCGGGAGTGCCTCCATGGCTGAGCCGATCCTGGAGGTGGGCGGGCTGGTCAAGCACTACCCGCTCACCCAGGGCATCCTCTTCAGGAAGCAGATCGGCGCGGTGAAGGCGGTCGACGGCGTCGACTTCACCCTGAACCGGGGCGAAACCCTCGGCATCGTCGGCGAGTCCGGCTGCGGCAAGTCGACGGTCGCCAGGATGCTGGTCAACCTGGAGAAGCCGACGGCGGGGGAGATCCGCTACAAGGGCGTGGACATCAGCAAACTCTCCGGCCGCGCGCTGAAGGCGGTCCGCCGCAACATCCAGATGGTGTTCCAGGACCCGTACACCTCGCTCAACCCGCGCATGACGGTCGGCGACATCATCGGGGAGCCGTACGACATCCACCCGGAGGTGGCCCCGAAGGGCGACCGCCGCCGCAAGGTGCAGGAACTCCTCGACGTCGTCGGTCTCAACCCCGAGTACATCAACCGCTATCCGCACCAGTTCTCCGGCGGCCAGCGCCAACGCATCGGCATCGCCCGGGGGTTGGCGCTGCGCCCCGAGATCATCGTCGCCGACGAACCGGTGTCCGCGCTGGACGTGTCCGTGCAGGCGCAGGTCATCAACCTGATGGCGGGGCTCCAGGACGAGTTCGACCTTTCGTACGTCTTCATCGCGCACGACCTGTCGATCGTCCGGCACATCTCGGACCGCGTCGGGGTCATGTACCTCGGCCGGATCGTCGAGACCGGCAAGGACGCCGAGATCTACGACCATCCCACGCACCCCTACACCCAGGCCCTGCTGTCCGCCGTCCCCGTGCCCGACCCGGCGGCCCGGGAGCACCGGGAACGGATCATCCTCGTCGGCGACGTCCCGTCCCCGACGAACATTCCCTCCGGCTGCCGCTTCCGCACCCGCTGCTGGAAGGCACAGGAGCGCTGCGCCCTGGAGGTCCCGGTGCTGGCGGTGCCCGCCGAGTTCCGGTATCTGCCGGGCCCGGCGGCCCATGACTCGGCCTGCCACTTCGCGGAGGAGAAGCGGGTGGTGCCGCCGGAGGACGACCTTGCCGGAGGGCAGGAATAACCGCACAAATGCACAACAACCGCGTTAACACGCAGGCAACTTGGCCGACCCGATCTCGATATACGGACACGTCAGGCTGAACAGCGTACGGCCGTGCGGGTGCCGTAAGCGGGCCGGGAGCGCCATGTGTCTCCCGGCCCGCTGCCCCTTTTTGCGCCTGAACCGGCGCCGCTCTCGCGGACCTGGTCGGTGCTTCGTCGTGGTTCCTCGATTGATGGTTGCGGTGCTCTGTGGAGTGTCGTCGCTCAGCCCAGTTCGAGAGAGCGCCGGAGGAAGTCCACCTGGAGCAGCAGCAGATTCTCCGCCACCTGTTCCTGCGGGGTCATGTGGGTCACCCCGGACAGCGGCAGCACTTCGTGCGGGCGGCCGGCGGCCAGGAGGGCGGAGGACAGGCGCAGGGTGTGGGCGAAGACCACGTTGTCGTCGGCCGTGCCGTGCACGATCATCAGCGGCCGGTGCGGCTCGGCCGGCGAGGACAGGCCCTCGTCCGTGACCAGGGAACTCTTCGCGTACGACTCCGGGTGCGCGCCCGGGTCGCCCAGGTAGCGCTCCGTGTAGTGGGTGTCGTACAGCCGCATGTCCGTCACCGGGGCGCCCGCGATGCCCGCGTGGAAGACGTCCGGGCGGCGCAGCACCGCGAGCCCGGCCAGCCAACCGCCGTACGACCAGCCGCGGATCGCCACCCGGGACAGGTCCAGCGGGTACCGCTTCGCGAGGTCCTGGAGGGCGTCGACCTGGTCGTCCAGGGTCACGGTGAAGTCGTGGTGGACCGCCTTCTCCCAGGCGGGGGAGCGGCCGGGGGTGCCGCGGCCGTCGGCGACGACCACCGCGAAACCCTGGTCGGCGAACCACTGCGAGGTGAGGTGCGCGTTGTGCGCGGCGACCACCCGCTGGCCGTGCGGACCACCGTAGGGATCCATCAAAACCGGAAGGGGAATGTCGCCGTGGTAGTCCTGAGGCATAAGCACGGCGCACGGGATTCGCCGTGCGCCCCCCTCGGTGAGCGTCACGCGCGGGGACATGCCAGGGTCTTCGGCGTGCGAGGTGACCATCGCCGTCCGCTGACCGTCGCGCAGTACCCGCACCCGGGCGCCCGGCCGGTCCAGAGCCGTGGACACCAGCACGGTCACGTCTGCGGCGCGCACCGCCGAGTGCACGCCGGGCCGCTGGGACACGCGCTCCACTCCGAGCTCGTTCACCCGGTACACGTGTACCTCGCCGATCTCCGGGAACTCGGCCTCCACGCCCGCCGAGGCCGAGACCAGCACGTCGTGGTCGGAGACGTCCAGCACCGCACGGACGTGCAACTGGGCCCCGGTGAGCGGCCGTTCGCCGACCGCCAGGACCCGCGCGCCGCCCTCGTCGGCGATGCGCACCAGCTGCCCGGACGGGCTCCAGCACGGCACCCCGGGGAAAAGATCAAGCCAAGTTGGATCTTCATCCGCGTGCACCATCCGGGTGGCGCCCGTCTCCGGGTCGACCGCCAGGAACAGCTGGCTGCGCTGGTCGCGCGCCTGTACGAGCAGCAGCGGCGCACCCGCCGCTGACCAGTGCACACGCGCCAGATACGGATACCGCGCCCAGTCCCAGACGACCTCCGTGCGGCTCCCGTCCAGACCGATCACGAACAGCCGTACGTCCGCGTTGTCCGTGCCCGCCGCCGGATACGGGACGTGGTGTGGATCACGCTCCGGATGGGCCGGGTCGGAGATCCACCACCGCTGTACCGGCGTGTCGTCCACGCGTGCCACCAGCAGCCGGTCCGACTCCGGCGACCACCACAGGCCCCGCGTACGGCCCATCTCCTCGGCCGCGATGAACTCCGCCAGACCGTAGGTGACCTGGTCCGACTCGGGCTCCGCCAGCGCCCGGTCGCCCTCGCCCCCCACGTTCGTCACCCGCAGGGCGCCCCGCGCGACGTACGCGATGTGCCGCCCGTCGGGAGAGGGGCGCGGGTCGATCACCGGCCCGGGGACGCGGAGTTCACGTGCCGTACCGGCTTGCAGCTCCGCCGCGAAAAGCCGCCCTGACAAGGCGAAACACGCCAACTCCACGGCGGCGTCGGTGGCGTAGCCGACGATGCCGGCACCGCCCTCACGGCTGCGCTCGCGCCGTGCCCGTTCCTCGGGTGAGAGGTGCTCCGTCGCACCTCCCAGAAGGGGGCGCGGGTCGGCCGCCACGCGCTCCCCGCCGTCCGGAAGATCCAGTACCCACAGCGAGTTGGCCCGGTCGGTGCCTGAGCCCGAGCGCAGGAACACGACACGTGAACCGTCGGGCGCCACGGTGAACGCGCGCGGCGCGCCGAGCGTGAACCTCTGGGTACGGGCGTGCCGTCGGGGGAAGGAGTCAGCCTCGGTCGTCATCCCCTGACCATATTGGCCATGCGCCCCCTTGTGAGGCTGTGCGCCGATCGATGCGCGCGTGCGGATAGTTATGATCACTAGCGCACAGTGGGTATGAACCTGCTGGCTGCTGTGTGGATTTATCTGCCCCCTTAGTCCGAACCCCCGCGCTCTAGGGATCTGTGGAGGTGAGCTGCCGTGGCACTCTCGATTTCGGCGGTGGTGCTGCTGGCGATCGTCGTCTTCCTGCTGGTCAAGAAGTCAGGACTGAAGGGCGGGCACGCCGTTGTGTGCATCCTTCTGGGCTTCTACCTGGCTTCGTCGACGATCGCTCCGACGATCAGCAATCTGACGACGAACATCGCGGGCATGATCGGCAGCATCAAGTTCTGACCGCACCGGTGTGTACCGGCACGTACCGGTACACACCGGCGCGTGCCGGTGCCGCGCCCTGGTCAGCCTTCGGACGCGTACGGCACGAAGGCTGACCAAGTGGTGGGCGAGAAGGCGAGGCGCGGGCCATCCGCGTTCTTTGAGTCGCGCACGTGGATGGTGGCGGTGGCGGCGGTGGTGGCGAGTTCGACGCAGGAGTCGCCCTCGCTGCCGCTGCTGTAACTGCTCTTGAACCACGCCAGGTCTGAGGTGCTCTCGGCCGCAACGTTGTGGATCATGTTTCCCCCAGCAATTTCTCGATGAAGGTTGTCGACTCACGTGGGGTGAGCGCCTGAGCTCGGATGATGCCATACCGCAGTTCGAGGATACGGAGCTGCCTGGGCTCGAAGACAGGTCGGCCGTTGGCTACGACCGGCGAACGCCCGACGGCCGAGCCATCAGCGAACTTCAGCACCTCGATCCCGCCGTCCACTCCGGCGTGTTCCTCCCGATCCATGGGCATCACCTGTAGCTCGACGTTCCGCAACTGCCCTGCCGCAAGCAGGTGTTCGAGCTGGCACCGCAATGCCGTCCTCCCTCCGAGTGGACGTCGAAGCGTCCACTCCTCCAGGACGAAACTGAGTTCAGGCGCGGGGTCCCGCTCGAAGACGGCCTTGCGGGCCACACGGGCGGCGATGAACCGCTCGACCTCGTCTGCGGTGTAGGCGGGGCGCCGCATCAACAGCAGCCCGCGGGCGTACTCCGGTGTCTGCAGCAACCCATGGATGCTCAGCGGGTCGTAGAGCTGAAGCTCGACCGCCTTCGCCTCCCTCTGCGTCAGATCCCGCACCTTCTTCGGGTACCGGACCTTCTTCACGTCCTCCTTCATCGCCGAGAGCAGCCCGGCCGCTCCCAGTACCTCGTCGGCCTTGTCCAGATACTCGGGCCGGGGAATCCGCTTCCCACCCTCGATCTTGTAGACGAGGTCCTCGCCGTACCCGACGGCCTCCCCGAAGTCGGCGGCACGCATCCCCACCGCCTCCCGTCGCAGCTTCAGCTGCCGCCCCACCGTGGCCACCACCGCGAGACCCCAGTCGTCGTCCGGATCCACCTCCCAACCCGGCTCGTCCGTCTCGGTCTTGAGTCGCGCCGCGTTGCCGTCCACCTGCTGCATCTCGCACCTCTCCGTCGTACGCCTGTGCCGCGACGACTCCTCCCCGTAGGGCCGGTTCCGACAGCCCGGACACGGCCGGACAACGCGCGGACGGTCACCGTACGCAACCGAGTCGTCACTGTTCACGGTAGGCGTATGCGGACACTCTGAGTGACGTGATCCAGAAATCCGTCACTCCCGAGACCCAGCCCGACCACCACATCCGCACCTTCGGCGTGCAGCTGTCACCCACGCCTCGCGGGGCCCGCCTCGCCCGGCTGCTCGCCACGGAGCAACTCCGTGCGTGGGGTCTCCCCTTCGACCCGGCACGCCAACTCGTCGCCGAACTCGCGGCCAACGCGGCCACGCACAGCCGCGTTCCCGGGCGGGACTTCCGGGTTGCCCTCCACCTCGTCGCGGACACCCTGCGCATCGAGGTGACCGACACGTGCGGGGACCGTCTGCCCCGCCTCCAAGATTCCGGATCCGACGCCGAGTCCGGTCGGGGCCTGGTCCTCGTCGAGGGGTTGGCCGACCGCTGGGGCGTCACCCAGGGACCGCACCCGCGCAAGACGATCTGGGCGGAACTCGACCTCTCACCGGAGCGCAGAAACGCGTGCTTCGGTGCGAGGGGCGCCCTCTTTCAAGAACCACGAAGGTGAAAGAACCAGGCCAAGCCCCACCCCTCCCGCCCGCGCCGCAGGCCCGTCACCCGCGCGAGTGAACATCGCCAACTCGGCTGGCTTCCGGGCCCATTGCCTGCCTTACGCTCAGCGCAACACAACCGCAGACATGCAGCGGCCCTCGCCGGGACGGCAATCCCAGTGCGAGGGCCTCACCACCAAGGAAGCAAGGACCTTCCCGATGGATAGGCAGAACCCTAGCGCGCCCTCGCGTGCCCGTGGCCCTGTTGCGGGGTACAAGCACCCGAACCGGCGCCCCCAGCAGTACCCCGGTGGTCTCGACCACGACCACACCCGCCACACCACCCGCTTCACGGTCGTCGGCAACCACCTCGCTCAGCACCCCGAGCTCTCGCTCGTCGCGATCGGGCTCGCCCTGCACATCCAGTCGCTGCCCAAGGGCGCCCGCGTCGACATCAAGACCCTCACCTCCCGCTTCCCCGAGGGCGCCACCCGCATCGCCGCCGCCCTGCGTGAGCTGGAGGTCCACGGCTACCTCAGTCGCGTCCGCGAACGGGTCCCCGGCGGCCGTATCGTCACCCGTACGATCTCCTGCAACCAGCCCGGCCACCAGGGTAAATCGGCTGTCGACCACGCTCCGGGGACCCCGACGCAACCGAAGCAACCGAAGAAGCGCGCGCCCCGCAAGCCCCTCCCCGCCGTACCGCGCCCAGGCCACCCCGCGCCCGCTCTCCTCCAGGCCGCCACCGACCTCCTCGCCGACCTCCGCCGCCAGGACTCCCGCCTGCTCCTCTCCGCCTGCGACACGGCACACCTCGCTCCGGGTGTCGCTGCCTGGCTGGAGCGGGACGTCACCCCCGCAGCCGTACGCCACGCGCTCACCGCCGACCTGCCGCCCGAGGGACCACGCCGTCCCGCCGCCCTCCTGGCTCACCGCTTGGCGGTCCAGCTTCCACCCCTGCCGCCGTTCCGCGCGCAGACCCCGCCGCCGACGGTCCGGCACCCGCTCCAGAACTGCGACGGCTGCGACCGCGCCTTCCGCTCCCCAACCCGAGGACGCTGCCATGACTGCCGCACTCCCGTTTCCGCCGTCGCCTGAGCCTGTTGTGTCCGGTTCCTTGCGCTCGGTCCGGATACCCTGGCCAGGGCATCCTCTGGAGGACACCATGAGCACTCAGGCCGACCACGGGCACGAGTTGGTCCCCCGTCCTGAACTGACTCCCGATGCCTTGCGTGCTGCTCTTGCTGTCGTCGCTCCGTCCCGCCTGGAAGAGATGCAGGCCATGAAGGACGAGGCTTTCGCCAAAGCGGTCGAGTGGCAGTCGCTCAGTGCGGTGCGGAGCTGGGTCCTGATCTGGGCCAGGGAGATCGAGATCGCCCGGCGACCGGACCTGTCCGCCCGCTACACCGAGGCGGAGAATGCTCTGGAACACGAGGATCCGGCCGTCGCGCAGGAAGCCCTTCGCGAGTTGAGTGCGGTCCTCGAAGAGGCGCTGAGGGCAGTTCGCGAGTGAGCTGGAAGTGGGAATACGCCTTCGGTGCAGAAGAGACCGGCCGCACCTGAGCGGGCAGATGGTCACCCGGACACCCAGGCTGCCGGAGGCCTCGTAGGGTGGCCCCATGACGGAACTGCCCGCCCGGCGTCTGCTGCTGGTGCACGCGCACCCGGACGACGAGTCGATCAACAACGGCGCGACCATGGCCCGGTACGCCGCCGAGGGTGCCCGGGTGACTCTGGTCACCTGCACGCTCGGCGAGCGCGGCGAGGTCATCCCGCCCGAACTGGCGCATCTGACCGGCGCCGCCCTGGGCGAGTGCCGGCTGCGTGAGCTCGCCGCCGCGATGGGTGCGCTCGGCGTCGACGACTTCCGCCAGCTGGGCGGCGTGGGCCGCTACCGGGACTCCGGGATGATGGGCCTCGCCGACAACGACGACCCCGCCTGCTTCTGGCAGGCCGACGTCGACGAGGCCGCCGGGTACCTCGTCGACGTGATCCGCGAGGTACGCCCGCAGGTCCTCGTCACGTACGACGAGAACGGCGGCTACGGCCATCCCGACCACATCCAGGCCCACCGCGTCGCCATGCGGGCCGTCGAGCTGGCCGCGGAGGCGGGATACCGGGTCGACAAGGTCTACTGGAACCGGATGCCTCGCCCCGTCGCCGAGAAGGCCTTCGCCCGGCTGGAGCGGGAGCTGCCCGGCCTCCCCTTCACCGAGTCCGCCGTCATCGAGGACGTACCGGGGGTCGTCGACGACGAGCGGATCACCGCGGAGATCGACGGCTCCGCGTACGCCGCCGCCAAGACGGCCGCGATGCGGGCGCACGCCACCCAGATCACAGTCGCCGGGCTGTACTTCATCCTCTCCAACGAACTCGCGCAGCCTGTGTTCACCAGCGAGTACTACGAGCTGGTGTCTGGCGAACGGGCAGGTGAACGAGCGGGTGAACGGGCGGGTGTACGAGAGACGGACCTGTTCGCGGGGATCCCGTCGGAGGGCGTCGAGCCGGAGGGTGTCAGGTCGGCGGGCGTCGAGTCCGACGGCGTCGAGGAGGCGTCATGAGTGAGCGGGCGACTTCCATGCTGGCGCAGCCGCTGCAGCGGCCGTCCTTCGGGCGGGCCGCCGCCTACCTGGGGCTTTTCGTGCTCGGCGCGGTCGTAGGGGTGGCTGGGGCGCTGGTGCAGGCCGGTTGGTTCCCGGGCGGTCTGCTGCTCGCACTGGCCGGTGAGGCGGGGCTGTGTCTGGGCGGGGCGCGGGCCGCCGGCAGCCGGGCCGGAGCCGTCGCGCCGGCCGGTGGGTGGATCATCGCGGTCATCCTGGCCACCGTCAGCCGTCCGGAGGGCGACTTCGTCTTCGCCGCGGGTGGGGGCTCGTACCTCTTCCTGCTCGGAGGCATGGCTGTGGCTGTGATCTGCGCCACCCTTGGCCCGGGGCGGCAACCGGACGGCGATGACGTCCGACTTGGCAAGTGACGTACCACTTCGCCGTACGACGTCGGTGGGAGTCCCGTGATGGTTTCCCCAGCGGTCGTGGGATACGCGCGGGAAGTGGCCAGTATGGTGGTGCGCGCCGCCGAGTCGCCCGAGAGAGGTCGTAACGCGGGCGGCGGAGCCAACCGGGAGAACCTGCCTTGAGTCGTGAAACTGACAGTTCGTCCTCCGGGCCCAACGGGCGCGGCGGAGCCGCCTACCCCTCGGGCACCCCGCCGTACGGGACGCCCGCGGTGTCCGACGGCGGCCCGGACGCGGGCCGTTCGGCCGCGCGGCCGGAAGAACGCAAGACCGAGACCACACTGACGACCCGGATCCGGATCAACATCCCCGGATCGCGGCCCATTCCGCCGGTCGTCATGCGCCAGCCCGTCGGCGAGATCGCGGCCACCGCGGCCACCGCGGCCACCGACGACAGCAAGGACGCCGAGGTGTCGGCGCCGGGCTCCGACCCGCCCACGGGCACGGTCGCACCGCCCGCCGAGTCCGGGCCGGGTGGTGAGGAGAAGACCAGCGACTGGTTCGCGCCCCGCAAGTCCGGGCCGGCCAAGGGTGGTCCGGGCAGCGGCTCGACCAACGGGGCCGGTGTGCCGGGAGTTTCGGGTGCGGTTGCCTCGGGCGGCGGTGCGGCTGCTTCCGGCGGTACGCGTCCCGGTGGCGTGGTCGGTTCCATGAGCATTCCGGGCGGCCCGCGTTCCGGCGGTACGCACGGTGCCGGGCTGACCGGTGCGACCGGCGGCCCGGTGGCCCCCGGGCACGGCGGCGGCACCGGTTCCTTCGACGTCACCGAGGCACTGGCCGCCGGCTCGCCGGGCAACGGCTCCCGCCCCGGCGAACCGCGCCGCGACGACCTGCCGTACTTCTCGGAGAACGGCGGCGGTCAGCGTGGCCCGGGTGGTCAGAGTGGCCCAGGTGGTCAGAGTGGTCCGGGCGGTCAGAGTGGTCCGGGCGGGCAGAGCCCTTTGAGTGCGTACGACCAGGATCTGAGCGGTTACGGCAGCCAGGGCGCCCCGGGCAGCCAGAACGGCCAGGGCGCGTACGGCGGTACGGGTGGCCCGGGGGGCCCGAGCGGTCCGGGGGGTCCGAGCGGCTTCAGCGGGTCGAACGGCCGCGGCGGGCCTGGCGGCGGTCACGGCGGTCCGCAGGGCCCCGCGGGCCCGACCAGCGGCCCGGTCACCGGCGACGGACCACTGGCCATCCCGCCCGCCGGCCCGGGTGCCAACGGCCTCGACGGATCGCGCGACTTCAACGCGCCCGACAGCTTCGGCGCGGGTGACACCTTCGGCGGGCGACCCGGCGGCCCGGGCGGCCCCGGCGCCCCGGGTGCTCCTGGCGGCATCGGCGGGCCTGGTGGGCCCTCCGGCATCGGCGGGCCCGGTGGCCCCTCCGGTACTGGTGGGCCTGGTGGGACCAGGGGGCCGGGCGGCCCCGGCGGCCCGAACGGCCCCTCCGGTCTCGCCGGACCCGGCACCCCCGGTGCCCCCGGTGCCCCCGGCCCCCACGCCGGTCGCGGTCCCGGTGCGGGCCCCGCCTCAGGCCCCGGCGGGCTGAGTGACGACACCGCGATCCTCACCCCGCAGAAGCCCGCCCCCGAACCCGGTCGCCCCGGCTTCGGGGGAGCCGCCGACAACGTGTCCGGGCACACCGTCACCAGCGGTATCCCCGTCGTGCCGTCAGACCGCACGGCGAGCTTCCCGCCCGGCGCGCACACCGACGGCCCGGCCCAGCGGACGGCCCCGAAGCCGCCCGGCACCGGTACGCAGAACGCGCCGGCCGCCTCCGCGCCCAAAAAGAAGAAGAAGGGGCGCAGCAAGCTGGTGCTGCTCGGTGTCGCCGTGTTCGTCATCGGCGGCGGTGCCTACGGCGCCGGGCTGCTGATGAACCACACCGACGTGCCCAAGGGCACCACCGTGCTCGGCGTCGACATCGGCGGCGGCACCCGGGACGACGCCGTCGAGAAGCTCAACAAGGCCTTCGACCCGCAGGTGAAAAAGGACCTGAAGCTCGCGGTGGACGGCAGGACGGTCACGCTCAAGCCGGAGCAGGCCGGCCTCCAGTTCGACATGCAGTCCACGGCGAGCGCGGCGGCCCAGAGCGACTACAACCCGGTCTCCGTGATCGGCTCGCTCTTCGGCAACCACCGGGTGGTCGCCCCGGTCCTGCCGGTCGACGAGGAGAAACTGCACGCGGAACTCCAGGACGCCGCCGGCGGCTCCGGCTCGGTCACCGAGGGCACGGTCACGTTCAAGTCGGGCAAGGCCGTTGCCGTCTACGGCAAGGCGGGCAAGGGCGTAGACGTCGACAAGTCGACCGACGCGGTCGCGGCGGCCTTCCGCACCCAGGTCGAGACCGGCACCACCGATCCGGTGGCCGTCCCGACGACCGCCCAGCAGCCGAAGGTCTCGAACGCCGAGGTCGACCGGTTCATGAAGGAGTTCGCGAAGCCGGCGATGTCGGACCTCGTGACGGTCAAGGCCGGCGCGGTGGAGGTCAAGTTCAGCCCGGAGAACTCGCTGTGGAAGTTCCTCGGGGCCAGGCCCGACGCCCAGGGCAAGCTGGTCGAGACCTACGACACCGCCGCGCTGAAGGGGTTGTACGGCGGAGCCTTCGACGCCGTACTGATCACCCGGGCCAACGGTGAGAAGGCCCCGGTGTCGCCCCAGGACGTGATCGACGCGATGCGCCCGGCGCTTCTCGGCAAGACGGCGGCGACCCGCGTCGCCACGATCGACACGAACCCGAGTTAGCCGGCGCACCTCCCAGCCGCACACCGTGGAGGAGCCCGGACACCACCGGGCTCCTCCGACAGCGTCGTGAGCCTCCTCACCGGGCCCCCGGCGGCACCGGCAGCCCGATCACCAACCGGCTCCCGGCGCATCGCCCCGGCGCATCGCCCCGACGGATCGCCCCCGGCGTCCCGTCGGCGCCCGTTGTTCTCTCGCCCCCACGTCACATGCCGGCAGTGACATCTGTCATGCGGTTGTCGGGATCGCCGACACTGCCGGGCGCCCGGCCTCGGCGGCCATCCTGGACCACATGACGACGACGGCTGTGACCACGACCGCCCCGGTGGTCGGATTCGATCAGGTGAGCAAGACCTACGGGAGCGTACGGGCCGTGGACGGTCTGACGCTGACCCTGCGCCCGGGGGAGACCGTGGCGCTGCTCGGCCCCAACGGCGCCGGCAAGTCCACCACCCTCGACCTGCTGCTCGGGCTCAAGCACCCCGACACCGGCACCGTCCGCCTCTTCGGCACCACCCCGCGCGAGGCGATCGTCGCCGGGCGGGTGGGCGCGATGCTGCAGAGCGGCGGCCTGATGGACGAGGTGACGGTCGCCGAGCTGGTCCGGCTCGCCTGCGACCTGCACCCGAAGCCGTACCGCCCCTCCGACGTGCTCGCTCGCGCGGGCGTCTCGCAGATAGCCGACCGCAAGGTCAACAAACTCTCCGGAGGCCAGGCCCAGCGGGTCCGCTTCGCGCTCGCCACCGCCGGGGACAGCGACCTGATCGTCCTGGACGAACCGACCACCGGCATGGACGTCACCACCCGTCAGGGCTTCTGGGCCACCATGCGCGAACAGGCCGACCAGGGACGTACGGTCCTGTTCGCCACCCACTACCTCGAAGAGGCCGACGCCATCGCCGACCGCGTCCTCGTCCTGCACCGCGGCCGGCTGCTCGCCGACGGCACGGCCGCCGAGATCAAGGCCAAGGCGGGCGCCCGCCGGATCTCCTTCGACCTGGAGGGCGAGATCGACGAGCCGCCGATCCGGGCGCTCCCGTTCCTGACCTCGCTCACCGTGGCCAAAAGCGGCTCCGCCGCGGGCTCGGGCCAGACGATCCGTATCCAGTCCACCGACGCCGACGCGACCGTCCACGCCCTCTACGGCCTCGGCCTCTATCCCCGCAACCTCGAAGTCGCCGGCCTCGGTCTGGAGCAGGCCTTCGTCGCCATCACCGCCGCCGAGGAGGCGAAGTCGCTGTGAACAGCCTCATCAAACTGGAACTCACCCGCGCCCTGCGCAACCGCAAGTTCCTGTTCTTCTCGGTGATCTACCCCTCGGTCCTGTTTCTGATCATCGCGGGCAACGCCGACAGGACCACGAAGGTCGACGGGACCGGCCTGACCCTCGCGACGTACATGATGGTCTCCATGGCCTCCTTCGGCGCCCTCACCGCCGTCCTGATGGGCAACAGTGAGCGCATCGCCAAGGAGCGGGAGGCCGGCTGGGTGCGGCAGCTGCGGCTGACCACGCTGCCGGGGCACGGCTATGTCCTCGCGAAGACCGCGAGTGCCGCGGTCGTGAGCCTTCCGTCCATCGTGATCGTCTTCGTCGTCGCCGGGGCCGTGAAGGACGTACGGCTGGACGCCTGGCAGTGGCTCGCGCTGACCGGCGCGATCTGGGCCGGCAGCCTCGTCTTCGCCGCGCTCGGCGTCGCCATCGGCTACCTCGCCAGCGGGGACGCGGTCCGCCCGATCACGATGCTGACCTACTTCGGCCTGTCGATGCTGGGTGGGCTGTGGATGCCGACGACGACGTTCCCGGCCTGGCTGCAGGACATCGCCGAGTGGCTGCCCACCCACGCGTACGCTGCGCTCGGGCAGGCGATCGAGCAGAGCCAGTCGCCCCACACCAAGGACATCACCCTCCTCGTCGTCTACTTCGCCCTGTTCGCGGGCGGGGCGGCGTGGCTGTACCGGAAGGACACGTTGAAGGCGTGAGCGTCATGAGGCAGGGCCGTGCGGCCGGGGAGTTGCCGCTGATGCCCCTGGGGCAGTCTCCCCGCAGTCGGCGTGAACTGCTGCCCAAGGTGCTGTGGATCGGCGTCTGGCTGGTCTTCCTCAGCCCGCCGGTCCACGACCTGGCCTCCGGCCACCACACCACCGGCGGCACGGTGGCCGGCTGGCTGGGCCTGGCGGTCTTCGTCGGGACGTATCTGACCCTGGTGTTCCGGAACATGAGCAGGTCGTCGCTGCCGGCCCGGCTCGTCGGTGCCCTGATCGCCGTCCTCGGTGCGCTCGCCGTCCTGCTGAGCCTCACCCTCGGCCCGCACTGGCTCGGCCTCTTCGTGTACGTCGCCGTCGCCTGCGGCGCCACGCTCCCGCTGCGGGCGGCGTACTGGACGATCCCGCTGACCGCCGGCGCGATGACCCTGGTCGGCCTGCACGTCGGCGAGGACGAGGCGCTCGACCTGGTTCTCCTGGTCCTGCTCATCGGGTTCGCGATGACCGGCGTACGCCAACTCGTGCGGACCACCGTCGAGTTGCGCGAGGCCCGTGCCACGGTCGCCCAACTGGCGGCGAACGAGGAGCGGTTGCGCCTGGCCCGCGACCTGCACGATCTGCTCGGCCACTCCCTGTCCCTGATCACCCTCAAGAGCGAGCTCGCGGGCCGGATGCTGCCTGCCCACCCCGAGAAGGCCGCCCAGCAGGTCGCCGACATCGAAGAGGTCAGCCGCCAGGCCCTGGTCGACGTCCGTGAGGCGGTCACCGGCTACCGCCGCCCCCGCCTGACCGCGGAACTCGCCGGCGTCCGGGTGGCCCTGACAGCGGCGGGCGTCACCGCCGTACTGCCCGCCGACCCCGACCTCACCGGTGTCCCCGAGAAGAGCGAGTCGGCCCTCGCCTGGGCGCTGCGCGAGGCGGTCACCAACGTCGTACGGCACAGCGGCGCCCGCCGGTGCACGGTCGGTCTCGTCCGGCACCAGACCCTCGACGGGCCCGTCCTCGAACTCTCCGTCGAGGACGACGGCTCCGGCGGCTCGGGTGCCGGCCCCGGCAACGGTCTGGCCGGCCTCACCGAACGCCTGGAGAAGGCGGGCGGTTCCCTGGACGCGGCCGGGACCCGGCACGGCTTCCGCCTGGCCGCCCGCGTGCCCGTCGGCCCTTCGGCCGACGTAGGATCCGGCGCATGACCCGCACGATCAAGGTGCTGCTCGCCGAGGACCAGTCGATGGTCCGCGAGGCCCTGGCCGCACTGCTCGGCCTCGAGGACGACATCGAGGTGATCGCCCAGGTGGCTCGCGGCGACGAGGTACTGGCCGCCGCCCGGGCACACGCGGTGGACGTGGCCCTCCTGGACATCGAGATGCCGGGCGCCACCGGCATCGAGGCCGCCGCGCAACTCCACCGGGAACTCCCGGAGTTGAAGCTGGTCGTCCTCACCACCTTCGGCCGCCCCGGCTACCTCCGCAGCGCCATGGAAGCCGGCGCCGACGCCTTCCTCGTCAAGGACGCCCCCGCCGCCCAACTGGCGGCAGCGGTCCGCAAGGTCCTGGCGGGCGAACGGGTCATCGACCCGACGCTGGCGGCGGCGGCCCTGGCGGAGGGCGCGAACCCCCTGACGGACAGGGAGCGGGAGGTGCTGCGGGCGGCTGCGGACGGTTCCACGAACGCGGAACTGGCAGTGACCCTGCACCTCTCCCAGGGCACGGTCCGCAACTACCTCTCGACGGCCATCCAGAAACTGGCGGTACGGAACAGGGCGGAGGCGGTGCGGATCGCACGGGAGAAGGGGTGGCTGTAGTCGGCCTGGCCGTATGCGGCTTGGTCGTAGCCGGTCTGGCCGCAGCCGACCTGTAGCCGGTTTGGCCGCAGCCGACCTGTAGCCGGTCTGGCCGCAGCCGACCTGGCCGTAGTCGGCCTGCAAGCCGGCCTGGTCGTAGTCGGCCTGCAAGCCGGCCCGGTCGTAGGCCCCTGGTCCGTAGCCCCTCGTCGTAGCCGCCCGGTCGCAGCCGTCCTTGGGGGCGCAGGACTGTGGAGACTCAGTTCAGCATCGCCCGAGCCGCGTGCGCCTGCTGCCGTACCCGTGCCGCAGCCGCTTCGTCCACGGGCACCACCACGTCGGCGTACGCCTCCAACTCCTCGGCCCCCGCCACGAAGTCCCCCCGCTGAACCAGCAACTGCGCCCGCTCGTAGCGCAACCGAGCCGGATGAGACGGCAACAGCAACGCCAGCTCCACGGCCCACAGCGACACGTCCGACCGCTCCGGCCGAGCCGCGGCCCACGCCCGGACGTTGTTCAGGATCCGCGAGACGACCTCCAAAGGCTCCGCGGGACCGAGCATCGACGGATCCAACGCCGCCCCCGTGGCCCCTGCGACCAGCACCTCCGCGTCGGGTCCCGTCAACACCCGCCCCCCGTCGAAGGGATCGACGAGAACCTGCTCGTCAGGCGGTCCGAAGCCGACGACGAAGTGCCCCGGCAGCGCCACCCCGTACACCGGCGCCCCCGCCCTGCGCGCCACCTCCAGCCATACCACCGACAGCAGGATCGGCAGCCCGCGCCGCCGCCGCAGCACCTCGTGCAGCAACGACGACTCCAGCCGCTGATAGTCCGCGGCAGCGCCGCGATACCCGCGCCGCTCCCCGAGCAGCTCACCCAGCGCCACCGCCCAGGATCGCGGCCCGCCCGGCCGGAACGGCAGCTGTCCGGCCAGCTCGTCCAGCTCGATCTGCGCGGCGTCCATACCGGCCTCGTCCAGGGTCCCGTCCGCCTCCGCGCCCACCAGCAGACACAGGGCGGACAGGTCGGGCCGTTCGGAACGGGCCTCTTCGGCGAACCGTCGGCGCAGTTCCGCGGAGCGTTCGGGCGGCGGGGGGCAGGGGGGACGCATAGAAGGCTGGTGCCCTTTCACGGCGATCAGTACCGTTCGGTTCCGGCGGTTCCGGCGGTTCCTGCCGTTCGGGCGGTTCCTGCCGTCCCGGGTGCGCGGTAGTGGTGGTACGCGTGATGCGTGGAGAACCCCATCCCGGCGTACAGCTTCCGAGCCGCCGCGTTGTCCGTCTCGACCTGGAGCCACGCGGCCGAGGCACCCTCGTCGAGCGCCCGCCGGGCCAGCGCGGCCATCACGGCGGTGGCCAGCCCTCGCCGCCGCTGCCCGGGATCCACCTCGACGGCGGCGAAGCCGGCCCACCGCCCGTCGACGACACACCGCCCGATGGCCGCGGGGGCAGCACCCTCCGCCGTGCCGGGCACCGTCGCGAACCACACCGACGGACCGCTCCCCAGCACCTTCAGGGCCACCTCGCTCACCCCCTTGCGCTGGTAGCGCGCGAGCCACGCCTCGTCGGCAGCCCGGGACAGCACCACGCCACCTGGCTCGCCCCGGTCGGCGACCGGCGCCGGCGCGCCGATCCACAGCTCGGCTGTCACCTCCCGTATCCAGCCCCGCCGCTCCAGCTCCGCGCCCAGCAGTTCCTGCGTGCCCTCCGCGCCCGTCGCCGTCTGTACGCGGGCGGGCAGCCCACGGTCGCCGTACCACTGTCGTACGACGGTCAGGGCCTCGTCGAGGGGGAGGCCGGGGGCGCCCAGGGGCAGCACCGAGTTGGCCCGGCGGGTGAACCCGTCGGCTGCCCGCAGCTCCCATTCCCCGAGCGGCTCGCTCTCCACCGGACGCCAGGCGCGGGCGGCGACGCGCGCCAGTTCCTCGTAGGAGGCCGCAGGGCCCCGTCGACGGGCCGGTGCGGCCGGTACGACCTTGCCCGCGACCAGGGAGGATTCCGGAATGCGGACACTCTGGCCGTCCCGGCGCGTGATCATCAGCACGCCTTCGTCCCAAGATGTGAGAACACCCACGGTGTCGGTGAACTTTTCGTCCATCATCCCCGGTTCGCCCAGGCGCCGGACGGACACCCGTTTGCCCACGTCAGCCGCGGAGATGCGGACCACGAGACGTCCTGTCGCAGAGATTTCCACAGTCAGTTCACCCCTCCTGTTCGGATCTTGCCCAAGAACGGAGATACTAGGGGCGGGCATCGACGACGCCGCGCTCCCGCGCGCCAGGTGGCGGAGCCTGAAGACGGCTCGCCAGCGCCCTATCGAGGAGGAACGACAGCGTGACCTACGTCATCGCGCAGCCTTGTGTAGACCTTAAGGACAAGGCGTGCATCGAGGAGTGTCCGGTCGACTGCATCTACGAGGGTAAGCGGTCCTTGTACATCCACCCGGACGAATGCGTCGACTGTGGGGCCTGTGAGCCGGTCTGCCCGGTCGAGGCGATCTTCTACGAGGACGACACTCCCGAGGAGTGGAAGGACTACTACAAGGCGAACGTCGAGTTCTTCGACGAGCTCGGCTCGCCCGGTGGAGCCAGCAAGCTGGGCCTGATCGAGCGCGACCACCCCTTCATTTCCGCGCTTCCGCCGCAGGCCACCGAGTAGTCCCGCGGGCGGCCCGCAAAACCAGTGCCGCCTCGGTCCCGTACGGCCAGATCGTTTGTCTGATCGCCGTACGGGACCGAGGCGTTTGCCGTACCGAAGAAAGTGAGCCTGTACACCGTGTCCGCAGTCTCCGATCGCCTGCCCGCCTTCCCCTGGGACAAGCTGGTGCCGTACAAGACGACGGCCTCCGCACACCCGGACGGCATCGTCGACCTGTCCGTCGGCACTCCGGTCGACCCGGTCCCCGAGCTGATCCAGAAGGCGCTCGTCGACGCGGCGGACTCGCCCGGTTATCCGACGGTCTGGGGCACCCCCGCGCTGCGTGACGCGATCACCGGCTGGCTGGAGCGCCGCCTGGGCGCCCGCGAGGTCACCCACCGGCACGTCCTGCCGATCGTCGGTTCCAAGGAACTCGTCGCCTGGCTCCCCACCCAGCTGGGCCTCGGCCCCGGCGACCGGGTGGCCCACCCGCGCCTGGCCTACCCGACCTACGAGGTCGGCGCCCGCCTCGCCCGCGCGGACTACGAGGTCTACGACGACCCGACGCGGTTGGACCCGGCCGGCCTGAAGCTGCTCTGGCTCAACTCGCCGTCCAACCCCACCGGCAAGGTCCTGTCGAAGGACGAGCTGACCCGGATCGTCGCCTGGGCGCGTGAGCACGGCGTCCTGCTCTTCTCCGACGAGTGCTACCTGGAGCTGGGCTGGGAGGCCGACCCGGTCTCGGTGCTGCACCCGGACGTGAACGGCGGCTCGTACGAGGGCATCGTCGCGGTCCACTCCCTGTCCAAGCGCTCCAACCTGGCCGGTTACCGGGCCGCGTTCCTCGCGGGCGACCCGGCCGTCCTGGCGCCCCTGCTGGAGATCCGCAAGCACGGCGGCATGATGACCTCGGCGCCGACCCAGGCCGCGGTCGTGGCGGCCCTCGGCGACGACGCCCACGTCCGTGAGCAGCGGGAGCGGTACGCGGCCCGCCGCACCCTCCTGCGCGAGGCGCTGCTCGCCCACGGCTTCCGTATCGAGCACAGCGAGGCCAGCCTCTATCTGTGGGCCACGCGGGACGAGTCCTGCTGGGAGACCGTGGCGCACCTGGCCGAGCTGGGCATCCTGGTGGCGCCGGGCGACTTCTACGGCGAGGCGGGCGCGAGGTTCGTCCGCGTGGCGCTGACGGCGACGGACGAGCGGGTGCGGGCGGCCGTGGAGCGGCTGACGTGACGTAGGCAGACGCGAAACGGCGGGGTCCAGGTGGAAACCTGGACCCCGCCGTTGCATCAATCGGCTGCCGAGCCGGCCGCGGCCGAGGGATGCCGGCCGAGGGATGCCGGCCGAGCGCGTGAGCCGAGCGGTGCCGACCGAGCACGCGGGCCGTGCGTGGCGGGCGCGTGCATAGGCCGTGCGTGGCGGCCGACTGCGTAGGCCGTGCGTGGCGGCCGAGTGAGCGCGCGGGCCGTCCGTGGTGGCCGGGTGGGTCAGCCGAGCGGGAGGCTCTTCACCGGCAGCTGGTCGGCCGTCGGCAGGCCGCCCTTGGTCAGGGAGTCCGTCGGCAGCCCGCCCTTCGTCGCGGTCTTCGACGTGTCGCCGACGACGTCCCCGGCGGAGCCCGCCACGTCACCCGCCGCCTTCTGTACCGCGGGCGCCGCCTGCTTCACGGCCTTGCCGCCGGTCTTGCCCACGGCCGGCACCGCCTTCTTGACGGTGTTGCCGCCGGTGTCACCCGCGGTGCCGGCCAGGTTCTGCGCCGCACCGTCGACGGTGTTGCCGACGCTCGCCCCGTCCAGGGCGGTCAGCCCACCGAGGTTCGGGGCGGCGGGCAGCTGGGGGGCCGCGCCGGCGGAGCCGGCCGCACCGACCCCAGCGGCCGCTCCCGCAGCGACGAGCAGCGCGGCACGGGCGATCCGTCGGGTCAGGGGGAGGGACATGTTGCTCCTTGGACGGGAGGAAAACGATCTCGGACGCCGTGAATACCGCTCGAAGCCCGGGAAAGTTGCGGCGGGTCAACCTAAAGAGTTGGCAATGTGTCGCATTATCGGCTGTGGATAAAAGCGGACAAAAACGCCCGGTCTGAAAGCCCGCCGAGTCCTTTCGGCCCTTCGCTCCCAAGGGTTTTCACCGACGGGGAGTGACGGGGCGAAAGCCTGCGCACACTCCGCCCGAACCCGGCGGCCGTAACGCTCCCGAGTGAGTCCTCGTACTACTGCGCCGTCACGATCCGGACCGCGCCCGCGTCCTTCTCCGTCGGCTTCCCCGTCTGCTCGTCCGTGCCGGCGGAGCCCGCCGTGTCCGCCGGACGCCACCGGCTGTCGGTGTTCCCGGCGACCCACTGCCGGCCGGCGTACGAGACGCGTTCGATGTGCAGGGCGGAGGCGTTGGCGACCGCCCAGTGCGCCAGCTGCCAGCCGCGCTCCCGTCGGCCCCGGCCGGAGCCCGGGATCGTCTCCCCGGTCACCGGCAGCGTCACGGTCCGTCCGCCGCCGGTGGCGCTCGCGGAGGGCGTCGGCGTGGGCGTGGGCGTCGACCCGGCGCCCACCTCGGCGGCGGCCGACTCCAGCACGTCCCGCCCGAAGTCCCGTACGAGGGCGGAGCGCACCGCGTTCGGACCGGTGGCCTGGTCGGCGGCCGGGCGCCCCGCACAGGTCAGCGCGGCCGCCGACCGGCCGGTGAGGGCGGCGGCGAGCATCGTGGCGTCCGGCTCGTGCTTGGCGTACGCCGTCGGAAAGCCGCTGCGCTGCACACGCTGCGCGGCGACGGTCAGCGGGAGGTCCATGTAGTCCGGCACCTTGGCCAGGTGCGTGTAGAAGGCGCCCGCCGAGTGCGTCGGGTCCATGATCTCCGCCGGTGTGCCCCAGCCCTGCGAGGGCCGCTGCTGGAACAGACCGAGCGAGTCACGGTCGCCATGCCTGATGTTGCGCAGACCCGACTCCTGGAGCGCCGTCGCGAGCGCTATCGTCACCGCCCGCTGGGGCATCCCGCGGCCGGTACCGACGGCCGTGATCTTCGCCGCGTTCACCGCCTGCTCCGGGGTGAACTCGTACGTCGCTCCGGTGCTCCCGTCCGCGACGACCTTGCATCCCGGTGTACGCCCGCCTCCGGTGACGTACTGCACCAGGAGGTAACCCGCGACGGCGCACAGGGTCACGAAGGCCGCCCCGAAACGGAAGAGGCGGCCGCGACGCTTGGGACGAGGGGACTGCTCTGGCATCCGCACAAGATACTGGAGGGTTCTGTGTCCGCGGTGCCAGGAGCGGACAGTTGGCCGACCGCCCCGGGCGCTAGGGTCGACAGCATGGCCGACACCCCACTTGACCTCACACTGGACGCCGCGCGGCTCACCGCGCAACTCGTCGACTTCCCCTCCGCGAGCGGCACCGAGAAGCCCCTCGCGGACGCGATCGAGACCGCGCTGCGCGCCCTGCCGCACCTGACGGTGGACCGGTACGGCAACAACGTCGTCGCCCGCACGCACCTGGGCCGACCGGAACGCGTCGTCCTCGCCGGCCACATCGACACCGTCCCCATCGCGGACAACGTCCCCTCGCGCCTCGACGAGGAGGGTGTGCTGTGGGGCTGCGGCACCTGCGACATGAAGTCCGGGGTGGCGGTACAGCTGCGCATCGCGGCCACGGTGCCGGCCCCCAACCGCGACCTGACCTTCGTCTTCTACGACAACGAGGAGGTCGCCGCCCATTTGAACGGCCTGAAGCATGTGGCCGAGGCACACCCGGATTGGCTGGAGGGCGACTTCGCGGTCCTGCTGGAGCCGACGGACGGTCAGGTGGAGGGCGGCTGCCAGGGCACGCTCAGGATGTTCCTGAAGTTCACGGGGGAGCGGGCGCACTCCGCGCGCGCGTGGATGGGTTCCAACGCGATCCACGCTGCCGCCCCGGCCCTCGCCAAGCTCGCCGCGTACGAGCCCCGCAAGCCGGTCGTGGACGGACTTCGGTTCCACGAGGGCCTCAACGCCGTCCGCGTGGAAGGCGGCGTCGCCACCAACGTCATCCCGGACGGCTGCACACTCGTCGTCAACTTCCGCTACGCGCCCGACCGCAGCGAGGCGGAGGCGGAGGCCTTCGTGCGCGACTACTTCGCGGACTGCGGTGTCGACGAGTTCGTCGTCGACGACCACACCGGCGGCGCCCGCCCCGGCCTCACCCATCCCGCGGCGCAGTCCTTCATGGCGGCCGTCGGCGGCGAGGCCCGTCCCAAGTTCGGCTGGACGGACGTGGCCCGCTTCAGCGCGCTGGGGGTGCCCGCGGTGAACTACAGCCCGGGTGATCCGCTCCTCGCCCACAAGGTGGACGAGCGGGTGCGGGCGTCGCTGATCCCGTTGGCGGAGGAACGGCTGAGGTCCTGGCTGTCGTCCTGACCGGTGTACCGACCGGCGTCCTGACCGGCGTTCGGACGGCCCGGGTGTGCCCGCTGGCTCTTCATGGCGGACATGCCCGCGTCCCCCGTCCGTAACCCGCGTAGATCTACGCTGAGGTGGAAAGACCCTCCCCGGTTCCCGGCTTCGCCGAGCCGGGGAGCTTCGATCGTGGAGGGAGCGCACATGGCTACTGGCAACCCCGAGGGCAGCAAGCAGCCGCCGGAGGAGCAGCGCCTGGGACCGGTGCTCCGCAGACGCGGCCAGGTCCAGGCGAGCACGACCGACCAGCGGCTGCTGGACGCGGGCGGCCCCTCCGACTGGGTCCACACCGACCCGTGGCGGGTGCTGCGCATCCAGTCGGAGTTCATCGAGGGCTTCGGCACGCTGGCCGAACTCCCGCCCGCGATCAGCG
Organism: Streptomyces sp. LBL; assembly: GCF_029893585.1. Classification (GTDB taxonomy): domain Bacteria; phylum Actinomycetota; class Actinomycetes; order Streptomycetales; family Streptomycetaceae; genus Streptomyces. Next base: position 43,766 of record NZ_JARXYX010000028.1, read on the forward strand.
TGTTCGGATCGGCGCGGACACTCGCGGACTCGCCGGAGTACGAGGCGGGCGTGCGGCTGGGGCGGGGCCTGGTGGAAGCGGGCTTCGCGGTGATCACGGGCGGCGGGCCGGGCGCCATGGAAGCCGCCAACAAGGGCGCCTCCGACGCGAAGGGCATCTCCGTCGGGCTGGGAATCGAGCTGCCGTTCGAGCAGGGGTTGAATCCCTACGTCGATATCGGGCTGAACTTCCGGTACTTTTTTGTGCGAAAAATGATGTTCGTCAAGTACGCGCAAGGCTTCGTGGTCCTGCCGGGCGGCCTGGGCACCCTGGACGAATTCTTCGAGGCCCTGACCCTGGTCCAGACCCAGAAGGTCACCCGCTTCCCGATCGTCCTCTTCGGTACGGAGTACTGGGGTGGCTTGATCGACTGGCTGAAGAACACGCTGGTCGCCCAGGGCAAGGCGGCGGAGAAGGACCTGATGCTGTTCCACCTCACGGACGACGTGGACGAGGCGGTGGCGCTGGTGTCGAAGGAGGCGGGGCGCTAGCCGTAGTGACCAGCGGGGCGGGCTGTAGCCGGGGCTCCGGCCCCGCAGATCCCGCCCCGGCCACAGGGCGGGGGTCGGGGGGCCGAGTCCCCGCCCTGTCGCCAGGGCGCAGTCCTCAGGTAAGGCGGGGCGGAGTCTCCTGGTAGGGCGGGGCGCAGTCTCCTGTTACTGCGGTGGCGGAGCCCCCTGGTACGGCGGGGCGACGCCCTACGCCAAGCCCCGCCGAGCCACCGCAGGGTCCCGGTGGCCCGCGATCGACGCCACCATGTCCAGCACCTGCCGTGTCTCCGCCACCTCGTGCACCCGGTACACCTGCGCCCCCAGCCACGCCGACACCGCCGTCGTGGCCAACGTCCCGACCACCCGCTCCTTCACCGGCCGGTCCAACGTCTCGCCCACGAAGTCCTTGTTGGACAGGGACACCAGCACCGGCCACCCGGTGGCGACCATCTCGCCCAGCCGCCGCGTCGCCTCCAGACTGTGCCGCGTGTTCTTTCCGAAGTCGTGCCCGGGATCGATCAGCACGGACTCCCGCGGCACACCGAGGGACACCGCCCGCTCGGCGAGCCTCAGGGTCACCTCGAGGATGTCGGCCATGACGTCGTCGTACGTCACCCGGTGCGGCCGCGTCCGTGGCTGCGCACCGCCCGCGTGGGTACACACCAGTCCCACCTCGTACCGCGCGGCGACCTCCGCCAGTCCGGGGTCCACGCCGCCCCACGCGTCGTTCAGCAGATCCGCCCCGGCCTCGCAGACCGCCGCACCGACCTCGGCCCGCCAGGTGTCCACGCTGATGACGACGTCCGGGAAGCGCCGCCGGACCTCCGCCACGAACCCGACGGTCCGCCGCACCTCCTCCTCGGCGGTCACCTCTTCGCCCGGCCCGGCCTTCACCCCGCCGATGTCGACGATGGCCGCGCCCTCCGCCACCGCCTGCTCCACGCGCGTGAGGGCGGGTTCGTCGCGGAAGGTGGCCCCCTGGTCGTAGAAGGAGTCCGGGGTCCGGTTCACGATCGCCATGATCACCGGCTCGTGCGGCTCGAATTCCCGCCTGCCCAGCCTGAGCATCGCCTGTGACCTCTCCTAGTTCGTCCGGCAACCGACCGCCCGCGACCCTGACTGTCAGACTCACATGGCACGATCGGACTCTGACACAGTTCGACACCGAGCTCAGACCGTGGGGACGTCAGCGATGGTTATGTTCTTGTTCCTGGTCATCGCGCTGGCCGTGGTGGTCGGCGCGGTGACGCTCGCCGTCGTCGGCGGCGGCGAGGGCGACGGCCCGCTGCCGGAGGCCGGCCCCGAGCGGCTGCAGGACTTCCTGCCCCCGGACCGCCCGGTCAACCGGGCGGACATCGAGAGCCTGCGCTTCCCCCTGGCCGCCCGCGGCTACCGCATGGCGGACGTCGACGACGCGCTCGGCCGCCTCGGCGCCGAACTCGCCGAGCGGGAGGCCCGTATCGCCGACCTGGAGTCCGCCCTGGCCGGCGCCCGGGCCGCCGCGACCCACATGTCCATGGACAAGCCCGCCCGGCAGGAGGGCCAGCCGTGAGTGACGGCGCCACCCTCGCCGGTCCGGACGGCGCGCCGCGCTGCCCCTGGGCCCTGTCCACCGAGGACTACGTGACGTACCACGACGAGGAGTGGGGCCGGCCGATCCACGGCGACGACGCGTTCTTCGAACGCCTGAGCCTGGAGGCCTTCCAGTCCGGCCTGTCCTGGATCACGATCCTGCGCCGCCGCGAGGGCTTCCGCGCGGCCTTCGCCGGCTTCCAGATCGCCAAGGTCGCCACCTTCACGGACACCGACAAGGACCGCCTCCTCGCCGACGCCGGCATCATCCGCAACCGAGCCAAGATCGACGCAACCCTCGACAACGCCCGTGTGCTGGCCGACTGGACCCCGGGCGAGCTCGACGACCTCATCTGGTCCCACGCCCCCGACCCGACCGGCCGTCCGGTTCCGAAGACCCTCTCGGACGTCCCGGCGGTCACCCCTGAATCGACGGCGCTGTCCAAGGCCCTGAAGAAACGGGGCATCCGCTTCGTAGGCCCGACGACGGCGTACGCGTTGATGCAGGCGTGCGGGCTGGTGAACGACCACCTGGACACCTGCGTGGCCAGGAGCGCCCCTTAGGGGCGCGGAACGGCGTTCCTGGGCAGCTCCGCCGCGTGGGCGCGACGGCCAACCACGCACCCGTGCCCCGCTCCACGCGTCCCGCACCCCGCACCCGCACCCCGCACCCGCACCACGCACCCGCACCACGCACCCGCACCGCGCCCTGCGGCGGCGCTCAGGGCCCCCGAACTCACCGCCCCAGATACTTGGGCTGCTCCTTGTTCACAAACGCCTGCACCGCGATCGCGTGGTCCGCCGACGACCCCGCCCGCGTCTGGAGCTCGTCCTCCTTCTCCAACGTCTCCGCCAGCGAGTGGGACAGCCCGAACGCCAGCGCCTCCTTGATCGCCCCGTACGCCACCGTCGGCCCGGCGGCCAGCATCCGGGCCGCCTTCTCGGCCTCGCCGCGCAGTGATTCCGTCGGCACCAGACGGTTCGCGATACCGAGCTCGTACGCCTCCTGCGCCTTGATGCTCCGCGGGAAGAGCAGCAGGTCGGCGGCGCGTCCGGGGCCGACGACCCGAGGCAGGGTCCACGAGACGCCCGAGTCGGCGGTCAGCGCCACGCCCGCGAACGACGTGTTGAAGGCGGCCGTGTCCGCCACCACCCGGTAGTCCGCGGCCAGCGCGAATCCGAACCCGGCGCCGGCCGCGACCCCGTTCACCCCGGCCACCACCGGTTTGGGCATCTCCGTCAGTGCCCGCACGATCGGGTTGAAGTGCTCCTGGACCGTGCTCATGGTGACCCCGGTGCCCGCCTCCCGGTCGGCCGCCAGCAGCCCGATGTGCTCCTTGAGGTCCTGGCCCACGCAGAACGCCCGGTCACCGGCGGCGGTCAGCAGCACCGCCCGTACGGTGTCGTCGTCCGCCGCGGACCGCACCGCGTCCCGGAGGGCGACCTTGGTCGCGATGTTCAGCGCGTTCATCGCCTCGGGGCGGTTGAGCGTGATCGTCGCGAGTCCGTCGCTCACCTCGTACAGCACGGTGCCGGCCATGGCGTGTCCCCTCCGGTGTCGCGGTACGGGCGTACCCGTCGGTACGTCCTTGTGTCCGAAGGACAGCATGGCGGAGATCATTGCCCGCGAACCCGTGCGGACGTGTGACCTGTGTCAAAGAATCCCGGACGGCGTCAGGTCGGCGGACCTTCGTGCGGCGGCGCAGTATCGCAGTCACATCGCCGAATTGAGTGGTTTTGCTCGCGCGCGTTGCCCAAGCGATGCCGACTGATGTTGGTCATCGGGTCCTGAGATGCGGGATAATGGCTTGCAAGCAATGTGTTCGATGCCGGTGGCGCGTGTCCCACTCCAGGAATGCGCGTGCCCTCCAGGGCTGTCGGCTTTGGCGATGAGCTGGTTTCAGGAAGGGGAACGAGCATGGCGGCCATGAAGCCGCGGACGGGCGATGGCCCGCTCGAGGTGACAAAGGAGGGGCGGGGCATTGTCATGCGCGTTCCGCTCGAAGGCGGCGGTCGGCTCGTCGTCGAGCTGACCCCTGACGAGGCCGACGCGCTCGGTGACGCCCTCAAGAAGGTCGTCGGCTGACGCGGAAGCGACCATACCCTTTCGGCTGCCCCGGCATCGCATACGGTGCCGGGGCAGCTTTTTCACGAGCTGATCGCCTCGGGACACGCCGAAAGGGTCACGGTTTGGCCGCGCTCGTCATGCCCCCTCGCTCCCGCCCGGCGGCGCTTATACCGGGGGTGCTACTGCCGGGCGGTGGTCGTGCCGAAGAGCGGTCGTACCGAAGGGCGGTCGTGCCGGGGGTGCTCACGCCGGGCAGTGGTCGCGCTGGGGGCTCATACCGGGCAGTGGTCGCGCTGGGCGGCGTTCATGCCGGGCCGCGGTTGTACCGAGTGGTGCTTGTGCCGGGCCGCGCTCCTGCCGCGGGTCGGGGTCGTGCAGGGCGGCGCTTATGCCCGGGTCGGTCGGGGTCGTGCAGGGCGGCGCTTATGCCGGGCCGTGGTCCTGCCAAGCCGCGCTCATCGTTTGACGGCGCACAGCAGCCCGTCGCCGAGCGGCAGCAGGGACGGCACCAGGTCCTGACTCTCGCGCACCGCGCGTAGCAGCTCCCGCAGCCGCAGGACCTCCGTGGGCTGCGGGCCCGAGTCCACGGTGCGGCCGTTCGCGAAGACCCCCTCGAAGGCGACGAGGCCCCCCGGACGGAGGAGACGCAACGATTCGTCGAGATAGTCCAGGAACTCCTGGCGGTCGCCGTCACAGAAGACGAGGTCGTAGCCGGCGTCCGCGAGCCGGGGCAGCACGTCCAGCGCGCGGCCGGGGATGAAGCGGGCCCGGTTGCTGGCGAAGCCGCAGGCGCGGAAGGCCTGGCGGGCGAACTGCTGGTGCTCCGGCTCGGGGTCGACCGTGGTCAGCACACCGTCCGGGCGCATGCCGTGCAACAGATGGATCCCGGACACGCCGGTACCGGTGCCGATCTCGGCGACCGCCTTGGCGTCCACGGTGGCGGCGAGCAACCGCAACGCCGCACCCGTGCCGGGCGACACCGAGCGCAGCCCCGCCTCGCGGGCCCGGTCACGGGCCCAGTGCAGGGTTTCGTCCTCGGCGACATAGGCGTCGGCGAACGCCCAGCTCGTCTGCCGGTTGCCGGTAATGACCCTCTCCTGTCCCCATGGTTGCCTGGGCGTGACTGTATCCGTTGGCGTCGGGAACCCGCAGATGGGACCGGACGTTTAGAGGGGTGGGAGACAGGGCGGAGGGACACGGTTGGATCACGATGACGAGCGAGAGCTCAAGCAAGTGCTGACGCAGCCGTATGAGCCGTGTCAGCCCAGATCAAATTCTCGTAAAACCGCTTATCCGGAGCTAACGGGCGAGGTGGCTATGGTAGGGGCTCCACTGGACACCACCAGAGCCGACAGGGGAGGTGCGGCCGCACCTGGGGATCGGGGAGGAGCGCTGAGGCGCCTTCTCGGATCGGCGGGCAGGCCGAAATCCGTGAACGACACCGCTGCTGACCACAGCCACGCCGCTGTATACGACCGGACCGCGAGCTTCTCCACCGACGCGGACGGGCAGGCGTGGACTCCGCCCACCTGGGAGGAGATCGTCAGCACGCACAGCGGCCGGGTCTACCGGCTCGCCTACCGGCTGACGGGCAACCAGCACGACGCCGAGGACCTCACGCAGGAGGTCTTCGTCCGCGTCTTCCGCTCCTTGTCGACCTACACGCCGGGCACCTTCGAGGGCTGGCTGCACCGCATCACCACCAACCTCTTCCTGGACATGGTCCGCCGCAAGCAGCGCATCCGTTTCGACGCCCTCGGCGAGGACGCGGCCGAGCGCCTGCCCAGCCGCGAGCCATCGCCCCAGCAGGTCTTCAACGACGCGCACTTCGACGCGGACGTCCAGCAGGCCCTCGACACCCTCGCCCCGGAGTTCCGCGCCGCGGTCGTCCTGTGCGACATCGAAGGCCTGTCGTACGAGGAGATCGCCGCGACCCTGGGCGTCAAGCTCGGCACGGTCCGCTCCCGGATCCACCGCGGCCGCTCGCAGCTGCGCAAGGCCCTCGCGCACCGCTCGCCCGAGGCCCGGGCCGAGCGCCGGTCCTTCATGGCCCGTGTGCCCGCGCTGGGGGGAGGGGGCGCGACCGCGTGAGTGGATCACGGCCTACCCCGTCCGAACAGCACCTGGGAGACCGACTCGCCGCTCTTGTGGACGGTGAGCTCGGTCATGAGTCGCGCGACCGAGTCCTCGCGCACCTGGCCACCTGCGCCAAGTGCAAGGCAGAGGCAGACGCACAGCGCCGACTGAAGAACGTCTTCGCGGAGGCCGCCCCGCCCCCGCCCTCCGAGAGCTTCCTCGCCCGCCTCCAGGGACTGTCGGCGGAGGGCGAACCGGTGGACGACGACGATGCGCCCTTCGGCGGATCCGGGTTCACCGGAGGACTGCCCGGCCGGCCCGGGCCCACCGGGGTCTTCGGCCTGAAGCGCGGCGAGCGGTTCGAGTTCGGCTACGTGCCGGCTCACCGGCACGGCCCCGTGCTGCCGCCCTCCTCGGCGAACCGCGGGTTCCGTATCCATGACGTCAGCCGTCACGAGGCCGAGCGGCCGGGCTCACGCGGGCTGCGGTTCGCGTTCGCCGCAGCCGGGGCGGTCTCCCTGGCCGCGATCGCGCTCGGTGGCGTCACCACGGTGACAGCGGGTGACACGGCCGCGGAGGCCCGCGGCGGTATGGGCACGGGCAGCAATGTGACCCCGGCCCGCACCCAGGGCCAGGGTGCCACCACGGCGCCTGAGAGTCAGCGGCGCCGCGGGACCGGCCCGCTCCTCGCACAGGGCCAGGGACAGGGGGCGCTCGGTAACACCTCGGTCGCCCCGACCACGGTGTCCGCACCGCTGCTGCCCGGAGTGCCGACGCAGGCCGCGGCCGGACACGAGACGGTCGCGCACGCGCTGGCCGCGCCCGTGATGGCCGGCGCCGCGGCGATGTCCCCGTTGATACGTCCGCTCAGTGCCACCGCGCCGCTCGCCCTGACCGCGTGGTCCACCACCCCGGACCCCTCACCCGGTCTGTTCGCCGCGCCCGTCCCGGACCCGACCTCCGCACCCTCCAGCACCCCCCACTGACCTGTCTCTGCGCGGTGGACGGCGAACCTGGTTGAATCCAGGGGAGTCGATGAACTTCGGCCACCGCCGACGAGCGGTGCGGGGGAGCCGGGGCCGGTCCTGGCATCAGGTCGCGGGGAGCTGCGCCACCCTCCGGGGACGAGCCGGTTCCTGTCTCCGCGGCCTGATCTGCTGGACGGTCCCGGAGGCCGTGACTGTGGGGGAGAGCATGAACGAGGGGAAGCTCACGAAGGCGACCGAACCTGTCTCGGCGCCGGAGGAGGGCACCGAGGCGGCCGAGGTTGCCGAGGCTCCCGAGGACACCGGGGAGTCGGAGGAGCCGGGGAACGGGTCGGCCGGGCCGGAACCGACGCCGAGCCGGGTGGCCTACGGGACGTCGACCGATGCCGGGCCAGGTGTCCGCGCCGACGATTCCCACGGCGAATTCGAGCTGACGGCACCCCGCACCTTGGCGGCGCCGGAGGGCGACTACGAACTCCTGGCAGCCGCCGCGGCCTCCGCCGATCCCTGGCAGAACTACGACCCCTGGGCCCCCGTCACCGCCCCGCTCCAGCAGACCGGAGCCGCCGTGTCCAGCAAGGAGCAGCGGCGCAAGAAGGTCCGGAAGGTGCTCGTCGGGGCGGCTGTGCTGCTCGCTCTGGTGTCGGGGGGTGTGGGAGGCGTCGTAGGGGCGTATCTGGAGCGCAACGGGGGGATCGGGGGGATCGGGGAGGTGGAGCTGCCGCAGGCCGGCGTCGAGCCTGCCGGGCGGGCCCTGGACAGTGTGGCCGGGATCGCCGCGCGGGCCCTGCCCAGCGTGGTGACGTTGCATGTGGCCGGGTCCGAGGATCAGAGCACCGGGACCGGATTCGTGCTCGACGACAGCGGCCACATTCTCACCAACGACCATGTGGTGGAGCCCGCAGGGCTCGACGGCGAGATATCGGTGACCTTCAACAGCGGCGACACCGCCAAGGCCACCGTCGTCGGCCGGGACAGCGGTTACGACCTCGCCGTCGTCAAGGTCAAGCACGTCAGGGGTCTCGAGCCGCTGCCCCTCGGCAACTCCGACAACGTCCAGGTCGGCGACCCGGTCGTCGCCATCGGCGCCCCCTTCGGCCTGGAGGGCACCGTGACCTCCGGCATCATCAGCGCCAAGGAACGGCCCATCACCGCCGGAAGCGGAAGCGGCGGCGCGAGCGACGTGTCGTACGTCGACGCCCTGCAGACCGACGCCCCGATAAACCCCGGCAACTCCGGCGGGCCTCTCCTCGACACCCGGGCCCGGGTCATCGGCATCAACTCCGCCATCCGCTCCGCCGACAGCGGCAGCGACTCCGCGCCGGACGGCGGCCAGGCCGGTTCCATCGGCCTCGGTTTCGCCATACCGGTCAACCAGGGCAAGCGGGTCGCCGAGGAGCTGATCAACGCCGGACGGGCCACCCACCCGGTGATCGGCGTCACCCTCGACATGAACTACTCCGGCGACGGCGCCCGCGTCGACGCCAGGAGCGGCGACGGCGGTCCCGCGGTCACCGTCGGCGGCCCCGGTGACCGGGCCGGTATCAAGGCCGGCGACGTCATCACCGAGGTCGACAGCCGACGCGTCCACTCCGGCGAGGAGCTCATCGTCAAGACCCGCGCCCATCGCCCCGGCGACCGCCTGGAACTCACCCTGGAGCGCGCAGGCCAGGAGCGGACCGTCTCGCTGGTCCTCGGATCCTCCGGCGGCTGACGGAAACTCACCGATGGACCGCCCAACCCCGTCCCCCAGGACGGAGAACCCGCAAAACAGCCCATCCGGCCGCAGTCGGAAGCCCCGGACAGTACCGGTCGTACGGGATCGCCGGGTACCGTGGACCCGGCCCGGACCACGGAAGACCCGCACCGACCACCGAGGGCCGAGGGTCGAGGACCGAGGACATCTCAAGGAGCTTCAGGTGTTCAATGACATAGGACCGCTCGAGCTCGTGACGCTCGTTGTCCTCGCCGTGCTCGTCTTCGGTCCGGACAAGCTCCCGAAGGTCATCCAGGACGTCACACGCACGATCCGCAAGATCCGTGAGTTCTCGGAGAGCGCCAAGGAGGACATCCGGCAGGAACTGGGCCCGGAGTTCAAGGACTTCGAGTTCGAGGACCTCAACCCCAAGACGTTCATCCGCAAGCAGTTGGACAACGACGATCTGGGGCTGAAGGAGATCCGCAACGGCTTCGACCTGAAGAAGGAGATGGCCGAGGTCACGGACGCCGTCCACAGCCGCGAGCCGGAGTCCTCCGCGTCCGGGTCCTCGTCCTCGTCCGGGACCTCCGGCAGCACCGTCGACATGACGAAGAAGCCGGAGAAGCCGGACGACGACCGCCCGCCGTTCGACGCGGACGCCACCTGAGCCGGAGGACGCCACCTGAGCCGGAGCGACCCGGGCCGAGCCACCTGGGCCACCCAGGCGCCGGACGCGCCCGAGCCGTAGCGCGCGGTAGGCATGTACTGCCTGGCTTACGTGACGCGTTTCATACTCCGGCTTGGTCCGTCCAGCGCCGTTCTGCCGCTGTACGGCCCGAACGCGCCCTGAGAACGCCCCACGCGCCGGGCACTTTCCCGGCTGCCCCGAGCGGTGTGGCTATGCTGCCGAGTTGTTGTACGGGCCGTACGCGAACCAGCAACGCCGCCCGAAGGGGGGCGGGCCGTTCGGTCCGACGAGAACGAGGAGGCGTCCGGGCACATGGAGACGACGAGTCGCGCAGGCGCGCAGGCGCCGGCTGCGGAAGGCGGACCACAGGCCCCCTCCGCCCGGCGTACGGTCGACGGTTACCTGCTGGCGCCCTTCCCGTGGTACGGCCTCGACGAGGCCTTCACGGGACCGCGCTGGCTGATGCAGGTCGGGACGGCGGCCGACGGGGCCGTCGAGCACGGTTCGATCGGGCACGGTGACGAGCCCTCCGTACGGAACGAGGCGTCGGAGGACAAGGAGAAGTTCGCGGTGGTGGTGACCCTCGCGGCGAATCCCGTGCGGCGCAGTGCGGACGGGACGGGGCTGCTGGAGGCCACGTCGGTGTCCTCGGCGGCCTGGCTCGCGGGGGTGGGACTCCTGTCCTTCACCTGGCCCGGGCACATGGACCACACGCTGCGGGACGACTGGCTGGAGCAGCAGACGGAGACGGCGTGGGCCCTGGCCGACGACCTGGACGCTTCCGACTGGTCGACGCTGTCCCTGCCCGTGGACGGCGTGCCGACGCCCTTCCACTACCGGGAGTCCGAGTTCGGCTGGGTGCTCGCCGGGTCGACCCACGATGGTGTGCACCTGGGGGCGTACGGGAGAGGTATGAGCGCGTACGGACTCGGGTTCGCCGTGGTCAAGGACATCTCGGCCTACGCCTAGCCAGCCGGTTCCACGACGATGGGGGCGCCGTCTGAGACGGCGCCCCCATCGTCGTAGGAAGATCCGGAACTGATCGGGAGCTGATCCGGAACTGGCCAGGACCTGATCTGAAATTGACCTAAAACCGACCTAAAACCGACCTGGAACCGACCTTAGAACTTGTTCCTCGGCGTGATCCCCAAGGACAGTCCCGAAAGGCCCCGCTGCCGTCCTCCCAGCTTCCCCGCGATCGCCCGCAGCGCCGAGCCCGCCGGGGAGTCGGGGTCCGTCAGGACGACCGGCTTGCCCTCGTCGCCGCCCTCGCGCAGGCGGACGTCGATGGGGATGCTGCCGAGGACGGGGACGCCGGCGCCGGTCGTCCTCGTCAGACCGTCGGCCACCGACTGGCCGCCGCCCGTGCCGAAGACGTCGACCATCTCGCCGCAGTGCGGGCAGGGCAGGCCCGCCATGTTCTCCACGACGCCCACGATCTTCTGGTGCGTCTGGACGGCGATGGAGCCGGCGCGCTCGGCCACCTCGGCCGCCGCCTGCTGGGGCGTGGTGACCACCAGGATCTCCGCGTTCGGGACCAGTTGGGCCACCGAGATGGCGATGTCGCCCGTGCCCGGCGGGAGGTCGAGCAGGAGCACGTCCAGGTCGCCCCAGTACACGTCCGCCAGGAACTGCTGCAGGGCTCGGTGGAGCATCGGGCCGCGCCACACGACCGGGGCGTTGCCGGGGGTGAACATGCCGATCGAGATGACCTTCACGCCGTGCGCGGACGGCGGCATGATCATGTTCTCGACCTGGGTCGGACGGCCGTCCGCGCCGAGCATGCGGGGCACGCTGTGGCCGTAGATGTCGGCGTCGACGACACCGACCTTCAGACCGTCGGCCGCCATCGCCGCCGCCAGGTTCACCGTCACCGACGACTTGCCGACGCCACCCTTGCCGGAGGCGACCGCGTACACACGGGTCAGCGAGCCCGGCTTGGCGAAGGGGACCTCGCGCTCGGTCTGGCCGCCGCGCAGCGCCGTCGCCAGTTCCTTGCGCTGCTCGTCGCTCATCACGTCCAGCGTGACGTCGACGTGGGTGACACCCTCGACCGCCAGGACCGCGTCCGTCACCCGCTGTGTGATCGTCTCGCGCATGGGGCAGCCGGAGACCGTCAGGTACACGGTGACCGCGACCGCTCCGTCCGCGCCGATGTCCACCGATTTGACCATCCCGAGCTCGGTGATGGGGCGGTTGATCTCGGGGTCGTTCACCGTCGCCAGTGCTTCACGCACCGCGTCTTCCGTAGCCATAACCACGATGGTACGGCGCCGCACACGGGCCCCGGAAAACCCGTCACCGGTCGTCCGCGTCACGTCCCCGAGGCGGTTCCGCCGGAACTGCGTGGAATGCGCTGTGCTGGTGGTGGCCGTCGCGCCGCGCCTCCACCTCCTTCACCATGTCCTGCAGCTCGGAGCGGATCCAGTCCCGGGTCGCGACCTCGCCCAGGCCGATGCGCAGGGCGGCGATCTCCCGGGTCAGGTACTCGGTGTCCGCGATGGACCGTTCGTTCTGTTTGCGGTCCTGTTCGAGGTTGACCCGGTCGCGGTCGTCCTGCCGGTTCTGCGCGAGCAGGATCAGTGGGGCCGCGTAGGAGGCCTGGAGGGACAGCATCAGCGTCAGGAAGATGAACGGGTAGTGGTCGAAGCGCAGGTCCTGGGGAGCGAAGATGTTCCACAGCACCCACACGATGATGACGACCGTCATCCAGACGATGAACCGCCCGGTGCCCAGGAACCGCGCGATGCGCTCCGAGAGCCGTGCGAAGGCCTCGGGGTCCCACTCGGGCAGTATCCGGCGCCTGGGCGGCCGCGGCTGGTCCAGACGGAGCGTACGGGGGCGGGTGGTGGCGGTGGCGCCCGTCGGCGTGCGCTCGCGGGCGCCGCTCTCGCGCTCAGGCGTCACGGGAAGTCACCTCCTCGTCCTCGTCGAGGTGGAACTCGGTCTCCCGCCAGTCGTCGGGCAGCATGTGGTCGAGTACGTCGTCCACGGTCACCGCACCCAGCAGCGCCCCCGCCTCGTCCACCACGGGCGCCGCGACCATGTCGTACGTCGCGAAGAACCCGGCGACCAGGGGCAGCGCCGCGCCAGGGGCGAGGGGTTGCAGGTCGTCGTCGATGATCGAGCTGACCAGGGTGTACGGGGGGTCGCGCAGCAGCCGCTGGAAGTGGACCGTGCCCAGGTACTTGCCGGTCGGCGTCTCGTCGGGCGGTCGGCAGACGTAGACCTGCGCGGCCAGCGAGGGGGAGAGGTCGGCGTTGCGGATGCGGGCGAGCGCCTCGGCGACGGTCGCGTCGGGCCGCAGCACGATCGGCTCGGTGGTCATCAGACCGCCGGCCGTGTGCTCCTCGTACGACATCAGACGCCGCATGTCGGCCGCGTCGGCGGGCTTCATCAGGCTCAGCAGCCGCTCCTGGTCGTCCGTGGGCAGCTCGGCCAGCAGGTCGGCCGCGTCGTCCGGGTCCATGGCCTCCAGGACGTCGGCGGCACGTTCCTCCTGAAGCTTGCCGAGGATCTCGATCTGGTCGTCTTCGGGCAGTTCCTCGAGTACGTCGGCGAGGCGGTCGTCGTCGAGGGCGGCGGCGACCTCCGCGCGGCGCTTGGCGGAGAGATGGTGCAGCACGTTGGCGAGGTCCGCGGCGCGCAACTGCTCGAAGGTGGCCAGCAGGCTCTCGGCACCCTGCCCGTGCTCCTCCAGGGAGAAGCCGGTGACGGCGCTCCACTCGACGGTCAGGGTCTCGCCCCCCCGTCGCCCGCCACCAGCCGTCCAGGGAAGCGACACGCGCCCTGTCTCCTTGTTGCGCCGGAACGCGCCGCCCTTGGCGCCCTTACGCACGAACACCCGGTCGATCTCCCAGTCCCGGCGGGCCGGCAGTTGCTGCACCGACACGTCCAGGACCGTGATGTCCTCACCGGTCTCGACGAGAGTGACGCGCCGGTCGAGGAGTTCCCCGAAGACGAGCCGCTCGGTGGGCCGTTGCTCGAAGCGGCGGACGTTGACCACGCCGGTGGTGATGACCTGGCCGGACTCGATGCCGGTGATCCGGGTGATGGGCAGGAAGATGCGGCGGCGGGTGGCGAGTTCGACGACCAGCCCGAGCAGCCGGGGCGGCCGTCGTGCGACGCGCAGCATGACGACCAGGTCGCGCAGACGGCCGACCTGGTCACCGGTCGGGTCGAAGACGGCGACGCCGGCGAGGTGCGAGACGAAGATCCGGGGGGCGCCCGCTGCCATGGCTGTGGTTCCTTTTCGTGCGGGGTTCGTGCTGTTTTGTGTCCTGGGTCGCCGGGTGGGTCTCATTTCCGAATTGCCTGCTGGGGTGGGCTTCAGGCTAGCCCGTCCCGATCGGACAGGCCCTGGTGAGCAGTCCGGACGGTCTGGCTCTGACGCGGCGCGGGGGCCCCGGTACGCTGCCGTACGCCGCTGAAGGACCCTTGTCAGAAAGGCAGCCCCACCTGTGACTGCGATTCCCCGGCGCCGTACCCCCAGGGCCGCACTGGTGGGCGCGATGTGCGCCCTGGCCGCGACGGGGACGGTCCTGACGGGATGTGGCGGAGAGGATCCGGACGAGGGCACCAACGGGGTCGGCAAGCTGCCGGCCGCCCAGATCCAGTCCCGGACCCGCAGCGCCGCCGAGTCCGCCCCGGCGGTGCGGCTCTCCGGGAACGTGGTCGCCGGGGGCCGTACGTACAAGCTCGACATGCGGCTGAAGTCCGACGGGGCCTCCGGGTCGGTCACCGCGGAGGGGGCGACCTTCCAACTGCTGAGGGTCGGTGAAGCGCTCTTCCTGAAGGCCGACGGGGACTTCTGGACCCACGCGGACGGCAAGGGCGGCCACAGCGACGGTGACAGCGACACCGGCACCGCCGCGGCCGGCAAGCTCGGCGGCAAGTACGTGAAGGTGCCGCAGGGCGATCCCTCGTACAAGAAGTTCAGCGGTTTCACGGACATGGACGTACTCCTCGACGGTCTGCTGACCCTGCACGGCACGCTGGAAACGGACGGCCGCCGCGAGCAGACAGGCGTCCGCACCATCCGCATCACCGGCGACGACGGCTCCGGCGGCACCCTGGACGTCTCCCTGGAGGGCAGGCCGTATCCGCTCCGCCTGGTGCGGGCCGGAGGCGCGGGCACCCTGAGCTTCTCGGCCTGGGGCACGAACTTCACCCTGGCCGAACCGGAGAAGGACGAAACGGTGGACTACGGCAAGCAACTGCCGACGTCCTAGCGTGATCGTGGACGCGTGATCGTGGACGCGTGGCCTTGGATGCGGGGCCTTGCATGCGGGGCCAAGCTTGATCGTTACCGCGGTCAGCGGCGCCTGCCCCGGCCCCGCTTCAGCAACAGCCGCGGCAGCCCCGCCGGGATCGGTCCCCGGGTCGTCGCCGGTGTCGGCAACGGCGCCTCGGCCAGATCGCCGTCCGGCAGCGCTGCCGTCGTACCGGTCGGCTCCAGGCGCAGTACCCGGCATTCGCGGGCCCAGCGCACCGGCATCGCCTCGCCGTCCCGCGCGTTCAGACGCTTGCCCTTCAGCTCGGCGACCGTCGCCTCCCACGCGGGGGACCCCGGCGCCTGCTCCACGACCTTCGCCGTCCACGAGACCAGCCGGCCGCCCTTGTCCTTGCTGCGGACCGTGACCTCGGCCTCCGACCCGTCGACCAGCCCCGGCAGCGGCTGCTCACCGGGCCCGTCACCGACCACACAGGCCGCCGCCTCATGCCAGACGTGCCACAGGGCGCGGGCCGGGGAGCCGGGACCCGTGACCCAGATGAGGCCGGACTTCTTCGTGGCCTCCTCGACGAGGGCCTGGTCGAGCAGCTCACTTGTCATGGGCCCAGCCTATCCAGGCTATCCAGGCGGTCTCAGAGCCAGCCGTTGCGCTTCAGCGTGCGGTGGATGCCCAGGCAGAGGGCCACCATGGCCGACATGATCACCGGGTAGCCGTACTTCCAGTGCAGTTCGGGCATGTACGCGAAGTTCATGCCGTACACCCCGCACACCATCGTCGGTACGGCGATGATCGCGGCCCACGAGGTGATCTTCCGCATGTCCTCGTTCTGCGCCACGGACGCCTGCGCGAGGTTGGCCTGGAGGATCGAGTTGAGCAGCTCGTCGAAGCCGATGACCTGCTCCTGGACGCGGGCGAGGTGGTCGGCGACGTCCCGGAAGTACTTCTGGATGTCCGGGTCGATCAGCCGCATCGGCCGCTCGCTCAGCAGCTGCATGGGGCGCAGCAGCGGGGACACCGCCCGCTTGAACTCCAGCACCTCACGCTTGAGCTGGTAGATCCGCGCCGAGTCCACACCGCGCGAGGTCCCTCCCCGGCGGCCCGGGGAGGAGAACACCTCGGTCTCCACGTCGTCGATGTCGTCCTGCACCGCGTCGGCGACCGCGACGTAGCCGTCGACGACGTGGTCGGCGATCGCGTGCAGCACCGCCGAGGGGCCCTTGGCGAGCAGCTCGGGGTCGTCCTGGAGGCGGTGGCGCAGCGTTCTGAGCGAGCCCTGCCCGCCGTGCCGGACGGTGATGAAGAAGTCCCGTCCGGTGAAGCACATGACCTCGCCGGTCTCGACGACCTCGCTGTTGGCGGTGAGCTTGTCGTGCTCGACGTAGTGGATGGTCTTGAAGACCGTGAAGAGGGAGTCGTCGTACCGCTCCAGCTTGGGTCGCTGGTGGGCCTGCACGGCGTCCTCCACGGCCAGCGGGTGCAGCCCGAACTCGCTGGCGACACCGGCGAATTCGGCCTCCGTCGGTTCGTGCAGGCCGATCCACACGAAGCCGCCGTCGCGGCGCACCACCCGCATCGCCTCGTGCGGGGTCAGGGGTGTGTCCCGCTGGACGCGGTTGCCGTCGCGGTAGACGGCGCAGTCGACGACCGCGGAGGGCGTCGAGGGGTCGCGGGTGGCGTCGTAGACACCGGCGTCCTTGCGCAGGGAGATGCGGGACGGGCGGACGACAGCACGCAGGTCACGGATCATCGACATGGCGGGCTCCTTCGTGACAGGCAACGAAAGGGCGCCGACGACGGGTGGAACTACCCGGAATGGGGACGTCCTGGCAACGGGTCTCCCGCCCTTCAAGGAGGGGAAGGATGTTTGGCACGTCCACAAAGCGGGGAGCACCGCTCCGTCGCGGTGGCGAGCTTCGCTACTGATACAGGTACTGATTCAGACAAACAGGCAGATCAGACAGATCAGGCAAAACGAAACGAAGCGCTCTTCCGCGGTGCAGTGAGTGCGAGAGGTGGCAGTCAGCCGGAGCCGGAGCAGCTACATCAGCGGCGGGAAGAGCGGGTGCTACTGCACGGTCGACTTCGGTCCATTGCAGCCCCACCTCCTCCGGCCGGTCCCTCGTGAGGGAGTCTCGTCGGCGTCGGGGCTTGACCGCGACGCTTCTGCGTGCTGCCCCGAACCACTGGGCCAGAGTACCAGCCGACCAAACTGTCAAGGCGCTGCTTTGCCCCGTACTGACGAGTTCTATGCTCGCCGCATGGCTGATGTTCTTCCTCTGGTCGAGGCCCGGTTGCGCACCGCGCTGGGCGAACCGGACGCGCGCGCGGCGGTCACGTTCCTGGGCACGGACCGCATCGAGGTGCTGCGTTTCCAGGAGGGCGACATCGTCCGCTACGCCACGCTCGGCATGTCCGCGCAGCCGATGAGCGAGCCCACGGCCGTTCTCGCCGACCCGGTCGAGGGCCCGCGCGCCGAGCTGGTCCTCTCGGTCCGCTCCGGCCTCGCCGACACCGACAAGGCGCTCCGCCCGCTCGCCGTGCTGGCCGCGTCCCCGCAGGTCGAGGGCTTGATCGTGGCGCCCGGTGCCTCCCTCGACGTCGGCGAGCCGCTGTGGCCCGGCGCCCCGTTCACCTCGGTACTGGTCGCCGAGCCCGGCGGGCTGGTCGAGGACCTGGAGCTCGACGAACCGCTCGACCCCGTACGGTTCCTGCCGCTGCTCCCCATGACGCCGAACGAGGCCGCCTGGAAGCGGGTGCACGGCGCCCAGGCCCTCCAGGAGCGCTGGCTGACGAACGGGACGGACCTGAGGGACCCGTCCCGCATGTCCGTCCCGCTGGCCTGACCTCCCGTGGTGAGGAAGGTCACCAACCGGTGGCCGAAAAGCTCCAGTTGACGAAGGTCGTTCGTTGGCGAGGACCGTCCCTTGACGGAGACCGCACCTTGACGGAGACCGTCAGTTGGCGAAGACCGTCAGTTGACGAAGACGGCGACACCGTCCTGGGTCGCATGCCGCGGCTCCAGCTCCTCGGCCTCGTGGGTGAGTGCCTTCCGTCGTACGACGACCACGAGCGCCCCCAGCAGGGCGGTGACCGCCGCGACCACGAACGGGATGTGGATGTCGGTCCACTCCTCGATCTTCGGTGCGAAGAACGGCGCGGCGGCCGCCGCGAACCAGCGCACGAAGTTGTAGCCGGCGCTCGCCACGGGACGCGGCGCGTCCGACACCCCCAGAGCCAGCTCCGTGTACACCGTGTTGTTCACGCCGATGAAGGCACCGGACAGGATCGTGCAGACGATCGCCGCGGTGTGGTTGCCGTAGCCGAGGACGAGTACGTCGATCGCGAGCAGCACCAGCGAGCCGCCGAGCACCTTCAGCGAACCGAACCGCTCCTGCATGCGCGGCGCCACGATCACCGAGAACACGGCGAGCAGCACACCCCAGGCGAAGAACACGGCACCCGACTTGTACGGGGTCATGTTCAGCACGAACGGGGTGAAGGCCAGCACGGTGAAGAACGTGTAGTTGTAGAAGAAGGCCGAGGCGGCGACGGAGGCGAGGCCGCCGTGGCCGAGCGCCCTGACCGGGTCGAGCAGCGAGGTCTTCCGTGCCGGCTTCGGCTGCTCCTTCAGGAACGCCGTGATGCACAGGAAGCCGATCGCCATCAGGAACGCGGTGCCGAAGAAGGGGTAGCGCCAGCTGGCGTCACCGAGCAGTGCGCCCAGCAGGGGGCCGCACGCCATGCCGAGGCCGAGGGCGGACTCGTACAGCAGGATCGCGGCCGCGCTGCCCCCGGCCGCCGAGCCGACGATGACCGCGAGGGCCGTCGAGACGAACAGCGCGTTGCCGAGGCCCCAGCCGGCCCGGAAGCCGACGAGTTCGGCGACCGAGTTCGAGGTGCCCGCGAGGCCCGCGAAGACCACCACCAGTGCGAGGCCGAGCAGCAGGGTCTTGCGGCCGCCGATGCGGCTGGAGACGAAGCCGGTGACCAGCATCGCGATCGCGGTGATCAGGAAGTACGAGGTGAAGAGCAGCGAGACCTGGCTGGCGGTGGCGTGCAGGCCCGAGGCGATGGACGGCAGAATCGGGTCGACGAGTCCGATGCCCATGAAGGCGACGACGGACGCGCCGGCGGTCGCCCACACCGCCTTGGGCTGTCGCAGGATGCTGCCGGCTCCTGCGTCGAAGGGGTCCTGGCTGGCTCCCATCACGTTCTCCCATCCCGACGAAGATAGTTGGTATATGCACACAGTAGTTAGCTCAGCTAATTAAT
Source organism: Streptomyces sp. LBL (assembly GCF_029893585.1). GTDB lineage: Bacteria > Actinomycetota > Actinomycetes > Streptomycetales > Streptomycetaceae > Streptomyces. The sequence continues at coordinate 62,891 of NZ_JARXYX010000028.1, forward strand.
GCAAGCTACATCTAATTTTTCCTGGTGGGTGCTGGTGGGAGCGGTGATGGGTGATGGTGGGCGACGGTGGGCGGTGATGGGCGACGGTGGGCGGTGGTGGGCGGTCTCGGTCCGGACAGGTGATCGTCCCTTGACGTGGCGGCGCAGGGGTAGGACCGTGGGGCCCTATGAGGGGCGAACCCAGTTGCCCGAAGTGCGGTGGCCGGGTCAGGGCTCCCGGACTTTTCGCCGATGCCTGGCAGTGTGCTGTGCACGGCACCGTGCATCCGGTGCAACCCGTGATCCCGCCCAGCGTCGAGGCCCTCGGAGTCGTGGTGCGCCGCACCCAGGTGCCGGTGTGGATGCCGTGGCCGCTGCCGGTCGGCTGGCTGTTCACGGGCGTGGCCTGCGCGGGTGACGACCGCAGCGGCGGCCGTGCGACGGCGGTGGCCTGCACCGGACCCGGGCCGCTCGGCGGTGTGGGCGAACTGATCCTGGTGGCCGAGGAACTCGGCGTCGGCCTCGGCGCGCGGTACGCGGGCATCGACGGGCCGGACCCCGGGCCGTACGTGAGCGTGGAGAAGCCTCCGCAGGCAAAGGTGCTGGCCGCCGGTCGCCCGACTCCGCTGTGGAACGTCGCCGGTGCGCCCGACGATCGCGCGGTCTTCGCGGGGGAGGCGCTCGGGCTGTGGTTGTGGGCGGTGGTGTGGCCCGAGCAGTCGGGGCTGTTGATGTACGACGAACTGGTGCTGACGGATCTCCGGGACGCGGGTGCCGAGCTGGACCTGGTTCCGTGCGGGGCGCTGTCGCCGCTCTTGCTGAAGCCGTGATGCTCCACCGGTCGGGGCGAGTCTTGTAGGGGGCGCTGGCCCTGTGCGGGTGTGACGAGGGGGTCCGGAAAATCCGGTTATCCTTGAGCGTCCAGTGCAGTCCGGTCCGGCCCAGATCCGTGCAGTCGGGTTCCGTCCCGTCCGGTTCCGTCCAGATCTGTCCAGTTCCATCCCGTCATCGCTTGGAGTCCGCGCTGTGCGCATCGATCTGCACTGCCACTCCACCGCTTCCGACGGTACGGACAGCCCCGCCGAGTTGGTGCGGAATGCCGCCGCGGCTGGTCTGGACGTCGTCGCGCTGACCGATCACGACACCACGCGCGGCTACGCCGAGGCGATCGCGGCGTTGCCGGCGGGGCTCACGCTGGTCACCGGGGCCGAGCTGTCCTGTCGTGTCGACGGGATCAGCATGCACATGCTTGCGTACCTGTTCGACCCCGAGGAACCGGCGTTGCTCGCCGAGCGTGAACTGGTGCGGGACGACCGGGTGCCGCGGGCGCGGGGTATGGTCGCCCGCCTTCAGGAACTGGGCGTGCCGGTCACCTGGGAGCAGGTGGCCCGGATCGCGGGTGACGGTTCCGTGGGCCGTCCGCATGTGGCGACCGCGCTTGTCGAACTCGGGGTCGTACCGACCGTGGACGACGCCTTCACCGTTGACTGGCTGGCCGACGGCGGCCGGGTCTTCGTGGAGAAGCACGAGAGCGACCCCTTCGAGGCGATCCGGCTGGTCAAGGGTGCCGGCGGGGTCGCGGTGTTCGCGCACCCGGCGGCCTCCAAGCGGGGACGTACGGTGCCGGAGTCGGCGATCGCCGAGATGGCGGCGGCCGGGCTGGACGGTATCGAGGTCGACCACATGGACCACGACGCGGACACGCGGGCGCGACTGCGGGGACTGGCCGAGGAACTGGGGCTGCTGGTCACGGGCTCCTCGGACTACCACGGCAGCCGCAAGACCGTCTCGCTCGGCGCGTACACGACCGACCCCGAGGTCTACGGAGAGATCACGCGGCGTGCCACGGGGGCGTTCCCGGTGCCGGGGGCCAGCGGAGCCTGAGGTCCACCTGTCGCGCGTTCACGTCTTTCCGTACCTCCGCAGCCTTCCGTGCCTCCACGTTCCGTACGTCCACGTCTTTTCGCACATCCACGTCTTTTCGCACGTCCGCATCCTTCCGTACGTCCGCCTCTTTCCGTAACTCCGCAAGGCCTCCATGTTCGACGTCGCCGTCTTCGGCTCCCTGTTCCTGACCCTCTTTGTCATCATGGATCCCCCTGGGATCACCCCGATCTTCCTCGCGCTGACCGCCGGCCGCCCCGCCAAGGTGCAGAAGCGGATGGCGTTCCAGGCTGTCTGCGTGGCCGGCGGTGTGATCACCGTGTTCGGGCTCCTCGGGCATCAGATCCTCGACTACCTGCATGTCTCCGTACCCGCGCTGATGATCGCGGGCGGGCTGCTGCTCCTGCTGATTGCGTTGGACCTGCTCACCGGCAAGACGGACGAGCCGAAGCAGACCAAGGACGTCAACGTGGCGCTCGTACCGCTGGGCATGCCGCTGCTGGCCGGGCCGGGCGCCATCGTGTCGGTGATCCTGGCGGTGCAGAAGGCCGGCGGTGTGGCGAGCCAGCTGTCGGTGTGGTCGGCGATCCTCGCCATCCATGTCGTGCTGTGGCTGGTGATGCGCTACTCGCTGCTGATCATCCGGGTCATCAAGGACGGCGGCGTGGTCCTGGTGACCCGGCTCGCGGGCATGATGCTCTCCGCGATCGCCGTGCAGCAGATCATCAACGGGGTCACGCAGGTGATCCGGGGGAGCTGAGCCCTGGCGCGACACGCAGAACCCCCACCGGCATCGGTGCCGGCGGGGGTTCCCAAACATGTAGAGGGATCCTGGGTTACGAGGCCGAGGTCTCGGCCGGGCGGATCCACAGCCGCTGCCCGATCGCGGCAGCCTGCTGAACGATACGGTTGACGGAGGCGGCGTCTACGACGGTGCTGTCCACGGGCGTGCCGTCGACATCGTCGAGTCGCATGATTTCGAAGCGCATTGGCTTCTCCCTTCGTCTGGTCATCCTCCTGAGGAGAACTACTTTTTGGCGGATGGTCCACGGAGCGTCGGTGCCCCCTGTTCCATCTCTAGTCAACGGGGCGCTTGTTACAAACATTCCCTACGCTAAGGAAATTTTTCGAACGGCTAATTACTGACCGGTAAGCGGTGCGGACGGGGAGCGTCGGGGGACTGACCGGGAGCAGTTGTGTTCGCAGCGTGACCGCCGGGACAATGGAGGCGATGAACGACGACCTCACGGCCCTCAGCGCCCGCATCGACCGCACCAACGAGCTGCTCCAGCGCATGCTCGCCGAGGTGGCGAAGACGCCCTCGACGCATGCCATCTTCGTCGACGCGGGATACCTTTACGCGGCCGCGGGACGCCTCGTGGCCGGCACGGAGGACCGCCGCTCCTTCGAGCTCGACACCGAGGGCCTGATCGAGGCGCTCATCGACCGGGCCCGCACGATCTTCGCGGACAGCCGTCTGCTCAGGGTCTACTGGTACGACGGTGCGAGACGCCGCATCCACACCGCCGAACAGCAGTCGATCGCCGAACTCCCGGACGTGAAGGTCCGGTTGGGTAATCTGAACGCCAACAACCAGCAGAAGGGCGTCGACTCCCTCATCCGCTCCGACCTGGAGTCCCTCGCCCGGCACCGCGCCATCAGCGACGCGGCCCTGCTGGGCGGCGACGAGGACCTGGTCTCGGCGGTGGAGGCGGCCCAGGGATACGGCGCTCGCGTCCACCTCTGGGGCATCGAGGCACCCGAGGGCCGCAACCAGGCCGAGCCTCTGCTCTGGGAGGTCGACAGCCAGCGCACCTTCGACCTCGACTTCTTCAAGCCGTACGTCTCCCGGCGCACGGCCCCCGCCTACGAGGCCGCGGCGGTCCGCCCGACCCGCGAGGACGTCCGGTTCGTGGGCGCACAGATCGCGGCGAAGTGGCTGGCGGCGCGGGGCCGCGAGACGCTGGTGGAACTGCTGCCGGGGCATCCGTACCTGCCGGGGTCGGTGGACCAGGACCTCCTGGTGGAGGCGGAAGGCCTGCTGCAGTACTCGCTCCGCGGCCACTCGGACCTGCGCCGGTCCCTGCGGGACGGCTTCTGGGAGCACCTGCGGACGCTGTACTGACGGGGGTCCGCGGCGGACGCCGTACAACCCGGGTTCGGGTCGCCGTACTGACCGGGTTCGTGGCGGACGCCGTACCAGCCGAAGGTTCGTGGCGGACGCCGTACTAACCGGGTTCGCGCCGGGTGCCGTCCGCACCGTTCTCGCGACTGTTCTCGCGCTGTATACCGTCCTCACCGTTCTCGCGCTGGACGCCGTCCCAGAAGTCGGCGAGGGTGCGGGCGGTCGGGAAGGGCTGGTCGGTGTTGGGGGAGTGCTCGGCGCCGGGGACGACCGTCCGGCGCGCCCTGAGTCGTACGGCCATGCCGTCGAGGAGTGCCACCGGCCAGGTGTCGTCGCGGGCGCCGGACAGCACGTGGAACGGCAGCGGGACGGTGGCGAGTTCGGCGACCCGGTCGGGCTCGGTGCACAACTGGCGGCCCGTCGCGAGGAGTTGAGCGGGCTTGGTGCCCAGCCAACGGCGGCGCAGTTGGTCCGCGTCGCCGATGCCGACGGCGGGGCCACCGACCTCCTCCGGCGGCCCCATGGCCTGGATGGCTTCCCACACCTTGGCCATGGTCATCACGGCGAGCGCGTCCCGCAGCAGTTTCACGCGCTGCTGCTGGGAGTCGGAGATCCGCGCCGGGCCGGAGGACATGAGGGTGAGCGAGCGGAACGGGGAGCGGTCGAGCAGGACGGCCGCACGGGCGATCTGGCCGCCGAGCGAGTGCCCGAGCAGATGCACGGGCGGCCCGACGGCCTCGGCCTGCGCGAGCACGTCCCGCGCCAACTGGTCCCGGGCATAGGCCGACTCGTCGTCCTGGGGCCCGTCCGACTCGAACTGCCCCCGCCCGTCCACGGCCACGACCCGATATCCCCGCGCCGCGAGCGGCTCGTGCAGCAGCGTGAAGTCCTCCTTGCTGCCGGTGAACCCGGGCAGCATCAACACGGTCCCCTTCCCCTCGACACCATCGGCCACGGGTGAGTCCACGACGGCGAACTCACCGCGTGCGGTGCGCAGAGGGTAGGCGCGGGCGCCGGGGGGCGGGGTGAAGGAGACGCGACGGCTCACGGGGGGAGGGTATCGGGTGGGCGGGGGGCGTGGCCGGGCGCCTGGGGTGGAGGGAGGAGGGGTTGGGGGTTGGGGCTTGAGGGGGCTTGAGGGCTTGGGAGAGTTGGAGGAGTTGGAGGAGTTGGAGGAGTTGGAGGAGTTGGAGGAGTTGGGAGAGTTGGGAGAGTTGGGGGAGTTGGGGGAGGGCTTGCGGCGGGGCCGGGTGATTCCTCTGTCCGCCCCGCCCTCGTCGTACACCGCAGCGGTCGAGCGGTACCTCACCGGCGCGGGCATCGCGAAGTCCTCCGCGCGGATCTACCGGATCTCGCTGACGACATGGAGATGGATGCTCGCCGGCGAACCGGCGCCGACCGGACTTGCCCGCCGGGGCGCGAAGCCGCCCGTCTTCCCCCTCACCGCGATCGACGACCCAGCCCTGCCCGAGGTGCTGGCCGAGCTGGCGGCAGCCCGCGCCGACGAGGTGCTGTGCCTGAACGTGGAGGACCTATATCCGTAGGACAAGCGCGGCAGGATCACCGCCAAGGGCGGGGCAATCGAGTGGATTCACTGGCAGTCCGGCACCGCCCAGCTCCTGCCCCGACTGATCGCCCGTCGCACCCGCGGCCCGCTGTTCCTCACCGACCGCAAGGCCCCGGCCGGAACACCCACGCTGGACGTGTGCCCCAAGACCGGCCGGGCCCGGCTCTCCTATCGCCGGGCCGAGGAAATCTTCGAGGAGAAGACCCGGCTACTGGCCAACCCTCTCACCTCGCCCGAGGACATCGAGGACCTGGACGGCTGGACGCTCCATCGGCTACGCCACAGTGCCCTGACACACGACGCGGAGGACGGCACCTCCACCCCGATGCTGCTGGCCTCCCGCCACGCATCCGTCCGATCCCTGGAACGCTACGCCCGCCCCAGCGTCGCCGCAGTCGCCCGGCACGTCGCCGAGCGCGACCCCGCCGCCCGCCGGAAGCGCTGACGCCTCCAAGATCAACTACTGTGACGAGCGGGCGCTGTCGCGAGGCGGGGAACGAGCCGAACGTAGGCAACCATCCCGACGGTTCTCACCAAGGTCTGGGGCGCCACGACCACCGCGGCCGCAGCCGGGTCGTCCGGCATAGGCCGACGCCTCACCGAACCGCTGGCGTATCGCTTAGTGGGGCCTGAGTCCGTCGACGACGACGTCCAGCATGCGGTTCAGCTGGGGGCGCTGCTCGGGTGCGCCGGCCACGGAGAGCAGCCCGGCGAGGATGCCGCCCACGTCGGCCGGGTCGATGTCGCTGCGCAGTTCTCCTGCTGTGGCGCCGGCCTCGAGCATCATCGCCAGGACCTGCTGGACCTCGTCGCAGACCGGTCCGGTGCCGAAGCGGCCGGAAGCACTCATGGCGACCAGGGCCTCGCAGATGCCGCGTCGTTCACCGGCCCAGTCGGCGAATCTGAGCATCCACGCGTGGAGGGCCTGGGCGGGCGGCTCGGTGGCCAGCAGGGTGCGCGCATCTTCGCGCAAGGGGCGGATCTGGTCCCGGTAGACCTCTTCGACCAGATCCTCACGGGTGGGGAAGTGCCGGTACAGGGTGGCGTTCCCCACTCCCGCGCGTTTGGCGATCGCGTCCAGCGAGATCCCGCGTCCGGACCCGAAGGCTTCAGCGGCCGTGGCGATGAGCTGCTCGCGGTTGCGCTGCGCGTCGGCGCGCAGGGTGCTGCGTGGAGGTGTCATGACCTTCGCGATCGTGAGTGCCGGATGAGGCTCGGGAACGATTCGGGGATGTCCCCAGTTCAGTGTACGGTGAGACAAACGGGGAGTTCCCCGGTTGTGAAGCAGTCTCGCCCACTGCTTCAGCGACGAAAGGTTTGCCATGCCCACAGCTCTCATCACCGGGGGAACGACCGGGATCGGCAGGGCGACGGCCGAGCTGCTGCACGCCCGCGGCTACCAGGTCACGGTCACCGGACAGAATCCTGATTCCCTCGCACGGGCACGGTCCGAGCTCCCCGACGACGTGCTCGTCGTCCGATCCGATGCGCGCGTGCTCTCCGACACCGACGCTCTGATGTCAGCGGTGTCGGCGCGCTTCGGGTCACTGGACCTGCTCTTCCTCAACGCCGGGATATTCCGTCCGGCACTGGCAGCCGATGTGACGGAGGAATCGTTCGACGAGCACGCCGACCTCAACTTCAAGGGCCAGTACTTCACCCTCCAAAAGGCCCTTCCCCTCATGAATGACGGCAGCTCGATCGTGCTGACCGTGGGCATCGGATCCCGTCGCGGCAGCCCTGGCGCCACAGTGGGGGCGGCGACACGCGGCGCGCTGCTGGCGATGCTGCCCTCGCTCGCGCTCGAACTGGCTCCGCGCAGAATTCGCGTCAACGCCGTGAGCCCCGGGGTCACCGACACCCCACTGTTCGACAAGCTGGGAGTTCCCCAGAGCGGCCGGGACGCCATGCGCGCGAAGATCCCCTTCGAGCGCTTCGGATCCAGCCGCGAGGTCGCGGAAGCAGTCGCCTTCCTCGCCTCGGACGCCGCCAGCTACATCACCGGCCAGGACGTCACCGTGGCCGGCGGCTACGGGCTCGGCGCCTGATGAGCATCCACGGGCCCACGACCGGCCCGAACGCAACACACGCCAGGAACCACACCTCACAGGAGAACACGATGGCGCTCACGCTCGACACCTACCGGCAGCTGGGACGTTCCGGTCTGCGGGTCTCACCACTCGCGCTCGGCGCGGCCACCTTCGGCAACGACTGGGGCTGGGGCGCGGAGCAGGACGAGGCGCGGAAACTGTTCGACCTCTACGTCGAGCGGGGTGGGAACTTCATCGACACCGCGGTCACCTATACCAACGGCACCTCCGAGCGCATGCTCGGCGAGTTCGCCCGTGACCGGCGCGACAGTCTGGTCCTGGCGACCAAGTACACGACGCTGCGCCGGCCCGATGACCCCAACTCCGGCGGCGCCAGCCGGAAGAGCCTGTTCGGCGCGGTCGAGACCAGCCTGCGGCAGCTGAATACCGACTATATCGACCTGCTCTACCTGCACGTATGGGACTCCACCACGCCCGTGGAGGAGATTCTGCGCGGCCTGGACGACCTGGTGGGCCAGGGCAAGATCCTCTACGTCGCCATCTCCAACACCCCGGCCTGGCAGATCTCACGCATGCAGACGATCGCCGACCTGCGCGGCTGGTCGCCACTCACGGCACTGCAGCTGGAGTACAACTTGGTGGAACGTACCGGGGAGCGTGACCTTCTGCCGATGGCCCAGGAGCTGGGACTGGGAACCGTGCTGTGGTCCCCCTTGGCGGGTGGGGTCCTCACCGGCAAGTACAGCCGCCAGGACTTGACCGCACCGGCGTCCGACCAGAGTGAGAGCGCCCGCAAGAGTTTCAACCTGGCCCTGGGCGGAGTGACCGAGCGCAACCTCGCCATCGTGGACGTCGTCAAGGAGGTCGCGGCGGAACTGGGCCGGACCCCTGCACAGGTCGGACTGGCCTGGACCTTGCACAACCCAGGGGTGACCGCGCCCATCATCGGGGCGCGAACTGTCGAACAGTTGCAGGAGAACCTGGGAACCCTCGAGGTCAACCTCACCCCGTCCCAGAAGGCGCGCTTGGACGAGGTCAGCGCGATCGATCTCGGCTTCCCCCACGCCATGCTCGCCAGTGACCACATCCGCGTACAGACCCGCGGCGACCTGAAGATCCAGGCCCGCCATTGACGGACGCGCACGGGGGCGGCATCTCGCCGCACCCGTGCGCGCGTCGGCAATCCGCCCGGCCACGCCGCCCCAGTCACGCGGGGGCCGTCGCGCTCTCACCCTCGGGGGTGCGCGGGCCGGGCAACGTCGCGGCCCGGGCGGTCAGGCCCAGCTCCAGGCGGCTGTTCATGTCCAGCTCGAACCGGCCGTAGGGGTTCACGTGCGTCCAGAACAGGGGGACAGCGCCCGCCGGTCCGCGTCGGTGAGCGTGTCGGCCCACGTCGGATCAGCGAGGATCTGCTGCATCAGCAGCGTGTTGACGTGCACGAGGGCGGATTGGAGCAGGTGCAGGGCGAGCATGGACACCTCCTGGGATTCCTTGTCCTGCCCGGCCAGGTCACCGTCCTTGCCGTAGAAGAGGTCCTTGTTCGCGCTGTTCCAGTTCTCCACCACCTGCAGGCCCTCGTGGATCTCCTGGCGCGGCTCGGCGTCGGCGAGGTAATTATCACGCTTGATGCCCATGTTGGTGCCCAGGCGGAACAGGACCAGCAGCAGCCGGCGGCGCAGTACGTCCTTGGACAGGTTCTCTCTGGTGGCGACCGAGGTGAACTCGGCGATGAAGCCGGTGTCGAACTCGGCGTACTTCAAGATGTCCAGCAGGTCGATGGTGCCCCAGTGCCCCTCGATCTCCGCCTTGATGGAGACCAGGGCAACAGTGCGAACCCGAGCCGGGTCGCCCCGGACTTGTTCCGCACCCGCTTCATGTCATCTTCCAGCAGCGTCCAGACCTCGATCAGGTCCTCTGGCTCCCAGTCCTGCCGCACCCCGTCCCCCTCCACCCCGCCCGAGATCACTCGTTCAGCTCAACGAGGCGTCCGACGAGGGGAAACGACGACCACAGCAGTCACACGGCGCTACATGTCCGTTCGCCGTAGCTATACGAGAACAGGGCCGGGATGCGCGGAGAAACGTCGATGGCCCGGTTCACCTCAGTGAACCGGGCCATCGAGCGAGGGGTCAGCTGTCCGCCGGCTCCGTTGCAGGCGTGGCCTTACGGGGCCGGCGTACCCGAGGCTTCGCCTCGACCGTCTCCGACGCCTGGGCCGGGATGTCGGCGGAGGGCTCCGCAGCAACCGTGGCCTTACGGGGCCGGCGTGCCTTGGGCTTCGCCTCCGCACCCTCGGCCGTGTCCACGGCAGCCTCAGCCGACGCCGCGGTCTTGCGCGTACGGCGCGGCTTCGTCTCCGGCGCCGTGTCCTCCGTCGCCTTGGCAGCCGCGGTCTTGCGGGTCCGGCGCGGCTTGGTCTCCGTGCCCTCCGCGGTGTCCACGGCCGCTTCCGCAGCAGCGGCGGTCTTGCGGGTCCGGCGCGGCTTGGTCTCCGTGCCTTCTGCGGTGTCCACGGCCGCTTCCGCAGCAGCGGCGGTCTTGCGGGTCCGGCGCGGCTTGGTCTCCGTGCCTTCCGGAACAACGGCGGTCACCGCGGGCTCGGCAGCCTTGCGGGTACGGCGCCGGGGCGGGGCCTCCGCACCCTCGGCCGTGTCCACGGCAGCGGTGGCCTTGCGGGTGCGCCGGGGCTTGGCCTCGACACCCGCGGCGGTGTCCACCGCCGCCTCGGCGGCCTCCGCCGTCGCCGACGCCTTGCGCGTACGACGCGGCTTGGTTTCGGTGGCCTCCGGCTCCGGGACCGTCTGGGCCGGGATCTCGGCGGTGACGACCTCGGTCGGCTCGGCGGTCTTGCGTGTGCGGCGGCGCGGCGTGGCCTCCGTGGCCTCCACCGTGTCGAGGGCGGCCTCGGCCGGAGCCGCGGCGGCCTTGCGCGTACGGCGACGAGGCGTGGCCTCCGTGGCCTCAACGGCGGACGCGGTCGTCCCCTCGGCGGTGTCGACCGCGGCCTCGGCCGCAGTCGGGGCAGCGGTCGGGGCCGCGGTCGCCGCCTTGCGCGTACGGCGACGCGGCTTCGCGGCGGGAGCCTCGGGCTCCGACACCACCGGGGCCTCGGACACCGGCGCTGCCTCCGTGATCGCCTCCGGAGTCACCGGTGCGGCCGGCTCGGACGCCGTGGTCGGCTCGGCCGGCGTGACCGCCGACTCCGCGGACCTACGGGTCCGACGCCGACGCGACTTCGCCGGGGACTCGGGGGAGCCCACGACCTCCACTGCCGTGCCCTCGGCCGTCGCGACGGCCTCCTGCGCGGTCTCGGCAACCGCCTGGGGCGCCACCGGCTCGGCGGCCGCGGTCGGCGGCGCGGTCTCGGCCTGCGCCCCGTTGCGGTTACGGCGGCGACGGCGCGGGGTCCGGGTCGTCGCGGTCGCGTCCTCCGACGAGACCGGCGAGATCGGCGAGATCGGCGACACCGCGGCGACCGCCGAGGCGTTCTCCTCCGGCGCGATCGCCTCGTTCGCCCCGGAGGGCGCCGTGGCGTCCAGCGGCGTTCCACCGCGCATACGGCGGCGACGACGCGGCGTCGTACCGGCCGAACGCTCGCGGCCGACGGACAGGGAGTCGTCCCGGCCGCCGCGACCTCCCCGGCCGCCGCTGCTTCCCCGGCCGCCCTGGCCACCGCTACTTCCCCGGTCGCCGCGGCCGCGTGCACCGCGGCCACCGGTTTCGCCCAGGTCCTCCACCTGCTCCGCCCCGAGCCCGGCACGCGTGCGGTCGGCACGCGGCAGGACACCCTTGGTGCCCGCGGGGATGCTGAGTTCCTCGAAGAGGTGCGGGGACGTGGAGTACGTCTCCGGCGGGTCGCTGAAACCGAGGTCCAGCGCCTTGTTGATGAGCTGCCAGCGCGGGATGTCGTCCCAGTCGACGAGAGTGATCGCGATGCCCTTGGCACCCGCGCGGCCCGTACGGCCGATGCGGTGCAGGTACGTCTTCTCGTCTTCCGGCGACTGGTAGTTGATGACGTGGGTCACGCCCTCGACATCGATACCGCGCGCGGCGACGTCGGTGCAGACGAGGACGTCCACCTTGCCGTTGCGGAAGGCCCGCAGCGCCTGCTCACGCGCGCCCTGACCGAGGTCGCCGTGGACCGCGCCGGAGGCGAAACCGCGCTGCTGGAGCTGGTCGGCCAGATCGGCCGCCGTCCGCTTCGTACGGCAGAAGACCATGACCAGGCCCCGGCCGTCGGCCTGCAGTATGCGCGCGACCAGCTCGGGCTTGTCCATGTTGTGGGCGCGGTAGATGTGCTGCTTGGTGTTGGCGACCGTCTTGCCCGCGTCGTCCGGCGACGTGGCGCTGATGTGCGTGGGCTGCGACATGTAGCGCCGCGCGAGACCGATGACCGCGCCCGGCATGGTCGCCGAGAACAGCATCGTCTGGCGGCGGGCCGGCAGCATGTTGATGATTTTCTCGACGTCGGGCAGGAATCCCAGGTCGAGCATCTCGTCGGCCTCATCGAGGACGAGTGACTTGATGTGCTTGAGGTTGAGCTTCTTCTGGCCCGCGAGGTCCAGCAGCCGGCCCGGGGTGCCGACGACGACGTCGACGCCCTGCTTGAGGGTCTCCACCTGCGGCTCGTAGGCCCGGCCGCCGTAGATGGCGAGCACGCGTACGTTGCGCACCTTGCCCGCGGTCAACAGGTCGTTGGTGACCTGCGTGCACAGCTCGCGCGTGGGAACGACGACGAGCGCCTGCGGGGCGTCGGTGAGGTCCTCGGGCGTGGCGCGCCCGGCCTCCACGTCGGCGGGGACGGTGACACGCTCGAGAAGCGGAAGGCCGAAGCCCAGCGTCTTGCCGGTACCGGTCTTGGCCTGGCCGATGACGTCCGAGCCGGAGAGGGCGACGGGGAGGGTCATCTCCTGGATGGGGAAGGGACTGGTGATGCCGACGGCTTCGAGGGCCTCGGCGGTCTCGGGAAGGATCCCGAGCTCTCGGAAAGTAGTCAGGGTGCTGCCTCTTCTGTGTGGGCGGTGCGAGGCGAGCGCGGGGGTCGTCTGGGGCCGTGCCGGGGACGTCGACTGCCTTACGGGCTAGCCGTATGACACGGGACCACTGCCGACGCTCTAGCGCTCGTACCGCTGAGGGTCCCCCTCCGGATTCCGTACGCACAGTGCCATACGGACAAGGAGGGCTGTCGGGTCGGAGCCGATCGGGCCACCGACCGGGCATCCTCATTCGTGCGGCCCGTCGAGATACGTCAGAGACCTCAGCGGGCGCATTACCACCATACCCCGGAATTGCGCACACGCGATGGCCGATTTGGTCACGTCGTCGTCGTCACAGTGATTGACCAGGGACTTCCGTCGTGCGACGGGCGGGCTATTGTGCGCTTCATGACGACGCCTGACAACACCTCCGACACACCCGCGGACGCTTCTCGCGAGGTCATCGCTGTCGCTGCCCAGGACTGGGCCCGGGCCTGTGCAGAGCCGCAGTACCGGGCGGCGGTCGTCGACCTGCTCGGCGCGCTGGCGTACGGGGAGTTGGCGGCCTTCGAGCGGCTCGCGGAGGACGCCAAGCTGGCGCCGACGCTGGCGGACAAGGCGGAGCTCGCGAAGATGGCGTCGGCCGAGTTCCACCACTACGAGAAGCTGAAGGACCGGCTCACCGAGATCGGCGAGGAGCCGACCCTGGCCATGGAACCGTTCGTCGCCGCGCTGGACGGCTTCCACAAGCAGACGGCGCCCTCGGACTGGCTGGAGGGCCTGGTCAAGGCGTACGTCGGCGACTCGATCGCCAGCGACTTCTACCGCGAGGTCGCCGCCCGCCTCGACGCGGACACCCGCGAACTCGTCCTGGCCGTCCTCGACGACACCGGGCACGCCGGCTTCGCGGTGGAGAAGGTGCGCGCGGCGATCGACGCGGACCCGCGCGTCGGCGGACGGCTCGCCCTGTGGGCGCGACGGCTGATGGGCGAGGCCCTCTCCCAGTCCCAGCGCGTGGTCGCCGACCGGGACGCCTTGTCGACGATGCTGGTGGGCGGTGTCGCGGACGGCTTCGACCTCGCCGAGGTGGGCCGTATGTTCTCCCGCATCACCGAGGCCCACACCAAGCGGATGGCGGCGCTGGGACTCGCGGCATAGGGCCTGTCAGACAGGATCTTGCCCCCCAACGCCGCCCAGCGGCTCGGCTGTTGCTCACCGGGGGTGCCGCGGTCGGCGACGGGTCAGGCGGTCGCCGATCGGCGGCGGAGTCTTCCCGCGGGGCGCAGCAGCAGCGAGAGCGAGGCCGCGGAGACGACCACCGCGCCGAGCAGGGTCACCAGGACACCCCCGGCGTCCAGCGCGCTGTGCGTGACGAAGGCGCCGACCAGGGCTCCGGCGACACCGGTCGCCAGGACCAGGGAACGGGCCGGCAGACGGTGGGGCAGTCGGTGGATTGCCGCCCCCGCCAGCACGAGACCGAGCAAGGTGGAGCCGAGCGCTTCCAACAACATCATGGGGTCCCTCCCACACGGCCACTCTGTGCATCACGGTCGTAGCCCGTCATACCCGTGACCTGCGGAATGCAATCATCCTCCGGATGCGACCCGTGCTCCCTATGTGGAGGAGAAAAGCTCCATGTGCGGAGGGGGAAAATCGGGAGGAGCCCGGCGCCACATGGTCGCCGGGCTCCTCCCGTCGCGCGGACCGCGCGAGTGCCTCGCGTATGACTACAGCGCGCCGAAGCCCACCTTGCGCGGGGCCGGCTCACCCAGTTCGACGTAGGCGAGACGGTCGGCCGGCACGAGGACCTTGCGACCGTGCTCGTCCACGAGGCTCAGCAGCTGAGACTTGCCCGCCAGCGCCTCGGACACCGCCCGCTCGACCTCCTCGGCGCTCTGACCGCTCTCCAGAACGATCTCGCGGGGCGCGTGCTGCACGCCGATCTTGACCTCCACGGCTATGTCCCTCCGACGGTCAGTAAGTGCGCGACCTTCCGCGCCGTACCAGCACACATTAGCCCGGTGAGGGGACCTACATGCTCCGCCCAAGAACGCCAGGAGCGAACATCAGGCGGGAACAAACGCCCCCACGCGCGGGTACGGGTCAGTGGTCGATGCCGTGCAGCGGGAAACCCGCGATGCCCCGCCAGGCCAGGGACGTCAGCAGCTGGACCGCCTGGTCGCGCGGCACACTGCGGTCGCTGTGCAGCCAGGAGCGGGCCACCACCTGCGCGAGGCCGCCCAGACCGGAGGCGAGCAGCATCGACTCCGCGCGCGAGAGACCGGTGTCCTCGGCGATCACTTCACAGATCGCCTCCGCGCACTCGTTCGTGACCTTGTCGACGCGCTCGCGCACTGCGGGCTCGTTCGTCAGGTCCGACTCGAAGACCAGGCGGAAGGCACCGCCGTCGTCCTCGACATACGCGAAATAGGCGTCCATGGTCGCCCGGACGCGCTGCTTGTTGTCCGTCGTCGACGCGAGCGCGTGGCGAACGGACTGGATCAGAGACTCGCAGTGCTGGTCCAGCAGCGCGAGATACAGGTCGAGCTTGCCCGGGAAGTGCTGATACAGCACCGGCTTGCTGACTCCGGCGCGCTCGGCGATGTCGTCCATCGCGGCGGAGTGGTAGCCCTGCGCCACGAAGACCTCCTGGGCGGCGCCCAGCAGCTGGTTGCGTCGGGCACGGCGCGGCAGGCGCGTACCTCGTGGGCGCGCCGCCTCTGTCTGCTCGATGGCTGTCACGCCGCCTCCCAAAGTCGTCCACTTGCGGTATGCGCCGCGTGGCCATCGTACTTTTCGGTAACCGAGCTGTGCGCGGTGCGAGCGCAGAATTTCACGGACCGGACGGTGACGAAAGCCGTACAGAAGGTTTCAAGGCGGGGCCTACTGGGCACCGGGGCGCACCACGTTCCACCATCCGGGCGGGCCGGCGGCTCCGCTCCTGCTCAGCAGGGAGCCTTCGTGCGCGTCACCGATAGTCGTCCTCGTCGAGGGAGACGACCCGGGCCTGTTCGAGGAGATCGGCCTCGCTGGCGCGATCCGGCTCCAGGCCGGTCAGCGGGTCGTCGCGGTCCGGGTCGACCTCGGTGCGCTGCTCGGCCGCGTCGACCTGGGGGGCCTCGACGTCGAATTCCTCGGCGTTCCGGGCGTTCTCGATGCGCTCGTCCTTCTCGTCGTTCTCGGCCGCGAACGTCTCGGGGCCGGTGGGGTCGACGGTCATGCTGGGCTCCCTTCCTAGAACATCCCTGCGTGCCTGGGTGCCACAGGGGGCCACATCCGGGTGCCCTGCGAACGAGCCTAGGAGACACCCGATCTGTACGCCATCGATCCGGGCACCCTTCTGTGACGGCGAACACACGAACCACCGTGTGATCGTCTCGTAACATTGCTGCATGCCTTCGACCGAGCTGCCGTTCGTGCCGCCCGCCAATGTGCTTCCCAAGGTGGCGCCCGTCAGGGTCGCGGAGGGCGAGCGGCTGAGGTCGGCGGGGCTGCCGGGGATCACGCTGACGGTCCGGTCGAGACCGCCCGCGCGCGCGGGTCTGCCGCCCGCGCTGTACGTCCACGGGCTGGGCGGTTCCTCGCAGAACTGGTCGGCCCTCATGGAGCAGTTGGAGCATGATGTCGACGGTGAGGCCGTCGATCTGCCGGGTTTCGGCGACTCCCCGCCACCGGACGACGGCGACTACTCGATCAGCGGGCACGCGCGCGCGGTCATCCGCTACCTCGACGCGTCCGGGCGCGGTCCCGTGCATCTCTTCGGGAACTCCCTCGGCGGCGCGGTCTCCACGCGCGTGGCCGCGGTGCGGCCCGACCTCGTCCGTACGCTCACACTCGTGTCGCCCGCCCTGCCGGAGATCCGCGTCCAGCGCAGCGCCGTGCCGACGGCGCTGCTGGCCGTGCCCGGCGTGGCCGGACTGTTCGCCCGGTTCACCAAGGAGTGGACGGCGGAGCAACGGGTCCGCGGGGTGACGGCGCTGTGTTACGGCGATCCCGGGCAGGTGACTCCCGAGGGGCTCCAGTACGCGGTGGAGGAGATGGAGCGGCGGCTGCGACTGCCGTACTTCTGGGACGCGATGACGCGCTCCGCGCGCGGGCTGGTGAACGCGTACACCCTGGGCGGCCAGCACGCGCTGTGGCGCCAGGCCGAACGCGTCCTCGCGCCGACGCTCCTCGTCTACGGCGGCCGCGACCAGCTCGTCGGCTTCCGTATGGCCCAGAAGGCGGCCCGCGCCTTCCGCGACTCCCGCCTGCTCACCCTGCCCGAGGCGGGGCACGTGGCGATGATGGAGTACCCGGAGACGCTGGCGGGCGCGGTCCGTGACCTCCTCGCGGAGAAGGCGGAGAAGGAGGCCTCCGGCGGTGGTCCGGGTGGCTTTGTTCGTGGTGCGGGTGTCTCCGACGGGGGCGCCGGGATGTCGAGTACGACCGGCGCGGGGAGCTGAGGCGCGGCGTGGGACGCCACAGTCGACGTGGATCTGCCCCCAGGAGTGACCCCAAGAGTGCCCCCAAGGGCGACAGTGGTCACAACGACTCGGGTGTGACGGGAGGCCGGAACCGGACTCAGGTTCCGCCTCCCGGGTACGAGAGGCCCGCGCAAGGGGCCCCGCGTCCTGCGGACGGCACACCCGCGCGGGGGGTGCCACGTCTCCCGGACGGGACTTCCGCGCGCGCGGTGCCGCGTTTCGCGGACGGCACGCCTGCGCGCGGTGTCCCGAGGCTTTCCGACGGCACTCCGGCGCATGGGGTCCCCCAGGTTCGGGGCGGGCATCCCGAGCAGCGGGAAGACGGCGGTGGCTGGGGCGAGTCGAGCGGGCGGTCCGGTGCCGGGCGCGGTGGGCAGGGGCCCGTGATACCGCGGCAGCGTCCCGCGCCCCCATCCGGTTCGGGACCGCGTCAGGACTACCTGAACGCCTTCGGCGCGGAAGAGGACGTCTTCGTGCCGCGTACGCCGGTCGCGGGGCCGCGTACGCCTGCCTCGGGGCCTCCGCCCACCTCCGGGCCTCCGCCCGTCCCGGGGCCGCGTACGCCCATCTCCGGACCGCGTACGCCTGCCTCCGGGCCGCCGTCCGCCGCCGGCCACGGTCCGGCCTCGGCGACCCGTACGCAGACCGCCGCGCACGCGTCCGAGCCGTACGACGCGGTCACCGCGTGGCCCGACACCGCGGGTGGCGACGAGGGCGATGACGACGCGGCTCCCACGGGCGAGCCCGCGGCGCCCAAGGGCGGCAAGGGGCGGGCGTTCACCGGGATCGCGGCCGCCGCGGTCACCACCGTGCTGGCCATCGTCGTGGCCGGCCAGGTCGCGGACGGGCAGGACGGCAGCGATGGCCAATTCCGGTCCGCCACCGACCAGGCGCGGGACGACCACGACTCCGCCTCGCGGGTCGGGGAGCGGCCGACACCCTCCGGGGCGGCCGGGGCGCCGCTGACATACGAACAGAAGATGGGCAGGACGTACGCGCTCGGCGCCGGCCTCAAGGGCTCGGGAAGGTTCGACGCGATTCCCGGTGTCGCCAAGGCGCCCGGCAAGGGGCAGAAGCACACCTACCGGGTGGACGTGGAGCAGGGACTCGGGCTCGACGGCGAACTCTTCGCGGAGGCGGTCCAGAAGACGCTCAACGACGACCGGAGCTGGGCCCACGACGGCGCCAACACCTTCGAGCGGATCTCCTCGGGCGAGCCCGACTTCGTGATCACGCTCGCCAGTCCCGGCACCACGGCCTACTGGTGCGCCAAGTCCGGCCTGGACACCACCCAGGACAACGTGTCGTGTGACTCGGCGTCCACCGAACGCGTGATGATCAATGCGTATCGATGGGCGCAGGGATCAACGACATACGGTGATCAGATCCATCCGTACCGACAAATGTTGATCAACCATGAGGTCGGTCACCGGCTGGGCCACGGCCATGTCAGCTGCGACAAGGACGGTGAGCTCGCGCCGGTCATGCAGCAGCAGACCAAGTTCCTCGACCACGGGGGAATCCACTGCAAGGCCAATCCCTGGCCGTTTCCTCGGAGTTGACGGGCGGGCACCGAGATCACATTGACAGGCGCAGAAAAGTCGTACATATTGCTGCGCATGTCGCCCCGTCACGCCTCCGCCCGCGCAGCCATCGAGCTTGCGCTGATCGGTGTGACCCCGCTCTGCGTGGCCGACATTCTCTGTAGCTGACGTCCGCCCCCTGGCGTACGCGTCGCGAACTTCTTTTTCTCCCGTGACCCCAGGTCACGGTTTTCCGACGACCTGACGCCGGGGCAGACGTCTGCTCCCTTCTGTCTCACTCCTCGTCAATCCGTCTCGTGATCCGAGACACATTCTTCGAGAGGTCGTCTCCGATGCGTCAACCGTCCCTCAGTGCGCGCCGCGTGACCGCGGTATCCGTAGGCCTGGTTCTGGCAGCGGGTGCCGCAGCCTGCGGGCCCGAGGACAACGATGCCAAGGCCTCCGGCGGTGACTCCACGCCCCACAAGGGCGGCACGCTCACGGTCCTGAACTCCGACCCGCAACAGGACTTCGACCCGGCCCGCCAGTACACCTCCGGCGGCGGCAACGTGCCGTCCCTGGTGTTCCGCACGCTCACCACGCGCAACCGGGAGAACGGCGCGGCCGGTGCCCAGGTCGTGCCGGACCTCGCCACCGACACCGGGCGCCCCAACAGGGACGCGACCGTCTGGACGTACACCTTGAAGAAGGGGCTGAAGTACGAGGACGGCACCCCGATCACCTCGGCCGACATCAAGTACGGCATCGAGCGCTCCTTCGCCCCCGAGCTCTCCGGCGGCGCCCCCTACCTGCGGGACTGGCTGGTCGACGCGGCCGACTACCAGGGCCCCTACAAGGACAAGAAGGGGCTCTCGGCGATCGGGACGCCGGACGAGCGGACCATCGTCTTCCACCTGAACAAGCCCGAGGGCGAGTTCCCGTACCTGGCGACCCAGACGCAGTTCACGCCCGTCCCGAAGAGCAAGGACACCGGGACGAAGTACGAGGAGCACCCGGTCTCGTCCGGCCCCTACAAGGTCGTCACGAACGACAACGACGGCGAGCGCCTCGTCCTGGAGCGCAACACCTACTGGTCCGCCTCGACGGACCCCGAGCGCAAGGCCTACCCGGACAAGATCGACGTACGGTCCGGGCTGGACTCGTCCGTGATCAACCAGCGGCTGTCGGCGTCCCAGGGTGCGGACGCCGGTGCGGTCACCACGGACACCAACCTCGGCCCGGCCGAGCTCGCCAAGGTGACGGGGGACAAGGAGCTGGCGGCGCGCGTCGGCACCGGCCACTTCGGCTACACGAACTACCTCGCGTTCAACCCGAACGTGAAGCCGTTCAACAACGTCAAGGTGCGGCAGGCGATCTCGTACGCCATCGACCGCTCGTCCGTGATCAACGCGGCCGGGGGTTCCGCGCTGGCCGAGTCCGCCACCACCTACCTGCCGGACCAGAAGTCCTTCGGCTACACGCCGTACGACCTCTTCCCCGCGGGCAGCACGGGCAACGCCGCGAAGGCCAAGGAACTGCTGAAGGACGCCGGGTACGCGAACGGGCTGACCCTCACGCTGACCCACTCCAACAGCAAGGACTTCGAGACCAGCCCCGAGATCGCGACCGCGGTCCAGGACGCGCTGAAGAAGGCCGGCATCACCGTCAAGCTGCAGGGGCTGGAGGACAACGACTACTCCGACAAGATCCACAACGTGAAGACCGAGCCCGGTTTCTTCCTTGCCCACTGGGGTGCCGACTGGCCCTCCGGCGGTCCCTTCCTCGCCCCGATCTTCGACGGCCGGCAGATCGTCAAGGACGGCTCGAACTTCAACTCGGGCTTCCTCGATGACGCGTCGGTCAATGCGGAGATCGACGCGATCAACAAGTTGACCGATCTTGACGCTGCCGCCAAGCGGTGGGGTGCACTGGACAAGAAGATCGGCGAGCAGGCGCTGACCGTGCCGCTCTTCCACCCCGTCTACAAGCGGTTGTACGGCGCGAACGTCAAGAACATCGTGATCAGCGACTGGACCGGTGTGCTGGACATCTCACAGGTCGCGGTCAAGTAACGCCATGAGTGAGGCATTTGTCGCCGTCGAGGCCGCCGGTACGGGTGTGCAGCCCACCCCGGCGGCCTCGGGGGCCCGTCAGTTCTGGCGGCGGCTGCGGGCGCAGCGCGCCGCCATCCTCGCGGCGGCCGTCGTCGCGCTACTCGTCCTGGTCGCGATCGCCGCACCGCTGCTCACCGCGATCGAGGGCCAGGACCCGACCACCTACCACCCCTCGCTGGTGGACTCGGCACGCGGTGGCGTGCCCATCGGGTCCTTCGGAGGCATCGGCGGCGACCACTGGCTCGGCGTGGAACCGCAGACCGGACGGGACCTGTTCGCCCGGCTGGTGTACGGCGCGCGGGTCTCCCTGGGCGTCGCGCTGGCCGCGACCGTCGTCCAGGTCTGCATCGGAGTCGTGGTGGGTGTCGCCGCCGCGCTCGGGAACCGATGGGTTGATCAACTGTTGAGCCGGATCGCCGACATCATCGTCGCCATGCCGCTGATGATCATGGCGTTGGCGTTGCTGGCCATCGTGCCCAGCAGCTTCCCCAGGCCGGTGCTGGTCGCGCTCATCATCGGTTTCGTCGCCTGGGGAACCATCGCCAAGATCGCGCGGGCCCAGACGCTCACCCTCAAGGAGCTCGATTACGTGGCCGCCGCCCGGCTCAGCGGTTGGGGCACCGTCCGGATCGCGCGCCGGGAGCTGCTCCCCGGCCTCGCCGCCCCCGTCATCACCTACGCCGCGCTCATGGTGCCGGCCAACATCGCCATCGAGGCCGCCCTGTCCTTCCTCGGCGTCGGCGTGAAGCCGCCCACTCCGTCCTGGGGACAGATGCTCACCTCGGCCAACGTCTGGTACCAGGCGGCCCCGCAGTACCTGCTGCTGCCCGCGGGCGCCTTGTTCGTGACCGTGCTCGCGCTCACCGTCCTCGGCGACGGTGTCCGCACCGCCCTGGACCCGCGCGCGGTCTCCCGCCTGCGGGTCGGGACGGGCCGCAAGCGGGAAGCGAAGGCGGACGCGGGCGTGGCGAAGGCGGACGCGGGCATGGCGAAGGCGGACGCGGGCGTCGAGAAGGAGGCGCGGCCATGAGCGGCTTCGCCGGCTTCGCGCTCCGCCGCGCCACAGGCGCCGTGCTCACCCTGCTCGCCCTCTCGGTGATCATCTACGTCATCTTCTACGCCACCCCCGGCAACGTCGCCCAGATCACCTGCGGCCCGCGCTGCTCGCCGGAACAAGTGCACCAGGTCGCCGAGCAGCTCAAGCTCGACGATCCGCTCTACCTGCGCTACTGGCACTTCCTGGAAGGCATCGTCGTCGGTCAGGACTACTCGACCGGCACGTCCGTCGAACACTGCTCGGCACCCTGCTTCGGGCTGTCGTACCAGAGCGACCAGCAGGTCATGCAGATCATCCTGACCAAGCTGCCCGTCAGTCTCTCGCTGGTGGTCGGTGCGATGGTGCTCTGGCTGCTGCTGGGTGTCGGCACCGGGGTGCTCTCCGCCTGGCGACGCGGCCGGTTCACCGAGCGCGCGCTGACCGGCATCACCCTCGCGGGCATCGCCACGCCCGTCTTCGTCATCGGCCTCGTCCTGATGATCGTGATCTGCGGGCAACTGGAGCTGCTGCCCTTCCCGGAGTACGTCTCCCTCTCCGACGACCCCGAGCAGTGGGCCTGGGGCCTCCTGCTGCCGTGGTTCGCGCTCGCTCTCAGCCAGGCGGCCTACTTCGCCCGGCTGACCCGGGCGTCGATGCTCGAGACACTCGCCGAGGACCACATCCGGACCTTCCGGGCCTACGGCGTCGGTGAACGGTCGATCGTCGGCCGGCACGCGCTACGGGGCGCGGTGGCGCCGATCATCGCCCTGAACGCCAATGACTTCGGTAGTGCGGTGGGCGGTGCCGTCCTCGTCGAGTCGCTCTTCGGCCTGCCCGGCATCGGCCAGGAGCTGGTGCACGCGGTGAACGTCGTCGACCTCCCCGTGGTGGTCGGCATGGTCCTGGTCATCGGCTTCTTCGTGGTCGTCGCCAACGCCGTCGCCGACGTGCTGTACGCGGTGGCCGACCGACGGGTGGTACTGACATGAGTCTTGTCCACGTCACGGATCTGACCGTCGACTTCGGCGACCTGCGGGCCGTCGACAAGCTCTCCTTCCGGCTGGAGCAGGGCGCCGCCCTCGCCCTGGTCGGCGAGTCCGGCTCCGGCAAGTCCACGGTCGCCTCGGCCCTGCTGGGGCTGCACCGCGGCACGGGAGCGCGCGTCGGCGGCTCGGTCGAGGTCGCCGGCACCGATGTACACCGGGCGTCCGAGGACGCGCTGCGGCGGCTGCGCGGCGCGAAGGCCGCCATGGTCTTCCAGGACCCGCTGTCGTCCCTCGACCCGTACTACGCGATCGGGGACCAGATCGCCGAGGTGTACCGGGTGCACACGCGCGCCTCGCGCCGAGCGGCACGCGCGCGTGCGGTGGACGTACTGGACAGGGTGGGGATTCCGGACGCGCGGCGCCGGTCCCGGTCCCGGCCGCACGAGTTCAGCGGCGGTATGCGACAGCGTGCCCTCATCGCGATGGCGCTGGCCTGTGAACCCGAGCTGCTGATCGCCGACGAGCCGACGACCGCGCTCGACGTCACCGTCCAGGCCCAGATCCTCGACCTGCTGCACACGCTGCGCGAGGAGACCGGCATGGGCCTGTTGCTGGTCACGCACGATGTGGGCGTCGCCGCGGAGAGCGTCGACGAGATCCTCGTCATGCGGCACGGCCGGGTGGTCGAGCACGGGCCGGTCGGTGCCGTGCTGGGGGCACCCGCGCAGCCGTACACCCGCGACCTGCTGGGCGCGGTCCCGCGTGTGGACGCGCCGCGCGTCACCTCCGGGGTGTCCGCGGAGGTGTCCGAGGAGGTCGTCATCGAGGCGAGCGGCCTGCGGCGTGAGTTCGGACGCGGAAAACGGGCGTTCGCCGCCGTGGACGACGTGTCGCTGACCATCCGCCGCGGTGAGACCCTCGGCGTCGTCGGCGAGAGCGGCAGCGGCAAGACGACCCTGGGCCGCATGCTCGTCGGCCTCCTGGAGCCGACGGCGGGGGAGGTGCGCTACGAGGGGCACGCGCGCGTGGGCGTGAACCCGGCCGTACAGATGGTCTTCCAGGACCCCGTCTCGTCCCTCAACCCCCGCCGCAGCGTGGGCGAGTCGATCGCCGACCCGCTGCGCGCGCGGGGGGAGCAGGCCGAAGGGCACATCCGGGGGCGGGTGCGGGAACTGCTGGAGCGCGTGGGGCTCGAAGCGGCGCACTACGACCGCTACCCGCACGAGTTCAGCGGCGGTCAGCGCCAGCGCGTGGGCATCGCGCGGGCGCTCGCGGCCGACCCGCGCGTCATCGTCTGCGACGAGCCGGTCTCAGCGCTGGACGTCACCACCCAGGCCCAGGTGGTCGCGCTGCTCGGGGAGTTGCAGCGTGAACTCGGGCTCGCCCTCGTCTTCGTCGCCCATGACCTCGCCGTCGTCCGCCAGGTCAGCGACCGGGTCGCGGTCATGCGCCACGGGCGGCTCGTCGAGTCCGGCCCGGCCGACGAGGTGTACGACAACCCGCGGGACCCGTACACCAAGCAACTCCTGGCCGCCGTACCGGCACTGGACCCGGAGATCGCGGCCCGGCGCAGGGCCATCCGGCGCGAGCCGGCCGTGAGGTGAGGTGAGGTGAGGTGAGGTGAGGTGGCGTGGCGTGGCGTGACCTGGCGTGACCTGGCGTGGCGTGACGTCCGGCATCATCCGCCGGTGACGATCCGTACGCGTCTGATCTGTTAGCGCGACAGAACGCGACCCGCACGGGAAAGTTACGACCGTTCACCCCTTTTGGTGGCGCGATGGACAACAGTCCGTCGCGCCACCCCCTTGTCCGCATACGTTCGTCCCGCTGCGAGCCGCCGGACCAAGGGCGGCTCCTCATACGGGAGATCGGGGGTGCGTTCGTGCGCATCGGACTGCTTACGGAGAGCGGCTATCCGTATGTGAACGGTGACACCGGGCTCTGGTGCGACCGGCTCGTACGCGGGCTTCAGCAGCACGAGTTCGACATCTACGCGCTCAGCCGCAGCGAGCGCCAGGAGGACGAGGGCTGGGTCCCACTGCCCCCGCAGGTCAGCAGGGTGCGTACGGCGCCGTTGTGGATGGCCGAGGGCGACGGGGTGGTGTACGGACGGCGCGCGCGTCGGCGGTTTGCCGAGTGTTACGGCGAGTTGGCGGCCGCCCTGTGCGAAGGGGACGCCGGGCAGGCTCCGGGCGAACCGTGGGCGGCTGAGGCGGACCGTTTCGCCGGCGCGCTGTACGGGCTCGCGGAACTCGCCCGCGACGTGGGCGGACTGGTGGGCGCGCTCCGCTCCGAGGCCGCCGTACGCGCCCTGGAGCGCGCCTGTCGTGCGCCCGGCGCCCCGCGCACGGCCCGCGAAGCGCGCGTACCCGAGCTGCTCGCCGTCGCCGCGCACCTGGAACGCGTCCTGCGCCCCCTGTCGCTCGACTGGTATGAGGACGAGGGCCTCGGCTCGGTCGACCTGTGCCACGCCGCCTCCGGCGGACCGGCGGCCCTGCCCGGGCTGCTGGCACGGCACTTCGCCGACGTACCCCTGTTGGTGACCGAGTACGGCGTGCGGCTGCGCACGCACTACCTGACCGCCACGAAGGCCGCGCCCCCCGTACGAACCCTGCTCACCGCCTTCCACGGCAGGCTCGCCGCGGAGACCTACCGCCGGGCCACGATCGTCACACCCGGCAACGCGCATGCCCGCCGCTGGCAGGAACGCTGCGGAGCCGACCGCGACAAGCTCCGCACGGTCTACCCGGGCATGGAGGCCGCCCCCTTCGCGGAGGTCGGCGAGTCACCGGTGTGCGCGGACCCCGACACGCTCGTCTGGGTAGGCCGCGTGGAACCGGCCAAGGACCTGGTGTCGTTGCTGCATGCCTTCGCCGAGATCCGCAAGGAGGAGCCCACGACCCGGCTACGGATAGTCGGCGCTCCCTCGGGCGCGGAGGGCGCGGTCTACCTCGGCCACTGCGAGGCGCTGGCCGCACAGCTCTTCCTCGACGAGGCCGACGGACCGCACGCCGTCGGTGACAACCCGGTGTCCTTCGAGGAGGTCGGCGGTCCTGAGCTCCCGGCCCTCGCCGACGCGTACGCCGCCGGTGCCGTGACCGTCCTGTCCAGCGTGGTCGAGGGCTTTCCGGTCGGCCTGGTCGAGGCCATGCTCTGCGGCCGGGCGACGGTGTCCACGGACGTGGGCGCGGTCGTGGAGGTTATCGGCGGCACCGGACTCGTCGTACCCCCGCGCAATCCGCAGGCGCTCGCCGAGGCGTGTGTGGCACTGCTGCGGGATCCCGAGCGTCGTGCGCGCCTGGGCGCCGCCGCGCGGGCCCGCGCGCTCGAACTGTTCACCGTCGAGCAGAACATCACGGCATTTCACGGCATTTACCTGGACATCGTCGCACGCACCCCGGTCCGCCGGATCGTCCTCGACGACTCCGGCGAACCCCTGCCGTTCGCCGCCCCTGCCGAGTCCCGCGTACCCGGCAGCTGGACCGAGCGGGACGTGCGCGTCGTGGCCGCGGGCGGTCCCGGCTGGGCGGCGGGCCCGCCGGTGCGGGCCGCTTCGGCGGGGGCTTCCTCCGCGAAGGCTTCTTCGGTGAGGACTTTTTCGGTCGGGACTTCTTCGGTGCGTGGTGCGACACCGGTGACCGCGACGGAGGGGGCGTGATGAGCGGCCTGCGCGAGCCGGACGGGCTGGACCGACCTGGCAGCCCGAGCGGGGGCGGACGCGGGGGCGGGGCGCGGGATGCGCGGCCGGAGGGGTGGGTGCCGGTGGGTGCCAGTGTGGATGCGGGGGCCGGTGTGGGTGTGGATGTCGGGGATGTGACGGTTGCGGGCGGGGGCGGGGGCGGGGGCGGGGGCGGGGGTGCCGTGGCCTTCGTTGGCGCCCATGAGGCGGCCGGGGGCCGTCGGCCCGTCACCCGCGGCACTGGCGCGGACCCGGTGAAGGCCCTGATGCACCGTCACCGCGAGCTGTGCGAAGGGGCCGTGGACCCCTTGGAGATCGCAGCAGGCCTGGAGGCCCACGGCGTCACCGACCGCACCGCGGCCCGCTTCCGCCACCGGGACGTCTTCTCCCTCGCCGAGGAGATGTACGCCCGCGTCTCCCATGACGGCGAAACTCCGCCGCGTCCCACCCCTCAGGAAGTCCTGCGGGCCCGCGCCGACTGGGCCCTGCTCACCCTCCTGCCCGGTGCCCTCTGCGCGGCCACCGTGGTCGGCCTGCACCTCACCGACGGCCGAGCGCGCCTGACCGTCGCCGCCGTGGGTGTTCTCGCCATGGCCCTGGGCGTGCGCGCGATCCTGACCCACGGCCCGCTCGGCACCAGAGCCCGCGCGCACCCGAACGCCACCGTCACCTCGACGTACTGGCTCCTCGCCTACGCCATCCTCGGCGACGGACTGCTCGGCGCAGCCCTGGCCGGCGGCCCCGACGGCCTCCCCGACGGCACCGCGAACGCCCCCTGGCCCCTCACCCCGGCTCCCGCGCTGGCCCTTGCCTGGGCGTGCGTGCCCGCCGCCTGGAGCGCCCATCTCTTCGCCGTCCGCGCCCGCCGCAAACTGACGGGCAGCCGAGGCCTGGAGGACTTCGCCGCCTCCGTACGGCCTCTCCTGCTGGGCACCTTCGTTCTGTTTCTCTGTGGCCTCACCACCCTCCTGGCCGCATCCGGCGCGGCCCTCGGCGAACCAACGCCGTACGCCCAGACCGCCACCCTGGGTGCGCTTCTGCTCCTCGCCCGCCTCCTCACCGTCCACGGCTTCAACCACGCCCCGAAGGTGGTCCTCACGGCCACGGCCGCGTCCCAGGCCGTGGCCCTGTCGGCGGTCTTCGCCGCCCGCCTCCCCGGCTGCGACCTCCTCGCCACTCCCGTCCACACCGTCACCGACACCTGGGGCCCGGGCGGCATCCAGACCCTCACCTGCGGCCTGGGCGCTCTCACCCTCCTGCTTCACGCCACTCGCACGCTGGCCCGAGCCTCGGCCCATGCCCTACCGGGTGAGCCGACATGACGGCCACATCACGCCGCACGGCGCGCCCCCTGCTGCGATCACTGCACCAGCTGCCGCGCTCAGCGCCACCGGCCTCACGCGCCCTGCCGACCGGCTCAGGTGTCCTCGCTCCGGCATCGAGCCACAGCGTTGTACCTCCGGCCTCTTGCCTCAGCGTCCTGTGGCACTTTGTCCCGTCGCCGCAAGCCTCCGCACGGATGCGTCCAGGCCATCCCCGGCACCTGGCCCGAGCACCGCAGGCCCGCGCGTCGATGCGTCCAGGCTGCCCCTAGCTCCCGGCCCCAGCGCCGCAGGCCCCCATACCCCCCTTTCTCGAAGGAGACCGCCAAATGATCACCTCCCGATCCGACGCCTCGGCCCCGGGAGTCGTCCGATGAGAGTCCTGCTGATCGGAGCCAACGGCTACCTCGGCCGCTTCGTCGCCGACCGCCTGCTCGCCGACCCGGCTGTCCAACTCACGGCCCTCGGCCGGGGTGATGACGCCGACGTACGTTTCGACCTCGCGTCCGGCAGTCCAGGTGCCCTCACCCGCTTCCTCGACGCGGTCCACCCCGGTGTCGTCGTCAACTGCGCCGGTGCCACTCGCGGGGGCGCGCGCGACCTCACCCGCCACAACACCGTCGCCGTCGCCACCGTCTGTGAGGGCCTGCGCCGCAGCGGCTGCGGCGCCCGCCTCGTGCAGATCGGCTGCGGTGCCGAGTACGGCCCCAGCCAGCCGGGTTCCTCCACTCCCGAGGACTCCGTGCCCCGCCCCGGCGGCCCGTACGGCGTCAGCAAGCTCGCCGCCACCGAACTCGTCCTCGGTTCCGGCCTGGACGCCGTGGTCCTCCGTGTGTTCTCGCCGGTTGGCCCCGGCACCCCCGCCGGATCCCCGCTCGGCCGCCTCGCCGAGGCCATGCGCCGCACCATGCAGTCCGGTGACGGTGAGCTCAAACTCGGCGGCCTCGGCGTCCAGCGGGACTTCGTCGACGTACGTGACGTCGCCCGCGCCGTGCACGCTGCATCGCTCTCCGCCGCGCAGGGTGTCATCAACATCGGCTCGGGCCGCGCGGTCCGGTTGCGCGACGCTGCCGCGATCCTCGCGCGCGTCGCCGGATACGGCGGTGCCCTCCATGAACTCGACGGTCCGCCCAGCGTCCACCTCAGGCCGACCATCGGCCACCCCCGCACCGAGTCGGACCACGCGGCCCCGGTCGCGTACCCGTACCCGGACGGCTGCGGCAGTTGGCAGCAGGCCGACGTGCGCACCGCACGCGACCGGCTCGGCTGGCGCCCGCGGATCAACCTCGAGGAGTCCCTGGCCGACATCTGGATGGAGGCGGCATGCCGTATCTGACCAGCGCCAGCGCCAGCGCCATCCCCAGTACCGCGAGCTCCCGCCGGCGCACCGGCTTCGGCATCCCCGGCTTCGCCCACCCTCTGGCCGCCCCGGCCGAGTGGGCCGAGTGGGCCGAACTCACCCGCCCCGGGCGCCCGCTGTACTGGGTCGTCCGCAACGTCACGGGCAACGGCCCCGGCACCCGTCCCGCCCCGCACTGTCCGGACGCCGTCGGACGCCTGCGCGACGCGGGACTCCGGATCCTCGGCCACCTCGACGAGGCACTGCGCATCGCCCGCCGGCAGGGCGCCGCGACGGCCTACTTCGACCGCGCGAACCACTCCGGCCGTAGCGACCCCTGGGAGACCATGCCCGGCTACTGGGACGGCATCGTCTCGCGGGTCGGAACAGGTGTCTCGGAATGAAGAAGCCCATGGCAGTGTTACGGGGAGAACAACTGTAGTGATTGACCGACCAACGGAGTCCCCGTGTCGCTGCCACCCCTGGTCGAGCCCGCTTCTGAGCTCACCGTAGACGAGGTCCGCAGGTACTCCCGCCACCTGATCATCCCTGATGTCGGGATGGACGGGCAGAAGCGGCTGAAGAACGCCAAGGTGCTCTGTGTGGGCGCCGGCGGCCTGGGCTCGCCGGCGCTGATGTACTTGGCCGCCGCGGGCGTGGGCACGCTCGGTATCGTGGAGTTCGACGAGGTCGACGAGTCGAACTTGCAGCGCCAGATCATCCACAGCCAGGCCGACATCGGCCGCTCCAAGGCCGTGTCCGCCCGTGACTCGGTCATCGGCATCAACCCGTACGTGAACGTGGTCCTTCACGAGGAGCGGCTCGAGGCCGACAACGTGATGGACATCTTCAGCCAGTACGACCTGATCGTCGACGGCACGGACAACTTCGCGACCCGCTACCTGGTCAACGACGCCTGCGTGCTGTTGAACAAGCCGTACGTGTGGGGTTCGATCTACCGCTTCGACGGCCAGGCCTCCGTCTTCTGGTCCGAGCACGGCCCCTGCTACCGCTGCCTCTACCCGGAGCCCCCGCCGCCGGGCATGGTCCCCTCCTGCGCCGAGGGCGGCGTCCTGGGCGTGCTGTGCGCGTCCATCGGCTCCATCCAGGTCAACGAGGCCATCAAGCTCCTCGCCGGCATCGGCGAGCCGCTGGTCGGCCGCCTGATGATCTACGACGCCCTGGAGATGCAGTACCGCCAGGTCAAGGTCCGCAAGGACCCCGACTGCGCGGTCTGCGGCGAGAACCCCACCGTCACCGAACTCATCGACTACGAGGCCTTCTGCGGCGTCGTGTCCGAGGAGGCCCAAGAGGCGGCCGCCGGCTCGACGATCACTCCCAAGCAGCTCAAGGAGTGGATCGATGACGGCGAGAACATCGAGATCATCGACGTCCGCGAGATCAACGAGTACGAGATCGTCTCCATCCCGGGCGCCAAGCTGATCCCGAAGAACGAGTTCCTCATGGGCACCGCCCTGGAGACCCTCCCGCAGGACAAGAAGATCGTCCTGCACTGCAAGACGGGTGTCCGCAGTGCGGAAGTCCTCGCGGTCCTGAAGTCCGCGGGCTTCTCCGACGCCGTGCACGTCGGCGGCGGCGTGATCGGCTGGGTCCACCAGATCGAGCCGGACAAGCCGGTGTACTGAGCCTCGGCTCGTCCCGGTCGGCTGTCGGCGGGGGGGGGGGGGGCCCCCCGGCCCCCCCCCCCCCCCCCCCCCGCCGTCGTCATGAACAGACCTTGCCGTTTCTCGGCAGCGTGCCGCTCAGCAGATACGCGTTCACCGTCGCGTCCACACAGCCGCTCCCGCTGCCGTACGCACCGTGGCCCTCGCCCTTCCAGGTCAGCATCACACCGACGCCCTTGCCCAGTTCGTCCGCCATCCTCCGGGTTCCCTCGTACGGCGTCGCCGGGTCGCCCGTGTTGCCCACGACGAGGATCGGCGCGGAGCCGGACGCGCTCACGTCCGGATGGTCGGCGGCCCCCGGCACGGCCCAGTCGGTACAACTGAGCATGCCCCAGGCGAGGAAATCGCCGAACAGTGCCGACGCGGCCCGGAACTCGGGCAGCTTCCGCTCCACGTAGGCGGCGGTGTAGCGGGATCTGTCGTCGGCGCAGTTGATGGAGACGTTCGCCGCGGTGATGTTGCTGTACTCGCCGTTCTGGCTTCGTCCGTTCATCGAGTCGGACAGCGCCATCAGAGTCTGGCCGTTCCCGTGGTACGCCTGATCGAGGCCCTCGGTGAGGTACTCCCAGAAGTCCTTGGAGTACAGGGCCTGCGCGATGCCGTTGGTCGCCGCCGTCTGGGTCAGCTCACGCGGGGCGATGCCGGGGATCGGCTTGCTGTCGAGCTTCTTGAGCAGTGTGGCGATGCGGTTCTTCACGTCCTGCGGGCTGTCGCCGATCGGGCAGTCCTCGGTTTTCGAGGTGCAGTCCTCGGCGAAGTTGTCGAGGGCGAGCTGGAATCCCTCGGCCTGCCCGAGCGAGCCCTGTTCGGCGTTCTGGGTGGGATCGACCACCCCGTCGAACACCGCGCGGCCGACGTGCCGGGGGAACAGGTGGGCGTAGACGCCGCCGAGTTCGGTGCCGTACGAGATGCCGAAGTAGTGCAGTTTGTCGTCGCCGAGGACCTGGCGCATCAGGTCCATGTCGCGGGCCGCGTCGGTGGTGCGCACATGCGGCAGCACCCTCTTGGAGTTCTCCTCGCAGGCCGCGTTGAACTCCTTGGTGTTGTCCAGCAGCTCGGTGCGCTCGGCAGCGTCGTCGGGGGTGGCGTCCTGCTGGAAGTACGCGTTCAGCTGCGGGTCGTTCAGGCAGTCCACGGGAGCACTGCGGCCGACACCGCGCGGGTCGAAGCTCACCAGGTCGTAGCGGGTGCGCAAGGTCGCGTAGTCCTCACCGAAGGCCGGCAGTGTGGTGACGCCCGAGCCGCCGGGGCCGCCGAAGTTGAAGACGAGCGAGCCGATGCGCTTGCCCGCGGGGCCGCTCGCCTTCGCGCGGATCAGCGCGAGATCGATCGTGTCGCCCTTGGGTGCGGCCCAGTCGAGCGGCGCCTTCAGAGTGGCGCACTGCCACTTCCGGCCGCCGGGCAGGGGAGACGGTGCGTCCCCGCCGCCCGCCGCCGCGGACGGCGGCGGACAGTCCTTCCAGCTCAGCTTCTGCGCCGACAGATCCTGATCCTGGTCCTGCGAACCGTCGCTGCAACCCGCCAGCACGGTGGCCAGCAGCAGGACGGTGGTGGACAGGGCAGCGGCGCGCGGCCGGGAGGGGCGGGGCATGCTCCCATCCTGGAGCCGTCCATGGGCGGACGCTCGGGGCGCAGGCCGTACGAGGGAGCGCAGCATTGCTACAGCGCGCCCTTGCGCGTCAGATGGTTGAAGGCGAGCCAGCCCGGCAGCACAGGCAGCCACAGGGTCAGCAGCCGGAACAGCAGCACCGCCGGCGCGGCCACCTCCTTGGGAAGGCCGATGGCGATCAGTCCGACGGTCAGGGTCGCCTCCACCGCGCCCACGCCACCCGGCGTCGGCGCGGCGGACCCCAGCGCGTTACCCGCGAGGAAGACGACGGCGACGCCGGCGATGCTGAGCGAGGTCGTCTCGTCGCCGAACGCCCGGATCGAGGCATCCAGACACATCACAAAGCAGGCCGTCAGCAACAGCATGCCGCCGATGCCGGTGACCAGCTTCTGCGGCCGCTGAAGGACGTCGAGCATGCGCGGCACGACACCCGCGAACAGCGACCTCACGCGCGTGGCGACGAATTTCCGCAGGAACGGCACCGAGGTCGCGACCAGCACGAGCACCGCGACCGTCAGCAGGCCCGCGATGACAGTCCTGGACGGCGACAGCGACGGCGTCTTCTCGGTGCCGGTCAGATAGCCGAACGACAGCAGCATCAGGATGTGGCAGCCGAGCCCGAACAGCTGCGACGCGCCGACACTCGCCACCGCGAGCCCCGGCCGCACCCCCGCGCGCTGCAGGAAGCGTGTGTTGAGGGCGACCCCGCCCACCGCGGGCGGCGCGACGATCTTCACGAAGGACCCCGCGACCTGCGCTGCGACGGCCCGTACGAACGGAACCCGTTCGGGCACGAAGCCCAGCAGGGCCATGGCCGCCGCGACGTAGCTCGCCGCGGAGAACAGCACGGCCGCGGCGACCCAGCCCCACTGGGCGTGGGCGACGAGCGGACCGAACTCGATGTGTGTCAGCTGCGTCAGCAGGAAGTACGCGCCGATGGCGCCGGCCATGAGACTGATCAGCGTGCGCGGCCGCACCCGCTCCAGGCGGGCCGGTTCGACCGGAGCCTGCGGGCGGATCAGCAGCACCTGGTGGCGGATCTGGGTGAGCAGATCCTCTTCCCGCGCTTCCTCCACGGCCTCGTCGATGGCCCGCTTCTCGGCCCTGGCCTCGGCCTTCACGGCCTTCTTGCCGGGCTTTTCGAGTACGGGCGCGGTGTCGTCGTCCGGCGCGGACTCCAGACGGGCGTGCTTGGCCTGCCGGGACGCCTCCAGGACGGCCTCGCGTTCACGCTCGGCCCGCTCCCGCGCCATTCTCCGCAGCGTCGCGCGCGTGGAGCGGCTCAGCGCGATGGGCTGCAGCATCGGCAGACAGTCGGCCACGGCGTCGGGCCCGAGCACGCTCAGCGCGGCGGCGACCGCGCGCTCGGCGCCGACCCGCAGGCCGAGCGTCACCAGCAACTGGGAGACGTCCATGCGCAGCAGCAGGTCGCCCGCCGCGATCTCGCCGATCCGCAGGTCGGTGAGGATCACCGTGCCGGAACGATCCACCAGGATCGCGTCACCCACCAGCCTCCGGTGGGCGATGCGCCGGGACTGCAGCGCCCGCACCTGGTGCCAGGTGTCGTGCAGCAGCTCGTCGGTGATCTCCTCGTCCGGGAGCGCGTCCAGGGTGCGTCCGCCGATGTGCTCGTACACGAGTATCACGGCGTCGGGGCCCAGTTCGGAGGTGGCGATCAGCTTGGGTGCGTTGGCGCCGGCCGCGATGGCCGCGTACGCGAGCAGAGCCTCCTGCTCCAGGGCCTGCCGCAGCGACGGGAGGCTGCTGCGGGTGGCCAAGCCGCGCAGCATCAGGTTGCGCCAGGCACGATAGAAGAAGCCCTGAGCCTGCTGCTCCCGGTCCACCACCGTCACGTCCAGCGGTGGGCCGTCCTCCAGGGTGACGAAGTAGCGCCTGCCGCGGTCGCCGTTCTCCGGCGTGTCGGGGGCCTCTTCGCGGGCGGCGCTCAACGGGCGGAAGCCCACGGTCCTGAGGCCCGCCATCAGGGTCCGCCCGGTGGGCCTGACGTTGGGCGAGCCGACCGCGTACAGCGTTCCGTAGGCCACGGTCCAGCCGATGAGTACGGTGAGAATGATCGAGAACGGTGTCGTGTAGCCGGTGACGAGCATCGAGAACGCGTCGAGCATCAGCACGATCCACAGCACCCCACGCCAGCGGGGTCTGCGTGACATGCCGACCGCCGTCATATAGGCGATGACGGGCGCCAGGTAGCCGTGCACCGGGTCGGTGAGGGCGTGGATGTCGCCGGGGGAGGGCTGGGTGAGCGCATCCTGGATCGACCCGGGGGCGGCCTTGGCGACCCACAGGTCGGTGGCGAGGGTCACGCCGTGCGCCAGGACCGCCGCGAGTACGCCGTCCGCGATACGCAGCCCGTCGCGTTTGATCAGCCGTTCGATCGCGAACGCGACCGGCACCAGGAGGATAGCGATGCTGGAGGCCAGTCCTGCGATCTTGATGACCAGGTCAGGTGCCTGGCCGGTGCCCTTGTTGATGTCCTGTTCGAGGCCCGAGGTGGTGCCGTGCGCGAACGCGGCGATCGCGAGAAGCACCGCCACGGCCAACACGCCGATCAGGAACCGCATCAGATCGGAGGGCCGGTGGACGCGCGCGGGGAGCAGCGGTTCGTCGCCCTCGACCTCGTCCGCGTAGACCTCGTCCGGCTCGTCGACACCGGGCTCGGACCGGCCCGCCGCCTTCTTCCCGGTGTCCTTGGCGTCCGCGTCGCCGGTGTCTTCCGCGCCCGTCCCGCCGGCGCCCGGGCGCGACGAAACGTCAGAGGTGCCCTCCGCGTCCTCGGGGTGCGCACCCTGCTGCTTCATCGCCTCTTCTTGATCTCGTATCACCGGTCACCGCCCGCACGATGGTGGCATGCCCCACCGACACGCGGGGGAATCAGGGTGCACTTGCGGGGCGCACAGTCTGCCCGAAGCGCCGCCCCGGAGCGACGGATACCACGCACGGTCACGAGCGCGTCACATTGTCGGTGAGGTGGGGCAGGATGGGGTGGATGAGCGAGGAGAGCCTTCCGGACGAAGTCCGCGCGGAGCACGCGGACGCGCTGCCGGAGTACGCGGAACGGGTCCTCGACGTCGCCGAACGGATTCCGTCCGGCCGAGTGATGACCTACGGCGACATCGCCGAATGGCTGGAGGAGGGCGGCCCCCGCCAGGTCGGGCGAGTCATGTCCCTCTACGGAGGCGTCGTCCCGTGGTGGCGTGTCGTCCGCGCGGACGGTGTCCTGCTCCCGGGCCACGAACTGGAGGCGCTCGGGCGCTACCGCACGGAGGGCACCCCCCTGAAGGAGGCAAGCAGAGCCGCCGAGGACCATCAGCCGCGGGTCGACATGAGACGGGCGCGATGGGACGGCGGCGAGCGCGCGGAGGGTCACGACTGACAGCTTCCGCCATCGGACCGGCCCAGGGACACCCTGAGGTCCGTACGGGGGAAACAGGGCACGTCCGAGGCATGCCGTACGTTCGTGGGGCGAGGGGCGTACGTGCCGCGAGTGCCCCGAAGGAAGAGGGGGAAGCCCTGCTTCCGCACCGCTCGTCGGCGTAGCGTCGGCTGCACCCGCCCCCTCATCCCGCGATCACCGACCTCCCCGCGCGGAGGTCGTCCCCACCGCACACCCACCAGGACCGGCGAACCACGTGAGCTCCTCTTCCTCCACCAGGCGTCTGTCGCACACCCAGGTGCGACAGGGGAACCGTGGCGCTTACCGACTGGTGCGTACCCCGCCGGCCCGCATGGATCCCCCTCGTCTTGACGCCTCACAGCGCTCCGTGGTTGACCACCGGACCGGACCACTGCTCGTCCTCGCAGGTCCGGGCACCGGCAAGACCACCACGCTCGTCGAGTCGGTGGCTGCGCGGATCGCCCGGGGAGGGGACCCCGCGCGCGTGCTGGTGCTGACGTTCAGCCGCAAGGCGGCCGTCGAACTGCGCGACCGCATGGCGCTGCGGATAGGAGCTGCCCGCTCGCCCCAGGCGACCACCTTCCACTCGTTCTGTTATGCCCTGGTCCGCGCCCACCAGGACACCGACCTGTTCGTCGAGCCCCTGAGGCTGTTGTCCGGCCCCGAGCAGGACGTCGCCGTCCGTGAACTGCTCGCCGGCCAGCCCGACCTGGAGCGGCTCGGCCTCGCGCACGTGCGCTGGCCCGACGAACTGCGCGCCTGCCTGACCACCCGTGGTTTCGCCGACGAGGTCCGCGCGGTCCTCGCCCGCAGCCGCGAACTGGGCCTGGACCCCGCAACCCTGGACGCCTTCGCCCGCAGCAGCGGCCGCCCCGACTGGCGCGCAGCAGCCGCCTTTCTCGCCGAGTACCTCGACGTGCTGGACCTCCAAGGCGTGCTCGACTACGCCGAACTGGTCCACCGTGCCGTTCTCCTCGCCCGCCGCCCCGAGGTCGCCGCACGGCTCGCCGCCCAGTACGACGCCGTCTTCGTCGACGAGTACCAGGACACCGACCCGGCACAGGTGAGGCTGCTGCACACCCTCGCCGGCGACGGCCGCACTCTGGTTGCCTTCGGCGACCCCGATCAGTCGATCTACGCCTTCCGGGGCGCGGACGTGAACGGCATCCTGGAGTTCCCGCGGGACTTCCCGCGCGCGGGCGGCCGCCCCGCGCCCGTGGAGGTCCTGCGCAACGCCCGCCGCTCCGGCGCCACCCTGCTGACCGCGACCCGGCGGTTGACCCAGCGCATGCCACTGACCCGCCTTCCGGCCGACAAGGTGCGCGCCCACCGTGAGCTCACTGCGGTCCGCGACGGCGGACACGTCGAGGTCTACACGTACCCGACCCCCGGCACCGAACTGGACAACGTCGCCGACATCCTCCGCAGGGCACACCTGGAGGACGGCGTGCCCTGGAGCGAGATGGCCGTCCTGGTGCGTGCGGGCGCCCGCTCCATCCCGACGGTGCGCCGCGCGCTCACCGCGGCCGGCGTCCCACTGGACATCGACGGCGACGACCTCCCCCTGCGGCACGAACCCGCCGTGGCGCCGCTGCTGACCGCCCTGCGGGTGGTGGCCGCAGCGGAGGCGGCGCGCACCGAAGAGAGCTCCGGCGATCCTGATTCCGAGGAACCGGAGCCGGACACCTGCTGGCTCGACACCGAGACCGCCCTGATCCTGCTCGCCTCCCCCCTCGCGGGCATGGACGCCGCCGATCTCCGCCGCCTCGGACGGGCCCTGCGCGACGAGGAACGAGCCGCGGGCAACGCCCTGCCGCCGCCCTCGGACGAACTGCTCGCGCGGGCGCTGGCCGAACCGGAACGGCTGGCCGTGCACGACCCCGGGTACGCGCGGGGCGCTCAGCGGCTCGGTGCGCTGCTCAGGAAGGCCCGTGAGCGCCTCGCGGGCGGCGGCACCGCCGAGGAAGCGCTGTGGGACCTGTGGGAGGGCACGCCGTGGCCCACACGCCTGGAGCGAGCCGCCCGGCGCGGCGGCGCGGCGGGACGCAACGCCGACCGGGACCTGGACGCCGTCTGCGCGTTGTTCGCCACAGCCGCGCGCGCGGAGGAACGCACCGGCGGCCGCGGTGCCCTGAACTTCCTGGAAGAGATCGACGCCGAGGACATCGCCGCCGACACCCTCACCCGGCGAGCCGTACGCCCCGACGCCGTCCGCCTGATGACCGCGCACCGCTCCAAGGGCCTTCAGTGGCGCCTTGTCGTCGTGGCGGGCGTCCAGGAAGGCCTGTGGCCGGACCTGCGCCGCCGCGGCTCCCTGCTGGAAGCCGACCGCATCGGCCGCGACGGCCTCGCCGAACCGCTCACCCCCGGAGCGCTGCTCGCCGAGGAGCGCCGCCTGTTCTACGTGGCCGCCACCCGCGCGCGTGAGCGTCTCGTCGTCACCGCGGTGAAGGCTCCTGCGGACGACGGTGACCAGCCCTCCCGCTTCCTGACCGAGCTCGGTGTCGACCCCAGAGACGTCACCGGCCGCCCGAGCCGCCCGCTGTCCGTCGCCGCCCTCGTCGCCGAACTGCGCGCCACCACGGTCGACCCGCGCGTGTCCGACCCCCTCAGGGAGGCTGCCGCGCGCCGCCTGGCCCGGCTCGCCGCGCTCTGCGACGAGGACGGCCGCCCGCTGGTGCCGTCCGCTCACCCCTACCGGTGGTGGGGCATGTTCGAGCCGACCGAGAGCAGGGTGCCGCTGCGCAACCGCGATCAGCCCGTGGTCCTCTCCGGCAGCGCCCTCGACCAACTCGCCCACACCTGCGCCCTGCAGTGGTTCCTGGGCCGCGAGGTG
Source organism: Streptomyces sp. LBL (assembly GCF_029893585.1). Taxonomy (GTDB): domain Bacteria; phylum Actinomycetota; class Actinomycetes; order Streptomycetales; family Streptomycetaceae; genus Streptomyces. The sequence continues at coordinate 101,483 of NZ_JARXYX010000028.1, forward strand.
AAGGCCGACGCACCCGCCACGGTCGCCCAGGGCTTCGGCAACGTGGTGCACGCCCTCGCCGACGAGGTCGCCTCCGGGCACACCCCCGCCGACCTCGACGTGCTCATGGAACGCCTCGACTCCGTGTGGAACGCGCTGGCCTTCGACGCGCCATGGAAGTCGTCGCAGGAGAAGGACAACGCGCGCGTGGCGCTCGAACGCTTCCTGCAGTGGCACGTCATGGACCGCACCGGGCGGACGCCGGTGGCCAGTGAGCACGACTTCGACGTCACCCTCGAAGCCGGCGACTACGAGGTGCGCATCCGTGGCTCCATGGACCGCGTCGAGGCGGACGGGGAGGGCCGTGCCTACGTCGTCGACTTCAAGACCGGCAAACAGGCGCCCACCGCCAAGGAGGTGGAGCGTCACCCCCAGCTCGCCGTCTACCAACTCGCCGTCCGCGAGGGCGCCGTCGACGAGGCCTTCGACGGCGTCCGTCCCGAACCGGGCGGCGCCGAACTCGTCCAGCTGCGTCAGGGCGCCGCCAGGCGGGACGGCGGCGAGACCCTGCCCAAGGTGCAGGCACAGGAACCGCTGGAGGGCGAGTGGGTCGGCGACCTGCTGGCCACGGCCGCAGGCAAGGTCCTCGACGAACGGTTCACGCCCAGCTCCGGCCAGCACTGCACGCACTGCGCGTTCCGGGCGTCGTGCAGCGCGCAGCCCGAGGGACGGCACGTCGTGGAGTGAGCACACGGGTGTGACCGGTCGCACCAGACGGGCTGACCTGCGTATCTCCCGGCTCCGAGGGTGATGTTGGCGGCCACTGTCAGTGGCCGCAGCTAGCCTCTCCGACATGCCTGCCCGTATCACTGACCCCGATCAGCTCAAGGAGCTTCTCGGCATCCCGTTCACGCCGGAGCAGACGGCCTGCATCATCGCGCCGCCCGCCCCGCAGGTGATCGTGGCCGGCGCCGGCTCGGGCAAGACCACGGTCATGGCGGCACGTGTGGTGTGGCTGGTCGGCACCGGCCAAGTCGCCCCCGAACAGGTGCTCGGCCTCACCTTCACCAACAAGGCCGCCGGCGAACTCGCCGAGCGCGTCCGCAAGGCACTGGTCAGGGCGGGTGTCACCGACCCCGACGTCATCGACCCGGACAACCCGCCGGGCGAGCCGGTGATCTCGACGTACCACGCTTTCGCGGGCCGCCTTCTGGCCGATCACGGCCTGCGTATCGGGCTGGAGCCGACCTCCCGCCTGCTCGCCGACGCCACCCGCTACCAGCTCGCCGCGCGGGTGCTGCGCGCGGCACCGGGCCCCTACCCGGCGCTCACCCGTTCCTTCGCCGACTTGGTCAGCGACCTCCTCGCGCTCGACGCCGAACTCGCCGAACACCTCGTACGACCCGAGGAACTGCGCGCGTACGACGCCGAGCTGCTGCGCACCCTGGAGGGCGCCAAGCTCACCAACGCCGATCTGCGCAAGGTTCCCGAGACGGCCGCCGCCCGCCGCGAACTCGCCGATCTGGTGGTCCGCTACCGCGCCGCCAAACGGGAACGCGACCTGCTCGACTTCGGCGACCAGATCGCCCTGTCCGCGCGCCTCGCGCAGATTCCCGACGTGGGCCGGATCCTGCGCGACGAGTTCCGCGTCGTACTCCTCGACGAGTACCAGGACACCTCGGTGGCCCAGCGCATCCTGCTCGCGGGCCTGTTCGGCGCCGGCACCGGCCACCCGGTCACCGCCGTCGGTGACCCCTGCCAGGCCATCTACGGCTGGCGCGGCGCCTCCGTCGCCAACCTCGACGACTTCCCCGAGCACTTCGCCGACTCCGACGGTCGCCTCGCCAACCGTCAGGCACTCAGCGAGAACCGCCGCAGCGGCGGCCGCCTCCTTGACCTCGCCAACGGCCTGGCGGAGCCCCTGCGCGCCATGCACGCGGGCGTGGAGGCCCTGCGCCCGGCCCCCGGCGCCGAACGCGACGGCATGGTCCGCTGCGCTCTGTTGTCCACCCACACCGAGGAGATCGACTGGATCGCCGACTCCATCACGCACTTGGTGCACACGGGCAAGGCTCCCGGCGAGATCGCCGTCCTGTGCCGTACGGCCACCGACTTCGGCGAGATCCAGGGCGCACTCGTCGCCCGGGACATCCCCGTCGAGGTCGTCGGCCTGTCCGGGCTGCTGCACCTGCCCGAGATCGCCGACCTGGTCGCCGTCTGCGAGGTCCTCCAGGACCCCGGCGCCAACGCCTCCCTCGTCCGGCTGCTGACCGGACCGCGCTGGCGCATCGGCCCGCGCGACCTCGCTCTCCTGGGGCGGCGCGCCCGGCTCCTGGTGTCCCATGCGCGCGTGGACGGCGACGGCGACCTGGACCGCAGGCTCGCCGAGGCCGTCGAGGGAGTCGACCCGTCCGAGGTGACATCGCTCGCGGACGCCCTCGACACGTTCCTGGAGAGCCCGTTCGACCGCGACGGGGACGACGACGGACTGCCCTTCTCCCCGGACGCCCGCGTGCGGTTCGCACGCCTGGCCACCGAACTGCGCGACCTGCGCCGCTCCCTGGCCGATCCTCTGATGGACGTCCTGCACCGCGTCCTTGCCGTCACCGGTCTCGAGGTCGAACTTTCGGCCTCCCCGCACGCGTTGGCCGCCCGCCGCCGCGAGACCCTGTCGAACTTCCTCGACGTCGCCGCCTCCTTCGCGGCCGGCGACAACGAGGCGACCCTGCTCGCCTTCCTCGCCTTCCTGCGCACCGCCGCCCAGTACGAGAAGGGCCTCGACAACGCCCTGCCCGGCGGCGAGAACACCGTCAAGGTGCTCACGGCGCACAAGTCCAAGGGCCTGGAATGGGACGTCGTTGCCGTCCCCGGCCTGGTCACCGGTACCTTTCCCAGCAGCCAGGGCCGCGAGAAGTGGACCTCCCAGGGCAAGGTGCTGCCGCACGAACTGCGGGGGGACGCCGACACACTTCCCGACGTCGCCTCCTGGGACTCCCGGGGACTGAAGGCCTTCCAGGAGGCCATGAAGGAACACCAGCACACCGAGGAACTGCGTCTCGGCTACGTCACGTTCACCCGCCCCCGCTCCCTCCTCCTCGGTTCCGGCCACTGGTGGGGACCCTCCCAGAAGAAGCCACGCGGCCCCTCCGACTTCCTGCAGGCCCTCTACGAGCACTGCGCCGCCGGGTACGGTGAGATCGAGGCCTGGGCGGACGAGCCCGCCGAGGGCCGGGAGAACCCCGTCCTGCACCGGCAGTCCGCCGACCAGGTGTGGCCCCTGCCTCTGGGCGACAGGGCCCTGGCTCGGCGCCGGGCGGCTGCCGAGACCGTCCTGACCCACTTGGAGCACCTCGCCTCCCACACGGACGGCCACCCCGCGGCCACGCACGACCCGGACACCTACGACGACCCGGACTGGCCGGTTCCGCCGGAGGACGATCCCCTTTCCGAGGACGTCCGCTACGAGGACGAGGACGTCCGCTACGAGGACGCCCGTTACGAGAAGCCTCCCTTCCCCGAGGAGGATCCGTTCGTCGCGGACGTCCCCTTCGCGGGGGAGGACCCCGCCGACTGGGACGACTGGACCCAGGACCGCCCGACCGTCCCGCACCAGGCAGCAGCCCCGGGCACCGCCCCTGACATCACCGAACACCCCCACGCGGAACCCGCGCGTCTCCACCGAGAGCTCGCGCGCCCCCACCCCGCCGAGCACGAGAATGCGCCCCTCACCTCGGACGAGGCCCGCACCATCGCCTCCTGGGACCGCGACCTCGACGCCCTCACCGGCGAACTCCTGCGCGCCCGGCAAAGCGTCACCGACGTCCCCCTGCCCGCATCGCTCACCGCGTCCCAACTCCTGCAGCTGGCCGCCGACCCCGACGGCCTCGCCCAGGAACTGGCCCGACCCATGCCCCGCCCGCCGCAGCCCGCCGCACGCCGAGGCACCCGCTTCCACGCCTGGGTCGAGTCCCGCTTCGAAGCGCTCACCCTGCCCATGCTGCAGCCGGAGGAGTTGCCCGGAAGCGAGGCGGAGATCGCCGACGAACGCGACCTGGAGGCACTCAAGGACGCCTTCGAGCGCACCGACTACGCCCGGCGCACGCCCTACCGCGTGGAGACTCCTTTCCAGCTCGCGATCGCCGGCCGCATGGTCAGGGGCCGTATCGACGCCGTCTACAAGGAGGGCGACGGCGAGGAGGCGACCTACGAGATCGTCGACTGGAAGACCAATCGCTCCCATACCGCCGACCCGCTCCAGCTCGCGGTGTACCGGCTCGCCTGGGCCGAGCAGCAGGGCGTCCCCCTGGAGGCGGTCACGGCCACGTTCCTGTACGTGCGCCGCGGGGAGGTCGTACGACCGGACGAGTTGCCGGACCGGCCGGCACTGGAGCGACTCCTCCTGGAGGAGCCGGAGGGTGAGGGACCGCACGGCGAGGATGTCACTGCGGGCCGATAGGCTCGTGACCATGAGCCAGCCCGTTGACGGTGCCGTCAGCGCCGTCCGTACGTACATCGAGCGGCACCGCGCCGCCTTCCTCGACGACCTGGCCGAGTGGCTGCGCATCCCGTCCGTGTCGACCCAGCCCGACCACGCGCCCGACGTACGCCGCAGCGCCGACTGGCTCGCCGCCAAGCTCCGGGAGACCGGCTTCCCCACCACGGAGGTCTGGGAGACACCGGGCGCGCCGGCCGTCTTCGCCGAGTGGCCCTCAGCCGACCCCAGAGCGCCCACGGTCCTGGTCTACGGCCATCACGACGTGCAGCCCGCCGCCCGCGAGGACGGCTGGGACAACGAGCCCTTCGAACCCGTCGTCCGCGACAACCGCCTCTACGCGCGCGGGGCGGCCGACGACAAGGGGCAGGTGTTCTTCCACACCCTCGGGGTCCGCGCCCACCTCGCCGCCACCGGCCGCACCGCCCCCGCCGTCCACCTCAAGCTGCTGATCGAGGGCGAGGAGGAGTCCGGCTCCCCGCACTTCCGCGCCCTGGTCGAGGAGAACGCGGGCCGGCTGGCCGCCGACGCTGTGATCGTCTCCGACACCGGAATGTGGTCCGAGGACACTCCCACGGTGTGCACCGGGATGCGCGGCCTCGCCGAGTGCGAGATCCGGTTGCACGGCCCCGCCCAGGACATCCACTCCGGCTCCTTCGGCGGCGCCGTCCCCAACCCGGTCACCGCCGCGGCCCGCCTCGTCGCCGCTCTGCACGACGGCCACGCGCGCGTGGCCGTTCCCGGCTTCTACGACGGCATCGTGGAACTCACCGACCGGGACCGCGAACTCTTCGCCGAGTTGCCCTTCGACGAGCAGGAGTGGCTGCGTACGGCCAGGTCGTACGCCACCCACGGCGAGGCCGGTCACACCACTCTGGAGCGCATCTGGGCCCGCCCCACCGCCGAGGTCAACGGCATCGGCGGTGGCTACCAGGGTCCCGGCAGCAAGACGATCATCCCGTCCTCCGCCATGGTGAAGCTCTCCTTCCGGCTGGTCGCGGGCCAGGACCCCGGCCACATCGAGAAGATCGTCCGTGCCTGGGCCGAGGAGCAACTGCCCGCAGGCATCCGCAGCGAGATCACCTTCTTCGCCGCCACGCGTCCGTGCCTGACGCCGCTCGACCACCCGGCACTGCAGTCCGTCGTGCGCGCCATGAGCCGCGCCTTCGAACAGCCCGTCCGCTTCACCCGTGAGGGCGGCTCGGGGCCGGCTGCCGACCTCCAGGAGGTCCTCGGTGCTCCCGTGCTCTTCCTCGGCATCTCCGTCCCGTCCGACGGCTGGCACGCCCCGAACGAGAAGGTCGAGCTCGATCTGCTTCTCAAGGGCGTCGAGACCAGCGCCTACCTGTGGGACGACCTGGGGGAGCACTGGAGCCATGCGCCCTGATCATCCCGAGTCGTCCCGACCGGCATGGAGCGCGCGGCACACTGGAAGAGCTGTCCCGTAGCCCCACCCTGCCGGACCCGGTCGCCTCCCGCCGTACGTCCCGCCGAACTGCCCGCGAAACACCCTTTCCACCGGGGGAGTTGGAAGTACCCGTGACCACCTGGACCGATCACACCGCCGACCGTCCCATCTCGCTCACCGCCCCGAGCGGCATCGACCGCGCCGCCCACCACAGGCTCGACGAGGCCTGGCTCGCGGCGGCGTGGAGTCACCCCACGACCCGCTGCTTCGTGGTCTCCGGCGGCCAGGTACTCATCGACGAGACGCCGGACGGCCACACCGAACTCGTGATGACCCCGTCCTTCGAGGCGCCCCTCACCGAGGCACACCGCTACTTCCTCGGCATCGACGAGGACGGCGTGCGCTACTTCGCCCTCCAGAAGGACGCGCTTCCCGGCCGAATCGACCAGTCCGCGCGCCCGGCGGGCCTGCGCGAGGCCGGTCTGCTCCTGTCGCCTCGTGAGGTCGGCCTGATGGTGCACGCCGTCGGCCTGGAGAGCTGGCAGCGCACGCACCGCTTCTGCTCCCGCTGCGGCGAGCGCACGGTCATCGCCGCGGCCGGTCACATCCGTCGCTGCCCGGCCTGTGGCGCCGAGCACTACCCGCGCACCGACCCCGCCGTGATCATGGCCGTCACGGACGAGGACGACCGCATCCTGCTGGGCCGCCAGGTCCACTGGCCCGAAGGCCGCTTCTCGACGCTCGCCGGTTTCGTCGAGCCCGGCGAGTCCATCGAGCAGACGGTGCGCCGCGAGGTCTTCGAGGAAGCCGGCATCACCATCGGCCCGGTCGAGTACGTCGCCAGCCAGCCCTGGCCCTTCCCGTCCAGCCTCATGCTGGGCTTCATGGCCCGCGCCACCTCGACCGACATCAACGTCGACGGCGATGAGATCCACGAGGCCCGCTGGTTCTCCCGCGACGAACTGCGCGCCGCTTTCGACTCCGGCGAGGTGCTCCCGCCGTACGGCATCTCGATCGCGGCTCGCCTGATCGAGCTCTGGTACGGCAAGCCGCTGCCGACCCGCAGTTTCGTCTGAGGCGCTCACCGCCTGAGCCATACGCGGAGGGCGCCCCGAGCACGTCAGGAGCCGCCCTCCGCACACCGAGCGGTGCTTCACCCGCCGATCCTCTGCCTGACCCGGGCCGGCGAGGGCTCCTTGAGCGTCGTACCGTCCGGGAACAGCACCGTCGGTACGGCACAGCGGCGGCACTGACCGACCAGCAGCCGTATTGCTGAGCGACCGGACAGCGACGAGACCCGCGCCCATGATCCTTGGGCGGGGTCTCGTGCACTCCCGGGGGTCAGGCGCTGAGAGCCTGCTTCACCTGGGCAAGGCTCGGGTTCGTCATGACGACCTCGCTGCCACCCGTGGAGGGAACCACCCGAACGGTGGGAACCGTCTGGTTTCCGCCGTTCGCCTTCTCGACGTACGCGGCGGATGCCGGGTCGTGCTCGATGTTGATCTCGTCGTACGCGATGCCCTCGCGGTCCATCTGGCTCTTCAGCCGACGGCAGTAGCCGCACCACGTGGTGCTGTACATCGTCACAGTGCCCGGCATGTGTCTCGTGCTCCTTCGACGGCTTGGGGATGCGTGCTCGCAGTGAGGGAACGTACTTGAAAGGGTCACCATTCCCGTCTGCACGCCCAACCCGGAGTGACCCCCGCCGCACGAGCCGGACGTGACGCCTGCCGCATTAGTACGACTGCGAGTGCCTCCCTGTGGACAACCGGCTCATCTGTCTCCGGCGACCTGGCAGCATGGCCATGTGACAGCAGCAACGCACTCCACCCTTTTCCCGCAGACACCGGACTCGGCGGACGCGGTGCTCGAAGGGCTCGACCCCGAGCAGCGCGAAGTGGCCACGGCCCTGCACGGTCCGGTGTGTGTGCTGGCGGGTGCCGGAACGGGCAAGACACGGGCGATCACCCACCGCATCGCCTACGGCGTGCGCGCGGGCATCCTCCAGCCGTCCACCGTGCTGGCCGTCACCTTCACCAACCGCGCCGCCGGTGAGATGCGCGGCCGGCTCCGACAGCTCGGCGCGGGCGGCGTCCAGGCCCGGACCTTCCACTCCGCCGCCCTGCGCCAGCTCCAGTACTTCTGGCCGAAAGCGGTCGGCGGCGCCATGCCCCGCCTCGTCGACCGCAAGATTCAGCTGGTCGCCGACGCGGCCGCCGCCTGCCGTATCCGCCTCGACCGGGGCGAGCTGAGGGATGTCACCGGCGAGATCGAATGGTCCAAGGTCACCCAGACCGTCCCCGCCGACTACCGGCTCGCCGCCGCCAAGGCCGGCCGCGAGAGCCCCCGAGACCCGGCCGAGATCGCCCAGCTCTACTCCGCGTACGAGGGCCTCAAGCGTGATCGCGGGGTCATCGACTTCGAGGACGTCCTGCTGCTGACCGTCGCCATCCTCCAGGACCGGCCCGACGTCGCAGAGCAGGTCCGCGCCCAGTACCAGCACTTCGTGGTCGACGAGTACCAGGACGTCAGCCCGCTCCAGCAGCGCTTGCTGGAGCTGTGGCTGGGCGACCGGGACAACCTGTGCGTGGTCGGCGATGCCAGCCAGACGATCTACTCGTTCACGGGAGCAACTCCCGACCACCTGCTCGACTTCCGCACCCGCCACCCCGGCGCCACGGTCGTCAAGCTGGTCCGCGACTACCGCTCCACACCACAGGTCGTGCATCTCGCCAACGGCCTGCTCGCCCAGGCCCGTGGCCGCGCCGCGGACCACCGACTGGAGCTGGTCTCCCAGCGCGCCCCCGGCCCCGAACCCGTCTACGCCGAGTACGCCGACGAGCCCGCCGAGGCCGAGGGCGCCGCCCGCCGCATCCGCGAGCTGATGAACGGAGGCGTGCGGGCCAGCGAGATCGCCATCCTGTTCCGCACCAACGCCCAGTCCGAGACCTACGAACAGGCTCTCGCCGACGCCGTGGTCCCCTACCAGCTGCGGGGCGCCGAGCGGTTCTTCGACCGCCCCGAGGTCCGCAAGGCAGGCATCGCCCTGCGCGGCGCGGCCCGTTTCGGTGGCAACGACTCCCTCCTCGACGACGCCGTCGACCTGCCGTCCCAGGTGCGTGCCGTACTTTCCGGGGAAGGCTGGACCACAGAGCCCCCGGCCGGCTCCGGAGCTGTCAGAGAGCGCTGGGAGTCCCTGGCGGCCCTGGTGAACCTGGCGCAGGACTTCGTCGTCGCCAGACCCGGCGCCACCCTCGGTGACCTCGTCGCCGAACTGGACGAAAGGGCGGGGGCCCAGCACGCTCCGACCGTGGAGGGCGTCACCCTCGCCTCCCTGCACTCGGCCAAGGGCCTGGAATGGGACGTCGTCTTCCTGGTCGGGGTCGCCGAGGGCATGATGCCGATCACCTACGCAAAGACCGACGAGCAGACAGAGGAAGAACGCCGCCTCCTCTATGTCGGCGTCACCCGGGCCAGAGAACACCTCCATGTCTCCTGGGCGCTCTCCCGCTCGCCCGGAGGCCGACCCAGCCGCCGTCCCAGCCGCTTTCTCGAGGGACTGCGCCCCGGCTCGGCCGCCGCCGGTGCCGGACGGGCCGCCGTGGCCGGTTCCGGAGGTGTCGAGCGGGGCTTCACGAGCAGGCCGGGCGCCGCCCCTCGACGACGGCAGCGCACTCCGGCCCGCTGCCGGGTGTGCGGGCGCACGCTCACCGACGCGGGCGAGATGAAACTGATGCGATGTGAGGACTGCCCGTCCGACATGGACGAGGGTCTCTACGAGCGACTGCGCGAGTGGCGTGCGGTCCAGGCACAACGCAGTGGACAGCCCGCTTTCTGCGTGTTCACCGACAAGACGATGATGGCGATCGCCGAAGCCGCCCCGGACGACGAGGGGGTGTTGGCACGGATCCCCGGGGTCGGCATGCGCAAGCTCGACCGCTACGGAGCGGATGTCCTCGCCATCTGCGCAGGCCAGACCCCGGGGGGAGAAGAAGACGGCGACTGATGCGAACTCGTCCAGAAAATAGTTTGCGCATGCCCCAGCAATCCCCATAGGTTCTTAGCCACGGGGACGGAGGCCTTCTCGGAGGCCCCGATTCCGTGCTGTACTTGCATATCCGACGGACTGGCTCACCCCGGTCCCCCAGACGCCGAGAGGAGGCGATTGCAGTGATCAGCATCAACGGCAGCTCCATCAGCACCGTCAAAATGACCGATCGCTCGGTCGTCTCCACGTGCGTGCTCGGCGCCTCGGTCCCCGGCACCGGCCTGTCCGGCATTCGTGCCGTGCGTCCGGCGTCCTCCGTGTCTCTGGCGGGTCTTCCCGTCAGTGAGCGCAATGAGCGACCGACCAAGGCACTGGAAGCAGTAGCGGCACAGGCGCAGGCCTATGCCTTTGCGGCGGCCGGTGCCGGTAGCCGGAAGCAGACGCAGCACCACCTGATGTGGGCCTTCCGTGGGCCAGAACCCTGGAGTGATCCAGTCTGATCGTCGATCAGGCCGGCGCCTTCAGGGCCGCGGAACCCCACCCGGGATCCGCGGCCCATTTGTTTGTCCCTGAACGGGGACGGCAGAGCGAAGGGGCCTCGGGACAAGAAAAGACTCCGGTACCAGCCGCAACCCGGTCCAACAGGACCGGAACGACAGACGAGGAAGACGAACCGTGCATCTCGAAGCGCACGCCCCGTCCGTACCGCCTTCCGAAACGATCCCCCCGCCCGGCCTCACGGAGGACTCCACCTTGACTCCGCTCACCGCGCTCACCGCGCTCGACGACGCCATCGAGAACCTCGGCGTGCCCGTTCCCTGCCGCTCCTACGACCCGGAGGTCTTCTTCGCCGAGTCGCCGGCGGACGTCGAATACGCCAAGTCCCTCTGCCGCACCTGCCCGCTGGTCGAGGCCTGCCTCGCCGGCGCCAAGGAGCGGCGTGAGCCCTGGGGCGTCTGGGGTGGCGAGCTGTTCGTGCAGGGTGTCGTCGTTGCCCGGAAGCGGCCGCGTGGTCGCCCGCGCAAGAACCCGGTCACGGCATGAACACCGCAGGAACGATCGACCGCCCCCTCACGCACGACCCGAAGAAGCAGGCCCCGATGAAGCCGTCCATCACCGAGCCCGCAGGCGCGACGCCTGAAGACTTCACCAAGAGCAGCGCGATGGACTCGCGCCAGAACAGGACCCGAGAGATGCAACTCATTCCAGAAGCCCTGGCTCGTGCGCATATGCACGAACTACTGCATGAGGCCGAGCGGGACCGACAGGCCGTGCGCCTGGCGGCAGCCCGCCGGATGCAGCGCCGGGCCGAGCGCGCCTCGCTGCGCGCCCGCCGCGCGCTCGCCATGGCCGTCATGCAGTAATCACATCCCGAACACACCGGAAGCGGTGGCCTCCCTGCCCGGGGAGGCGGAGCTCTCCCCGCGGGGGTCGGTCCGACCGAACGGACCGGCCCCCGCGGGTGCGTTGTGTCCGCCGATCCGATGGCCGCGGCGATATCGTCGCCGGGTGACGAGTCTTCCCGGAGACAGTGACCAGGCCGGCGGCACCGCCCAAGAGCCCGATCCCCTCGTGTGCGCCCGCTGCGGCGCCCGCACCGCGGGACCCCGGATCGCCTGGACCTGCTCCGTGGAGAACGGCACTCGCCATTACTTCTGCGACCGATGCTCCCGGGAGAACCTCAGAGCGATCGAGGGGCGGTTGGACTCGGACTGGTGGTGAGCCGGCCGAGGACCCTCACGCCTCTGCCGCCGACTCCTCCTCGTCCACGCTCTCCACGGTCTTCTCCGGGACGAACCCCGGCAACCACTCCTCCAGTTCCTCCCGCAGCCGCACGGTCGCCCCCAGCTGGCACAGCACGCCGATGGTGCTCAAGGTCACCCGGTGGATCAGAAGGTAGGCCGGGGGCAGGTTGAGCTGCTTGCCCAGTTGGTGGGCGGGGGAGCGGGGGTCGGCGATGCGGGCCGCCTGGCTGCGCATCCAGCCGCGGGTGAAGGTGAACTCGTCGGCCTCGGCCGGTTCGATGATCGGCAGGAGGTAGTCGAGGACGGCGTCGGGGTCGAGCTCTATGGATTCCTTGACGAAGCCCTCGGAGCACAGAAGTTCGTAGACGGCCTCCGCCTCACCGTCGATCGTCATGCGCAGGGACCTGCCGATCGGGGTCGGCAGGCCGCCCGGAAGGCGGTCGACCGTGCCGAAGTCCAGGACGCCCAGGCGCCAGTCCTCCTCGCTGCCCGGGCCGCCGGGCAGCAGACGGAAGTTGCCCGGGTGCGGATCGGCGTGCAGCAGACCCGTGCGGGCGGGACCCGAGAAGAGGAAGCGGGCCAACAGCTGACCGGCGCGGTCGCGCTGCTCCTGCGTTCCGTCGGCGATCACCTCCGACAGCGGGACGCCGGCCATCCACTCGGTGACCAGGATCTGCTCGCACTGGTGGACCACACCGGGCACCGCCACATCCGGATCGTCCGCGAACTCCTCGGCGTGGACGCGCTGGGCCTGCGCCTCCAGGCCGTAGTCCAGCTCTTCCGAGACCCGGTCCCTGAGCTCCGTGATCAGGGGCTTGATGTCCACACCGGGGATGAGGGGACCCAACAGGCGGGCGAACCGGCTCAACTGGTTCAGGTCGGACAGCAGGGCCTCACCGGCGCCCGGGTACTGCACCTTGACCGCCACCTCGCGGCCATCGTGCCACACCCCATGGTGCACCTGGCCGATCGAGGCGGCCGCCGACGGCTTGTCCTCGAACTCGAGGAACAGCTCCTTCCAGTTCTCGCCGAGGCGCTCCGTCAGCACCGTGTGCACGGTGCGGGTCGGCATCGGGGGCGCCGCCTCCTGGAGCTTCGTCAGCGCCGCCCGGTAGGGGCCGGCGACCTCTTCGGGGAGCGCCGACTCGAACACCGAGAGGGCCTGGCCGAACTTCATCGCGCCGCCCTTGAGCTCGCCGAGCACCTTGAACAACTGCTCCGCCGTGCGCTGTTGCAGCTCGCGGCCGACCAGCTCCGCGGACTCGCCGACGATCCGCTTGCCGAGTCCCCAGGTCGCCCGTCCGGCGAAGCCGAGCGGGAGTGCGGCGAGCTTGGCGGTACGGGTGACCGCCTTGCGGGGAAGATCAGACATGCGCCCTCCAGGTGCCAGCCAGCCGCGCCGCGTCAGCCCTACGGCGTAACTCCATCGACGGTTGTTGCTCAGCCATTCTCTCGTGCCACTCCTCGCCCTCGGAGGGGTGTTCCCCCTTACTTTTCTCCGCTGCCCCACACGGGCATGCGGAATGTGCCCATACCGGGCGCGCATGCCAGGTGAGGGCAGGCAGCGAGACCTCCCAGCGCGCACCCGCGCTCGACGGAACCCGGCCGTCCAGGAAGGCGAGCGCGTGCGTGGCCGCCAGACCCGCGACTGTAGTGGCCAGCGCCAGGTCGCAGGGGCGGGGCCGGTGTGGCCCGCCGGAGCGCCACTGGGCGACCAGGCGGGGCCAGGTCTGGTCCCGGTCGACGCGTGCCTGGTGCAGACAGCCGGCGCACCCCGTCTCGCCGGGCAGCACGAGCGGACCCACCACTCCGGTTCCCTCCACGACCCCGGCGTACAGATGAGCTGTCCCGGAAGCGATCAGGGGCTCGGCGGCGGACGGCAGGGGCGCGTGCACGTCCACGTCGTCCCGTGGGGCGAGGATCACCAGGGACAGGCCGGTGTCGTGGCCGTCGGAGGCGGTGCGGGGGCCGCGGCGCGGCGGGCTGTCCGGGGCCGCCCGGCGCGCGGCCCGGCGCGCGGCCTCGTCTCTGCGGTCGCCGACGGACTCGGCGGGCAGTCCGCCCGGCGCGACATCCCCTGGCTCGACGCGGCCGACGTCACGCACCTCGACCTCGCCGACCCCGGCCCCCGACAGCAGCGAGGCCAGGACGGCACCCACCCGGCCCGCGCCTCTGACCTGGACCCGCAGCGAGCGGCGGGCGGCGAGCAGCCCGAGCGCCTCACCCGGCTCGGACGCGGTCAGCGACAGCGAGGCCAGATCGGGGCGCAACCGGTCAAGGACCTCCTTCTTCGTGCGCAGGGCCTCAGCGGCCGGTCCGCCTCCTCTCACGTCGTCGACGAGCCCGGCCTGCGCCAGCCGCTCCACCAGGGCGTCGACATGACCGTCGGGGAGGTTTATGCGGCGCCCCTCCTCCCGCAGAAGCGGCAACCCACGGGTGCCGTTGAGCAGGTCGAGGAAACTGCCCGTCGCCGTGTCCATCGGTCCGAGCGTCATCGCGTGCGCCGGAGTCATCCCGAACTGCACGGTGTTGAGGTCGCGCCAGCCGCGCCGGAGCGCCGGCTTCACGATCGGCACCATCGACTGCGCACTCGTCGACCGTGTACTCGTCTTCTGCGTCACCGTCCGCTGCATCACAGGCCCCCGTAGCCCTCGTGGAACGTCCCCGTTCGCCGGTCGTGGCCGGTCGGACGTCCGGTCGGACCTCCGTCGCGGCGTTGCCGACGAGTGCCGACGTGCTTCGCCGACGACTGCCAGCATGCCCCGGCGCGGCGCAGGGCGCCGAAAGTTGTCCACAGGCGGCGGGTATTCGTCATACAAGCCAGTCGTACGAATCGGTCGTACGAATCGGTCGTGCGAATCGGTCGTGTGAATCAAACGCATGTGGGGGATCGGAACCCAACCGTCCCGGAGTCGGGACTTCCCGTGTGCGCAGCGGGTAACGTCGGGGCGTGCCCGCCGACCCACTGCACCGCGCCGGAACGCCACAGCGCAGCACGACGAGCCAGCCGCCGAGCGGCTCGGGGGCGAGCGCGATCGAGGTCCGCAGGAGCGCCCGGCGACGCCGGACGGTCTCCGCGTACCGCGAGGGCGATCGCACCGTCGTACTCATCCCTGCTCGGATGTCGGAGGCCGAGGAGCAGCGCTGGGTGGGCGTCATGCTCGACAAGCTGGCCGCCCAGGAGAGCAAACGGGTCCTCGGGGACGCGGAGCTGGCCGAGCGTGCCGAGCGGCTCTCGGCCCAGTACTTCGACGGCCGGGCCCGACCCAATTCGGTGCGCTGGGTCACCAATCAGAACACGCGCTGGGGCTCGTGCACCCCTGCCGAGGGCAGCATCCGCCTTTCGCACCGCCTTCAGGGCATGCCCGAGTACGTCGTGGACTACGTCCTCCTGCACGAGCTCGCCCATCTGCTCGTGCCCGGACACGGGCCGCGCTTCTGGCGGCTGCTGGAGGCGTACCCGCGCACCGAGCGGGCCAGGGGCTACCTCGAGGGCGTGGTCGCCGCCGAGCGGCTTCCCCATGTGCCGGGGGCCCACGAAGAGTGACGCCCGCCCCGCGCGGTGCCCCACTCCGCGGCGTGGCCCGGGCGACACGGTCGAGATCGCGCCAGGCGGTCGGGACCGGGATTTTGTACCGGATCTGTACCGAGCTCCGTCGGTGTCCGAGTTTGCCGTTAGCCTGTCGCGACGCAGTCACTTTCGGGATGGGGGACGGTCGTTACGCATGGCCAGGGAATTCCAACGGGGCCACAAGGCCAAGATCAGCGACCTGACCGCGGGTACGGACCTGTACGTGGGTGTACAGATCTCCGGCCCCGGACTGACCTTCGACATCAGCTGCTTCGGTCTGGACGCCGACGAACGGCTTTCGGACGACCGGTACTTCGTCTTCTTCAACCAGCCGAAGTCACCCGAGGACTCCCTCCAGCTCCTGGGCTCACAGGCGGGTGACACCGAGTCCTTCCGGGTCACGCTCGATCAGATTCCGCCACAGATCCAGAAACTGTCATTCACGGCGACGATCGACGGTGCCGGCCAGATGTCACAGATCGCCCCCGGACACCTCCGGATCGTCGCCGGCGGCGAGGAGGTTGCCCGGTACTCCTTCGACGGCAGCGAGTTCTCCACCGAACGCGCCGTGATGCTGGGCGACTTCTACCTGAAGGACGTGTGGCGCTTCGCCGCGGTCGGCCAGGGCTTCGACGGCGGCCTGGAGGCCCTGCTGAGGAACTTCGGCGGCGAGGCCGCCGAGGAGGAGCCGGCGTCCGCGCCGGTCGCCCCTGAGCAGTCCCAGGCGCCGACGTTCGCACCGCCGCAGCCGGCCGCCCCGCCGCCGGTGCCGCCCGCGTTCGGCCCGCCCCCCGTACCCCCAGCCCCAGCCCCAGCCCCCGCGGCACCGGCCCCGCCGGCGCCCGCCCCGTCGGTCCACACGGCCCCGACGATCGTGGGAACCACCCCGCCGGGCGGAGTCGGCGCTCCTCCCGGCGTGCCGCCGCAGGCGCCCGGCGCGCCTCCGAGCCCGCAGATGTTCACGCCCCCCGGCGCGGGTCCGCAGATGTTCACGCCCCCCGGCGCCCCCGGAACCTTCCCCGGGCAGCAGCAGCCCTTCGGCGGCGCTACGCAGCTCGCGCCCGTGCCGCCCGAGGCGAACGTACGCGTCGTCCTGACGAAGTACGCGGAAGCGCCCGTGGGCGACCGCTGGACGGAGCAGAACCCGCAGCTCGTGCGGGCCACGCTCACCAAGGGCGCCGCCATCCTCGCAAAGCAGGGCAGCATGGTCGCCTACCAGGGCGACATCGACTTCGCCCACAAGGGCTCGGGTCTGCTCGGCAAGCTCACCGGAGCACTCACCGGCCAGGGCATGTCCCTGATGCGCTGCTCCGGCGATGGGGAGGTCTTCCTCGCCGACGAGGCCAGCCGTGTCTTCGTGATCCGGCTCCAGGGGGAGCAGCTCTACACCAGCGCGCAGGGTGTGCTCGCCTTCGACGAGGCCCTGGAGACCGAGGTTCGCCGGATCGAGGGCGCGGGGCTGCCGGGCGGCGGCCTGTTCAGCATGCTCTTCTCCGGCACCGGCGCGGTCGCCGTGAAGACCCGCGGCGTGCCGGTCGTCATCCCGGTCGGCCCGGCCACCTATGTCGACGGCAACGCCGTCATCGCCTGGTCCGCCGGTGCGCAGGCCGTCACCACGACCGCGCTCAGGCTGCGCCGCTCCGGATACTCCCGGCAGTCCACGGAGGCCGTGAACCTCCAGTTCCGCGGCGCCCCCGGCAACTTCGTCGTCGTACAGCCCTTCGAGGTGTGAGGCCCATGGACACCCAGACTCTCAGCGCGCACCGCGCCGCTTCGACCGGCGTCCGGATGAGTGTGCACAGCTCCAAGACGCTCAAGGTCACCATGGCCACCGGACACGATCTGCTGGCCAAGGCCGGCTCGATGATCGCCTACGACGGCTATGTGCAGTTCGACGGGCCGCCGGCCACCCTCCGTCGTTCGGCGGAGGAGATGGTCACCGGTGAGGGCGGCAGGCTGATGCTCTGCCGCGGTGACGGCGACCTCTACCTCGCTGACTACGGCGGCGACATCGTCGTCCTCCACCTCAACGGCGAGGCCCTCTCGGTCAACGGCGCCACACTGCTGGCCTGCGACGCCTCGCTGGAACTGACCGTCGAACCGGTCAAGGGGCTCGCCAAGCTGTCCGGCTCCGGCCTGACCAACCTGGTCGTGCGGGGCACCGGCTGGGTCGCGCTGGTAAGCCGGGGCGTTCCGATGGCCCTGGACTGCGCCGAACGGGAGACGTACGTCGACCCGGACGCGCTCATCGCCTGGACCACCGGCATGGACATGAAGGCCCGCCGCACGGTCAAGGCGAGCGCCCTGATCGGCAGGGGCAGCGGTGAGGCCTTCCAGGTCGGCTTCAAAGGGCAGGGCTTCGTGGTCGTCCAGCCGAGCGAGGACACCGGCGACCGATTCAAGATCCGGGGCTGAAGGGAGCACCAGGCACATCATGCACAGCACACTCTTCGCACACGTCCCGGTGGAGTCCACCGGCCGTTACACCCTGCAGAACCCGCAGCTCCTCAAGACCGACGTCACCCAGGGCAGCAGCGCCGTACTCGCGCGCCAAGGCGCCATGGTGGCCTTCGAGGGGCAGGTGGAGTTCGACAGCCAGTACCGCAACCGCAGCTGGCGCAACGTCGAGCGGATGACCGGTGAGCGCCTGGAACTCATGCGCTGCAAGGGCAACGGCGTCGTCTACCTCGCCAACCTGGCCCAGCACCTGCACATCATGGAGGTCGGTCGCGGTCTGACCGTCGACAGCGCCTACGTCCTCGCCTTCGACGGCTCCCTGGGCGTCGGGATCGTCGCGGTCGACAGTGCCGTCGAGATCGCCTCGGCAGGCGCCTACAACCTGGAGCTCTCCGGCTCCGGACAGGTCGTCCTCATGACCTCCGGGGAGCCGCTGGTGATGGAGGTGACCCCGGAGAAGAACATCTGCTGCGACGCGGACGCCGTGGTCGCCTGGTCCACGTCCCTGCGGACCCAGCTCCAGGCCCCCACCTCCACCTCCGCCGTGTGGCGTCGCCGAGGTTCCACCGGCGAGGGCTGGGAGATGCAGTTCTCCGGGACGGGACATGTCCTGGTGCAGCCCAGTGAGTTGCTTCCGCCGCAACATCTGCGCTCGTCGGGGATGCTCGGCCAGTTCGGGATGCGTGGGAACTCCCTCGGGGGCAGCAACAGCTGACACCGCCCGGTGACACCGCCCGGTGACACCGTCCGGGAAACAGACGTAAGGGGTGACCACCCAGGTCGGTCGCCCCTTACGCACGTCCGGAACACTCTCGGAACACTTGTTCAGAGTCGTGCGCGGGCGGCCTTCATGAGTCGTACGACCGACTCGTCCGCCACGGTCGCCACCTCGTCGTATCCGAACCAGCGCAGATCCAGGGACTCGTCGCTGATCACTTCGACGGCCTCCGACGGGGCGAGCGCGGCGTACTGGACGTCGAGGTGCCAGGCGCAGGGCGTGTGGTGGCGGTCCAGACGCACCGGGCCGCCGGGCAGCAGGCCCAGTCCGGCGATGCCCGACTCCTCGGTCCCCTCACGCAGGGCGGCGGCCGCCAGCGTGTCATCGGCTGGCTCGCAGTGGCCGCCCATCTGGAGCCACATGCGCAGCTTCCTGTGGAGCGTGAGCAGTACGCGGCCCTGCTCCGGGTCGATCACCAGGGCGCTTGCCGTGATGTGCCCGTCCTCGCAGGCCTTCCACATGCCGTCCGGGTGCTCTGCCAGGTGATCCAGATAGATCTGGCGCAGCTCTTTCTGGTCCTCGTAGTTCTTCAGCACGAGGACCGCGTCGTCGTACAGGCTCACTCGGTGTCGTCGCTCCTGTCCTTCTCCGTCCCCTTGTCCGCGTCCGTGTCCCCGTCCTTGGAGTCCTTCTTCTTGAGGTCGGGCTTGTCCGCCGCCTCGCCGAGCATCTTGTCCAGCTCGGAGAAGTCCAGTTGCTCGCGATGCACGAAGCCGTCCGGGTCGTCGAGGTCGGAGGCGGTCGGCAGCATGTCGGGGTGGGCCCACAGGGCGTCACGGCCGTCGACACCGCGTGCGTCGGTGAGCGAGGCCCACAGACGGGAGGCGTCCCGCAGGCGGCGGGGGCGCAGTTCCAGGCCGATCAGCGTGGCGAACGTCTGCTCGGCCGGGCCGCCCGAGGCGCGACGGCGGCGCAGGGTCTCGCGCAGCGCGTCGGCGGAGGAAAGGCGCGGCTTCGCGGCCGCGTGGACCACCGCGTCGACCCAGCCCTCGACGAGCGCGAGAGCTGTTTCCAGACGGGCCAGGGCCGCCTTCTGCTCGGGCGTGTCCTCCGGCTGGAACATGCCCTGCTGAAGGGCGTCCTGCAGCTGCTCGGGGTTCTGCGGGTCGAACTGGCCGACCACGTCCTCCAGCTTGGCGGTGTCGACCTTGATCCCGCGCGCGTAGCCGTCGACCGCGCCGAACAGGTGCGAACGCAGCCACGGCACATGAGCGAACAGGCGCTGGTGGGCTGCCTCACGCAGAGCGAGGTACAGGCGCACCTCCTCCTTCGACACGCCGAGGTCCTTGCCGAACGCGTCCATGTTCACCGGCAGCAGCGCGGCCTTGCCGGCCTGGCCGAGCGGCAGGCCGATGTCGGTGGAACCGACGACCTCGCCCGCGAGCACGCCGACCGCCTGCCCGATCTGCGTGCCGAACATGGCGCCGCCCATCGAGCGCATCATGCCGATCAGCGGGCCGGCCATGGCCTGCATCTCCTCCGGCAGGACGTCACCCATGGCGGCGCCGACGCGTTCGGCGACCGGGTCCACGAGCTCCTTCCACGCCGGCAGGGTCGCCTCGACCCACTCCGCGCGGCTCCACGCCACCGCGGAGGCCGCACCGGACGGCAGGGAGGTCGCGTCGTCCAGCCACAGGTCGGCCAGGCGGACGGCCTCCTGGACCGCATTGCGCTCGGCGGGGCCGACGCTCGCGTCCTTGGTGCCGTCGGCGGTGCCCTGGGAGACCGTCTGGCGGGCGATCTGCTTGGCCATGTCCCAGTTCACCGGGCCGCCCTCGTACGAGAGCATCTGGCCCAGCTGCTGGAAGGCGGCGCCCAGGTCGGTGGGGTTCAGCGAACCGAACATGGCAGCGAGCGGATTGTCCGCACCGGGGCCGCCAAAGCCTCCGACACCGGGCATCTCGCCGAAACCGAACGGGTTGGCCGGTCCCTGACCACCGCCGCTCTGCGGGTCCTTCTTCTTGCCCTCGTCGCCGTCGTCCGGCTCCTCCGGCGGAAGGCCGAATCCGAATGGGGTGTCACTCACGGAAATCCTCGGCTGGTAAGGCCACCGGTTCTCTCCGGCGGCGCGGCTTCCCGACAACACCACCCAGCGTAGACACCATGGGCGGTTCGGGCCTCGGTGCTTCGCCTACTGTCGGCCTGCGGCAGGATGGATGCCACCTGGTACGCACGCGTCACGCGCGTCCGTACTAAAGACAACCGCTGGAGACGCCCGGTGAGTTCCCCAGATCCGCAGGTTCGCGCAGCGCGAAACCACTCAGGCCCCCCGTCGCCCGACCGCCAGCCCTCAGTGACGGCGCTTCGCTCCGGCGTGTCGACCAGCGCGCGTGGGCCCGTCGTCGCGGTCACCGGCGCCGCGTCCGGCCTGGGCGCGCTGCTCACCGAGCGGCTCGTCGCGTCGGAGGAGATCAAGCAGGTCATCGCACTCGACGAGCGGCGCGGCGAGTGCGCCGCGGCGCAGTGGCACATCCTGGACGTGCGGGATCCGGCCATCGCGGAGAAGCTGCGCGGGGCCGACGTGGTGGTGCATCTGGCTCTCGATCTCGACCTGGAGACCGACTCCGCCGCCCGGACGGCGTACAACGTGCGAGGGACACAGACGGTTCTGACCGCGGCCGCGGCGGCGGGTGTCCATCGGGTCGTGCTGTGCACGTCCTCCATGGTCTACGGGGCTCTGCCGGACAACGAGCTGCCGTTGTCGGAGGACGCGGAGCTGCGGGCCACGGCGGAGGCGACCGGCGTGGGGGATCTGCTGGAGATCGAAAGGCTGGCCCGGAGAGCTCCTCGGGCGCATCCGGGGCTCAATGTCACCGTGGTGCGCCCGGCTGTGCTCGTCGGCGGCACCGACACCGCGCTGACCAGGTATTTCGAGTCGCCTCGACTGCTTGTCGTCGCCGGGTCGCGGCCTGCCTGGCAGTTCTGCCACGTCGAGGACCTGTGCAGCGCTCTGGAGTACGCCGTCCTGGAGAAGGCCGAAGGGGAGCTTGCCGTCGGGTGCGACGGCTGGCTGGAGCAGGAGGAGGTCGAGGAGCTCAGCGGGATCCGGCGGATGGAGCTGCCGTCGGCGGTCGCGCTGGGGGCGGCTGCTCGGCTGCATCGGATCGGCCTCACGCCGTCTCCGGCGGGGGATCTGGCGTACACGATGTACCCCTGGGTGGTGAGCGGAAGCCGGTTGCATGACGCGGGGTGGCGGCCGCAGTGGACCAACGAGGAAGTGCTCGCGGAGCTTCTCGAAGAGGTTTCCGGGAGGCATACGGTGGCCGGGCGGCGGCTGGGACGCAAGGACGCGACGGCGGCCGGGGCCGCGGGCGCGACGGTGGCGTTGTTGGGCGCGGCGGCTGTGGTGCGGCGGGCTCGGAAGGCTCGGCGGCGGATCTGAGAGGCGCGGAGCTCTTCCGGGCGCCTTGATCCGGTGTGGGCGTCGAGGTGGAAGGCTCCCCGCACCGAGGACGTGCCGTTCTCGGCGGGAACCTGCCGTTCAGCGGTAGCGGGTTCCGAACCGGCACGCGCGCGTGCCGGTTGACAGGGCTGTTCCCCGTTCTCGTCGGCGTGCGGCACGATGGGGGTATGGCACCCACACACGACCACCCAGGTGAGCAGGTCGCTCAGGATCCGATCAGGTTGCTCGCCATTCGGGAGACGGCACTCTCCCTGGACGAGGTCTTCCGGGCCGTCGGGGACGACGCCGCCGGGGGGACCGCGTTGTTCGTGGGGACCGTGCGGAACCACGACGGGGGCGCCGATGTCGAGGAGCTCGGGTATTCGTGCCATCCCAGTGCCGAGGCCGAAATGCGGCGGATCGCCGAGAAGGTCGTCGCGGAGTATCCGGTGCGGGCGCTCGCCGCGGTGCATCGGGTCGGGGACCTCGGGGTCGGGGACCTCGCCGTCGTCGTCGCCGTGTCCTGTCCGCACCGGGGCGAGGCCTTTGAGGCCTGTCGAAAGCTGATCGACGACCTCAAGCACGAAGTGCCCATCTGGAAGCATCAGAAGTTCTCCGACGGCACGGAGGAATGGGTCGGGGCCTGCTGACGTCGGCGCGACTGCTCCCGCGCGACCGCTCCCAGCCCAGCCCAGCCGCGACCGCTCCCAGCCCAGCCCAGCCCAGCCCCGCCGCAGCTGGTCTCAAGTTGGCGCGGCTCTCAGCCCCGCCGCAGCTGCTCTCAGCCTGGTGCGGCTCTCACCCCTCCGCCCGCAGTTGCTCTCAGCTCCCCGCCGCCGCTCTCACCCTTCACCCGCCTCCTCAGCCGTCGGCCGGCCTCTCACCCCAAGCGCACCCGCTGAAACCTCCCTCACTCTCCGGTTGCGTAACCGCACCCCTGGCGTGAGCGTTGTCCGTGTGGAGGGTTAATCTGCTGATCAGTCAGTTGTGGTGTTCAGGTGGGGTTGGAGGTCGGCATGGGGGCGCTCGTCTGGTTGCTGATTCCGCTGGTGGCCGCGATCGGCGCCGGCCTGTGGGGAAGTTGGGCCAACCGGACCCGCAAGGCCCGCAGTGACGGCCCCGAGCTGGACGGATATGCCCGGTTCCGGGCCGCCATGGAGAAGTCCCATCCCGGCCCATGACCCGGACGCGGCCCTGACGGTGCGCTGACAGGACCGTCCCGTACTGTCGTGCCATGCCACGCCGCACCGCGACGATGCTCGCCTCCACCCTGATGCTGGTCGCGCTCCTGTGCGCGGGAGTCTTCATCAATGTGCCGTATGCCGAGATGTCACCGGGGCCCACGGTGAACACTCTCGGGGAGCATGACGGCGAGCCGGTCCTGCAGATCTCCGGCCGGAAGACGTACGGGACGAGCGGGCATCTGAACATGACCACCGTCCGCGTCACCAGCGCCGACTACAAGATGAACCTCGTCGAGGCCGTCTACGGATGGCTCGCGCACGACAACAGGGTCGTGCCGCACGACACGCTCTACCCGGACGGCAAGACCGAGGAGCAGTCCACCCAGGAGAACGCAGAGGAGTTCAGCCAGTCCCAGGAGAGCGCCAAGGTCGCCGCCCTGAAAAAGCTGGACGTCCCGGTGCGGTCCTGGGTGATCGTCTCGACCGTCGTCAAGGACACCCCGGCCGAGGGCAGGCTGCACGCCGGCGACGTGATCAAGGCCGTCGATGGTACGGCGGTGAAGGAGCCGGCCGATGTCGCGAAGCTGGTGACCAAGCACAAGCCGGGGCAGAAGGTCGCCTTCACGATCGTGCCGGCCAAGGAGCAGGCCGCCGCCGAGAAGGCGAACAGGACGGCGACCAAGACGCAGGACGTGACCATCACGACCGCGACCTCCGACGACAGCGGTGGCAAGCGCGCCATCGTCGGGATCTCCGCGGGGACCGACCACACCTTCCCCTTCACCGTCGACATCAAGCTCGCCGACGTCGGCGGGCCGAGCGCCGGTCTGATGTTCGCTCTCGGCATCTACGACAAGCTCACCCCGGGCAGCCTCACCGGCGGCAGGTTCGTCGCCGGCACCGGCACCATCGACGACAACGGCAAGGTCGGCCCGATCGGCGGCATCGAGATGAAGACCGTCGGCGCGCGGGACAAGGGTGCCCAGTACTTCCTCACCCCCGCCGACAACTGCGCGGCCGCCGCGGACGACCCCCCCAAGGGGCTCACGCTCGTCAAGGTGAACACCATCGACGACGCCCTGGGCGCCCTGAAGGACATCCGCAGCGGTGACACCGCCGACCTGCCGAAGTGCACGACGAAGTAGCCCCCCGCTCCGCCAGGGCTACTCCTCGAAGGTCGCCGCCAGTGCCTCCGCCAGCCCCGGGACCAGGTCGGAACCCGTGAGGACCTCCGTCGGCGAGTCCTTCTCACGCAGTCGCAGGGCCGAATCGCGGGCGCCGTCGCGCAGCACCGCGACCGTCATCCGCACCTCCTGGCGATCCGGGTGCTCGGCCACCCACTGGGCGAGCTTCTTCTCGCTCAGGCCTTCGGGGACGGCCGCCTCCGCGGACGGCGGCAGCATCAGGCGCTCCACGGTGAGCGCGCAGCCGACCACCGCGTCGGGCCAGGCGATGGTGCCGAGGAACTCGTCGAGCGGCTTGCCCGTCGGCACCTCGTCCTGCTCGATGGGGGTGAGGCCGGTGGTCTGCTGTTCCGCTTCGAGGCCGAGCTGGGCCGCGAGGGCGGGTTCCTTGACCCGCAGTCGAGCGGTGTCTACGAGGGCGAAGAGGCGGGCGGGCTGGTCCCAGCCGAGGCCGGAGGCGTACTCGTCGATTTCGAGAACGGCCTGGGTCAGCGGGCTCGCCGCCATGGGAGTGTTGGACATGGTCACAATCCTCTCTCGTTCAGGGCCGGAATCGGGAACCGAGTAAAGCGTGAGTAAGTTGCATAGGTGGGGGGTCTACGATCACGTGGCCCACGGACGGCCCGTGACGACGCGGGTCTGATACACCAACGCGAACTTCGAGGTGCGCACCTTGGCTTTCCAGATGCCGGACCGCGGCGGAGGCCCGACGGGGCCACGGATCAGAGTGGGCCGCCCGTCCCGGCGGGTCCGTACCCTGCTCATGACGCTGGGCGTCCTTGCCGTGCTCGGCATGGCGTTCACCATGTTCGCGGGATTCTGGACTGACTGGCTCTGGTACCGGTCGGTGAACTACTCGTCCGTGTTCACGACGACTCTGTGGACCAAGATCGGGCTGTTCTTCGTCTTCGGTCTGCTGATGGCCCTCGCGGTCGGCTTCAACATCTGGCTCGCCCACCGTCTGCGTCCGCCGCTGAGCGCCATGTCGATGGAGCAGCAGAACCTCGACCGGTACCGGATGGGCATCGCACCGTACAAGAGGTGGCTGCTGCTCGGGATCATCTCCCTGGTGGGTCTGATCGCGGGTGCCTCCGCCTCCAGCCAGTGGCGGACCTGGTTGATGTGGGTCAACGGCGTGCCCTTCCACCAGAAGGACCCGCAGTTCCACCTCGATGTCTCCTTCTACGCCTTCGACCTGCCCTGGTACCGGTTCCTGCTCGGCTTCGGCTTCGCCGCCGTGATCCTCTCCGTGATCGCCGCCGCGCTCACCCACTATCTGTACGGCGGTCTGAGGGTCACCTCTCCGGGCGCGCGCGCCACGGCCACCGCGACCGGGCACCTGTCGGTGCTGCTGGGCATCTTCGTCGCCCTGAAGGCGGTCGCCTACTGGCTGGACCGGTACGGACTCGCGGTGAAGTCCAGCGACTTCAAGGCCACCGGCAACTGGACGGGCCTCAGGTACGTCGACGCCAACGCCTATCTGCCGGCCAAGACGATCCTGTTCTGCATCGCCGTCATCTGCGCGCTGCTGTTCTTCGCCACCCTGTGGAGGCGCACCTGGCAGCTGCCCGTCATCGGCTTCGGCCTGATGGTGCTCTCCGCGATCCTCATCGGCGGCCTGTACCCGGCGATCGTCCAGAAGTTCCAGGTCCAGCCGAACGAGCAGGCCAAGGAAGCGCCTTACGTCGAGAAGAACCTCACGGCGACACGTGCCGCGTACGGCATCGACGACGCCAAGGTCACCGAGTACGAGGGCAAGTCCAGCACCACGGACAAGACCAAGCTGCGGGACGACGCCGCCGACGCGGCCAGCATCCGCATCATGGACCCGAACATCGCCTCGCCGACGTTCCAGCAGCTCCAGCAGATGCGGAACTACTACGCCTTCCCGACCAACCTGGACGTCGACCGGTACAGCACCAAGGACGGCGCCGACCAGGACACGGTCATCGGTCTGCGGGAGCTGAACCTCAACGGCATCCCGAAGAACAACTGGATCAACGACCACTTCCGTTACACCCACGGCTACGGAGCGGTCGCCGCCAAGGGCACCGAGGCCGACTCCCAGGGGCGCCCGGTCTTCACCGAGTACGACCTGCCGTCCAAGGGCGACCTCGGGACGTATCAGCAGCGGATCTACTACGGCGAGAAGACCAACGCGTACTCGATCGTCGGCGGTCCCCAGAAGGAGATCGACTACTCCGACGACACCGGTGAGAAGACCTTCAGCTACTCGGGCAAGAGCGGGGTCAACCTCTCCAACCCGATCAACCGGGCCGCGTACGCGGTGGCGTTCAACGAGCCGCAGATCCTCTACTCCGGTGCCATCGGCGAGGGTTCGCGGATCCTGTACAACCGCACCCCGAAGGAGCGCGTCGAGGCGGTCGCCCCATGGCTGACCATCGACGGGGACGCCTACCCGGCGGTGGTGAACCACCGCATAGAGTGGATCGTGGACGCGTACACGACCACCAACGGATATCCGTACGCCTCGCGCACGACCCTGGGTGACACGACGGCCGACTCGCTGACCGCGACCAACAACTCGCGCGCGGTGGTGGCCCAGCAGAACCAGGTCAACTACATCCGCAACTCGGTGAAGGCGACCGTCGACGCCTACACCGGCGAGGTCAAGCTCTACCAGTGGGACACCAAGGACCCGGTCCTGAAGACCTGGATGAAGGCGTTCCCGGGCACGGTCGAGTCCAAGGCAGACATCTCCGACGACCTCATGGCCCATCTGCGGTACCCGCAGGACCTGTTCAAGGTCCAGCGCGAGCTGCTCAGCCGCTACCACGTCGAGGACGCGCAGACGTTCCTCAGCGGCAGCGAGGTGTGGCAGGTGCCGGACGACCCGACCAACAAGTCGGGCAACGCGGTGCCGCCGTACTACCTGAGCATGAAGATGCCCGACCAGTCCTCGCAGGTGTTCTCGCTGACGACGACGTTCACGCCCAACGGCCGGGACAACCTCAGTGCGTTCATGTCGGTCGACGCGGAGGCGGGCACCAGAGACTACGGCAAGATCAGAATCCTGAAACTGCCGACGAACACCACCGTCAACGGGCCCAAACAGGTGCAGAGCCAGTTCAACTCCGAACAGGACATCGCCGAGACCATCAGCCTGCTCAACCGCGGTGACTCCACCGTCGAGTACGGCAACCTGCTGGCGGTGCCCCTCGACGGCGAACTGCTGTACGTGGAACCGGTCTACGTCCGTGGTGGCGGCCTGAAGTATCCACTGCTGCGGAAGGTGCTGGTGACCTACGGCGGCAACACCGCCTTCGAAAACACCCTGGGCGCGGCGCTCAACAAGGTCTTCGGAGCCGACGGTTCGACCACCGAGCCGCCACCGGGTCAGGGTGACACGACCAATCCGCCACCGACGTCCACCAACCCCACGGTCCAGGACGCGTTGAACGACGCCCAGAAGGCCTTTGACGCCGGTCAGGAAGCGCTGAACAAGCAGCCGAGCGACTGGGAGGCGTACGGCAGGGCACAGAAGGACCTGGAGGCGGCGCTGAAGCGGGCCGAGCAGGCCCAGTCCGACGCCGGCAAGAGCGGCGGCAGCAGCGCCAAGCCCCGTAGCAGCGCGAGTCCGACCAGCAGTCCCAGCGGCGCCAAGCCCAGGAGCAGCCCGAGTCCGACCAGCAGCCCCAGCGGCTGATCAAGAGACCACCCCGCGCCGTGGTACGGTTGCAGAACAACGGCGCGGGGTGGAGCAGCTCGGTAGCTCGCTGGGCTCATAACCCAGAGGTCGCAGGTTCAAATCCTGTCCCCGCTACTGAAGTCGACGACGTGAGTCGTTCGCCTGTGAAGGCCCGGATTCTGACAAGGATCCGGGCCTTCGTGGTGTGCGAACGCATGTGTCGACAGCAAGACGGCCGTGCCGCCGGGCGAGTTGGCGGGATCCGTGTTTGACTTGTCTCTCTGTGGGCAAGTCGACAAAACGCTGTAGTGACCTCAATGGCTGCGGTATACCAGGTGTACCCAGGTTGCAGGTGGTGCGACGATGGACGTTATGGGGGACAAGGCAACTCTGTTCGAGACAGGGCGTTTTGTGCAACCTTCCGGGCAGGACCAGGCCGGGGAGGCGGCTGAGGATGCTGCCGAGGAGATGCGCCGGAGACTCGCCGCCGAAGCCGGCGACGTCGAGGCGATGAGCGTCCTCGGGGCCATGCTGCTGCGCCGCGGAGATTTCGACGGAGCCGAACCCCATCTGCGTGCCGCCACCGCGGCCGGCGACCGGGCCGCCGCCAACAACCTGGGAGTCCTTCTTCACCAGCGCGGGTACGCCGAGGACGCCGCGGGATGGTGGCGGATCGCGGCTGTCGCCGGATCCGCCGCTGCCGCGCACGCGCTGGGCCGGTACCACCGTGAGCGGGGCGACGAGCCCGCCGCGGAGTACTGGCTGCGCCAGTCCGCCGAGCAGGGGCACGCGCTCGGGGCGTACGCGCTCGCCGATCTGCTGGAACACCGCGGGGACGCCGGGGCCGAGCGGTGGATGCGGTCCGCTGCCGAGCGGGGGCATCGGGAGGCCGCGTACCGGCTGGCCCGCGCGCTCGATCGCAGAGCCCCGCATGAGGGACACGAGGGGCGTCAGGAGCGTGCGGGGGAGACCGGGGGCGACAACGGTGTCGCCGCGACGGACGAGGCCGAGCAGTGGTACCGGCAGGCCGCCGCACGCGGACACCGGCGGGGCGCGCTGCACCTCGGGGCGATCCTGGAGAGGCGCGGTGAGCTCAAGGAGGCCGGGCGCTGGTACCTGACGTCCGCCAAGGACGGCGAGGCGCGGGCCGCCTGCGCCCTCGGGTTCCTGCTGCGGGACGCGGGTGACACGGAGAGCGCGGCTGTGTGGTGGCTGCGGGCCGCGCAGGACGGCGACGGCAACGCGGCGAACGCGCTGGGCGCGCTGCACGCCGAGCGGGGTGAGCAGCAGACCGCCGAGCGGTGGTACCGGGCCGCGATGGACGCCGGCGACGACAACGGGGCGTACAACCTCGGGCTGCTCTGTGTCGCGCAGGGGCGGACCGCGCAGGCCGAGCAGTGGTATCGGCGGGCGGCGTACGCCGGCCACCGGGAGGCGGCGAACGCGCTGGCGATCCTGCTGTTGCAGGGCGGAGACACCGCTGGGGCCGAGCCGTGGTTCTCCAAGGCCGCGGAGGCCGGGAGCGTGGACGCCGCGTTCAACCTGGGGATCCTGTTCGCCGGGCGGGGCGAGGAGTCGGCCGCGCTGCGGTGGTACGAGCGGGCGGCCGCCGCCGGGCACACCGAGGCGGCGTTGCAGGTCGGGATCGCGCGGCTGCGGGACGGGGACGAGCGGGAGGCCGAGCGGCATCTGCGGTGCGCGGCGGGGCGGGGGAGCGCTGAGGCCGCGTACCGGTTGGCCACGGTGCTGGACGCGCGGCGGCCACCGGAGCCAGAGCATGAGCTGGGTGAGTCGGTGCACGAGAAGAGCGAGTGCGAGGAGTGGTACGAGCGAGCGGCGTCGCAGGGGCATCGGCGGGCGCAAGTACGTGTCGGGATGCTGGCGGCGGCTCGGGGGGACGTGGTCGAGGCGGCTCGGTGGTACCGGGAGGCGGCCGAGGCCGGATCCCGGAACGGGGCGTTCAATCTGGGGCTGCTGCTGGCCCGGGAGGGGAGCGAGCCCGAGGCGGCGGTGTGGTGGAAGCGGGCAGCTGACGCCGGGCACGGGCGGGCGGCGTTGCGGCTGGCCCTTGTCTACGCGCGTCGTGGAGAGCTGGCGGAGGGCCAGCGGTGGGCGGATCGGGCGGTGTCGCTCGGGCCGGGGGAGGTTGCGGAGCGGGCGGCTCGGTTGCGGGATGCGCTGCGGCAGGAGCTGTCGGCGTGAGGCGCCGCCATGTACGTCGGCCTGGCGCCGTCACAGACGTCGGCCTGGAGGTGTCATGGGCGTCGGCGTGGCGCCGCCATGGACGTCGCCGTGGCGCCGCCATGGACGCCGGCGTGGACGTCGGCGTGGCGCCGCCATGGACGCCGGCGTGGTGGCCCGTCGAGGTGTGTCGGCCTGGAGGTGTCATGGACGTCGGCCTGACGCCCCCGTGGACGCCGCCCCGGAGGTGCGCGCCGGAGTGGATGGGGGCCGGTCGACGTTGGTGACCGGGTGGATGGCCGGGGTGGACGCGGGTCCGGCCGGCGTTGGTGGCCGGGGTTCACGGGGGTCCGGCCTGTGCTGGTGGCCGCGACGCCTATCGATTTGCCTCTGTGCGCGCCCTTGACGTAGTGTTCCATTCATCGCCGCGGGGTGGAGCAGCTCGGTAGCTCGCTGGGCTCATAACCCAGAGGTCGCAGGTTCAAATCCTGTCCCCGCTACTGAAGGCCGAGGGCCGGAATCCGAAAGGGTTCCGGCCCTCGGTCGTTAGCCCCGGTGACCCACCGCCTCCTCGTACAGCGATCTGTTCACCGTGTCCGGTTCCGGGATGGCGTCGCCCTCCGTCACCCCCTGGGTGCGGTACGCCGCCTGGAGGCGGTCGGTCGTGCCGGCGCGGATCTCCCAGTCCATGTGGAGGGACGGGGTGGAGCGGAGGATCGCCTCATCCGTCCCCAGCAGTCCCGCCAGGTACGTGACGAACGCCGCGTTCTTCTTGTAGTCGGACGCGAAGTACGTGTTGACCGTGCGGATGTACGCCCGCAGCAGCGCCACTCCCGCGTCCACGTCGTCGTTCAGCAGGCTCGGGCCGTACAGCATGCCGCCCAGGGGTTCACCGAGGGGCTGGCCGCCGAGGAAGGCGTAGTCGGGCCTGTCGGCGACGCGGCGCCAGACCGGGTCGAGGAGCCAGGCCGAGTCGACGCCTCCGTTCTGCAGCGCCGTGAGGACGTCGGCCGAGCCCAGCTGCTGGTACTGGATCTTGTCGAGGCCTCCGCCGTGCTTCCGCAGCGCCTTCTCCATGGGATACGCGATCACCGAGCCCTTGCCGATCATCGTGCCCATCTTCCGTCCCGCCATCGCCACCCGGCCCGCACTCTCGCTCTCCTTCAGCCGCACCCACAGGCCGCTCTTCGACTCCGGGTCGGGGGAGAAGTTCCCCGCCACCCACCTGATGTCGAAGCCGCCCCGGACGCCGTTCATGACCGCCGCCTCCGGAGCCGCCCACAGCGCGTCCAGGTCCCCCTTGGCCAGCAGCGGGAGGGCGTCGGGGGTCGGCAGGACCTTCAGGGTGACGTCCAGGCCCTCCTTCTGGAACTCGCCCTTGTCGAGGGCCACCTGGAGGGGAGCCGCGTACTCGGCGCTCAGTGTTCCCGTCGCGATCGTCAGCTTCCGGGGTTGCGGCAAGGGGTGCGGGGCGGGCGCTCCGGGGCGGCAGCGGGCCGGGGAGCGGGTGGGGGAGAGGCCCGTCGGGTTCGTCCAGGACGTGTCGCCGCAGCCCTCCACCGGGCGGATCGTGCGGGTCCCCAGGTCCGCCTTGGGTTCCGAGTGCCCCGACGACGATGAGGAACAGGCCGCCGACGTCAGCAGCACTCCGACTGCGAGCACGGCGCCGTACGCGGATCTCCTCATGACTGCCCCCGTCCTCGGTCCCTCGGTGCCCATGGAGTGAGCAACCGGCCCACCAGGCGGATCAGTTCGGAGAAGAGCACGCCCAGCACGGCCACACAGACGATGCCGACGAACATCACGTCGTTCTGGAAGAGCGCACGCGAGTCGAAGATCAGGTGACCCAGACCGTTCGTCGCGGCTATCTGCTCCGAGGCGACGATCACCAGCACCGCCACGCCCGCTGCTATCCGGGCGCCGACCAGGACCTGCGGCAACGAGGCGGGCAGGAGGACGTGGCGGAACATCTGCCACGGTGAGGCGCCGAAGACCCGGCCCGCGTCGCGGTGGCCGGTCGGGACGGCGATCACCGCCGACATGGTCGAGATCCAGACGAAGAAGAACACCGTCGCCGCCACCAGGGCCACCTGGGGGCCCTCGCCCAGGCCGAACATGTTGAGGAAGACCGGGAGCAGGGCCAGTTTCGGTACGACGTACAGGGCGTCCAGGAGCGGTTCGAGGGCGGCCCGGACCAGGGGGAGGGAGCCCATCAGGAGGCCCAGCGCGTAGCCCGCCGCGGTGCCTGCCGTGTAGCCGGCCAGGACGCGTTTCAGGGTGGCCCACACGTCCGGCCACAGGTCGCCGGCCGCCGCCCGGTCCCAGCCGTCGGCCAGGATCGTGGACGGGGCCGGGTAGACGCGCTCGTCGATCCAGGCCTGGGACGCCGCCAGCTGCCAGAGGAGGATCAGCAGGAGGGGAACGGCCACGGCGAGCGACAGTTCCAGGGCGCGTCGGCGGCGGTGGGTGCGTACGGGGTGGAGTTCCCTGGGGCCCGGGCGGCGGACCAGGAGGGATTCGGTGGAGGGCTTGGTGACCGTCGTCATGCCGGCACCGCCTCCTTCCGCAGGAGGTTCCACAGCTCGCTCTTGAGGGTCGTGAACTCCGGCGCGGAGCGGATGTCGCCGGTGCGCGGGCGCGGGAACGGTGGGCGGTGTTCGGCGATGATCCGGCCCGGGCGGGCGGACATCACCAGCACCCGGTCGCCGAGCACGATCGCCTCCTCCAGGCTGTGGGTGACGAAGAGGGTGGTGGTGCGGGTGGTCTGGGTGAGCTCCAGCAGCTCTTCCTGGAGGATCATGCGGAGTTGGGCGTCCAGGGCGGCGAACGGCTCATCCATGAGGAGGAGTTCGGGTTCGACGGCGAGCGCGCGGGCGATCGCCACCCGCTGGCGCATACCGCCGGAGAGGGTCGCCGGGTAGGCCTGGGCGAAGTCGGCGAGACCGATACGGGCCACCCAGGCGTCGGCACGGGCGTTCGCCTCGCGGCGCGGAACACGCTGGATGTCCAGGCCGAAGCGGACGTTGGCGCGGACCGTCTTCCAGTCGTAGATGCCGTAGTCCTGGAAGATCATGGCCGCGGGGCGGGGACCGGTGGTACGGATCTCCAGGCGGCCGGTGCTCGGGCGGAGCAGCCCCGCGGCGATCCGCAGGAACGTGGACTTGCCGCAGCCGGAGGGGCCGACCAGGCAGACGAACTCGCCGGGAGCGACGGTGAGGTCGAGGGGGCCCAGGGCCTCGACGGCTCGGGGCGGACGGCCGAAGGCGCGGGTCAGTTCGGTGGCGTGGAGTTTCTCGGTGGCGTGGAGTTCTGGGTGCGGATCTCCCACGGCTGCTCCTTGCGGAGTTCGGTACGGAGGCAGGGGTGCCGCACGACGATATGACGACCCGTCAGATACCGGAAGCCCGCGGGCAGGACAAAGCCCCGGCACTCACCGGTGCCGGGGGCCTTTTTTCGAAGCGGGGAGGTGAGCGGGGAGGTGCTACGCCGCCGCGCAGTTCGGGCACACGCCCCGGTACGTCACCTCGACGCCCGAGACGGTGAAGCCGAAGCGCTCCGCGTCGGGGAGGTCGCTCAGCGGGTTGCCGGTGGGGTGTACGTCCTTGATGGCGCCGCACTGGGCGCAGACCAGGTGGTGGTGCGGCCGGTGCGCGTTCGGGTCGTACCGCTTGGCGCGCTTGTCGGTGGCGACCTCGAGCACCTCACCGAGGGAAACCAGCTCGCCGAGGGTGTTGTAGACGGTCGCGCGGGAGATCTCGGGCAGCTTGGCGACAGCCCTGGCGTGGACCTCGTCGGCCGTCAGGTGGACGTGTTCGCCGTCGAGGACCTCGGCCACGACGCGCCGCTGCGCGGTCATCCGCCATCCGCGTCCGCGTAGCCGTCCCAGAAGGTCACTCATACAGACCAGCCTAACAGTAAGGAGGACCAGGTTCCGAACAGGTGTGAAATTGGATCTCTTTTTGACCTGGATATTGTCTAATGTGAGAGGGGATTCGGCAATGCTCGGGCCTGCTGTCGGGCGGGAGCTCGGGTGGGAGCCCAGCAGCGGATGATGTCGCGGACCGAGACGAGGCCGACGGGCTCGTCCCGGTCGAGGACGATCAGGTGACGGAAGCCTCCGTGCGCCATGGCGCTGGCCGCCTCGTCCAGGGTCCAGGCCGGGGCGGCGAAGACGACGTCGGTGGTGGTGTGGGCGTGGACGTGCTCCGTGTCCGGGTTCTGGCCGAGGCCGACCGAGTTGAGCACGTCGCGTTCGGTGAGGATGCCGATGCCGCCGGCGTCCGGATCGAGGATGATCGCGGCGCCGACGCGGCGGGCGGACATCAGGGTGGCGGCTTGGCGGAGAGTGTGGGCGGGGCCGACGGTGAGGACCACCGTGCTCATGGCGTCGCGGACGAGCATGGGCGTGAGTCACCTCCTGGGAATCACCGGGATGATGCGGCGATTCACAAGTTCACAAGTGGGGGTGCCCTCAGAGTGACAGGTAAAGTGGAGGTCAACAAGAGGGCGCACGCGGCCAATTGGGGGCGCGCACGCTCACCTGTGCTTCTCAGATGAGGTGCTTCTCAGCCTCGATCCACCGCGCGGTAGTTGGTCTGTGGATGACGAAATGAGAAGAGGTGCCCGCTGACCTGGGATGATGGGAGTTCCTACGCCCTCATCAGCCCCACGAAGCAAGGCACCTCTGAAGTGAGAGTCTCCCACGGCCCGGCGACCTTGTTCGCCGCGTTCGACGACCCGGACCTGATCGCGCATGCCGG
>NZ_JARXYX010000029.1 GCF_029893585.1 Streptomyces sp. LBL
GGGTGGTTTGGGGGGGGGGGGGGGGGGGGGGGGGGGGGGTCCGGGCCGGCGCGCCCCCCCCCCCCCCCCCCCCCCCCCCCCCCCCGCCCCGCACCGCCCGCAACACCGCGTCGTGGACGGCCCGGTTGCCCGCGTCCCAGGCCGTGCGGAACGCCTCGGTACGGGTGAACGAGCGCACCGCGTCGTACACGAAGGGATGCAGGGTCCGGTCCAGGGGGAGCTTCTGCACGATCCCGGCGCCGACCGTGTCCGCGACCGCGTCCCGCACCGCCGGGTCCTCGGCGAGCGGTGCCATCGTGCTCACGTACCGGCTCGTGTCGGCGAGCCCGTACGCCGCCCAGGCCGCCAACGCGCCGAAGGGCACCAGGAGGCAGGCCGAGGCGATCAGCACGGCCGACAGGGCGTTCCGGAGACGTGGGGACACCCTTCCAGGCAAGCCCGGGGGTGCGGGGCCTGCGAGCGGGGGGACTGCATTTGGGCGTACCGCGCGTACCGCGCGTACCGGACGGGCGGTAGGGCGTACCCGCGCGTGCCGGACGGGCACCGGACCGGGGGCTGGGCCTGGGCCTGGGCCTGGGCCCCTGGATCCTTGGCGGAACGGGGAGTCCGCTCTCCGGTGGAGGGTTCACTCTTTGCCCGAACGGGTGTTCGCCTGTTCGCCTGTTCGGGGAAGGATGAGGCCGAGCCCCGGCGGTGAACGCCCGGGGCCCAGGTGTCGCGATCCGTGGACTCGGTCAGCGGAAGGGGTCAGCGGAAGGGGTCAGCGGAAGGGGTCAGCGGCAGCGGTCAGCGGATGCGGTTGCCCTCCGCGTCCTCCCGCGTGTAGTAGCGGTAGAAGAACACGCCGAAGATGCCCGCCGCGACCACCAGGCCAACGGCGGTGGACCGGATCACACTCTCACCGGTCTGGCTGTAGAGGAAGCCGACGGCCGCGCCGGCGAACGCGGACTTCACGCCCGAGTGCAGTTCCCGGTCGAGCAACGGGGCCAGCGTCGCCACGGCGAGGCACAGCACGACGAACGCGATCGCGGTGACGAAGCCGAACAGGACGTTCCAGCCGGTGACGGGACCGCCGTCGCGCCGGTTGGCCGCCGCCCAGTAGCCGTAGACGAGCCCGAGAACGACCGGGATCGCGTATCTGGCGATCCGGTGGACCCGCTCGTCGAAGATGTCGGGCGTGCGGATCGGCCTGACCTGCCGGGCCCTCCTTCGCGCTGCGCGCATTCCGCCGGACGTGGGTGCCGCGTGAGCCATCAGAGCACTCCTCTCTCTCCCCGCCCCGCTTCCAGAGCACACCTGCGGACAGGCGCTGGCAAGTCGACTGACGAGATCCCCCCTAAAGGGATGTTTGCAGACCTGAGGTCCTTCTTTGCAGCCGCAGCGGTTACGGTGCTGACGTACGTGATCGACGGGGGATGGGGAGGGACCGATGCCCGGAACCGTGCTGCTGCTCGCCGCCTCACCGGTGGGCAAGGGCTGTCTGGTGGACGCCGCGTCCGTGCTTCCCGTCCTGGCGGC
This sequence comes from Streptomyces sp. LBL, assembly GCF_029893585.1. Classification (GTDB taxonomy): domain Bacteria; phylum Actinomycetota; class Actinomycetes; order Streptomycetales; family Streptomycetaceae; genus Streptomyces. Next base: position 1,519 of record NZ_JARXYX010000029.1, read on the forward strand.
GGTGGAGCCCGCGGTGTTGTCGGGGACCGACACGGCGAACGTCGTCGAGCTCGCCGACCCGCTGGAACCGCAGGCCGTCCTCACCCGGCTGCGGGCCGCGGCGACGGCTCCCGGCCCGCTGACCGTGTTCATCACCGGCCAACTCGCGCTGGACCGCCGTCAGCACCTGCCCCACCTCGCACTGGCCCGCACCACCCCGTCCACCGTCCGCTACACCGCCTTCCCCTGGCACTGGATCCGCGAGGAATTCCGGCTGCGCGCACCCGGATCGACGACCCTGCTCCTCGACCTGCACGCGGACGCCGAGACCTGGTCGTGGCTGCGGGCCAACCGGTTGGACTCGGGCCGCGGCCACGCGGTGTACGGCAGGATCGCGCCGCCGCCGTCCTCTCGGCGGGCGGTGGCCGTGCCGGCGTACATGAAAACGGTCGCGACCATACTGCGCAGCGGGCAGCGGCCCGACCTCGGGGAGCTGCATCAGCAGGCGTTGGCGCGGCTGGGGAGTGAGGCGTACGGGGACCTTGTGCTGACGGTGCCGGGTCTGACGGTGCCGGGTCTGACGGTGCCCGGGGCGGGGGTGGGCGTCCCCGGGGGCTCCGCCCCCAGAGCCCCGTATCGGCCTGAACTGCCTCGTCCTCAGACTCCCCCTGGCACTCCTCCTCACACTCCCCCGCGAAACGAAGAGGGCACGGACACTGTCCGGCGTACGGTGAGGCTCGCCGCCCCCGACGACCCGCATGCCCACATCACCGCTGCCCCTGCCCCCGAAGACCCTCACGCCTACATCACCGCCGCCACCGCCCTCGACGACCCTCACGCCTACATCACCGCCGCCGTCCATGACGGTCGGCACCCCGACGCCGACGCTCTCGCCGCCGAGCACGAGCAGGCAGCCGTACGGGCGCACGGGGCCGGGTCCGAGCAGGCGCTGCACTGGGCCGAGGTGCGGGCGGATCTGGCGATGTTCGCGGGGGATCCGGTGCGCAGTTGCCGGACGTGGCTGGCGGTGGCCGGGGCGCGGCTGACCGCCGGGCAGGCGCCGGACGCGCCCCCGGTGGAGGCGGCCGTCGACCGGGCCCATCATCAGTGGGGCCAGATCCGGGACGCGACGGCCGCACGGGAACTCGGTACCGCGCTCGCGGAGTTGCGCGGCCGGGTGCCCGGGCGTCGGCAGGGCGCCCTGGAGAACGTGCACCGGCAGCTGCGCCAGCTGCAGACGCAGAGTTAGGCAGCGCCCGCCGTGTCCGCCGCGCCCGCCGTGTCCGCCGCGCCCGCCGTGTCCGCCTCGCCCGCCTCGCCCGCCGCGCTCGCCGTGCCCGCCGTGCCCTGGCGGCCTACGGCGCCCGGGTACCCGAAGCGGCGGTGCCCTCCGTGATCGGAGTGCCGTGCTGTCCCTGGACCGGTGTGGGCTCCTCCGCTCTCGCCGGACCCACGTTCGCCGCCAGCACCAGGCCGGCGACGGCGATCACGGCGGCGGCCAAGCCACGTGTGTAACGCTCGGTGGTGCTGGGGCGTTCAAGCACGGCGACCTCGCAGCAACGACATCTCAGGGAAACTCGGAAACTAATTAAGCTTGCTTAATACGCCGTTTAACCTAGGGGCTTGCGGAGCCGAACGGCAAGAGGCACAAGGGGAGTTGGGCGATGTCGGAGCGCGACGACCCGGTGACGATCGGGCGCAGGGTGCAGCAGCTGCGCGTCGAACGCGGGCTGACCCAGAAACAGTTGGCGGAGCCCGCCTACACAGCGGCGTACATCTCGACTCTGGAGGCCGGCCGTGTCCGCCCCTCCGACGACGCGCTGCGGCACCTGTCCGGCCGGCTCGACGTCGGCTTCGACGAGCTGGCGACCGGTCGCCCGGCCCACCTCGTCACCGACCTGCGTCTCAGGCTCACCGAGGCCCATCGCACCCTCGCCACCGGAGAGGCGGAGGCCGCGACCGAGCAGTACGCCCGCCTGTTCGCCGAGGCGGAGCTGCTCGACCTCACGGAGGTATGCGCGGCGGCCCTGCTGGGCCTGGGCGAATGCGCCCTGGAGACCGGCGAGCTGGAGGAGGGGCGCCGGTTTTTCGAGCGGGCGGAGGAGGCGTTCGGCGACGTCCCGCTGCCGGTCCGTGTCCCCGCGCTGCGCGGTCGTGCCGTCTCCCACTACCTGGCGGGTGAACTCCGGTACTCCGTCTATCTGCTGGAGTCCACGATCGACGAGCTCAACCGCGGCGGCCTGCACGACCCGGACGCCCTGCTCCTCCTCTACGCCAGCATCATCGGCCCGTACATGGACATGGGCGCCCACGCCCGCGCCGCCCAGGCTGCCGAGTTCGCCCTCGCCCTCGCCCCACAGGCCGGGGACCCCGCCCTGGTCGCCCGGATGCACCGCTCCGTCGCCCGTACGCTCATCGCCGAGGGCCGGGTCGCCGAGGCCGACGCCTCGCTGGCCAAGGCGTCCGAGCTGTACCGGCAGCTGCAGCTGCGCACCGAACTCGCCAACTGCCACTGGATGCGCGGCTACGTGTACGCACAGAACGGCCAACTGGAGCGTGCCGAGGACGAGTTGAGGCAGGCCCTCAGCATGCTCTCCGCCACCCGCGCCGCCCTCTACTCCAGCCAGGCCGCCGTCGAGCTCGCCGACGTGCTCCACCGGCGCGGCAAGTCCGACGAGGCCGCCGCCCTGCTGCACGACGTGCTCAGCGACTTCAGCCCCGAACGCGGCGCCCTGCACTCCGCCGCCGCCCACCGCCTTCTCGGCATCATCGCCGACGACGCCCGGGACACCGAGGCCGCCGAGGAGCACTACGTCCGCGCGCTCAGCCTGCTGGAACGCGCGGGCGCCGCCGGCGACCTGGCCGACCTGTGCCGGCTGCTGGGGGACCTGCTGCGCCGTACCGGCCGGGTGGAGGCCGCGCTGGACGCGTACCGGACCGGGCTGGGACACCGTACGGCCCCCGGCACCACCACCCTGGGGCCCGCGCCCGCCCAGCCTCCTTTGTGACCCGCCTCCCCCGGGGCAGTTCGCTTGAACGACGTGGCCTGCTCAGACCTTCACCCGGCCCTGTTTGCGGACCTGTGCCAGGCGCTGCGCTCCCAGTTCCACGGCCATCTGCGTGACGGGCGACGGCACGTCGCCGAGGCCGCCGTGGGTCAGGCCGATCGCGTCGTCGCCGACACGGACGACGGCGACGTCCAGGGTGAGCAGGACCGGTTCGTCGTCCGGCGTCGCGCCCGCCAGGGTGACCCGCAGGCCCTGCCGGGCGTTCCCCACCGCCGACAGCGCCGCGTCGGTGACCTGGCCATCGAGGACAGTGCCCTGGGCTGTGGTCGCCGTGAACTGCGCGCACTTCTGCGGCAGGGTCCGCAGCCAGGCCAGGGTGCGGTCCACGTCCGCCGGGTTCTGGGTGACGACCTGGTAGCGCAGCTGGGACTCGTCCTGGATGTCGTCGAGGCCGATCACGGCTTGGGGGCGGGCGTTCGCGCCGAACGGTTCCTCGGCGTACAGGGCGTCGAGCAGGCGCCGGCAGTCGGGCAGCTCCGTCGTCGCCTTCAGCAGCCCGTCGTGCCAGACCGCGACGCCCTGCGTCGGCGCCCACGGCTCCCCCAGGTCGGCCTCCGTGACCAGCGCGGCCTGAGCCTGCGCCGCTGTGAGGGCGATCGGCCCGGCCGGGGAGGCGGCGGTCGCCGGCGGGGACGTCGAGGGCGCGAAGTCGGGCTTCTCGGCGGTGGGCGGCGTACTGAGCGCGGAACAGGCGGCCGTGGTGACCAGGACACCCAGGGCGAGAGCGGAGGCACCGACGACACGGGCGGGGGCTGGATTCATCGGCGAGTGCCTCCTTGGGCGACATCCAAGATCGAGTACGCCCTCCTACGGCACCACCGCCCCCGCTCCTTCACCAGCGAGGACGACCGTCCGGGTGACCCGACACTCACGGAGCCGCCGCGTTCCTCGGACCGGGCCGCCCCGGTCCACGGCGTCCGCCGCCCCTACGCCGACCGACACGTTGACCGCGGCGCCGATCTCGCGGATCGACTGGCTTCGGCATGGCGGGGGAGGGTCATTCATCACCTACGGCGTCCACCACAGGGCGGCGGCCGACGATGCGGCCGCGGGCCCGGCCGTAATTCGCTTGCCCTGGCCACGGGTCGGCGCTGGACTGTGGCCAGACATCATGAGTCGTGGTGCCGGTATCCCGAGGAGGCAGCGGCAACAATGGAGATCCGTCCCACGACCGACAAGGATCTCGACGTCTTCGTCGACACAGTCCATGCCGCGTTCGGGCGCTTCCCGGAAACCCCGATCGAGGGCGGCGGGCTCTGGTGGTCGGCGCTCGAACCGGACCGCTGCCTGCTCGCCCTGACGGCGGACGGGCGGCCCGTCGGCACCGCCGCCACGCACTCCTTCGAGCTCACCCTGCCCGGTGAGACCCTCGTCCCGGCCGCCGGGCTGACCGCCGTCGGCGTCCTGCCCTCGCACCGGCGCCAGGGCGTGCTCAGCGCGATGATGCGGCATCAGCTCACCGAGCTGCGGGCCTGCGGGGAGTTCCTTTCCGTGCTGCTGGCCTCCGAGGCCACGATCTACGGCAGGTTCGGCTACGGACCGGCGACCTACACGGCGCGGCTGACGGTGCCGTGCCACGAGGCCGCCCTCGCCGTTCCCCGGGCGCGCGGAGTGGCCGACGCGCCGGCGACCGGCTCGGACAACGACTCGGTCGAGGTGCTGCGTCGTGCCGAGTGCGGCGAGATTCTGGAAGAGGTCTACGACCGGTATCGCCGCGCCCAGCCCGGCGCACTGTCCCGGCCGCACCGCTGGTGGGCCTTGCGCGCGGGGCAGCCCCCGATCTCACCGGCCCCGCGCTACGTCGCTGTCCACCGGGACGCCGTCGGCGTCCCGGACGGGTACGCCAGCTACTCGGTCGAGTCCGGCACCCTGACGGTCGACGAGACCATCGCCACCGACGACGCCGTCTTCACGGCCCTGGCCCGGTTCGTACTCGGACACGACCTGGTCTCTCAGGTCGTGTTCCAGCACGTCCCGCCCGAGCACCCGCTGCGCTGGCAGTTCGCGGACTTCCGCGCCGGCGAGGTGAGCGGCGACATGGACTGGCTCTGGGTGCGGCTGCTGGACGTCCCGCGTGCGCTGACCGCGCGCGGCTGGTTCACGGACGGCGAGCTCGTTCTCGACATCGACGACCCGTTCCTCGGCGAACACGACCGCTACCTGCTGACCGTCCGGGACAGCAAGGCCGACTGCGTCCCGACGGACCGGGAGCCCGACCTGTCCCTGGACATCGGCGACCTGGGCTCCATCTATCTCGGCGGCACTGCTCCGAGCACGCTCGTGCGTGCCGGACACATCCGGGCCCACCGCCCAGGCGCGGCCACCCTCGCTGACGCGCTCTTCCGCGCCGACCGCTCGCCGCACTGCCTGCACTGGTTCTGACCCCGCTCGCAGCCCTGCACAAGTCTCAGTGGTGACGTTCTCCTTGTCCGTGGTGGCGTGGGCGGCGGCGGGCCGCGCGGCGTGTGAACCGGTACCCACGGCCAGGGCTTACGGCATGATCACGACAGATTCGGGGTCACCAGGGGATGACGCACAAGACCCTGTCCCTCGCCGACATCAGCGACCTCCCCGACCTTCCGCACGCCCGCTGGCCCCGCAACGGCACGTACGCGCCCGGCCCGGGCCCCGAAATTCACGACCAGACTCAGCTGGCCCAGTTGATCGCCCTCGGACGCACCATGGCCGTCTTCCCCGAGTCGGCCCGCTCCTGGCTGTGGGCCGAGCACACCGCCGTCCCCCTGACCGACGCACCCCCCGTCGTCACCCACATCGCCTGGCCCCCGCACAGCCGCTCCCTCGCCCTCGCCGGGCTGATCCGCACGGCCGCCCGGCTGTCACCCTTTCTTGCCTTCCACGTGCCCGACGTCCTCACCGAGGACGAGATCAACGACGGTCTCCTGGCCCTCGCCCCTCGGATCGGCTGATTGAGCTGATTGAGCTGATTGGGCTGATTGAACGGGATGCTCGCAGTCTGCCGCCGCCTGACGCCGAACTGCGGGCGCCTGCGTAAGGTCGGTCCCACAACCTGTGGAGTTCGTTGCAGAGGGGGACCCCGCCGTGACTGGTCAGCCCATCCCGGTGATCATCGACTGCGACACCGGTGTAGACGACGCCCTGGCCCTGCTGTTCGCCGTACGGCACCCGGCGCTCGACCTGCGCGCGGTGACCTGCGTGGCCGGGAACACCGACGTGGACGGGGTGGTCCGCAACACCCTGACCGTGCTGGAGCAGGCAGGGGCCGGTGACATCCCGGTCGCCCGGGGTGCCGAACGCCCGCTGATCGAGCCGGTGCGCACGGCCCGGCATGTGCACGGGCAGGACGGTATGGGCGACCTGGGGTTGCCCGCGCCGACCCGGGTACCGGTCGACATGGACGCGGTGACCCTGCTGCGCCGCGAGATCCTCGCCTCCCCGCGCCCGGTCACCCTCATCCCCACCGCGCCTCTGACCAACATCGCCCTGCTCCTGCGCACGTACCCCGAGGTGGTGCGGGGCATCGAGCGGATCGTGTTCATGGGCGGCGCGGTGGCGACCGGGAACGCCACCCCGGTCGCGGAGTTCAACGTCTGGCACGATCCGGAGGCGGCGGCGATCCTTCTGACGGCCGGGGTGCCGATCACCATGTACGGCCTCGACGTCTTCAAGCAGGTCCTCGTCCCGGCCGCCGACGTCCAACGCCTGCGCAGCAGCGCGGAACCCGGTCTCCGGATGGCCGGCGCACTCCTCGCCCACCGCGACCCGGCCACCTCCGGCGACCCCACCCCCACGGGCGGCCTCGGCGACGCGGGCGCGGTCTGTGCGGTCGTCGACCCGGACGGCATCACCACCGAACCCCTCCCGGTCGAGGTGAACCTGGCCCCGGGCCCGGCCCGCGGCCAGACGATCGTCGACCGCCGCCCCGTCCCCGGCGAGTCCGAGATCCACGAGGGAGTCCGCGAACAGCCCCTGGTGGACGTGGCGTTGGGCGTCGACGTGGAGCGCTACGTCAAGCTGTGGCTGACAGCGGTGGAGGGCGTCTAGGTCGCGCCCAGGTCGCGTCTGGGTCCGGCCTATTGGGCGCTCTTGCGGGGCCTGCCTCGTCCTGGAGCGGGAGGACGCCAGGAGTCCACGTCATCGGCCGTCAGCCCGAGGCGGGTGAGACGTCCGCTGTAGGCGCGCTGCAGGAGTTCCCCGTCCGTCGCCGGGTCGGCGTATCCATCGCCCTGCGCCGTGACCCGAGGGAGGAGCTCCGCGAACGCCCTGAGCAACGGCAGTGCCGACTCCGGACTCTGCTCATGGGCTCTCGGTATCGCCATCGGGGGCTTCCTGGCCGGATGACCCCGTCGTCGGCTCATAGGGGTACAGTCCTTAGGGATGTACCCCTACGGACATCTGGAACGTCTTGAGCGGGCCAGGGAAGTCCTTGCCGGGCGGGGGATGGACACGACGCGGTGCGGGCTGGCCTGCTTCAGCGCTGCCGGCTTCAGCGATGCCCTGCGCGTCGAGGCCGGGCGAGGTGGTGTCCTGTTGATCGGCCTCGACGAACTCTACGGCCGCGTGATGCCGACGGCTCTGCTGTCCTAGCCGGCGGAGTCGGCCCCCCGTACCGCCCCCTGCACCGCTCCCCGCACCGCCCATCGCTGTTCCACCTTCGCCAGCCGCCAGTACGCGAGGGCCGCCGCCCACACCACCACGAACAGGCCGACGATGACGTAGCCGACGCTGTCGAGGTTGATGTCGGCGATCCAGGTGGTGAGCGCGTCGGTGAGGTCGAGTTTCTCGTGGAGGACGCCGACGATTTCGATGGTGCCGATGAAGAACGCCACCGCGATGGACAGACCGGTGATCGTGAGGTTGTAGAAGACCTTGCGGACCGGGTTGGAGAACGCCCACTGGTAGGCGAAGTTCATGAACGTGCCGTCGAGGGTGTCGAACAGGCTCATGCCGGCCGCGAAGAGGAGCGGCAGGCAGAGGATCGCGTACCAGGGCAGGCCGGCCGCCGCGCCCGAGCCCGCCATCACCATCAGCGTGACCTCGGTGGCCGTGTCGAAGCCCAGGCCGAAGAGGAAGCCCAGCGGGTACATCTGGCCGGGGCGGCTGATGGACTTGGTGAGACGGCCGAGGATGCGGTTCATGAACCCGCGGGAGTCCAGGTGCTGTTCCAGCTCCGTCTCGTCGTACGACCCCGCCCGCATGGCCCGGAACACCTTCAGGATGCCCACCAGGGCGACCAGGTTGAGGGCGGCGATGAGGTAGAGGAACGTGCCGGAGATCGTCGTACCGAGGAAACCGAGCACCTGGTGGGTGCCGGAGTCCTCGTTCATGACCTTTCCGGCGAGCTGGGTGCCGCCCGCGATCAGCAGGGCGAGGAGCACCACCACACTGGAGTGGCCGAGCGCGAACCAGAACCCCACCGACACCGGGCGTTTGCCGTCGGCCATCAGCTTGCGGGTGGTGTTGTCGATCGCGGCGATGTGGTCGGCGTCGAAGGCGTGCCGCATACCGAGGGTGTAGGCGGTGATGCCGAGTCCGATACCGAAGGCCTTGTTGCCGACCTCGTAGTGGCCGGGGGCGACGAGGAGGAAGAGAATCCCGAAGGCGACGACGTGCAGGGCGGCGATCACCGCCATGAGGCCGGCGGTCCTGAGGGTGTCCTCCCGGCGCCACTTGAAGGACGCCGAGGCGGGGTCGGATGCCCGGGCGGGGCCGGACTTCCGGGCATGGTCGGGCAGGGTCATTCGGTCACGCTCCAGCACCTCGTGGATCACCTCGTGAGATGCCGTGGCCGGTCTCCTGGCTTACGGGTCGTGCGTTCGCGCCCCTGCCTTCCCGGCCCCCTTACGGCGGCCAGTGGCTGTCCCCGGTGGGACGGCGGTGCTCGAACTCCCCGATCACAGTGGCGAGGGCCGCGTCGGTTTCCCACCGACTTCCCGAGCACCACGGCGGGTCCACCGTAGGGGCGTTCGCGGTTCCCTGCATAGCTGCGCATCTGCGCAGGTATCGAAGATCACAGAATCGTGCCTGCAAGGATGGCGGTATGCATCTCGTTCCGGCCGACCGAGCGGATCGCCGCACCATTGACGGGCACCGGGTGTGCGACGCGATCGCCGCGATCGGTGAACCCGGCCATGTGCGTGCCTGGTCCGACCGCTTCTCGCTGCTCGCTGATCCCAAGCGGCTGGCGCTGCTGCTGGCCCTGGACCGCACGGGGCCCCTGGCCGTGTCCGACCTGGCGATCGCCACGGGGATGAACGACCCGGCGGTGTCGCAGGCGCTCAGGCTGCTGCGGGCGGCCGGGGTCGTGGCGGGTGAGAGGGAAGGGCGGATCGTGCGCTACCGGGTGGTGGACGGGGACGTCGCCGCGCTGCTCAAGCACTGCGCGGCGGACGGCTGAGACCCGTCCACCACGCGCGTCGGTGGTCGAGAAGTGACCCTCTCGACCACCGACGGATGGTGACGCCCGCGTGACGACGGCTGTCTGACGGCAACCGCGTGACGACCGCGCGACGGCAACCGCGTGACGACAGTTGCCTGGCAACCGCCTGGCGGCAACCGCCTGGCGGCAACCGCCTGGCGGCAACGCGTGACGACGAGCGCGCGGCCTTCGTGACTACGAGCGCGCGGCCTTCCGGCGTCGCGTCATCACGACCATGCCCGCGCCGCCCGCCAGGAGCACCGCCGCGCCGATCGCGAGCGGGCCCGTGCTGCTGCTGGCGCCGGTCTCCGCGAGGTCGTCGCCGCCGCCGTTCGGCACGGTGGCCGGGGCGGTGGTGGACTCGGAGGCGCCCGGGGTCGGGGCTTCCGCCGAGGTGGACGGGGTCGCGGACGGGGCCTCGGACGGGGCCTCGGACGGAGCTTCGGACGGGCCCTCGGACGCCGGCGGTGTGGTCGCGTCGGCCGGCTTCGACGGCTCGGTGGACTCGGGAGTCGACGCGGTCGGCGTCGGGGTGGACGGCGTCTCGGGCGGAGTCACCGCGCAGTCCTTCGTGCCGCCGTTCCAGCCCGCGATCAGCTTGTCCTTGATGACCGGGCGGTCCGGGCCGATGGGCAGCTCACCGTGGACGAGGCCGTCCTTCGCGTCGAGCTTGCCGTCGAACGTGACCGCGCCCCGGTAGAGGTCGACCTGCGCGAAGCAGCCGGCGTCCGGCACCGCGATGTCGAGGGACTCGGTCTGCCCCGGCTTCACGGTCACCGTGTCGAAGTCGACGAAGATCTGCTCGCCGGAGGTGTTGAAGGTGGAGCCGTGGGCGAGGTACGAGGCGAGGGAGGCGGTGCAGGTGCCGGCGTCACCGGCGGTGCGGACCTTGATGTGGACCTTGCCGTCGTCGGAGGGCTTGAGGGTCTGGTCGTCGACCTTGACCGAGTCGAAGAAGCCGGTACCGTCGAGGGAGAACTGGCAGCGGTCGGTTCCGGTCTCCGTGCCCGGTCCTGTGCCGGGCTTGTAGGCGCCGCCGGACTTCCAGCCGTCGCCGCCGGGGGTGCCGGTCGCCCAGGCGCTGGAAGCGCTGGTGGCGGAGGCGGCACAGAGGACGAGCGCCGCGGCACCCGTCCCCAGCAGGCGGCGCGCGGTGACACGTCTGGCTATGGACATGCGGATCCCATCGGGGTGAGAGAGCTGAGAAACACTGGACTCATAGGTCACGTGAGTCTCGGTGTCCGCACATCGTGGAGCCCCCTGCGGGAGCTGTCAACCTGCAGCAATACAGAGGTACTTCAAGGCTTCATCACCATTCCGCCACACTGGGAATGAAGCGTTCCGGACAGTGTTCGAGTTCCCTTTCCCGGCAATGCGGACAGATTTCTGCATGCTGTTCACCGCCGCCCCGAGGGAGACCGCGTGACCGACTCCGTTCCCCACCGACTCGACCTCTCCTCCAAGGAACCCGACTGGTGGCGGCAGGCCGTCGTCTACCAGGTCTATCCCCGCAGCTTCGCCGACGCCGACGGCGACGGGCTCGGGGACCTGAAGGGCGTCACCCGGCGCCTCACCCACCTCGCCGCCCTCGGCGTCGACGCCCTCTGGCTCAGCCCCTTCTACCCCTCCGAACTCGCCGACGGCGGCTACGACGTCGCCGACCACCGGGACGTCGACCCCCGCCTGGGCACCCTCGACGACTTCGCCGCGATGGCCGCCGAGGCCCACCGCCTCGGACTCAAGGTGATCGTCGACCTGGTCCCCAATCACACCTCCCACCAGCACGTCTGGTTCCAGGAGGCCCTCGCCGCCGGACCCGGCTCCCCCGCCCGGGACCGCTATGTCTTCCGCGACGGCCTCGGCGCGCACGCCGAACTCCCGCCCACCGACTGGCAGTCCGTCTTCGGAGGCAGCGCCTGGCAGCGGGTCCCGGACGGCCAGTGGTACCTGCACCTGTTCGCTCCCCAACAGCCGGATCTGAACTGGGCGAATGCGGAGATCCGCGCAGACTTCCGCACCACCCTGCGCTTCTGGGCCGACCGCGGGGTCGACGGCTTCCGCGTCGATGTGGCCCACGCCCTCGCCAAGGACCTCGACGTACCGCTGCGCGACCTCGGCGCCCTCGCACTCGGCGGCGAGGCCGCCCTGGCCGATTTCCCGCCCGGCACCCACCCCTTCTACGACCGCGACGAGGTCCACGAGATCTACCGCGACTGGCGCAAGATCCTCGACGCCTACCACCCGCCCCGCATGGCCGTCGCCGAGGCCTGGGTCCCCGGCGCCCGCCGCGCGCTGTACGCCCGCCCGGACGAACTCGGCCAGGCCTTCAACTTCGAGTATCTCCAGACCGGTTGGGACGCGGACGCCCTCCGCCAGGTCATCACCGAGTCCCTGGCCACCGCCCGGGCGGCCGGTGCCTCCGCCACCTGGGTGCTCTCCAACCACGACGTCATCCGCCACGCCTCCCGGCTGATGCTTCCGCCCGGCACCGACGACAACGCCTGGCTCCTGTCCGGCGGCCACGCCCCCGCGATCGACGAGGCGGCGGGCCTACGACGGGCCAGGGCGGCCACGCTCCTGATGCTGGCGCTGCCCGGATCCTCGTACGTCTACCAGGGCGAGGAACTCGGCCTGCCCGAGGTGGCCGACCTGCCCTTCGAGGTGCTCCAGGACCCGATCTGGGAACAGACGGGCCGGGTCCGCAAGGGCCGCGACGGATGCCGGGTGCCGCTGCCGTGGACGACGACAGGCCCGTCGTACGGCTTCGGGGCGGGTGGCGCCTGGCTGCCGCAGCCGGAGAGCTTCGCGCGGTACGCCGTCGCGGCACAGGACGGAGCCGACGGCTCGACCCTGGAGTTCTACCGGACGGCCCTGCGTCTGCGCCGCAAGCTTCAGGAGGGGGAGGCGCTGACCTGGGCGGACGGCAGCCCGCCCGGCGTGCTGGAGTTCGCCCGGCACGGCGGCTGGCGGTGTGTCGCCAACCTGACCGGGACGGCCGTACCCCTGCCGCCCGGGGAGGTACTGCTGAGCAGCGCCCCCCTGGACGACAGGCTGCTCGGGCCGGACACCACCGTGTGGCTCGGGTAGGAGCGCCTCAGCCCGACTACTGGCTGGGCGGGAGCGTCACCGGGGTCTCCGTGGTGTCCGGCCGTGGGGTGAGCACGACCATCGGCTCGCCGGCCTGCGGGGCGGGCGGCGTCAGCTGGTCGTCGGGCAGCTTCGGCGGGGTGGTCTGCGTGAAGAGGGCCTGGTCGAAGTTGACCATGCCGGTCTTCTCCATGACCGTGATGTGGTCCAGGACGGTGTTGTTGGCCTGGTCGGCCAGCTGCCGCACCAGGCTGTTCTTCGTCGTGGACCGGATCTTCGCGACCGTGTTGAAGATCGAACCGTGCGTCACCCGCAGGATGTTGGCGAAGTCGGAGTCGAACTGCGTGCCCTTGGCGTCCGCGTTGAGCTGGTTGACGAAGCCGACCTGCTGCGGGCTGGCCACGTTGGGCAGCGTGAGGTTGAGCATCGGGGCGATCTTGCGGCAGGTCGTGTCCAGGTTGGCATGGCCGTCCACCAGGTGCTGGGATGCCGTCAGGACCTCTTTCGACGTCCCCTTCTGCAGCCCCATCTGACCCACCGGGTACTCCCACAGCCCCGCCGCGCGCACCTTGACCACGAAGTCCCGGTCCCCCTCCGTCAGAGGCCCCCAGGGTGTCTGGGTGATGACCCGGTCCTGGGCGCTGGCGACCGTGCTGAGACCGAGCATCGAGGGGTAGGCGAGCGCCCCCAGCGTCAGGGTGAGCGCACCTCCGACGAAGAGAGTTCCGATCGCGTTTCGCGAAAAGCGCACCATGCCTCCTGCCCGGTCGAGGGCCCGCCGGGCGGCGGGCCTGACAGAGAGGAGTACGGAAGCGGGCGGCTTGGAATCCTTTTGATTTGGTAAAATCTTGGGTTCGCGGTCGCCTCCGGTGAACCGGTTCCCCCCGACCGGCGTCGCGACGAACACCCCACCCCCTCACTCCGGTTGACGGCCTGCCCGGACCCGCCGGGTGAAGGGGGCGCTGCGCGGGCAGGCGCACGCCGGGTGCCACCCGAATGGCCCTTCCCCGTGGCGGAGGCGGGTGGCGCGCCCGATGGTCGAAGCGCGGGACACCAACGCGGGACACCAACGCGGGACACCACAACGCGGGACAGCGCAGGCACAGCACACGACAGAGGCGGACGGCGTACCGCGCCCACCTCTCCGGAGAGAAATGGGGTCCGGTCATGACCCAGCAGCCGCACGCTACGCAGCCGCCGAGCGGTGGAGGACAGCAGCCGACGGGCGGGCAGTCGAAGTCCGAATGGGACGACACCCGCCGGGCGGGCGGCAGCCCCTCCGGCCGGGGCGAACATGGCTATGCGCCGACGCCCGGGGAGCCCGGCTGGGTCACGGGCGGAGTTGTCTTCGCCGGTGTCCTGATGCTGGTGAACGGCATCCTGGCGATCTTCCAGGGCATCTCCGCGCTCGCGAAGGACGACGTCTGGGCCTCCCTCGGCGACTACGTCTACAAGGTCAACCTCACCGGCTGGGGCGTGATCCTGCTGGTGCTGGGTGTGCTGTCCGCACTCACCGGCGCGGGGATCCTGAGGGGCGAGCCGTGGGCCCGGATCGTCGGCATCTTCCTGGCGTCGCTGAACATGGTCGCCCAGTTCCTGTTCCTGCCGTACTCGCCGGTCTGGTCGATCATCATGATCGCCGTCAACGTCTTCGTGATCTGGGCGCTCGCGGCGCACCGGCCGGCAGACAAGCAGACCTGACCGCCCCGCCGGAGGGCCCAGCGGTCGGGCGATCCGGCGGTCCGGTGGTCGAGCGGACCGCCGGTCGAGTGGTCGAGCGGACCGGCGGCCTGGTGGCCCAGGACCCAGCGATCCTCGGGTCCTCGGGTCCTCGGGTCTGACCGCCCGAGGGCCCGGCGGTGCTCATGCTCAGCCTTCAGACGTGACCGATGCCGCCGCTGCCGAAGGAGCCGCTGGAGCCCGGCAGCCAGCGCTTTCGGCCCTGGTCCTTTCCTCGTCGGGTTCCGGAGGCGTGGAGCTCGTACGGCGTGAGTCGTTCCCGCCCCTCCACGGGGACCGGAACCTCGTCAGGCTCCCGCATCTCCCGCATCTCCCGGACGGGCCCGGCCTCGGGCAGCCTGGGCTGTTCCTCCGGGCGGGGGTGCGGAAGTTCCTGATCCATGACCTTCATGCCCAGTTGCACGGCCCACACCAGCAGGCCGGCGACGAACAGGCCACCGACGAAGGCGGCGATCACGGGAAGTACGTCGCTCGACGTGGCCGCCAGTTCAAACGTCGCGTTACTCATGCTTCGAGTATGAACCGAAAAGTCGTGTCTTGTACGGTCGCGGTCCGGGTCATGCTCCGGTGAGTGCCGCGAACGCCTCGTCCAGCAGATCCACCAGGTCCAGACGGCCGTCGGAGGCCGTCCAGTGGTCGAGGGCCACGTACAGGCAGTCCAGCGCGGCGGCGGCGCGGACCGTGTGCCGGAGGGTCACCTCCCCGGGGGTACCCGCGCGCTCGGCGAGGGCCTCGGCCAGGGCGGGGCGCCAGCTGTGCTGTTTCTCCAGGTGCCGGGCGTTCAGGGCCGGGGTCTCCCGGACCAGCCGGGTGGTGGCCAGGGAGCCGGCCGGGTCCTGGCGGTAGCGCTCGATGACGGTGTCCAGGGCCCGCCGCAGCGCCGTCCAGTCGTCCTCGTCGGCCGGGCGGGCGCGCAGGGCGTCCGCGGTCCGGCGGTCGTGGCCGTCGAACGCGGCGAGGACGGCGTCCTCCTTGGTGCCGAAGTAGCGCAGGAGCGTGCTGCGCGAGACGCCGGCTGCCGTGGCCAGGTCGTCGAGGGTGACCTTGTCGAAGCCGTCGCGACGGAACAACTCGAAGGCCACCTGGGCCAGTTCGGCCCGCACGGCGGCCCGGGCGATCTCCCTGGTGTGCGAACGTGTGCGGGTACGGCCTGCTCCGGTCACCCCGCGATCGTAGTCCCGTCGGACCCTCGCTTGCGGTGTCGCTACTCGGTCACTAGCGTGACGCTCAGTGTCACAAGCGAAACCAAGGTGCGCCATGTCGTGCCCTTGTCGTGCCGTGCGAGAGGCGCCCCATGACCGACGTGCTCGGAACTTCCGTCGAGATACCCACCCCGGACGGTGTCGCCGACGCCTATCTGGCCCACCCCGACGACGGCTCTCCACACCCCGCCGTGCTGTTCTTCATGGACGCCTTCGGACTGCGGCCGCATCTGAGGTCGATGGCGGACCGGCTCGCCTCGGCCGGGTACACGGTCCTGGTGCCGAACGTCTTCTACCGGCACGGCAGGGCACCCGTGGTGGAACTGCCCGAGTTCATCAACCCGGCCGAACGGCCGGAGATCATCCAGAGCCTGGGCCCGGCCGCGCGCACCCTCACCCCCGAGGGCGCGATGCGGGACGCCGCCGCCTGTCTGGACTGGCTGGCCGCGTCCCCGCTGACCGCGGACGGCCCGGCGGGGGCCGGCCCAGTGGGAGTCACCGGCTACTGCATGGGCGCGGGCCTCGCCCTGCGCACCGCCGGCACGTATCCCGAGCGGGTCGCGGCCGCCGCCGGATTCCACGGTGCGTACCTCGCGACCGACGCGCCGGACAGCCCTCACCTCCTGGCCGACCGGATCACCGCCGAGCTGTACTTCGGGCACGCCGACCACGACTCCACCAACCCCGCCGAACGGATCGACCAGCTCGAGCGGGCCCTCACCGCGGGCGGCGTCCGCCACCGCAGCGAGGTGTACGCCGGCGCCCACCACGGCTTCACCCAGGCGGACACCGCGATGTACGGCGCCGAGGCGACGGACCGCCACTGGGCGGCCCTCCTCGACCTGTTGAACAGAACTCTGTGACCTGCTGAACCGTGCTGAACAGGGCCGCACCATGGCGGTACTGGACGGGGGCCCTGCGGCCGTGTGCTGGACGGGGGCCCCGCGGCCGACTGGTCGGCCGAGTACGGCATGCCAGGGCGCGACGGCCCCGTAGGGCACGTCGTATGGCATGGCTGTGACAAAGCAGGAGCGCTTTCGTGATGGCATCTCTGTGCGACGGTCCCCCAGGATGACCTGGTGAACGATCACCTGGCGCAGTCATCCCTGCCCAACCCCAACCCCACTCCCGCCCCCGTCCTGTGGACGGCCCGTTGTGCCGTCGCGGCCCTCGGTCTCGCCGGGGTCGCCTGGCTGGCCCGCGTGGTCTGGGACATCCGCCTCGCGGCGGCCGGACAGCCCGCGTCCGGACCGCCGGACCAGGGCGAGGGCCGCCACCGGCCGCTGACCTCGCTCGAGGACGGCTACCACGCCGTCAACGCTCTGGCCGGGGGCGCCACCGTGCTCTGCGCGCTCCTGTTCCTGTCCTGGCTGTGGCGCGTACGGGACAACGCCCGCGCTTTCTCCGGCGAACCGCCCCGCCACTCCTGGCTCTGGATGTACCTCGGCTGGGTCCTCCCCCTCGCCAACCTCTGGATCCCCCGGGGCCTCGTCGTCGACATCCACCACAGGAGCGCCCCCGGCAAGCCCCTCCCGAGTTCGGTCAACTGGTGGTGGGGCCTGTGGCTGATAGGCCTGCTCAGTGGTGTGGGCCTCATGCACACCGGCGACACGGACGAACTCATCGCCCGCGCCTACACGGACGTATGGATGCTTCTCGTCTCCGACGTGGCGATCGTGGGCGCGGCGGTGGCGGCGGTCCTCGTCGTACGGGCGGTCACGGCGGCGCAGGGGGAGCGGATGGCGGAGCCGAGGTAGTTCGGGAGCCGGGGATCCGGGATCCGGTCGGTGGGTCCTGTGCGGGCCGCGTACGTACATCGGCTGAATATCTATGGTCGACACGACAGGGTTTCGGGTCGGGGCCACTAGAGTTCTCGTGCGGGGAACCGGCCCTGTGCGGCGGGCCGTGCTCCGGCGGTTCGCGGGAAGGTGCACTTGCTCTCACGAGAGCAGCCGCAGGGCGGCGGCCGGCTCGACGACGACCACTGCCCGGAGTTCGCCATGGGCCGGGCCGCCGAGTTGATCAGTGCGGGAGTGAAAACCTGATGCCGTCGGAGCAGAATTATGGGCGGTGGAGGAAAAGAATTCCTCGATGAATCCGGGTAGGCTTTGTTGCCGGAATGTGCCGACCGGCTGTCGCCCTCATTCCTTCGCGGAGTCACCGTCTCGCTTCCGATTTGTTTCGGGGGGTCTCGTGCTAGGCTCGACGCAGTTGCAGTTGTGGTTGCCATTTTGCTGCCGGTTTTTCCGGGCAGGTGATCATCGCAGCGATGAGGAGGGCCCGCGCAGTGTGGGTCCCCAGCACTGCCTTCAGGAGATATGACATGGCCACCGGTACCGTGAAGTGGTTCAACGCGGAAAAGGGCTTCGGTTTCATCGAGCAGGACGGCGGCGGCGCCGACGTCTTCGCTCACTACTCGAACATCGCTACCCAGGGCTTTCGTGAGCTGCAGGAAGGCCAGAAGGTGACGTTCGACGTCACGCAGGGCCAGAAGGGCCCGCAGGCCGAGAACATCGTGCCTGCCTGATTTTCCGCGATTCGCTCGCGCGCTTCGGCGAAACGGGGCCCGCACCTTGGGTGCGGGCCCCGTTTGTTTACGCGTGTTTCCCCGCAGGGAGACGGAGGAGGATCCATGCCCCCGAAGAGCACCGCCCGTGACGCCCTGAGCTCTCCCGGACCACGGACCGGCGACGCCCCGTTCACGGCCGCCGGCTCCGCGCTCGTCGACGCCGACACCGCCATGTGCGACCGGATGCCGGGCGTGTCCCCCGTGATCGACGCCTCCGGATGCGTGCCGGGCGCCTGAGCGGCGGCGCCCGCTGATCCCACTTCTTCCGCGGACACGGGACCACGGCTCTCGCCGACCCCGCTCCGCCGAGCAGAACCCCGCCGGACCATCGTCCGCGGACCACGGTCACGGCCGGGCCCCGTCCTGGCCGGCACTGACCGACACCAGCCCCGAAGGCACTTCTGCCGTTCCACTAGACCCTTGGTGAGGCACTATGCGCTGCGTGATCGCCCGTTACCCCTTCGACCTGGTCAAGTCCGAGGTGGAGACACAGATGGAAGGCATCCGACCGGAGCCCACCACCGGGGCCTGTGTGGTCATCGGGCGCAAGGTGTTCCCGGTCAAGCAGGTGGGCGAGATCATCACCCGCCAGGACCGCCGCGACTTCACCGCTTTCGAGGTGACCCGCGCCCTCACCCGACTCGGCTTCACCTGCCACGCCACCCCCCCGGAGTCCCCGGCCACCCGCTCGGCGTCCTCCCCGACCCTCGGCTGACGCGACCCGCTACGGGCGCCGCGACGCCTGGTGTTCGAACTTCCAGGTGTTTTCGGCGCAGTGTTTCCGACGTCGTGACGACATCGGGCAACCCTGGGCGCCGTTCATCTCCTTGACCAGGCGGTGGGCTTGAACACGCCGGTCACCGTACGGATGCGGACGGCCGTGCGGACGAGTGTGAGCGGAAACTCCAACAGGCGCGGTGCAACGGCCTGTTGGAGCGTGCCCCGGTGAGCAGCGCGTCACGCCTCATCAGGCGGGCCTCGGCAGGCGCCGGACTCGTGGGCGACGAACTGGGCAGTAGTTGCTGTTGCGATCTCGTAACCGAAGCTTCTTGACGGGCCGTCCCGCGACGCGTTGGCTTTCAGCCACCTGGTCTCCAGGTTGCGCTCTCGCCCCGGAAGGCACCTGCTGTGAACGCTTCACCCACTCATAGTCCCCTCGTTCGACGTTTCGCCGTGGGCCTGACGGCCTCCGCCTCGGCCCTGCTGCTCGCCGCGTGCGGTGTGGTCGACGGCATCGGCGGGAGCAGCAGCTCCTCGACGCCGAAGAAGGGCAACGACATCACGGTGGGCCTGCTGCTGCCCGACACCAAGACGAAACGCTTCGACAAGTTCGACTACCCCCTCATCAAGAAACGGGTCGCCGCCCTCACCGACGGCAAGGGCAAGGTCCGCTACGCCAACGCCGAGGCGAGCGAGTCCAAGCAGAGCGTCCAGATGGACCAGATGATCGACGAGAAGGTGGACGTGATCCTGGTGGACGCGGTGGACGCCAAGGCCTTCGCACCCGCCGTCCGGAAGGCCAAGGACGCCGGTATTCCCGTCATCGCGTACGACAGGCTCGCCGAGGGCCCGATCGACGCCTATGTGTCGCACGACAACGAACTCGTGGGCGAGGTGCAGGGCCGCGCGATCGTGGACGCCCTCGGCGACAAGGCCGCGACCAGCAAGATCGTTATGTTGAACGGCTCGCTGGCCGACCCCAACACCGCCCTCTTCAAGAAGGGCGCGCTCGACGAGCTGAAGGGGCGCGTGGTCATAGCCAAGCAGTACGACACCAGGGAGTGGCTTCCCGAGGTCGCCAAGGCCAACACGGAGCAGGCGATCCGGTCCGTCGGCCTGAACAACATCGCCGCCGTGTACTCGGCCAACGACGGCATGGCCGGCGCGGCCATCGACGCGCTGAAGGAGGCCGGCGCGGCCAAGATCCCGCCGGTGACCGGGCAGGACGCGGATCTCGCGGCGGTGCAGCGGATCGTCTCGGGCGAGCAGTACATGACCGTATACAAGTCCTTCCTGCTGGAGGCCAACAACGCCGCGGAGATGGCAGTGGCCAAGATCCAGGGCCGCTCGCTCCAGTTCGAGGCGCTGACCCCCGACGCGGTCGACAGCCCGACGCAGAAGGCCATCCCGTCCCAGCTGGTGCAGGTCGTCGCGCTCACCCGGGCCAACATCAAGGCGACCGTGATCCAGGACGGCGTCTACACCGTCAAGGACATCTGCACCCCGAAGTACGCGTCGGACTGCGCGGCGATCGGCCTCAAGTAGCCGTCGGCTCAGGCCGGTTGGCGGGCAGGATACGGACAGACCGAGCCCCGGTACGGTGGCCCCGTGAGTACTTCCCTGTTCGTCAAGATCTGTGGCCTGTCGACCGAGCGGGACGTCGACACGGCCGTGGAGGCGGGCGCCGACGCCATCGGGTTCGTCTTCTCGAAGAGCCCGCGCCGGATCGACGCCGCGACGGCCGCCCGGCTGTGCCGCCGGATCCCGGAGCACGTCCTGACCGTCGGCGTCTTCCGCGCGGAGCCCCTGCACGATGTGCGGTCCCTGGCCACCGAAGCGGGCATCCGGGCCGTCCAGGTGCACGGGCCGGAGGACCGCGACTATTACGACGGCCTCGCCACGGGCGGCTGGACCCTGATCCGCGCCACGGCCTTCGGGGAGCCGGTCCCGCGCTGCGGAGACCTGGGCGAGGACCTGCTTCTCCTCGACGCGCCCGTCCCCGGCTCCGGCATCGCCTGGGACTGGACCGGCATGCCGTCGGCCGCACCCGGAGAGAAGTGGCTGCTCGCCGGCGGCCTCACCCCGGACAACGTCGCCGACGCCGTGGCCGCCACCCGCCCCTGGGGCGTCGACGTGTCCAGCGGGGTGGAGCGGAGCCGGGGCGTCAAGGACCCGGCCCTGATCACGGCGTTCGTACGGGCGGCTCGGGGACGGCATTGAGGCGAGCGTTCGTACGGGCGGCTCCGGGGACGGCCCTGATCACGGCGCGCGGCGCCGGCGGGCAGGCCCCAGTCCGCGGCGCCGGCGGACAGGCGGCCCCTGAGCCGACCGGAGGTGGCGTACAGGCGGGCCCTGGGTCGGTGCTGACGCCCGCGGGACAGCCCGCGGGACATTCCCCCACCAGGACAGCTCTCAGAGCAGCCCCTGGGACAACCCACGGGGCAGCCCCCGGGACAGCCCGCAGTGGTGGTGGCGGACAGGAGGGCACGGGTCAGCCGGTGGCGGCGCCGGCGTTGGCTGGTCCGGAGGGCTTCTGGGCGGCCCGGCGGTACTCGGCGTTGATGCGCTGGGCCTCCTCCAGCTGGTCCTCGAGGATGACGATGCGGCAGGCCGCCTCGATCGGGGTGCCCTTGTCGACAAGTTCGCGGGCGCGCGCGGCGATCCGCAGCTGGTAGCGGGAGTAGCGGCGGTGGCCGCCCTCCGAACGCAGCGGCGTGATCAGTCGGGCCTCCCCGATGGCCCGGAGGAACCCGGGGGTGGTGCCGAGCATCTCGGCGGCCCGGCCCATCGTGAAGGCGGGGTAGTCGTCGTCGTCCAGACGACCGCTGAGCGGAGTATCTGCTGTCATGTCACCTCGTTGAGCCACGCGTCGAGGGGCCCTGGTGCCGTACGGCACCAGGGCCCCGAGGAAATTGAACACCATCTGTCGGCCCTACTGCTGTGCCGACCTTCTGTTTCCGCTGCCTGGCCCGGGGGGTGGGCCGACGAGCGGGGATCGCGGCTGCGTGACCGGGGACCACCTTCCCATCCGGGGTCTTGCGGTACCCGGGCCGAACACGTCGGTCCGGGCGATCCTGATGGCGTCTACTCCTCCTTTCTTACGTGCTGACCTGCGAACTTCTTCTTCTGCTACCCGGCAGTTCGTGTCTGCCGGGCCTCGCTGGACCATGTCTACGAGAGAAACGCTACCCGTCGCGTCGGCCAATGTCTACTCCGGCAAAGATAGATTTGAGCGTGCGTGGGGGCAAGGAATTCTGCGGGCCGCAGGACCGGGGTGGGATCTCTATGGGTCGGGCGGGGCCGCCGAATAGAATCGGTTCCCATGCCGAACCCTGACGAGCTGCTGGTCGCCATCTCCACCATGGTGGAGTCAGTGCACAGCAATCAGATGTCGCTGACCGTGGTGGTCGGCGGTACCGTGATCACCGGACGACTCGCTCCCGAAGCCGTGTGGCGGGAGCGCGTGTCGGAGGTCCTGAAAGCCTCGGACCGTCTCGGCCCGTTCTCCGACGTCTTCACCACGGAGGCGGGCGAGCGGCGGCCCGACACCGGCGAGCCGCCGACGCATCTGCACTTCCATCTCGCCCGCATCCTGCAGGGCACGACGGCGATCCCCGAGACGGGCGGCATGTACCGCGTCGCGCTCGCGGACGTCAGTGCCTGGACCGTGGGCGACTTCAGCTACTCCGAGAGGTGAAACGCCGTGAGGGCCCTGCCGACGCGCGTCGGCAGGGCCCTCACGGAAGGTGGCGTGTCGGCTACAGGGCCTCGGCGGCGGCCGGGCTGCCGAGCATCGCCGACGCCTCCTGAAGCGGAGTCAGCACGGGCACCGGAGCGGCCACCTGGGCCTCGTGGCAGGTGAAGCCGAGACGGGTCATGGCGCGGACGACCTCGCCGCTGGTGAAGTCACGGGGGTCCTGCCGGGTGAGGACCCGGCCCACCTGCTTCACGGGGTAGCGGCGGCGGCCGATGGTCACGGAGTCACCCGTGATGAGTTCGGGCGTGACGCCCTTCATCGAGGCCAGCACTCCGATCTTGGTGAAATCGAACGGGTACCGGGCGATGACGCAACGCATAGTGCCTCACAGAGGGAGAGAGGGGAGCGGGCTGACGGGGGCGTCGCCCTCTCAGGCGGCCGAGTCGAAGCTGGACCTGCGTCCTGTCGTGCCCCGACGCCCGGCCTCGCCGGAGGTGCCGTTTCGACGGCCGCCCTCGCCGCCCGCGGAGCCACCGCGACGGCCGCCCTCGCTGCCCGCCGAGCCACCGCGGCGTCCGGCCTCGCCCGTGCCGCCGCCCTGAGTGCGTCGGCGCCCCCGGGAGGAGGAAGAAGAGGAGGAGGAACGCGTGCTGCGGCGCGGGCGTTCGCTCGCGGCCGCCGGTGCCGAGATGACGACCGGCACGCCGGACGGTGCCTGGGCGCCCGTGATGCGGGTCAACTCCTCTTCACCCGAACGGACCTGGGTGGTCACCGCGGTGACGCCGGCGGAGGTCATCAGCCGGCTCATGTCGCGGCGCTGCTCGGGCGTCACCAGGGTGACCACGGTGCCGGACTCACCGGCACGGGCCGTACGGCCGCCACGGTGCAGATAGTCCTTGGGGTCGGTCGGCGGGTCCACGTTGACCACCATGTCGAGGTTGTCCACGTGGATACCGCGGGCGGCGACGTTGGTCGCCACCAGCACGGTCACATGGCCGTCCTTGAACTGGGCCAGGGTGCGGGTGCGCTGCGGCTGGGACTTGCCCCCGTGCAGGCCGGCCGCGCGAACGCCGTTGCTCAGCAGGTGCTTGGTCAGCTTGTCCACCGCGTGCTTGGTGTCCAGGAACATGATCACCCGGCCGTCGCGGGCGGCGATCTCGGTGGTCGTGCGCTGCTTGTCCGTGCCGTGCACGTGGAGCACGTGGTGCTCCATCGTGGTGACCGCGCCCGCGGAGGGGTCGACGGAGTGCACCACCGGGTCGGTCAGGTAGCGGCGGACCAGCAGGTCCACGTTGCGGTCCAGGGTGGCCGAGAAGAGCATCCGCTGGCCGCCGGTGCGCACCTGGTCGAGCAGGGCGGTCACCTGGGGCATGAAGCCCATGTCGGCCATCTGGTCGGCCTCGTCGAGGACGGTGATGGTGACCTCGTCCAGGCGGCAGTCGCCGCGGTCGATGAGGTCCTTGAGCCGTCCCGGCGTCGCGACGACGACCTCCGCGCCGGCGCGCAGCGCCCCGGCCTGCCGGCCGATCGACATACCGCCGACGACGGTGGCCATGCGCAGGCCCACGGAACGGGCGTACGGAGTCAGCGCGTCGGTGACCTGCTGGGCCAACTCGCGGGTGGGGACGAGGATGAGAGCCAGCGGCTGTCGCGGCTCGGCACGCCGGCCCACGGTGCGGGCCAGCAGCGCGAGGCCGAAGGCGAGGGTCTTGCCGGAGCCGGTGCGGCCGCGGCCGAGTACGTCCCGCCCGGCCAGGGAGTTCGGCAGGGTCGCCGCCTGGATCGGGAACGGCACGGTCACGCCCTCGTGGCCGAGCGCGGCCAACAGCCGCTCCGGCATGTCGAGTTCGGCGAACGCCTCCACAGCGGGCAGGGCGGGCGTGATGGTCTTCGGCGGGGCGAACTCCCCCTGCATCGCGGCCGGGCGGCTGCCCTGGCTCCTGGAGCGGCGCGGGGCGCCGGAGTAGCCGCCGCCCTTTCCGGAGCCGCCGCTCTTTCCGAAGCCGGAGCCGAAGCCGGAGCCGGAGCCCGAGCCCTGGGCGCCGGTGCGCTTACGGGCGTATCGGTCGTTCGTGCGTACGCGGTTCATGCGGAACCTTCCTTGATATGGCACGTATCAAGGAATTCCCGCGGTGAACGAGCGGCGCAGAGAATCG
Source organism: Streptomyces sp. LBL (assembly GCF_029893585.1). GTDB lineage: Bacteria > Actinomycetota > Actinomycetes > Streptomycetales > Streptomycetaceae > Streptomyces. The sequence continues at coordinate 26,134 of NZ_JARXYX010000029.1, forward strand.
CAAGAACGAGCCGTGACTCTGGCGTTTCAAACGCCGAGAACAGTGAATATGGGGTGGAGAATTCTACGGAGATGCTCGGAGATTCGCGTGGATCCGCGGAGTTTCTCCGGTTTTTTCTGAAATGCAGCGAGCTGGGGCCCGCACCCCAAGGTGCGGGCCCCAGCTGCGAACCAGGCGTCAGTGGCCGGATCAGGCGGGAACGATGTTCTCGGCCGTCGGGCCCTTCTGGCCCTGCGCGATGTCGAAGCTCACCTTCTGGCCTTCCAGCAGCTCGCGGAAGCCAGAGGCGGAGATGTTCGAGTAGTGGGCGAAGACGTCGGCGCCGCCGCCGTCCTGCTCGATGAAGCCGAAGCCCTTTTCAGCGTTGAACCACTTCACGGTTCCAGTAGCCATGTCAATCTCCTTCGGTACGGGTTCGGAGTTCGCCGTATGCGCACTCCGGTCGCCGCGATGATCAGCCCGTCGGAAAAAACCTTCTGGCCACCACACTGCAACTGAGATCGACAGTAGCACGGCGTGATCGGCCGCGTCGGTTCGGCAATTCCGGATCCGGCGGCCGGTCGGGGAATACTCATCGCGCGTCGCGTCGATTTCTCATGTCATGGCCACAGATATTGCGTCGCCCGGATCGCAGCGTCCGTGGGTACGGGGGCTGATGCCCTGGTCAGCGGTCATCGGATGGGCCGTCGGTGATCACCCCGGGCCCCTCGTACGGTGATGAAGACCACATCGGCGATGAACAGCACGACGCCGACGGCCAGGAGAAAGCCCAGCCCGTGCGCCGCCACCCCGACGATGCCCAGGGCGACCGCGACAAGGACGATCAGCAGGAAGGCCACCATCATGGCGAACCACCTCCTGGTGGTGCGGTGTTGTGGTGCGGTGTTGTGGTGCGGTGTTGCCGGGGTCAGCGGCGGGCGAGCCGGCGTTCGCCGTTGACGCCCGGCCGGTACTCCATGTCGTAGTGCTGGAAGATCGGCTCCTCCCGCTCGGCGGGCAGGACGTCGTCCGTGCCGATCGAAGGGGCCTTCCGTACCTTTGTCCTGGCGTGCGAGACCCGCACGTAGCCGGGGCCGAGGACGGCCTCGTCGAGCGGGACGAAGACCAGCCGCTGTCGGGTGGGCAGTCCGGTGCGGATCGTGGCCATGGCGGGTCGGTCCGTCGCCGTGTCGACGTAGATCGCCTCGAGCATGCCGATCTTGCGGCCCTGGGGGTCGACCACTTCATGGTTGCGCCACTCGCGGATGTCGGCCGGACGAATCATGGCTGCTCCCTGTCATACGGCCCACTTGTCATCGTAGGACCGCGGCACGATTCCGGCACGATTCCGGCACGGGGCGGACGCGGAGGACGCGGAGGGGGCGGAAGGTGTGGAGGGGCGGGAGGCGAGGGCCGGAACGGGTCCGGCCCCACCGCGTGGGCGCATGTGGTCGGCCGTCTTTCGCCTCGGCTTTCCCGACGTTCGGTGCGGGATCGCTGCCTCCTGCGGAATACTGGGAAAATCGGGATGAAAAGCCATGGCATACGAAGCGAACACGGGAGAGAACCCGGCGAGAGCGAGATGAGCGACCATGGAAAGACGGGTCGGCGAGATCGACGGTGACCAGGGAGCGAGTCCCGTCGAGGACGTCGTCCGTGAGGTGCTCACCGCGCGGGCCACCGTCGACGAGCACGGCACGGTGACCGCGTGGAACGACGGTGCGCGACGGCTGCTCGGATACACGGCGGCGCAGATCCTGGGCCGCCCGGTCGCCACCCTGCTCGCCGAGGAGCCCGCGGCGGCGGACCTCCCGCCCTTCGCCCAGCTGCCGAGATGGCACGGAACGCTCGCTCTGCGGCACCGGGACGGCCACATCGTGGACGCCGGCGTGCTGGCCCACCATCACCCGGCGCCGCATGGAGACGGAGACAGAGCTGGAAACGGAGACAGAGGGGGAAACGGAGAGGGAGGCGGCCTCCCCGGTGGCGGAGGCGGCGGTTCTTGGCTGGTGCTGTCTCCCCTGGCCGGTCAGGAGTCCAGGCCGGTCGACGAGGACCTGGTCAGCTGGAGTTTCACGCAGTCCCCGTGCTGTGCGCTGGCCCTGTACGACACCACGCTCCGGCTGCGGCGGGCCAACGCGGAGATGGAGCGGTCCGTGGGCCTCGCTGAGGGCGAGATGCGCGGACTGCGCATCCCGGAGATCGTGGACAACGACACGGGCGAGATCTCCGAGCAGGACATGCTGCGGGTGCTGGAGACCGGTGAGACGTACTACCGCGAGAGGTACCTGCGCGCTCCGGGCGAGAAGCGCGAGCACGCCTGGTCGATCTTCGTGTCCCCGCTGCGGGACGCGGCGGGCCGCACCCACGGTGTCTTTCTGTCCGCGCACGACATCACCGAGCAGCACTGGGCCCGCAAACGCCTCCAGCTGATCGCCGAGGCCGGCCGCACCATCGGCAGCACCCTTGACGTGGCCCGGACCGCGCAGGAACTCGCGGACGTCGCGGTCCCGGAACTCGCCGACTTCATCAGCATCGACCTGCTGACCTCCCTGGACGACGAGAGCACCGACCACGCCGTCGACGCGGACGAGCAGGACCCTCAGGCGCGGTCGGCGGGCCGCCCCCTGGCCCTGCGGCGTGTCGCCCACCAGTCGGTGCTCCCGGGCGTCCCCGAGGCGGTCGTCGCGCCGGGCGAGGTGGACGCGTACCCGGGAGGGTCGCCGCAGGTGCGGAGCCTGCGGTCGGGGCGTGCCGTGCTGCACCGGATGACCGAGCCCGTGCTGGCCGAGTGGGCGGTACGGGATCCGCTGCGGTCCGCCCGGCTCCGTGAGGCCGGCGTCCACTCGATGATGACCGTTCCCCTGACGGCCCGCGGCACCACCCTGGGAGTCGCCGTCCTCATCCGCCACCGGCACCCCGAGGAGTTCCAGGAGGACGATCTGCTGCTGGCCGAGGAACTGGCGTCCAGGGCGGCCGTCTGCATCGACAACGCCCTCCGCTACACCCGTGAGCGCGGCACGGCGGTCACCCTGCAACGCAGCCTGCTGCCGCAGCGGCTGCCCGAGCAGGCGGCCGTGGAGGTCGCCTCCCGTTACCTGCCGGCCGGTGCGCGGGCCGGGGTGGGCGGCGACTGGTTCGACGTGATCCCGCTGTCCGGGGCCAGGGTGGCGCTGGTCGTGGGCGACGTGGTGGGTCACGGCATCCACGCCTCCGCCGCCATGGGACGGTTGCGCACCGCCGTACGCACCCTCGCCGACATCGACCTGCCCCCCGACGAACTGCTCACGCACCTCGACGACCTGGTGGGCCGGCTGGCCGCCGAGGCGGCGGACCCGGACGCCGCCCTGACGGGGAACGGGGAGGTCGCGGGAGACGTCGGCGCGACCTGCCTGTACGCCGTGTACGACCCGGTGTCCCGCCGGTGCGTGCTCGCCCGGGCGGGGCATCCGCTGCCGATGGTGGTGAGCCCGGACGGCACCGTGGAACTGCTCGACCTGCCCGCGGGGCCCCCGCTGGGACTCGGGGGACTGCCCTTCGAGTCGGTCGAGACGGAACTCCCGGAGGGCACTCTGCTCGCTCTCTACACGAACGGCCTGACCGAGTCCCGTAACCCCGCCGTCGACGACGGCGTCTCCCGCCTGCGCCAGGCCCTCACCCGGCCCGCCGCCTCACTGGAGCACCTGTGCGACGCGGTTCTCGCGGCCACGCTGCCCGGGCGGCGCGTGGACGACGTGGCGCTGCTCCTCGCCCGCACCCGGGCCCTCGACGCCGACCGGGTCGCCACCTGGACCATTCCCCCCGACCCCGCCGCCGTCGCCGAGACCCGCAGGAACGCCCTCGGCCAACTGGACTCCTGGAACCTGTCCGACGTCGCGTTCGTCACCGAACTGATCGTCAGCGAACTGGTCACCAACGCCATCCGGCACGCCGAGCCGCCCATCCAACTGCGCCTCATCTACGACCGGACCCTCATCTGCGAGGTCTCCGACGCCAGCAGCACGGTTCCCCACCTGCGCCGCGCCCGCGTCTACGACGAGGGCGGCCGCGGCCTCCTTCTGGTCGCCCACCTCACCCAACGCTGGGGCACCCGCCCCACCGCCAAGGGCAAGACGATCTGGGCGGAACAGACCATCGACGCGCCGGGCGACGCCGGGAAGTCCGACTGACGGACGGCACGCCGCGCCAGGTGACTCATGACTCATGCCAGGCGGCGTACGTCCTCCAGGTACCGCAGGACCGCGGCCACCCGTCGGTCCACATGGTCCGCGGGGGACAGGTCGAGCTTGGCGAAGATGCTGCGGATGTGCTTGTGGACGGCGCCCTCGGTGACGACGAGCCGGTCGGCGATGGCGGAGTTGCCCAACCCCTCGGCCATCAGGGCCAGTACGTCCCGCTCGCGGGGGCTGAGCCGCTCCAGGCGGGGGTCCTGACGGGAGCGGGTGAACAACTGGGCCACGACCTCGGGGTCGATGGCGGTGCCGCCGTCCGCCACCCGGTGCAGAGCCTCCAGGAACTCCTCGACCCGGCCGACGCGTTCCTTGAGCAGATAGCCGAGGCCGCCCACGCCGCCGCCGAGCAGCTCGGTGGCGAAGCTCTGCTCGACGTAGGCGGACAGGACGAGGACAGCGAGGCCGGGCCGTCGGCGCCGGGCCTCGACCGCCGCGACGATCCCCTCGTCGGTGTGGGTCGGCGGCATCCGTACGTCGAGGATGGCGACGTCCGGTTCGTGGGTGTCGATGGCGTCCAGCACCCCGTCGGCGGTGCCCGCGGTGGCGACCACGTCGAGACCCTCGGCGCGCAACAGCAGGGCGAGGCCCTCGCGCAGCAACGCGTCGTCCTCGGCTATCACGATCCGCAGGGAACCGTCCGTGCGCGCGGCGTGGTCCGCCCGTGGGGCGTGGTCCGTTTGCGGGGCACGGCCCGTCCCGGGGGCGTGGTCCGTCCGGTGGGTACGGTCCGTTTGCGGGGCATCATCTGTCCGCGGGGCGCGGGCCGTCCGCGGGGAGCGGTCCGTCTTGAAGTCACGATCCACAGGGGAGATCCACCTCGAGGGTTGTCGGGCCGCCGGGTGGGCTGGCCAGGGTGAGGTTGCCGTCGAGCGCCGCGATCCGGCGGCGGATGCCGGTGAGGCCGGAGCCGCCGTCCTCGTCGGCGCCGCCCCGGCCGTCGTCCTCGATGCGCAGCCGCAGCCGGCCGCCCCGGCTGCGGGCCGTGACGGTGGCGTTCCGGGCTCCGCTGTGTTTGGCGACGTTGGTCAGCGCCTCGGCCACGACGAAGTAGGCGGTCGCCTCCACGGCGGCGGCGCACCGTTCGGGTACGTCGACGTCGATCCGGCAGGGCATCGCGCTCTGAGCCGCCAGCCCCGAGAGCGCCCCGGCCAGCCCCCGGTCGTCCAGGACCGGGGGGAGGATGCTCCGGGAGACCGTACGCAGCTCGGCGAGGGCCTGTTCGGCGGCGGACTGGGCGCGTTCGAGGAGTTCGTCGGCGCCGGCCGGGTCGCGGGCGACCATCCGGCGGGCCGCGCCCAGCAGGACGGTGACGCTGACGATGCGGTTCTGGGTGCCGTCGTGCAACGACCGCTCGATGCGGCGCAGTTCGACGGCGTGGGCGTCCAGGGCGGCGGCGCGGGTGGCGGTCAGCTCGGCGACGCGCCGGGACAGATCGACGTCGGGACCGGCCGCGAGGAGCTGCTGTCCGGGCCGGGCCTGGAGGCGGGCCATGCCGGGGGAGAGCCCGAGGATGATGATGATCCAGCCCAGGCCCAGGAGAGACACGGCGAGGGCGCCGGGCCAGGACTGCGCGGAGCCCATCCCCAGGGACGTGGCGGTCGTGTTCTTCGGCAGGAGCTTCCAGTACAGGGGAAAGGCGCTGTCCCGCACGGCGAGGACCGGCAGGACGACACCGAGCAGCCCGAGGAGGAGTCCCAGGGTCGCGTGCCGGACCAGCCAGCGCAGTTCCCCTCGGGTGGTGGGGTCGACCAGGGCGAGCCGCAGCCGGGTCGGCGGGGGCTCCGGGGCGACGACCTCCGGGCCGCAGAGGGCCAGCCGGGCACGTTCCTTTCCGGCGAGGGCGTGCAGCGCGCGCAGCACGACCGGCGCGATGAGCAGCCCCACCCCGACCAGGCTCGTCACGGCGGCGACGGCCGTCCAGAGCAGCGTCATCAGCGCGAGCAGGGCCGTGTTGAGTCCGGACCCCAGTTGTCTGATCGCGGCGCCGGCGGCACTCAGGGTGCTGACGACGGTGTCCTTGAGGCCCACGCCCACGCCCACGCCCTCGGCGGCAGCGGTGTCCTGGTGGGTTGTCATCCATCCCCCGTCCCTCGGTCGCGAACGACCTTATGCCGAAAAGCGGTTCGCGCGAGGTACCGGGTCCGGGAGGTACAGCCTGCTGTACCTCGGCCGGCCCGGCTGCGGGATCGGCCCGCGGGGTGCTGATCCATAGCGTCGGTGACGACAGCGAGGACGGCACCGGACCACGGGAGAAGCCCATGAACACGAACACAACCGCGCACATGAACACGACCGCGAGCACGAGCACCGACCTCGACCCCGACCGTCTCACCCGAGGGGAGGTCGCCCGCACTCTGCTGTGGTCCGTCGTGGTGATCAGCGCGGTCGCCAACATGGCGGCCTCCTTCAGCGGCGCCGACACCTGGGTGCACCTGGTCTGCGGCATGGTCACCGCGCTGTGCGGCGGAACCCTCGCGGTGCGCGCTCTGCGAGGCCGTCGATGACCGCCGCTCTGCCGCTGCGCCTGGCCGGCCGCGCCCCGGACCACGACTGGCTGCGCACCCTGGTCCAGCGGGTCGGGCTCGGCGACCGGCTCACCCACAGCGAACGCTCCGGTTCCGGTACGCCGCGCCGCAGGGCGGGCGGCGTGCAGGCGGTCGTACGCCGTTCGAAACCACCACCGCTCGACGTCACCACACGTCAGAGTGAGTGGGCGAGCGTCTCCGCGGGCAGTGGCAGTTCCGCCCAGATGGTCTTGCCGGCGGGAGTCTGGCGGGTGCCCCAGCGTTCGGCGATCTGGGCGACGAGCATCAGCCCGCGCCCGCCCTCGTCGAAAACGCGGGCCCGCCGCAGGTGCGGGGCGGTGCTGCTGCCGTCGGAGACCTCGCAGATGAGCGCCGAGTCGCGGATGAGCCGTAGCACGATGGGGTCCTCGCCGTACCGGACGGCGTTCGTGACCAGCTCGCTGACGACCAGTTCGGTGGTGAACGCCGCCTCCGTCAGCCCCCAGGCGGCCAGCTGCTCACCCGCCATCTTGCGGGCCCCGGCCACGGCCGCGGGGTCCCGCGGCAGCTCCCAGGTGCGTACCTTTCCGGCGTCGAGCGCGGCCGTGCGCGCCAGCATCAGCACGATGTCGTCGCCGGGACTTTCGCTCAGCACGGTGCGCAGCACGTGGTCGCAGGTCTCCTCCAGCGACGCACCCGGGTCGCCCAACGCCTGGCGCAGCAGGGTGAGACCGACGTCGATGTCGCGGTCGGCTGTCTCGACCAGGCCGTCGGTGTAGAGGGCGAGCACGCTGCCCTCCGCCAGCTCCACCTCGACCGCCTCGAACGGCAGGCCGCCGAGGCCGAGCGGCGGACCGGCCGGCAGATCCAGGAGCCGTACGCCGCGGTCGGGGGTCACCAGGGCGGGCGGCGGATGTCCGGCGCGGGCCATGGTGCAGCGCCGGGACACGGGGTCGTAGACGGCGTACACGCAGGTGGCCCCGACCTCGCCCGACGCGTCCTGCGCCTGCCCGCGGGCCTCCGGCCCCTCCTCCCGGTCGAGCCTGATGACGAGGTCGTCCAGCTGGGTGAGCAACTCGTCGGGGGCGAGGTCGACGTCCGCGAGAGTGCGTACGGCGGTCCGCAGGCGGCCCATGGTGGCCGACGCGTGGATGCCGTGACCGACGACGTCGCCCACGACGAGGGCGACCCGGGCGCCGGACAGCGGAATCACGTCGAACCAGTCGCCGCCCACCTCGGCACCGGAACCGGCCGGCAGGTAGCGGTAGGCCACCTCCATCGCCGCCAGGTCCCGAGGCCGGTCGGGAAGGAGGCTGCGCTGGAGTGCCAGCGCTGTCCGGCGTTCATGGGTGTAGCGGCGGGCGTTGTCCACACTCACCGCCGCTCTGGCGACGATCTCCTCCGCGAGCAGCAGGTCGTCCTCGCTGAAGGGCTGAGCCGTCCGGTGCCGCAGGAAGTGCACCAGGCCCAGGGTCACGCCGCGGGCGCGCAGCGGCACCAGCAGCACCGAGTGGATCATGAACTTGGTCACCGCCTCGGCGCGGGCCTGGGAGGACCTGATCCACTCCTGCATCCCCGGCTCACCGGCCGTGTGGCGGGTGCCCCAGCCGGCGATCAGCGTCCGCATGGGCGGTGTCCCCACCGGGTAGACGACCGCGCCGCCGGCCGCGACCACCGACTCGGGACAGTCCTCCAGTACCGACCGCTGAGCTGTGCGGCGCACGGTGACGGGCTCGTCCGGCGGTACCGTCGCCGGCTCTTCGCCGAGGGCGACGGACTCCAGCAGGTCCACCGTGACGAAGTCCGCGAACCCGGTCACGGCCACATCGGCCAGTTCCTCGGCCGTCCTGATCACGTCCAGGGTGCTGCCGATGCGGAGGCCGGCGTCGTTGAGGACCACGAGGCGGCGGCGGGCCCAGTACTGCTCCGTGGTGTCGAAGACCGCCGCGGACAGCCCCTGGACGGTGCCGCTCTCGTCCTTCAGCGGTGAGATGAACATCGACCAGGCATGCTCCCGGGTCTCACCGGGAGCCTGGCCGTGGTCCTCGTAGAACACCATCTCCCCGGTGCGCAGGACCTGCCGCTGGAGGCGGTCGTACACGTCGAACGGCGGAGTGGGTTCGATCTCCCACAGGGTCCGGCCCCGCATCTCCGCCACGGTCTGGCCCATCACCTCGGACATGACCGCGTTGGCGGACACCAGCCGGGCCTGAAGGTCGTACACCGCCACCGGCACGGGGAGCTGCGCGAGCGTGAGGTCCCACAGGGCCTCCGTCCCCGGCTCGGCCCGCCCGGCGAAGCTCGCCGGTGCCGCTCCCGTCACGAGCCAGGGCCGGCGGGCTCCACCATTGCTGCCGTTGCCGTTGCCGTTGCCGTTGCCGTTGCCGCTGCCGCTGCCGCTGCCGCTGTCGCTGTCGCCGCGGTCGTGGTCGCGGTCCGTGTCCGCCAACGGCGTTCCCCGCAGCCGCACCACGACACGGTCTCCGCCCCGGTGCCGAAGCGCCACCTCACTGGCCACCTGGCGGCCGTCGGCCATATGGCGCCGCGCGGACTCGGGCAGGTCGGCGGCGAGCAGGCCGGCGGCCGGCCGGCCCACGATCTCGGCGGCTTCGTATCCGAGCAGCCGCTGAGCTCCGGCGCTCCACACCATGACCGCCCCGCGCCCGTCGATGACGACCGCGAAGTCCTCCGGCACACGTCCCTCCGCGGCGCCTCCGGAGGTGACGCCCCTGTCGTCCATGGGCCTCATTCCCTTCGCTCTCGCGAAGCGGGTCACGGCGGTCGGGTGCCGAACTGTTCCTTACTGGTACTTACCGATCCTTACAGGTCTTTACCGGTCCTACCGTTCCTACCGGTCCTTACCGACCAGTCTGGCAGCGGGACAGTAACTCTGCGGCGAGACGGAACGCCCGCATGTACTGATCTGGTCTCGGGCGGGACGCTGCCCACAGCGCGGTCGACGATGGACGTGAACAGCTCGGCCCCGACTCCTGTCCGCCGGGCAGGAGTCGGGGCCGACGCCCCCTGCGCCAGGCCGGCGGAGCCGACGAACACGGCAATCACCGCAGGTGGTCGCGTAGTACCGCGGTACCACCCGACCGGCGTAGTTCAGCCTCCCGGTACCACCGGATCGGGGTGATTCGGCACTTAGCGTTGCCTGTGCGGCGTCGGAAGTGACAGGCGCCGGACCCCGACAGGGAGAACGCGAATGATCGACGCACGGCAGGTGACCAAGAGGTACGGCGAGAAGACGGCCGTCGACGGGTTGGACTTCGTCGTGAAGCCGGGCACGGTGACGGGCTTTCTGGGGCCCAACGGTGCGGGGAAGTCCACGACCATGCGCATGATCGTCGGCCTTGATGCCCCGACGAGCGGCTCCGTCACCGTGAACGGCCACCACTACGCCCGTCACCGGGCGCCGCTGCAGGAGGTCGGCGCGCTCCTGGAGGCGAAGTCGATCCACCCGGGCCGTTCGGCGTACAACCACCTCAGGGCTCTCGCGCTCACCCATGGCATTCCGGGCCGCCGGGTCGACGAGGTCATCGATCTCGCCGGGCTGGGCAGTGTGGCGAAGAAGCGGGCCGGTGCCTTCTCCCTCGGGATGGGGCAGCGGCTGGGCATCGCGGCGGCGCTGCTGGGTGATCCGCAGACGGTGATGCTGGACGAGCCGGTCAACGGGCTGGACCCGGAGGGGGTGCTCTGGATCCGCAATCTGCTGAAGGGGCTCGCCGGCGAGGGCCGGACGGTGTTCGTGTCCTCGCACCTGATGAGCGAGATGGCTCTGGTGTCGGACCATCTGATCATTGTGGGACGCGGGCGGCTGCTGGCCGACACGACCGTGGCGGACCTGATCCGCGAGGCGGGCGGCGACACGGTGAAGGTGGTGACGCAGGACCCGGCCCGGCTGCGGGACGTCCTGGCCGGGCCCGGTGTCGATGTCACCGGCCGGATCGGCTCCGAGGAACTGCGGGTGACCGGGGTGAGCGCCCGCGAGATCGGGCTGAAGGCCGCGGAGCACGGGATCGCGCTGTTCGAGCTGAGCGCGCGGACCGTGTCGCTGGAGGAGGCGTTCATGGACCTGACCAGGGATGCCGTGGAGTACCACGGCACCACGACCGGGATCGAGACCCTGGGGAGGTCCGCATGAGCACCCTCACCGCAACCGCCGAGGAACCCCGCACCACCCCCGCCCGCCCCGTCTACCGGGTGACCGGACGGCGTGTGCTCGCCTCCGAGTGGGCCAAGCTGTGGTCCCTGCGCTCGACCTGGATCACCCTGGGCCTCGGCCTGCTGTTCCTGGTGGCCTTCGGCCTGATCGCAGCGAGCCGCTACAAGTCCGGGATCGACTCCGGCAACCTGGACAAGGACTTCGCCGCCTCGACGGCCGTCCGCCTGTCCCTCTTCGGTACGAACTTCGCGCAGCTGGCTCTCGGCGTGCTCGGCGTGCTGGTCACGGCGGGGGAGTACTCGACCGGCATGATCCGCTCGACGCTGGCGGCGGTGCCCCGCCGGCTGCCCGTGCTGTGGTCCAAGGCGGCCGTGTTCGGGCTGGTCGCGCTGGTGGTGGGGACGCTCGGCGCGTTCGTCACCTTCCTGGTCGGGAGCGGGATCGTCTCGGGCACGCCCGCGGCGATGGGCCTTTCCCACGCGGGTGTCGTACGGAGTCTGCTGGGCGCGGGGCTCTACCTCGGCCTGGTCGGGGTGATCGGCGCCGCCCTGGGCGCGCTGCTGCGGTCGGTGGCCGGCGGGATCTCGGTTTTGGTGGCCACCCTGATGCTGATCCCGGGGCTGATCTCGCTGCTGCCGAGCTCCTGGCAGGACAACATCAGCCCTTACCTGCCGTCCAACGCGGGTGAATCGATGTTCGCGCTGACCCACGACTCCACGTCCCTGTCACCGGGCGCCGGGCTGCTGGTGTTCCTCTGCTGGACGGCGCTGGCGCTGGGCGGCGCGGCGTACCGGCTCGCGCGCAGTGACGTCTGACGCCCGCATCATGGACAGGTGACGTCCGTGACCACCGATGACCTCAGCGGAATGGGACCGCTGGTCGCCCGTCTGTCCGGGGGCGGCCAGCGGTTGCGGCATGCGGGAACGAGCGGCTCTGTACGGAGGCACGGTCAGCGCGGGCCCGACGGGCGGCGGAGGATGGAACGTCGAGGCCGTCCTCGACCTCACACCCCAAAGCGGTGGTGACCGATGACCACCGTGCTCATCGTGGACGACCAGCCGCTGCAACGGTACGGCTTCCACCTGCTCCTGGACTCCGTCGCCGAGACCGACGTCGTAGGTGAGGCCGCCCACGGTGCCGAGGCCGTCCGCCAGGCCGCCGAACTGCGCCCGGACGTCGTCCTGATGGACGTCCGCATGCCCGGCATGGACGGCATCGAGGCCACCCGCCGCATCGTCGCCGCCGGTGGCCGCTCGCGCGTCCTCGTGCTGACCACCTTCGACCTCGACGAATACGTGTACGCCGCCCTCCGCGCCGGCGCCAGCGGCTTCCTCCTCAAGGACGCGCGCCCCGAAGAGCTCTTCTCCGGCATCCGGGCCGTCGCCGTCGGCGACTCCGTCATCGCGCCCGCCCTCACCCGTCGTCTCCTGGACGAGTTCGCCCGCTACGTCCCCGCCCACCGCGCAGACGCCGCCGAGGACCCGGGTCTCACCTCCCTGACCGACCGTGAGCGCGAGATCCTCGTCGCCGTCGGCAAGGGCTGGACCAACGGGGAGATCGCCACCCGGTGGGTCCTGTCCGAGTCCACTGTCAAGACGCATGTGGGTCGCGTCCTGGCCAAGATCGGAGCCCGCGACCGCATCCAGGCCGTGATCTTCGCCTACGACCACGGCCTCGCCCGACCTCAGGTGGACTGAACCGAAGAGCGGCGGCAGCTTGGAGCAGGGCTGCTGCTCTTCGCGTGGGCGGGCAGGGTCCGGCCATTACCCGGGATGACCTGGGATGGCCCGGTCATGGCCCGGTCATGGTCGGCCCGTGGAACAGCGCGGAAATTTTCGTATCCGAACATTTTTAGCGAAACCCGCGCACCGCTCCGATAACATGCTCGAACTTGCGGCGAACGCCCCCCATTGCCTGTCCTTCACTGGGAAGCCATGCCATTCACCGCGATAAGTAATCTATTCCAACAAAATACAACAAACTGGCCAAATCGTTGAAATCTATGTCATCACGCATTTTTTTGCGAATAAAGAGCGGGATCGCGTCCTCCGCGTGGCGTCAGCCACGGGCGATACTGGTGGCCACGGCATGCGTGGTGGCCCTCGGATTCCTCGTCGTGCTGGAGATCACCGCGCGTCACTACGGTGAAGCGGGTCCGATCACCAACCAGGTGCGAGAGGTCATATTCCCCCCCAAATCGGCCTTCCTCCTGTACGCCGGTATGTCGTTGATGTTGGTGGTGCTCACCTGGCGGCAACGGTTCGTCGCGGTGGGTGTCGCGGTCGGCATCGACGTCGTCTTCCTGCTGGTCCGGTGGGCGGTCGGCGACGAGATGACCGACGGCCATGCCTTCGGCAACGGGGCGTTGTGGGTGATTCTGGGCTATGCGGTCATCGCCCTCACGCGTCGCACCGGCCCCGAGCGGGTTCTGCTGCTGAAGGGCGTCGGGCTGGCCCTGCTGCTGGTGGCCGGCCGCAAGACCGGAGACACCTGGCTGCTCATCACCGCGAAATCCCGCCCGACGGTGCTCGACCCGTATGTGGCGATCGCCGATCACGCGCTGGGCAACCCGTCGTGGCTGGTGGGCCGGATGGTCACGGCCTCCGGCACGATCGGCTTCAACATCCTCGACATCATCTACGGTCAGCTCGCGGTGGCCGCGGTCGTCGTCGCGCTGTACCAACTGCGCAACGTGGCGGTCGAGCGCCGCTTCCCGCGCCATCACCTGGTGCGCACCTTCTTGGCGATCGGCCTGGTCGGCCCGGCCTTCTACATGATCTTCCCGGTGGTCGGACCGGTCTTCGCCTACGGCACCGGCACCGAGCACTGGGCCGCGGTCAGCCTGTGGTCGGAACCGCCGCCCCCCACCGCGCAATGGGCGGTGGCCGATCTGTGGCCGGTGACGCCGCTGCCGATCAACATCCCGCATTCGATTCCATTCGACGGGATCACCCCACGTAACTGCATGCCCAGCCTGCACACGGCGTGGGCCACCACGATCTTCATTCATTCCCGGAAGGGCCCGAGGTTCCTGCGATGGGCAGGCGCCTTCTGGCTGATCGCCACGCTCGTCGCCACGCTGGGATTCGGCTACCACTACGGCGTGGATCTCATTGCCGGCGTGGTGTTCACGCTCACGATCGAGGCAGCTCTGCGCGCGTACGACCGCGGCTGGGACCGATCAGGAATCCAGCTGGTCGCTTACGGCGCGACAGTCTTCACCGCCCTCTTGGTGTCCTACCGCTACCTGCCGCTGGAGATGGCCCGACACTCGTGGGTCTACGGACCACTTCTCCTCCTGGCGATGGCCTCCGTGATCTACGCCTACCTACGGACCACCACCGTCTGGGAACCGAGGCCGGCACCAGCCCGGCAACCGGAAGCACAACCCGAACCAGTTTGAATCCTCCCCTCCCTGAAGGGGAGGGGGCTCCTGGATCTGCGACATGAACATCCCGATCTTCCGTGAGGTGTCGGATCAGCCACCGGCCCGCTGCGGATACGTGTTCCCCGCCACCGTTTCGGCCTCGCGCTCGCCTGACGGCCCGTGGGCTGGGCCTTGACCCGGCGGGCGGCCGCCACCCTCCGTCGCCGGCCGGATCCGCTCGGCTGACGTTGTTCATCAGGGCGCGCACCCCAGGCGAACGGCGTCCGGTGTGGCGGTCCACAAAGGGTGGGCGACCGTTCGGCCAGGTCATGACCTGCCCGAAGGCGGGTTTGGACGAGGGGTTTGCGGCGACTGTTGGCTCTCAGTCGGACGACCGTCGAGAAAAGGGAACGGCTGTGCGGGACTTGTGAGGACCGCCCGGTAGCCCTGCTTCCCTTGTTTCTGACTGCCTCCTGTTCATACAAAAGTTGGCAACCTGATACCTCACACCGGCTCCTCATGATCCCTCTTGTTGTGTCATTGTCATTTACTGACCACCTGGCATTCGTGAACTGCTCGGAGCGGCCAGGAATGACGGCCGGCCGGGGCTGCCACCCCGGGGCTGTGCGGGATGTGAGGGGCCTGGTTCGATGGGATCGATGGGAGTTTCCGAAGTGCATGGGGCTGCGGACGAGCTGTCCTTCCACGTACTGGGGACGCCTGAATTGAACCTCCCCAGGGGTTCGATTCCTCCCCGGCCTGAAAGCCGGGGCATCCTCGAAGGAGGCCCGGTGACTGACGCCGGTGGCCCCGTCGATCCGGGGCCACCGCAGCGTCGTGTCCTGCCGCGAGTCCCTGTGGCCGCCGTCGAAGTCCTGTCCCTGTTCCAGGCGTTACGGTTCAGGACAGGTCAACCGGGCGCCCCTGGACCCGTCGTCGGGCCGGGACCAGGGCAACGGCCCGGAGACGGACCGCTGAACGACCGACCTACGGTGACGCGCATCCCTCTCGCCGCCCTGGACGCCGACAGCCGCCGGGCGTTGGAGGTGGCCGCCGTCATCGGCGACCGTATCGAGGTGCCGCAGCCGGCCCGTGTCTGCGGAGAGCCGCCCTACGAGGTCCTCCGGGCCCTCGACGTCGCGGCGGAAGCGGAACGTGGCGAAGGGGCACCCGGCACCGCCGCGCGCTCCGCGCCCGTCGAGTTCGTCTTCTCGGGTGGACTGATCCGCGCGGCTCTGCTCGCCACGCGTACTCCCTCCCGGCAGCACGCGCTGCGTGCGGCGGTGGAACGTGCGCTCACCGCCCAGGAGGGCCGGCCCGCCCACGCCGTCAGCGCCGGAACATGGTCCTTCGAGGCGTATAAGGCCAGTACACCCCGCACTTCGAGCGATTCGGCGCCCGGAGTGTTCGCTGAACCACCGGACCGGGACCTGGGCAGTCGGCCTCCCGTGCCGCCGACCAGTCGACGACAAGGTTCGGCCAAGGTCCGTTCCGTCGAGTGGGAATCGGCGTACGCGCATGCGCGGGAGTACGCCCCGGCGCGCTCTTCCGTGGCGCGGGGCGAACCGGAACCTCCCTAGCTCCCGAGGCGTCTTATCTGATGCACTAGATTCGAACTGCTGTTGGTGAAACGGGAGATGCTAGTGGGGCGGAACCGGCACAGTCTTGACCTGGCCTGCCGGAACCGGGTGGTACCCCTGATGTGCAACTCCGTGGAAGGACTGATGTGCTGAAAGCGGACAGTGCGCCGGGTGCGCGTGCCGAGTGGCACGCTTCTCGGACGGAGAAACTCTGTACCCGTGGGTCGCGCTTCGTCACAGGCGCGGACATCGTCCGTATCTCCCGCACGCTCGCCCTGGAGCCCTGGCATCTGACGCAGACCGCACCCGCGGCCGCCGACGATCCGACCGGGATCGTCACCGAGGGCAGTCGGCGTCGGGTGAACCTGCGGCTGGCGAACGGCCGGTACGGCTGTCTCTTCCTGCTGCGCACCGCAGGCGGCCTCGGCCGCTGCGGGCTCGGGGACCTCGCACCTGCCTCCTGCCGCGCGTTTCCCGCGAAGCTGGGAGAGCGCGCGCCCGCGGCGCCGAGCGGGCCGGAGGACAAGTCGGAGGGCACAGCAGAAGGCAAGTCGGAGGGCACAGCAGCAGAAGGCAAGTCGGAGGGCACAGCGGAGGGCAAGTCCGAGCAGTTGACCATGGACGGTCTGGACGTGGAGATGCTCGCGGAGGTGGAGCGCGGCTGGATCGAGGACCGTGATCACTGGTTCGAGGTCGTCAAACGCTGGAACGCCCAGTCCGACGAGTACCCGTCCGGCGACGAGGCCGATATCCACGTCTTCCAGCGGTATCTCCTGGAGGCGCATGCCGCTCGCGAGGCCGGTACATCCTGGCCCGGGGAGGTGTAGCCGTGAACGGAAGCGGAGCCAACGTCGCCGGTTGCGCGGGCTGCACGGGCCAGTGCTGCCGGGACTACAAGGTCGGAATCACCGTCGCGGACGTCCGCAGGCTCGCGGCCGGGACCGCTCTGCACCCCGAGGAGTTCCTCACTCTCCTTGAGGACGACGAGGGTTTCCGGTTGCGGCCCGGCGGGCCGACCCTCGACCTGTACCTCCTCCGCGAGAAGAAGCGCGGCTGTGTGTTCCTGATGGAACTCGCTCCCGGCAAGGCCCGTTGTGGGGTGTACGCCCATCGCCCGCTGGTGTGCAGCAACTTCCCGACGAAGCTCGAACGCGGCGCGGTGGCGATCCGTCAGGACACCCTCTGCGGACCGGACTCCTGGAATCTCGCCGCGATGGAACTCACCACCTACCGGCGCGACCTGGAGCGCAACCGGGTGGCGTGGGCCGAGCACCTGAGCCTGGTGGAGGAATGGAACGCGGCCGTCGACGCCGGCAAACGGGCGAGGACACCGCGTGAGCTCCATGACTTCGTGCTCGGTCCGGCCTGGACCGGCTGATGCGACCGCAGTGGAACGACACGGGGGAACACCGTGAGGAGGATGTTCCCCCCGCGCCGATCGACGGACTCCTCGCGGCCTCGGTCGCCCGACGCTTCTACCTCGAAAACCAGTCGAAGGTCGACATCGCCAAGGAATTCGACATCAGCCGCTTCAAGGTGGCCCGCCTCCTCGACGCCGCGGTCGCCCACAACATCGTGCGGATCGACATCACGGTCCCGGCGGAGATCGACGCGCCGAGCGTCGCCGAACTCCGGGACGTTCCGGAGCTGATCGGTATCTCGGGTGGCGCAGGGAAAGCCGAGGCGGTCCGCGCCGTCCTGAACTCCGGCCTTCTCACCGGCATCGTCACGGACACGGCGACCGCGCGCCGCCTGCTGTGGTCCGAAGGCCGGGAGATCACCCCCCGGACGGCGGACACTCCGTGCGCGACGGAAACGTCCGTGTGAGGTCCCCGTGCGGCACGCCCCGGTTCTTCCGCCCGGCCGCTTTCGAGCCGGCGCCCCGATGTATCGAGTAAGGACAGCAATGACCCAGCACAGCACCGAGAAGGCCGCCGCACCGGCGACCAGGCCGGACGGCCGGCGGTCAGTTGGGAAGAACGCGTGAGCCGCGTGAGATCCGCCCTGTTCCGCAGGGGCGGCAGGCGCGGTCCGCGGCCCGACGCGCGCAGGCCGGCCGTCGACGCGGGCAACGCCGGACACCCGGGAGCCGGTGGCGCGTTGCCGGTCGAGGACATCGACGGCGTCCTGCTGGTGCGCTCGGTCGAGGACGACTCCTTCCCGCTGGGGACGCTCGCCGAAGTGGCCCACGCCCTCAGCGTGGACGAGGACATCGTCACGGTGATGGTCGGCTCCGCGGCCGGGGGCGGCGGAGCCGACGGCGACCACTGGCCCCGCCTGGGCGCTCTCCTCGACTCCCTCCGCTCGAAGGGCACCCGCCGGGTCCGGCTCGTCATGTCCGGTGCCGGTGACGACCGGCCGGGCCGGCCCTGCGTGGCCCGCAGGATCGCCGACGCCTGGGAGCTCGAAGTGATCGCTCCGGACGCGGCCGTGCTGATCACCCCCGGAGGCGCGCTCTTCGTCCACGGGGACTCCCGGCCCGGATGCGGATGGTGGCGCTTCGCGCCCGGTGAGGCACCCCGAAAGCTGGGCCCGCGTGCTCCCGCACCCGCCTGGCAGGAGGCGCTGGGCCGAGTGCCCTCGCGTACGACGGGTGGCTGTGTGGTGGAGCAGATACCGGCGGGCGTGCTGATGCGTCCGGCCGAGGCGCCCGAGCCGCACCCCGACGACCTGTGCTTCGCGGTGCCCGTCGACCTGGAGCGCCCCACCGTGGTGGTCGGCGCTCCCCAGGCGGAGGACGTCGCGGCCGACGAGGTGGCCGCCGTGCTCGCGGCGCTGCCCGCGGCGCAGCGGTCCCGCGTCCGTCTCGCTCCCGGGGGCCGCCGCGATCTGCTGCGGCTCGGCCAGTCGGTGGCCGACATGCTGGGCGGCGAGGTGGAGGTACTCACGGGACTGCCGCTGCTCGACGACCACGCGCCGCCCGGCGCCGTCCCCCGGCCGACCCTGGTGAGCACCGACCGGAAATCGAGCTGGCAGCCGTTCGTGTCGTCCGTGGCCTGCCTGCCCGTCGACGCGGAGGGGAGGATTCCCGCCCCCCGGATCATCGCCGGCCACCCGCCCGACTGGATACCCCGCGGTGCCGAACCGGGCAGCCTGCGGCTGACGGACCGTTGGCAGGCCACGGTGACCCGGGCCGGACTCGCCCTGTGGGAACGGGGCGGGCCCCGCCCTCCGCTGGCGGGACTGGCCGTGGACCCGGACGTCTGCGCCATCGAACTGGGCGCGCCGGGGCAGTTGTTGGACGAGTCGCTGCTGCCCGCGCTGTCCCGGCTGCTGACCGGCCTCGGAGCCGATACGCGGTCCAGGGCGACACTGCTGGTCCGCGGCAGGCTCATCACGGGGGAGGGCGAACTGCGTCGCCTGGCCGCCGAACACGGCGTGGCGGCCATCCGCTACGTCACCTCCGGGTACGCGCCCCGTCCCGGGTCCGCGGCCCCCCGCCCCGGTACCGCGCAGGTCCCGGCGCAGGCCCCGGGCGCGGCTCCGGGCGCCCCTTTGGCGGTGCGGAACACCGGTACGGCCGTCGCCGGACCGTCACGTGCCGCGTCACCGGTGGGAACGGCACCCGGCATCGCGGCGCCGCGGGTGCCCCTTCGCGAGGGGCCGCCCGGTGAGGAGCGAGCGGCCCCCCGGTCGGTCAGCGCGTCGGGGGAGCACAGTCCCGTTGCGGGACCGTCCGCGCCTTCCGTGCGGCTCGCCTCCTCCTCCGGGCCGACAGCCCGGGAGGCCGACCCGCACGAGGCGGTGGCCCAGGCCGCCGCCGGGGATTCCGGCGTACGTACGTCCGCCGGAATCCGTACTGCCGCACCGGAGGCGGCGGGGCCGGCCGGTGAGGTTGCCGGCCACCGGGCTTCGGAAGCTGAATCCCGTACCGGTGCCGGTGCCGGTGCCGGTGCGGGTGCGGGTGCCCGTTCCGGTGGCGGATCGGGCACGGGTCCGCTGAGCCATGCGTCTGGTGGTACGTCGATCGGCCGCCCCACGCCCGGGGTCTCCACGCCTCGGGCCTCCACACCCGGGGCTTCCACGCCGGGCGCCTCCACCCCCGGCCGCACCACGCCCGGTGGCGCGGGAGACGGCGCGCAAGCCACACCCGCGCCGACGACGGGTTCGGTCACGGGTTCGGTCACGGGCGCGGCGACGGAGGGCGGGCTCGGCCAGGGCGGCGGGACGGCGCACGCCTCCGGCGATACGTCGTCCGGTGCTGCGCGGGCCGGTGAAGGGGCCGGTGAGGGTGCCGGCCGCGAGGCTGATGAGGCGTCGGAGAATCCCGGCGGGGAGCGTCTCGCTCCCAAGGCAGCCTCCGTCGCTCGCGTCGAGCCGGAGGGAGACTCCGGCGGTGGAACGGTTGTCGGTGGGTCGCGGCACACGCCCGGTCGCGCGGAGACCGGTGCTGCTGGCGACCGGCCGGAGCGCGGTGACGTAGACGGGCATGAGGGGCTTGGCCCGCAGGAGCGGGTCCCGGGGCGGTCTGCTGGTGGTGGCGGTGCCGGGGTGAAGGAGCCTGGTCCGCAGGAGCGGGTCCCGGTGGGATCCGACCGTGGCCAGGGTGGTGCGCCGAAGCAGCCGGGGCCGAAAGCGCACGCCGCCCCGGAGCGGTCTGCGCGGCCGGACTCGGTGTCTGCTCCCGCGCCGTCGGCCGCGCGTCTTCCGATCGTGCCGGGCCATGTCAGTAGTACCGCCGAACGCGAGGCGTTCCGTGACCTCGCCGCGCAGGTCTGGGAGGGGCATTCCGGCGCCGTCTCCAGGGTGCTCACGCGGATGCCCGCGCTGCGCGGCCGCGAACTGGAGGAGGCGAGGAGCGATCTCATCGCCGCGCACGCCTACCTCACCACCGAGGAAGGGCCGTTGCACCATCGCGAGCTGATCCGGGACCTGCGTACCGGTGAGGACCGCCTGCTGTCCTACGCCGGATGCCTGGCATCCGCTCTGCGGCGGCTGCCCTCCTACCGCGGTGTGGCCCTGCGCGGCGGGGACGCCGCGGAGCCCGAGCCCGCGGTGGGGGCCCTGGTGCAGGAGCCCGCGCCGGTCAGCGCTCTGGCCGACTCCTCGGAACTTCCCGCCGGGTCCCCCGTCCGCTATGCGATCTGGTCCGTCACCGGGCGCAAGGTCCGGCAGTTGCTCGGCCAGCCGTCCGGAGCCACGCAGACGCACGAAGAGGTCGTCTTCGTTCCGGGGACGGGCTTCCGCGTGCTGGGGGTACGGACCGGTCCCGACGATTCTCCCGTGGTGCTGCTGCGTGAGCTCCCGGGAATCGCGAGCGTCTACATGGACGGAACGGAGGAGCTGAACGGGCTTGACCGCAAGGCCCTCGTGCACCTTGAAGCGGCGCTCGCAAAGGGCTTCGCGGTGGGCGGGAGCCGGGACTGGCCCGAGCGCTGCACCGGGCCCTTGGGCCTGGGCGGGTAGCGGGCGGGCCGTCGAAGAGACCACTCGGGACACTCGGCGGCCCAGCCAGCAGGCACGAAAGCCGGACAACGCACAACCACAACGCACAACCACAACGCACAACCACAACGCACAGAGTCATCCAAAGCGAAGGAGAACAATGGCAAGGCAACAGAACGTGCCCTCGCGCGACGGGTCGTCGCCGGGGTCCTCAGCCGACGGGAGTAACGCTCCGTCCGCCGGCCCGGTGCGGTCGTCCTTCCGCAGGGCGGTCGCGCTGGGGTCCGTGGGAGCGGACCCGGGCCCGACGCTCTCCCCGGCCGTGCCGGAGTCCACCGGCGCGAAGCGGGGCGAGAGCGAGGCCACGGCACGACTGCGGCCCGACACCTCGGCGGAGGGTGCCGCGTCCGCGCGGCCCAGCGTGACCAGCGGTGCGGCCGCGGAAGGCGCGGCGGCCTCGGAGCAGCGGCTGTCCGAGCCGGCAGCCGCGTCCGCGAGCGAGGGGACCCAGGCGGCGTCGGCCGCCGCCGCGGCGACCCCGGAAGCCAGGGCCGCCGCCATGGGCGCGGGGGCTGCCACTGACGGAGCCGGCCGCAGTGACGGCGAACCGCCCTCCGGTAACCCGAAGAAGTCCCTGCTCGCCGCCGCGGGCATCGCCGGCGTCGTCCTCCTCGCGGTGCCGCTGCTGATATTCGCCACGGACGACTCCAAGCCCAAGAAGGACAAGGTGTCGGTGGCCGCGAAGTCCGACACCGTCCTTCAGGACGACGTCGAGTACGCGCCGCGGGGCAACTACGCCCCGGCGAAGCCCACTCCGAAGCCGTCGAGCGCCAAGCCCACCCCCAAGGCTCAGAAGCCGGCGCCGCCGATTTCTGTTCCGGCTCCGCCGTTCAAGGCTTCAGTCAAGAGCGCCCCGCCGGTGAAGCCGAAGCCGAAGCCGAAGCCGAAGACGCAGGCGCCGGTGGTGGAGCCGGCGCCTCCCAAGCCTGCCCCGAACACCGCGGCGCTGGCTGTCTCGAAGCTGGCCGCGTCGAGCGGGGGCCGGCACATCTGCTACCGGGCCTACATGGCGGACACCGGCTGGCAGGCTCCGGTGTGTGACGGTGCCACGGCGGGCGTGGAAGGGCAGAACCGTGCCATCAAGGCTCTCAACATCGCCGTGTCCGACACGAACGGCACCGCTGCCAGCCCGTTCATCCAGGGAGCCGGATGGACGGTGCCGTGGAAGGGCGTGGGTAACGGCGGCGACCTCGTCATCGGAGATCCGAGGCAGTCGGCACCGAACATGGGCGGCTTCGCCATCAACGTCGACAACGGCGCCAGCGGCGTCTGCCAGAACGCCCACGTCAGCGAATCAGGGTGGCTGGGTCTTGGTTGTGACACCCGCGAGAGCCCCAACAATTACATCTTCGGCGGGGATGTGAGCACGGAGCGTGCGCTCGAAGCCGTGAGGTTCACCGTGTGACGCTGTGAGCCCGGTCGACAGCAGAGAAAGCGCCCGCCGGACCGACGTCCGGCGGGCGTTCTCCCTCACAGAGCGGCTTGTTGCCGCCCTGCCGGCAGGTCCTCGGGGAGCAGGGTGGCGAGGTCGGCGAGACTGGGGGACTGGATCCCGCCCAGCCGCCGGGCCTGGCTCGTCATCATCGTCTCCAGCAACTGGCGGGCCGGCCGGACGATCCCGCTGAGCGTCTCTAGAACTCTGTGTGTGCCTGTGGTTTCCAGGCTTTTCGGGCGCGGCGTGGCCGTGTGCGGTCGCTGTCCGGTGGTCCGAACCTCGGGGTGAGGGGGTGGACTGCGGTGGCGTGCAGGTGGTGGAAGCCGGTCCGCTCGGCGGCGCGGGTGCGCCGCCGACAGGTTCTGTGTGAGAGCCGCACCCGGCTGGATCGAAGAAGGTCTTCTTCGGGCCGGTGGGGTGCGGGTACTCCATGACCTGACGCCGGCCCGGGTACGGCGGCTGGTGTCGTGGTGTCATGCCCCGCCGGACGCTGGACCGCCCCCGGGATGGGGGTGGTGGCGGGGACCGTACGCACATCGGGCATACGGCGGGAAGTCTTCTGTCCGGGGGCCTGTTCGGCGGCGCGCCGGGTACCGCGGCCACGAGGGGCGGCGGGCCTGGTGGGGGTGGGGTGTCCCTTGCCCGGGGTGGTCTTGGGTCCGCGCGGCCGGGGCGGGGCCTGCTCGGCGTGATGCTGTCGGCGCAGGCGGCGGGTGGTCTTCTTCGGACGCCTCACCAACCGCACGGTGCCTTCGATGGTGGTGTGGATGGTGCGGGCGCCGGTGGCGCGGTCGGTGGTGGTGTGGGTTTGTGCGAGCAGGCCGCGGGAGACGATCCGGCGGGCGGCGGCATGATCGCGGTCCATCGACAGCCCGCAGCCCGTGCAGTGTGCCCACTTCCAGCCGCGCTCGGACAGCCGGTCGGGGGCCGGATGGTGGGTGAGCGTTGCGAGGCAGCCGGGGCACAGTCTGGAGGTGCCCCGGGCCGGGACGGTGACCACCGCGACCTGGGCCTTCGTAGCCAGGTGGCGGATCGCTTCGGCGACGGTGCCGCGGACCTGCCCGGACAGGCGGGCGTTGCCTCGTCGGTGACCGCGGGCTTCCAGGGCGGCGAGGTCTTCGAGGTAGATGACGCTCGCGCCGAGTGCTACCGCCTGGTCGACGGCCCAGCGGGCCGCAGCCCACGCCAGCGCGGTATTCAGGTGCCGGATCCGCGCACACACCCGTGCGTGCTCGTCTTCCAGCACCCGGGCCCGGTCGAGGTGTTCGCCCCAGGCCAGGTGCGGGGAGCCGAGTCCGTCCGCGAGGGCCCGGTAGTGGTCGCGTTTGGCGGCAAGGGTTTCGCGTACGCCGCGCAGCCGGTGCAGGGCGGCGCTCACCGGGGTGGCGTCGAAGACGAGGGGACGCCCGTCGGTGACCACCCGCTTGGTCTGGCCTTTTCCGGTCAGGCGGCCGAGTGTGCCGGTGAGCAGGGTGTTGACGCCCCAGTCGAAGCCGAGTGCCAGAGTATGACCAGTCGCGTTGGTGGCGGGGGCGGGCCGGGAGTGGGGCAGGTCGACGGCGATCCGGCCCGTGCGGGTGGGGCGCAGGGTGGGGGTGTGCAGCACCGCATCCGGTGTGACGGTGGCGGGCAGGCGGATGTCGATCACGTGCCAGGCCCAGTCGCGGCCCGTGGCCGGGGCCGCCCGCAGGGGGAGTTTCACCCGCAGCCGGGCGGTGACCTCATCCACCCGGGCCAGGGTGACCTGCTGGCGGTCCATCGCCGCCAGCAACACCAGCGGGGCCACCTGCGGCGGTCCCTCCAGAACGCACAGGCCGGCGGGCAGCTGCCCGTGCCCGGCCGCATACCCGCCAATCTGCCGGGTGCGGTTGCGGATCTCCGCACCACTCACCCCGGCGGGCAGCAGGCGTCGCAGCAACGTCCACTCCGCATCGGTGCGGCGGCTCGGATCTTCCGGCCAGGTGGCGAGGACCGCGGCCACTATATTGCGGCGGTGCAGGGCCAGGCGCAGGGTGCGGGCCGCGTACTCCTCCACACCCCGGCGCACCCGGTCCGGCACATACACCCCGGCCGGGGGCGGGACAGTCTTCGGCCAGTTCAGGCGGCGCAGTGCCATCCACCCCTTGGACGGCAGGACTTCACCGCGCTCGTCCACCCCGGCGGCCAGCACGTCGAAGGAGTTCTCGTCTCACCGGGCGGCCACCAGAGCACCGGTCAGTGTCCGGCTCAACTCGGCGAGGAAACCCACCCGTTCCAGCAAGCCCCGCTGCCCGATCCGCTCACCGGTTGCCTCCAGCACACCGGCGAAGGCGGTGCACCTGGCCGTCGCCATCAGCTTGGCCATGCCCACCACCTCACTCTCCCGCACGTGTCCGGCCACCTTCAGCAGCGGCCGCATCCCCGCCTCCGATCGGCCTAACGACTGACCATCACACAAGGACACGGCCTTCCCGCACCCTGCGGGTGCGGGAAGGCAGGGGCAGAGCGGGACGACCACGATCGTCGGCGTCGGCGTCGGCGTGCAACGCTTCCGGTCTCGGAGGTCACTCGGGGCCCGGAGGCCACCCTGAGCCTCGTCCAGCGCTTCCAGGTGCTGATGAGCGACCCCTCCTACGCGGGTGGGGCGTGGGCATGCCGATGGAAGCGCTCGTGGCGACGGCCGTTCGCGCGCTCGGCGTGGAGGTGGCCGTGGTGGGTCCGGACGGGGAGGTGACGTTCCATGGCGGCACCTCGGACGGCGACACCGCCGCGGAGGCACCGCCTGCCCTCCTCGTCCGCGACGGCGACCGCCACTTCTTCATCGGTAGTCATCCGTCCACAACCTCCGGGGATAACGGCGACCGGGCAAGATGGCCTCATGGCAAAGCTGTCCGTACGGTCGGTCGGTCGTGGCTCCTCTGGTTCGGTGCTGTCGTTGTGGTCTCAGGACTCCGTGTTGTCGATCGGCTCGGTGGGGTCGGTGCTGTCCGTGGGGTCCGTCGGTTCGGCCCTGTCGGTCGGGTCGATCGGAAGTGCCCTGTCGGTGGGCTCGATCGGCTCCTCGCTGTCGCTGATCTCCACCGGGTCGTGGCTCAGTACGGGCTCGTTGTTCTCCGCGCAGTCACGGTGGTCCGTGCTGTCCTGGCGTTCCACCGGCGGATTCCTGGCGGCGGGAGCGGTGGGGGCAGTGGCAGGAGCCGCCCTGCTGTTGACCCGGGTGCCGCACAAGGCCGGAACCGGCACCGACTGACCCGACCGAGATCCGGTGGCGGTCCCTCTCGGTCTTGGTGATGAAATAGCCCTGGTTATTCGCCGGGTGAACGCTTTTCCCCCAGGTCGGCATCCGCGACGGCTGGCGAGACCGTCACCATGGAGATTCACAGGATTTCCGCATTCCGCAGGGAAATCTTGATCAAGGTTCCATTCTCCTTTCCCTTCCGTCCCCTCCATCCCCGGCGTAACTTCGGTCCTTGTGAGGGGTAATCGAGCAAGTCGAAATTCCGTCAAGCGGTGCGATCGGTTGTTTTAGGACTTTACCCTCCGGAAAAACCGCGAAATCGTTTCTCCATATCTACGATCGCTAGCTATGACCGACATCCCACGGGACAACTCCGCCACCCGTGCGCGCTGGCAGACATGTCTCAGGCTCGCCCGCGAACTCCTTCTCGTCGGGCCGGACGACGAAGACCTCAAGCTCAGCTATCTGCACACCCTGATAGAAACGGGCCGCCTCGGTCCCACCCACCACCCGCGCAAGAAGATCCTCGTCATCGGCGCCGGCATCACCGGCCTCGTCGCCGGCCGACTGCTCAAGGACGCCGGGCACGACGTCACCATCCTGGAGGCCAACGCCAGCCGTGTCGGTGGACGCATCAAGACCTTCCGCGCCACCAAGCACCACCAGCCCTTCGACGACCCCGCCCAGTACGCCGAGGCCGGCGCCATGCGGCTGCCCGACTTCCATCCGCTCGTCCTCGCCCTCGTGGACAAGCTCGGGCTCGGCCGCCGCCAGTTCTACAACGTGGACGTGGACCCCTCCACCGGCAGTGGCCCCGATGTCCCCGTCCCCCCGGTGACGTACACCTCCTTCACCGGCCGGACCTGGACCTACGGCGACGACAGCCCCGACTTCCGCGAACCCGACAAGCGTGGCAACGCCTGGATCCGCACCAACCGCGTCCAGGTGCGGCGGGCCGACTACAACACCCGGCCCGAACGGATCAACGAGGGCTTCCACCTCACCGACGACGAGGTCCGATCCCCCGTCGTGAAGATGGTCGACGACGCGCTGGAGGCCGTACGCGACTACTACTCGGACCTCGTCGACGGGAAGCGCGTCAACAAACCGTTCGACGAGTGGGTCGAGGGCTGGGCCCGGGTGATCCGCGACTTCGACGGCTACTCGATGGGCGGTTTCCTGCGCGACCACGCCGGGCTCAGCGACGAGGCGATCGAGGCCGTCGGAACCCTCGAGAACATGTCCTCACGGCTGTACCTCTCCTTCTTCCACAGCTTCCTGAGCCGCGGTGACATCAATTCCACCGTCCGCTACTGGGAGGTACCGGGCGGCAGTTGGCGCCTGCCGGACGCCCTCCACCGGGGCCTGCGCGACGAGGTACGGCTCGGTCACCGCATGATCCGCCTGGAATACCACGACCCCAGCCGCGATGCCGACCCCGAGGGCACCGGCGCCGTCGGGCCCGACGGATGGGGCGTGGCCGTGCAGACCGTCGCCGAGAACGACCCACTGGCCCCACCGCGCCTGTGGACCGCGGACCTGGCGATCGTCACCGTCCCGTTCTCCGCCCTGCGCTTCGTGGAGATCGTCCCCTCGATGTCGTACAAGAAGCGCCGCGCCATCATCGAGACCCACTACGACCAGGCCACCAAGGTGCTGCTGGAGTTCAGCCACCGGTGGTGGGAGTTCACCGAGGACGACTGGCGGAGCGAGCTGGAGAGCATCTCGCCCGGCCTCTACGAGTACTACCGGCTGGGCGGGAAGGAAGGTACCGGTATGACTCTCTCGGTCGCCACCGCGGGGGCCGGCCCGACGGGTTCCGGCCTGCTCGGTGCCGCCGTCAAGGACAGCGCCGTCACCGACGAGATGCGGCAGCTCGACAGCACCATGCCGCTGCGCGGCCCCGCCGTCCGCCCCGCCACCCACGCCTTCGGAGGGGGTTCGGCCACCGACAATCCCAACCGGTTCATGTACTACCCCTCGCACCGGGTCGAGGGCAGCACCGGCGGCGTGGTGCTCGCCTCGTACTGCTGGTCCGACGACGCCGCGCGCTGGGACTCCATGCGGAACGCGGAGCGCTACGTCTACGCCCTGCGCAACCTCCAGGCCCTGCACGGCCGCCGCGTCGAGGTGTTCTTCACCGGACGGGGCGCCACCAAGAGCTGGGCCCGCGACCCGTACGCCTTCGGTGAGGCCGCCATCTACACCGCGCACCAGATGACCAGCTTCCACCTGGACGTCTCCCGGCCCGAAGGCCCCGTGCACTTCGCCGGAGAGCACACCTCCCTCAAGCACGCCTGGATCGAGGGCGCCCTGGAGAGCGCCGTACGCGCTGCCGTCGCCGTCCACCAGGCGCCGCCGGTCACCACCCCGCGTCCGCACCAGGGTCCCCACCAGGGCCCCCACCATGGGGAGGAAGGCTCGTGATCGCGATCATCCCCGAGTGCACGGTCGCCCGCTACCTCGCCCTCCGCCTGGCCGAGTTGGGCATCACCCACCTGTTCGGCGTCCCCGGCAACCACCTCGGCCCGTTCCTGACCACCCTGCGGGCCGAGGGCGACGTCGAGTGGGTCGGCACCCCCACCGAAGGCGGCGCGGGCCAGGCAGCCGACGCCTACGCCCGCATCCACGGCGTCGGCGCGGCCGCGGTCACCTACAGCGTCGGCGCGTTCAATCTGCTGGGCGCCTGCGGCGGCGCCTACGTCGAGCAGGTCCCGCTCGTCGCCATCAACGCCTCCCCGCCCTACGAGCAGTGGCAGAACTACCGCGCCCTCGGCCTGTTCACCTCTCACATGAGCCCCCGCCCGGAGAGCAACCTGGACGTCTACCGGCAGGTCACCGTGGACGCGCAGGTCATCTCCAACCCCGGGCTCGCCCCCGGCCAGATCGACGCCGCGCTCACCGCGTGCCTCTCCGAGCGCAGGCCGGTCTACCTGGAGGTCATGGAGGACCTGTGGGACGAGCCCTGCGCCGAACCCGAGGAGCCGATCCTCCGCCGCGAGCGGCCGTTCAGCACACGCAACCAGGCCATGCTCGACAACGCCGTGCACGCGATCCTCACCCTCATCGAGGAGCACCCCGGCCCGGACGGCAGGCCCCGCCCGATCGTGTGGGCCGGCGAGGAGACCGACCGGTTCGACCTCGGCGGGCAGCTCACCGACCTGGTGGAGGCGACCGGAGTGCCGTACTGCACCACCGTCGGCGCCAAGGCCGTCATCGACGAGGACCAGCCGCAGTTCCACGGCGTCTACAACGGCCACGCCAGCCACCCGGACGTGCACTGGATCTTCAAGGACTGGGCCACCTGCCGGATCGGTCTCGGCGCCTGGTCCACCTCGAAGAACCTCGGCGGCGAGCAGTGCGTCGGCACCGACTGGGTGATGGCCGCGAAGGGCGGTGTCAGCGTCGGCACCTCCTACTTCCCCGACGTCCAGCTCGAACAGCTGCTGCCCGCCCTCCAGGACGCGCTGGTGAAGGGCTACGGCCCCGGGGGGCTGGCCGCCGACTACTACGCCGAGGCCCACGCCCACCACGGCGCGCCAGACCACCGCCCCGCCGGCCTGGAGCACCACCGGGCCTCACTCCGTGTCTCGGGTGGTTCGGGTGTCTCGGGCATCTCGCGCGTCTCGGGTTCGACCCGGCACGCCGAACGGCTCACCTACGACGGCGTGTTCGACCGGATCAACCACTTCCTGGGCCACGAGACCCGGCAGGACTGGACGGTGGTCTCCGACGCCGCGTTCTCCCTCATCGGCTCGATGAACCTGTCCCTGCCCGCGGGCGGGTTCCTGTCGCAGGTCAGCTGGCTGTCCATCGGCTGGTCGGTCGGCGCGGCCACCGGCGCGGCGCTCGCCCCCGAGCGCGGAGCCGCCCGCCCGATGGTGTTCGTCGGCGACGGCGCCTTCCAGGAGACCTGTCAGGAGATCTCCACCCACACCAGGCTCGGGCTGCGGTCGGTGGTGTTCGTCATGGACAACGGACACTTCTACGGCGTCGAGCAGATGCTGGTGCACCCGTCCTACTACGCCGAGAGGGACACCGCCGGGTCTGCCGCTTCTGATGCTTCCGCCGGTTCCGCCGACTCGGACCGCGCGGACTTCTACAACGTCCTCCACCCGTGGCACTACGACCGCCTCGCGGCCGTCTTCGCCGGCAAGAAGACCCCGGCGAACGGGGTCGCCATCGCGAGCACCTCCGAACTGGACGCGCTGCTGGCCCGCCTCACCGACCCGACCGACCCGGTCAACGCCGGACCGCTGCTGGTCCGCGTCCACCTGCACCGGCACGACTACCCGCGAGCGATGGCGTACAAGGTGCCGAAGCCTTCCGCGACGGCCTGACGGCCTGACGGCCGGAGAGACCGGAGGGAAACAAGGGAAACGGGGACGCGCCAAGGCGGCGCGTCTCAGAAAATCCTCGGAAATCTCGGAAATTCTCGTATTCGAAGGAGGCAGGAAATGGCTGATCTCAACGTACTGATCGCGTTCGACGCGGCCACGATCGTCGAGCAGAATCCCAACGCGTCGAGGAACCCGGACGCGCCGACGTACGTCGACACCCGCCTGATCTACATGACGACGCGCCAGGATCACATCGTCGGCACGTCGGGGGCCGAGTTGAATCTCCGGGCCGAACCCGGGGACAGCATCAGGTGGCGGGAGACGACGCTGTCGCTCGGCAGCGACTACAAGGCACTGCTGTACAAGTACGTGAGCAGCGACAACAGCCACGTGCTCATCAGGACGCCGGAGATCGAGGTGATCGACGGCATCTATCCGATGCCGAAGGAGGGGGCCGAGGGCAGGCCGGATTTCGTGACGCAGAACTACGAGGATCACTACTGGCGGACGACCGTCAAAAGGGCCGGCAAGGTCGTGTACCACTTCTACTTCCAGATTTTGGACCACCACCGGCAATTGAAGGGGTATTTCCAGTGGGACCCCTTCATCACCATCGAAAACCCCTGACCTGACGGGTCAGGTGCGGGCGGCGGCCGACCCGGCCGCCGCCCGCACCTCGCGTGGACGGGCGCCGCCAAGCGCTGGAGCTGGGTCCACGTCGACGACCTCGCCGACGCCTACGTCCGCACCGTGATCAACCACTGGTGATCGACGGTGATCGACTGCCGTTGCTCATCAGGGCGCACACCTTGTGCGTGTTTCGGTCGCTACGTACAGGATTGACCTTGCGATGTGCTCCCTCATGAAGGTGAAAGACAATGTCGACGTATGTCATGTTGCTGAACTGGACCGATCAAGGGATCCGGAACTACAAGGACACCCCAGAGCGTGCCGATGCCTTCGCCGCAGCGACACAGAAGCTCGGGGCGAAGCTCCTGAACCTCTACTGGACCGTCGGTTCGTACGACCTCGTGGCCGTTGTTGAGGCGCCCGACGACGAAACCGTCACCGCGGTGCTCCTGCAGCTCGGCGGGGTGGGCAACGTCCGTACCACGACCCTGCGGGCCTTTGGCCGCAAGGAGATGGATCGCATCGTCGCCAAGGCCACTGGCTGAGCTGAGGGGGCCCGGCACGTCAGACCTTGATTCCAGGGCCCCCAAGACCAAAGCCCGCGCAGCCCGCGCAGCGCGAGCGGGCGCCGGACGCGGCCCGATTCCCGTTCCCGGCCTGAGGCGGCCCGGGTCAGATCTGGCCGAGGCCGATCTCCACCGGGAAGGGGGCAGTGACCTTGAGGACACCGGTGAACACGTCCCCGTCCCGGTAAGTCTTCGTCGCAGGGTCAAGGAGGTACGTGTACTGAAGTTCCCCCCTGATCTTGGACAGCGGGTGCTTACGCTGCGGGGGTGAGGTCTTGCTGCAGCCTGGCTCGGGTTTCCGTGCCATCCGATCGTTCGGGCCGGCAACGGCCACTGGCTGGTGTGCAGGTCTGATCCGGTCATCCGTGAACCGCGGAGATCACAGCGGCTGTCGGGCACCTGCCCGTGGCTGGTTCGAACGGGCGTAGGCGGCGCGCTGGGGGGGCGCGGGCACGTCATGGCAATGACCCGTTCGCACTCCGCGCGCCCTGCCGATGGCCACGGGCCGCAGTAATGATGAGCAGACCGCACGTGATCCAGGCGCCATCCAGGCGACTCCGCACACCTGCTCTTTGACAGGTGGACATGGTGGAAGGAATCCACGTTGTTGCTTCTCATTTCTCCGGACAGCGTCGAGGAGGCCCTCGACTGCGCGAAGGCGGTGGAGCACCTCGACATCGTCGATGTAAAGAAGCCCGACGAGGGCTCGCTCGGCGCGAACTTCCCGTGGGTCATCAGGGAGATCCGCGAGGCGGTCCCGGCGGAGAAGCCGGTGTCCGCAACCGTGGGAGACGTACCGTACAAGCCCGGCACGGTGGCCCAGGCGGCGCTCGGTGCGGCCGTTTCCGGAGCCACCTACATCAAGGTCGGTCTCTACGGATGCACGACGCCCGAACAGGCCATCGATGTCATGCGAGGGGTCGTCCGGGCAGTGAAGGACTACCGGCCGGACGCGTTCGTCGTCGCCTCGGGCTACGCCGACGCTCGCCGGATCGGCTGCGTCAACCCGCTCGCGCTGCCCGACATCGCCCGCCGCTCCGGCTCCGACGCGGCCATGCTCGACACCGCGATCAAGGATGGGACACGGCTGTTCGACCATGTTGCGCCCGACGCCTGCGCCGAGTTCGTCCGGCTGGCCCACGAGGCCGGTCTGCTCGCCGCCCTCGCGGGCAGCGTCAAGGTGGGGGACCTCGGCGTGCTGACCCGCATCGGCACGGACATCGTGGGGGTGCGCGGGGCGGTCTGCGAGGGGGGCGACCGCAACACCGGAAGGATTCAGCCGCAGCTGGTGGCCGCCTTCCGGGCGGAGATGGACCGGCATGCCCGGGAACACGCGGCTGCCGTCGCCGCCGTCGCCACTGCGAGCTGACCCCCGGCATGCCGACAAGCCAGACCCGTCGCGCGCCCGGGACCCGCGGCGAGCGCTTCGCCGTCCTCGATCCGGCAACGGGCGAGGCCTTCGACGAGGCGCCCGACCAGCAGCCGGAGTTGGACGCCGTCGTCGACCGGGCCCACGAGTCCTGGCGCAGTTGGCGGACCGACCCCGTCGCCCGGACCACCGCGTTGCTCGCGGCAGCCGACGCGGTGGAGGCGGCCGGGGCCGACCTCGCTCCATTGCTCACCCGCGAACAAGGCAAACCCCTGGCCGAGTCGTATGCGGAGGTCGCCCGCACGGCGGCCCGCCTGCGCTACTTCGCCGAGCCGGCCCCCGGGCCCCAGCCGATCACAGACGGTCGGCCGGTACGCAGCGAGATCCGCTGGAGACCGCTCGGGCCCGTCGCCGCGATCGTCCCGTGGAACTTTCCACTCCAGCTCGCGTCGGCGAAGTTCGCTCCCGCGCTCGCCGCGGGCAACACGATGGTGCTCAAGCCCTCGCCGTTCACGCCCCTCGCCACCCGGCTGCTGGGGTCCGTCATCTCCTCCGCCCTTCCCGAGGATGTGCTGACGATCGTCACTGGTCGTGAACCCCTCGGCGCCCGCCTCGCGTCCCATCCGGGGATCCGCCACGTGACCTTCACCGGGTCGGTTCCCACCGGACGGGCCGTCGCGGAGGGCGCGGCGGCCTCGCTCGCCCGGGTCACCCTGGAGATGGGCGGTAACGATGCCGCGATCCTGCTGGAGGACGTGGAGGTGGAGCGGATCGCGGACCGGCTGTTCTGGGCGGCGTTCCGCAACTGCGGGCAGGTCTGCATGGCGGTCAAACGCGTCTACGCCCCGGCCCGGCTCTACTCCCAGGTGGTCGAGGCCCTCGCGCAGCGCGCGAAGACCGCCGTCGTCGGAGCCGGGCTCGACCCGGGCTCTCAGCTGGGGCCGGTCAACAACGCCCCCCAACTGGCCCGGGTCGAGCGCTGCACGGCCCAGGCCCTGGCCGACGGTGCCCGAGCGGTGGTCGGTGGCCACCGGCTGGACCGACCGGGCTACTTCTTCGCCCCGACGATCCTGGCCGATGTCCCCGCCGACAGCCCGGTGGTGACGGAGGAGCAGTTCGGCCCGGTCCTGCCGGTGCTGCCGTACGGGAGCCTCGACGAAGCAGTCGAGGCAGCCAACGCCACCGAGTTCGGGCTGGGCGGCTCGGTCTGGGGGACCGACCTCGACCGGGCCGAGGCGGTGGCCGACCGGCTGGAGTGCGGGACGGCGTGGATCAACCACCATGCCGAACTGTCCCTCGCCCAGCCCTTCGCGGGTACCAAGAAGAGCGGTGTCGGGGTCGCGGGCGGGCCGTGGGGGCTCTACGGCAACCTCAGGCCGTTCGTCGTGCACCGTCCCGAGGAGACGTGACGATGAGGTTCGGCGCGGCGGTACTGCGCGCGTACGAGAGCCGATTCGCCGTCGAGGAGGTCATCCTGGACGCGGGGCCGGCCGACGGCGAGATCCTGGTCAGGATCGCGGGCTGCGGGATGTGCCGGACCGATCTCGCGGTCCGGCGTTCAGCGGGCCGCTCACCGCTGCCGGCGGTGCTCGGCCACGAGGGGGCCGGGGTCGTGGTGGAGACGGGCGGACCGGACACCGGCCTGAGCGTCGGAGACCATGTCGTGCTGAGCTTCGACTCCTGCGGACGCTGCCGGAACTGCGTCGGCGCGGCCCCCGCCTACTGTGACTCCTTCGCCTCGCTCAACCTCTTCGGAGGGCGCAAGGAGAACGCGGCGCGGTTCACCGACGCGGCCGGGAGCGAACTGGCCCCCCGCTGGTTCGGCCAGTCCTCGTTCGCCGAGTACGCGATGGTTCCGGCCCGCAACGCCGTCCGGGTCGATCCCTCGCTGCCCGTCGAACTGCTCGGACCGCTCGGCTGCGGCTTCCTCACCGGCGCCGGAGCGGTCTTCAACTCCTTCGGCGTCGGCCCCGGCGACAGCCTCGCGGTCTTCGGCGCGGGAGCGGTGGGCCTGGCCGCGGTGATGGCGGCCACCGCCGCCGGGGCGGTGACCGTGGCCGTCGACCGGCACCCCGAACGGCTGGCCCTCGCCGAGCGGCTCGGCGCGATCCCGCTGCACGCCGCATCGGCCGACCTGCCCGACCGCATTCAGCAACTGACCGACGACGGTGCGCAGTACGCGCTGGACACCACGGGCTCCGTCCAGCTGATCAACAACGCGCTCCGGGCCCTGCGCCCGACCGGCCACCTCGGTCTGGTGGCACGGCTCCACACCGCGCTGCCGCTCGAACCGGGGGCACTGGACCGGGGCAGGAAGATCTCCCACATCTGCGAGGGGGACGCGGTGCCAGGACTGCTGATCCCGCGGCTGACCGGGCTGTGGCAGGCCGGGCGGTTTCCCTTCGACCAGCTGATCCGTACGTACCCGCTCGACGACATCAACGAGGCCGAACGCGACTGTGACGCAGGGCGCGTGGTCAAACCCGTCCTGGTTCCGGAGGGGAGGGGCCGATGAGCGAAGCGCTCAACGTCGCTGCCCACCCTGTTCGTTGTCTGCAGTCGCGCCAAGGGAGGACGACACATGGTCGGCACCACACATCGGAACATGGGTGTGGAAGGCGTGGAAGGGGGCGTCGGCCTGACCGCTCTCCTGGTCGCTGCGGCACGGGCCATCGAGACCCACCGCCACGACAGCCTGGCACGGGACGTCTACGCAGAGCACTTCGTGCTCGCCGCACCGGCGTCCGAGGGCTGGCCGGTCCGCTTGCAACAGGTTCCGGACGGGGACGCGAACCCGCTGTGGGGGCGATTCGCGCGTTACTTCGGACTGCGGACGAGGGCCCTCGACGACTTTCTCCTCCGGTCGGTGCACGCGGGGAGCGCCCGCCAAGTGATCCTGCTCGGAGCGGGGTTGGATTCGCGGGCGTACCGGCTCGATTGGCCTCCCGGCTGCGTGATCTTCGAGATCGACCGGGAAGGCGTGCTGGCGTTCAAGCACAAGGTGCTCGGCGGGCTGTCGGCCACCCCGAAGGCAGCGCGCGTACCGATCCCGATCGATCTGCGCGCCGACTGGGTCGGAGCGCTGGCCGACGCCGGCTTCGACCCGGCCGCACCGAGCGTCTGGCTGGCCGAGGGGTTGCTGTTCTACCTGCCCAGCGCCGCCGAGACGTACCTCATCGACACGGTGGACCGGTTGAGCACGGGGGGAAGCGCTCTGGCGTTCGAGGTCAAGCTCGAAAAGGACCTGCTGGAATACCGCGACAGCCCGCTCTACACCGCGACGAAACACCAGATCGGCATCGACCTGCTCAGCCTGTTCGATGGAGAGCCGCGGCCCGACTCCGCAGGCGATCTGGCGGGCAAGGGCTGGTCCGTATCGGTCCACACCCCCTTCGACTTCACCCGCCGGCACGGACGCGGCCCGCTGCCCGAGCAGAACGACGCGCTGGCGGGTAACCGGTGGGTGTTCGCGAACAGGCCCCGGCCGTAGATCGAGGGCCGTCTGGACAGGGCCGAGCTGCCGCACCCGCCGGGCCCGGCCCTCGCCGTACGTCGCGGCGAGGGCACCCAGGGTCCGCGGACAGTCCTGGTTCGCGGCCCCGGCGGTGCCGACAACCGTGATGCCGCGGTCGCGGACGATCTGCAACACCGCCGTTCGCGACGGCGAGGTTGCGGTGCTCGTCCTCGGCCCCAAGCATGGCCTCAAGGGAACAGTGACAGAGCCCCTCGGAGACCTCGGAGGGGCACGTCCCGGGAAGACGTGAGAGCCATGACGTTTCGTGCGGCCCGGCCCGCCGGCCGTCGCCGGGGAAGGTGCCCCCGACCGGCATACGTGCGATCGGCATGCCCCCGACCGGCATACGTGCGATCGGCATGCCCTCGACCGGCATGCCCTCGACCGGCATGACCGGCGACGACCGGCCGCTGCGCTGTCTGGTCACCGGCGCCACCGGTTACCTGGGCGGCAGGCTGGTGCCGGAGTTGCTGGCGGCCGGGTACTCGGTGCGCTGCCTGGCCCGCTCGCCCGGCAAGCTGCGGGACCATCCGTGGGCAGGGCAGGTGGAGGCCGCGCGCGGGGACGTGACGGACGAGGAGTCCGTGCGCGCGGCCATGGAGGGAATGGACGTCGCGTACTACCTGGTGCACGCGCTGGGCACCGGGCGTGGTTTCGAGGAGAGGGACCGGCGCGCGGCCAGGATCTTCGGTGAGCAGGCGCGTGCCGCCGGAATCCGGCGGATCGTCTATGTCGGCGGGCTGACTCCTGCCGGAGTACCCGAGTACGCGCTGTCGCCCCATCTGCGGTCCCGCGCGGAAGTGGGCCGCATCCTCCTGGCCTCGGGTGTGCCGACCGCCGTACTGCGGGCGGCTGTGATCATCGGCTCGGGTTCGGCCTCGTTCGAGATGCTGCGCCATCTGACCGAGCGGCTCCCCGTGATGGTGACCCCGAGCTGGGTGCGCACCCGTATCCAGCCGGTCGCCGTCCGCGACGTGCTCCGCTTCCTCGTGGGGTGCGCGGGGCTGCCGTACGACGTGAGCCGGGCCTTCGACATCGGCGGGCCGGATGTCGTCACGTACGAGGAGATGATGCGGCGGTACGCCGTCGTCGCCGGGCTGCCGAAACGGGTCATCGTCCCCGTTCCGCTGCTCACCCCCCGGTTGTCCAGCCTCTGGGTCGGTCTGGTCACACCGGTGCCGGGCGCTCTCGCGCGTCCGCTGGTCGAGTCGCTGAAGCACGAGGTGGTCTGTGCCGAGCGGGACATCGTCCGTCATGTGCCGGACCCGCCGGAGGGACCGGTCACCCTCGACCGGGCGATCCGGCTGGCTCTGCGGCGCGTGCAGGACGCGGACGTGGCCACCAGGTGGTCCTCGGCCTCGACTCCCCGCGCCCCCAGCGACCCGCTGCCGAGTGACCCGTTGCCCGGCGATCCGTTGCCGAGCGACCCGTTGCCGAGCGACCCCGACTGGGCGGGCGGGAGCCTCTACACGGATCACCGCGAGCGGACGGTCGCGGCGTCGCCGCAGGCGCTGTGGCGGGTGGTGGAGGCGATCGGCGGCGAGAACGGCTGGTACTCCTCGTCGATGGCCTGGTCCCTGCGGGGCCGGCTGGACACCCTGGTGGGCGGTGTCGGCCTGCGCCGGGGCCGCCGGGACGCGACCCGGCTGCGGGTCGGCGACAGCCTGGACTTCTGGCGAGTGGAGGAGATCGAGCCGGGCCGGCTGCTCCGGCTGCGCGCGGAGATGCGGCTGCCGGGCCTGGCCTGGCTGGAGATGGCCGTCGACCGGGATCCACAGGGGCGCACGGTGTACCGGCAGCGGGCCCTGTTCCATCCGCACGGCCTGGCCGGGCACGCCTACTGGTGGGGCGTGGCCCCCTTCCACGCCGTGGTCTTCGGCGGCATGGCCCGCAACATCGCCGCCGCGGCCGAGTCGGCAGCCCCTGAACCGGCCCGTACCCACTCCCGCACCCACCCCCGTACCCACTGAGGGAGGTTCAAGGGACCGTGCGCGTCTCCGTCGCCCTGTTCACCGCGGACCTGCGGGTGCACGACAACCCGGTCCTGCAGGCCGCGCTGAGGGACGCGGAGCGCGTGGTCCCGCTCTTCGTCGTCGACACCGGCATCCGCCGCACCGGCTTCGCCGTACCCAACCGCGCGGTGTTCCTCGCCGACAGCCTGGCCGACCTCGACGCGGCCCTGCGGGCTCGGGGCGGCCGACTGGTGGCGCGCGTCGGCGACGTGGTCGAGGAGACCTGCCGGGTCGCGGCGGAGACCGGGGCCGCCGCGGTGCACATCGCGGGCGGGGTGAGCCACTACGCGGCACGGCGCGAGGACCGGCTGCGGGCGGGGCTGGCCGGCGACCGACGCGAACTACGCGTCCACGACGCCTCGTTGACGGCCGTACCCCCAGGGGCGCTGACACCCGCGGGCAAGGACCACTTCGCGGTCTTCACCCCGTACTTCCGCCGATGGGAGAGCTTCTCCGTACGCGGCGTCCTGCCGGCGCCGGACGCCGTACGGGTACCGGACGACGTACACTCGGCCGGCCTTCCCGGTACGGAGTCCCTCGCGTCGGGCTCCACGTCGCCGAGCCTGCCCGTCGGCGGTGAATCCGAGGCCCGCCGCAAGCTGCGGTCATGGCTGTCCGGCCCGCTGTCCGCATACGACGACCAGCACGACGACCTGGCCGCCGACGCGACCTCCCGGCTCTCCCCTTACCTGCACTTCGGCTGCCTCTCACCCACCGAACTGCTGCACCGGGCCCGCGCACAGGACAACCCCGGGGCGCATGCCTTCGTCCGCCAACTGGCCTGGCGGGACTTCCACCACCAGGTCCTGGCGGCCCGCCCCGACGCGGCCGACCACGACTACCGCTCCCAGCACGACCGCTGGCGCCGCGCCACGAAGGAGATCGAAGCCTGGCAGGACGGCCGTACGGGCTACCCCATCGTCGACGCGGCTCTGCGACAGCTCCGCCACGAGGGCTGGATGCCGGGCCGGGCCCGCCTGCTCGCGGCGAGCTTTCTCGCCAAGACGCTGTACGTGGACTGGCGGGTGGGAGCCCGCCACTTCCTGGACCTCCTCGTCGACGGCGATGTCGCCAACAACCAGCTCAACTGGCAGTGGGTCGCCGGGACCGGCACGGACACCCGCCCGAACCGGATCCTCAACCCACTCGTCCAGGCACGCCGGTTCGACCCCCACGGGGAGTATGTACGCCGCTGGCTCCCCGAGCTCCGGCACCTCGACGCCACGACGGTCCACCGTGTCCCCCACCTGGACGAAGCCACCCGTGCGGGCCTGGACTACCCCGCCCCGATCGTGAACCTCGCGTCGGCCGCCGCCCGATTCAGGGAGCGGCGGGGAGTCGGCTGACCGTACTCCCCGCCCCAATCGGACTGGACAACAACGAACTCCAGGTCACTGACCTGGGGTTTCCTTATGGGCGGGTGACGAGGGGCACGGCTTCGCCCGGACAAGTCATCCGTCATTGACTGTCAATGACGTGACGCCTCGTCAGAAAAAAGGGTGATGTTTTCCCAACCCGCTGACACTCCGGTCCGTCTCTAGGGCGAGCTTCCGGCGAACGGGTGAGGCTCCGGGGTCTCCGGGGTTTCCGAGGTTTCCGGGGTTTCCGGGGGCGCAGGACGCTCCTGTCCGATTTCCGAAGTGGCTGGAGTTCAGGTGGGGTTACGCGCAAGACCAAGGCGTGCGGTCGTGGTGGCAGGGATGGCTTCCACGGCCCTTCTGCTGGGCGGGGTGGCCGAGGCCACGCAGCCCGGCGGGTCGACCGACGGGCGTTCCGGGGCGGTGGCCCAGCGGGCCGGCGGCCCAGGTGCCGCCCAGGTGGTGAGGACCGTGACGCTGGTCACCGGCGACCGGGTCCTGGTGGACGGCACCGGTCGGGTCACCGGGGTGGAGCGGGCGAAGGGCCGGGAACGGATACCGTTCTCGGTCCGGGTGGTCGCCGGGCACACCCATGTGGTGCCCGGTGACGCGGAGTTGCTGCTGGCGCGGGGCAAGCTGGACGCGCGGCTGTTCGATGTGACCCGGTTGTTGACATCCTCGCCTGCGTGAACGCAGGTGATTCCGGTCAGCACCGCTACGCGGTGCTCCCTTGGGTTCCTGCTTCATCGGCCCCTGCCACCCGAGGGTGGTCTGACAAGGTCTCCACAGGCTTGACGTCCCGCCAGTCCGGCGGTAGGTCCGCCAACTACGTTGTCGGACAAGGCGAATTTAGCAGTGCCGCTGCGGCCCTCCGGGCCGCTGGGCTGAGGATGCCCTACACCTCCACCCTGAAGGGTGGAGCCCTGGGCAAGTGTTCGGTAGCGGACGGCTACGACGACACGGGCCGCGCCGACCTGCCGCTGATCGTCACGTTCCGGGGCAAGAAGGCGCCCACGATGAGCCCGTTCACGCGAGCGGGGACCACCATCGGCCGTGCGCTGCCGGTCGTCAACGGCAAGGCGATGCGTCCCGTGAAGAAGCGTGGCGCCGCGTTCTGGGACGCCGTGACCGGCAGCGGCAGCGGCAGTGGCACCGGCGCCGCCGATCGCGATGCGGTGGGAACGGCGGAGTTCACCCCTTCCACGGCGGTGGAGAAGGTGTGGCTGGACGGCAGACGCCGGGCCGCCCTCGACAAGAGCGTGCCGCAGATCGGCGCACCGACGGCCTGGGCCGCCGGTCACCGCCGTTGGCTCGTAGTCCCGGGCAAGGGGGCGCCGGCCACGTCCAGAAAGTCGATAAAGTCGATCGGGACGTACGAGCGATGGCACGACCTGCTCCAGGCCGCCCTGGAGCAGGTCGTGCCAGGTCCGACAGCGGTCTCGCCGACAGCTGCTTCACCGCCCATGCGCTGCTCGCCGCCACCTTCCACGTCAGTTCGCCGCGTCAGTTCGCCGCGTCAGGCTCCGGGGCAATCTTCGCGTCTCTCTCCGCGGCACTCTTCGGCACGCCCTCCGTGGCGGCCTCCCAGATCCGCGCCGCCACCCTCTGTGAGAACTCCGTCGGCGACGGATCGTTCGGCAGCTGCGCGGGCACCGTCGTGCCCTTCCTGCTGCCTGCCCGGTCGGCGAACAGCGCGACCGTCAGGGCGAGCCGCCCGTCGAACCCGGTGGTCCACACGGTCCGCCGAGTGATCCCGCCGCCCGCCCCGGAGATGGCGAAACCCATCGGCTCCGCCGAGCCTGCGTTGCCGTTGCCGTTGCCGTCGGGGACGGCGACGGCAACGGGCTTCGGTCCGGCCCCCGATCGCAGGCCCGCCATCAGCGCCTCCTTCTCGTCCAGGACCTGCCGCACGTCGGGACGTGCCCGGTAGACGGTGCGGCCCCCCTGGGTGATGCGTGCGACGGTGTGCGGGGTGGCGTACCTGCCGTCCGCCGCCACCGTCGCGTACGCCGACGCCAGGTCCAGCGGGGTCGGCGCCGCCGTCTTCAGCAGCTTGCTCAATGGCTCGCCCACCTGCCCCACCTCGCTGAACGGTTCCAGGGCCGTCCCCGCCTCCACCGCCCCGCTCACCGCGTCGTTGAACGACTGCCGCGCATAGTCCGAGCCCCCGTACAGCAGCCGCACCGCTCCGTCGCCGGGCACCATGCCCACGATGGCGGTGTGCACCCGCATGCCTTTGCCCCCAGGATGCTCCTGTACCAGTTGTGTGGCTCTGTCCTGCAGCGCCAGGTCGAAAGTGGTCGTCACGCTGTAGCCGCCGCTCGCGAGCCGGTCCTCGGTGATGCCGAGCCGGTCGGCGGCCTCCTTCGCGGCGACGTCGATCAGGTACTGCCGCTGCCCCTCGGTCTCGCCCGGCGGATAGAACCGGAACGCCGGGAAACGCGCCGCGGCCCGCTGCTTCGCCGTGATGCTCCCGCTCGCGGCCATCGCGTCGAGCACCCACTCCCAGCGGTTCTCCAGCTTCGCGGTCACCTTCGGATCGGAGCCCGCCTTCTCGTAGTACGAGGGGATGTTGACGATGGATGCCAGCGCGGCGCCCTGCGCGACCGTCAGGCTCTTCGCGTCCACGCCGAAGTAGTTGCGCGCGGCGGACTGGATCCCGGCCGCACCCCGCCCGAAGTACACGGTGTCGAGATAGCCCTCGAGGATCTCGTCCTTGGTGCGGGTGCGGTCCAGCTTGATCGCGATGAGCGCCTCACGCGCCTTGCGGGCCAACGAGTGTTCCGGGCTCAGCAGCGCGTTCTTCACGTACTGCTGGGTGATGGTGGAGCCGCCCTGCGGGGCGCCGCCCGTCAGCGTCGCCAGCATGGCCCGGGTGAGGGCCCGCGGCGAGATCCCGCTGTCCGTACGGAAGGAGCGGTTCTCCGCGGCGATCACCGCGTCCTGCACATACCGGGGAACCGCGGACAACGGGATGTCCTGCCGGTCGACCGGCCCGCGCCGGCCCAGATAGGCGCCGCCCGAGTCGAGGAACACGGTGCTCTGGGTGACGGTCTCGGGGTGTGGCTTCGGAACGGACGTCAGGTGGTACG
This sequence comes from Streptomyces sp. LBL, assembly GCF_029893585.1. GTDB lineage: Bacteria > Actinomycetota > Actinomycetes > Streptomycetales > Streptomycetaceae > Streptomyces. The sequence continues at coordinate 68,942 of NZ_JARXYX010000029.1, forward strand.
CCACGACGGCCGCCGCACACAGCGTCGCGAGCAGCGTGAGGAAGGCGTGGAACAGCCGGCGAAGCCGCCGACCCCGGTTGCGCCGGAACCGGATCCGCAGCGGTGCGCGCTCGTGGTGCCGGCGCTGGTGCCGGCGCTGGTGCCGGCGCTCCGACAGCAGCCCCTTTCTCGGTCGCCGTGGCGTGCGCGCCGGTCGCGGCAGCCTGTCCGGCCCGTTCCTGTCCTCGGTCGCGTTCCCGGTGCTGTCCTTGGTCCCGTGCCCGGTCCCGGTCCCGTGCCCGGTCCCGGTCCCGTCCCCGATCACGTTCATATCTGCCCCCAACTGCGGTCCAACCGTGCGGCGACCCTGCCCGAGGCGTCGTACACCGTGACGATCCGATCGTCCCCGCGCTCGGAGAGGAGCGCCTGCACGGTCTTCCTGGGCAGTGGCGTGCTCGCGTACCAGATGCCCCACCCCGGACTGCCCGCCAGGACGAGGACCTTCGCGGGGGTCCTGCCGCCGTCGCCGGTTCTCACCTCGACGCGGCCCGGATCGCCGCTCAGGCCGTGGAAGAGGCCCGACATGAAGAACCCGCCGTTCACGCTGTCCACCCGGAGGGAGACGCCCGGTTCGTCGAGTGGGCGGACGCTGTCGTCCCCGGGGAAGGGGCCCGACCGGACGGGCACGGACCAGTGCCCATCGGCGGCCGTCAGCCACATCCGTACGCCCGTCCCTGCGGTCACCCGCTCGCCCGGCGACACGACCCGGATCGGGCTCGTGGCCTGACGACCGCCGTCCCCTGGCCGGGCTCCGGACGTCCCGTCCTGCGCACCGCCACCCCCGAGACGGTCGCCGGCGAAGAGGGCGACGGGTATGAGCAGCGCCGCGCAGGCGGCCGAGGCCACGGCAAGGCGGCGTCGTCGCCGAATGCGGCCCCCTGCCTGGAGGTCGGCCAGCGGCACCTCGGACGGGACGGTGTCCCGGGCGGCACGGGTGAACACCTCCCGCAGCTGCCCGGGGTCTGCCCCGGCCTCCTTCAGACCGTGTCTGGCATGGGCACGCACCGCACCCACCGAGCAGCCCAGCAACTGGGCGATCTCCGCGTCCGCCAGCCCCTCCCAGACCCGTAGCACCACAACGGCCCGTCGGCGCGCGGCCCACCGTCCGCGCAGCCGACGACGCAGGTGGTTACGGACCAGACAGCGCCGCACGTGGAAATCCACGTCGTTGCGCGGAACGCGTCGCCACCGCGCGCACATCCGCACCAGCGTTCTCCGCGCCAGTTCCTCCGCGGCACCGGGGTCGTCGGTGAGCAGCCGAGCGGTCACGACCAGCCCGGACCAGTGCTTCCGGGCGTACGCGGCGAAGTCGTGGCCGGTGGGGAGCACGGGGAGTACGGGGAGCACGGGGAGTGGGGGTGCGGGGAGTACGTCGGGGGTCGGTGGCACGTGGGCGGTCCTTCGGCTCGGGAACTCGGTCGTGGCCGGACGCATGGGGCCGTCCGTCCTGGTCGGGCAACCCGTCGGTCGTGCAAGTAGGTTGAGCAGGCAGCGAGCCAACACCGTGAGGAAAGAGGGAGCCTGGAACCCGTGTGCGCCGTCTTCCTGGTGGGGTTGCGCTTCGCTGGATGCGTCCTACGCGTCCTGCGCGACCTACGAGACCTACGAGACCTACGCGATCTGTACGCACGGCGGAGGTGGCCAGGTTGCAAGGAAAGGGCAGAGATTCCGGTGGGGGCATGACCGAGGAAGAGTTCGACGTTTTCTACGCGACCGCGTTCCCCCGGCTGACCGGACAGCTCTACGCCTTCACCGGAGACCATGACGAGGCCCAGGACGTCGTTCAGGAAGCGTTCGTACGGGCCTGGGACCGGCGACAGCATTTCCTGTCGGACAGCGCTCCCGAGGCGTGGATCCGCACGGTGGCCATGCGGCTGGCGGTGAGCCGCTGGCGGCGCGCGAGGCGCTGGCTGGAACTCGTACGGCGCACTCCGCCGCCCGCCTCCACCCCGGGACCGGGTCCTGAGCACACCGCGCTCGTGGCCGCCCTGCGCGAACTGCCCCAGGCTCAGCGGATGGCGGTCGTACTGCACCATTTGTGCGACCTGAGTGTGGAGCAGGTAGCCTCCGAGACCGGCGCGCCCGTGGGAACGGTCAAGACGAGGCTGTCCCGGGGGCGGGCGGAGCTGGCGAAGCGTCTTGCGGGGGACGGGGCCGACGGGCCCGTCGACGGGGCCGCCGGGACGGTCCGGAAGGAGAGCCGCCGTGTCCGATGAACTTTCCGTCGCGCTACGCGAGTTGGCCGCCGCCCGGGCGACCGCTCCGATCGTCGGCGGCCCCGCGACACGTGTCCGGGCGATGCGCCGCAGGCGCCGCCGCCGTGCCGCCGCGGCCCTGGGTGCGGGGACCGCGGCCCTCGCGCTGCTGGGCTTCGCCCTGACCCTGCAGCTCGGCGAGGACCCGGACCACCCGGCCGGGCGCCGAACCTCCGCCGTGCCACCTTCGGTTTCCGCCTCGCGGTCGGCGGCCACCCCGATGCCCGTCCCCGGCACACTCGACCTGCCCGGGAGCGACCTCACGTTCGACGGTCGGGTGATGCGGATCCTCTCGAAAATCGACCTCCCCCCCGGGTCCACGAGCACGACCTCGATGACGGTGGTCGCGAAGCCGGTCCGGATGGCAGTGACCGTCGAGGTGCCCTCCAAAGGCTCCGCCGTGGTGGACGTCGCGCATGCGGTCGAGTTGCGCGACGGGGAGGGCGGCCCGCTCTACGTCGGAGCCCTCGCCCCCGACATCAGGTCCTTCGGGGACCACGACGCCAGAGGTGGCGTGATCGGCCTCAGTGCCGAGGACGCACAGTGGTTCTACGCCCGGATCCGCCTCGGCGCCAGCATCTCGGTGACGACCGGCAGCCCGCCGACAGTCACGCCGCCGACAGTCACCCCCTCGGCGCCCGACCCCTCGGCGCCCGACCTCTCGGCGCCCGACCTCTCGGCATCCGACCTCTCGGCATCCGACCTCTCGGCATCCGACCTCTCGGCATCCGACCTCTCGGCATCCGACCTCTCGGCACCCGCTGCCACAGCGTCTCCGGCCGACGAGGCACACGTCGCCGCCGCCAACGGCACCGCGTCCCCGGTGAAGGCGGGACACCCGGTGCGGCCGGACGGCGGCTGTGTCGTGGGGCGTCAGGGCTACCAGGTGAGGGCGTCCGCCGCGTTGTCCTGCCAGTAGGTGACGGCGGCGGCGCTGTTGAAGAAGACACCGCCGTTCGGCAGGTTCAGGGTCTTCTCCTGGTCCATCGCGTTGCCCTTCTTGTCGGCGAGGAACACGCCCAGGGTCTTCTCCGTGCTGCCCCCTTCGCCGTCGGGGGAGTACGTCAGGATGCCCGCGTACGCCGACTGACCGGGCTCGAGCGTCACCACGGCCTGCGGCGTGCTCTCCTCGACCCACGCCATCACGGACTGGGCATCGGCGCCGGCCCTCAGGTAGGGGGCGCTGTAGGCGAAGCAGGGCTTGGTGCCCGTGTTGGTGGCCTTGAGCAGCAGGTGGTTGATCGGGCGGGCCGCCTCGGTGACGGTCAGCTTGGTGTTCGCCGTGGTGCAGGTGACGACCGAGGCCTCCTTCGTGGCGGCGGAGGCAGTCTGCCCGGCGGCCTGGACGCCGACGAGCGCGAGGGCGGCGGCGACAACCATGGAGGAGGCGGACGCGCGGGAGACGAAGCGAGTGGCGATACGCATGAAGAGACTGCTTTCTCTGAACATCGGAAGGTGACCTTCCGGTTATGAACTGTGCGGTCGGTCGGCCTTGTCCCGGTCGTGCTGCGTGGCGTGCGGGTGGGCGCGCCGGAAGCGCGGGCCGTGACAGCGGAGTTGAGTGGGACCGATCACCGAGTCCGGCGAGGCGCCGTGCTTGGATGACCCGAGCCTGTGCCATGCGGCGTTCCATCCGCCATTCCATCGGGAATTTCGGAACGCCGGGACGCGCGAACCGACTCTCACCTGGAGAAACATGACCCTCCTGGGACGTCGAACGGAATGGAGGACTGGTGGAGGCGGCTGAAGAGATCGCGGATTTCGCGGCGTTGCTGTGCGAGTTGAAGCAGCGATCCGGGCTGAGCTACGAAGCTCTGGCGAAACGGGCGCACATGAGCACCACGACGCTGCACCGGTACTGCAAGGGGGAAGGAGTACCGGGCGACAACGCGGCCGTCGCCCGCTTCGCCCGGGTGTGCAGGGCGACCCCCGAGGAACTGGTCGAGTTACACCGGCGCTGGGTCCTGGCGGACGCGGCACGGGAACGCGCCCGGCGGGCCGCAGCGGATTCGGAACCGGACTCCGCGGACCGGGCCGGAGCGTCCACGTCCGTCGCAGGCCCGGAGCCACGCGCGGCGCAGTCCCGCACGGACCAACCCCAGCCGGAGGCCGCGTCGGACCCCCGGCCCGCATCCGCGCTGCCGCCCGCACCCGCGCTGCCGCCCGCACCCGCGCCGCAGACCGCACCCGCGCCGCAGACCGCACCCGCGTCGCAGACCGCACCCGCGTCGCAGACCGCGTCCGCGACTGCGCCCACATCCATGAGCGACCCCGGGAACCCTCCCGGGTCCGTCACCGAACCGTCGCCCGAGGCGGCTGTCCTCGCTCGCCGCACGCCGACGCTCATCCGGACAACTCGCAGGCGGTGGGCCCTGATCGCGGCGAGCACCGCCGCCGCCGTCGCCGTGACCACCGCGCTCACGCTCGACCTGAAGGGCAGGGCCACGGACCTGGCGGGGAACGGCCGGCCGACCGACACCGCGACCTCCTCCGGACAGCAGTCCTCCGCCAGGTCCGCCTCCTCCGTCCCCTCCACGACGCCCCCACCGGCGTCCGTGTCCCCCTCCGTGCGTCCGAGTCTCTCCCTGTCTCGGGTTCCGGCCCCGGCCCCGTCCTCCCGAACGACCGACGACGCCACCCCGTCGGCCCGCAGCACTGACACGGGCCGTGCCCAGGACGGCGACGCGGTCCCGCTGACGGTGAGCACCCGCACCTATGCCTGGGAAGACCCACAGTGCGAGGGGAAGTACCTGATCAACCGGCCTCCCGGTGAAGTCTCGCCGCCGGTGATGGGGCAGGACGTGCCGGGCTGGGTGAAGGCGCACGGCGCCATCGCCGCCGACGGGCAGCGGGTGGCGCTGACCGTTCAGGGCACCGGGGACGAAACCGTCGTCATCGAGTCCCTGCACGTCCGTGTGGTCGACGAGAGCGCGCCCCCGGCCTGGAACGCGTACGCGGGGTCGTCGGGTTGCGGCGGAGGTGTGGAGACGAGGTCGTTCGGCACCAACCTCGACGCCGGTCACCCCACCATCGTGCCGAAGGCCGGCCAGCGCGGTGTCCCCTACAAGGTCAGCCAGTCCGATCCCGAGGTGCTGTACATCACCGCCCATGCCAGTGCCCACGATGTGAAGTGGTACGTGGAGCTGCAGTGGTCCAGCGGCGGCCGTCAGGGAACCATACGGATCGACGACCACGGAACCCCGTTCCGCACCAGCGGCAGCCAGGGTCGCCCCCTCTACCAGTACCTGCTCGGAGGCACCGAATGGTTGCGCGTGGCGGAGAACACCGTCTAAAGGTACGAATGCATCAGAGGATCACAAACAAGCCCCAGGTGGCGGCGGGCCTGACCTGCGGCGGAGGGGCGCAGGCGCTGGGTGGACGCGGGATGGGCTCCGGCTCCCCGCTGTTCACCGTGGTTCCCCGTACGACCTGGCACGCATCTGGCGCAGGCCTCATCGCGAAGGCGGCTTCGCCACATGGCTCAAGGTGACAAGCCCGACATCCAGCACGCCTGGCGGTCATCACCCTCGCGGGGACGAACGGTGCTGACCGCGCACCGATTCCCATAGTGGATAAAAATGGTAGAAACACATACGCCAAATCTGCGGAGGCGTGGCGATGCGCGGCAACGCCGAGAACGACGAGGGCTCCGTCGAGGAGTACGACGACGAGCACGGTGACGAAGTCGACGCTGAGGACAGTGACGAGTACGCCGACCTCGAGGATGACGGCGAGGAGTCGGCATCGTACGAAGAGGAGCCGGTGCCCTACGACGAGGAGGACGCAGCCGGTGCGAACCCTGACGTCTTCCTCGACGTTCCGATCCTGAAGGTCGACGAGATCGACCTGGACGTCGAGGACCTGCGGGCGCATGTCTCGCTGCAGGCCGAGGTGCTGGATCTGCTCAAACTGAATGTGGGCGCCGACGTCACACTCGGCCGGGTGCACCTGGGCATCTCGGGCGTCGAGGCACAGGCTCAGCTCAAGGTGCGTCTCCACCACGTCGCACAGATCATCGACCGAGTGCTCACCACGCTCGACCGCAACCCGGAGATCCTGCATGAACTGGCGCGTGGAATCGGGTCCGCCGTGCAGGACGTCGGCGGCGGAGCCCGCCAGGCCGTGGGGGAGCTGGGTACGGGTGCCGGAAAGGCCGTCCAGGAGGTCGGCCAGGGCGCGGGGACCGCCGTACGGGATGTGGGGCAGGGCGCCGGAGCTGCCGTACAGGACGTGGGCCGGGGCGTCGGGTCCGTGGCGCAGGATGTGGGGCAGGGAGCCGGGAGGGCCGTCCAGGAGGTCGGCCAGGGCGCGGGGACCGCCGTACGGGATGTGGGGCAGGGTGCCGGAAAGGCCGTTCAGGACGTGGGCGGTGGTGCCGGGCGTGCGGTGGAGGGCGTCGGACATGAGACGAGCCGGACCGTCGGAAGCGCCGGAGAGGCGGTGGGCCGCACCGCCGGGAGCGTGGCCGGACAGGCCGCGGGAGAGACGGAAGCGGCGGGGGACACGGCACGGGACGGCGGCCACGCCGTTGCGGACGCTGCCGAGACGGCGAACGCCACCGGGGAAGGGGCCGAGCCGGCCGAGCCGCGTGCGGTGCGCAAGGGCGCGAAGGGCGCGAAGGGCGCGAAGGGCGCGAAGGGAGAGCGGAGTCGAGCCGGCCGGAGCCAAGGCGGCACCCGCACGCGCCGGGTGCGCGGAGAGGACGGGAAGCTGCCACCAAGGTCCAGTCGCCTTCACGTCGGCAGGGGGTCGGAGGAGCCGCCCTGAACGCGAGGCACGGGAGTCGGGAGCCCGGTGGGGGACATCTCGTTCCGGTCGACGGTCCACGCCGAACGTCTCCGCTTCACGCAGGGACCCCAGACAGCCGTCCGCTTCCCCGGCACCGGGAAACGGGAGTCGACGAGCCACAGCGATCGCACCCACCTACCGGACCCGGTCGTCCCCGGTCAGGACTACCAGGACGTCACCGCCGCCTACCGCCTTGCGACCAGAACGCGCTCCCGCTTGGTGAGGTTCTTCGGCGTCGGGCGTCCGCTGGCGTGAGCCCAGGCGTCTGACCGGGTATGGATGAGGCGTGCCGGATACATCAATCCGGTACATGGACTACTCTTGGTACATGTCCATGAAGCGCACGAACGTCTACGCGGACCCCGAGGACCTGGCGATCATCAAGGAGGCCGCCAAGCGCCGGGGTATAAGCGAGGCCGAGATCATCCGCCAGGGCATCCACCTTGCAGCCATGGCGAACCGGGTCTGGGACGAGCCACTGTTCTCACGCACCTTCGAGGGGCCGGGGCGCACGCTGCCCAGGTCGGAGGTCCGCGACACGGTCGCCGAGGCCGTCCGGCGTGAGACCGGCTCGGGTTCCGGATCCGCCGCGTGATCATTGTCATCGCCGATACGTCCGGCCTTCTGGCAGCGCTGGACTCGGCTCATCCAGAACATGGGGCGGCGAACGAGGCGATCATGGCGGCGGGCCTGCTGGTCATGTCTCCGCTCCTGTTGGCCGAACTGGATCACGTGGCGACGCGTGAGCTCGGCAGGGCGGCTGCCCTAGGCGCGGTCGACGACCTGCGGCGCTGGATGAGCCGGGGTCGTGTCGTCCTGCCGGAGATCACGGAAGACCACCTGGGCGCAGCCCAGTCCGTCCGTGTCCGTTACCGCGCGCTGGACCTCGACCTCGCCGACGCGGTGAACGTGGCGCTTGCCGCCGACTACGACACGGACGCGATTCTCACCCTGGACCGACGAGACTTCCGGGCCGTACGCCCGCTGGGCCGTTACAAGGCGTTCCGTGTACTCCCCGACGACCTCCCGCTCTGACGCAGGACCCAAAGCGGTCAAGTGCCTGCTTCCACAAGGGGTTTGGGCGCCGCCCACGACGAAGACATGCAGGACGGGTGTCCGCCATCGCCCAGGAACAGCGGGCTGAGGGCTCGCCTCCGGCTCATCTACGTGAAAGTGCAGGTCAGCGCCACGCTGCGACGTGATGGGGGCGCCCTCTCAAGGCGCGCGTGCCCGCTGCGTGCCCCATCTCGGGGTACAGGAGTACTCGCAAAACGCAGCAAAGGCTTCCCAATGAAACAGCCCCAGGCCGCTGACCTGGGGCTTCAAAAAGAGCGGGTGACGAGAATCGAACTCGCACTCTCAGCTTGGGAAGCTCGGGTTCTTTGGCGGTAGTTGCTGCTCTGACCTCCGGCGAAGCTGCTGTGAGACGTGGCGAGCCGACTCGTGTTCCCCGCCATTCCCCGTGGTCCCCCGCACGACCTGGCACGGATCTGGCACGACCTCTTCGTCCCGAACTACGGGCAGGTAGGTCGCTGAGGTTTGCAGGCCCGCTCAGTTGGCCTCTGGTGGCTATAGGCGTTCGCTGATGGTCGGGGTGGTTGCGGTACACCGTTGCTGTACCGCTCCCGCGCAGAGAGCCGTCATCAGCTCTAGAACATTGACGAAGGTGGTCGCCACGTCAGCGACCGCATGCCAGGTGATCACTACGACCACGACAACTGTGACGCCCCAAGGCCTCAAGTTGGGGTTTGACAAGCTCCATGGTGTAGGGGACAGACTCATTCCTGGACCTCCAAAGGGTTCGTGCCCGCCTCGTCGCCTCGCCGGGAAGCCTGTGCGACTGGGCGGGTTTTCCGTGCCCTCAGGGTGGCGCATGTGGTTCGTCGACGCGAACCTGTAGATCCCGATACCGCCCAGGCCGTACAGAATGCCTGAGTAGCCGGCGTGTCGACGACGGCCCCAGCCACGGGGCATCTCCCCCGGTAGCGAGGTAGCCCGCGGGGAACCGTCGCCGCGATCCGGCCTTCTCGGTAACACAAAGCGTCGTTGGCCTGGTGTGCGGCAATCCCCGCTGTTCCTAGGCAAGTGCCCCCGGCAGGATTCGAACCTGCGACACCCGCTTTAGGCTCCGTCATGCTGGACTATACAGAAGACGACGACGAAGAGATTGCCATGATGCTGCTACAGGAAATAGGTAACGAGGGTTTCGAGCCTATTCTGATCGCAAACAAAGAGCGCAGAACGTGGCAATCTGAAGGGGTATTTCCTGCGCATCAGCTGCTTGGTGAACTCCCAGCGTCCCGCGACGAAGACTCTTACCATAGAGGCGTCCGCTCCATCGAAGAGTTCGCGCTAGCTCACGAGTATGCCCACCACCTTCTAGGTTACACGAATGACGAATACCCGAGATCGCACTACATTAACGGAAGACTGGATCGCGAACTCGTCGAACTGGGGGTTGATCTAACCGTCTACGATGTCAACGCGATGCAGATAGTGCCTCGTCGGGGGTGCCCGCGGTCGCCGACGAGAGCGGCCCGCAGCTGCGTCGGCGGAGGCTCGGGGGCGACGACCTCGGAGCCCCAGCGGCCGAGCCGTTCGCGCTCCTGTCCGGCCAGGGAGTGCAGGGCGCGCAGCACGACGGGCACCATGAGCAGCCCCACGCCGACCAGGCTCGTCACGGCGGTGACGGCCAGCCAGAGCAGCACGAGAACGGCCAGGAACGCGGTATTGAGTCCGGATGCGAGCTGCGCGATCGCGATGCCGGTGGCGCTCAGGGCCCGTACGACGTTGTCCTTGAGCCCCGTACTCCGCTCACCGGCCGCGGCGTCCTGGTGGATGGCCATACGTCCTCCCTTCGTCGCGAAGGACCTTATGCCGGTGGACCGTTCGCCGTCAGCCCGGGGGCCGAGGAGTACAGCCTGCTGTACCTCGAACCGGGCGGGCTACGGGATCGGCCGAGGGGGGCCGCGATCCATAGCGTCGGTGACGACAGCCGACCTCAGGAGGAAGCCCCCATGCCGAACAACGACCCCTACCGCCTGACCGGTGCCGACGCAGCACCCGGCGCACCGTCGCCCGCCCTCACCCGCGGGGAGATCGCCCGCTCGCTGCTGTGGATCCTGGTGGTGATCAGCGCGGTCGCCAACATGGCGGCCTCCTACGGCGAGGCGAACACCTGGGTGCACCTGGCCTGCGGCGCGGTCACCGTGCTCTGCGGCGGAATCCTCATCGTGCGCAACCTGCGAGGCCGTCGATGAGGCCCGCCTGTGCCAGCGCCCCGCGCCCGGCCACGACCGCGGATCACACACCCGCGCCGGCCATCGTTCTGGACCGGGTCGGCAAGGAGTACCCGGGAGGCGTACGCGCCCTCGACGAGGTGTCGCTGACCGTGGAACGCGGCATGTTCCTCGCCGTGATGGGCCCCTCGGGCTCCGGCAAGAGCACGCTGATGCGCTGCGCCGCGGGTTTTGACTCCCCGACGTCCGGCAGCATCCGAATCGACGGTCACGAGATCGCCGGGCTGAACGAGACCCGCCGCACCGAACTGCGCCGTGAGCGCATCGGGTTCGTGTTCCAGACCTACAACCTGATCCCCTCCCTCACCATCGAGGACAACATCACGCTGCCCCTGCGGCTGGCGGGACGCACCCCGGACATCGAACGCCTCCCCCAACGGCACGGGAGCCACGTGCGTTGCCCACACCACCAGCATCACCCGATCAGTGGCCGTACTGAAAGCGCTCCGTCTACCGGCCGAGTTCGGTCACGGTTTCGTGTATCGCGGTCAGCGCGTCGTGCCGGGCGTACTCCGCCGCCAGCTCCGCGGCGCGCTCTCGATAGGCCGTCTCGGTCAGCACCCTCTCGACCGCCACGCGCACGTCCTGCGCCTCCGGGCGCTGTGTGGCCAGGTTGATCGCAGCGCCCACCCACGCGGCACGTGCCGTCACCTCGGCCTTGTCCTCCGTCTGGCCGGCCAGGACCATCGGCACGCCGTGGCCGAGTGCCTGCTGCACCCCGCCGAATCCGCCGTTGCTCACCAGGACGTCGGTATGCGGCAGCAGATCCCCGAAGGGGATGAACTCAGCGACTCGGGCGTTCGCCGGCACCCTCTCCAGCTCGGCGTCACGTCCCAGCGTCGCGACCACCAGCACGTCCAGATCGGACAGGGCATCGAGCGTCGGCTGGACCAGCTCGGTGAAGTCGACGTTCGCCGCGGTCCCTTGAGACACCACGACCACGCGGCGCGCTGACGCGACCTCGTCCCACCACGTCGGAAGGTCCGCCTTCCGGCCCGCCCCGGCAGGCAACGCGCCGACGTAGCGGATCGAGTCCGGCAGGTCGCCGCGCGGATAGTCCAGCTGCGCGATCGACAGCTGCAGGAACCGGTCCGGCAAGCGTGACATCCCGTCCATGACGAACGGTGCCTGCTCTGTCGCCCCGCAGGAGGCGAGCATCTTCACCAGGTGCTCCTGCGTCGAACCGAACAGTGTCTCCTGCACCATCGTGTTCGCCGCCCGGTTGCGCTCCCTGCCCTCCGGCGAGCTGTCCGGCGGGAGCCCGAGTCCGAACGGCGCGGTGTCCTGACTGCTGATCGTCAACGGCACCACCCCGAGCCCGACCACCGCGGCCGGCCGTGCCCCCGCCGCCCCGAGCAGTACCGGCCACGCTCCGAGGAAACCCGTCTCGTGCAACAGCACCACCGGCTCGCCGTCGGCCGCCGCGAGCAGCCCCTGTACTGTGCGGTGCTGATCCGGAACCGGATCGATGAACAGGTGTCGCAGCCCGAAAGCTATCTGCTCCGGCCCCGGCGCGATCGAGAGAATCTCCGGGAACAGCGCCGGCACGTCGTCGCCGTCGAAGTCGGCCGCACCCAGCAATGGCGCGAACTCGGCGCCGACCGCCTCCACCGCCTCGCGATAGTTCGAGCCCGTGGTCACGGTGACCTGGTGACCGCGCCGCACCAGATCGGCGGCGATCCCACGCATCGGCGCGAAATGCCCGTAGATCGGTGACGCAGCGACAACGACTCGTGTCATGAAAGGAGCCTCTTCCTTTGGGATACCCCGGGCCGTTCCGTCAAGCCGGGCTTCATGGCCTTCCCCCGCACCATGATCAGGCAGACCGGACGACATCGGAAACGAATATGATCGCTATCGCTTATCGCAGATCGTGATGAAAGGTCGACGATGGAGCTACGGCAGATCAGGGCGTTCGTCGTCGTCGCGGACGAGGCGAGCTTCACCCGCGCGGCGGCCCGACTGAACAGAGTGCAGTCGGCGGTCTCGGCCTCAGTACGGAACCTGGAACGGCAGTTGGGGGTGGAGCTGTTCGAGCGCACGACCCACCACGTGCATCTGACCGAAGCAGGCCGGCTGTTCCTGCCCGAGGCCAGGCGAACGCTCGCCGCTGCGCAGGAGGCCCAGCATGTGCTCGAACAGTTGCGCGGCGGACTGCGCGGCGAGGTCCGACTCGGGCTGATCCAGACCCCCCGGCACATCGTCGTCCAACCGGCCCCGCTCATCGCGGAGTTCCGCGCCAAACATCCCGGCGTGACCGTGTCCGTACAGGCCGCCGGCAGCGTCAGACACGCGGAAGACCTGCGCAAAAGACGCCTCGACGTCGCCTTCGTGATCCTCCCGCCCGAAGCCACGGCCGGACTCGACCTGCATGTCCTGGCGTCGGAGAAGATCCAGCTGCTGTGCCGCGCCGACCATCCTCTCGCCGAACGCGACCAGGTGGAGCTGGTGGAGCTGGTGGACCAGCCGTTCATCGAGACCCCGACCACCTGGGGCAACCGCCTGGCGACCGACACGGCCTTCGCCCGCGCCGGACTCACCCGCAAGATCGCCTACGAGATCGGCGACGCGGCCGGCCTGGCCTCCCTCGTCAAACACGGACTCGGAATAGCCCTCGGCCCGATGTCGTTCATCACCGAGGACGAGATCCGCGCGGTCCCCCTCGCTTCCGACGCACCCAGTCTCGCGCTGTCGCTGGCCGTGCCCGCCGGACATGCCGTGAGCGCCCCCGTCAAGGCTCTGCTCGAAACGGCCCGGGAGTTGTCCCGGCCCACGGCGTAAGGTTCGACGGCGGGGCAGTGAGCTTCTTCGGGTTGGCCACCGATCGGGTGACGCTCCACAGACCGCAACGAGCGAGGCCCCCGGGGCTGCCGATCGAGATGCCTGACGTCTCAACCACGCTGCTCGGGGGCCTCGTTGCCCATCTGACCTGCCGCTCTCAACCTGCCGCATGCGCTCGTGGCAGCAGGAGAGGTCCGAGTACGGCGAAGCCCAGGCAGTTGCGCCAGAAGGCCATGGCGAGCGGCGAGGCGGAGGCGGCGGCGGTGAGCGGGGCGGTGGCCGCGACGGAGACCACGGTGACCGCCATCGCCGCCATGGACAGCGGATCGAGCCTGGACTTCACGCCTTCGTACCGCCGTCCGCGGTATGTCCGATATTGGTCACTGGGCACGCGGTTTCTGGGAAGTCGGGGCGGCGGCTCAGGGCTTCGCCGGCGGAAGTGAGACGGTTCGGCGCCGACGTGAGCCGAGGTTGCCGGGCGACCCGACGGGGAGAGTCCTCACCGGCCGAACAGCCCCCGGCTGTGGTGGCCAACGGGCCTGGTGGGCACGGCTGCCGCCACCACGCGGCGGCGGCAGCCGCTGAGTTTCTTCGGGGGCGTCGGCCGTCCGAAGTCCCTTACTGGACCGTGGCCGTGAGGGTCACCTCGATGTTCCCCCGGGTGGCGTTGGAGTACGGGCACACTTCATGGGTGGCCTTCATCAACTGGTCGGCGGTGGACTGTTCCAGGCCCGGCAGGTGCGCGGTCAGCGACACGGCCAGGGTGAAACCGCCGGCCTCCCGCGCCAGCAGGCTCACCTTCGACTGCACGGTCGAGGCCGGCAGTTCGACCCCCTGTCCGCGCGCGATCAGGCGGAGTCCGTTGTGGAAGCAGGCGGCGTATCCGGCGGCAAAGAGCTGCTCCGGGTTGGTCCTGTCGCCGCCGGGGCCGCCCATCTCCTTCGGGACCGCCAGGACTTCATCCAGGACGCCGTCGAGGGACCGGACTTCGCCGTTGCGACCGTCACCGGTCGACAGGGCCTCGGTGGTGTACAGCGCAGACATGTTGTTTCCCTTTCGTGAGACGCGGTCCGGCCGGTACGCCGGACATCGCGTCCGGGACGTGGTGGGCGGGGATGCCGTGGCCAAGTGAGTCGGGCCGAGCCGAAGCCGGGACCGCGTGGACGGCGAAGCCGCCGTGCCGGGTTCCGGGCCGGTGACGCCGGTTGACCCCCGCCCGTGTTCCGTTCCGGGGGCCGACTCTGCGTCCTGCTCGTGGGCTCCGAGTGTGCTGGCGCCGGCCGCTCGCAGCCTGCCCTTACCAGGGGCAGGCTGCCTGGCGTCCCGGTGATCGATACTCGGCGCATGGACAAGAAGCCGCGGTTGGGGGAGTTCCTCAAGATGCGCCGGTCGCAGTTGCAGCCGGCGGACGTGGGACTCCCGGATTTCGGGGAACGCCGTCGCGTGCCGGGTCTGCGCCGTGACGAGCTGGCACAGCTCGCCGGGGTGGGCCTGTCCTACTACACGCGGCTGGAGCAGGGGCTCTCGCTCAACGCGTCACCGGAGGTGCTGGACGCGCTGGCTCGTGCCCTCGGGCTGGACGAGGTGGAGCGGGCCCACCTGCACGACCTGGCCCGCGCCTCGCGCCGCACCGGCACCCGGCGCAGGCCCGCGCCGGAGCGGGCGGGTGACACGACCCAGCAGCTGCTCGGCGCGTTCGGCGACGCGCCCGCGATCGTGCTCGGGCGCCGCAGCGACGTACTGGCCTGGAACCGCACGGGACACGCACTGTTCGCCGGGCATCTGGACCCGCACATCCCCGATCAGCCCGACCAGCGCCCGAACACGGCTCGGCTGGTCTTCCTGGACGCGCACACCCGGGACCTGTACGTGGACTGGCCGAAGAAGGCCAGGGACGTGGTGGGGAAGCTGCGGCTCGCCGTCGGACAGCATCCGGACGATCCTCGGCTGGCCGCGCTGATCGGTGAACTGGCCATGAAGAGCGCGGAGTTCGCCACGATGTGGTCCGAGCACCGGGTCAGGAAGTGGGACCTTGCGACGTACCGCATGCACCATCCGCTGGTAGGCCGCATGCAGCTCAACCTCCAGACCCTGAACGTCCCGCAGGAGGAGGGCCTGCGCATAGTCGTGGCGACCGCCGACGCCGGCACCACGTCAGCGGCAGCGCTGTGCCTACTCGCCCAGACCGGCGTCCCGACAGCTATTCCCACCACACGGCAGGCGGGACGCATCGAGACTCCGGAATCCCCACGGGACGGGGCCGACAGCCGGAGCTAGGCGCTTATGCGGAAGCGATGACCGCGCCGCGCCACCCAACGAGACCGGGCCGACACAGGGGGCGGCCGCCGGCGACTTCGCCTTCTCATCGCAACCCGTTCCACTACTGCCACATCTCTGCGATCGACCCGCTGCACTCTCTCGGCCGTAGGGACCCTGTTTTGACACGTTCGATGACTCTGTTGCTGAATTCGTCAGCCGGCGAGTTGGTGGCTGAGGCGCTCGAGTCGGCTGGTGCGAGGCTTGCGTAGGGGGTCGGTGGTCCACCAGGCGTCGAGGCGGACGATGTTGAGGGCGGTGGCGGAGTAGATGCCCTCGTCGTCGGCGTCCCGCTTGCATCGGCGAACAACGAGTCGTCGAAGACCTCGGCAAGGTGGTCACGCAGGCGCATGGGCAGGCTGCCACCAGGGAAGGCGGCGCGAGCCGTCCTGGCGGTCTGTTCAGGAACAGGCGGCAATTCCCCCGGTCGCATGGACACTGCACCGACCCCCTACGGCCGGAGCAGACAGAACGACCGCACCAACGATCATGCCGGGCCGCCCCGCACCCCGGCAGGCAATTCACCAACAGAGTCACAACCTCAACGACCGCCGAGGACACGGCAGTTACGCCCCCGGATCACTCCTCGCGACGACCGCCGGCAGCCGTGCTGGTCACAGGCGCATGATGAAGCGGCCGTCGGGAAGCTTGCGCAGCCAGCCCCGCTCAGGGAGCTTGGTCAACTTCCCCCGCAGCGGCTCCAGTCTGCCCCGCACGCCCGTGTCCAGACCCGGCAACCTCGCCGACCGCCCGGGTCGCCACCGGCGCCCCGGCCTGGCAAAAGCCATCCTGTACCCGGAGGCCGACGAGCCGTCGCCCCCAGGTCCGGTGCCGAAGCCGCTCGGCTCCGGCACCGGCAAGCACCGCAAACCTCCGGCACCCAGGCCGGATGGTGGCGGTCGGGCGCAAGGGTGATCAGCGTCGCCGCGCCTGCGGCTCCTGTGGAGCGGCGGAGTGCACCACGGCGTGATGCGCATTGGGTGCCTGGGCTCGTGGGCCGGGTGCGTGGCGTTCACCGAGGCGTTGGATGCGCCAGGTGAGGGTACGGGCGGTGGAGCGGGCGTCGTCCAGTGCACGCTGGTCGGCGGCGTGTTGGAGGAGTTGTCGGGGGTCGTGGCCGGCGGTCTCGGCTTGGGCGAGGGCGGCGGCCAGGGCGGGCCAGGCGGGGTCGTCGAGGACTTGCTCGGCGTGGTCGGGCAGGACGGCTCGTAGGTGCTGGGCGTGGCGTTCCACGGTGTGGGCGGGTGGCTTGTGCTGGGCCAGGGCGGCCAGCGGTGAAGCCGCGGCGTGTTCGTAGGCCGTCTGGAGGTAGGCCAGGGCCTGGTGGGCGGCGGCGACCTGCTGGTCATGGTGGCGGGCTTGGTGCCAGCGGGCTGCGGCGATCACGACCAGGATCGCGACATCGCGGAACATCGCCAAGACAACAAGCAAACCCCAGGCCGCTGACCTGGGGTTTCATCATGGAGCGGGTGACGAGAATCGAACTCGCACTCTCAGCTTGGGAAGCTACGGCGCTTGGGCGGCCGTATGGTCGCTGACCTGGTCAGATTCGTTGTGCTGCGGCAGCAGTGAGCGTCTGATGACACCACTATTGACCGTGGTTGTCCGCTCTTACGGGCACACTGTGGGCACGGGCGTGACCAGCAGCCGGGCCGTACAGCCCGTAGTGCCGGCGCTGACCGGACCGCATCGTCTGTGGGGTATCTGGAGGGTCCGTCGCGACTGCATACACCGGAGCCGACGGGTGGAGCCGTGACCTCGTCATCGCCGCTACTGCCGCCCACCACGGCTTGGCTGTCCTCCACGACGATGCCGACTACGGCACTGTCGCCCGGCACGCATCCGACCTGACCGAGCACCACATCCACGACGTCGTCTGAGGCGATTCCAACGCCTGACAGGTTGTGGAGTTGTCCTCACCGTCAGGCGCAGGTGGCGATCAAAAGCGGAACTCACCAGGGATACGAGTCCAGGGATGCCGTCGCATTTGGTCAGGATCTGTTCCAGCGTGGTCCTTGCCACGCTGATCTCGATCGCGCCAAGGTTTGTCCGACGTCGACCGGGCGGACGCGGCCCCCTTTTGCCCGGCTCAGAGGCCGCTTGACAAAGGCGCTCGGATTGCTGATCCGTAGCTCTGAAGAGTTCGGTCATTGGAGGTCATATCACTCGCCATGGCCCTGGACCGTATTGGAGGGCACCGTTCGTCAGCGCCGTTCAGTCAGGATGACGGCATGGCGGACTTCACCCTGACCGGTCTGCGCGTCGTCCACGCAGTCGCCTGGCTCGGCCGAGCCGTCGTCGCCGTCACGGTCCGCGACCGCTCTCCCGAGGTGACGGCCACCGTGGGGGCACTGCGCCACGAGGCCGCACAGCTTCGTGCGGCCCCCTGAGGTGCTCACTCCTGATGGGAGTGAACGGGCTTGTGCAGCGGGCGTCTGTCCAGGGCGGCAAGCATCTCCGTGCTGTAGTACGGGTCCTGCCGGCACATTGCCCGTAAAGCCGAGGCCAGTTCGTCGATGACATCTTCGTCCGTCACGCTGCACCACTCCTGGTAGGCGTGGTCGAGGCAGGTGCGAGTGCTGGGGAGATCCCGGCGCGCCGAAGAGGAGTGGAACCGGGCGGCGGTCAGCCACAGCCGGGCGGAGAGGGCGTGGTCCGCGGCGATACGGGCGACGACGGCGCGTACCTCGATCCAGTGCGTCGCCTCGGTGGACTTGGTGCCGTGAACGCGGACGGCCTCGTTCTCCAGACTTCTGATGGTGTCCTCGACCGCCCTGAAGCGCCCCCTGTGCGCTTCGCGCCACAGAAAGGCGTGGATGTCGCCACCGGGTATGTGGTTCAGGGCGAGGAGCGGATGCTGCGGGAAAGCGACGAGAGCACGTACCTCGCCTGTGGTGTCCATGTCCGTGACAGTGTCCGTCGCCGGATCCGCGCGTCGCGCGTCCGCGACCACCACCGCGGTCACTCCCAGCATGATCATGAGCAGTCCCGGCCACGCTGTCGCAGCGGGCAGCTGGCCGAGCCACAGCCAGGCGATCAGTGCGGCCACGGGTGCCTCCAGCAGCAGCAATATGCTCACCGCCGTGGCCGGCGCCCGGCCGAGCACGAAATTGAGGGAGAACAGGCCGAGCAGCTGAGGAAAGATCAGCAAACCCAACAGGGCGAGCCAGGTGCCACCGTTGAAGGCGAACACAGGCGTTCCGGTCACGAGGCAGAGGATCAGCAGTTCCACCGTGCACACCGAGGAGCACAGCACCGAGTACACCATCGTGCTGACATCGGGCCGGGCCTGTTCGCTGATCGCCGTGTAGCCGGCGAGTGCGATCGCGCCCGCGAGGGCGAGCGCGTCACCCACGACCGCTTCGGTGCCCGCCCGCCCGTCCATACCGCTGGCGATCGCCGCGCCCGCCACGGAGACGCCGAGGCCGGCCCAGGTCGCGCGCGGCAGCCGGTGGCCCTGCAGCGTCGAGATGAGGGCCTGCCAGACGGGCTGGGTGGCGACCAGGGCGGTCGCCATGGCGACACTCGTCATCCGGGTGCTGGACATGAAGGTGGCGAAGTGCGCGGCCAGCGCGGTACCGGCGAGAGCGCCCAGGAGAGCGCCCCGGCGTTGCTCCTTGCGTACGAGAAAACGCTCGCGCCGGAAGACCTTCCCGAACTCGCGCCGGCGGATCAGCGCGACCACCGGACCGAGGGTCAGGAGCCCCAGCGCGTTGCGGCCCAGCGCCAGCGCGAGCGCGGAGCCGGTGGCGAACGCGGTGAGAGGCGCGGTCGCGGAAAACGCGCCGACCGTCACCAGCACGGCGGAGAGGGAGATGGCATCAAGCTTTGTGCGCACGGCGTGGGGGAACCTTCTCGTGACATGGGGTTCAACACCTGCCCATGACAGGTGGATTGGTCTGGTTTCAGCCCGTCAAGAGCGATCAGCAAGGCCAAGGTCGGCGACACAGTCCCGGCTGGTCCCGGCTAGTGCCGCGACAGGCAACGTTCGCCCCGTCGCGACGCCTGGCACGCTCCCCCAGCCTTCGGCCGGGGGACCCCCACTCGCCGCACCGGGCGAAAGCCCAAGTACGTCCAGTACGAGGGCTTCCGCCCGGCACGCCGAGAGCACGCTCCCCCACTCTCGGCTGCGCTCGAGCGGGGGGACCCCCACGACGCCGCTCCTTCTCGGGCAAACATTGCCTGTCGCGGCACCTAGTCCGGGCGCGGGCCCGCTTCCCTCGCGACCGAGCGGAGCAGTGGGCGGCTCGCCGCGCTCGCGCCGGCCAGGCCCGCGAAGCCCAGTGCCAGGCAGCCGGCGAGGAGCGCGGTGCCGGGGCCGTCGAGCTGCGGGGAACCTCCGGCGAGCGTCAGCGGCGCCGCGCAGAACAGCCCCGTGATCACCGCGCCGCCCACGAGCACGGCGGCGGGCAGCACCGACTCCGTACGCCGGGCCGCGTCCAGGACCCGCAGCGAGGTGCCCGCGAGGTGCAGCAGGCCGTACGTGCGGCGGCGGTCCAGGACGGACGAGGCGGCGGTGATGCCCGTAGCGGCGATGGCGATGGCGAAGCTCGCGCCGAGCACGGCCAGTGTCACGAGGTGGAAGTCGCGGTTGAACTGGCGCGACTGCCAGTCGACGTCCGGGCCCGTGAGCGGGTACTGGCCGGGTACGAGGCCGGTGAGCGCACCGCGCGCCGCGTCCAGGCGGCCCGGGTCCGTGGCGGTCGCGGTGACCTGGCGCTCGCCACCGCCGCCCACGCCGGTGGCGACCCAGTCGTCGTTCGCGCCGACGGTGGCGTGGATGCCCGAGCGCTCCAGGCGGGCGGCGGCCTGCTGCCGCACGGCGGCGACGCGCTCCTTCGGCACGGACAGCGCGAGTTGGTCCGCGCTGCCCCACGGCGAGTCGCCGCCGAGGCTGAACAGCGCGAAGAAACCGGCCACGAAGGCCGCCAGCGTCAGCGCCGACACCGCACGCCACACGGACTTCGGGTCGTCGAGCAGGCGGCGCCCCGCGAGCAGCGTCGCCGGTCGCCGCGCCGACTGGGCGACGAGGCCGCCGAGTACGCCGACGACCCAGGGGCCGATGACGGACAGCGCGGCGAAGACGGCGGCGCAGCAGTACACCACCGCGTCGATGTCCATCGACTTGCCCTTGGACAGCTGCCAGTAGCCGAGCAGCACTGCGACGAACAGCAGAGCGCGTACGGCCTTCAGACGGGGCGTGCGCGAGCGGCGCACGACGCCGAGCGGGCCAACGACCACCTGCCGCAGCCCCGCCAGCGCGCTGGCCGCCACCATCAGCACCACGCCGGCGAGCACGATGAGCAGGACCCCCGTACCGACCCAGAGGTCGGAGGCGTACCAACGTCCGCCTTCCAAGGGGACCTTGGCCGCGACCGGCAGCAGCACCGCATAGCCCAGCGCGCCCGCGACGGCGCCCGCCGTACCGGTCAGCGTCGCCTCGGCCACCGCGATCCCCGCGATCCGGCCCGGCGCCGCACCCAGCAGCCGTAGCGTGGCCAGCCGGGTGTCGCGACGCGAGACGGACAGCCGGGCCGAGGAGGCGCCGAGCACGAGCAGCGGCACGATCAGCAGTGCCGTGGCGATCTTCACCAGGGCCTGGTACTGCGCGCCGAGGCCGTCCGCCGTGCGCTTGCCCGCGAAGTCCGCGACGGGCGTGGGCGTGACGATGTCCCCCGGGCGGCGCGGGTCGGTGCCGCGCTTCACCGTCATCGCCGGGTCGTCGGCGCGGTGCCCGACGACGGCCACCTTCTCGCCGGGCCTGACCAGCGCGGCGCGGCCGAGCGTGCCGGTGGTGTTCCTGCTGCCGGGCAGCTTGCCGAGCGCGGGCGACGTCCACACCTCGCCCGGCTCGGGGAAGCGCGGCGTACCGGGAGGCGCGGGCACCTCGCCGCTCCGGCCCGGCAACGCGGCGACATCGACGACGGTCACGGGCTCACCGCCGATGAAGGTGGTACTCACCGCCTCGACGGCCACCGCGCGCGAGAGCTCGGCCTCGGCGGGGGTACGCCAGTCGGCGTGCGCGGCGCGTGAGGCGAAGCCGAGGTTGGCGCCGACGCACAGGAGCAGCAGCGTGGTGCAGATCGCCGCGGCGGCGACGGACAGCCCGGCGCCGAGACGGCCGTGCCTGCCGCCGCCGCGCAGCAGCCGCCAGGTCAGGGTCCAGGTGGTGCGGTCCAGGGTCCTCGCAGTCCTCATCGCGCAACTCCGCCGGGCACGCACGCCGTTGAGCCGATCACGCCGGTCCAGGACGGGCCGGCGTCCGCGTCCCGTACGATCCGCCCGTCCCGCACCTGCACCGTACGGTCGCACCAGCGGGCCACCGACCGGTCGTGGGTGACCACGACCAACGCCGTGTTCTGCCTCCTGGTGACCTCCGTCAGCATCCGGATCACCTCCTGCCCGGTGGCCTGGTCGAGCGCGCCGGTCGGCTCGTCGGCGAAGACGACCTGGGGGCCCGCGACCAACGCCCGTGCGAGCGCGACCCGTTGTGCCTGCCCGCCGGACAGTTGGCCGGGGCGGCTGTCCTCCTTGCCCTCCAGTCCCAGCGGCACGAACCACTGGCGCGCGCGCCGCTCCGCCTCGCGGCGCGAGGTACCGCCGAGCATCAGCGGGAGCGCCACGTTCTCCACTGCCGGCAGTTCGGGCAGCAACTGCCCGAACTGGAAGACGAAGCCGAAGCGGGTACGGCGCAGCTCGCTGCGGTGCGGCTCGCGCAACTGGTCGATGCGTTCGCCGTCCAGCAGCACTTGGCCGCTGTCCGGGCGCTCGATGTTCGCGAGGCAGTGCAGCAACGTCGACTTGCCGGACCCGGAGGGGCCCATCACGGCCAGCGACTCGCCCGCCTGCACGGCGATGTCCACGCCGTCGAGCGCACGGGTGGATCCGAAGGACTTGGACAGTCCGATGCCGTTCAACACGGTAGGCGGCCAGGAGGTGTTGTGGGTCATGTGCTCCAACATCCGTCTCGGCGACGGCCCTTCACCTCGGCCGGCCGACCGGTTCGAAGCCGCCGCGTCGTCCTTTCGGCCGAGGCCGCACGGCGGGGGCCGCCCCTACGCTGCGGATGTGCGAGACGCGAGATACACAGACGATCACACCAGGAACCCCCCGCTGCTCCAGCGCACCACCCTCACCGCCCTGGGGGTGGTCATGGCGCTGTTGTGGGTGGTCGACGTGACCGGCGCCGCGTCAGACGCCGGACTCGAAGGCGGCAGCGCATGGTGGAGGCTGGCCCCGGGCCTCGCGGCGGCCGTCGCGCTGCTGCTGCCCCACAGACAGCTCGCGCCGGCCTGGGGTGCGAGTGCCGCGGTGCTCGTCTCCTGGACGGTGACGCTCGCCCTCTTCACGTCCGTGAAGCCGTGGCTGATCGCCGACTGGGGCCTGCTGGAGACGCTGTGCCTGCTGCTCCTGCTGGTGCGCACCACGAGAGACACACCGCAGCCCTGGCTGGCCGCCACGCTGGGCACCGCACTCGCCTCCGCCGTGATCGCGGCACCGATGCGGATGCTCGACAACGGCAACGTCTACTTCTCCCTCCTCCTGATCTTCTTCACGGGCGGCGCCGTGGGCATCGGCTCCTACCTCCGCAGTCTCGACGACCGCAGAAGCCGTGCCGTCGCCGACACGCGCCAGAACGAACGCCTGGAACTCGCCCGCGAACTTCACGACTTCGTCGCCCACCACGTCACGGGGATCGTCGTCCAGGCCCAGGCGGCCCGGACGATCCGCGAGATCGCGCCCGAGCAGGTGGACCCGCTGCTGCACGGCATCGAGCAGGCCGGGGCCGAGACCCTGCAGTCGATGCGCAAGCTGGTGCGCGTGCTGCGCGACGACACCACACGGGCGGTGCGGCCGGGGGAGCTGTACGCCGAACTGGGCGAACTGGTCGCCACGTTCTCCGAACGCGACGTCCCAGCCACCCTCCAGGTCGCGGCTGAGGCCCGGCAGACGCGGCCGGCCCCCGAGGTGGAGACCTCCGTGCGGAACGTCGTGCGCGAGGCGCTGACGAACGTACGCCGCCACGCGCCGGGATCACCGTCCGTCTCCGTACGGGTCGCCCTGTCGAACGATGACGGCGGTGATGCCGACAGCGCGGCTGCCCGGCGGCTTCGGGTCGAGGTGCACAACGCACCACCGCCCCGGCCTGCGGCACCGAACGCCGAACCCCTCGGCGGGCGCGGCGGCCTCGGCCTCATCGGGCTGACCGAACGTGCCGAGGCGGTCGGCGGCACGCTCCACGCGAGCCGGGCCGAGGACGGCGGCTGGAGGCTGACGGCGGAATTCCCGCTGCGCGGCGCTGTGGCAGGATCCCCTGCATGACCAACGCCAGCGGATCAGGCGGATCGGTGATCCGGGTCCTGATCGCCGACGACCAGGAAATGGTGCGCACGGGCTTCCGGTTGATCCTCCAGACCCAGCCCGGTATCGAGGTCGTGGGCGAGGCGGCCGACGGCGCGGAGTGCGTGGACCTGGCCAGGAAGCTGCGCCCAGACGTGTGCCTGGTCGACATTCGGATGCCGAAACTCGACGGGCTGGAAGTGACCCGGCTGCTCGCGGGCCCGAGGGCCGTCGATCCGCTGCGCGTGGTGGTCGTGACCACCTTTGACCAGGACGACTACGTCTACGGGGCGTTGAGCAACGGTGCCTGCGGGTTCCTGCTCAAGGACGCGGGCCCCGCACTGCTGCTCGAGGCCGTCCGCGCGGCGGCGCGCGGCGACGCACTGATCTCCCCGTCCGTGACCGTACGACTCCTGAAACGGATCGGCGAGCAGCGGACCGCCGCCCGCGACGAGGTGTCTTCCGGTCCGCTGACGGAACGGGAGTTGGATGTGGCCCGGCTGGTCGCCGAAGGGCGGACCAACCAGGAGCTCTGCGCCGAGCTGTTTGTCTCGCTCTCCACCGTCAAGTCCCATCTGACCAACATCCAGGCCAAGTTGGGGCTGCGGAACCGCGTGGAGATAGCCGCCTGGGCATGGCGCTACGGCGTGGTCGGCGACCGCTGAGTCTCCAACTCCACCTCTTCTCCCCCTACTTCGCCAGGCCGTAGTCGAAGGTCACCCGGTCGCCGTTCACCCCGGTCACGGAGATCAGCATCGTCTTCTTCTCGCCCTTGAAGACGGCGGTGCACGTCACGGTGTAGTCCATCTTCGCGTGCAGCCCGCTCGGGCAGTTCACGGACTGCGGGCCGTCTTGGACGAAGGGGATGCCGTAGTTCTCCTTGGCCAGCTTCTCGACGTCCGTGCGTGAAACCGTGTGATCCGCACCGCCCGCGGTGGCGACCGACGAGTTGTCGAACACGTTCCACGCCGTGACCACGCCGCCCGCCAGCACGGCGGCCACGGCCAGGGCTATGACGATGCGCTTCATGGGGTGCTCCCTCGATTCCCGTGACGGCCGGACCCTACCGGCTGTTCCCCACAGAGCCTCCTCTGCCACCTGCTCAACTGCCTCGGCACAACGGCCGGTAGTGACACCCGAGCCCCGGCCAAAAGAACGACGGCCGTTCGCTGCGACGCACCCACGTCCAGCTGTGGGTCGACTTCCTGGCCGAGGGCCGAGCAGCGGGCGTGCCCCTTTGTGAGAACGGGCCGCCCTTCCGGGTCCGCGCCGCCTGACGGCAGGCACCAAGGTCAGTGGCGGCCGTCGCCGAATCACGGGGCCGGGGCGCTCCATCCGTGTTCGAGGAGATCGAAGGCGGCGTCGACGGCTCGTTCGGGGTCGTCGGCGCGCTGGGCGAGCGCGGAGGTCTCCAGGGCGAAGCGGGCCAGGGCGGCGCTGCGCGGGTCGTCGGGTGTGACGCCGAGGTCTTGGGCGATGGCGCGGGCGAGGGCGTCCTGGTGGCGCATCCACATGCGGTGGGCGTAGTCGCTGAGGGCCGGGGTGGTCTTCACCAGGTTGAGGAAGTCGGCGTAACGGGTGTCGGAGTCGGCCCGGATACGGACGCGCTTGACGTGCGCGCACAGGGCCTGGGGGATTGTCATGCCGGGCGCGCGGTCGCTGACAGCGGCGACCAGGCCGGCTTCGTGGTCGGCCTCCTCGTCGAAGACGAGCGCCTCCTTGCTGGGGAAGTGCTTGAGCAGCGTGGTGGTGGAGACGTCGGCGGCCTCGGCGATCTCGTGCAGGGTCACCGCGTCGTAGCCGCGTTCGATGAAGAGGTTCAGGGCGGCGTCGGCGAGCGTCTGGCGCGTGGCGGCCTTCTTGCGCTCGCGCCGTCCCACAGGTGTCGTCATGCTCTCATCGTACACAAAGGTGTCTGATGAAAAAAGTTGTACCGTTGCACTTATTTGGTGGTCGTGCTTTTGTGGAACAGCCGGACCGGGACCCGCCCGTGCCGGCCCCTGCGCCGCACACCCCGACATGGAGAACGACCATGAACCGCATCGCCGTAATCGGCGCCGGACCCGGCGGCCTGACCTGCGCCCGCATCCTCCAGCGCCACGGCATCGACGTCGCCGTCTACGACTCCGACGCCTCCGCGACCGCACGCGACCAGGGCGGCACCCTCGACATGCACCCCGACACCGGACAGCACGCCCTGCGCGCCACCGGCCTGTGGCCCGGCTTCACCGCCCTGGCCCGCCCCGAGGGCGAGCAGATGCGCCTGATCGCCCGCGACGGCCGCATCCTGTTCGACGCCGCTCCGCCCCAGGACGGTCAGGGCAACCCCGAGATCGACCGCGGGCAGCTCCGCGACCTCCTGCTCGGCTCCCTCGCCCCCGGCACCGTCCGCTGGGGCCACAAGCTGGAGCGCGCCGAACCGCTCGGCGACGGCCGCCACCGTCTGCACTTCGCCCACGGCCACAGCACCGAGACCGACCTCGCCGTCGGTGCCGACGGCGCCTGGTCCCGCGTACGCCGCCTGCTGACGGACGCGGTCCCGCTCTACACCGGCGTCACCTTCGTCGAGACCGGCCTGAACGACGCCGACACCCGCCACCCGGCACTGGCCGCCCTGACCGGCGACGGCACCATGATGGTCCTCGACAACAACCTCGGCTTCATAGCCCAGCGCAACAGCGGCGGCCACATCCGCATCTACGTCGGCATGCGCACCCCCCAGGACTGGCACCAGCAGGCCGGCGTCGACCTCACCGACCCCGCCGCCGTCCGCGACGCCCTCCTGCACCGGTTCGCCGACTGGAGCCCCGCCCTGCGCGGCTTCATCACCGACACCGACACCGGCTACACCAACCGTCCCCTGTTCGCCCTGCCCGTCCCCCACACCTGGGAACCCACCCCCGGCGTCACCCTGCTGGGCGACGCCGCCCACCTGATGTCCCCCTTCTCCGGCATGGGCGCCAACCTCGCCATGCGCGACGGCGCCGACCTCGCCCAGGCCCTCACCGAACACGCCACCGTCGACGACGCCGTCACCGCCTACGAGAAGATCCTCATCCCCCGCTCCGTGGAAGCAGCCGAGGGAGCCGCCGAAGGCATCGACGGCGCCTTCGCCCCCGACAGCGCCGAGCAGACCCTCGCCCACATGACCGCCCACGATGAGGCCCACTGAAACCGGGTCTGGTCGGCATTTCGTGACGGTCACGATCGTGCGTTCCGCGCGGGGCTCGGGGGGTGCTTCTATCTGTTCGGTCAAGGTCTGCGGGGTTGGTCAGGGTCTCCAACTGTGCGGCGATTGGCTTGGGGAAGCTGCGGCAAGTTGATTCCGGCTCGGGCGTAACCCGATGGACTGACTCTCGTTCTACCTGACATACACGCCGCGTGCTTGAAGTGCGCGCGGTCCCCGCCACTGGCATCGTGTTTCATCTGCGGTGACCGGTTCAGCGTCCGGCGGGGCAGCGATCCCCGGGTGTGCCTGACTCGAAAGAGCCGGACACAGTCCAGACGCTGGCACCGCGTCACCGCCAGTGATGCCGCACACGGGCTCTACCCAAGGATCGGCCCGGAACCCTCCGCGCTCGTCACCGCTTCCACCTCTCGAGGCCACGCGATGACCCAGGATCCTTAAGAGTTCCAGAGACGCTGCTTGTTGGTGCCCGGGTTGGTAGGGGGTGCGGCGCATGGGAGGGCGAGTCGCTTCGGCAGTTGCGACCACGATGCGTTGGTCCGGTTTCCTGTGGGATCGGCAGGGTCTGCGGGGTCGGGTACATCGGGCCGACCAGCGGGTGGTGCATCCGGTAGGTCGCGAAGTCCCACTTCCTGACCTTGTGCTCGGACGACATCGCGGCGAATTCGGGGCGCCTCATGGTCAGTTCGCCGATGAGGGCGGCCAGGCGCAGCTTGCCCACCACGTCGCGGGCTTTCTTGCGCCAGTCCACGAAGAGGTCGCGGGGGTGAGCGTCCTGGAACACCATGCGCGGTGGTGTGCGGGCGCTGGCCCGGATGTACGGTGCGGTCTGGCTCGAAGTGTCCGGCGAACAGAGCGTGCCCGATGCGGTTCCAGGCCAGTACGTCGCTGCGGCGGCCCAGCACGAATCCAGGGGCGTCGCCGAAGGCGTGATGCACCAGTTTGCTTGGGTGGCACTGGCGAGGTCGTGCGGATGCAGTCGCTCCGCCTCCTCCAGGCGCAGGGCTCGGGCGAGCGCATCCAGCACCTCATCCGAAGGGCCGTCGTGATCCGCACGGATCCACTCACCCCCGTCTGCCAGACCGACCTGCGGCAACTGGAGATGAAGCCAGGATGAACCCGTGGGATGTCGCGCACTTCACCGCGTGTGCCTTCAGGGCCCGGCCAGCCGTTGCAGTACGCCCCGTCTGTCCGTGTTTCTCTGCCTTGCCGTAACGGCGCGTCAACTCGTCTGTCACAGCGGTGTCTTGGTGCAACTCCTACCGCAACGCATCGCCCGGTGTGGGCCTCCTGTGAATCAACCGTGGCCGCTCAGTCGGAGCCGGCGACCGATACGACACCTCTTCTCTTCCCAGGAGTACCGATGCGCGTCAAGAAGATGTCCGCCCTCGCCCTCGTCGTCGCTGCCGCCGGCCTCTCGCTGACCGCATGCACCAGCAGCGGCGGATCGAGCGCTTCCGCCAGCGCCGGCCCGTCCATCGCCGCGAGCAGCTCCACCGGCGCGAGCAGCTCCACCTCCACCAGCGGCCAGGGCTCGACCTCAAGTTCCTCCTCGTCCGGCTCCAGCGGCTCCAGCGGCTCCAGCAAGGGCAGCGGAACCACCACCCAGGCCCAGTCCTCGACGTCGGGCTCCAAGTGCACGACCGACCGTCTCAGCTACAGCGTCACCGCCTCCGGGACCAAGAACGAGATAGTCGTCAACATGAAGAACATCGGTTCCCGCACGTGCAGCATGCACGGCTTCCCAGGCGTCCAGCTCGTGGGCCCCGACGGACTGGGCGACACCGGGCCCGACGCCGCCCGCTCCGACGCCACGCCCTCCACCGTCACCGTCGGACCCGGCGAGGAGACCCGCTTCCTGCTCCACTTCAGCCCCGACACCAGCGGCTCCGGCAAGACCTACACCCGGCTCGACGTCACCCCGCCCAACGAGACGATCTCCCAGATCGCGAACCTCAACGACCTGACCATCACCGTCTCCGCCACCACTGGCAGCGTGCCGGACATCGTCGTCGACCCCGTCGGCTACCACGTCGGCTCCGGCAAGTAAGCCGAGCAGCCAGGGGTCCGTGCGGATCGCGACGGTCCTTCGGAATTCCTGAAGAATCATCATGATCTACGCGCGGACGCGTAGGCCCAGAGCGGCGAACCGCCTGATCAAACCCCGCGCCGAGGAACTGAGGGGCCCGGCGAACTCGTAGGACATTGCACACACGGCCGGACGGTGATCAGGTATCGCTGACCGAGTCAGTTGTTTACCACACAGCCCTACCGCACCCCTTCATCCCAACGCATACGGTGGGCAACGGCCCGCAGTTCGGCGACCAGCTCTGGAGCAGTTCAGTCAGTCATCCCGCTCGGTGTCGGTGTCCGGCCCGGGTTTCATCGCGGGTTTGTCCGGCACGACGACGAGGCTGACGATGTGTCGGGTGCGGCCGTCGTCCCGGTCGTGGCCGACCCGCGCGAGGACCGCGCGCTCGATCTCCTCGACCATCACAACGTGTTCTTCCTTGGTCAACCACACCGCTGCCTGCCGGTAGACCACGCCGTCAGAGTGGGGATCGGCATCCTCGTAGGCGAGGTAGCGGCCGAAATCCGTCATCAACGATGTCGCGAACGTGGTGAACGCCCGTTGATGGTCCTCCCGCGTCATCGCCGCCCGCGCCGCGGGGTCTATCACCGCCTGCTCCGGGCGCACCTGGTAGCTGCGCTCCAACGGGCGCCGACTCGCTGTGGCCGAACGCCCGGTGACGTGGTGTGAGGTCAGGTCTTGTCGGTGCGGGGCCGCGTCCGCACCGGGTCGGAGGAGGGGCCGGCCTGCGTGGTGGCCTCGCTGATCGCCTGGGCGAGCAGGGCGAGCGCGGCCCGCGAGGGTGAGCCCGGTTCTGTGGTGGCGACGACCACGCTGGGGCCCGGCCCGCTGTTCAGGGTCTGCTGAATGACCGTCAGGGGCCGACCAGACAGAGGTGGTGGGCGTCGGCGGGGTGGCCGTCGCACCCGGTATGCAAGGTCAGGGCCTGGCTCGGCTCGTCGTCGCGGCTGCCCTGGAGCACGCCCGCACGATGGGTCCCCAGCACGCGCTCCTGTTCTGCCG
Source organism: Streptomyces sp. LBL (assembly GCF_029893585.1). Lineage (GTDB taxonomy): Bacteria > Actinomycetota > Actinomycetes > Streptomycetales > Streptomycetaceae > Streptomyces. The sequence goes on from NZ_JARXYX010000029.1 coordinate 99,041, forward strand.
GCCTGCCCTTGTGTCGCTCCCCCATGTGACGGGACGCTTCAGGGAGGGGCACCCAGCGCGGCGACAAGGATTCACCCATCCCGCACTGGGCACGTTCGCCGTCAGGTGTTGAGGGTGGTGAGGCGGAATCTGCAGGCGTATGACTGGGTCAGGACAGCGCCGCGCGGGCCTCGCCGATCCACGTGAGGTCCGCCTCGACGCGGTTGATCGCGAACCGTGCGGTCAGGCTGCGGCCGGTGTGGTCCGCGTACTCGGCGAGGAGCTCCTTGCACAGCTCTAGGGTGCTGCGCAGCTCCGCTTCCCACTGATCGAGCTGTCCGAGAAGGTGCTCGGTGCTGGTGTGCTGGGCGAAGTGCAGCTGGATCTGCAACGGTTGACGGGCGCGTTCGGAGACCGTGTTGAAGCCGTCCAGCCACCCTCGGAAGGCGTGCAGGCCGGCGTCGGTTGCGGTGTAGACCCGCTTGTCCGGCACCGCCTCCTGGACGACGTGTTGCACTGTGGCATGCCCGCGATCCACCAGTTTGGGAAGCTCGGCGTAGATGTGCGACCGAGTGATCGGCCAGAAGTAAGCCACTGCCCTGGACGCCCGCGCGCCGAGCTCGTAGCCCGAGGCGGGACCGTCCAGCAGTAGGCCCAGTACGAGATAACCACCGACCGACATGGGCACCACCCTAGTCCGGTCTTGACTAGCTGCTCAGTATCGGCCTACCGTCCAGGTATATTCAAGTCTGGACTAGTCAGGAGTGGACATGGAACGGCTGCAGGCGGTCGCCGACTACGCGGCGGCGTGGAGCGGGGAGGATGCCGAGACCATTGCGGCGGCCTTCGCCCGGTGCTGGGCACAGGACGGCACCTACACCGACACGATGACCGACACCGTCGTGGGCATTGACGGCATGGTTCGGCTCGTCCTCGGCACGGCCGAACGGTATCCCGGCTTCACTCTGCGCCCCACCAGCGGCCTGGACACCCACCACGGCGTCGGCAGGTTCAGCTGGCTGATGACCGCACCTGATCCCATCGTCGCCGTAGGCGTGGACTACGGCCGGGAACTTCCAGGACTCGACTTCGTCGAGTTCACCCCGGACAACCGGATCGCCCGGATCGTGGGCTTCTTCGGCTGAGCGAGCGAGACAGCCCCAGTCGACGGCCAGGTCGTCCATCGCGCTCCAGACGGTCATGGTGCCGTAGCTCAGCGGCTGTGCGCGGATCGACCTCATTCACCCCAGCACGGGCGCGTGGCCGACGATGGAGCGGTTGCCGGGTGTCCCGGACGCGGCGTATTGGCCTAGCCCACTTGCCTGTTGCCCCGGTTGCCGAGATAGCCCTGACCGCCGCCGAGCGCGAGCGGGGCCGTGGCACAACCGTTCCAGTGGAGGTTCACCACCTCCGACCTGGACAGAGGGCACGCCGCCCTCGAAATGGACTAGACAACAAACAAACCCCAGGCCACTGACCTGGGGTTTCTCTCTGGAGCGGGTGACGAGAATCGAACTCGCACTCTCAGCTTGGGAAGCTGCGGGCATCGAGGGCCTGTTGTAGGCGCTGGCCTGCTCAAACGGCCGGTTCGCGGCCTCTGCCGGACCGGCCCCTTTCACCGTGCTTCCCCGCTGTTCCCCGCTCGATCTGGTGCGGTTGTGGTGCGGTGCTCAGGGCACGTTGTCATCAGGTTGCCGGTCTTGGCCGAGGCCTCTGCCGCTCCTGGCGTCTGCGCAACGACCGGTGCAGATCGATCTTTCCGCGGGGGCAGTCGGGTCAGTACTGTCCCCACTAGCGTCTATCTGATCGGCAGGGGGACATGTCAGGAGAGCTGTTCACCTTGATGGGTGTGCTCGTCGGCGCAGCTGCTTCCTACGTCGGCGGAGCGTTGATGGAGAGGGCACGGTGGCGCCGCCAACTCTCAACGAGGTGGGACGAACGCCGCTTGGAGGCTTATCTCCGATACGCCGACGCCATCAAGAGGTTCACGTCGGTGGCCGGCCGCCTGGCAGCAGGTAAAGGGCTCTTCGACTTGCCCCAACCACTTGCCCAAGACGTCGGCTTGGAGCGGTTGGCTGACGCTGAACTGGAGCGTGGGTACGCCTTCGAGGCCGTCCTCCTCATGGGAGACGCCGAGACCATCTCGGCAGCAAGGACGCTGCAACGCCATGCATGGGTCCTGGAGCAGTTCGTTCGTGAGATGCGCTCTGGTACGGCGGAAGACTGGACGCGGGCGTTCAGACAGTTTCAGGAGAAGCGCGATGAGTACTACATCGCGGCGCGCAAGAGCCTGGGCGTGTACGCAGCGTTTCGGCTGCGAGCCGAAGACCCGGTCATCCTCGGACAGGACCCTCGCCAGCTGTAGAGCAACCGAGGCGCAGCGCGGATGGGCTTGATCGCCCACACGCTTTCCAACTGTGTTGGTGGGGTGTTGGTGTGGGTGCAGGGGCGTTCACCTGCGTTCAAGGGCGGCTGGCTTCAGGTGCCGGGACGGCTCCGAGTCCTGCCTGAACGGCCGTGAACGGGGCTGAATGAGACGGAAACTGAGACGGTCGGGGCCGACGGGTTTCACTCGATGATCTCGGCCCGCTCTCTAACCCGGTCGTCTAGCTTGCCCTCTTCCAGGTCGCTCATCGCGGCTGCGTATCCGGCCATGACCGCTTCGTGTACGACATCGTGGAGGTCCACGGGGATCTTGACGAAGACGCCGGAGCAGACGTTCTGGGCTGCGTCGTGCGCGGATCGGTAGTGCGCGTCACGGATGCCAGCGCCCAAGTGGCTCACGAGATCGCGTAGTTCTTGGCTGTGGTCATCGCTCACGGCGACCTGTCTACCCTCGCGCCTCAGCCGAGAACCGTGACTCGTAGACCTTGGCCGACGATAGTCGGCCAGGATGTCGGGTGGACCAGGGGCGGGCTCGTGTGTTCCTTCGCACCTGACCAGCTTCACGCGCGCCCCGAGGGAGCCGTCGACCAGCGCAACTCACGGCGGCCAGCCCGTGACGTCAGGCATGATCGCAGGGCTCAGGGGTGATCGCGTCTCCGTCAGGCCCCGGAGCTACTTCCTCGGTAGGGACATGTGATAGAGGATAGCCGTATGATCGAAATCATCAAGACCCTGATTGACGCCTTAGCTAATGGATTTCCTGGCATCAGAGGAATGCGAGAGGATAAGCGTCGACGGCAGTTGGGCGTCGAGCTATTTCTACTCTGCGCGCAGATAAACCAACTGATGGTCACTGCCGAGGACATCATCCAACACCTGGAGAATTACGCGGCATCCATAGGTAGCGACATTAATGACGGGAGAGAAGGCGGAGGCCCGGAATACCCTAGACGAGTAAGGCATCTGGTTGACCGACAGCGGGACGATCTCCTCTATGTCCGTCTCCTCTTGGAGAGTCAATCTGCCGTGGTGCAAATCATTGAACCCGAGGCATACAACCGACTAGTTCCCTTGCTTGGAGTCAAGCAAGGTGCCCTCGACATGTTGTTCAGACTGATGTACGTGGGTGATCTGCCGCTCGGCCCCTCCCAAGCAGAGATTGATGCATGGGTAACTAGAATCCCGCCTCTCCGAGAGGGGCAGGCGCGGGGTGCAGTGCAAAGCCTCCGGGCTGTGGATAGGCTCCTACAGGAAGCCGAAATTCGGTGGCGAGAGAATGTGCTACCACATGATTCCTGGGGACGAGACGTGCACGCAATCGTGGTGCAGTACCTTGATGAGCGGCAACCGCGTAGGCAATTGGAAGAAATCCGGTCCTCCTTGTCTATCTTGCGTTCGACCCTTCTAGACAACTTCACTATTGCTGATGTGCTTGTCGAAGTAGGAGAAAGAGGGCGTGGCATTAGAAGGCTATGACCTGCTGCAATGGTCCATTGCGCGTGCGGTTGGAGGAGTCGCGATGGGCGAGCCAAGACCTGTCTTCTTGCCTTGGGTCCGGGGATCTTGGGAAGCTGGGTTTTTGCTGGTCAGGGGCGGTGGACTCGTGCGCCGGGCGGTCGTTTTTGGTCGTCCTTGGCTACTGTTGAGGAGCCTCGGACGGCCCCCGGGGACAGCCCAGCTCGACCGCACTCGGCGGATGGCCGGCACCACTTATGGGCCACGCCTGAGCCTCAGCCGACGAAAGCTCGCCACGATGGCGGGTGCGCCGACCGATCAGATGCGCGTATGCCTCGCCGCACCCTCACCAAGCGCAGCCACGCTATCGCCCGTCGACCAGCGCATGCCCCGACTGCCGGTCCGGAAGGACGATGCCTGAGCCATCAGCTTGGGAAGCTCAGGTGGTCTCGGAGCTGCTGTCCCGTTGACCTGGGACGGAATGCTCTCGGCACCCATCGGGCCTTCGGCCGATGCCCCGGTGTTCCCCCGTGATTCCCCGCCTGATCTGGCACGTGACTGGCACGAGTCCTTCTGCTTCAGGTGGTCATGAGAGGGCGGTATGCGAGTTGACAGGTGATTTGTCGTCACCTGAACGTGTGGGACTGCGGCATCCCTGCCGGTCGGAGGGCTCGGGCGTGCTGGAAGGGTGGACTCCGACGACTCCAGGCTCCGCGTTCCACCTCGACCAGCCCGCTGGCTTCACGCCCTCGCGCTGAACAGAGCCGGGGAATCGTCGGTGCTCGTAGCTCAGCCGACGACAGTCCGCCAGGATGGCGGGTACGTCGACCGATCAGGCGCGCGTGTGCCTCGCTGTACCCCCACCGGGCTCAGCCACGCTGCCTGGTGACGTCCACCAGAGCAAGCCGCGACGGCGGAGGCGTGTTCATCAGGCGTCGGCGCCGCGACTTCTTCTGTATTGACCTGCGGTGGGACGGGTCTCGGCGACCCTGTGCTTTGCGGTCGCGAGGATGGCAGGTAAGCAGCAGAATGTAGGTATGACTCTGAGGGAAGCACTCAACGGTCGGGTGAAGTGCCTCCTGTTCGACTTCGCAGGGGTGCTCGCCCAGCACCAGCCGATGCAGGCCCGCCGGAACCTGACAGAAACTGCGGGAGTAAACCCGGAAATATTCTGGCGTGCTTACTGGAACGAGCGCACCCCCTATGATGCGGGTGCGATATCGGCACGCAACTACTGGGGGCGAGTTTCCTCCCGAGTAGGAGTGACCTGGTCGACTGATCAGATTCGCATGTTGGGTCGCTTGGACATAGCGAGCTGGCTGAGCCCTGACGCGGAGATGTTGGAACTTCTACCTCAGTTGTCTGAGAAGAGTTTGCACCTAGCCATCCTCTCGAATGCGCCCCATGAGCTTGCCACGGCTGTCGAGAAGCTGGACTGGGTGGCCCCATTCAACCCGCTCATCTTTAGTTGTCGACTAGGCGTGACAAAGCCTGATCGGCGCTGCTATGAATCCGCCATCCGTCTGCTTGATATTGCAGCGAATGAGGTTCTGTTCATAGATGACCGGCAAGAGAATGTTTCTGGCGCCGCTGCGATTGGTATGCAGTCTGCTCTTTTTTGTGGCGCACTTCAGCTGAGAGATCAAATTCTTGATGCACCCTCCGGATAGTCGATTAGGATCGCGGTACGGAGGCTTACGATGGGCATATTCCTGATTATCGCAGGGATAGTCGTTGCTGCAATCCTGGCCCTCATCCAGATAAAGATATCCAGGCGTCCTCTGGGTCCTAAGAGTGTCGCAGAATTCAAGGGAATTCGGCGACTCCTTAGACAGGTCAATATGACCGAGAAAATAATTAACTATTCCATCAGGGATCAGAAAGGGCGTTTTGCCCCGCAGGTTCCCCCTGACGTGCCGTTGCTCGCCAAGTCGGGATGGATTCTGCAAGAGCCGGTCACGCTGGACCGGATCGAACTTCGGTACACGCAGGCAGCGAACGAAGGTGATCTGGATAAGGCACGTAAGAAGCTGATCAAATATTGGCCGCGAGACGACTCGGGTCAGCACCTGCCAACCTACCATGAGGCGGTCGATCAATTTGATCCACCGAAGCTCTGGTTTAATGGTGCATCCTATAGGCTTCTCGACGTGACCCCGAAAGATGATGGCCTCGCTTTGAATCTAACGCGCGGCTGGTATTGGGATTCATTCGACACAACGGAGCCGCTACTTTTTGAGGCTGCCCGGAACTTTGCCAGATCCCAAGGGCGTGAAATCGACGGAAGATATCGGAAATGGCTTGAAGATCCCTATGATTTCTCGCAACGCTGTGCAATTCCGGGGGTAAATACCTTGACGGTTCGCCAAGGCGAGTATGGTTCAACATTCTATATGCACGATCGAACCGATGTTGCTACTGCTGCTGGAACGGTTCACGTTATACCGGCAGGTGAATTTCAACCGTCTCACGACTCGCCTCAATCTGCAGCCAGAGAGGTGGATTTGTGGCTCACCATTGTGCGTGAATACGTAGAGGAATTCTTGGGTCACAAAGAAGCGCGAGACCGCAGTTTTGCTCCTGTTGACTTCGAGCGGCAGTGGCCGTATAGCAGATTGTATGAGGCGCGCAAGGGTGGGCGGATTGGCCTTTATTTCCTCGGGATTGGACTCTACCCCCTAACTTGGAAGCCTGAAATTCTGACGGTGTGCATATTTGACGCCGATAGTTTCGATGAGATCTTCCCTTGCATGGTTCCAGAAAATGAAGAGGGTAAGCTTGACCTACCATTCCAGCGGAGAATGGAGAGTGGCATCTATCAGGGTTGGCCATTCGATGACGCTACAGTGACTGAATTCATTCATAGACCCTCCGCCCTGCCTGCCGGTCGCGCGTGCTTGGCTCTGGCTTGGAAGCATCAGCACACCCTGGGGCTTTCGTGAGTGCCAGCGTGTGCTGACTCGCTGGGTCGTGGCCGTAGAGCCGGCTGCCCCACCCGCGAGACGTACCCCTTCGCTGGGATCAGGTGGCTGATTGCTGTGTGCGCGGCGCGGGCGCCGGCCGGGCTGGAGCGGGGCGGAGACAGGAGCGCAGGCCCGGCCGGGGGCCGGGCCGCGCGCGGGGAGCGGAGCGAGCCGCCTTGAACCAGTAGAGAAGGTTGTAACTCACTCTGGGAACCGGGCTGTCGACGACCGGGTCTGGGCGTTCGTCACTTAGATGGCTATATGGGGGGACTTTAAAGGATCGGAGAGCTGATCCAAGTCGCCGACAGACCTGAGCATGAGCGGCGGCCACGAGACAGTCTCTTGGATAGGCCACAGCTGCCTCACGTAGGGAGCGAAGCCGGACAGAGCGATCTCGTAGTCGTAGCCAAGTGGACCCACGCTGATGAGTTGAAGGACTGCCCAACCGATGCGCAGCGTAACGACAGTGCTCCAGAGCCTGTGCTGAACGCCGTCAGCGGTCGTGAACCGCGCCTCTGATGGGATCGATCGGTACTCGATGGGACTTTCGCCGTTCAGGTACTGCGGCGGGGGCATGTATGCGGTGAAGACACGCATCTGCTGGCTTGGCAGCCGATCCCGAGAGAGATCGGCGTAGTGAGATGTTGGAAGGTTCTGCACTGTCTTGGACTGCATGAGCTGACACATCAAAGCTGTTTTCAGCGTCCAGGTCGCCAGTACTTCTTGCCCAGCTGGACTGATCTCAGTGATCTCGCCCCTGACCATGGGTAGCAGCGTGGGCTTGGCCGCGCCTTCAAGGTCGCTCATCCATCCACTGTTGCAGTGCGTGCAAACAGACTTGACCGTCGTGGTGAACATCCGGCCGGTGTGACGCCGCTCGGACTTTTCCGTGTGAGAGACCATGATGGCTTGCTCAGTCAATACCTCAGGTGGGAAGCCTTCGGCCATCCACCTGGGGAAGACGTGCTCGTTGGTAAGCGGGGTACTGCCGCAGAAAACACACGAACGTGCCATGCAGGGACGGTAGCTGCTCCGGTGCTGCTGGCGCGATTGACTTGGGGTTTCACCACGACGCGCGTTGGACAGTCAGGGGCATCCTGGAGAGAAGGCGCACCCGTCGGAACCTTGCTTGATCTGCCACAGTGGTGCAACGTGGCTCTCCGGTCGGCTGTTGATGAGTAGTCGGCGCAAATCACCACGCTGTGAGCCGTCGAGGTTCAGGACCTCGGTGAGGTGGCGGAACGTCGTGTGAGTGATTCCGCGGCTTCGGGCCTCTGCCTCGAACTGGGCGAGTTGAGGTAGCACCGACTCGGCGTCGAGCTTCGCTGGCCGTTGCTCCTTGAGCCAGAGGGCCTTGTTGCGCTCGTAGTCGATTTCGGAGAAGCCGCAGATTTCGCGGCTCAGTGCCTCCACCTGGTCCAGGGTGGTTGTCGACATGATGGCGCGGGCCAACTCGTTGCGGCTCAGAGCCTCGTCCAGGTCGACCTCGTGGACCGTCGGGCTCTCGTCGGTGAGGGGAATGGGAAGTCCGGCGTCTCGGACCTCGCATGTGCCGCGTACGCCTCGGGCTGTTGCCGCGAGCATGCCCGTTGCCTCTGAGGGGTGCCACTCCAGGACCGGGCAGATCGGCTCCGTGTCCTTCGCTGTGAGGGTGTGCACGACTGGGCCGAGCACGTCTCGCAAGTCATCGTGCGGCAGCTCGCCGTCCAGGCCGGGACCTGCGATCAACAGGCGTATGGGCGCGTTCACTTGGCCGCACGCTGCCAGAGTCAGGGAGTCGGCGAGGGGGCTTTTCAGCGTCGGTTCGTTGCCTCGGGCCAACACGTCGCCGCCGACGTCCAGGAGATCGATCGAGGTCGGCTTTAAGTGGGTGACGAGTTCTTCGAGTTGGTGCGTGACTCCCTCGGCGCCGTGCCTCGGTTCGATCAGCGCGAACGTGTGCCGGAGCTCTGCGGCGAGTCGCGGGAGTGTGGAACCTGCCGGTGCGACCGGGCGGGCATCCGCCGGCACCTTCCAGACGGCTGGGGTGAGCGGTTCGAGGCCGGTGAAGTCGTCGGCTCCTCGGGGGCCCGGTAGTGGGTCGATGAGCAAGCGGTCCCACGCGTACGTGAGGATCACCGCCTGTTCGCCGGCGTCCCCGTACAGGGCGGCGTCAAGCATTGCGGCGGCGACTGCGTCGCCCCCTCCTCCTGCTGCGACGATCAACCGCGTCATGTGCTCAAGACTACGGGGTCGGCTCTTGACCACTCACCCTATAGTGGCTAGAGGCTATAGCCACTTGGAGGAGGAGACATGCCTCAGATTGAGGAGGCACAGCCGAAGTATCTTCAGATCGCCCACTTCATTCGCGATCAGATCCTTCGGGGTGACCTGCGACCGGGGGACGAGGTTCCCTCGGAGCGACAGTTGGCGGCCGACTGGAAGGTGTCCCGGCCGACGGCGGCGCGGTCGCTGGAGGCACTGAGCCATCAGGGACTCGTCGAGAAACGGCAGGGCTCGGGCACGTATGTGCGGAGCCTCGAAGTGAACCGACGGGCAAGGGAGTTGTACGGGCGGGCCCGGCAGACCGGGAAAATCTACACGGCCGGTGAGTACGCGGTGATCACGTCGGCCGGGTGGCTGGACGCGCCAGATCATGTCGCTGAGGCGTTGGGCCTGGTGAAGGACCGTCGGGCCGTGCACCGCCGACGGGTCACCAACAACCAGGACGGGCCCATCAATCTGTCCACTTCTTGGTTCGCGCCGGACGTCGGGCAGCGGGCGCCCAAACTCCTGGAGCCCGAACGGATCCAGGAGGGCACCCTGATGTACGTCGAGAACATGACGGGGCGACAGGGGAGTTACGCCGAAGATCGCATGTGTGCCCGGCAGGCGACGGACGAGGAGACGGCAGACCTCCAGCTTGAGCAGGGATCGGCTGTCCTGATCGTGCATCACGTCGTCTTCGACCTCCAGGACCGGCCGTTGGAGTTCGCTGAAGCCACCTACCCGCCGCAGCGCTGGGCGTTCGAGCAGGGGTATCCGCTCGCCTGATGGTTCATCACTTCGGCGAACGGCTTGCGCGACGCAAGTGGCTAATGCCACCATCCAATAAGTGGCTAAGGCCACTTGATCGGGAGGAGGCACGGTGTGACGAGTCAGCGGCCGGACCAGGGAGCGCACTTACCTTGCCGGGGTTGCCGGGGGCGTGGCTGGAAGCGGGTCAGTTCGCGTACGTCCCTGGCGCTCGCCGCTGTCGCCGACCGCACCCGTGCCACATCGAAGCGGCGCTGCCTCGACTGTGACGGCAGCGGCAAGGAGTGAGTGCGGATGGCTTACAGGATCGACCGCTACCCCTCTGAGGACTCACCGCGGCTCGGAGCAATGACCTTGCATCCGGCCCCGGAATCCGCACCCCGGGCGCGACGCTGGTTCCGGAAGTTCATCGCCCCCTACAACCCCTCCTGCTCGGTCGAGGACTGCGAGCTGATGATCTCGGAGTTGGTCACCAACGCCATCCGCTATGGGCAGGCTGATGATCCCTGGGTAGTGCGGGTGGAATGGTTCCGCGAGGAGACCTCGCTGCGGGTCGAGGTGCACAACCCGGGCTTCCCGGCGAACGTCCGGCTGAGGCGTCCGGACGCCAACGACGCGCACGGCCGCGGGCTGCTGCTCGTCGACTCGATCGCCGAATCGTGGCACTCCGGGCCCAGTTGCTTCGGGGGGACGGTGGTCAGTTTTGTGGTCGCCGATGCCTGGCCGTCGTGACGAGGGGAATACCCTCCCTTGGTACTGCGCCGGCGGATTCGTCGCTAGTCTGGTTGACCAGTTGACTTGGCCAATCATGACAGGCGGCGGCGTTCATGGCGTATGAAGTGGAGGCACCGAAGTACGTACGCCTCGCCCAGACGATTCAGCAGCGCATCGAGGACGGCACGTACCCGCCCGGGACCCGCGTGCCCAGTGAGAACCAACTGGTGCAGGCCTTCGGAATGTCCCGTCCGACCGTCGTCCGGGCGCTGGAACTGCTGAAGCGTGATGGCTGGCTGGAGTCCCGCCAGGGGTACGGCACGCTGGTGCGCGGGCTACCGGCGGTCGTCGAGCAAAAGGGTCGCCGGGGGAATGAAGCGCTCACGCGTGACGAGACACAAACCCCGGGGCGGCTGGTCGAAGTCGGTCATGTACCTGTTCCGGCGCGCATCGCCTCGGTGCTTGGGTTGCCGAGGCGTGCGAAGGTCCTCGTGCGTCGGTTCCTGGTCGTTGATGACGGCGAACCCTCCGAGCTGGTCTCGTCGTACTTCCCCGCCGGCCTGGTCGAGGGCACCGAGTTGGAGAGTGCCACCCCCTTGAGCGGCGGCACCCGTGCTCACCTTGAGGCGCGGAAGAAGGCTCGCTTCGACCATGTGAAGGAGCGTGTCTCGGCTCGGCTGCCTGAGCGGGGTGAGGCTGAGCTTTTGGAGCTCCCGGACGGAGTGCCCGTCCTTAGCGTCCTGGTCGTCGCGTGCGACGCTTCCGGTCAAGCTCTGCAAGTCTCTGACGTGCTGCTTCCCGCCGATCGGCAGGAACTCGAAGATACGTACAGGCTGAGCTGAACCTGCGGGCCGGCCACTGCTTGGCTGTGATGGCCTTTATCTGGTGCGGCGGGTGGCGAGCCGGTAGACCACGTATGTAAAGCCAAGGATGACGTCGGCTGCCGCCCATAGGGCGATGATGAGTCCCACGCCGATGGTGGTTCCGACATCGCTTGCGTCCTCGCACAGCTTCAGGGCGTCGCCTGTCCGGCCTCGGCACTCCGCGGGTGTGCCGCTTCCGCTCGCGGCGCCCGTGATCACCCAGATCAGGAACGCGATCTGGAGGGCCAGGAAGAGCCACAGGAAGACGCGACGTTGCTTCTTCGGCGGGGGTGTTGTCCCGCCCTGGTAGGAGCTGTTTGGCGGGGGCCCTTGCTGCGGTGCCGGCCGGGCGTCCGGCGGTGGTTCGGAGCCTTGCGGGCTGCGTGGGCCCCATGACTGCGGCTCCTGAGCGCGGTGTTGTCTGCCCATGTCGCGCCCTCCTCTGCGCTGATGGCTTCATGGTGCGCTCGTGATGTCGGTGGCGCTCGTTGTGGTCACCGAAGCCACTTGACAAGTCAACTTGGCATCTCTAGCTTCGAACTTGCTAAGTCAACTTGTCAGGAGACAAGTTGATCGATCTCAGAAGGAGAACTCTCTGTGCGTGTGATCCGTGTTGACGCCTCGTCGGCCACGATCCTGCTGACCGAAGCGCCGACCCCGAAGGTGCGTGACCGGCAGACCGGTGAGATCGCCAAGGACACCGTGAGCGGTGAGGCGTTGATGACCGTCGGCGTTGTCTTCATCGACGAGGGGGACTCGTCGCTCATCCAGGTCACCGTTCCCGAAAGCGGTGTGACGGAGGGCCTGGCCGTTGGTTCTCCGGTATCGCTGCCGGGCCTCATCGCCCGGCCGTGGGAGAGCGTGTTCAACGGCCAGCAGCGGCATGGCATCGCCTACCGCGCCACGGCGATCGCGCCGGGCGCCTTCCCGGTCGCTCAGGCGGGCTGATCGCCGTGACGGACCTGATCACGTTTGCCGAACTGGGCGGCTCGCTCGCTGCGATAGGCGGCGCCGCCTACGTCCGGCACGCCAACCCCGCCGCGTACTGGTCCACGGTCGGGCTGCCGGTCTCGGTGGCCCGGCTGCTGGCCTCGTACTCCTCGACCATGGACGCCTGTGGCCTGACTGTAGAGCCATCCCGGTTGCGGGTGCTGACCATCAAGGCGACCAGCCGTCGGGAGATCCGTCCTGTCCCGCCCCGCCGGGGCATCATCCGGCCCACCACGACGGGCCTGTGTGTCCGGCTGCGGCTGGCTCCGGGCCAGGAACCCGCGGACGTCGCCGCCTCGGCGGAACGACTCCGTCACGCCTGGGGCGTGCACGCCGTGTACGTGAAGGACGTGAAGCCTGGCGTCGTCGAACTGCGGCTCATCGGCTTCGACGTCCTGCGCAAGGTCCGAATGCCTCGGCGAATCGAGGGCGGATTCCTCAAGGTGCCGGTGGCGCTTCGGGAGGACGCCATGGCGTTCTTACGCGACTACCGCGCCGTGCCACATGAACTCGTCCTTGGCGCAACGCTGTCGGGCAAGTCCATGTACCTGCGGAACCTGATCACCGGGCTCGCTCGACAGCCCGTCGCCCTCGTCGGTATCGACTGCAAGCGGGGTGTCGAGCTGGCTCCGTTCGCTTCCCGCTTTGCCGCGCTGGCGACCGACCCGGACGATGCGGCCGAGCTGCTGCCGGTCCTGGTCAAGGAAATGGAGGACCGATACGACCTGATCAAGGCCCGACAGGGCATCGCCCCCGGCACCCCCGACGAGGAGATCACCTCGGACATCTGGGGTCTGCCCGAGAGCGAACGGCCCGTGCCCGTCGTGCTGTTCGTCGACGAGGTGGCAGAACTCTTCCTCGTCGCCACGCGCAAGGACGAAGAGCGACGGGACGAGATGGTCACGCACCTCATCCGGCTCGCCCAGCTCGGCCGTGCGGCCGGCATCTACCTGGAGGTCTGTGGGCAGCGCTTCGGCGCCGAGCTGGGCAAGGGCGCGACCATGCTGCGGGCCCAACTCACCGGCCGCGTCTGCCACCGCGTCAACGACGAAGCCTCGGCGAAGATGGCACTGGGCGACATCGCCCCCGAAGCGGTCTATGCCTCCTGCGCCATTGCTGCCGAGCTGCCGGGCCTGGCCGTGGCCGGTGACACGTCCGGCGGCTGGTCCCGCATCCGCACTCCCCACCTGTCCCTCGCCGCCGCTGCGGCCACCTGCCGCGACACGGCTCACATCGCCCCGGACATACCGGCGCTCACGCCCTTCCGGCCATACGTCCCGCCCATCGTCCTCGGCACCCCCAACTCGGTGCCCACCGTGTGCCTGGCCTCCGACAAAGTGGAGGACTGAGCGATTCACACTCACCGCATCCGCATCGACCCGGTCCTGGTCCAAGCGGCTATTGCCGCCGCGCTCTCCTTCGCCCACCTGCACGACCTCGCTGCGGCGGCCGGACAGGACGGCTGGAAGGCGTGGGCCTACCCGATCAGCGTTGACCTGCTCCTCGTCGCGGCCTGGCGACGGCTGCGCTCCGGCACAGCGAAAGCCTCGGGCTGGTGCTGGTTCACAGTTGCCCTGGCCGCGTCACTCGGGGCCAACGTCGCTACAGCTGGCCTGCTGAACCTTGGCGACGTCCCGGCCTGGCTGCGCATCCTCGTCGCCGGATGGCCTGCCGTCGCTTTCCTCGGCGGAACGCTCCTCGCCCACAGCACCACCGACCGCGACCAGGTGCCGGTACCCGGCCAGGACGAGGCACCCGCCCCGCCGGTCATGCCCACCGCGCCTGAGCTGACCACCGCCAACCCGGAGCCGTCCGCACCGCCGGCCGCCGCCCCTGTTCCGCCCGCGCTCGTCGCCCTCGCCCGCAAGGTCGCCGACGACCACCGGGCCCGGACCGGGACGGACATCGACACCCCGACCCTTCGCACCCGGCTCGGTGTCCCGCTCCAGCTCGCCGAAGCCATCGCCACCCAACTCACCTGACCCCGGAGGACTTCCACCTTGCGTCCGTCCACGCTCCGCGCGCTCAAGCGTGCTGCCGAGCTGACCCGCCAGAACCGCCTCACCGAAGCCGTACTCATCGCCGAACCGGTGATCCTCGCCGCCGACACCTACGAGGGCGACGAGATCTTGCGCTGGCTCGCCGACCACGCCGCCGACTTCACCGGTGAGAACCACAACGACCCGAAGGAGATGCCCTGATGCCCGCCAACCGCCGCTTCCGCAACGTCGTCCGCATAGGCCCCGTCCAGGTCGGCACCGCCTACGACGGCCGCGGCCGCGAGAAGCACACCGCCGTCTGCACCGCACCGCGCTGCGGCTTCTCCAACGACTTCGACACCCGTGCGGCCGCCGAGCTCGCCGCCCGCACTCATCGCTGCCGCGTCCGCTGAGGAGATCCCGTGACCGTCTCCCTCCCGCTCGTCTTCGTCCTGGGCGTCATCGCCTGGGCCGCGATCAAGTTCCTCGGCGTCCGCATGTGGGTCGCCGTCGTGATCGCCCTGTTCGGCTTCTGGCTCTCCCACACCTTCCTCGCCCCCGCCATCGAGTCCGGCACCCGCTCCGGGGTCGGCGTCGTCAACGGCGACAACCGCTGAAAGGAGCTCCGCCATGTTCCGCCCCAAGCTGCCCGACGTCCCCACTCCGCGGTCGACCCTCATCCCTCAGCAGCACCACAACCCGGCACCCACGACTGGCCGCTCACTCAGCCCCTACGCGGGCCCGGTCGCCGTCGTCCTCGTAGGCGGTGTCGTCCTCACCGCGCTCCTGGCGGCGGTCGCCATCACGGCCGTGTCCGTGGCCATCGCCGCCGTGGTCCTGCGCTCGCTGCTCAACAACGCCAACAGGCGCTGACCGGCCGCCGGGGCGGCAAACGCCGCCAAGCATCCCGTCGCCCCGGGGCCGTCCCTCCCAACCGCAGAAACAGCCGAAAGGAACATCCATCATCACCCGGCAGACTCCGCCCCCGCTGGCGGAACTCTCCATGCTGGCCTCCCTCGGCACCATGCCCGAACTGGCCCGTCAACTCTCCGGCCTGGGCGGCTGCACCCACCCCGTCCGCCTCGACGGCCACCGCACCGAATACGCGGTCGACACGACGACCGGCGAGATCGGCCGAGCCCTGCACCACCTCGACTCGACCGCCCTTCCGGTCGGCCAACTCCTGGTCCGCTGCAACAACCGCCGTGAAACTCGCTGCCCGGCCTGCGCCGAGACCTACCGTCGCGACACCTACCACCTGATCACCGCCGGACTCCGCGGCGGCAAAGGCACCTCGGACCATGTCGCCACACACCCGCGCGTGTTCGCCACCTTCACCGCCCCCGGCTTCGGCCCGGTCCACAACCGCCGCACCGACGGCCGCCCCTGCCGCTGCGGCGCCCGCCACGAAGAGGACGACCAGGCCCTGGGCACGCCTCTGGACCCGGAGCGGTACGACTACGAAGCGGCCGTGCTCTGGAACGCCCACGCCGGGCTTCTTTGGCGGCGCTTTTCCATCTACCTTCGCCGGGAGATCGCCAAGCGCGCCGGCCTTACCCAACGCACCTTCCGCGACCATGCCCGCGTCTCCTTCGCGAAGGTCGCCGAGTACCAGAAACGCGGTGCCGTGCACTTCCATGCGGTCATCCGCATCGA
Source organism: Streptomyces sp. LBL (assembly GCF_029893585.1). GTDB lineage: Bacteria > Actinomycetota > Actinomycetes > Streptomycetales > Streptomycetaceae > Streptomyces. The sequence goes on from NZ_JARXYX010000029.1 coordinate 115,040, forward strand.
CGGCCCGGAAGGCGGCGACACGGCACCGCCCACCTGGGCGACGGCAGAGCTCCTGACGGACGCCATCCACGCCGCAGCAACCGCCGCCCGCGTGGACGGCCCGACCATCGACGGCCGCCCCCACGCCTTCGCCTTCGGCCGCCAACTCGACGTCCGCACGATCCGATCCGCCGACTTCGACGACGGGCAAGAACTCACCGAACGAGCCGTCGCCTCGTACATCGCGAAGTACGCGACCAAGGGTGCCGAGACGGCGACGGGCACCCTCGACCGGCCGCTCAAGTTCCTCGCCGAACTCGCCCAAGCACGCATTACCGAACACGCCCGACGCATGATCCGCGTCGCCTGGACCCTCGGCGCGCGTTCCGAGCTCGCTGAACTCCGCCTTCGGGCCTGGGCTCACATGCTTGGCTTCCGCGGCCACTTCTCCACCAAGTCCCGCCGCTACTCGACCACCCTCGGCGCACTGCGCACCGCCCGAGCCGACTGGCGCCGCGCGCAAACAGCCCCAGCCGTCGAGACGGAGTCCACCGAAACGACCCTCGTCCTCGCCCACTGGGTGTTCGCCGGAACGGGTCTCTCCCGCGCCGAAGCCTGGCTGGCCGCATCCCTCGAACCCGCCCCCGGAACGGAAGGAGAACCGACCACATGACCGACCGCTACCTGTCCGTCGACCAGGTTGCCGAGCTGCTCGGCACGACCACCCGCTTCCCCCGGCGACTGATCGAGGAGCGGCGCATCCGGTACGTGAAGGTCGGCCGGCACGTCCGTATCCCAGAGAGCGCGGTCGAGGAGTTCGTTCAGTCCCGCACGGTCGAGCCGATCCGGCTCCGTCGCGCACGACTTCGGGGGGCCGCCTGATGGCCAACCGGAAGGGCAGGCGTCGACGCTTCGGTGCCGTGCGGCAGTACAGGTCCGGCAGTTGGACGGCCTCGTACCTCGGGCCCGACGGCGAGCGCATCCGCGCGGACGAGACCTTCGAGACCAAGAAGGACGCGGAGATCTGGCTCTCTCAAGTTGAGGCAGACATCAGCCGCGGGGACTGGCGCGCTCCTGATGCGGGGTCGGTCAACTTCCGCCTCTACGCCGAGAAGTGGGTCGAGGAACGAGAGCTGGCTGTTCGCACTGAGGACCTGTACAAGCACCTTCTCCGACTTCATATCCTCCCGACCTTCGGAACCCTCGACCTGGACGAGATCACCGCTCCTCGCGTCCGTGAGTGGCGCGCTGAGCGCCTCCGCACCACCAAGGCGAAGACAACCGTCGCCAAGGCATATCGCCTCGTGAAGGGCATCCTCGAAACGGCAGTCGACGACGACCTGATTACCCGCAATCCATGCCGGATCAAGGGCGCGGGCAAGGAGTCGGCTGCCGAACGGCGCATCGCCACCGTCGCCCAGGTCGACGCCCTTGCCGACGCGATCGGTATCCGCTGGCGTCTCATGGTCTACCTGGGCGCGTACGGCCCGATGCGCCCCGAAGAGCTGGCCGGCCTTCGCCGCCGGGACGTCGACCCCGACGACCTGGTGATCCGAGTCCGCGTCGCAGAGCCGGAGCGGACCAACGGCAAGCGCGCTCCTGGCGAGACCAAGTCCGATGCCGGTGTCCGGGCGGTTGTCCTCCCGTCCTTCCTCCATAAGGAGGTGAAGCAGCACCTCGCCTGGTTCGCCGAGAAGGAGCCTGACGGCCTGTTGTTCGTCGGGGAGAAGGGAGCCCCCTTTCGGCGTACCTCCTTCGGCCGGAAGTGGCGGCGGGCCCGTTCTGTCGCCGGTCTCCCGGACGGCTTCCGGTTCTACGACCTTCGTCACACCGGTCACACGCTCGCGACCCGTTCGGGGGCCACCCTCAAGGACACGATGGTTCGGGCCGGCCAGTCCTCGGAGAAAGCCGCGCTGATCTATCAGCACTCTGACGAGGAGCGACAGCGGGACCTCGCGGCCGGGCTCGATGACATGGTCCGCGCCGAGCGTGCGAAGCACCACAAGGGCAATGATCACGACCCTGCGCACCACAATGAGAAGCGCACGGGCAGCTAGCCACGCCCTTATGGTGCGGATGTGGTGCGCGCACCGTCCACCGGTCTAGACAACAAAGAACCCCCGGGTCATTGACCTGGGGGTTTCACATGGAGCGGGTGACGAGAATCGAACTCGCACTCTCAGCTTGGGAAGCTGATGTTCTACCACTAAACTACACCCGCGTGAGACGCCGGTCGGTGCCGGTGTCGGAACGCATGGTCACTTTACCTCATGTCCGGCCCCCGGCGCTGAAGCCCTGGGGCCGGAGTGCGTTTCCGGGGTGGGACGGGGCTGCGGGGCGCGGGAGTTGGGGCGTACGGTGGAGGGGTGAGCGAGGGTTCGGGCGGACCGGAGTGCCGCTTGGGGGCCGTCTCACCTATCCCGTAATGTGGCTTTTGTCGTCAGGTAAGCAGCAGCCAGACGCGGCTCTTGGGGAAGGGACTCTAGGACTTGATGGAGCGCACCGCCGTCCGATGTGCCGATGGGCACGTGTTCAACACTGCTTCGTTCCCGATGCAGCAGGCCGAGCGGCTCGGCCCCGGACGGCTCGTCCGGTGTCCACGGTGTGCCCGGCTCCGCAGTGTGGTGCCGGTCGCCTTGGAGAAGCGGTAGTCGGCCGGAAGCAGTCGCCGGCACCGGCAGTGGTCGCGGGTACCGGAAGCAGTCGCCGTCACCGGCAGTTGTGCTGGAAGCGGCAGCAGTAAGCAGCAGCACGTAGCAGTCAGCAGCGGTAGGTGCACAGGAGTGGCGCAGGCGCGCGGACGTCCGATGGTAGGGGGTTCGCGCGCCTTGCGTATCCTCGGGACGTGCTTCTCTCAGACAAAGACATCCGGGCCGAGATCGACGCCGGGCGGGTACGGATCGATCCCTACGACGAATCCATGGTGCAGCCGTCCAGCATCGATGTGCGGCTTGATCGGTATTTCCGGGTGTTCGAGAACCACCGGTACCCCCACATCGACCCCTCCGTCGAGCAGGCCGATCTGACGCGGCTCGTGGAGCCGGAGGGGGACGAGCCGTTCATCCTCCACCCCGGGGAGTTCGTCCTCGCCTCCACCTACGAGGTCATCGCCTTCCCCGATGATCTTGCCTCGCGACTCGAAGGGAAGAGCTCCCTCGGGCGCCTCGGGCTCGTCACCCATTCCACGGCCGGGTTCATCGACCCGGGCTTCTCCGGGCACGTCACCCTTGAGCTGTCCAACGTCGCCACGCTTCCCATAAAGCTCTGGCCCGGAATGAAGATCGGTCAGCTGTGCATGTTCCGGCTGAGCTCGCCCGCCGAGTTCCCGTACGGGAGCGAGCGGTACGGGTCGCGGTACCAGGGGCAGCGGGGACCGACCGCCTCCCGGTCCTTCCTCAACTTCCATCGGACCCAGGTGTGACGGACTGGGTGACAGGGGCGGCAGGGGCAGCAGGAATATGAGCGACGTACGGGAGAACCTGAGCTACGAGGCGTTCGGCGTCGCCGTGCGCGAACTCGCGCAGTCCATCGCCGACGACGGATACGAGCCGGACATCGTGCTCACCATCGCCCGCGGCGGGGTGTTCGTCGCCGGCGGGCTCGCCTACGCCCTCGACTGCAAGAACATCCACCTGGTCAATGTCGAGTTCTACACGGGCGTCGGGACCACCCTGGAGATGCCCGTCATGCTCGCCCCCGTGCCCAACGTCATCGACTTCTCCGACAAGAAGGTCCTCATCACCGACGACGTCGCCGACACCGGCAAGACGCTCAAGCTGGTGCGTGACTTCTGCCTCGACGCCGTCGCCGAGGTCCGCAGCGCCGTGATCTACGAGAAGTCGCAGTCCCTCGTGAAGTGCGAGTACGTGTGGAAGCGCACCGATCAGTGGATCAACTTTCCGTGGTCGGTTCAACCGCCTCTGGTGAAGCGCGGGGGACAGGTCCTCGACGCCTGAACGTGAGCTCCCTCAAGGAGGCCATTGACATCGCGGACCAGATCTACGGCTACTCCGTGGCGGGCGACGAGCCTGTGGTCACCCCTGTGGTCACCTGGGATCGCGAGATCATGACAAGTGATCGATGGAAGCGTGAGGTCAGGGACGTGCGATCGGTTGTGGACCGCGCTTTCCCGGGGTGAGTGGCTTCCTGGGTGAGCGGTTTCCCGGGGTGAGTGAGTGAGAAAGGTGAAGGGCTCCCGGCTTCGGCCGGGAGCCCTTCACCTTTCCTGGAACGTGCCCGGCTTTCCTAGAACGTGCCCAGCTTCACGATCGACAGCAGCGCGATCAGCTGGATCGCCGACGCGCCCAGGGCCTTCGGCCACGGGAGATCGTGGGAGCGGCTGACCATGAGGGTCAGGAGGGCGCCGGCCACGATCCAGGTGGCCCAGCCGAGGATCTGGACGAAGGGGGCGTCGCCGCCGAGGAACATCGCCACGACCAGGCGGGGGGCGTCCGTGAGGGACATGATCAGCATCGAGAGGCCGACCGTCGGCTGCCAGGCGCCGTCGCCGCCGAGCTGGCGGGCCAGGGTGTGGGTGACCACGCCCAGGATGAAGGAGGACAGCACCAACGCCACGGCGGTGACCAGGACGATGGGAACGGCGTTCGACAGGGTGGCGTTGATCGCGTCCTGGCGGGCGCCGTCGAAGCCGAAGACCGCGAGCAGGCCGTAGAGGAAGGTCACGATCAGGGCGGGGACCCACATCGTGTAGTCCCGCATCTGCAGGAAGGTCTGGTTGGGGGACAGGAAGATCCCCCTCAGCAGGTCCTTCCAGGGCAGGCGGGGGCCGATCGGGCCCGCCGGGGCCGAACCCGCGCGGTAGGTGCCGCTCTGTTGGTAGGGGTCCTCGCCGACCGAGAACGCCTGGGTGTGGCCGGGTTGGTTGGCCGCGTACGGGTCCGGGCCGCCCTGGGGGGCGTACGGGGCCTCGCCGTCACCGAAGTACTCCGGCTCGCCGTGTCCGCTCTGCCCGCCCTGTCCGCCCTGACCGCCGTACCCTCTGGGCCCGCCGGGCCCGCCGTAACCTCCCGGTCCGCCCTGGCCGCCGTTCGTCTGCGGCCACGTGCCGCCGCCACCGTTGCCGCCGCTGCCGTAGGGCTGCTGCTGCGGGTGGGGCTGCGGCGCCGGCGGGTAGCCGTACGACGGTCCCTGGGGCGCCTGCTGTCCGTACGGGGGTTGTTGCGGTCGCGCTTGGGGGGTCCGGTTGTCCCGGCCGCCGCGTCCGATCCTGAATCCAGCCACGTCGTCGAACGTACCTGGTCCACGACAGCGACGGGCCGGGCCGACCGGATCACGTCCGGCTTTGCGGCCGAGCTGTGACATCCCCTAGGGGAAACACCGGGGAACTGGTGGTGGGCGCTGGGGGGGTGGCCAGGGGAATGCCGTAAGGGGCCCGCTCGAATGCCGTAAGGGACTCGCCCACGGTCCCCGCAATGCCACTGACGGCCCTCGCAACGCCATGAGGGTCCGCCCACGGTCATGCCCCCGCGCAGGACGACGCCCCCGCGCCGGGAAGGCACGGAGGCGTCGTCCTGCGGCGGTACGTGAGCTCACGTACCGCCGACTGCTTCACCGGTTACCTCACCGGTTACCTCACCGGTTACCTCACCGGTTACCTCACCGGTTACCTCACCGGTTACCTCACCGGTTACTTCACCGGCTGTGGCTCCGGCTCGCTCTCCGACTCGGACGTGCCCGCCGGGGGCTCGTCGTCCGGCTCGTCGTCCACCGGTGTCCTGACCGAGTCCAGGAGGAGCTGGGCGACGTCGACGACCTGGATGGTCTCCTTGGCCTTGCCGTCGTTCTTCTTGCCGTTCACCGAGTCCGTGAGCATGACCAGGCAGAAGGGGCAGGCGGTGGAGACGATGTCGGGGTTCAACGACAGCGCCTCATCAACCCGCTCGTTGTTGATGCGCTTGCCGATCCGCTCCTCCATCCACATCCGCGCGCCACCGGCGCCGCAGCAGAAGCCGCGTTCCTTGTGGCGGTGCATCTCCTCGTTCCGGAGGCCCGGGACGCTCGCGATGATCTCGCGCGGAGGCGTGTAGATCTTGTTGTGGCGGCCCAGGTAGCAGGGGTCGTGGTAGGTGATGAGGCCCTCGACCGGGGTCACCGGGACCAGCTTGCCCTCGTCCACCAGGTGCTGGAGCAGTTGGGTGTGGTGGACGACCTCGTAGTCGCCGCCGAGCTGCGGGTACTCGTTGCCGATCGTGTTGAGGCAGTGCGGGCAGGTGGCGACGATCTTCTTCGCCGACTTCGGCTTACGGGACTCCTCCGTCACCTTGCCGTCGTCGTCCGTCTCCTCGCCGAACGCCATGTTCAGCGCCATGACGTTCTCCATGCCGAGCTCCTGGAACAGGGGCTCGTTGCCGAGCCGCCGTGCCGAGTCACCCGTGCACTTCTCGTCGCCGCCCATGATCGCGAACTTGACGCCCGCGATGTGGAGGAGTTCCGCGAACGCCTTCGTGGTCTTCTTGGCGCGGTCTTCGAGGGCGCCGGCACAGCCGACCCAGTACAGGTACTCGACCTCGGTCAGGTCCTCGATGTCGCGGCCGACGACGGGGATCTCGAAGTCGACCTCCTTCGTCCACTCCAGGCGCTGCTTCTTGGCCAGGCCCCAGGGGTTGCCCTTCTTCTCCAGGTTCTTGAGCATCGTGCCCGCCTCGGAGGGGAAGCTGGACTCGATCATCACCTGGTAGCGCCGCATGTCGACGATGTGGTCGACATGCTCGATGTCCACAGGGCACTGCTCGACGCAGGCGCCGCAGGTGGTGCAGGACCACAGGACGTCCGGGTCGATGACGCCATTGTCCTCAAGAGTGCCGATCAGCGGGCGTTCGGCCTCCGCCAGAGCCGCGGCCGGGACGTCCTTCAGCTGCTCCGCCGACGCCTTCTCCTCGCCCTCCATCGTCTTGCCGCCGCCCGCCAGCAGGTAGGGCGCCTTGGCGTGCGCGTGGTCGCGCAGGGACATGATCAGGAGCTTGGGGGAGAGCGGCTTGCCGGTGTTCCAGGCCGGGCACTGCGACTGGCAGCGACCGCACTCGGTGCAGGTCGAGAAGTCCAGCAGGCCCTTCCAGGAGAACTGCTCGACCTGGGAGACGCCGAAGACGTCGTCGTCGCCCGGGTCGGTGAAGTCGATCGGCTTGCCGCCGCTCGTCATCGGCTGCAGGGCGCCCAGTGCGGTGGAACCGTCGGCGTTGCGCTTGAACCAGATGTTCGGGAATGCCAGGAAGCGGTGCCAGGCCACACCCATGTTGGTGTTCAGCGAGACCGTGATCATCCAGACCATGGTGGTGCCCAGCTTGATCATGGCGGTCAGGTAGACCAGGTTCTGCAGCGTGCCCAGGCTCAGGCCCTTGAAGGCCAGGACCAGCGGATACGAGGCGAAGTACGCGGCCTCGTAGTGGTCCACGTGGTGCAGGGCGCCCTCGAGGCCGCGCAGCACGTAGATCGCCAGGCCGATGGTGAGGATGACGTACTCGACGAAGTACGCCTGGCCCATCTTCGAGCCCGCGAACCGCGACTTGCGGCCGGGGCGGGAGGGCAGGTTCAGCAGGCGGATGACCATCAGGACGGCGATCCCGATGGTCGTCATCGCGGCGATGAACTCGATGTAGAGCTCGTACGGCAGGAAGCCGCCGATCGCCGGGAGCGTCCAGTCGGCCTGGAAGAGCTGGCCGTAGGCGGTGATGATGGTCGGCGGCAGCGTCAGGAAGCCGATCGCCACGAACCAGTGGGCGATGCCGACGATGCCCCAGCGGTTCATCCGGGTGTGCCCGAGGAACTCCCGCACCAGCGTCACACTGCGCGAGTAGGGGTTGTCGGTCCGGCTGCCGACGGGCACGGGCTGGCCCAGTGCGAAGTGCCGGACGAACTGTCCGATGGCGCGTGCGAGCAGCGCAACGCCGACCACGGTCAGCACCAGCGACACGATGATCGCGGCGAGTTGCATTTCGGGGCTCCTCGGGCCTGCGAGGGTTTCTTCGAGGGACCTCGTCTTAGGAGGCTGACCTCGACTTACGAGGGGTTCTCGACCTTGCTCGGGTTATTACTAAGCGGTAACTTACCCAGTCGGTTTGAGACTACCCCCATCTTCCGTCGCACTGTAGTCAGCCGTGCGGTGATCTGTGTCGCTGAGGGTTCCCTTAAAGGTCTGCGAGGGTAAACGTTTGCAGTGATCCGATAGATCCAATAGATCCAATAGATCTGATGGGTCCGATGGGTCTAATAGATCCGATAGGTCTGATGGATCCGATGAGTCCGACGGGTTCGATAAAGGTATGTGACGATCCGATCGTGTTATTCGTACCAGATTGTGACATTCGCACCTAACTTGGATCCGTGCTCTACCAAATCACCGTCGCCGCCACCGCCCTCCTCCTCACCGCCGTGCTCACCGCCCTGCTCCGGGCCCCGGCCCGATGGCTCCGGGTCGTCGACCGGCGGCGGCAGCGGACCGTTCCGCTGTGCGGCGGACCGGCCGTCGTGTTGGTCACCTGTCTGGCGGGGGCGGCCGGCGAGTGGGGCGGGGTCGCGCCGCTCGGGGACGGGATCGACGGACTGCTCGTCGCGGGGGTCGCCGTCGCCGTGCTCGGGCTGGTAGCGGACGTACGGCGGGTCAAGGCGCGGTTCCTCGTGGGCGGTACGGCCGTGGCGGCGGCCTGGGTGGTGCCGTACGGCGAACTCGGCCTCGGGGGCGGGCTGCTGGCCCTCGGGTGGATCGTCTTCGTCGCTGTCGGCTTCCGGGCGCTCGACCACGCGGACGCGCTCGCCGGGACCGTCGGGGTGGTGACCGCCTTCGGGGTGGGGATCCTGGCGGCTGCCGAGGTGCTGGACGGGCTGGCCGCACTGCTGAGCGTGCTGGCCGCCGCGCTGGCCGGGTTCCTGATGCACAACTGGCCTCCCGCGCGCGCGGGGCTCGGTTCCTGCGGGTCCCTGTTCGCCGGGTTCGTCCTCGCGACGGCGGCCGTGACGGCCCGTACCGGACACGGACTGGCGTCCAGTGCGGGGGTGTTGTCCGCGCTGACGGCGGTCGCCGGGGCCGACGTACTCCTCGTGCTGCTCTCGCGGCGGCTGGTCGGGCGGCCTGTGATGCGGGGTGCTCCGGACCATCTCGCGCACCGGCTGCGGCGGCTCGGGCTCACCGCTCAGGGGGCGACGGTCCTGCTCGGTGTGGCGGCGTCCTCCGGGGTACTCGTCGCGGTCCTGGTGCATCTGGGGTGGATCGCCGAGTCTGGGGCGATGTGGGTGGTGGCGGGGGCCTTGGGCCTCGTGCTGGTACTCCTTCGGGTACGACCGCACCGTCCTCGTCGGCCCGCTGACACGCAGGTCAGAGCCCCATTGCGCGTAAGGAACGGATAAGAGTTGAGTCTCTGTGACTCAGGTCTGTTGACCGCAGGCTGGGAGTCATGCACACTTGAGTCCGTTCCACTCAAGTCAGCTGGAGGAAGATCACCATGGCACGTGCGGTCGGCATCGACCTGGGCACGACTAACTCCGTCGTCAGCGTTCTGGAGGGCGGCGAGCCCACCGTCATCACCAACGCCGAGGGTGCCAGGACCACGCCGTCCGTCGTCGCCTTCGCGAAGAACGGCGAGGTGCTGGTCGGCGAGGTCGCCAAGCGCCAGGCGGTCACCAACGTGGACCGGACCATCCGTTCGGTGAAGCGTCACATGGGCACCGACTGGAAGATCGAGCTCGACGGGAAGCCCTTCAACCCGCAGCAGATCTCGGCGTTCATCCTGCAGAAGCTGAAGCGGGACGCCGAGTCGTACCTGGGCGAGAAGGTCACGGACGCGGTCATCACCGTCCCGGCGTACTTCAACGACTCCGAGCGTCAGGCGACGAAGGAAGCCGGCGAGATCGCCGGTCTGAACGTCCTGCGGATCGTCAACGAGCCGACCGCGGCCGCGCTCGCGTACGGCCTCGACAAGGACGACCAGACGATCCTCGTCTTCGACCTCGGTGGCGGCACCTTCGACGTGTCCCTGCTGGAGATCGGCGACGGCGTCGTCGAGGTGAAGGCCACCAACGGTGACAACCACCTCGGTGGTGACGACTGGGACCAGCGTGTCGTCGACTACCTGGTGCAGCAGTTCAAGTCCGGTCACGGCGTGGACCTCGCCAAGGACAAGATGGCGCTGCAGCGTCTGCGTGAGGCCGCCGAGAAGGCCAAGATCGAGCTGTCCAGCTCCACCGAGACCTCGATCAACCTGCCCTACATCACGGCGTCCGCCGAGGGCCCGCTGCACCTGGACGAGAAGCTCACCCGCTCCCAGTTCCAGCAGCTCACCGCGGACCTGCTGGAGCGCTGCAAGACGCCGTTCCACAACGTCATCAAGGACGCCGGCATCAACCTCTCCGAGATCGACCACGTCGTTCTCGTCGGCGGTTCGACCCGGATGCCCGCCGTCGCCGAGCTCGTCAAGGGGCTGACCGGCGGCCAGGACGCGAACAAGGGCGTGAACCCGGACGAGGTCGTCGCCATCGGCGCCGCCCTCCAGGCCGGTGTCCTCAAGGGCGAGGTCAAGGACGTCCTGCTCCTCGACGTGACCCCGCTGTCCCTCGGTATCGAGACCAAGGGAGGGATCATGACCAAGCTCATCGAGCGCAACACCACGATCCCGACCAAGCGGTCCGAGATCTTCACGACGGCCGAGGACAACCAGCCGTCGGTGCAGATCCAGGTCTACCAGGGCGAGCGCGAGATCGCGGCGTACAACAAGAAGCTCGGGATGTTCGAGCTGACCGGTCTGCCGCCGGCGCCGCGTGGCGTCCCGCAGATCGAGGTCGCCTTCGACATCGACGCCAACGGCATCATGCACGTGACCGCGAAGGACCTGGGCACGGGCAAGGAGCAGAAGATGACCGTCACCGGCGGCTCCTCGCTGCCGAAGGACGAGGTCGACCGCATGCGCCAGGAGGCGGAGCAGTACGCGGACGAGGACCACCGTCGCCGCGAGGCCGCCGAGGCCCGCAACCAGGGCGAGCAGCTCGTCTACCAGACGGAGAAGTTCCTCAAGGACAACGAGGACAAGGTCCCCGGCGAGATCAAAACCGAGGTCGAGGCCTCGATCACCGAGCTGAAGGACGCGCTCAAGGGCGAGGACACAGCTGAGATCCGTACCGCCACCGAGAAGGTCGCGGCGGTCTCGCAGAAGCTCGGCCAGGCCATGTACGCCGACGCCGGGCAGGCCGCGGGCGGCGCCTCCGAGGGGGCCCCCACCGGTGACGCCAAGGCCGACGACGACGTCGTGGACGCCGAGATCGTGGACGACGAGCGCAAGGACGGTGCCGCGTGACGGAGGAGACCCCGGGCTTCGAAGAGAAGCCTGACGTCCCTTCCGGCGCCACCCCCGACGACGCCGAGCCGCAGGCCGCCTCCCCCTCCGCTGAGGAGGGGGCGGCCCCGGCCGGGGACGCAGCAGCACGGATCGCCGGTCTGACGGCCCAGCTGGACCAGGTACGCATGGCGCTCGACGAGCGCACCGCGGACCTCCAGCGGCTCCAGGCCGAGTTCCAGAACTACCGCCGCCGGGTCGAGCGGGACCGGATCGCGGTCAAGGAGATCGCCATCGCGAACCTCCTGACCGAGCTCCTGCCCGTGCTCGACGACATCGGCCGCGCACGGGAACACGGCGAACTCGTCGGCGGCTTCAAGTCCGTCGCGGAGTCGCTGGAGAGCACCGCGGCCAAGATGGGTCTGCAGCAGTTCGGCAAGGAGGGCGAGCCCTTCGACCCGACGATCCACGAGGCGCTGATGCACAGCTACGCGCCGGACGTCACCGAGACGACGTGCGTGGCGATTCTGCAGCCCGGGTACCGGTTCGGTGAACGCACCATCCGCCCCGCTCGGGTGGCCGTGGCCGAACCCCAGCCGGGGGCACAGACCGTGCAGGCCGACGGCACCGAGGGGACCGGCGGGAACACAGTGGGCGACGACAAGGAGAGCGGTGGCCCGGACGAGGGCTGAGCTTGAACCGAGTAGGCCGGAAAGGAAGGAGGGACGTCGGGGATGAGCACCAAGGACTTCATCGAGAAGGACTACTACAAGGTTCTCGGCGTCCCCAAGGACGCCACCGAAGCCGAGATCAAGAAGTCGTACCGGAAGCTCGCCCGCGAGTTCCACCCGGACGCCAACAAGGGAAATCCCAAGGCGGAGGAGCGTTTCAAGGAGGTCTCCGAGGCGAACGACATCCTCGGTGATCCCAAGAAGCGCAAGGAGTACGACGAGGCGCGGGCGCTGTTCGGAAGCGGTGGCTTCCGTCCGGCGCCGGGCGCCGGCGCCGGTTCCTTCAACTTCGACCTGGGTGACCTCTTCGGAGGCGGACCTCAGGGCGGCGGGAACGCCGGCGGCTTCGGCGGCGGTATCGGTGACGTCTTCGGGGGCCTGTTCAACCGTGGCGGCGCGGGCCCGGGGACGCGTACCCAGCCCCGGCGCGGCCAGGACGTCGAGTCCGAGGTCACTCTCAGCTTCACCGAGGCGATCGAGGGCGCGACGGTCCCGCTGCGGATGTCGAGTCAGCAGCCCTGCAAGGCGTGCTCCGGCACCGGCGACAAGAACGGCAACCCGCGGGTCTGCCCGACCTGCGTCGGCACCGGACAGGTGGCCCGGGGTTCCGGCGGCGGTTTCTCGCTGACGGACCCCTGCCCGGACTGCAAGGGCCGCGGTCTGCTCGCCGAGGAACCCTGCGAGGTCTGCCACGGCAGCGGACGGGCCAAGTCCTCGCGGACCATGCAGGTCCGTATCCCCGCCGGGGTCCTGAACAGCCAGCGCATCCGCCTGCGCGGCAAGGGCGCCCCGGGCGAACGGGGCGGTCCGGCGGGCGACCTGTACGTCACCGTGCATGTCGACGCCCACCCGGTCTTCGGCCGCAAGGGCGACAACCTCACGGTGACGGTTCCGGTCACGTTCGCGGAGGCGGCTCTCGGCGGCGAGGTCAGGGTGCCCACCCTGGGCGGTCCGCCGGTGACGCTGAAGCTGCCGCCGGGCACGCCCAACGCCCGCACCATGCGCGCCCGTGGCAAGGGCGCGGTCCGCAAGGACGGCACCCGCGGGGATCTGTTGGTCACTGTGGAAGTGAGTGTTCCGACGGACGTCACGGGGAATGCTCGTGAAGCGCTTGAGGCGTATCGCGAGGCGACTGCGGGCGAGGACCCGCGGGCGGAGCTGTTCCAGGCCGCGAAGGGAGCATGAGTCAGATGGACGGTCGTCGACGCAACCCGTATGAACTGACCGAGGAAACCCCGGTTTACGTCATCTCGGTGGCGGCCCAGCTGTCCGGCCTGCACCCGCAGACCCTGCGCCAGTACGACCGCCTCGGCCTGGTCTCCCCGGACCGCACCCCCGGCCGGGGCCGCCGCTACTCGGCCCGCGACATCGAACTGCTCCGCCAGGTGCAGCAGTTGTCGCAGGACGAGGGCGTCAACCTGGCCGGCGTCAAGCGGATCATCGAGCTGGAGAACCAGGTCGCCGCCCTCCAGTCCCGCGTCGCGGAACTGCAAGGGGCCCTGGAGGGCGCGGCTGCCGCGATGCAGCAGCGTGAGGCTGCGGTGCACGCGTCGTACCGCCGCGATCTGGTCCCGTACCAGGAGGTCCAGCAGACCAGCGCGCTGGTGGTGTGGCGGCCGAAGCGGCAGCAGGCGTCGGACTGACACGTGTGCGTGGCTGAAGCGCGCAAAGAGGCCCGGAGGTTCACCGAACCTCCGGGCCTCTGAGCCGTCCAGGTCGGCGTTTTCCACCACATCCCGTAAGCTTGTCGTTTAACGTCGCAGGCCGGTCAGGGTGCGGTTCCAGGCTCCGTCCGTGGCCAACTCCCAAGCGCCGAAGCGAGACGGTCCTGAAGTACCGGATCTTGTACTTCGACGGTCAGGCGATACGCGATGGGGCCGATCTGCCATCCGGCGTGATGGTCGAAGTGCGGATACGGTCCCGCAACGTTGTGCGCGAGCTTGCCGACCAGCTCAGCGAGGCGGAAGAGCAGATGCTCAGCGATTCGGTCCTCGCTGCCCAGGCTGCTTTGGCGGACGCGATCGAACAATTCACGGCCACGGCTCCACTGCGCTGGATCGGCTGCCATCTCCAGGGCTGCGTCGATCTCGGGAGTCGTTCCCAGACTCAGCGAAGCTGCCTCAAGGACCTGTCCAGCCCATGTCACTGGCTGTTGCTGCCGCTCGAACAGGGATCGCCCCCACTGGTGAATGCTGCTCGCTCCGACGCTGCTCATTTCACGATCATGACAACATTGCGGGCCAGGAACAACGGAGTTGGGGCCGCTCGACGCTCGGTTCGAGCCCACTCGTACACAACTGGAAGTTGATCAACCCGTGGCCTCCCGCTCGACCTCGAATATGTTTCACACGTGAGTGGGGTTTGCCCAGATCAGGGCACGTGGGAACGGCCTTCCGCTGATGCTGTGCTCCGTCACAGATACACCGCTCAGCAGGAAGGCCGTGGGGATGAGTCTGCCGTGTGTGGGTGTTCCGCAGGATGCGCTCGGACAACTGTCATGCTTCCGGGCGGACTTCTACGACTGCTTGACCGGACGCGCGGACGCCTTGTTCGAGCTGACCGACTCCCTGCTCTGCACGGACGGGCCGGTGAAGACACTGGTCGGACTCGCCCTTGCGCCCGAACACCGGCGTGGGCACGGCGCGTTGTACGGCGCTCTCAACCGGGGCCGTATCGAGGTCGCCCGGCTGCGGCGGGTGCTGGCTTCGGTGCCACTGCCGCGGGCGGCCGACGGCCGTCTGGTTCTGGCGGTGGACGTCTCGCCGTGGCTGCGGCCCGACGCCGCCACCAGCGATGCCCGCTCGTTCTGCCATACCTACGGCCGGGGCGAGAACAAGCACCTGATGATCCCGGGCTGGCCCTGCTCGTGGATCGTCGCACTGGAGACGGGCCGTTCCTCGTGGACCGCGCCGCTGGACGCGGTGCGGCTGCGGCCGGGCGACGACCTCGCCGCCGTGACCGCCGACCAAGTGCGAGATCTGGTCGGACGCCTGATCACAGCAGGTCAGTGGCACGAAGGCGACCCATTGGTGTGGATTGTGGTCGACGCCGGCTACGACGTGATGCGCCTGTCCTACCTCCTGCGAGACCTCCCCGTCGAACTCCTCGGACGTCTCCGCTCAGACCGGGTCATGCGCCGCCCCGCACCCCCACGCGTCTACGCCCCGAAGGGTGGACGACCGCCCAAGCACGGCAGCGAGTTCATCTTCAAGGACGCCCGGACCTGGGGCGCCCCTGACGCGGAGACGAAGACCACCACCACCCGCTACGGCACCGCCCACGCCCAGGGCTGGGACCGGCTCCACCCAGAACTGCAACAGCGCTCCGCCTGGCGGGACCACCCCGGCGAACTCCCCATCATCGAGGGCACCGTGATCCGCCTCCAGGTCGACCACCTGCCCAGCGGCGGCGACCCCAAGCCCCTGTGGCTGTGGTGGTCACGGCCCGCAGCCACCCCGGCGGACGTCGACCTGGCCTGGCAGGCGTTCCTCAGAAGATTCGACATCGAGCACTTCTTCAGGATGATCAAGCAGACTCTCGGCTGGACCGCTCCGAAACTGCGCGACCCCGAAGCCGCGGACAACTGGACCTGGTTGACCATCGCTGCCTACACCCAGCTCCGCCTCGCCCGCCCCCTGGCCATCGACCTGCGACGCCCCTGGGAACGACCCATCCCCTCGAACAGGCTCACCCCTGCCCGGGTCCGCCGAGGGTTCCGACACCTGCGCGCCAAGATCTCAACGCCAGCCGGAGTCCAAAAACCTCCCGGCCCGGCCCCGGACGCCCACCAGGCTCGAAGAACCGCCGCCCCGCCGAACGCTACGACGTGGGCCTGCTCCTAGTCACCGGCGCACTCCACCGCCGACCGACCCACCACAAGACCGGCACCAAACCACGCCGCACCGGATAAACGACAAGCTTACAGGCCTGCATGCGGGGGCTTCGGTGTCCGGTTGCGCTGAAGCTGCCATGCCTCGGGTGTGACTGGCGTGTAGAGGTTGACAAGGGATCCGTCGGGGTCGCGGACAAGAGCCGACAGATTACCCCACGGCATCATGGTCGGAGGCTGAACGACATCAAGATCGTCGCCGAAATCGGTCGCAAGCCTCTCGTATACGGCGTTGGTGTCGTCGACGAGGAACTCGACGATCGCACTGTTGTTTGCACCCCCACGGGGCGTGTTGGTGGTGATGAAAGCGACGCGGGCGGAGCCGCTGACAGCGACGGTGGCTGAGGGGGTCACCAGTTCGACGAAATCCTCGGTGAGGTATTGCGGGGTCGCACCGGTGAGGGCCTTGTAGAAGCGGACGAGCCGCGGAATGTCATCGGTGATGAGACGGACGGAGGCGAGCTGCACTGCGGCTGAGGCGGTCATGTGGTCATCTTAGAATTAATACAGGTCATATTCCGCCCGGAAATGCCGCACCATCGCAGGTATGACCCGACCAACCGCACGCGTTCTCGCCTTGCTGGAGTTGTTGCAGGCAGGAGGAACCCGCACTGTTGTCGACCTCGCCGAGCGCCTCGGAGTCGATCAGCGCACCGTGCGTCGCTATGTCGAGCAGCTACGCGAGATGGACATTCCAGTGGACGGGGTTCGCGGTCGTTACGGCGGCTACCGTTTGGCCCGTCACTACCGCATGCCGCCGCTGATGCTGAACGACGAGGAAGGCCTTGCCGTGGTGTGGGCGTTGCTGGTCAACCAACATGCGCACAGTGGTCCGGTAACCCCGCTGGTGATGGAGACGGCCACTGCGAAGGTGCGCCGAGTGCTGCCTGCCGCGCTCGCCCGCCGCATCGACGCGGTACTCCGGGCAGTGGACTTCACCGGTGAGCGACGCCCGGGCGCGGAAGACCACGACGACGCCGAAGCTCGTCCTGGTGCTGACGAAGGTGCTCAGACGCTGCTCGGTTTGGCTGAGGCAGCACGGGACCAGCGCCCGGTTGCGTTCGCCTACCGGACGCGTCAGGGGCATGCGGCTACGCGGCACGTACAACCGCACGGCATCGTGGCGTACCGAAACCTGCTCTACCTCACCGGCTTCGACGCCGACCGCCAGGCGCAGCGTACCTACCGCCTGGACAGGATGGCCGATCTGCGGCTTCTGCCAGGCACCTTTGAAGCGCCCGCGAACATCGACCCAGTGGCCCAGGTGCTGGGACCACTGTCGGCGGCACCTTCGCGATACGACGTCTCCGTGCTCATCCGCGCTGATCCGGCCTATGTGCGGCGCTGGATTCCGGAAACGCTCGGGTCAGTTGCGCCGGCGTCTCCTCCCGATGCTGCGGACGGTCATGACTGGCTGCAGGTGTTTCTGCGGGCTGAACGCCTCGAGTGGGTCGCCGGCACACTCGCCATGCTGGACCGGCCCTTCATCATCCAACAGCCGGAAGCCCTCAAAACGGTGGTTCTCGCACTCGGACGCCGACTGGCTGAACGCTCCGCCCAGTAACGCGAAGTCACCGACGACGAGGAACGATTCGATGCCGCCCGCGGCCAGGACGACCTGATCGCGGGCGGCCTGCCCCAGACGCCGCCAGTGGTCGACGCCCAACGGCTCCAGGCGGTCGGTGGCCTTGGGCGCCTCGAGGGCATGCGCCCACCAACCGGCGTCACCGGCCAGCCACGACGGCACCTCCAACCCGCTGCGACCGGACCTGTGTTCGCCTGCCGGGCCGTGATTCGTCATGCGTTCTCCTTCGGCTGCTCGGTGCTCAGCGGCCGGCGGGCAACGTCAGCGAGCCGGTCGGCCCACCGGGCCTGGACCAGACGCTGCGGCGCAGCTGCCCCGGGTGCACCGGCCATGGCGCGCACGGTGGCCAGGCGGGTCTGGAGCAGGTGGTGGGCGGTGCGCCAACGGGCTTGTTCTGCGGCATCGTCGGCAGCCTGATAGGTGTCGCAGTGCAAGTGCCGGGTGCGCACCTTCACCGCGCGGGCGAGCAACCCGGGCGGCACGACGGCGATATGGGTGCGTGACCGGCTCGATGGGCTGTGGTGCGACGAGGACTTCGCCGACTGGTACCCGCGCGACGGGCGTCCGGGTCTCTCGCCCGCCCAACTGGCCACCGTCTGTGTGCTGCAGTTCCTGCTCGGCCTGTCGGACCGGCAGGCCGCCGAGGCGGTCCGCTGCCGCATCGACTTCAAGTACGCCATGGCCATGGAGCTGGACGATCCAGGCTTCCACCACAGCGTGCTGGCCGACTTCCGCGACCGTCTCGCCGAAGGCGACCGTGCCGACCGCCTCCTCGACCTCGCACTGGCCCGCCTCAAGGAGGCCGGCCTGGTGCGCGAACGCACCACGCAGCGCACCGACTCCACCCATGTCCTGGCCGCGGTGCGGGATCTGACCCGCCTGGAGCTGGTCACCGAGGCGGTCCGCGCCACACTGGAAGAAGTCGGCGGCATCTCTCCTCACCTGCTGGACGAGCTGGTCGATGAGGACTGGGGACGCCGCTACGGCCGCCCGGTCCGCCTGGGCAAGAACCCCACCAAGCCCAAGACCAGGATCCTCGCCACCGGAAACGACGCCGTCCGGCTCCTGGAACACCTCTACCGTCACGAAGTGGACCGCACGTCCGGCCCGCGTGTCCAGGCCCTGCGCCAGATCATGGTGCAGAACTACCACCGTGACGCCGCAGGACACCTGCGCTGGCGCGTCGCCGAGACGGAAGGCGGACCCGGGCTGCCGCCCTCGTCCCGGATGATCGTCTCGCCCTACGACACCTCGGCCCGCTACGCACGCCACGGACACATCATCAGCTGGAAGGGGTTCTCCGCTCACCTGACCGAGACCTGTGCTCCCGACAGCGTCAACGTGATCACAGACGTGGCCACCACTGCGGCCACCACCCACGACAGCCAGGTCCTGCCCGGCATCCACACCCGCCTGCGGCGTCGCGGACTGCTGCCCGCCGAGCACCTGGTCGACGCCGGCTACACCTCCCTGCCCCACCTGGAACAAGCCACCCGAGAACACCAGGTCACCGTCTCCGGGCCGCTCCGTAGCAACCCCACCCGCCAACACCGCCAGAACGAAGGCTTCGCCCGGGACGACTTCCACATCGACTACGACCGTCAGCAAGTCACCTGCCCACAGGGCCAGATCAGCCAGGGCTGGCACGGCCCCTACCCGACCTCCTCACCCACCGCGGCCCCGCTGATCGTGGCCAGATTCACCAAGAGCCAGTGCCACCCCTGCCCGGCCCGCGCCCGGTGCACCACCTCCCGCGAAAGCACCCGCACCGTGGGCTTTCCCCCACGAGAACTCCGCGACCTGCAACTCCGCGTCCGCACCGAGCAGCAGACACCCGAGTGGAAGACCCGCTACGCGGTGCGCTCCGGGGTGGAGGGGACCGTCAACGAGTTCGCCCACGGACACGGCATGCGACGCTGTCGCTACCGAGGACAGGGAAAGGCCCACATTCAGCACGTCCTGACCGCCATCGCCGTCAACATCGAGCGCCTCAGCGGACTGCCGCCCACCGAGGAAACACCCACGCCCCCTCGGCCGACCGCCTTCCAGAACTACCTCGACCAGCGCGAGATCCCCCGGCCGAAGTCCTGGCGAACCCTGGGCAGCTGACCTCGGCAACTCCAAGATCCCCGACAGAGTCAAGGTAAGAGTCCTCGCTTTCCATCTCTGGAAACCGTCAACGTTCCTTGTCGTCGGGTGGGGGCTGGCTTCTGTCGGCGAACGAACCGGTCAGGAACCGGCGTTGTCGATGGTCCCGGCCTGGAGGCTCCGCAGGAGAGCGGCGAGGCCTTCGGGGGCGGCGGT
>NZ_JARXYX010000030.1 GCF_029893585.1 Streptomyces sp. LBL
CTGCTCGACGAACGCGATCGAGAGCGTGAACGCCCGCATACGCAAGGCCGTCCGGGCCCGCGGCCACTTCCCCAACGAAGCCGCCGCCCTCAAGTGCGTCTACATGGCGCTCATGTCGCTGGACCCGACAGGGAAGGGCCGCAAGCGGTGGACCATGCGCTGGAAGGCGCCCTTGAACGCCTTCCAGATCGCCTTCGAGGGCCGCCTGACCCCGACCAACAACTGACCACTCAACAACCAAGATCAGCCGTTAAGTTGACACACCGCGACGGCCCACTCCCTGCACGACTCCGCCCCTGGAAACACACCGGCCAAGAACGATCACACACTCAAGATCTGCTGCTGTAGTACTTGTCCGGCAGATCATGTGACTGTCCCGCGCTGGCGTCGTTGCTGTGGACATGGGGCGGGGTGATCTGAGCGATGACGAGTGGGAACGGCTGCGGCCGTTCCTGCCGGTCAGCACGGGCATTGTGGCCGGTGGCGGGACCACCGGCAGGTGATCGACAGGATTCTGCACCGGGTGCGGACCGGGGTGCAGTGGCGTGATCTGGCGGAACGGTTCGGGCCGTGAAGGACCGTGTACGAACGCCACTGGCTGGGCCGCTCGCGCGGCGGGTTCACCAGCAAGCTCCACCTGAGCGCGGACGGCCACTGCCGCAGGGTTTCCCGCCCGTCCTGCAGGCGACGGGACCTGCGCCGCTCGCCGTCCTCACCACAAAGACGGCGCACCACACCTTCCCCAGACCGGCGGTCCGCACCGGAGGGGGCCGGCCCGTTGTCGTCGGGTCCCTGGAGAGAGCGGATCGGAGGTATGCCCATCTGAGGCATCGGCTGGGCCACCCAGCCCACACCCGACTGTTCTGGGAGAACATCTGAAGCAATCCTGGACAGCGACAGACCCGACAGCCGCTCCCGCTCGCCCTGCGAAGAGAGGCCTGCCGCAGGGTCGTGAGCTGGGCCTTTCGGCAGGAGCTTCAGCATGATTGCACCCGTTCAGGTGGGCAGCGCCGCCTCCCCGGTCGCGCCGTTCCGCAATCCCTTCCCGTACGACGGGAACGCGCCGGTGGGCACTGGGTTCTGTGAGGCGTTCTTCGTGGACGCGACGGGGGTGGTGAAGTACCTGAGCTCCCACGCGGGCCGGTACTGGTCGGTGGAGGATCCACCCGGTGCGCCGTCGGAGGGGTGGCAGCTGGGGGGTGGTGACTCGGGGGGCATCGTCGCGGTGCTGAACCTGTGGGAACGGCCCGGTGGTATCTATCTGTTCTGGACCGATCCGTCCGGTTTCCTGGCGTCGTGCCGGCTGGACGAGAGCGGGCAGCTGGACACGCCGGTGCTCTTCAACGGCCAGAACGGCAACCCGAGCGCGCCGATCACCGGCAACCTGCAGGTCGCCTCCACACAGGTCACGGCCACCGGTGGCCCCGGGCAGGAGTCACTGACCACTGTCGGCGGGACTGCGGTGGTCTACGGCACCCATGTCACCGACGGCAGCGACGAGCTGGTCGTCATGTTCTGGAACACCGAGCAGTGGACCGTCAACACCTACACGGGGATCGACGAAGGTTACGAGGAGCCGGTCCCGTTCGGGTCCCAACTGACCAACAACGGTTTCACGATGGTGCCGTTCAACCCGAACGATTCCGAGAACATCAGCTGGTTCCTGTTCTGCAACCTCAGCTTTCAGAGGGACAACTCCATGCTCGGGATGTTCTACGGGGTGTCGGGCCCCGACCCTGGCCCCACTGTGCAGATGATGAACGAGATCGACCCGCCTTCGGGCGCCATGCGGCAGGGCACCGGGATCATCGCCGGGGTTTCCGTCATGGATCAGACCCTGAGCGTCAAGATCAGCTGCATGTACGTGGACAGCACGGGCAACCTGATGAGCTGGCTGGCCATTGAGAACATCCCCGCGTATGCGGTGCCGGTGCCGGATCTCGACTGCCAGTCGGTGGCAGTGGGCAGCGTCGTGTCGGCAGCCTTCACCTCGCTGTACCTGGTCACCGGTGACCAGAATGCCTATGCGCTGCCCCAGGTGGGGCAGTGCTTCGACGGCCAGGTGCCGATGTTCGGCCTGCCCTCCCAGCTCCACGCCGCGGGCTCGGGCACCGACCTGCTCACGCTCGCCCCGGACAGGGTCATGTTCGACGCCCCGTGCGTCTTCGCGGTCGGCACCGACAGCACCCTGTGGCTGTACGAGCCCAACGGTCAGAAAGGCACGTTCGACACCACGCTGTCCGCCTGGACAGGGCAGTGGGGCGCGACGCAGATCCAGACCGGGACGGTGACGGGGGCGCTGTCGACCGGCACGGCGATCCCGTCAGGTACCGGCCTCCAGTCGTCGGCGGGCTGGTACCTGCTCATGCAGACCAGCGGCAATCTCACGGTCAGCGACGGCCCGGACTCCGCAGTGGTGTGGGAGACCGGTACCACCGGCAACGGGGTCGACGCCGCATTCACCTCCGACGGCCACCTGGAGGTGTACGACGGTGCCGGCCTCCCCGTCTGGACCTCCGACACCTACGGCAAGCCCGCGGGCGACACGATGGCGTTTGACGACGGCGACAACTGGCTGCAACTGCTGAACTTCCAGGGCAAGCACCCCGTCTACCAGGCCATCCCCAGCCCCAACCCTGCGCCCACCGAGCTGGTGGGAGCCGAGAGCTCGTACGTCTCCGTCATGTCCTGCAACGGGTTCGTGCTGGCCCTGCAGGAGGACGGCAACCTCACCCTGTGCACGTACGACGGTGACCAAGTATGGGATAGCGGCACCGCGGGAGCCGGGAAGGACGCCATGTTCACCCAGAGCAGCGGTACCGAGGGTGGCAGTCTCGAGATCTACGGGTCCAATGGATCCACGATCTGGTCCTCCCACCGTTTCGGTGGCACCGCGGGCACCCGGATCCAGCTCGCCCCGACAGGCCTGCAGATCCTCGACGCCGGTGACACCGTGGTCTTCCAGTCCCTGTCCAGCCCCTCCCCCGCCGGTACTCCCTTGCCGGTCGGTACGGTCATGTCCGCGGGCGGATTCGCCCTGGCTTTCCAGGCCGGCGGCGACCTCACCCTGTTCCTCCCGGACGGCACTGCGGTCTGGAGCACCGACACCGCGGGTACCGGCGCGAGTGCCGCGTTCTCGGCCGAGGGCAACCTCGAGGTCTACGACACCTCCAGCACCGTGATCTGGTCATCCGCCGACTACGGGGGCAGCGCGGGCGCCTGGTTGGAACTCACCTCCAACGGCCTGCAGATCCTGGACGCCTACGGCGCCGTGGTCTTCCAGTCCGTCCCCAGCCCCTGCCCGGCCGGCACCGCCTTCAGCCCCGGCACCGTCATGTTCGGCGACGGGAACGTCCTCGCCTTCGGGGACGACGGGAACCTCGCCCTCACCACCGGCTACGGCGGGCCCGTCGGGTGGGAGACGGGCATCACGAACGCCGCCGTGAGCGGTGCGTTCACCGGCGACGGCGCCCTGGAGCTGTACAACAGCGCGGGCACCGCCATCTGGGCCTCCACCACCTGGGGCCGCCCTGGCACCCGTATGCAACTCGCCGCCGACGGCCTGCAGATCCTGGACGACAACGATGCCGTGGTCTTCCAGTCCCTCCCCGGCACGTGTCCGGCCGGGACCGTCCTGTCCGCGGGCACGGTCCTGTCCGTAGGCGGGTACGCGCTGGCCCTGCAGACCACCGGAGCCGAGGCCGGGAACCTCACCCTCACCCAGGGGCTGGGCGGCAGGGTGCTGTGGGACTCCGGCACCACCGGCAAGGGAGTCGACGCCGCATTCACCGCCAAGGGATTCCTCGAGGTCTACGACAGCACCAGCAACACCGTCTGGTCCTCCACCGACTGGACCGCCGACCAAGGGGGCACCCCGGGCGCCCAGTTGCAGCTCGCCGCCACCGGTGTGCAGATCCTCGATGCCCACAGCGCCGTGATCTTCCAGGCCGTTCCCAGCCCCTGCCCGGCCGGTACCGCCCTGCCCGTGGGGGCGGTCATGTCCCTCGGCGGGTACACCCTCGCCTTCGACGCGGGGGACCTGTACCTCAGCCGCGCCGGCGGCGCCGCGCTGTGGTCCACCGGCGTCGGACAGCTCGCCCAGGTCAGCAGCGTCTGCTTCGACTCGACCGGCAACCTGACCCTCCTGGACGCGAACGGCGCCCAGCTCTGGGTCACCGGCACCAACGGCAACTCCGTCAACGCCTGCGGAGCCACCCTGGCCCTCGCGGGCGGCGCCGCCGTGATCGCCGACGCCGTCGCCAACCAGCTGTGGACCAGCGCCCCGATGCCCTCGACCGTTCCGGGCGGCACGTACTTCTCGAACGGATCGAAGATGGTCACCGAGCAGCAGGGCCGGCGATTCACCTTCGAGGAGAACGGCTTCCAGCTCTGGAGCTGGGAGGGGCCGGGCTGGTCTTCCCCCTCCGCACCCGAGGGACCCGCCTTCGGCGTGTTCCAGAGCGACGGCAACCTCGTGGTCTACAGCGCGAACGGCACGGTCTTCTGGACTTCGGAAACCTCTGCCTCAGCAGCCATTCTCAACCTCACTGACGGCGCCGTGTCCATCATCGGCCCCAGTGGCACACCGATCTGGTCGCACTCCTGAGTCCCGGCCCGGGCTACCACCGCGTCCTGCGAAGCCCTCCCGGAGCGTCCCGCGCTCCGGTTGCCCGGGCGGCACCACCACCCCTCGTCAGTACCTGAACGGGCATGCGAGCCAAGGGAAATGAGAGACCGGACATGAGCACTGCCGCCTACCAGCCGACCGGTGCGTTCACCGCCACCGCCCACAGCGACCTGTGCCAGGACTGGGTCAACACCGACAACATCATCGTCAGCCTGCCGGCGAACAACCCTCAGCAGACCATGTCGCAACCTCAGGCCGCGGCGTTCTGCAACCCCAACAACCGCTTCTTCGCGGGGGCCGCCGAGGCCTTCGTCATCACCGACACGACCGCCGACGGCAAGTCCGACGGCAAGTCCGACGGCACCGTCCAACTGCAGTACCTGGCACAGGACCCCACCTCCGTGAAGGGCTGGACCCTCACCCCGCTCACCCCTCCCGCCGATGCCACGGGCACCCCCTTCGCGGTGGTCGCGTTCATGCAGGGCGAGACCCCGCACTTCGTCTGTGTTCTGGACGACAACGGCTATTACCACTGGTGGCACGGCTGGCAGAACAGCGACCTCACCTTCGACGGCACCTTCACGACCTGGATGGCCAATGGGGTCGACCAGGCATGGAACTACGCCGGCCTGAGCGTGTGCTACTACCTGCCCGAGTTCCAGGTCAGCGGCCCCGACCCGGCTGCGATGGTGTCCATGGTCTGCAGCTTCGGCGACCTTCAGGCCGTGTGCACCATGAACTGGGACGGCAGCGACTGGCAGTCGAACACGACGCTGCTGCCCACCGGTGACACGGTGGGCCCGGGGGCCGTCCTGCTTCCGTTCGGCCACGCCAATTTCGCGCTCGTCGCCACTCAGGGCGGGGCGTTCCAGTCGTACTGGTCAGTTGTCGGGGATCCGCTCCAGGCGGAGGACTTCTATCGCCCCTCCGAGACCCTCCCCCCGATCACCGAACCGTCGTATGCCTGCGGGATGGTGTGGACAGGCTCCGTCTACGGCTTCCGGCCCGTCTACCTCGACACGAACGGCATCCCGTTCCTGTATGACCAGGTGTACGGGAGCATGATCCTGCCCGTGAACGCGCCCGGCGACATCGAGCTGGCGCAGGCCGTCACCAGCACCACCAGCGGGCAGCCCCTGACGACGGTGTACTTCGCCGACGAGGACGAGAACCTGTCCGTCCTCAACCAGACCGGCTTCTACCGGAACAGCGCCAACCCGAACGCCTGCACCGCCCAGTGGGCAGCCAGCATCCCGATCGCCACCGGCGACAGCGAGACCCAGAGCGAGGGTGTGTCCGCGCTCTACCCGTCCTACTACCCCCTGGACCCGCCCACCCTGTTCACCGCCAACGCCATCGGCGAACTCCGGCTGCACCAGCTCAACACCAACTCCACCACCGGTAGCTCCGGCTGGCTCTGCCACACCCCCGCCCTGAACCAGAAGCTCTCCTACGAGACCACCAACTACCGCACCCAGGTCACGTTCATCGACTCCCAGAACGTGCCCGTCGCGTACTACCCGTTGAAGCTGACCGCGCCCTTGCCCACCGGCGTCGTCCTGGCCGACGGCACCCTCCAGATCGTCGGCCCGGAGGCCGGCCAGGACGCCACCGTCACCACCGACGCCGGTGGCACTGTCACCCTGATCATCGCGGCCTCCGACTTCTCCCCGCCCACCGTGGTCCTCACCGACCCGGCCGCCGTCACCGTTCCGCCCTCCGGCCTGCAGGGCGAGCTTGAGATCAACCCCGGCGGACCCGTTCAGGCCTACCTCGCCGGCGGCCCGACCGGCATGCAGAACGCCGGCGTCAACGCCAATGGCACCCTCAACTACCTCAGCCCGCAGTACGGGACCTTCAACACCAACGTCACCGGCCAGGCCGACCTGTTCCCCGGCTGCTCCGGCTCCACCCCCACCATGAGCCCCCAGGACGCCGTCACCGCCGTCAACAACACCATGGCCGTGGGCGTCGAGAAGGCCGGCGGTACCCCCGGCCCCCGCTCCTGCGCCGGCTTCATCATCAACTGCAACGGCCGCGTCCCCGGCCGCCCCTCCTACCAGGAGTTCGCCACCCGCGAAGAACTCCATGCCGAGCTCGCCCACCACCGCCAGTACCTCCCGGGCGGCTTCATCAGCGACATCAAGGACTTCTTCACCGACGTCTGGGAGGCCATCAAGAAGGGCGTCGCCAAGGTCGACCACTTCGTCGCCGACCTCGAAGCGGGCATCGTCTCCTTCGGCATCCTCATCAAGGACAAGTTCATCCAGCTCGGCGACTACATCATCGAAGGCATCGAAGACGCCTGCAACGCCGTCATGGCCGTCTTCTCCGCCATCGAGGCCTTCATCAAGGACGTCATCGACTTCCTCAAGGCATGCTTCGACGCCACCAACATTCTCGCCACCCAGAAGGCACTCGCCGACGGCCTGGAGAAGACCATCCAGGCGGGCCAGCAGGCCGTCAGTAACGCCATCACCCAGATCGGCCCGAACTCGAAGCTGTTCCACGACCTGATCGACGACCTCAACAGCCGGATCACCTCCGCCGCCCACGCGATCGGCCCGAACGCGAGCGCCGCCAGTACACCGAACTGGCAGAACCCCGGCACCCAGGCCCAGCACACCAGCCCCATCCAGCAGACCGACTCCGGTGGCTCGCCCGTCTCCACCGCCGACCTGACCAGCAGCCCCCACGTCCACTACCTCACCTCCCAGACCTTCGCCGCCGCCACCCCGCCACCTACGAGCAGCAATTCCGGCACCCGGACCGCGCCGAGGCCTCCGGAGGTGACGGCAGCCACGCCCGGCGCGGGCGGCATGTTCAGCGCGCTCATCGAGGACTTCGTCCGACGGGTCGGATCGGAGCCCGCCGCCGCAGACGACGATGACGACCCCTTGTGGGACTTCTGCCGCTCGCTGGCCCAGCCGCCCATCTCGACGTACGTGCTCGCCTTCGGCAACGACCTGGACAAGCTCGCCGAATGGATCCTCGGCGAGATCGACCCCTCCGCGCCGGCCTCCTGGTCGGACATCAACATCCAGGCACTGCTGCTGAAGATCGTCGAGGACGGCCTCGACTCCCTGCTCGCGCTGCTCGACGCGATCGTCATCGCCTTCCTCGAGGTGATCCAGGACGCCCTGGGCATGCTCCTGGACGTACTGCAGCAGGACATGGGCGGGTTGCTGGCCGTCCCGATCCAACTGGTCTGGGACCTGTTCAACCTGATCGCCGGAACCGGCGACGACAGTCCCGTCAGCCTCGAAACGGCTCTCACCCTGCTGGCGGCCGTCCCCGCCAACATCGTCGCCACCATCGTCAACGGCGGGGCCACCAGCATCACCTGGCCCCCCGACTTCAGCGACAGACCCCGCCCCGGTGTCCCCGGCCCCGAGATCAACCCCTCAGGCTGGGCGGTCTACTGCGCCATCGGCATGATCAGCGAATTCGTCGCGGGCATCGCCTTCTTCGCCCAGGACGCGACCGCGTCACCGTGGGAGATGAAAGGGACCGCCGACGACAAGCTGTACTGGGATCAGGTGGGCAAGGGAATCTACGGAGTCGGGGTGGTCGCCAGCACGATCTCGTACGGCCTGAGCTTCCCCCTGAACGACATCACCACCTGGCCGGTGATCGACTGGTTTGCGGGGGCCGGCATCGCCGACGCAACGATGATCTTCTGGGAACTGACCAAGTGGCAGGAGATGAACACGTTCATGGCGTCCAGTACGCGGCCCACCCAACAGCAGCAGGACACGGCCTTCGCGCTGTCGCTGATCTCCGTCTGCCTCGGTCTCACGTCCCTGGGCGTCGGCGTCGCCTGCAGCGTCGAGGAAGAGAAGGGCCACCACTGGGACGCCAACCACATCATGTCCCTCGTCAGTTCGATCATCACCCCGTTCTCCAACATCGCCGCACCGTTCGGCACCCAGTTCGTCCAGAACAAATGCGACCCCTGGGTGAAGGTCGTGCCGTGCGTCGCCGACCTCATCAGCTACGGCGGCGGCGGCCTCCTCAACCTGCTCGTCAACCTGGGAGTCGGCAAGGAAGTAGCAGCGGCCCGCACGGTGGCCCCGGGCGGCGGAGAATCGGTTCGTGTCGGGGCTGAACACGGGACGGACGGACCAGTTCAAGATCAAGCCCCTCA
This sequence comes from Streptomyces sp. LBL, assembly GCF_029893585.1. Classification (GTDB taxonomy): domain Bacteria; phylum Actinomycetota; class Actinomycetes; order Streptomycetales; family Streptomycetaceae; genus Streptomyces. Next base: position 8,775 of record NZ_JARXYX010000030.1, read on the forward strand.
GCCCCGGTGTGATCGCGCTGTCAGTCCATGACGGCCCGTCGTCGCAGGTGACGGTCGGCTTGCCTCTCTTCCCGAGGACCGGCCGGATCGACGACCAGTTCGGCAAGGTGCTGGGTGTTTGCGGGAGATCCAACTGGTCGAGGAGGGCCAGCGCGGCAGCCGGTTCCAGGCCGCCGTAGATGTCGTGGAAACTCGCCCGAAGACCCCGGAAGACGGCTGAATGCAGGGCGGGAAGCCGAGCGGCGGTGCGGTTCGCCGACTCCTTCACCGTCCAGCGCACCGGGCCCCGAACACTCAAGAACCAGACGGGCTCGGCGGAGTAGGGCTTCCGATGGCTTGGCCACCACTCGGTCGATGTCGTTACCGAGGACCTCGGCGAGGGCCATCGCGGAAGTGGTCTGGTCCTCGAACCAATCCACCCACAGCGAGTAGGTGAAGGCCTCAACTACGGCTCCACCGCGACAAACTCCCCATCGACGACGTCATCCTCGTCGTCTACTACCCCGACAAAGACAGCGACAGCGACGAGAAGCTGCAACTTCTCGCCGCACTCTCACAGACCGAACCGACCGACGCAGCGCACGGCAGGCCAGCAGACACCCCGCACCCGAAGACCCCCTGACGAACACCGGACGTCCGGAGGTACAGCCGGACGGCCGCGCCACGATTTCCGCCATCCGCGGACCACCGTCGAACGCGGGCGGAGCGCGACCGTGATCGCGACCGGCTTCTACACGTTCACTCTGGAGCACGCCGAAGGCGAGTGGCGTATCGCCAAGGTGTTCGTCGGTCTGGACAACGCCGCGTGAATCTCAGCGACTACTGAGGTATCGGTTCAGGGCGACTGTGACGCTGGTGGGTTTATCCCAGTGCCATGCGGTATCCCGATGGGGATGACCTGACCGCGAAGCAGCCTCTCACAAACGGCCAATTGCCGGAGCAAGATCGCGAAGGAGGCGGCCAATCGCCCCCGGCCCCCAATCCGGTCGCACAACTCGTTCTCACGAGCTGCAGTCCCAGCTCGACGCCCTCGCCGGGCACGGCATCCCCCGAGACAGGATCTTCTCCGAGAAGGTCAGCACCCGGGGCCGCGTGCGACCGCAGTTCGAGGCCGCCCTCGCGCTGGCCCGCGAGATCAAGGCCCACGCCCCGCACTGCCGGGTCATGCTGACGGTCTACGAGATGAAGCGCCTGGGCCGCGACGCCGCCGAACTCACCGCCCTGGCGGACCATCTGACCGCACACGGCCTGGTGCTCCGCCGCAAAGGAGCGGGCGAGAGCGTCGAAGCCATCCAACCCGACCTGTGGATCGTCACCGGCAAGCGCAAGGGACACCACCCAAGCCTGGCCAGCATCTACCGGGCGCTGGCCGAACACGAGAAGGCGCGGGCGTACCCCGAAGCAGTCGAACAGGCCGCCACCGACTTCGCCGCCCTCCAGCACGCCGAGAGCCTCCCACCCCCCCCCGCACGGTGGCAACACCCCACTGACGGCACATCACCGCAGGTCAGGGTTATCCGTTGTTTTTGCGGCGGATACTACGGGGACCCCAGAAGCCGGTGAGGTGGAGGGTCCCAGAGGAGGGGGTGGCGGCGGTCGAAGGCGCGAACGCGGTGGGTGAGGCGTTGGACGTGCTCGGTCAACGGCTCAGGCGGTCGGCCTGGCGATGGTTGTCCTTGTGCCGTGCCGTTCTGTGTCGCGCGGGTGTGTGTTGCCCGGGTGTGCGCCGGGTGTGCTTGCGTTCGCTGTTCTGGCAGGTGTTCTTGTGCTGTCTGGTTCTGCTTCGCGTGGTCATGCGTCGTCTGGTCTTCCGCCACGGGTCCATGGTGGGGCGTGCGGTCTCGTCGGCCCTGGGCCCTGGGCCGTATATGACGTGAGGTGCGTCGTGCCCGGGTACTAGCGTGGCTCGTATGAGTAGCTATGTGATCCGGTCCGTACGTGCCGATGAGTGGCGTGCCGCGAAGGAGTTGCGGCTCGCTGCGCTGCGGGATCCGGTCGCGCATCTCGCTTTTCTGGAGACGTACGAGGAGGCCGCGGCCAAGCCGGACTCCTTTTGGAAGGAGCGGACAGCCGGTGGTGCCGAGGGGGCGGTCGGGACGCAGCAGATCATCGCCGAGGGGCCCGACGGGCGGTGGGTGGGGACGCTGACCGTGTTGGTGGAGGAGCCCGGGACGCGGGACTGGGCCGGGTTTGCGGTGGAGCGGAAACAGGGCCACATCGTCGGGGTCTTCGTACGGCCCGAGGAGCGCGGGAACGGGCTGACCGATGTGCTGTTCGACGCCGGACTGGAGTGGGCGTGGGGGCGTGGGGCGGAGCGGGTGCGGCTGATCGTGCACGAGGAGAACGGGCGGGCGCAACGGTTCTATCGCAAGGTGGGGTTCGTGCCGAGTGGGCGCACTGTGCCGTTGGCGGCGGCGCCGGGGGAGGTCGAGTGGGAGTTCGTGGTGGAGCGGGGGCAGGACTGAGAGAGGGGGCAGGACTGAGGGAGGGTGCGACGAGGGGGGTGTGGGTGAGGCGATTTGGGTCGTGCCGGGTGTGTGCCGTAGGTGGGTTATGCCGGTAGGGCGGCGTTCGGCCAGCGGGTGCGGGCCTGTTCCCGGGAGCGGAGCAGGGCCAGTGTCGGCAGGCCCCGGTCCCTTCCGACGGCCAGCAGCTCCGGGAGCTGGGGAAGCGGAGCCACGGCGGCGACGTCGTCCAGGACGAGCGTCAGTGGTGGGTCGAGGCGACCGGAGGATGACCGTTCGGCCATGTGCCGGCCGCGCTCGACCACGCTTGAGGTGAGGGCCGTGAGGAAGGGCATCGCGCCCGGGTTTGTGCGAGGATCCTCGATGGATTCACCCACCACGTAAAGGGTGCCCCCTTCGTTCACGAAGGAATCCAAGGCGAGGGCATCGGTTCGGTTGGGAGTGCATGCCTCACGGATGTTGACCGTGGAGAGGCCGGCGAGGGCTCGGGCGGCCAGTTCCTGGGCGATGTCCCGGCGTTCGGGGTGCGCGGTGAGGGCGGCCTCGAGTTCGCCCGCGGAGCCGGACGCTGCCTTGGGGTTCGTACGGAGGGTTCGTACGGCGTCCTGGATCTGGCTGCCCTGGGACCAGCGGTGGACGTGGCGGAGGGTGCGGCCGTCGATGGCGGCGGCGTGCAGGTAGCTGCGCAGAAGTGTTTCGGCTACGTCCGCTACGGCCTGGTCGATTTTCGCGGTGGGGCGGATGGGGGCGAGCAGGGCGATGGCTCTCGCTGCGGCGGTTTGCTTGTTCTCACAGCCCCTGGTGGGGGACCAGTGGAGGCGGGCCGGGGTGTCGCAGAGATGGGTGGGGTCGTAGACGTGGACCGGGCCGAGTTTGGCGCGGGCGTCCTTGGTGTCCTCCCAGAGTGCGGGATTCGAGGTGAGGACGAGGGCGGGGCCCTCAGCGTCGCGTACGGCCTGGGTGGCGGTGGGGTGGCGGGTCGCCGGGGGGCCGTAGCGGACCGCGGGGGCTTCCCGTCCGCTCACCGTTTTGCTGGGGGGCAGGAAAGGTTCGGTGCCCGGTTGAGGGAGCGGCAGCTGGGGTGCCGTCTGCTGTGTGGGTGCCGTCTGCTGTGGGGGCGGCTGGGCGTATGGCGAGTGCGGTTCGGTCAGCTGCGCGTATGCCGAGTGCGGTGTGGCCGGCTGCGCGAAAGGTGGCTGCTGCGTGGGTGGCTGCATGGATGCCGTCTGCTGTGCATCCGCCTGCTGTGCATCCGCCTGCTGTGTGTCCGGCTGCTGTGTGTCCGGCTGCTGTGTGTCCGGCTGTCCGAAGGGCGGCTGGTTCGAGGACTGCTGGTTCGAGGACTGTTGGCGCCAGGACTGTTGGTGCGCGGGCTGTTGACCGTAGGCCGGCCCCGCAGAGTCCGTCACCGCGTACGGGGGCTGTTGCACCGCGTACGGGGGCTGTTGCTCGAATGGTGGCCGGTGTGGCGCGGTGGGGGACGGGGGCTGGTCCGGGGTCGGTCTCGGGGACGGGACCTCGGAGGTCGGCGTGGCCGGTCTCGGTCTGCCCTCGGCGCCTGCCGGTTCGGCGGCCGGCGTTCCCTGACCCGCCTTCCTCCTCACCCGAAGGGCTCTCCAGCGGGCCACTGTGCCCAGGATGAACACCGTCAGGACGACCAGGATCATCAGCTGGCCGACGAACAGGCCCCAGAAGAGCCCGTAGCCGGAGAAAGCCGTGGCGTCGGCGTCGGGCCAGGCGCCGGGGAGGTCGTGAGGTCGGGCGATCAGCCGGCGCATGGCCAGCGGGGTACGGGCGAAGGTGACGCCGTCCGGCCAGGAGCCGTGGGCGAACACGGCGGACAGGCCGGTGGCCGCCCAGACCAGTACCGTCATCCCGAGCAGGAAGGCGAGCAGGCCGACCAGCAGGCCGTCGGGGATGCCTCCCTGGCCGGTCGGTCGGCGGTCGCGCTCGTCACCGGGTCTCATGGTTCCCCGCTCCCCGCTCTCCCCGTACGCCTTGCGCGCTGCGCCTCAAGCTCTGCGCGTAACGCCTTATGCGTTACGCCTTATGCCTTATGCCTTACGCCACCGTCGACTCGGAGTCGCCGAGGTGTTGTTCCATGAACGCGGCGGCCCGTTCCTCCGCCTCCAGCTCGGCGGCGCGCAGGGCGTCGTCGGCCAGTTGGTGGTCCACGGACGACTCGGTCATCGCGCGGTCGGTGAAGACCAGTGGGCGTTCCGTCTCCGTGACCAGGTGTTTGACGACCTGGACATTGCCGTTGACGTCCCACACCGCGATGCCGGGGGTGAGGGACGGGATGATCTCCACCGCCCAGCGGGGGAGGCCGAGCACCCGGCCGGTCGCCCTCGCCTCGTCGGCCTTCTGGGCGTAGATGGTCCGGGTGGACGCCATTTTCAGGATGGCGGCCGCTTCCTTCGCCGCCGCCCCGTCCACGACGTCCGAGAGGTGGTGGACCACCGCCACGAAGGACAGGCCCAGGCGGCGGCCGAACTTCAGCAGCCGTTGGAAGAGCTGGGCCACGAAGGGGCTGTTGATGATGTGCCAGGCCTCCTCGACCAGGAAGATGCGCTTCTTCCGGTCGGGGCGGATCCATGTGTGCTCCAGCCACACGCCGACGATCGCCATCAGGATGGGCATGGCGATGGAGTTGCGGTCGATGTGGGACAGGTCGAAGACGATCAGCGGGGCGTCGAGGTCGATGCCGACCGTCGTCGGGCCGTCGAACATGCCGCGCAGGTCACCGTCGACCAGGCGGTCCAGGACGAGCGCGACGTCCAGGCCCCACGCCCGAACGTCGTCTATGTCGACGTTCATCGCCTCGGCCGACTCCGGCTCGGGATGCCGTAGCTGCTCGACGATGTCCGTCAGGACCGGCTGGCGTTCGACGATCGTCTCGTTGACGTAGGCGTGGGCGACCTTCAGCGCGAAGCCCGACCGCTCGTCCAGGCCGTGCCCCATCGCGACCTCGATGATGGTCCGGAGCAGCGCCAACTGCCCCGTCGTCGTGATCGCGGGGTCGAGCGGGTTGAGCCGGATCCCCATGTCCAGGGCCGCCGTCGGGTCGAGCCGGATGGGGGTTATCCCCAGCTCCTGCGCGACGAGGTTCCATTCGCCGACCCCGTCCTCGCCCTGCGCGTCCAGGACGACCACCTGGCGGTCCTTGAAGCGCAGTTGTCGTAGGACGTACGTCTTCTCCAGCGCCGACTTGCCGTTGCCGGACTCGCCGAGGACCAGCCAGTGCGGTGCCGGGAGCTGTTGGCCGTACAGCTGGAAGGGGTCGTAGATGTAGCCCTTTCCGGAGTAGACCTCGCGGCCGATGATGACGCCCGAGTCGCCGAGGCCGGGGGCGGCGGTCGGGAGGTAGACGGCCTGGGCCTGGCCTGTGGAGGTGCGTACCGGCAGGCGGGTCGTCTCGACCTTCCCGAAGAGGAAGGACGTGAAGGCGTCGGTGAGGATGGACATCGGATCCCGCATGCGGTGGCCTCTACCTTCGAATGCCGGTGGCGAACGGGAGGGTGTTCACAAAGGCGCGATGGTGCTCGCGGTCGCACCACTCCAGCTTCAGGTACGACTTTCCCGCCGAGGCCCGGATGGTCCGCTTGTCGCGGGCCAGGGCCTCGGGGCTACGGGAGGAGACGGTGATGTAGCCGACCAGGTTGACGCCGGCCGCGCCGCTCGCGAGGTCCTCGCCGCGCTGGTCCAGACGGTTGTGGGCGGCGATGTCACGAGGGTCGACGGTCCGGTTCATCTTGGCGGCGCGGGAGGCCTCGGCGTCGTCGTTGGTCTTTTCGGTCAGCATGCGTTCGATGGCTACCTCGGTGGGCTCGAGATCCATCGTCACGGCGACCGTTCGGATGACGTCCGGGGTGTGGACGAGGAGCGGCGCGAGGAAGTTGACGCCCACCGGGGTCATCGGCCATTCCTTCACCCAGGCGGTGGCGTGGCACCAGGGCGCGCGGGTGGACGACTCCCTCGTCTTGGCCTGGAGGTACGTCGGCTCCATGGCGTCCAGCTCGGCCGGCCAGGCGTTGCGCTTGGTCATCGCCTGGATGTGGTCTATGGGGTGGTCCGGGTCGTACATGGAGTGGATCAGCGACGCGAGGCGGCCCTGGCCCAGCGGCTGGCGGACGCGGATGTCCGCCTCCTGGAGGCGGGAGCAGATGTCCGTCAGCTCGCGGGCCATGACGACGGCGAGCCCGGCGTCCCGGTCGAGCTTGCGGCCGTTGTGGGGCCGTGCCGCCCGCGCCATGGTGTGCGCCTCGGCGGCGAGCTCGCGGGTGAAGTGCATACAGGCGACGAGGTACGCGCGGTGCTGCTCGCTGCTCGTCGACACCATCGACGCCAGCTGCTCGTACGACTCCTGCAGCCAGGGCATCGCCTTCTCGTCCCCGCGTACCGCGACGTCCTTGGCGTGGGCGTCGGGGTCGGCGGGGAGGGTGCGGGCGAGCATCTGCAGGCGGCTGACGAAGCCGTCGCCGTTGGCCACGTGCTTGAGGAGGGTGCCGAAGCGGTCGACGAGGGCTTCCTGGTCCTCGGAGTCGCGCAGGCCCACACCGGGCCCCTCGATCTCGATGGCCGCGGTGACGGTCCTGCGGTCCGCGTGGAGCAGTACGGCGATCTCGTCGGGGCCGAACGGGGCGGCGAGCCAGTTGATGCGGCCGATCCCCGGAGGCGGGCCGATCTCCACCTCCCGGCCGTCGAGGCCGGTGCCGGCCTCGACGACGCCGGAGCGGTAGGTGGCGGACCGCTTGACGGTGCGCTTGTAGCTGCGGTTGATCTCGAACCACTTGTAGACCGTGCGGCGCTTGTACGGCACGTAGACCACGGCCAGCGCCACCAAGGGGAAGCCCATCAGCAGGACGATGCGCATGGACAGCACCGGGACGAGGAGCCCGCACATCATGCCGAGGAACGCGCCGCCGATGATGAGCGCGATCTCGCCGGTCTCACGATTCCTGCCGACAATCGCGTTCGGCCGGGCGCGGCCGATCAGATATGTACGGCGGGGCGTGACCGCATGGGACACGTGGGACTCGGTCGTCAACGCCCTTCACCTCCCGTGCTGTTGGTACTGCTGTTGCGGGTGTTGCTGGCGTGGGGGGTGTTCACCGGGTTGCCCGCGCGGGGGACGGGGGCGGCGGAGGGGACAGATCCGCCGCCTCCGTTCGTGGAGCGCGAGCTGTGCGCGGCGACACCGCCGGACGCCGGGTTGCTCGGGCGGGCACCGACCGAGCCGCTCTGGCCTCCGCCGCCGCTGTCGGCGCGGGTGCTGTGCGTCTTGATGCCCTGCGCGACGAGGGTCGCCGGGGAGGTCATGACGGCCGCGGCCTTGCCTTCCGCGCCCCGCATGATGCGGTTGTTGCGGGAGTTGGCGATCTCGTCGCCGAAGCCGGGGACGAAACGGTAGATCATGCCGCTGGCGAAGATCGCGAGCAGGATGATGGCGAGGCCGGAGACGATCGCGGCGACCGAGTCGGGGCCGCCGTCGGCGGCCAGGGCTCCGGCCAGGCCGAGGACGATCACGATCACCGGCTTGACGAGGATGACCGCGATCATCACACCCGCCCAGCGGCGGACGTGACCCCACAGGTTCTTGTCGACGAGGCCGGCGTAGACGACGACGCCGAGGAGGGCGCCGACGTACAGCAGGACGGCCCTCAGGTACAGCTCCAGGTAGAGGACCCCGGCCGCGACGATGGAGACCAGCGACACCAGCATCAGCATGATCGGGCCGCCGCCGATGTCGTCGCCCTTGTCGAGGGCCGCCGAGAACGTGCCGAAGAACGTGTCCGTCTGATTGCCCGTCGTCTTCGCCAGGACGTCGCTGATGCTGTCCGTCGCGGAGACGACGGTGTACAGGATCAGCGGGGTGAAGGCGGAGGCGAGCACGGTCAGCCAGAGGAAGCCGATCGCCTCGCCGATGGCTGTGGAGAGCGGGACGCCGCGGACGGCCCGCTTGGCGACGGCCAGCAGCCACAGCAGCAGCGTGAGGACGGCGGAGGCGGCGAAGACCACGGCGTACTGCTGGAGGAACTTCGGGTTCGTGAAGTCGACGCTCGCGGTCTCCTTCACGGCCTTGCTGAGCTGGTCGACGGTCCAGGACGCGGCGTCGGCACAGCCCTTTGCCAGGGAGGAGAGGGGGTCGAGGGTGTCGGTGAGGGGGTTGGTCTTGGCGCTGCGGGCTCCGCTGGTGCCGTTGTCCTCTTCGCAGAGCTTTCTGGCGGCGCCCCCGACCAGGTCGCAGGAGTTGTTGCTCGGAGTGGGCGAAGGCGTCGGTGCCGCGAAGGCCCGCGTGGCCTTGAGCACGGTTGCGGTCTGCACCGCCGTGACGGCGGCAGCCAGTTTGAGTACGCGGTGGCTAGCGGGCATAGGTGAACCCTCCGTACTCCTGGACAGCCTTGGCCATCTCGTCGGCACTGGAAGCCCTGTCGTCGCCGGGAACGGGCGTTGGGCCGTCCTTCTGAGCGTGCGTCATGATCTTCCAGTCGCTGCCGGCCCACTCGAGTTTCATCGTGATGGTGAACCAGCTGTTCGTGACTGGGTTCGTGGAGCTATCGCCGGCCAGGCCGAACAGGCCGTTGCACCAGACCTCGACGTTCGCGTTGTTGGCGGAGGCCTCAGTGACCTTGGTGCCGATCGGGCTCGTACGGGATACGAACGTGTAGCCCGCCGGTGTGGAGCCGTTCGCGCTCAGGCCGACGTTCTTGTTGAACTCCGGGGTATAGGCCTTGTCCAGCGCCGCCTCCATGGCCGAGACCCGGGAGGGGGAGATGATCGCCTGCAGGATGGCGTCGCGCTTGGCCTTGTCGAACATGTCAGCTGATCCCAGCGCGACCGCGTAGTTCGCCGCCGCGCTCTGCGCCCCCTGTTTGTCCTGGGCGAAGCCCGATGTCACCGGCTTCTCTCCGCTGGCCGCTGTTGACGCTGCCTCAGGCTGGGCGCCCGGAGAGGAGGAGGATGTCTTGTCGGGGTTGTCGCCTCCGCGGTTCGCGAAGGCGATCGCGGCGATGAGGAGGACGATGACGCCGACGACCGTGACCAGGCTTCTGGAGGAGGAGCGGCCGCGCCGTGCGCCGCCGTACACGTCACCGCCCCGGTCGGGCAGGCGGGTGCGGGTGTGGCCCGTGCCGCCGTACCCGCCGGAGACCTCGTGGTCGTCCTCGAGAGTCATGCCGCGTACGCCCCCTCGACGTCGTGCGGAAACGCGTAGGAAAACGTGTACGAGTACGACGGTAGCCGTGCTGCTTCCCGCGCGGGCGCGGTGTTATGACTCGACATCAGGGAGACGCAACCTCAGCCGGTGGGCACGACGGACGGATGGGGTGGAGGGGAACCGGACGGACGCGCCCCGCACGGGCGGTGGTCACCCGTCTACACGGCCATGCCGTACACGATGGTGAACAACGTGCCGAGTGAGCCGATGATGAAGACTCCCGTCAGGCCCGCGATGATGAGGCCCTTGCCTTGCTCCGCGCTGAAGGTGTCGCGCAGGGCCGTGGCGCCGATGCGTTGTTTGGCGGCGCCCCAGATGGCGATGCCGAGGCAGAGCAGGATGGCCACCGCCATCACGACCTCGATCATCACCTTCGCCTCGTTGCCCAGGCTGCCGAAGGGGCCCCAGTCCGGAGCGATCCCGCCGATGATGGTGTTGATGTCACCCTTGTCGGCCGCATACAGCATGTAAGTCACCGCCCCTGGTGGGTAGTTCCGCTTCCCCTGCCTTGGCGCAGAGGTCAGCCCTCATTCTCGCCGACAATGTCGCTGCCGTATGTCGACTTGGCGTCATTGATTGGCGGGTTTCGTACTCATACCTTGCCACCGGTCCACGTCGGTACTCCGGGAATCCGTCGAACAGACGTCGGGCGGCATACAAAGAGTCGTATGGTCACTCTGTGTATCACGGCAGGTCACGCCGGGCAATGAGGCCGGAGCGGAACCTGACGCCGGTTCCGTCGTTGACCCCTTTTTACGACCTGTGTTCTGCGGGTGAAGGCTAACCCGGACCTGGCGAACGAGTCGCAGCTGGGTGCCACGGTCCGTAGGTGCGGGTCCCGGTGACGGTGGGTCAGCCAGCCTGTGCGGGCGCCGCCGCCTACGCTCGCCGGGTGCTCCAGGCGGTGGTCTCGCGAGTGGTCTCGCCGGTGCGGGTGCGGGTGCCGGTCCCCCGTGCCAGTGCCCGTGCCAGTGCCAGTGCCAGTGCCGGTCCCCGTGCTGTTGCTTGCTGCCGCGTCGGTGAGGGCGTAGGCGTCCTGGAGGCTGGAGGAGCCGTAGCCGGAGGGGGCCGTAGCTGGAGGGGGTGGTGCCCCCGGTTGCCCCATGGTGGTCCCCGGTGGTCCCTGGTCGTCCCCGGGGTGGCTCAGCGGGGCGTGAGGCCGTGGAGCAGGTGGCGGATCAGGTCGTCGGTCATGCCGAGGGCCGTGGCTGCGTCGAGCATGCTGTTCGCGGTGAAACTGGCGAGGCCGTGGAGGGTGGCGCCAACGATGAGGGTGAGGCGTTCCGGATCGTCCTCGACGATCTCGCCGCGCCGCTGCGCGTCGGCGATCACCCGCTCCAGGGTGCCCACCGTCCGGTCGACTCCGGCTGCCATCTGCTCGGTGGCCCCGGGTTCGTGCTTGCGGGTGTACATGAGCTCCAGGAGCTCGGTGTTGGCGGTGGCGAAGCCGAGGTAGGCGCGGGCCAGGGCGGTGAGGCGCGGTTCGAGGGAGGATGCGGGGTCGTCGGCGGCATCCAGGGCGCGGGCCAGCCGGTCGTAGCCGGCCAGGGCGAGGGCGTTGAGCAGGGCCTGCTTGTCCTTGAAGTGCCGGCCGGGGGCGGCGTGGCTGACGCCGACGTCCCGGGCCAGTTCGCGCAGCGAGAGGGAGCGGGCCCCCTTCTCTCGAAGGGTGCGCTCCGCGCTTTCGAGGAGGGCGGAGCGCAGGTCACCGTGGTGATAGGGGCGGCTTTCGGGCATGTGCGCCATCGTAACGCGATGTTGTCACTGCCACCTTTGTAGGCATTGTCATCATTGTTGTCGAGGCCTACATTGGGGTCATGGCAGCTGACAAGGGTGAGCGATGGAACGCGACCCACCTCCCCGACCTCGCAGGCCGGACGGCGGTCGTCACGGGCGCCAACAGCGGCATCGGCCGCACTGCGGCGGACGCGTTGGCCCGGGCGGGCGCGCATGTGGTGTTCGCCGTACGGGACGTGGAGCGGGGCCGCGGGGCGGCGGCGATGGTGAACGGCAGTACGGAGGTGCGCCGGCTGGACCTTGCGGATCTGTCCTCAGTACGGGAGTTCGCGGACGCCTGGCAGGCGCGTCCGCTGGATCTGCTGATCAACAACGCCGGCGTGATGATGATCCCGCAGCAGTTGACGAGGGACGGCTTCGAGATGCAGTTCGGCACGAACCACCTCGGGCACTTCGCGCTGACGAACCTGCTCCTGCCGTATGTCACCGACCGGGTCGTCACCGTCTCCTCGGGCGCCCATCGCTGGGGCGACGCGACGATCAACTTCGACGACCTCAACCTGACGTCCGCCTACAGCCCGCGCGGCGCCTACGCCCAGTCCAAACTGGCGAACCTGCTCTTCACCCTGGAGCTCCAGCGCCGCCTGACGGCCTCCGGCTCACCCGTCCGTGCCCTGGCCGCCCACCCCGGCTATGCGGCCACCAACCTCCAGAGCCACGCCGCCAGCCCGGCGGCCCGTGCAGTCATGCGCCTCAGCAACCGGCTCTTCGCCCAGAACGACCGCGCGGGCGCCCTGCCAACCCTCTACGCGGCGACCCAGGACCTCCCCGGTGCCAGCTACGTGGGCCCCGACGGCCTGGGCGAGATGCGAGGCGCGCCCACCCTGGTGGGCCGCTCGCCAGCAGCGAGCGACGCAACCACCGCCCGCCGCCTGTGGACGACGTCAGAAGCCCTCACAGGGACGGCTTTCCTCCTGCCCTCGCCCCCGGTGTCGATCAGGGAGTGATGGGTGGCCTTGTTTCACCTTCGAGTGCAAAACCGCAGGTCGGATGGCTCTTTCGGTGGAACAAATCCGCCAATTACCGGTTCCTTGGGCGAGGAGTCTTCGCCGCGGGGGCGCGGGGGTGCGATGTGCCTCCGTTCATGATTCCGACGGCAACCGGGTGACGCTGGTCGAGGATCCGGCGCCATAGCGGATCGGCGGATCGGCGGATCGGCGGATCAAAGGCCGAGGACACCGGGCAGGGATTGGTCGATCCGTGTGAGGGAGACCGGGCCGATGGTTCCCAGGAACGTGCCGTCGTGGAAAAGCGGGTCGTGTCGAACTGCGTGAGGTTGAGGGTGAAGCCACGGCTTCGGCGGGAGCGCTCAGGTGCACGGACATGACGGTGTCCGGATAGGCGCCGGGCGGATGCAGGACGATGGCGAGGCAGGCGCCGAAGGTCTCGTCGAGCCCAGCGGACGCCGGCCTCGGTGAAGGGTGGCGATCACCCTGGGTAAACGAACGTCGCCCGGATTCTCGAGTCTCGGGCGCAACCGCGGTCGCCGGGGACCGGTGATCGTCCGGTGGCGTTGGGCGTATCAGACGCGGTCGTGGAGAGTGACCTGGTAGCCGTCGGGGTCGGCGAAGGTGAAGGTCCGGCCGAAGGGGCCGTCGATCGGTGCGGAGACGATGGTGTGACCGTCGGCGACGAGAGCATCGTGAATGGCCTGGACGTCTGTGGCGTGGAGCCAGATCGCGGCACCGATGCCGGGCTGAGCAACGGATGCGAGATCGGTGCCGGGAACGACGTCGCGGAGTGCGAACGCGATCGGCTTCGTCTCGAAGACGACGGCGTGCGGGGGTCCGGCCTGCGAGCGGACGAGGCCGAGGTACTGCTCGTAGAACGCCTGTGAAGCGTCGAGGTCGCGCGCTTGGAGCGAGATGAAGTCGGGGCCGGTGACGGGCATGATGAAGCTCCTTCTTTTCATGTCAGTTTTCTGACACGGGTTAGGGTATGTCAGAATGCTGACATGAGTCAAAAGGGTGTGGGCGTCGACCTGGAGTCGTCACTGGGCTACCTGCTGAAAGAGGCGTCGAGCGCGCTCCGCGCGGCCATGGAGGCGGTGCTGCGGCCGCTCGGGATGAGCGTGACGCACTACTCCTGCCTCGAACTGCTGGCTCAACGACCGGGCTTGTCGAACTCCGAGCTCGCGCGTGGCGCGTTCGTGACACGGCAGTCGATGAACGTGCTGCTCCAGGCCCTGGAACGAGATGGCTACGTGACCAGGCCTGCGGAGGCACCCGTCGGGAAGGTTCTTCCCACGCGGCTCACGCCTCGCGGCCGACGGAGCCTGGAGAAGGCGACGGTAGCGGTCCGGTCCGTCGAGGTCAGAATGCTGGCCGGCATGACCGAGACCGAGCAGTCAGGCGCGTTCCGGATCCTGCAGAGCATGATCCATTCCCTGCGCGATGGCAACGACGGTGCATAGCTCGTTCCGGGGCGCACGTCTCGTCGCGCCCCGATGGGAGCGCAGCCGAGACCGAGGGGTGACCGGATCTGTTTTCGGGCCTGCCGTCGTTCTCGAGGGCGGGCGGGGACCGCGTGAGCTGTCCAGGGGCGAGCTTGAGGAGTGGATCCGCGGCAGGGGCAGCACTGTGCGCGTCATCGACGTAAGTAAGCGTGCGCGTCGGCGACGTAAGTAAGTAGGGCTGGGCTCCGGGGGATCGCGTAGAGCCCCTCACCCCGTTACGGCCAGACGCGCGCCCCGGCCTCGAAGACCTCGGGCGTGCTGTGCACCGGCAGGACGCACAGGAGGTGACCGCCGGGGGCGCGCAGGATGCGGCACTCCAGCCAGCGGCCGACCTGCGTGGCGCCCAGGCCGAGCAGGCGGGCGGTTTCGGCTTCCACGTCGTCGGTTTCGAGGTCGAGGTGGAAGCGGGGCGCGTCGTCGATCGCCTGTACGGCGACCTCCAGGCCGGGGATGGCCTCGTGCAGCGACGTGAACTGTTCCTCCGACGGGACCGGGCTGGTGGGTGCACCCAGCGCGGCGGACCAGAAGGCCGCGGCGGCCTCCGGCTCGGGGGTGTCGATCAAGAGCGCGGAGACGCGGCTTCTATGCATGCGGTGGATTCTCCGGCTCCTCGATTCCCTCCACGAAGTGGTCGAACTCGCCTGCTTGTACGCCGAGTACGAAGGCGTCCCACTTGCGGCGGTTCGTGGTGACGACGGTGTCGGGGTCGCTGGTCTCACGGAGGTAGACGGGGGCTTCATCGTCGTTGCCGTCGTCGTTGCCGTTGTTGTTGCCGTTGTTGTTTTCGCCGAAGGCGATCTCGATCCAGGGGCCGGGGCCGGTTGCCTCCGGCGGGGCGGCTCGGGTCCAGGTGAGGTTCGGGGGGACGTCAGACACGGGGGGTTTCCTTCTTGAGCGCGGTGAGCAAGGCGTCGAAGGCCAAGGCACGGGCGTCGAGTATGACCCCGATGGGGTCAGCGCTTTCGGTGAGATGGATCGTTCCGTCGGTTGCGGCCACGTTGAGGCAGGAGCTGCCCTCAGAGCAGTACGACGACTTCTGCCAGGTGTGCTCGGACATCTGGGTTCCTTTCACAGGTCCTGGACGATGGAGTGGATGAGGTCCCGTGTCTTCGAGGGCGTAAGTGACACAGCCTCAAGCCGGTCGAACAGAGTTCGGTACTTGTGCAACTGTGCCTCGGCGTCGAGGAAGGCGATGCCGTGGGACTGGTCGAGATAGACGGTGTCCAGTTGCGGTACCGGGCCGTGCACGTAGTAGATCGACTGTCCCGAGCCCGGATAGGCGCCGGCTTCGAACGTGATGGCGCGCACGGTGATGTGGTCCCGTTCGCTCATGTCCAAGAGGTGCCGCAGTTGTTCGCGGGCCACGGTGGGGCCGCCGACCTGCATACGGAGGGCCGCCTCGTGGACAACGGTCTCGTACGGGGTGGGGGCCTCGTCGCGGTAAAGGATCGCCTGCCGCTTGATACGGAAGGAGAGGCGGTGCTCAATGTCGGGCGGTGAGAGCTCGGTGACCGCTTGGCGGAAGATCTCGAGCGCGTAGGCGCGGGTTTGGAGCAGACCGGGGATGCGGGCTGTGGTGCTGTCTCGCACCGCCTCGGCGTGGTGTTCCAGCTCGGCCAGGTCGAGGAGTGGGCTTGGGAGCAGCTCGCGGTACTGCTCCCACCAGCCACGTCTCCGGTCGCCGGTCAATCCGGCGATGGCCTTGACAAGGGTTTTGTCGGGACAGTCGTAATGGCAGGCCAACAGGTGTACTCGCTCGGCGCTCACGCCAAGCCGTCCGGTCTCCATGTTGCTGACCTGCGCTTGTCGCATCCCGAGCAGGCGCGCGGCCTCCGTCGACGTCAGACCTGCTCGCTCTCGCAACTTGCGAAGTTCGGCACCGAACCTGAGTTGACGCCACGTCGGGTTGTTCCTCACGGGCATCCTCGCCCTGCCTCCGCACTGTTCGTCACCCACACGGGTGGTCGCTCCTATTCTCCTCCGGATTTGGGTGAAGAATATATCCCTGATTCGCTACGTTGATCTCAGGCGGCCTCGCCCAGAAGTACACCGTCCGACGGGGCGGCTGCGTCACTGGGCACAACAACCCACCGCAAGATTCCAACTCCCCTCAGTAACCGGAGACTTCCATGGCCACCGTATCCCCGTCCTGGGCCTACACCCTGCACCTCCCGCACGATCTGCGCGCACCGGGGATCGCCCGCGCGACCCTCCGTACCGTCCTCGATGCCCACGGGCTCTCCTCCCTCACGCCGACCGCCGAACTCCTCGCCTCCGAACTCCTCACCAACGCCCACGTCCACACCACCGGCCCCTACGCCCTCCGGCTCCGTGCGATGGAACCCGGCCGCCTCCGAGTCGCCGTATGGGATACGGATTCGAGGGTGCCGCCCGGATTCAACGCGGCCGGCGTCGTACCCGTAGCCCCGTGTGATGCCGAAGGCGGACGTGGGCTGCAGCTCGTGCGGGCCTGTGCCGATGCGGTGGGTGCCTCCGTGCTGGGAGAGCCGGGCGCGTCGGGCGGCGGGAAGCTGTTGTGGGCCGAGTGTCGGTGAGGTGAGCGACGACTGGTCGGCCGCTTCCGGCGACGCCGCTCTCGCCGGCGAGGTCATCTCCCGTCCGAGAAAGTCCTGTGAGGTCCGGGACAAGGGCGACTGGTGCGCCGTCGCCCGGGTATCCGTTCCCTCGTCGTCGACCCGCACAACGGCACCTGAGTCCTGCGCACCCGCCCTGACAACTGTGCTTACCAGGAGATACCGCCCGGCACGTTCGGAGGACGCGTGCGACTCTCGAACCCTTTCACCCGGAGATCACCACGGATGGCTGCTCGGTGTACGGCCCTTCGCCGCGTGGCTGACGCGTCTCTCACCTACATGCGGAATGCTGAGTTCCGATGATGAAACGCAGCCCACGTCACCTCCTCCACGTCGTCCTTGCCCTCGTCGTCCTGCTCGCCGTCGACTCGGCCTCCGAGGCGGCCGCCGGCGACGGCGCGGGGCCCTTCGGGGTGACCACCGTGGCCGGTCCCCGTGGGCACAGTGCGCGTGTGGGGGCTTTGTTCGCGGGTGGGCGGCACTTCTGCACCGCGTCCGTCGTGCACAGTCCGGGGCGGGATCTCATCGCCACCGCCGCGCATTGTCTGGACAAGAGCGCGGGTGAACTTGTCTTCGTGCCCGGGTATCGGGACGGGCGGTCTCCGTACGGGCGGTGGAAGGTCGCCCGGCGGTTTCTGCCCGACGGATGGGCCCAGGGGCAGGATGAGGACAGTGACGTCGCCTTCGCCGTCGTCGCTGGACGTGGCGGCCAGGAGGTCGAGGACCTCGTCGGCGGCAACCGTCTCGCCACCCGTACCGCCACCGGGGCCACCGCCGTCACCGTCACCGGGTATCCCGGCTCCCGCGAGGTGCCGGTCAGTTGCACCAACAGGCCTACGCCCCACAGTCGTACGCAGCAGCGCATCGGGTGTCCCGACTTCAGCGGGGGGACGAGTGGCAGTCCCTGGATCAACGGGGACGGGCAGCTCGTGGGCATCCTGGGCGGGCACGAGGAGGGCGGGGCCACTTCGGACGTGTCGTACAGCGTGGTCCTCGGGGCGGAGGCGGCGGAGTTGTACCGGGACGCGACGGCTGACGCGACGGAGGGCACGACGGCCGACGTGACGGAGGGCACGACGGAGGGCACGACGCGGGATCCGTGAGGCGCGCCCGATCACGCCACCCGTAACCCGCCGCCGTCTGATGACGCGGGCGCAACCCCACCACATCCTGATCGCGCCAGGCGCACCCCCGCCGCGGCTTGATCGCGCCTGGTTGCGCGGGTTTCCCGGTGGGAAGCTCCTAGACTGACGCGGGCGGACTCCCAGTGGCCGAGGGGCGGTTGACGGTGCGTAAGGCGTGGATCGTGGCGGGTGTCGCCGGTGGGGCGGGGCTCAGCTTCGTGATGCTGCTCGTCGTCGGCGTGTACCTGGTCGCCGGGAACATCGCGGGCGAGGCGGGCGGCGCGGTCAGGAAGCTGGCCAAGGGGGCCGTGCCCGCCGCCTACCAGGAACTCGTGCAGAAGTGGGGCACCATGTGCCCCGCGATCAATCCGGCCCTGCTCGCCGCGCAGCTCTACCAGGAGAGCGGGTTCAATCCGACGGCCCGGAGTCCCGCGGCGGCCCAGGGGATAGCTCAGTTCATCCCCGGTACGTGGGCCACGCACGGTGTCGACGGCGACGGGGACGGCGACAAGGACGTATGGGATCCGAAGGACGCGATTCCGTCGGCCGCGTCCTACGACTGCTCACTCGCCTCGTACGTGAAGGACGTCCCCGGGAATCTGACCGAGAACATGCTGGCCTCCTACAACGCGGGGGCGTACGCGGTGATCAAGTACGGGGGTGTGCCGCCGTACGCGGAGACCCGGAACTACGTGAAGACGATCACGACCCTGGAGGAGAGCTTCGCGGCTCCCGTCAGCCGGGTCGACCCGTCCGAGCAGGCGGCGGGCGCCATCGACTACGCGCAGAAGAAGCTCGGCACCCCTTATCTGTGGGGCGGCGACGGAACCGCCGCGTCCAACGGGCGGTTCGACTGTTCCGGCCTGACCAAGGCCGCGTACGAGAGTGTCGGGGTCACGCTGCCGCGGGTCGCCAACGACCAGTACAACGCGGGCCCGCATCCGTCCAGGGACGAGCTGCTTCCCGGCGATCTGGTGTTCCTCTCCAGCGACCTCTCCAACTCCCGGGCCATCCACCATGTGGGTATTTATGTGGGCGGCGGGTACATGATCGACGCACCGAGAACGGGTGCTGTGATCCGGTTCGACCGGATCGACACCCCTGACTACTTCGGGGCCACGCGGGTAACTGAAGATGGCGCGAAAGCGCTCCCCACCACCGTATGACCGAGCGTGAACCCACCCCCTGAACTGGGGTGATGAGTCTCTCTTCGATAACGTCTGAGTGATCATTCGGTGGAGTGTGGAACGTATGAACAAGAGTCGTGCGTTCCTGGTGACGTAGCGAATCTGCAACCAGCGGGGGCGGCAGAGAACGGCGTACGCAAAGGCGTGCCGGGAGAGACGACGAAGGGGCCGCGCACCATGGCTGGACTCGCAGAATCCGGGTCGAACCCTGACGTCGATCTGCTGTACGACATCAACGGCCTCGCCAAGGACGCGCCCGCCTGGTTCGACCGGGTCGTGGAGTTCGTCGGCGAGTACGGGCTGCTGCTCGCCATGGTGCTGCTCGTGCTGGGGTGCTGGTGGTCGGTGCGCCGACGGGGCGGTCAGGACGCGGCGTCGTCCGTGGCCGCGCTGATCTGGACGCCGCTGGCCGCCGGTGTCGCGGTGCTGGTGAACGTGCCGATACGGGGCTTCGTCGAGCGGCCCCGGCCGTTCCGCACCCATGAGGGGATCGATGTCCTGGTCTCCGGCAAGACGGACTACTCGTTCGTCAGCGACCACGCGACGATCACCATGGCGATGGCGGTCGGACTGTTCGTCGCGAACCGCAAGTTCGGGCTCCTCGGCCTCGGGCTCGCGCTGCTCGAAGGCTTCTGCCGGATCTACATGGGCGTGCACTACCCGACGGACGTCGTCGGCGGCTTCGCGCTCGGCACCGCGGTCGCCCTGCTGCTGTCCCCGGTGGCCATGGCCCTGCTGACCCCGCTCACCAAGGCGATCGAGCGGTCCCCGCGGGCCGGCCGGCTGATCCGGGCGCGTGGGCGGTCGCACGACGATCGGGACGCGGTGCTTCCGGGGGCGCGGCAGGAGGCCGCGGGCGCCGGCGCCGAGGAACGGGACCTTGCCGCGTAGCCGGCTGCCGGTCGACCGTGTTGCCGACGGTCGGTCGACCTCGTAGTCGACAGTCGCTCCACTGCATTGCCGACTACCGGTCCACCTCGTAGTCGACAGCCGGTCCACCGTGTGGAACCGCCGGCCCCGCGGGGAACCGTCGGCCCGCTTACAGCGCCTGGGGGTAGCTGAAGAAGCGGCTCGGGTCGTACTGCTTCTTGACGGTGGCCAGGCGCGCTGCCGCGTCGCCGTAGTACGCCGTGCGCCAGTTGGTCAGGGTCGGGTCGGTGTAGTTCTGGTAGGCGGCGCCCGAGGCGTACGGCTTCATCGCGTTGTGGGCCGTGGTCAGCCAGGACTGGGCCGTCGAGCCGCTGGTGCCGGCCTGCCAGGCGGCGATGTACTGGGCCAGCATCCGTGAACGGCGGTGGACGAACGCCGTCGCGGTCGGGGAGACCCGGTTGACCGCCCCGCCGAGCGCCGTGAACGCGATGCTGCCGGTGCCGCCGCGGATCGCGTTCATCTGCTTGAGCAGCGTCTGGATGCCGGCCGGGGAGAGCGAGCGGTCGAAGAAGTCGGAGCGGGCCGCGTAGGTCTCGCGGCCGAGCGCGCCCTGTCGGGAGCGGCCCGGCGTCGCGCCCGGCAGATGGCACTGGGCGTCGGTCGAGAAGGACGAGCAGCCGGCGTAGATCTCCATCGCCTCCTCGTAGCCGCGGCGGCGGAGCGAGACGCTGCTCGCGGGGGCGCCGACCTTGTCCGCGAGGCGGTCGACCGCGTTCTTGAGTTCGCCGTACGTGCCGACGGAGAAGGCGGCGACCGAGACGGTGGCATGGCCGCCGGGCGCGCCCGCCAGGTGCAGGGACGACCAGATCTCGTCGGGCTGGGACGGCCCCCACCCCTGCCAGGCCTTCATCACGGCGGCCGCCCTCGACCACGGCCAGGACAGGTACGCCGTCACCGCCTGCGGGGCCGGGTGGGTCCTGAACTGCAGTTCCGTGACGACGCCGAAGTTGCCGTTGCCCGCGCCGCGCAGGGCCCAGAAGAGGTCCTTGTGGTCGGTGGCGTTCGCGGTGAGCTGCTTGCCGTCGGCCGTGATCAGGGTGGCCTGGGTGAGGCTGTCGCAGGTCAGG
The DNA here is from genome assembly GCF_029893585.1 of Streptomyces sp. LBL. GTDB lineage: Bacteria > Actinomycetota > Actinomycetes > Streptomycetales > Streptomycetaceae > Streptomyces. Next base: position 29,610 of record NZ_JARXYX010000030.1, read on the forward strand.
CCGTATGCCCGGGAGACGACCCCGTGGCCGCCGCCGAGGGTGAGGCCGGAGACGCCGACGGTCGGGCACGAGCCCGCGGGGATCGTCACGCCCTTCGCGGCCAGGGCCCGGTAGACGTCGATGAGTTTGGCGCCCGCGCCCACGACCGCCGAGGTCCCGCTGGCCCGGACGCGGTTCAGCTTGGAGACGTCGATGATCAGGCGGTTGTTGCCGGAGGACCAACCGGCGTAGGAGTGGCCGCCGTTGCGGATGGCCACGTGGAGGGAGTGGGCGCGGGCGTAGGAGAGGGTCGTACGGATGTCGTCGGTGTTCGCCACGTAGGCGACGGCGGCGGGCTTCAGCGCGTCGAAGCGGGTGTTGTAAAGCTGACGGGCGGCCGGCCAGTCGGCGTCGCCGGGGCGGACGAGGAGGCCGTCGAGGTCGCGGGCGAGGGCGGCCCAGTTGGCGGCGGCGGCCGAACTGGCGCTCCGGAACGACGTGCGGGACGCTGAGACCGAGGGGCTCGCGGCGGCCGAGCCGCCGCCGGCCTTGCAGGCCGTCGTCAGCGCCGCGAGTGTGGCGGCGGTGCCGCCGACGAACGTACGCCGCTCCATGTCTGTGCCTTCCGTCGACCTCGTGGAACGAGACGGTCTTACGAGACCACGGGTTCCACTGAAGGGGCCGACCCACGCCCGGCGACCGCTCCGACAGTGATCGTGACGGAACCGGAACCGCCGTGTGCCCTCGCCGTAAGCCTTCCGTGACCTAACCACACCGCCGTCAGGGGTTCACCTTCCGTTCACTTGTGGCCGTAGGTGGCTTCACCTCTTCTGCCTAATTTCGGACTTACGCGGTGCGGTGCGTCCCTCGGGTACGCGCCCGCATCACCCAGACTTCGCGCACGCCGCCGGATTTCAGGACGGCGGCTCCTGGAAGGAACTCCCTCAGTGAAGCTTCAGCGCATGAACCGGCGGGCCCTCACCCTCGGTGCTCTCGCCGTCTCCGGCGCCCTGGCCCTCACGGCGTGCGGCTCCGACGACACCAGCAAGGCCGGCGACAGCAGCGCTTCCTCTACTGCGCAGGCCGGCAGCATCAAGTGTGACGACGCCAAGGGCCAGCTCCTCGCTGACGGCTCGTCCGCGCAGAAGAACGCGATCGACGCCTGGGTCAAGCAGTTCACCCAGGCCTGTGGCGTGCAGGTCAACTACAAGGGCAGCGGCTCCGGCGCCGGTATCACCGCGTTCACGCAGGGCCAGGTCGCCTTCGCCGGTTCCGACTCCGCGCTGAAGCCCGAAGAGGTCACCGCCTCCAAGAGCGTCTGCTCCGGCGGCCAGGGCATCGACCTCCCGATGGTCGGCGGCCCGATCGCGGTCGGCTTCAACGTCCCGAATGTGGACAAGCTCGTCCTGGACGCGCCGACCCTCGCCAAGATCTTCAACGGCAAGATCACGAACTGGAACGACGAGGCGATCAAGAAGCTGAACCCCGACGCGAAGCTTCCCTCCCTCAAGATCCAGGCGTTCCACCGCTCCGAGGACTCCGGTACCACGGACAACTTCACCAAGTACCTGATCGCGTCCGCCAAGAGCGACTGGCCCTACGAGGGCGGCAAGGCCTGGCAGGCCAAGGGCGGCCAGGCCGCGTCCGGCTCCTCAGGCATCGCCCAGCAGGTCAAGCAGACCTCCGGCGCGATCGGCTACATGGAGCTGTCGTACGCCAAGGACGGCATCAACCCGGTCAGCATCGACACGGGTGCCTCCGCCCCCGTCGACGCCACGGTGGAGAACGCGACCAAGGCGATCTCCGACGCCAAGGTCGTCGGCACCGGCAAGGACCTGGCGCTGAAGCTGAACTACGCGACCAAGGCCGACGGCGCCTACCCGATCACCCTCGTCACCTACGAGATCGCCTGCGACAAGGGCAACAAGGCGGAGACCCTGGCCGCCACCAAGGCGTTCCTGAGCTACATCGCCTCCGAGGACGGCCAGAAGGTCCTCTCGGACAACGACTACGCGCCGATCCCCGCGGACATCATCGCCAAGGTCCGCACCACCATCGACGGCCTGAGCTGATCTGAGTAAGCGGCCCGGTCCGGGGCCTGAAAACCCCGGACCGGGCCCGCATCGTCCGGTGCACCGCCGCCAGGAGCCGCCGCCGACCGTGAACGGCTCCACGGGGCCGTACGGCGCGTACGGCTCCGCAGACCGGAGAACCCGATGGACATATCCACGAAGAAGAACACCGAAGCCCCTCCCCCTCCCCCACGGCCCGACGCGGCCGAGCAGAAGCGCGCGGCCCGTGGCGCCACCCGACCCGGCGACCGGATCTTCCTCGGTCTCTCCCGCGGGTCGGGCATCCTGCTGCTCGTGATCATGGCCGCGATCGCGGGCTTCCTGGCCTACCGCGCCTCGATCGCGATCAGCAAGGACGACGCCAACTTCCTCACCACCTTCGAGTGGAGCACGAGCCTGCTCCCGCCGAAGTTCGGCATCGCCGTCCTCGCCTTCGGCACGGTCGTCTCCTCGATCATCGCCATGGTCATCGCGGTCCCGATCGCCGTCGCGATCGCGCTGTTCCTCACGCACTACGCCCCGCGCAAGCTGAGCGGTCCGATCTCCTACGTGATCGACCTGCTCGCCGCGGTGCCGTCCATCGTGTACGGCCTGTGGGGCGCCCTCATCCTCGTCCCGCACATGACCGGCCTCTTCGGCTGGCTGGACAAGTACCTCGGCTGGACCGGCATCTTCTCCTGGCAGGGCGGGGCGCCCCGCTCGATGCTGACCGTCGGTGTCCTGCTCGCGATCATGATCCTGCCGATCATCACCAACGTGAGCCGCGAGGTCTTCCGCCAGTCTCCGCAGATGATCCAAGAGGCGGCCCTCGCCCTCGGCGCCACCCGCTGGGAGGTCATCCGCATGGCGGTGATCCCCTTCGGCCGCTCCGGTGTGATCTCCGCGTCGATGCTCGGCCTCGGCCGCGCGCTCGGCGAGACGATGGCCGTCGCCACCGTGCTCTCCCCGACCTTCGACATCCAGGCCAGCCTGCTCGACCCGGGCGGCGGCACCTTCGCCCAGAACATCGCCAGCAAGTTCAGTGAGGCCAGCGAGCTCGGCCGGGACGCGCTGATCGCCTCCGGTCTGGTCCTGTTCGTCATCACCCTGCTGGTCAACGGCGCGGCGCGGATGATCATCGCTCGCCGCAAGGAGTACTCGGGGGCCAACGCATGAGCACCGCAGTCGCCGACAAGCGCCCCGCCAGCACCCTGCGCGGCGCCAGCCTTCCCAAGTGGTCGCCGTACGCCATCGCCGTCGGCTCGGTAGCCGTCGCGGTCGGCATCGGCCTGGCCGCCGGCCTGGACAGCAAGGTCCAGTGGGGCCTGATCGCCGGGATCCTCTTCGTCCTGGGTACGTATGTGATCTCCGCCCGCGTCGAGGGCCGCCGCCAGGCCAAGGACCGGGTCGCGACCTCGCTGGTCTGGGTCGCCTTCCTGCTCGCCGTGGTCCCGCTGGTCTCCCTGGTGTGGACCACCGTCTCGCGTGGTGTGAAGGTCCTCGACTTCTACTTCCTGAGCCACTCGATGGGCCTGGTCGCCGACACCGAGCCGGGCGGCGGTATCTACCACGCCATCATCGGCAGCCTGGAGCAGGTCGGGCTGGCCACGGTGATCGCCGCCCCGATCGGTGTGCTCACCGCGGTCTACCTGGTCGAGTACGGGCGCGGCAACCTCGCCCGGTCCGTCACGTTCTTCGTCGACGTGATGACCGGTATCCCGTCGATCGTCGCCGGTCTGTTCATCCTCAGCATCATGCTGATGTTCGACATGCAGCCCTTCGGCTTCGCCGGTTCGCTGGCGCTGGCCATCCTGATGATGCCGGTCGTCGTCCGCTCCACGGAGGAGATGCTCAAGCTCGTCCCGAACGAGCTGCGCGAGGCCTCCCTGGCGCTGGGCGTCCCGAAGTGGCGCACGATCCTGAAGGTGGTCCTGCCGACCTCGATCGGCGGCATCACCACCGGCATCATGCTGGCGGTCGCCCGTATCGCGGGCGAGACCGCGCCGGTCCTGCTGCTGGTGTGGGGCAACTCGCTCATCAACACCAACCCCTTCGAGGGTGCGCAGCAGTCGTTGCCGCTGTACATCTATCAGCAGTACGCGAACAGCGCGGGCTCCGGTGCGGCGTACGACCGTGCGTGGGCGGCGGCGCTGACGCTGATCGCGTTCGTGATGATCCTCAACCTGCTGGCCCGCGGGATCGCCCGCTGGAAGGCACCGAAGACCGGTCGCTGACGCGGCCATCCGGCGACTGATTCTGAAGGTGAAGTAGAGACATGGCCAAGCGAATCGACGTAAGCGGGCTCACCGCCTACTACAGCGCCCACAAGGCGATCGAGGACATCTCGATGACGGTCGAGCCGCGTTCGGTGACGGCTTTCATCGGCCCCTCCGGCTGCGGCAAGTCGACGTTCCTGCGCACGCTGAACCGGATGCACGAGGTCACCCCCGGTGGCCGCGTCGAGGGCAAAGTGCTGCTGGACGACGAGGACCTGTACGGGCAGGGCATAGACCCGGTGTCGGTGCGCCGCGAGGTCGGCATGGTGTTCCAGCGGCCGAACCCGTTCCCCACCATGTCGATCTTCGACAACGTGGCGGCGGGGCTGCGGCTGAACGGCAGCTACAAGAAGAACGAGCTCGGCGACATCGTCGAGAAGTCGCTCAAGGGCGCGAACCTCTGGAACGAGGTGAAGGACCGTCTGAACAAGCCGGGTTCCGGTCTGTCGGGCGGTCAGCAGCAGCGGCTGTGCATCGCGCGGGCGATCGCGGTGGAGCCGAACGTGCTGCTCATGGACGAGCCCTGCTCGGCCCTGGACCCGATCTCCACGCTCGCCATCGAGGACCTCATCGGTGAGCTGAAGGAGCGCTTCACGATCGTCATCGTGACGCACAACATGCAGCAGGCGGCGCGGGTGTCGGACCGCACGGCGTTCTTCAACCTCTCGGCGGTCGGGCAGCCCGGCCGTCTGATCGAGATCGACGAGACGGAGCGGATCTTCTCCAACCCGTCGGTGCAGGCCACGGAGGACTACATCTCCGGCCGCTTCGGCTGAGCCGACGCGGTCCATGACCCCTCGCGGTGCTGCATGGCGGTGCCACCGCGAGGACGAAGAGGGCCCGCCCCCCGGCTTCCGGGGGGCGGGCCCATCTCGTCGGCAAGAAGTGAACCTCTGAACGCCGGGGACTCCGACCCCGGAAAACTGCGGGTCAGATCCCGGGAACGGCTGCGGGTCAGATCCCCGGCAACAGCCGCGGGCCGGATCCCCGGCAACAGCCGCGAGGCCAGATCCCCGGCAACAGCCGCGGGCCGGATCCCCGGCAACAGTCGCGAGGCCAGATCCCCGACAACAGTCGCGAGGCCAGATCCCCGACAACAGTCGCGAGGCCAGATCCCCGGCAACAGCAGCGGGCCAGATCCCCGGCAACAACTGCTACAGGAAGGCCAGATCCACGATCCAGTACGCCAACGCCGCCACGGCCGCCGCCGCCGGCATGGTGATGAACCAGCCCAGGATGATGTTCTTGGCGATACCCCAGCGGACCGCTTTCACCCGCTTCGTCGCGCCGACGCCCATGATCGCGGAGGTGATGACGTGGGTCGTGGAGATCGGCGCCTTGAAGATGAACGCCGTGGTGAACATGATCGACGCACCGGTCGTCTCCGCGGCGAAGCCCTGCGGCGGGTCCAACTCGATGATCTTGCGGCCGAGCGTGCGCATGATGCGCCAGCCGCCGGCGTACGTCCCGAGCGACAGCATCACCGCGCACACGATCTTGACCCAGACCGGGATCGGATCGCCGGCGTCCTCGACGTCCGCGATGACCAGCGCCATGACCACGATGCCCATGGTCTTCTGCGCGTCCTGGAGACCGTGTCCGAGGGCCATGCCGGCCGCGGAGACGGTCTGGGCTATGCGGAAGCCGCGCTTGGCCTTGTGCGGGTTGGCCCGGCGGAAGAGCCACATGATCGCCGTCATGACCAGGTAGCCGACCACGAGGCCCACCACCGGCGAGACGAACATCGGGATGACGATCTTGTCCAGCACGCCGTTCCAGTACACGGTCGTACCGCCGGCCAGCGCCGCCCCGACCATCCCGCCGAACAGCGCGTGCGAGGAGGAGGAGGGAAGGCCGAAGTACCAGGTGACGAGGTTCCAGGTGATCGCGCCTATGAGTGCCGCGAAGAGGATCCCCATCCCCTTCGAGCCCTCGGGCGTCTGGATCACCCCCTGGCTGACGGTCTTGGCGACCCCGGAGCCGAGAAATGCACCGGCAAGGTTCATGACAGCTGCCATCGCGAGCGCGGCCCGTGGCGTGAGCGCGCGCGTCGACACCGACGTGGCGATGGCGTTCGCCGAGTCGTGAAAGCCGTTCGTGTAGGTGAATCCGAGCGCGACCCCGATGGTCACGATCAACGCGAAGGTGTCCATGGAAAGGTCAGGACTCCTTGACGGCGATGGTCTCCACCGTGTTCGCCACGTGCTCGAACGCGTCCGCTGCTTCCTCCAGCACGTCCACGATCTGCTTGAGCTTCAGCACCTCGATGGCCTCGTACTTGCCGTTGAACAGCATGGCGAGCAGCTTGCGGTGGATCTGGTCCGCCTGGTTCTCCAGCCGGTTGACCTCGATCCAGTACTCGGTGAGGTTGTCCATCGTGCGCAGGTTCGGCATCGCCTCGGCGGTCAGGACCGCCGCCCGAGCCAGCACCTCGACCTGCTGCTCGACGCCCTTGGGCAGTTCCTCCACGTTGTAGAGGACGACCAGGTCGACGGCCTCCTCCATGAAGTCCATGATGTCGTCCAGGGAGGACGCGAGGTTGTAGATGTCCTCCCGGTCGAAGGGCGTGATGAAGGAGGAGTTCAGCTGGTGGAAGATCGCGTGCGTGGCATCGTCACCTGCGTGTTCCGCGGCCCGCATACGCTCGGCGATCTCGGCCCGGGCGGAGGCGTCCGCCCCGAGCAGTTCCATGAGGAGTTTCGAGCCTGTGACGATGTTGTCCGCAGATGCGGCGAACATGTCGTAGAAGCTCGTCTCCCTGGGGGTCAGACGAAAGCGCACAAGGGGTCCTCGGGGAGCATCGGTTTCGGTCTGGCTGATGCTAGGTGCATCATCCGGCCACGACTGTCGGGCCGTCCCCCAGTGTCGCCCATGGGGCAGAGCGTTCGGCACGGGGGCCGTCCGCAGGCCGCATACCCAGGAAAGTTCGGTACCATATACCCAGTAGGGGTATAAGTCTGGAGGACGCGATGACGACCACCGAGGCCGGCGTGGAAACGCCCTCCGGCGCAGCCACCGTACAGCCGGACGTCGCGACGGACCACGACCGAGGCGTGCACGGATATCACAAGCAGAAGGACGAGCACCTCAAGCGGCTGCGCCGCATCGAGGGCCAGATCCGCGGACTGCAGCGGATGGTCGACGAGGACGTCTACTGCGTCGACATACTCACGCAGGTGTCCGCCTCCACCAAGGCTCTGCAGTCCTTCGCCCTGCAGCTCCTCGAGGAACACCTGCGCCACTGCGTCGCCGACGCGGCCCTCCAGGGCGGCACCGAGATCGACGCGAAGGTGGAGGAGGCGACGAAGGCGATCGGCCGCCTGCTGCGCTCCTGAGCGCAGGGTGGCCGAAAACAGACGTCAGCCGGGGCCGCGCCCCGGCTCACTCGCCCACGGCGCGTTCCTCGGCCACAGCGCGTTCCTCGGCCACAGCGCGTTCCTCGCCCACGGCGCGTTCCTCGCCCACGGCGCGTTCCTCGGCCACCCTCAGCACCTCGTCGATGCTCTCCAGGCTGAGCCGGTCCTCGGCGGCCGAGGCCGCGATGATCAGCTCTCCGCACAGTTCGATCTCGGCGAGGGCCACGTGGTCCTGAACTGCCGTACCGCCGACCGGAGCCACACGCATCACCTCGTCTCTGCCGTCACCGACTCCCTAGGGTCCTAGGGTAAGGAGCGGCCTGCGTACCGCGCATGGCACGGACGGGCTAGTTCTTGACGCCTGTCACTGGTGCCGCGACAGACAAGGGCCGCCCCGGCACCGGTCCGTGCACGTCCCTCACTCCTGGGCGATCCGGCCGGTGTAGATATCCCCGGCCGCCGGCAACCGTACCTCCGCGGGAGCCCCGAAGTCATAGAGAAGGGTTGTCGAGGCGACCGCGACGTTCCCGTTCCGCGCTCCGCCGAGGAAGCTGAACCGGTGCCTGACCTTGCGGATGCGCCCCTGTTCGTCGAGGTAGACGTCGAAGGGCACCTCGGCCGAGGCGAACCCTTTCGCCGCGGAGGCGAGCGGCCCCCTGTTCCCTTCGGACGCCCCCGCGGCGGCCTTGGCGAGATCCGCCGTCCCCCGGTAGTGCCGCACCGCCGTCCCCGCGAGCCGGGTCTCGCCCACGTACGTCGCGGTCCGCGTCCCGCGCAGCACCTCGGCGGCGGCGAGCGGATCGGTGGCCCCGCCGGTGACGAGGTTGCCGTCCAGGAGGGTGGCGGTGTCGACCCGCACCCACTTGTCGGCGGGCACTCCGGCCCCCCGGTTCTTCATGAACAGGGCGCCGGGCGCGAGGAGTTCGGTGATCGGCCGGTGCTCACGGGTACCGGCCGGATCCTGCGGCAGCAGCACCTTCAGGCGCCCCAGCTGCCGGCGGTAGTCGTACACGCCCTCGCCCCGGATGGTGACCCGGGTCCCGCCGGTGGCCATCTCCATCGACGTACGGGCCTGGGAACTCCCGGCGGCCACCAGGGTGTCGGCGGCCCGGTGCAGGGTCTCGACCGGGTCGGCCGAGCGCGCGTCCCCGGCGGCCGCGTCGCCGCCGGAGCAGCCGGCGGTGCCGACGCACACCGAGACCATGAGCCCCGCCACGACGACCGCACCGCCCGTGCGTCTCTGCCGCTCAGCCATCGCCTGCCTACCCCCAGCCGGCCCGTCCGTCACGGGCCTCCTGTCGTTCGGTTAACGACGGGTAGGAGGCGTCGTCACGCGCACACCGGGGCTTTGGTTCATCCGGGCTGGGTACCGTTGTCAGCGTGGCCCAGCAGGACAGCGCTTCCCCATCGTCCGACCCATCGCCCGACCCATCGGCCCACCTCACGCAGACGGTCGAACAAGGCCGTTTCTGCCTTGCCAGCTGCAGCTGCGGCTGGCAAGGCCCGGCCCGCAGAGCCCGCAGTCAGGCCCGCAAGGACGGGGATCGGCACACACAGGACTGAACGCTCCGGTCATAGCCCCCTCGCGTCTTCGTCCGTGCCGATGGCGATGAGCGCGTAGGAGATCAGCTCCCGGTCCCTCTCGTGCGTGAGCCGTTCACGAGCTTTCTCGGGCCTGAGCCAGACCAGGGCGCTTACTTCGTTGTTGGGCTCGAAGGCTCCGCTGGTTGCCTCCGCCGCCCAGTAGTCGACCTCTTTGGGTCGGCCCTGATGGTCGGTGTACCGGGGGAGCGTAGGGAGCTTCGTTCCCAGACGGCACATGTAGCCAGTCTCTTCCCACACCTCACGGTGTGCCGCCGCTTCGGACGACTCACCCCGCTTGAGCTTGCCCTTGGGCCAGGACCAGTCGGACCACTTGGGCCGGTAGACCAATGCCAGCTCCAGCCCGGCCGACGAGCGCCGCCACAGCACGCAGCCCGCCGCACGCACCACATCCGTTCGCGTCATGACAGCTACGCCGCCTTGTCGTCGAATGCCCTCTGACCTGTGACTTTGTTCACTTTAGTTGCCGTTCGTGCGGGTTGTCGTACTTCGGCCGGCGGACGAGGCAGATCTCCAGTCCGCGGTCGACCGGGGACCGCCGCCACAGGACGCAGCCGGCCGCTCGGACGGGGGTTTCCTTCGGGTGGGTCATGTGGTTCACCGCCTCCTGGACGAGGGTCAGGGCGTGCCGACCGTCTGCTTCTGCCACGACTGCTGGAACGCGAAGCGTGCCGCCTCGACCTCGTGGCGCTGGTCGGCGTGGAGCACACCGAGGGCGTAGGCCGTCGCCGGGGCGATGCGCGGGGTCCGGGCCGCCTGCGCCGCGGCCGCCGCGGCCTCGGAGGCGTCACGGTGCCGGTCCAGGGCCTGGCCCGCGGTGAGCAGGCGTACGTCCACGGGCGCGTCCGCTCCGTCGAGGACCTCGCGGGCGTAGCGGTGCAGGCGCAGCAGGAGGCGGACCTGGTGCCAGGGGGCGTCCTGGGGGTGCGGGGCCGGGTCGGGGGAGAGGCCGTGGATCAGGGCCTCCGCGTTGTAGGGGTGGCCCGCGGTGACGAGGGGGAGGGCGGTGACGGCGTCGGTGAGCCTCTCCCGGGCGGCGACGGCCAGGGGGCGGAGGTCGGTGGCCGTCGCGGCCGGGGTGAGAGGGACGTCGCTGGCGAGCAGGGCGACGTGGTCGGCGACGGCGTGGAAGCGGCTCGATCCCAGGGCCTGGAGGGACGAGGAGTGGGCTCGGGTGCGGGCGAGGGTCAGCTGGCGGTCGAGCAGCGCGCCTGCTTTGGCCGCGCCTACGGTCAGGTTGCCGCGGTCCGTGGCGGACGCCGGGCGGGCCGGGGGGCCGGCGGCGCCGGCGGTGCCGGGCTCCGCCTTCCCCGAACCGGGATCCGCCCCGCCGGTACGACTGCCCGCCGTCCCGCCGGTACGACTGCCCGCCGCTCCCGCGATACGACTGCCCGCTGCTCCGCCGACCGCCGCTCCGCCGACCGCCGCTCCGCCGACCGCCGCTCCGCCGACCGCCGCTCCGCCGACCGTCGACTGGGCCGGGAACACCGCCCCCGACAGCCTGTGCAGTGCCACCAGCAGCCGTTCCAGGCGGGCCGCGTACGCGTGTTCCATCGCCAGCGTGCCGGACAGCCAGGCCAGTTCGGGGCGCATGGACTCCGACCAGTCGGGGTCCAGCAGCGGGCGGAAGGTGTGCAGGCTGCCGCTGATGCGGCGGACCGCGCGGCGCAGGGCGCGGGCCGCGTCGACGGGGCCCTCCGGCCCGGCGGCGCCGTTCGGGCCGCCCGCGGCGGCGGCGGTGCCGGCCTCCCGGTGCAGCCGCAGGGCGCGGAGGAACTCCGTGGCCTGGGCCCGCAGGTAGCCCGCCAGGGCGTCCCCGGTGGGGGGCCCTTCCGCTCGGGCGAAGCCGAGAGCGGGGGAGGGCCCGGCGTGCCTGGACCGGGGGTCCGTCGGGTCAAGGTGTTGCTGTGCCACGCCGGCGCCTCCGGGCGTCAATGAGCATCTCCTGGACGTTGCGCAGGGGTTGGCCGTCCGCGTCCGTCGCGTGCCGGGTCCACTCGCCGCCCGGGCCGAGGTGCCAGGACGCGGTGGTGTCGGACATACCGGTCTCCAACAGCCGGTTGAGGGCCGCGCGGTGGGCCGGGTCGGTGACCCGCACCAGCGCCTCGATACGGCGGTCGAGGTTGCGGTGCATCATGTCGGCGCTCCCGATCCAGATCTCGGGCTCGCCGCCGTTGCCGAAGCCGAACACCCGGGAGTGTTCCAGGAAACGGCCGAGGATCGAGCGGACCCGGATGTTCTCGGACAGGCCCGTGACGCCGGGGCGGACCGCGCAGATGCCGCGCACCCAGATGTCGGACGGCACGCCCGCCTGGGACGCGCGGTACAGGGCGTCGATGATCGCCTCGTCCACCATCGAGTTGACCTTGATGCGGATGAAGGCGGGACGCCCGGCACGGTGGTGCTGGACCTCCTTGTTGATCCGCGAGATGAGGCCGTCGCGCAGGGACTTGGGGGCCACCAGGAGGCGGCGGTAGGTCTCGCGGCGCGAGTAGCCGGACAGGCGGTTGAACAGGTCGGAGAGGTCCGCGCCGACCTGCGGGTCCGCGGTGAGCAAGCCGAGGTCCTCGTACAGCCTCGCCGTCTTCGGGTGGTAGTTGCCCGTGCCGACGTGGCTGTAGCGCCGTAGCGTGTCGCCTTCCTGACGGACCACCAGGGACAGCTTGCAGTGCGTCTTCAGACCGACCAGGCCGTAGACGACGTGGCAGCCGGCCTCCTCCAGCTTGCGCGCCCACTTGATGTTGGCGTGCTCGTCGAAGCGGGCCTTGATCTCGACCAGGACGAGGACCTGCTTGCCGGCCTCGGCGGCGTCGATGAGCGCGTCGACTATCGGGGAGTCGCCGGAGGTGCGGTACAGGGTCTGCTTGATGGCGAGGACGTCGTCGTCGTCGGCGGCCTGCTGGAGGAACGCCTGCACCGACGTCGAGAAGGAGTCGTAGGGGTGGTGCAGCAGCACGTCCCGGACGCGCAGCGACGCGAAGATGTCGGGCGCGGAGGCCGACTCGACCTCGGCCAGGTCGCGGTGGACACCGGCGATGAACTTCTTGTACTTCAGCTCGGGCCGGTCGATGGAGGCGATGCGGAAGAGACCGGTGAGGTCCAGGGGACCCGGCAGCGGGTACACCTCGGCCTCGCTGATCTTCAGCTCGCGCACCAGGAGGTCCAGCACCTCACGGTCGATGGACTCCTCGACCTCCAGGCGCACCGGCGGACCGAAGCGGCGCCGCATGAGTTCCTTCTCCAGGGCCTTGAGGAGGTTCTCGGCGTCGTCCTCCTCGACCTCGAGGTCCTCGTTGCGGGTGAGGCGGAAGGCGTGGTGCTCCAGGACCTCCATGCCCGGGAACAGCTCCTCCAGGTGGGCGGCGATGACGTCCTCGAGGGGGACGTAGCGGCCCGGGGAGCTCTCCAGGAAACGGGACAGCAGCGGCGGCACCTTGACGCGGGCGAAGTGACGGTGGCCGGTGACCGGGTTCCGCACGATGACGGCCAGGTTCAGGGACAGGCCGGAGATGTACGGGAACGGGTGCGCGGGGTCGACGGCCAGCGGGGTCAGCACCGGGAAGATCTGGTGCCGGAAGAGCGTGAAGAGGCGGGCCTGTTCCTTCTCCTGGAGCTCGTTCCAGCGGACCAGGTGGATGCCCTCTTCGGCGAGGGCGGGGGCGACGTCCTCGTGGTAGCAGGCGGCGTGCCGGGCCATCAGCTCGCGGGAGCGGGCCCAGATCATCTCCAGTACCTCACGGGGCTGGAGGCCGGACGCGGACCGGGTGGCGACACCGGTGGCGATACGGCGCTTCAGGCCCGCCACCCGGACCATGAAGAACTCGTCCAGGTTGCTGGCGAAGATCGCCAGGAAGTTGGCGCGTTCCAGCAGGGGGGTGTCCGGGTCCTCGGCGAGTTCGAGGACGCGTTCGTTGAAAGCGAGCCAGCTGCGTTCACGGTCGAGGAAACGGCCCTGGGGAAGCTGGGGCCCGTCGAAGGGCGCCTCCTCGTACGCGTCGAGGTCGGCGTCGATATCGGGTTCCAGGTCGGACACGGCGGCCGACACGGTGTGCGGGCGGTGCGCGGCTATGGAACCCACGGAGGGCTGGGCGTGCTGGACCTGCGCCTGTGCGTCTTGCTGGCTCATGAACCCATTCTTCCGCGCCACGAGCGAAACGGGCGCGTCGGAGGGCGCGGGCGGGAGCGCGGCGGTCGCGTGCGGGTCCCCGTTCCCTGCGATCCCCTCCGGGGGAGGCGACGGCTCTGGCACAGCGGGTTTCATTCACAGAGGGTCGCAAGCCCGTCTGAACCAATGGTTACGGCAACATGGCGTGCGGGCTATCGGGAGGCGGCTCCGGGGCGTCTGTGGCCGCCGGTGGCCGGGTTCACCGCCGGTGCGCGCCCACCGTACGGCCCTCCGGGGAGGGGTGTACGAGGTCCAGGGGGCCCTGGACCTCCGCGGCCACGGAGATCCACCGCCCCCCTGGACGATCCGTCGCCCCCTGGCCGGCGATCAGGCCGTGCGGTCGATGCGCTACGTGACCACGCAATGCCGGAAAGGCATGCGTGATCGCGTGATCGCGTGATCGCGTGATCGAGTGATGCGTGATCGCATGAACCGATCGAGCCGGCTCGTCCGATGAGGCGACGTGAGCGCAACGAGCAGCGAAGGGCAGCTGCCGCCCGCACCGCACCGCACCGCACCGCGCAGCGTCACGTCTCCGTGCGGTACATCAGATCCGTCTCGTACGTCTCGAAGCCCAGCCGTTCGTACACCGACACGGCCGCCTTGTTGTCGGCGTCGACATACAGCATCGCCGTGGGCAACGCCTGCCCCGCGAGATGCCGCAGCCCGATCGTCGTGAGCGCCTTGCCCAGCCCGCCGCCCTGGGAGCCCGGCCGCACCCCGAGGACGTACACCTCTCCCAGTCGCTCCTCCGCGTGGACCTTCGTCCAGTGGAAGCCGATGAGTTCGTCACCGCGGAAGGCGAGGAAGAAGCCCGCCGGGTCGAACCAGGCCTCGGCCTTGCGGTCGTCGAGGTCCCGCTGGGTCAGCGACCCCTGTTCGGGATGGTGGGCGAAGGCCGCCGCGTTCACCGCGAGCCAGGCCGCGTCGTCGGCGCCGGGGGCGAAGGTCCGTACCGTCACGCCCTCGGGGAACACCGGTTCCGGCAGGTCGAGGTCGCCCAACGACCGCCGCATCTGCCGTAGTTCGCGGAACAGGGTCAGACCGAGGACCTGCCCCAGATGCCGGGCCGCCGAGTGCCCCCCGTGCGCCCACACCCGCAGCCGCTTCCCCGATGCCGCGAGCAGCGCGGAACCCAGCACCCGCCCGTGCCCGTGTCCCCGGTGCGCGGGGTGGACGACCATTTCGGCGGCCGGCGCCTCCACCGGATCCGTGTCCTCCAGCTGGGCGTAGCCGACGAGCTCGTCGCCGACGGAGAGCAGCAGGTGGGAGACCCCCGTACGGGCGCCGCCGCGCAGCTGCAGCCTGCCCTGTTCGGACACCGCTTGCTGTCCGTCGCTGCGAGCGGCCTCCGTGAGCAGCCCGAACACGGCCTCGGTCTGCTCCTTGGTGAGTTCAGAGCGGGTCTCGATGGAGCGGGGGGTACCGGTGCGTGCGATGTCGTCGCTGGTCATGCGTACGAGGGTAAGGGGAGGTACCGGCAAAGTGGCGGCAAAGAAGCAACCAGGATGTAACCCGGAAACCCCTGTCACGCTACGCGCGTTGACCCTACGCTGCGCCGGACGGGCCCTACTGCCTCAGCAGCCTCAGGGCCCACAACCTCAGCAGAATCAGCAGAATCAGCAGAACAAGGGGGGCGTATGCCAGCCACATCCCAGCCGAACCAGCCGAACCACCCGAACCACCCGAATCGCCCGAACCACCCGGAGTGCCCGGACCACCCGGACGCGGTGCGCCGCAGACGTCGTACGCACCGACTCCTCGCCGCGACCGCCGGTCTCGTCACCGTCGCCACCGTCGGCGCGCTGGCCGCCGCGCTGCCGGCCGCCGCGAGCGGGGGCGAGAGCAAGGGCCGGCCGGGCGGTCACACGCCGGGCCGCTACCAGGACGTACAGCTGCTGTCCTTCAACGACCTGCACGGCAACCTGGAGCCGCCGTCCGGTTCCTCCGGCCGGGTCACCGAACTCCAGGCGGACGGCACCACGAAGACGGTCGACGCGGGCGGCGTCGAGTACCTCGCCACCCATCTGCGCGAGGCCCGTAAGGGCAACCCGTACTCCATCACCGCGGCCGGCGGCGACTTGGTCGGAGCCTCCCCGCTCATCTCGGGCCTGTTCCACGACGAGCCCACCATCGAGGCGCTCGACAAGCTCGACCTGGACGTCACGTCCGTCGGCAACCACGAGTTCGACGAGGGCCGCAAGGAGCTGACGCGGCTCCAGAACGGCGGCTGCCACCCGACCGCCGGCTGCTACACGGACAAGAGGTTCAAGGGCGCCGACTTCCCCTACCTCGCGGCGAACGTGCTGGACGAGAAGACCGGCAAGCCGATCCTCAAGCCGTACTGGGTGTGGAAGAACAAGGGCGTCAAGGTCGGCTTCATCGGCGTGACCCTGGAGGACACCCCGGGCGTCGTCTCCGCCGAGGGCGTCAAGGGCCTGAAGTTCAAGGACGAGGTCGAGACGATCAACAAGTACGCCAAGGTGCTGGAGAAGCAGGGCGTCAAGTCGATCGTGGCCCTCATCCACGAGGGCGGGCTCCCGGCCTCCTCGTCGTACAACTACGACTGTGACGCGTCCGGCGCGGGCGACGGCATCTCCGGCCCGATCGTCGACATCGCCAAGAACATCACGCCGTCGGTGGACGCCCTGGTCACCGGCCACACCCACGCGGCGTACGTCTGCACGATCCCGGACCCGGCGGGCAAGCCGCGCATGGTCACCTCGGCCGCGTCCTTCGGCCGCCTCTACACGGACACCACGCTCACGTACGACCGCCGGACGGGTGACATCGCCCGTACGTCAGTGAAGTCGGCGAAGTCGGCGAAGTCGGCGAACCACGTGGTCACCCGGACCGTCCCCAAGGCGGCGGACATGACCGGGCTGATCGGCAAGTGGAACACCCTCGCGGCGCCCGTCGGCAACCGAGCGATCGGCCACATCTCCGCCGACGTGCCGAGCACCGGCACCGAGTCCCCGATGGGCGACCTGATCGCGGACGCTCAGCTCTGGTACGGCCGAAAGCTGGACGCCGAGACCGACCTCGCGCTGATGAACCCGGGCGGGGTCCGGGCCGGACTCACCTACGCGGCCAAGGGCAGCGAGGGCGACGGCGTGGTGACGTACGCCGAAGGCTTCACCGTGCAGCCGTTCTCCAACACGGTGAACCTGCAGAACCTCACCGGCGCCCAGCTGATCCAGGTCCTCAAGGAGCAGGTCAGCGGCACGAACACGGCGTCGCCGAAGATCCTCCAGCCGTCCGCCGACCTGACGTACACGCTGGACCTGACGAAGACCGGCGCGGACCGGGTCGTCACCGACTCGATCAGGCTGAACGGTGCCGCGATCGACCCGGCCGCCACCTACCGGGTCGCGACGAACAGCTTCCTCGCGGGCGGCGGCGACGGCTTCACCACGCTGGGCCAGGGCACGAACGACCTCGTCGGCACGGACGACCTGACCGCTCTGGAGCAGTACCTGACGGCCAACTCCTCGGCCACGAGCCCGATCGCCCCGCCGGCGACCAACCGGATCACCATCGTGGGCTGAGTCGCCTGCCTCCGGTTGGGGGTGGGGTTGGGGCTGGAGTTGCGGGTGGTGGGGGCGCACACATGGTCGGACGGATCGATGGGCGCCCCCACCAGAACTGCAGGGCAACGCGCCCGCGTGCGTCAGGCGCGCTTGCGGCCGGTGATCTCTTCGCCGATCACGAAGCCCTTGGCGGGGCCTTCGGGGATGGTGACGTCGGTGCCGTAGGGGACGCGGTGGATGTCCTCCCAGTCGGCCTTGTCGGGGTGAGGTCCGGTGAAGAGGGTGACGGCACCCTGGCCGTCGTAGTCGTCGATGATGACGTACACGGGGATCCCGGCGCGGGCGTACTCGCGTCGCTTGCGGACGCGGTCACGGTCCTGGTTGCGCTTGCCGGGGGAGACGACTTCGACGATCATCTGGACCGCAGAGGCCTTGATACCGAGGCCGTCCTCCGCCTCGGCCAGCTCGGCGTCCCGAGGAGCTACCAACCCGTCCGGAATCCAAGCCCTGAGCGCATGGATCACATGTGTGTCGTTCCAAGCACCGTGTTCACTGTCGTGCAGAAAGATCACCAGGGCGTCCCGCAGACGGTTGACGACCTGGGCATGCGAAAAGCGTCCGGTGGGCGACACCTCGATGGCTCCCTCAATGATCTCAGCGCGGTAGCCCTCGGGGAGTTCACTGGCCTTCCATACCTGCCACACGACCTCGTCCAGCTCGGAGCCGTTCTGGGCCAGGGACAGGGACTCGGTCATGGTCTCGGGCCTTTCGTGCGCAAGAGCAGTCATGGTGGCGTCACCTCCTCAAGTGTGGGCTGGGTGTGCACGAGGCACAAGCAAACGCGATCACGGTACGTACGGTGATAGGGCTGACCAGGGGTAATACCGTCAGCTCACCGATCGGGCGATAGTGTCCGCGGTGTCACTGCGGGCTTCTGTGACGCTCAGCGACGGATGGCCTTACCTCGCTCGCGAAGGCGACGGGCGGCTGAGCCGCTTTTCCAGCTCTTCCAAGGAAGCGCGTCGGGGCAGGGTCAACACGGCCTTACGTTGAGCCGCGCGGTCGACGTACCTCTGGAGGATGCGGGCGAGGACTCGGTGAGGCAAAGGTTCACGGTTCCTTCAGTGGGATGCGTTCGCCGCGGCTGACTGACAGGGCACCGGGTGCGGCGTTATGGCACCGCACGAAGCTGTGCGGCCTCGTGGCGGAGGGCCTTCACGGTGGCCGTCACCTCGGGAGAGCGGTTGCGGACCGTGACGGCGACAGCGGCTCGGCCGAGCCAGGCGGGGTCGTCGACGTGGACGGTGCGGACGCCGGTGGGGACCGCCGGGGCGGCCAGTTCGGGCAGTACGGCAATGCCGAGACCGGCGGCGACAAAACCCAGGCGAGTGGGCCATTCGCGGGCGGCGTAGGCGATCCGCGGGTGGTCGAGGGTGGGCCAGGCGCCGAACTGGGGGTCGTCGCGGAGGCCCTTGCCGACGATCCAGGGTTCGTCCCTCAGCTCGGCCACCGGGATGGTTCCGCGGCCGGCAAACCGGTGGTCGGCGGGGACGGCGAGCAGGAGACCGCCGTCCAGGAGCAGGTCGCGGCGGAGTCCCTCGAAGTCATAGGCGGGCAGGTCCGGTCCCACGCCGATCACTGCGACGTCGATGCGGTGAGCGCGGAGTTGGCGAAGCTGCGTGGGTGATGACGCCTCGCCGAACTCGACGATCAAACCCGGGTGGTCGTTTCCAAGGCGGGCCAGTGTCCTGGGGACGAGCACGGCGGCGGCAGAGGGAAAGGCCGCGATAATGACGCGTCCGGTGACGTGGTCCTGCAGCCCGGCGAGGTCTGTGCTGACGGCGTCGATCTCGTTGAGTACTGTCGCGGCTCGGCGGGCGAGCACCATGCCCGCAGGAGAAGGCGCCACCCCGCGAGCGCCCCGGATGAACAGCGGTGCACCGGCGGCGGCCTCCATCGCCGCCACCTGACGGGACACCGCTGACTGCGTGTATCCGAGTGCGTCGGCCGCGGCGGTGAACGATCCGGTGTCGACCACGGCCTGGACGACGCGGAGACCAGTGAGGGTGAAGTCGGCCACGCCGTCATCCTGACACTTCCACAACCGCATGTCTTATATGTAAGACCCTCGCTGGTGGAATACCACGATCGGCAACACGATGGAGCAGCAACCGCAAGCAATCCATTTACCTACAGGGAGCACCAGCCATGGCGAAGACCTGGTTCATCACGGGCAGTTCGAGGGGATTCGGCCGCGAGTGGGCGGAGGTGGCGCTCGAACGCGGCGATCACGTCGCGGCGACGGCCCGGAACGTCACGCAGCTGACCCCTTTGGTCGAGCGGTACGGGGACGCGGTATTGCCGGTCCGGCTCGACGTCACCGACCGCGCCGCGGTGCATGAGGCAGTGCAGCTTGCCCACACGCATTTCGGTTCGCTGGACATCGCCGTCAACAACGCCGGCTACGGGCATTTCGGCATGGTCGAGGAGATCGACGAGGACGAACTCCGGGATCAGATGGATACCAACTTCTTCGGCGCGGTATGGGTCACGCAGGCCGTCCTGCCTCTCATGCGGGCCCAACGATCGGGAAGGATCCTGCAAGTGACCAGCGAGGGCGGCGTACGTGCCTTCCCCGGCATCGGTGCGTACCACGCCTCCAAATGGGCTCTTGAGGGGCTGTCGGAATCCCTGGCGCAAGAAGTGGCAGCTTTCGGCGTCCACATCACCAACGTCGAGCCCGGCCCCTACGCCACCGACTGGCTGGCCCGCGGGGCACGGCACAGTGAGGGGCATCCGGACTACACCGAAGTCCACGCGGCCACTGCACCGGATTTCGAGGTCGGCGACCCGCGCGCCACCCGCGACGCGATCCTTCGGATCGTCGACGCGGACCAGCCCCCGCTGCGGATCTTCCTCGGCAAGTCCTTCCCCGACGTCGCCGGTCTCTACGAGGAGCGTCTGCGCACCTGGCGCCAGTGGCAGCCGGTCTCCCTGGCCGCCTTCGGCTGAGGAGCCACACCGCCGGCATGGAGGTCACCCCGGGTCCGCGGGACGCGACGCCCAGTCGGCTCCCCGGGATGCGGCGAAGCCGAAGTCGCTCAGGGCGAGGCGGTGGTGCGCGTCGGTCACCCGTCGCAGCAGGACCTGCCCGGCGGCGCGGTCGCCGGTGTGCGCCGAGCACGACTCGGTGAGGCAAAGGTTCACGGTTCCCCCAGTGGGATGCGTTCGCCGCGGCTGACCGCGATACGGAGAAGATCCGCCAGGCATTCCGCCGCCCTGGTGAGCGCGAAGCGCACGGCTCGCTCGCCCGCTCTGGGGTCGGCCAGTACGTCCCTGACTCCCGCGAGGACCTGCTCGCCCGAATCCAACTGGGCCGCTTCCAGGTCGTCGGCGAGCTGGGAGAGTCTGCTGTGGTCGTTGTCGGTGCTGAGATAGCAGGGTCTGCCGTCGGGGGTGGTCCAGGGCAGCAGACGGAGATCGCCGGACGTGGTTGGTTCCTCGCAGGTGCTCATGCGGAGACCTCCATCCCGTGAATGTGGCGCGGGCCTACGTCGATGCCGTGGACGGCGAGCCAGAGGGCTCGACGACGGTGCCGTTGGAGTGTGCGCTCGTGGCGTTCTTCCCGGGTGAGGAGGTTCGGGCGTACGAGCGGCTGGGCGTCGGGCTCGAAGTGGTCGGCTTGTGCTCCCGGATCCCGGGCGGGCATCACCATCGGCCCCAGGACGCGACGTTGGGTCGCAGCGGCTCGGTGACGGCCCCTGGCGGGCAGGAGCGCCCTGATGATCGTTAACAGCAGCGACGCGCACAACTCCGCGATGTGTTCCCTCATACCGGCTCTCCCTCGGTGTCCTGACGGGCGGTGATTACCGTTCGTGCCCCTATCGTCACTGATTGCACGTACGCTGCGAAAGGGGGTCGGCGTTGTCCGCGGCCCCAGGCAACGGGGAGGGGTGACGTGGACGAACAGGTTGACGGGACAGGGGAGCCAGGGCGTGCGGCGCTGGGGCAGGCGCTGAAATTCCTGAGGGGGAAGGCGGGCAAGTCGCTGGGGCAGCTGGCCGATGACACGGGATACGACAAGAGCTACCTGAGCCGTCTGGAGTCGGGCGAGCGACTGTCCAAGGTCACGGTCATGGAGGACCTGGACGGGTACTACGGGTCCGGTGACCTGCTGGTCTGCCTCTGGAAGGTGGCTCGGATCGACGCCTTCAAGGACAAGTACAAGGAGTACATGCGGCTGGAGGCGGCAGCGCGGATCATCCGGGTGTACTCGCCGAACGTGCCTGGGCTGTTGCAGACCGAGGATTTCGCCCGGGAGGTGTTGTCTGGGCCTCAGACAACGGATCAGGACGTCGAGGCAGTTGAGGAACAGGTGGCCGCCCGCCTGGGACGCCAGCTTCTGCTGGACAAGAAACCGACACCCAACGTCCGCTTCGTCATCGACGAACCGGCCCTCCGCCGTTCCTCGGCCAGCGCGGAGACCTGGGAAAGTCAGCTGATGCACATCGAAGCGGTCGCGCAGTGGCCCAACGTTGTCGTCCAGGTGCTTCCGTTATCCGCAGGGATCCACCACCTCATGGGGAAGGGATCGCTGACCCTTCTCTGGCAGAAGAACGGAAGTGCCGTGGCCTACACGGAAAGCGGCAGCAGCGGTCTGTTGATGGACGAACCGGAGGACGTCATTCTGCACCGCTTGTCCTACGATCGGCTCCGGGACCAGGCGCTGTCCCCGTCGGACTCGTTGACGTTCATCAGGGACGTACTGGAGGAGCAGAGATCATGAAGCACACCCCGGACCTCAGCACCGCCGTCTGGCGCAAGTCGAGCTACAGCGACGGGGGAGCCAACAACTGCGTCGAGGTCGCCGATGGTTACGCCGATCTCGTCCCCGTCCGCGACAGCAAAACCCCGGACGGACAGGTGCTGGTCTTCGGCGTGAGCTCGTGGGCGTCGTTCCTGACGGAGGTCAAGGGCGGCGTGCGAGCCTAGAACAAGCCTCTAGTGCTTCGCCGCGCTGATCCTGCGGGGGGGGGGTGACGTCGTCCGGGGTTGCGCCGGTCCTGGAGGACCACAGCCACACCGGTGGGGCGTGACGCTTCCGCGAACGCCTCCCGCCTGACAGCATCAGGCAGCACACTCACCATCACGGCCTTCGTCCCGGTCACGTGCATTCCTTGGTCGGAACACACGATCAGACGAAGGCCGCCCCTCACGTCCGGCGAACTCCCAGGTGAGTGACCCAGTTCGAGACCCCATTCGAGGCCGGAAGCGTCCCGCCTCATTCGATGTCACCGCTTCGACCGGCTGAGCACGAGGTCAGGGACAGTCCTCCCGGAAGGGAAACCGGTGCTGATCCCTCTGTGGGCCTAATGAGTCCAAGGCGGTGTGACGGTGCTGCCATCGGCCATCTTGGCGCTGAACCCGACACGTGTGGTGACCCACATGTGGGCGGGCTGGTCGGTGGTATTGGCAAGCGCCAGCTCGGAGCCTGCCGGAGCCACCGCCGCGTCACCGACGCCGAGTTCGGCGGTCTCGCCGCCGATGGTGAGCTGGAGGCGACCGGAGAGGACGTAGAACGTTTCCTCGTGACTGATCGTGTGGGCCGGACCCGCCGTTGCGGCCGGGATCTCGCCGCGCCAGGCGGTGAGATCCTGGCTGCCCGTGCCCGGACGGATATAGGAAACGAAGCGGCCACCGTGGATCTCGTGCACGACGGCCTCGTCACTGCGGATGAAGGGCATGCCAGCCTCCTTGTAGACAAGTAACTTGTCCATCAAGACAAGCAGCTTGACGAGTAGTCAAGCCATGGATGACGCTCTGGCCCTCTCCGCACTCATGCTGGCACTCTCGGGACAGTTGGTGCAGGAGATCCACGCTCGCGTGTCCCAGCAGGGATTCGAGGACCGGCGGGGCGTGCCGAGGTCACCGTGGCCACAATGGCCAGATGCACTTCGGGACCGTAGCGGCACGGTTGCCCCGGTCGGGGACGGTCCTCCAGAGCTGCGAGTCCTTCGGCGGTGAACCGCTTACGCCAGCGGCGCACGGTGTCCAGGTGCAGCCGGAGCGTGCGGGTGATGACAGTGTTCGCGGTGCCCTGTGCGCAGGCCAGGGCGACATGCGCTCGCTGCACCCGCCGCAGCGGCGCCGTTCGTGAGCTCGCCAGTTCTCGTGACAGCGCGAGCTGGTCGCTGTTCCAGAGCGCCGCGAACGGACTGGGCGACGTCATCCCCCACCTTCCCGAGCTTCTTGATCACCGGGGAGGGTAGCGCCGCTGACCTGCGCCGGAGTGGTCGATGCCGGGCCGGGCCGGCAGGGGGTCCCGGTGTCCATGGATGCGGAGGCGCCGGCGATGACCGAGTCGAGCCTGTCTCGGGTGTGCGTGAGCTCGGCGATGTGCTGGTCGATGTGACCGCGCTCCACAGCCAGGCGGTCGAGGAGTTCGGGTGTGGCCTTGCCGTCGATGACGCAGGGCGTGAGCTCGGCGATGATCTTGCTCGACAGGCCGGCGGTGAACAGCTCCCGGACCAGGAGGATCCGGGCGACCGCGGTTTCCGGGTAGTGGCGCTGGCCGCTGTTGCTGCGCTCGGCGGTGAGCAGGTTCTGCTCCTCGTAGTACCGCAGGGCTCGGGTGCTGACGCCTGTACGCCGGGCGAGTTCCCCAATGCGCATTCCGACTCCATGTGAACTACGCCATAACGACTTGCCTTTGACGTCGACGTCAAGTTTTAGCGTAGCTGACATGACCTCGGGGTTTTCGCCCGATACGTCACGGATCAACGCCGGAAGCGTCCTCGGCCTCAAGACCACCTGACCCGCCACCCGCGCCGCGCCGGAAAGAAGCACGCACATGACCACCCACCAGACGACCGGCCTCACCGGCCCCGCTCCCACGCCGACCGTGACGGTCAAGCCGATCGTGCTGCCCGCACCCCAGCGCGGCCAGGACCTGCACGTACGCGTTTCCGCACCGCTCACTGGCACACGCCTGCCGATCGTGCTCTTCGCACACGGATTCGGCTCCGACCTGGACGGCTACGCACCGCTGGTCGACCACTGGGCCTCCCATGGCTTCGTGGTGATCCAAGCCACGCATCTCGACTCCAAGCGGGTCGCCATCGCCGCGGACGACTCCCGCAGGCCCCACCTGTGGCGCTACCGCCTGCAGGACATGAAGCGCATCCTGGATGAGCTCAAGCCGCTGGAGGCATCCGTGCCCGGCCTGTCCGGCCGGGTCGACCACAGTCGCATCGTCGCAGCGGGCCACTCCTTCGGAGGCCAGACCGCGGGCATCCTGGTAGGTTTGCGCGTCACCGACCCCCAGACCGGCACCGCCGACGACCTGTCCGACTCCCGGGTCGGGGCCAGCATCCAGCTGGCCACGGCCGGCAAGGGCGGCGACGAACTGACCCCCTTCGCCCACGAGAACCTTCCCTGGCTCCGCGACCAGGACTTCTCCCACATCACCGCCCCCGGACTGGTGGTCGCCGGCGACAAGGACGACCTCCCGCTCACCACCCGAGGACCCGCCTGGACAAGCGACCCCTACACCCTCAGCCGCGGCAACAAGAGCCTGCTCACCGTCTACGGCGGCGAGCACTTCCTCGGCGGCATCTCCGGCTACCGGGCAGCAGAGACCACCGACGAGGACCCCAGCCGTGTTGCCCTCGTCCAGCAGGTCACCCTCGCCTACCTACGCCACATCACCGGCGTCGACCACACCGACTGGCAGATGGCCCGGTCCGTCCTCGCCGACGCCCACGCGCTGGGGCGGCTGGACAGCAAGTGACCCTCGGCGGTTGACATACACGCCTTCGTCCGCCCAGCGACCCCCCGCAGGATCAACGCGGGACGGCACTAGAACGGCTCCGCCGCTCCCAGAATCCGCCCCGGCAGATACGGCGACGAAACCCTGATGTTCCAGCCCCGGCGGCGGGCGTGGCAGGTGAGGGCCAGGATGTCGAGGTTGATCGCGGCGTCGCAGTCGGTGGCGCGGTCGGCGATGCGGTGGTGGTCGCGGTGGGCTTCCAGGGCGTCCAGGAGGGCCAGGTTGAAGGACTCCTCGTCGCCTTCGAGGAACTGGGAGAAGAGGACCGCGGGGGGCGGCAGGAACACCTGGTTGCGGGACTTCGCGCAGTCCAGCAGGGCGCGGTCGGTGGCGGGTTCGGGGTCCTCGCCGCGCAGGTAGTCGTGCAGGGCCTGGCGGTAGGAGGCGAAGGGGGACTTGTCTGCGGAGACGCAGGTCGGGCCCGCGAGGACCAGCGGGGCGAGGTCCTCGCGGCGGCCCGTGATCAGGGCGAGGTCCACCGCGCGGTGCCAGGCGCCCGGCCCGGCGTCCTCGTCGCGGGAGGCGGGGTACGTGACCGTCGTCCCGTCGATCGTCACCTCGACGTCGGTGCCGGGCTCCGCCAGCGTCGTACGGAAGAGCGCGGCGCCCAGCTCGGCCGCGAGCCGCAGGTTGCCGAGCTGGAGGTCGGTGGCGTCGGCGGAGTGCGAGGCGCGGGTCTTGAAGAGGATCTCCTGGTCGGTGACGGCGTGCGCCAGCTCCCACGCGGCGAGCGGCTCGCCGGGCACCGGGGTGAAGGCCTCCCGGGTGTACCGCTCGAACTGGGCCTCGCTCTCCTCGCTCAGCGGCTGCGGGTCCACCGGCCGCTCGAACTCGACGACGCCGGCGGCGAGTTCGGCCACCGCGTCCGCGCGCCGGTCACGGCCGTACGCCCCCACCCTCGGCGGCGCGGTCTCGAAGCCGGTGACCAGCGCGTGCGGGAGATAGCCGGAGTCGACGGGGGACGGCCAGCCCTCGCGACGGTAGGCCAGTGCTGTCAGGGCGAGCGGCAGGAGGGGGAGGAGGCCGGCCGGGCGCGCGCCCGGGCCCGGGATGTCGGCGAGGGGGAGCAGCATCCGTACCACCGCCGAACCGAAGGCCTCCCGGTCGGCCGCGGCCAGCGCGCGTAGAGCGTGCAGGGCGAGGCCGTGCGGATGGCCGGCGAGGTCCTCGCCGGTCTCGGCCTCCAGGGCCCGGATCCGGGCGAGTGCCGCGTCGATCGCGGTGAGCTTCTCCTGCGGCGAGGGCGGGTAGTTCACGTCGTCGTCCCCGGTGTCGCCGAGCACGTACGCCATGAAACCGTTGATCAGCTCGGTGTCCGGCCGTCCGGCCCGCCCCCGCTGCGGCTCCTCGTGGGCGAAGTGGAAGGCCTCGCGGTGCCGTTCGGCCTTGTCGGCGAGGACGGAGAGACAGAAGGCGTCGAGCCACTGCGAGGGGGTGACGGAGGCCGGGCTGCCGTCGGACCCGGCGTCGTAGACCATGCCCCAGTTCACGTAGGTGAGGGACACCTGGAAGCGGTGGTGCGGGAAGTACGCCGCGTACGCCACCGCCCCGGCCGCCGCCTCCACGGCGTCCTCCAGCACGGCCTTCGCCTCCGGCGTGTGCAGATCGGGTGTCTCGACGGAGAGCGCGCCCAGGTACTCGACGAACTCCTCGGCGAGCAGCCACCACTCCTGCGACGTCACCGGACCGGCCTTCGACATCGACCGCACCTGCGAGCCGATCCGGTGGACGAAGCCCTCCCGCACCGCCGAGACGACGGCCTCTTCGACCCGGTGCCGCTCTATCCGCACTGTTCCGCTCCCCCGTCGCCTGCCGCGTCCATGACGTCCATGACGTCCGTCACGTCCATCACGTTCATGATCGGGCCAAGCCTAGATCGGCCGCGGGGCGCCGGGGGAGCGGCGGGGGACAGTTGGGTGTCGGTGTCGGGAAGCTGTGGTGCAGGGAAGCTGTGGTGCGGGGAAGCTGTGGGGTCGGGAAGGCGTGCGGTCTGGAAACTGTGGCGTCAGGAACCTGTGGGGGTCCAGTCGCCCAGCCAGTCGGCGAGCTCCTGGCCGGTCGCCTGGGCGTCGGTCAGCTGGGGGCGGTCGGAGCTCGCCGCGCCCGCGCCGGAGCCGGTGTTCCGGTACTCGGCGAAGCGGTCGTCCTTCCAGGAGAAGCCGCTCATGTCGGTCCACGGGGCGGTCTTCACGGCGGCGCTCAGCGTGGTGTCGCGGACCGTGGTCTGCGGGTCGAGGGAGGCGTCGCCGCCGGCGTGCCAGGGGCGGCCGAGGAAGAAGCTGCGGTCGGACACGTCCCCGTTCACCGTGGAGTCGGCGATCAGGATGCCCTTGCGGCCGGCCGCCGTGCTGGGCGCGGTGACGTAACCGGCCGAGCTGCCGTCCCAGCGCTTCTTCAGCGTGATGACGGACTTGTCGATCACCGCGGTGGCCCGGCCGAAGATGAAGTCGACGTTGCCGATGACGTAGGAGTTGGTCAGGTGGACGCGGCCCAGCCGGTCCTTTGCCGCGGTGTCCACCAGCAGCGTGTCCTGGTCGCCGCTGACGATGACACCGTCGAGGAACACCTTGTCGGCGGCGGTGCGCAGCGCGACCGCCTGGTGGCCGCTGAGGTTCTGGTTCTTGGCCTCGTCGAAGTCGTTGGAGATCGTCAGGTTGCGGGCCTGGAAGTCGTCGGCCTCGACGGCGACGGTGGCGCTGCCGCCGGTGCCGTACGTCCCCGAGCCGTCGGGCTTGGGCGTGCCCGCCGCGTTGTTGTAGACGATCACCGTGTCCTTGCGGCTCGCACCCGTGCCCTGCACGGTGACGTGCGGCTTGTTGGCGGGGACCTTCACCAGCTCGCGGTACGTTCCCGGCTTCACGGCGATCACCACCCGCGCGGGGTTGTTCGCCGGTACGGCGTTCACGGCGGCCTGCACGGTCGTGTACTGGCCGCTGCCGTCCTTGGCGACGGTGAGGGTGGTCGCGGCGGTCGCCACCTTTGCGCTAGCCGCCCCTCCGCTCGCCGCCCCTGCGGTGGCCGCCTTCGCGGTGGCCGCCGTACCGATGGAACTGCGCGGCCCCGCACCGGACTTGAGGAGCACGGGCACGTCCGCCGTCGTGTCGAGCGTGTACGGGTAGTACGTCTTCGCGTCGAAGGCCGTACCGCCGCTCTCGTTGCGCCCGGTCGTGGCGACGAACGTGTTGCCCTTCTGGACGATCGTCGCGGTGCTGTCCTTGATGACCGGGTTGTTCATACCCTGGAAGTAGGAGTTCTCCAGGAGCATCTTCGTCGCGCCGCGCGAGTAGTTGCCGTAGGAGGACTTGATGTCGGTCCCCGAGACGTCCTCCAGGAAGTTGTTGTAGAGGTGGGCGTGGGCCGCGTTGTCGGTGGACGGGTTGCGCTGCTCGGTCTCGCGGATCCAGTTGTGGTGGATGGTGATGTCGGTGACGACGTTCTCGGTCCAGCCGATACCGAAGGCCTTGTTGTCGTTGCTCAGCTTGTTCCAGGACACCGTCACGTACGTGCTGTCCTTGCGGACGTCGATGAGGCCGTCGGCCATGTTCCGCAGGTCGTTGTGGTCGATCCAGACGTGGTGGGCGCCGTCCATCTGGATCGCGTCGAAGTCGTGCTCCTTGTCGTTCCAGATGCCCTGGTAGGCGTCCCGGATCGTCAGATTCCGGATGATCACGTTGTGCACGCCGCTGCCGAGGAAGAACCCGCCGCCGACGAGCTGCCCGGAGGTCCCGGAGCCGACGATGGTCTTGTCCGACGCGACCTTGATCTCTTTCCCGACGGGATCCATGGTGATGGCCGCCGCGACGACGATGACGTACGGCTCGGGCGCGGTCGCGTACTTCTCCAGGTCGGCGAGCGTCTTCACGGTGACGGTCCTGCCGTCCCGGCCGCCGTAGGTGCCGTTCTGGCCCAGCGCGTCGACGGAGGCGAAGCCGTCGGCGGTGGCGGCGGCGGTGGCCCAGGCGGGGGCGGCGGCCACGGTCTGCGCGTCCGCGCGGAAGGCGCCGGCGTCCGTGCCGTAGGCCATGGTCCCGGCGGCGGTGAGCGCGAGAGGTATGCCGAGTGTGAGCGCGGTCTTCCTGCTGCGGTGGCGGGCGATGCTGCGGTTTTCACTCACGGCTGCGTCCGATCAAGTGGGGGCGGGTGGGGTCCCTTGCTGGTCGCAGCTCGTGGGGAAAAGGTTGCCGGGGCGGTGGCGCCGGTTCGCTCGCGTCCTGGTGCGCGCTATGTCAGCACCGGGAGCACAGGGATGGGGAGCCAACATCTACGTGGACGCGTTCGGGTGACGAGAGTTCCTCATCGTTCCACCCTGGCCGTGGCGTGACTATGGTGGAACCATGGCAGAGAACACGACCATCCAGGTGTCCCGGCAGGCCCGTGACCACCTCGCCCAGGTCGCCAAGGAGCGGGGAATGACCCTGGGGCAGCTCGTCGAAGGACTGGCCTTGGAGCAGCCCACGGCGGAACAGATCGCCGAGCGGGTGGCGGCGGACCGGCACGTCGTGCGAGAGACGATCGGTGTGGACATCAGCGACGTGGAGTTCGACGAGGCGCCTGACATCCTCGGCAACATCTACCGCATCGCGGCCGAGAAGATCCGTGCGGCACGGGGCGCCGCTACATGATCATTCTGGACACCGGCGGCACTCTTGCCCTCGCTCAGGGGCACAAGACGCTGAACCTCCTCGCCGGGAACATGGCACGCACTCCCGGCGACCTTCTCCGGATCCCCGCTCTGTGCCTCATGCAGGCGGAATCGCAGGACGCGGGTGCCGCCGGGCGGGTACTCGCCTTCTCCTCGGTCGTTGTCGACCATCTCAACACGACCGCTTCGGTCACTGTCGGCACCATGATCCGTGACGGCTACGGCGGTGCGGACACCTGCCACGCTCTGTACTGCGCACTGCCGCGGACCGAATTCGCCGGCATGTCGATCCTGCTCACGGACCGCGAACAGCACTACCCGCCCGGCGTGGTCACCGTCGACATCGACTCGCCAGGCATGCTCGGCTTCCACTGATCCCCGTCGAGGCACCTCCGACGGCAGCACCTCCGACGGCAGCGCCTCCGACGGCAGCGCCGCCGGCTGCCGGTATGGCCGGTATGACAGAACATTGACAGGAGCCAGGGGTGCCTGACGGTCTTCGCCTGCTCACGTCAGCAACTCGGCCAACCCGTCCGCGAATGTGTGGCGCAAGTCGTCGTACAGCGACGGGGGCGGCACGAACTGCGTCGAGGTCGCCGACGGCTACGTCGGCATGGTCCCCGTCCGCGACAGCAAGACCCCGGCGGCCGGCCCGCTGCTTTTCTCGGCCGCGTCCTGGGCCGTGTTCGTGGACGGGATCACGGGAGAGGCGGGCGGGTACCCCTTCGGGTGACGTCTGTCGGGAGTTCGAGTTCCGCGGCTGTTCTTCCGTCATCGTCGATCTTGCGTCCGAAAGGACGGCCAGGTTGCGAACCCCGGATGCAAGAGGTGCGAGGCGGTTATGGTCGTAGTCAAAACGCGTCGAAGGAGGACATCGAGCATGGTTGCCCACGCTGCGGGATCCGATTCGGCCGTTCCCTCCATGCCCGAGCGGACGCCGAAGGCGATGCGCGCGGCCATTGCTGAGGACGCCCCTCACCTTCTCTCCGACTTCGACGCCCACTGGAAGCGGGCGATTGGTGACACATACGACGTTGGTCCTGTGTCCGCGTTCCTGGCCCGCTGGTGGTGCGAATTCGGGATTGCACGCGATCCGGAGCTCGACGCTCACGTGACCGAGCTCCAGCACCGTGCGGCAGAAGCGACCGACATCGCTGAGGCCAAGGCTCTCCTCGACGAGGTGGCGAAGATTCGCTACAGCATGCGGGACCTGGAGCCTGGCGAGTGACCGACGAGTTCATGGGACCGCCGTGGCAGCTGGACTGGCGGCTCGATGCCCTCGCCAGCCGTGATGCACTGCCGGAGCATGTGCGGAAGATGGTTGACGAGGCCCGCGCCGAGCTGGTCACCGCGAAGGACCCGTATTTCCGCGGGATCGACACCGATCGCGACCTCCCGGAAACCGTGTACGTCGAGCCGGCGCGGTCCAGCGATCCCAAGGGTCCGCGCATCCTGTACTTCGACAACCACAACGGCTGGCTTGTCTACACCTTCGTTCCACGCTCCGCAGATCCGCAGATCCTGGTGGCAGAGCTCTTCTGGCAGGTTTACGAATCGCCTACGGAACCGTCTGCGGAACCGTCTACGGCACCTCCGGCGGCGCCGTAGGCGCCCCCGGCAGCCGGACCGTCGCCACCGTGCCGCCGCCCTCCGCGCGGGCCAGCGTGACCTCGCCGCCCGCCTGCTGGATCGTGCGGGCGACGATCGACAGGCCGAGGCCGGAGCCCGGCAGCGCTCGCGCCGACGGGGAGCGCCAGAAGCGGTCGAAGACGTGGGGGAGTTCGTCGGCGGGGATGCCGGGGCCGTGATCGCGGACCGTCAGCGCGCCCTCGCTCAGCCCCACCTCGATCGTGCCGCCCTCGGGGCTGAACTTCACCGCGTTGTCGAGGATGTTGACGATCGCCCGCTCCAAAGCCGAGGGTTCCGCCCGTACGTACCAGGGCTGGAGATCGGTGGCGATGGTCAGC
Source organism: Streptomyces sp. LBL (assembly GCF_029893585.1). Lineage (GTDB taxonomy): Bacteria > Actinomycetota > Actinomycetes > Streptomycetales > Streptomycetaceae > Streptomyces. Next base: position 61,006 of record NZ_JARXYX010000030.1, read on the forward strand.
TCCGGGCCACGGAGCCGGGCGCGACGCAGGGCGGCCTCCACCGTGTCCCGCAGCGAGATCACCTGGACGCGCTCACCCTGCTGCCCCTCCGAACGGGACAGCTCCTGCAGGTCGCCGATCAGCGCGGCCAGCTCGGTCATCTGCGCCTTCACCGAGGCGAGCAGCGCCTTGCGGTCGGCCGGGGGGATCGGGCGGCCTGTTTCCTCGCTGCGGGTGAGGAGTTCGATGTTCGTACGCAACGACGTCAGCGGCGTGCGGAGTTCGTGGCCGGCGTCCGCGATGAGTTGTTGCTGCAGCTCATGGGAGTTGGCGAGGGCTGAGGTCATGGAGTTGAAGGAGTGGGAGAGACGGGCGACTTCGTCCTCGCTGTCCTCCTCCACGGGAATGCGGATGCTCAGGTCCTCGGTACGGGCGACGCGTTCGACGGCTTCGGTCAGCCTGTCGATCGGGCGCAGGCCCGCACGGGCGACCGCGAGTCCGGCGGCTCCGGCGCCGACGACTCCGACTCCGGAGACGAGGAGCAGGATCAACGCGAGGTCGTTGAGGGTGGACTGGGTGTTCTTCAGGGGGACGGCGACGACGAGAGCCGTGTCGGGGTAGAGCGCGGGCGGCGCGCCGGGGCCCTGGCTGATGAGCAGCGGGACGGTCAGTACGCGTACCGCGTTGCCGTTCGCGTCGGTCCCGTTGCGGAACGTGCCCTGTCCAGGGGCGGCGCTCTTGATCACGTTCTGGTCGGCGTCGGTGATCTCGACCGTGCCCTCGGAGTTCGCCGAGACGCAGGACCTCCCGTCCGCATCGACCAGCTGGAGGTACACGCTGTTGTGCGCCCGCAGAGCGCTGGCCTTGTCTGCCTGCGGAGTCTGCGGAGCCTGTGGGCATGCCCGGAGCAGGAGTTGTACGTCGCCGAGTTCCTGCGGCTTCGCCCCCTCCTGCAGATCCGCGTCGAGTTGGTCGTACAGCTTGCCCTGGACGATGAACCAGCAGGTCACCGCCACCGCCGCCACCGCGAACGCCACCGCCGCCGCCACCAGCAGCGCCAGTCGGGACCGGATCGGCAGGGACCGGAACCGGCGTACGACCTTCCTCACTCGGCGCCGCCCTGCCGCAGTACGTAGCCCACACCCCGCACCGTGTGCACGAGCCGCGGCTCGCCGCCCGCCTCCGTCTTGCGGCGCAGGTACATCACGTACACGTCCAGCGAGTTCGACGACGGCTCGAAGTCGAAGCCCCAGACCGCCTTCAGGATCTGCTCGCGGGTGAGGACCTGACGCGGGTGTGCCAGGAACATCTCCAGGAGCGTGAACTCGGTCCGGGTCAGCTCCACCGGTCGGCCGCCCCGCGTGACCTCACGGGTCGCGAGATCCATCCGCAGGTCGGCGAAGGTGAGCGCGTCGTCCGACTCCATCGCCCCCGCGCCGGCCGCCGCCGCGTACGAGCTGCGGCGCAGCAGCGCGCGGACGCGGGCGAAGAGTTCGTCGAGTTCGAAGGGCTTGACCAGGTAGTCGTCGGCGCCCGCGTCGAGTCCGGTGACCCGGTCGCCGACCGTGTCGCGGGCCGTGAGCATCAGGATCGGTGTCGTGTCGCCGGCCCCGCGGATGCGCCGCGCGGCGGTCAGGCCGTCCATGCGCGGCATCTGGATGTCCAGGACCACCAGGTCGGGCTGGTACGCGGACGCCTTCTCCAGCGCGTCCGCGCCGTCGACCGCGACCTCCGTGTCGTAGCCCTCGAAGGCGAGGCTGCGCTGGAGTGCTTCGCGCACCGCCGGCTCGTCGTCGACGATCAGGATGCGCTGGGTGTCACGGTCGCCTTCGGCGGGGCTCATGGGCGTGATTCCTCGGGTGCGGTGGGGCGGGCGGGCTGACGTCGGTGGATGCTTTCAGCCTCGCACGGGTCCCGGGGTCACGGACGGAGGAGTCGGGTGGGATCAGCTGTCGGAGCCGCCCGCCCGCAGCGTGGCGAGGTCGGCCTTGACGGTGTTGACCGGGATGGCGAAGCCGAGGCCCACGCTGCCCGCGTCGGACGAGGACGATCCGGCGGCGGCCGAGTACATCGCCGAGTTGATCCCGATGATGTTGCCGTTCATGTCGATCAGCGCGCCGCCGGAGTTGCCGGGGTTGAGCGAGGCGTCCGTCTGGAGCGCTTTGTACGTCGTCGTGGACGAGCCGGTGTCGCCGTTGAACTGCCGGCCGCCGAACTCGAACGGCCACTGGCCGTTGCCGCCCTGTTGCTGTTGCTGTTGCTGCTGGCCCTCGCCGGTGGAGACGGTGACATCGCGGGCCAGGGCGGAGACGATGCCGCTGGTGACGGTGCCGGTCAGGCCCTCGGGGGAGCCGATCGCCACGACCTGGTCGCCGACCTGGACACCGGAGGAGTCGCCGAGGATGGCCGTCGCCAGACCGGAGGCGTTCTCCAGCTTGATCAGGGCGAGGTCCTTCTTGCTGTCGGTGCCGACGACCTTCGCGGTGTACGTCCTGCCGTTGCTCGTGCTCACCTTGATCGAACTGGCGCCGGAGACGACGTGGTTGTTGGTGATGATCTCGCCGGCGCTGGTGATGATCACGCCCGAGCCGGTGGAATCGCCGGCGTTCGAGTTGGCTTTGATCTCGACGATGCTCGGACTGACCGCCTTGGCGACTCCGGCGACGGTCCCCTTGTCGGCGGAGGGCACCACGTTTGTGCTGGTACTGCTGCTGACGGCGACCGTGTCGGTACCGGTCAGCTCCTGGATGCCGTACGCCGTCCCGCCGCCTATCGCCGCGGCGACGATCGCCACGGCGGCGATCAGCGGGACCGGACCCCGGGTGCGCTTCCTGGGTGCTGCGACGGGCGCGGGCCCGAACCCGGACCCGGGCCCGGGCCCGGGGAAGGCGGGCGGTTGGGCCGGCGGGGGCGGCCACTCGGGGTTCACCGGGTTCGCCGGGTTCGCCGGGTTCGCCGGGTTCACGGGGGAGGCGGAGTGCTGCTGCTGGGGGTACGCGGACTCGTGGCCGTGCCCCTGGGGGTTCTCGTACTCGCCACTGCGGCGGAAGCTCTCGGTCATGGCAATCAGCTTGTCCGCCGACCATGAGAGCTCCCTGAGCGCCGCCTGAGAAGCCCGGCAGAACCTTGTTCGCCCGATATAAAGACGCTTCTCGCAGCTCGCGGAGGTCTCTCAGAAAACCCTCAGAGGCCCTCAGCAAAGCCCCTCAGCAAAGCCCCTCAGCAAAGCCCCGTACGGCTACCGCGACGCCGCCTCACACGCAGCCGCAGGAACCGCGCACCACCAACCGCGACGGGAACTGCTTCAGCCGCTCCCGCCGGGACCCGGCCACCCGCAGCCCGTCGTCCAGTACGAGGTCCACAGCGGCCCGTGCCATCGCGGAACGGTCCGAGGCGATCGTGGTCAGAGGCGGGTCGGCCAGGGCCGCCTCCTTGATGTCGTCGAAGCCGGCCACCGCCAGCTTGCCGGGCACGTCGATGCGCAGCTCGCGCGCCGCGCGCAGCACGCCGATGGCCTGGTCGTCGGTGGAGCAGAAGATCGCGGGCGGCCGCTCGGGCCCCGCGAGAATGCCGAGCGCGATCTGGTACGCGTCGTAGCGGTTGTACGGTGCCTCGAAGATCCGGCCCTCGGTGGGGAGCCCGGCTTCCTGCATCGCGCGCCGCCAGCCCTCGACGTGGTCGGAGACGGGGTCGCCGACGGCCGGGGTGTCCGCGGTGCCGCCCATGCAGGCGACGTACTCGTAGCCGTGCTCCAGCAGATGGCGGACGGCGAGCTGGGCACCGCCCAGGTCGTCCGTGACGACGGCGACGTCGTCGATGGCCTCCGGCCGCTCGTGCAGCAGCACCACCCGGGCGTCCCAGGCGTCGATCTCGGCGGCGGCGTTGTCGTTCAGCGCGTGACTGACGAGGATGAGGCCGGAGACGCGCATGCCGAGGAAGGCGCGCAGGTAGTGGACCTCGCGTTCGCCGACGTAGTCGGAGTTGCCGACCAGCACCATCTTTCCGCGCTCGGACGCGGCCTGTTCGACGGCGTGCGCCATCTCGCCGAAGAAGGGCTGGCGCGCGTCGGGCACGATCAGGCCTATGAGATCCGTGCGCCGCGAGGCCATCGCCTGGGCGACCCGGTCGGGCCGGTAGCTCAGTTCCTTGATCGCGGCGAGGACACGCTCGCGCGTGGCCGGGGCGACCGGCCGGGGTCCGTTGTTGATGACATAGCTGACGACGGCGGTGGATGTTCCCGCCAGCCGCGCCACGTCATCCCTGGTTACCTTGGCCACGGGCGGAGTCTACGCGGATGGACCCGCCCCGGGCAGGGCCTGCAGACGCCTCCGGGGGCGGAAGCACCTGAGCGGAATGCCCTGCCCACCCCCGCTACGCCTCCGCCGCGATCTCGGCGGCGTCCAGAGCGGCCGTCTCGTCCGTATCCTCCGCTTTTGCCGGGACGGTCTTGGGCTTCGCGTCGTCCGTGGCGCGCTCGCCCTTCTCCGGCGTAACGAATCGATAACCGACGTTCCGGACAGTCCCGATGAGCGACTCGTGCTCGGGTCCGAGCTTGGCGCGCAGGCGTCGTACGTGCACGTCGACGGTCCGGGTGCCGCCGAAGTAGTCGTAACCCCAGACCTCCTGGAGCAGCTGCGCGCGCGTGAAGACGCGGCCCGGGTGCTGGGCGAGGTACTTCAGGAGCTCGAACTCCTTGAAGGTGAGGTCGAGGACCCGGCCCTTGAGCTTGGCGGAGTAGGTCGCCTCGTCGACCGAGAGGTCACCGTTGCGGATCTCCATGGGGGAGTCGTCGTTGACGATCTGCTGGCGGCCCATGGCCAGACGCAGGCGGGCCTCGACCTCCGCCGGTCCGGCGGTGTCCAGCAGGACATCGTCGACGCCCCAGTCGGCGGTGACGGCCGCGAGGCCGCCCTCGGTCACGACGAGGATGAGCGGACAGCCGGGCCCGGTGGACCGCAGCAGTTGGCACAGGCTGCGGACCTGCGGAAGGTCACGGCGCCCGTCGATCAGAATGACGTCAGCACCCGGGGTGTCGACGAGGGCGGGCCCCTCCGCCGGAGCCACGCGCACGTTGTGCAGCAACAGGCCCAGAGCGGGGAGTACCTCCGTCGACGGCTGGAGGGCGTTGGTCAGGAGCAGCAGAGAACTCATATGTCTGGTTCCTCCTCGGTCCCTGCGAGGACGTGTGCGGTGCGGCACTGCTCTGCGATCCCGGGGGCCCCGTACACCTGCGGTTTCCCGCGCCGTATACAACGCTTCCGAAAGCACAAAAGGACCCGGGGGCTACGTTGCCCGAGTCCTCTGTCCAGCAGAATAGCCCACATGAGCACGGGTTCGGCAGGTCATGTGGCGCGATCCATGGTTCGTCCGCACTCCGAGACGAGCATACGTACGCCTTTGCGGACGTTTCTGCACACCGCCGATGGTGTGTCGATCGATTCCGTATACGACCCGGGCAATGTCGTATACGACGCCTCGACGTCATCTTCCGGCGGTCTCGTGTTCGTGATCGCGCACGGTTTCACGGGCGACGTCGACCGTCCCCACGTACGGCGGGTGGCGAAGGCCTTCGCGCGGTACGGCGCCGTGGTCACGTTCTCCTTCCGCGGCCACGGAGCCTCCGGCGGGCGCTCGACGGTCGGCGACCGCGAGGTGCTCGACCTGGCGGCCGCGGTCGAATGGGCGCGTTCGCTCGGGCACCCGCGCGTGGCCACGGTCGGCTTCTCCATGGGCGGCTCGGTGGCCCTGCGGCACGCGGCGCTCTACGGCGAGAACCCGCCCGAGGGAGAGCGGGTGCGCGGGGGAGTGGGGATGCAAGGGGGAGAGGAGATGCAAGGGGGAGAGAGGACGCACCAGGGGCGTGCGGAGGCGGCGACGGACGCCGTCGTTTCGGTGAGCGCCCCTGCCCGCTGGTACTACCGGGGCACGGCCCCCATGCGCCGACTCCACTGGCTGGTGACCCGCCCCGAGGGCCGCATGGTGGGCCGCTACGGATTCCGTACGCGCATCCACCACCGCGACTGGAACCCGGTGCCGGTGTCCCCGGTGGAGGCGGTCCCGAGGATCGCGCCGATCCCCCTGTTGATCGTGCACGGCGATCTCGACGGCTACTTCCCGCTCGACCACCCCCGCATGCTGGCCTCCGCCGCCGGCGACCACGCGGAACTCTGGCTGGAGCCCGGCATGGGCCACGCGGAACACGCGGCCAGTGACGGGCTGCTCGCCCGCATCGGGGACTGGGCTGTCGGTCGGGCGGGCTAGCCTGACCGTGTACACCGCCGATTGACTGCCGATTGATTGAGGAACCTGGATGGCGAAGGTCACGGTGCGCTACTGGGCCGCCGCGAAGGCCGCGGCCGGGGTCGCCGAGGAGCTGTTCGACGCGGACACCGTCGCCGAGGCGCTGGACGCCGTGCGTGGGCGGCACCCCGGCGAACTCGTGCGCGTCCTGCGGCGATGCTCGTTCCTCGTCGACGGTGACCCCGTGGGCACCCGCGGACATGAGACGGTAGGGCTGGCCGACGGCGGCACGGTCGAGGTACTCCCGCCGTTCGCAGGAGGGTGACGATGACCGACCAGCCGTACGAAGGGCCGTACGAAGGCCCGTACGAGGCGCCGTACGAAGGCCCGCACGATGGGCAGCAGCGGCGGTACCAGCAGCAGCCGTACCAGGGACAGCCGCAGGGGCCGTACCAGAATCAGCAGCAGGGACAGCCGGGGCCGGGGCCGTACCAGAATCAGCAGCAGGGACAGCCGGGGCCGGGGCCGTACCAGGGTCAGCAGCAGGGACAGCCGCACCCGGGCTACAACCCGTACTCGCAGCAGGCCTACGAGGATCCGCAGGCCGCCCAGCAGTACACGCAGCAGTGGCAGGGGCAGACCTGGGAGACGCAGATGCATACGCCGGTGCCGTCGGTGGGGTCGGCCGAGACGGCGTATCTGCCGCAGCAGGCGCCGGCGGAGCCGGACTACGCCTCCTACGCGCAGCAGCAGCCGCAGACCCCCGCCCCCCAGACCCCCGCCCCCCAAACCCCTGCCCCGCAGGCCCCCGCCTCGCAAACGGGGACCGCCGACGAGCCGGCCCCCTCCTACGGCTCCGCCACCATCGCCGGCAACGCGCGCATCACCGACGCCCAGCGCGCCCGCCTCGAAGGCCGTTCCCCGATCATCGAACCCGGCATGCAGCCCGCGGCGCTCACCGCGGTTCTCGGGCTGCTGCTCTCCGGTACGGCGGCCATCGGGACGTACGCCCTCCTCGTACCCCTCGTCGTCCTCCAGGCGGTGACGGCGGCCGGCTGGTTCCGGCTGAACGGGATGTGGCCGGCCCGGCAGGGCATCGCGCTGGCGTACCTCGGGGCACTGGTGGCGGACGCCGCGCTGCTCGTGGTCGGCCGGGAGAACGGGCCCGCCGCGATCCTCGGCACGCTGGGCGTCTGGGTCCTCCTCACCCTCGTCCTCCAACTGCGTTCGCACGCCGAGCCGGACGAGCGGATGTACGGCCTGATGGCCACCGTCACCTCGGCGGCCCTGGCGATCGTCGCGGCCGGACACCTCGCGGCCGACCCGGACGCGGTCACCGTCGGCGCGGCCGCGGTGGCGGTCGCCGTCCTGGCCCGCGCGCTGCCCCTGCCGACCCCGGCCTCCGTGATCGTCTCCCTGCTCGCCGCGGCGGGCGCGGGCATCGCGGTCGGCGGGATGACCGGCCTGGGCGCGAAGGGTGCGCTGCTGGGCGCGGGCGCGGCGGTGTGCGCACTGATCGGACACCGGGTGGCGAGCTACGACTACCCGTCGAGGTTCGTGCACTTCACGGCGGGCGTGGCGTTGCCGCTGGCCGCGGCGGCACCGGCGGTGTACGTGCTGGGGCGGGCGCTTGCGTAGCCGGGGTGGGGCGCTGAGGCAGCCGGGGTAGGGGGAGGGCAGCGGCGCCTGCTCCTCCGGCCCGACTTGCGGTGCTCGGGACTGCCACGCCCGGTTCTGGGGCCCGGCGCCCGGTGCTCGGGCCTGCACACCAGGTGCCTCTCGTGTCACAGGTCCTGTCACAGGTGATCAACAATTTCCCAGCGGCACAGCGGACCGGGTTACCCTCGCGCTCGACGGCCACCCGGCTGTCGAGAACAACCGCCCTGGGGGGAATCACCGCATGCGCGCCTTGCGAATACTGCTGATCGTCGTCGTGATACTCGGCGGCCTCTTCGTGATCGCCGATCGCGTCGCGGTCAACTTCGCGGAGGGCGAGGTCGCGGACAAGCTGAAGACCAGCGAGAACCTGACCGCCACCCCGGACGTCTCCATCAAGGGCTTCCCCTTCCTCACCCAGGTCGCAGGCGGCGAACTGGACGACGTCGAGGTCGGCATCGACGACTATGAGGCGGACACCGGCACCAGCGGCGGAACGATCCGTATCGACGGCCTCCGGGCGGACATGAAGGGCGTCGCGTTCTCCGGCGACTACAGCTCGGCCACCGCGGCCACCGCCACCGGCACCGCGTCGATCACCTACGACGAGCTGCTGAAGGCCGCCAAGTCCGAGCCCACCGAGGTCGCCCCCGGCGTCACCGCCAACATCGTCGGCCTCTCCGACGGCGGCAACGGCAAGATCAAGGTCGCGGTCGAGGGGACGGTGCTCGGCACTGAACTGCCGAAGCCCGTCTATGTGGTGAGCACGGTCACCGTCCAGGGCGACACCGTGAAGGTGCACGCCGACTCGCTGCCCTCGTTCGGCGGTGTCGACCTCGCTGAGAACCGGGTGCGGACGATCACCGACTTCGAGCAGAAGATCGAGGGGCTGCCCGGCGGTATCAAGCTGGACAACGTGCAGGCGGTGAAGAGCGGTGTGGAGATCACGGTGAAGGGTTCGAAGGTCAGGCTGGCGGGGTAGGACGACGCCCGGTGGACAGCCGGGCGTCAGCCGGACGGCGGGCAGCCGCCGGCCAAGCCGACGGACAGCCGGGCGTCAGCGGACGGCGGGCAGCCGACAGACAGACAGCCGGCCCCGTAGTCGACGGACGGACAGCCCGGCGGCGACGGACGGCGGACGGACGACGGACGGCTGATGGACAGCCCCGGAAGCGGCCGACCAACCGACCGACCGACCTGCCGACCGGCCGACGTCCGAAAGGCGAGACGCCGCCGTCCGTACCGCAGATGCACCGGCGGCCGCACCCGTCCGTGAACCGTGCCGCCACGGCTTGAGGGCCCACTCTTTCTCGCATCCCGGACGATCGCGTCTCAAGATACGACACGCCGGTGACACGCCTGCCTGTCCCTCCCTACGATCGAGTACATGCAGTGTTCGACGAGCGTCCTCCGATCGCGGGGACAGGCGGATCTCACGAAGCGGCGGGCAGTGGACCTGTGCCGCGTCGCCGCCATGCTCTGTCGACCTTTCTGAGCGGAAGCCCCGACTTCCGCGTTCCCGCCGCCCTGCCGAGTGCATCCGTGCGCGCAAGCCTTCTGACGGCCCCGACGCGCACCCCTCTCGACTCGCACGCCCCGCCGTAACTGCCCCGGAGGAGAAAGAGCATGAGCCGCAGCGACGTCCTGGTCGATGCCGACTGGGTCGAGGCCAACCTCGACAACCCGAGCATCGCGATCGTCGAGGTGGACGAGGACACGTCCGCCTACGAGAAGAACCACATCCGCAACGCGATCCGCATCGACTGGACCCAGGACCTTCAGGACCCGGTCCGCCGTGACTTCATCGACGAGGAGGGCTTCGACAAGCTCCTGTCGGCGAAGGGCATCGCCAACGACACGCTGGTGATCCTCTACGGCGGCAACAACAACTGGTTCGCGTCCTACGCCTACTGGTACTTCAAGCTGTACGGCCACGACAACGTCAAGCTTCTCGACGGTGGCCGCAAGAAGTGGGAGCTGGACGCCCGCGAGCTGGTCGAGGAGGTGCCGGAGCGCGCCACGACCGACTACAAGGCCAAGCCGCAGAACAAGTCCATCCGCGCCTTCCGCGACGACGTGGTGGCGGCCATCGGTTCGCAGAACCTGGTCGACGTCCGCTCGCCCGACGAGTTCTCCGGCAAGCTGCTCGCCCCGGCCCACCTGCCGCAGGAGCAGTCGCAGCGTCCGGGTCACGTCCCGTCCGCCCGCAACATCCCGTGGTCGAAGAACGCCAACGACGACGGCACCTTCAAGTCGGACGAGGAGCTCAAGGAGCTCTACGCCGAGGAGCAGGTCGACCTCGCCAAGGACACCATCGCGTACTGCCGCATCGGTGAGCGCTCGGCCCTCACCTGGTTCGTCCTGCACGAGCTGCTCGGTGTCGAGAACGTCAAGAACTACGACGGCTCCTGGACCGAGTACGGCTCCCTCGTCGGCGTCCCGATCGAGCTCGGCGCCAACAAGTAACCCACCCCGACCGACCTCTCATCACCCCCTTCAGGAGTACGACATGTGTGGAGCGAAGGCCGGCGGCCCCGACGCCTCGACGATCAAGCCCGGTGAGACCACGATCCAGGGCCAGGTGACCCGTGACGGCGAGCCGGTGACCGGCTACGTCCGGCTCCTGGACTCGACCGGCGAGTTCACCGCGGAGGTTCCCACCTCCGCGACGGGTCAGTTCCGCTTCTACGCGGCCGAAGGCACCTGGACCGTCCGCGCCCTCGTCCCCGGCGCCACAGCCGACCGCACGGTCGTCGCCCAGCAGGGCGGCCTGGCGGAGGTCGCGATCGCGGTCTGAGAAGGACCTGACGGCCGAAGGGCCGCACCCCTGGGCTGGACCCGGGAGTGCGGCCCTTCGGCCTGTTCCGGCCTACCCTGGACGTATGTTGGCCCGCCGACGACACGCTTATTTCGCGATGATGGGCACCTGCATCGCGCTGTTCGTCCTGGCCTGGGGAGTCGTCCGCATCTGGTCGGTTCCCGTGGCCGTCGGGATGTGCGTGGTGGCCATGGTCATCCCGCCGTTCGCCGCGATGGTCGCGAACCGACGCGGCCCCGACGACCGCTGGTGGGACGACCCCTCCGGCGACCCGAAGTCCGACGAGTGGTGGGACGAGCTGGACGGGAAGAAACGGCCGAGGTAGGAAGACCGACCCACCGGACGCCGTCCCCGAGTCCAGTCCAGTCCAGTCCAGTCCAATCCAGCCCAGCCCAGCCCAGCCCAGCCCGGTCCGGTCCGGTCCGGTCCGGCCCGTATCCGTAGACCGGCCCGTATCCGTAGACCGTCCCGTATCGGCAGACGTCCCGGTAGACCTCAGTACACGAGCGCCTGTGTCTCGTCCCCCAAGGCCTCCTGGACGAAGACCTGGGCACCGGCGATGCGGATGCCCTCGATGACGTCCTTCTCCGTGATGTCGCGGCGGGCCGCGCACTGGGTGCACAGGGTGACGCGGCCGGCCGAGACGATCGAGTCGAGGAGGTCGGGCAGCGGAGCCGCGTGCGGGAGTTCGAACTCGGCGGCGCGGCCCGGGAGGGCGAACCAGGCGGACTCGCCCGTCAGCCACAGGGAGACCTCGACCCCGCTGGCGACGGCCACCGCCGCCACCGTGAACGCCTGCGAGCAGCGCTCGGGAGCGTCCGACCCGGCCGTCACCTTGATCACGAGCTTCTTCGCCATGACCGAATCGTAGTCACCCCCTTACGACTCCGGGTATCGGCCATGGGTCTCCTGCGAGGCCCGGGTTCCGGCCGCGTAAGCTGGGGCCCGGCTCTGTACTGCCCTATGTCTTGTGTACTGCGTCTTGTGTACCGCCCGTTAGCGATCGTCCGAGGAGCACCCCGTGGAGATCTTCTTCGAAGCCCTGCTGATCCTGGTCTGCGTCGGAGTGCTCGGCTTCGCCTGGCTGACCGTGAAGAAGCTGTACCAGGGCCAGCGCTGACCCACGTCTAGGAACTGCTACTCATGATCGAGATCCCGTCCGACCTCCACAAGGAGCTCGTGCCCCTCGCCTTCCTGCTCGGCAACTGGGCCGGCGCGGGCGTGCACGACTTCCCCGGCTCCGAGAAGTGCAACTTCGGGCAGGAGGTCACCTTCACCCACGACGGCCGGGACTTTCTGGAGTACCGCTCCCACACCTGGGTGCTGGACAACGACGGCAACAAGGTCCGGCCCCTGGAGACCGAGTCCGGCTTCTGGCGCATCGACGCCGACCGCAAGGTGGAGGTGACGATGACCCGCGACGACGGCGTCGTCGAGATCTGGTACGGCGAGCTGGCCCACCAGAAGCCGCAGATCGACCTGGTCACCGACGCGGTCGCCCGCACCGCCGCCTCCGGCCCGTACACCGGCGGCAAGCGGCTGTACGGCTACGTCAAGAGCGACCTCATGTGGGTCGGCGAGAAGCAGACCCCCGAGGTCGAGCTGCGCCCCTACATGTCGGCCCACCTGAAGAAGGTCGTCACCCCGGAGGACGTCGAAAGCTGGGCCAAGGCCCTCCCGGACGACCTGCCGGACGACGGCATCGCCTTCTTCAAGTAATCGCGCCCCGCACCTCCGCCGGCTCCTCCCGGGGCCCTTTGAACGTCCCCCGTGCCGCAGTGGCCCGGGGGACGTTGTGCGTAGGGCCCCCTGGAGTTATCTGTTAACCCTGGCAGGCTCTTATGCGGATTAACAAAATGCGGTGCACAGCAATGCGCTTGCGGTGCTCTGGAGTGTACGGCTACGGTGGCGACGTCTTGGTAGAGCGAGTGCCGAAGGCTTCGTGAACGCGCGAAACCCCGGTCGCATTAGGCCTGCGACCGGGGTTCCGGAGGCTGTGCTCTGGGTGGCTTGCGAAGCAGAGGCGAGCCCAGAACATTCACCGCACACCGTAGCACGGCGCATCGCTGGATGCGCTGGGGGGAAACCATGACCAATTGCCTGCCTGAGTGGATGCCGCGTGACCTGTCCCTGCCGCGGTTGCGGCGTTACATCCGGGCCGCCCATGGCGACGCCCGGGCAGCGGAACGGTTGTACTGGTGGAACATCGAGGTGTCGGCCGCCCTGCTCGGCCCCCTGCACTGCCTGGAACTGGCCCTGCGCAACGCTCTGCACGACGGGCTTGCGCGACATCACGGCAGGCCGGATTGGTGGACGGTTGCGCCCTTGAACGAACGCGGGCTCAAGCTCGTGGGTGACGCCCGCCGCTCATGCGGGCGCCGCCTGCCGCGCACGACGTCGGACGACATGGTGGCGGAGCTGTCCTTCGGCTTCTGGGTCTCGCTGCTCAGCCACGGCTCGGGTTACGACCGGCACTTCTGGGTGCCCGTCCTGCACGGGGCGTTTCCGTACTACCGCGGACGTCGCGACCGCCTCTACCGCGACCTGACCTCACTGGTGCTGCTGCGTAACCGTGTCATGCACCACGAGCCGGTCCACCACCGGCACCTCGCCGCCGACCATGACACCATCTACCGCGTGCTCGGCTACCTCAGCCCGGAGCTGGCCAAGGAGGCACAGGCCATGGACCGGTTCCCGGCCGTGCTCGCCGGCAAGGCGGACGCCCTGGTCGGCACCAGACCGCCGCGGTTCTGACGGAGGGAGCGCTGTGACCGACTCCGAGTTCGCCGGTGTGCTCGTCTCCCGGCCCGACATCGCGCGCCTCGCGGGGGTGAAGCGCCCCGCTGTCACCAACTGGCAGCGGCGGCACGCCGACTTTCCCCTGCCGACGGACCCGGGTGCCGATGTCGAGCGATTCCGCGCCGATGAGGTGCTGGTCTGGCTGTCCGGGCGGACCATCCCCGCGAACGCCCTGCGTCCGGGCGAACCGGTGGGAACGACCTACGGCGACCGGTTCCGTGCGGGGCTTCCCGGAGGGACAGCCGGCGGGCTGCTCCGGACGGTCGAGCGACTCGCGGGACCGGAGGCGGACCGGCTCCGGGGGCCCATGCAGTTGGACCGCTATCTCCTGTGGCTGCTGTACCTCGTCCTGAACCAGGTCGTGGAACCCGACGACGGCCTCGCCAAGGCCGTGGACAGCTTCCGCGAGATGGTGCGTGACTTCAACCCGCCGAAGACGACACTTCCGCGCCGGCTGCTGGCCGAACTCGCCGACACACTCGCCCGCACCAGCGCGGGCTCCGTGCAGGAGAGTCGAAAGGCGTTCGACCATGTTCTGGTGCGCTGGCGGGCAGCGCACGCGCGCGAGGGCGGCGCGTTCTTCACCCCGCCCTCCGTGAGCCGGGTCATGGCCGGGGCGCTGGCCGCCGTACGGCCTGGGGCGGTACGCGTGCACGATCCATACGGCCGGACCGGAGAACTGCTCGTCGCCTACCTGGATGAGGTTGCCGCGCACGGTGGCGCGCTGCCCCGAATCAGCGGCAGAGTACCCGATGCCCTGGAACGGCAGGTCGCGGAGATGAACCTGCGGGTGCACCATGGCCGTGCCGTGCGGCTCGGTGAAGGACCGTTCACCCCGGCGCTCGACCCTTTCGCCGATCCCCCCGGCGCCTTCGACGTGCTGCTGACCAACCCGCCCTTCGGCCGACGCCTGGAGGACGTTGACCCGCCGCCGTACTGGCCCTACGGCACTACCCGCCGGTCCGAGTTCGACTGGCTTCAGTATGCCGTCTCGCGGCTCGCTCCCAAGGGCCAGGCAGCCGTGCTGATGCCGGCGGGGGCCGCTTTCAACGCCGGTGCCGCAGCGACGGTGCGGGCGGGGTTGGTGGAGGCCGGGGCCGTGGAGTGCGTGATCGCGCTCCCTGCCGGGCTCTTCACCCTCACCACCGTCAAGACGCAGATCTGGTTCCTGCGCTCCCCCGGCTCCGAGGAGGCGGGGGACCCCGAGGTGTTGTTCGTGGCGGGCGAGCATCTCGGACACCACGTCACCCGGACCCAGCGGATCCTGACCGACGACGAGGTCATGCTGCTGGTGGGGGAGTACGTGTCTTGGCATGCGGCGAGGGCGGCCGGGCGCTTCTTCGAGGGCACTCCCGGCCTGAGCCGGGCCGTGCCCCTGTCGGGCATCGCGGCACACGGTCACAGCCTGGACCCCGCGCTGTACGCCGGCCCGCCCGGCCGGGCCTCGGGCGCCCGAGAGGCCGGACCCGCCGTGACCCGGGAAAGGCTGGCGAGGCTGACCGAGGAGATCACGAGCGTGCACGCGCGGGCGGAGGCGGCCGACGCTGAAGCGGCCAGGTGGCTCAGGAGGTACGGACTGTGACGACGCCCGACGAGTTCGTGCCGCCAGCCGGCTGGTCGCGTGTCCCCCTGCGGGAACTGTGCGCGTCCATCCAAGCCGGGCCGCACCAACGCGCCGAGGACAAGGGCCGTACCCAGGCGGACGGTGGGACCCCCCTCGTACTGCCGCGCGACCTGCGCGGTCGGCGGATCGCCACCGAGGACGCCGCGGCCGTACCGGCGATCCCCGTGGACCGAGCGCGGACGCTGGCGAAATACGAATTGGCCGAAGGGGACATCCTTCTTACCCGGACCGGCACCGTGGGCCGCTGCGCACTGGTCACGGGGGAGCACGCGGGCTGGCTGTTCCACCCCAACCTGGTACGGCTCAGGCTGCATGAGGCGAGAAGGGTCCCGGCCGTGTATCTGGCCGCTTATCTGAGCGCGACGGCCGCACAGGACTGGATCAGGACGCGGACGGCCGGAGCGGTCATCCCGTCACTGAGCATTCGCATCCTGGGCGAACTGCCCGTCCTCCTGCCGCCAGCCGCCGAGCAGGCGGCGATCGGTGCCACGCTCGCCGCCCTCGACGACAAGATCCAGGCACATATCGAGATCGCTCGCGCGACCCGCGCGTACCGCAGCGCGCTCGCCGACGCCCTGATGAACGGCGTTCTGACGGTCGAGCCGTGACTCGGCGCGCACCGCCCTAGACTTGGGGGTGTGGTGAGCACCGACTGGAAGAGCGATCTGCGGCAGCGCGGTTACCGGCTGACCCCGCAGCGGCAACTTGTGCTCGAAGCCGTGGACACCCTGGAGCACGCGACCCCCGACGCCATCCTCGTGGAAGTGAGGAAGACGGCGTCAGGGGTCAACATCTCCACCGTGTACCGGACCCTGGAACTCCTGGAGGAGCTCGACCTGGTCAGCCACGCGCATCTCGGACACGGGGCGCCGACCTATCACCTCGCGGACCGGCACCATCACATCCACCTGGTCTGCCGGGACTGCACGAACGTGATCGAGGCGGATATGAGCGTGGCCGCCGAGTTCACCGCCAAGCTCCGGGAGGAGTTCGGCTTCGACACCGACATGAAGCACTTCGCGATCTTCGGCCGGTGCGAGGACTGTTCCCGCAAGGCCTCCCGGACTTCTTCACTCAAGGGTTCAACTACCGAGTCGTAGGCTAGGCGTATGAAGAGCCCCCTGCTGACCCTGCCCGGCGCCGTCTCCGCCGAAGGCGTGGACGAAGGCGTCGCCGCCCACTACGGCGACCTGTTCCGCGAGCAGCGCACCCTCGCCGACGGCACCGGCTTCGTGGACCTCTCGCACCGCGGAGTCGTCGCCGTCTCCGGCGAGGACCGGCTGACCTGGCTGCACCTGCTGCTCACCCAGCACGTCAGCGACCTCCCGTCGGGGCAGGCCACCGAGGCACTGATCCTGTCCGCGCACGGCCACATCGAGCACGCCCTGTACCTGGTGGACGACGGCTCGACGACCTGGGCGCACGTGGAGCCCGGCACCCAGGACGCGCTGATCGCCTACCTCGAGTCGATGAAGTTCTTCTACCGGGTCGACGTCGCCGACCGCACCGACGACTTCGCGGTCGTCCACCTGCCCGCCGGTTCCATCGGCGAGGTTCCGGAGGGCGTCGTCGTACGCGAGACGGCGTACGGCCGTGACCTGTTCCTTCCACGCGCCGACCTGGAGTCGTACGCCGAGAAGTCCGGTCCCGCGGCCGGGATCCTCGCGTACGAGGCTTTCCGCGTCGAGCAGCACCGCCCCCGCCTGGGCTTCGAGACCGACCACCGTACGATCCCGCACGAGCTGGGCTGGATCGACACCGCGGTGCACCTCCAGAAGGGGTGTTACCGGGGGCAGGAGACCGTCGCGCGGGTGCAGAACCTGGGCAAGCCGCCGCGCAGGCTGGTCTTTCTCCACCTTGACGGCAGCGAGGTCTACCTTCCCCCTGCCGGCACCGAGATCCGCCTCGCGGACGAGGGCCCCGACGGCCGCAAGATCGGCTTCATCACGACGTCCGTACGCCACCACGAGCTCGGTCCGGTCGCACTCGCGCTGGTGAAGCGGAACGTGCCGCTGGACGCGCGACTCGTCGCCGATACGACGGCCGCGGCCCAGGAAGTCGTCGTAGAGCCCTAGATTCGGAACCTCTCGGTTTTCGGAACCCTGGATTTCCTGGATTTCCTAGATTTCGATGAGGACGGTGAACGGGCCGTCGTTCGTCAGCGAGACGCGCATCTGCGCGCCGAAGCGGCCCGTCGCCACCGTCGCTCCGAGCGAGCGCAGTCGGGCGACCACCTCGTCGACCAGCGGCTCGGCCACATCGCCGGGGGCGGCCGCGTTCCAGGTGGGGCGGCGGCCCTTGCGGGCGTCGCCGTAGAGGGTGAACTGGCTGATGACCAGGAGTGGGGCGTCGATGTCGCTGCACGACCTCTCGTCCGTCAGCATGCGGATCGACCACAGCTTGCGGGCGAGCTGGGCCGCCTTCTCCTTGGTGTCCTCGTGGGTCACACCGACGAGGACGCACAGCCCCTCCCCGTCGATCTCCCCGACCGTCTCGCCGTCCACGACGACGCTCGCGCCGTCCACCCTCTGCACCACTGCACGCATACGACCATCATGCCGGGCGTCCGCTCGCGCTCCGCACGGGCCATCACGGGCCATCACGGGTGATCACGGGCCGTCACGGACCTTCCGTAATGATCCTCAACCCGCCCATCTGGGGCCGTTCGGGGCTGATCGGGGGCCCTCTGTCACATAGCGGCCACTGGGGGTGGCACGATGCTTCCACACGCCGGTCGAGGGGACGGTAGAGGCACATGAGCACACCGAGTACCGGGCGGCTGGGCATGACCAGCCAGCGTCCGCCCGTGCAACGCACCGACAGTCCGCCCTGCGCGTCGGCCACCGGCCCGCCCGAGCCCGATCTGGCCGTGCTGAGCCTGCCCGAACTGCGCACGCTGCGCCGGGACGGCCAGCGCGACGAGGCCGACCTCAGCTACGTACGACGGCTGCTGCAGGGCCGTATCGACATCCTGCGCGCGGAGTTGGCTCGGCGCTCTCCCGTGGGCGCCGCGTCGGTGCCGGCGCAGGGGGAGGCGTCCGTGGTCGAGCGGCTGCCGGAGATCCTCACCGACGCCCCGGCCCGGCACCGTTCCTCGGCCCGGCATGTGACGCTGGGCACCCCGCACAGCGAGGAGTACCGGCTGCTGGCCGCGGAGATGCTCGCCGACGTCGAGCTCTCCGACCTGGACGCCCGCACGGACCTGGAACTGAACACCGCGATGGGGCGGCTCGTGCGGTACGAGCAGCAGGTGTCCCTGCGGCGGCAGCGGCTGCAGCGGACGGCGGACGGCTGCAGCGCGGAGATCGCCCGCAGGTACCGTGAAGGGGAAGCACAAGTCGACGACCTGCTCATGTGACACGGCGGCCGTACCGGCGATCCCGGGGGCGGTCGCCGGGGTGGGTCCCCTCCGTCCGGAAGGCCACCGCCCATGCCCGCGTCCGCTGCCATACCGCCCATGGCGTCCGTGCCGTCCGTGCCCTCCGTACCGCCCGTCCTCGCCGAGGTCGTCCGCTCCGGTTTCGTCGAGGGGCGGCACCGGGGGAGTCTGGTCCTGCTGGACGCGGACGGGGCGGTGGAGCTGGCGCTCGGGGACGTGACGTCCCCCGTCTTCCCGCGCTCCTCCAACAAGCCGATGCAGGCGGCGGGCGTGCTGCGGGCGGGGCTGGACCTGTCGGGCGAGCGGTTGGCGCTGGCTACGGCCAGCCACTCCGGGGAGCCCTTCCACCGCGACCTGGTCCACAAGATGCTGGACGAGCACGGGCTGGACGAAGGACTGCTGCAGTGCCCGCCCGATCTCCCGCTGGACGCGGAGGAACGGGAGATGTACCTGGCGTCGGGCGAGGTCCGCTCCCGCGTCACCATGAACTGCTCCGGCAAGCACACCGCGATGCTGGCCGTGTGCGCGCTGCGGGAGTGGCCGCAGGACTCCTACCTGGACCCGGCACACCCGCTCCAGCAGCTCATCCACCAGGTGGTGGAGGAGGCGGCGGGCGAGAAGGTGGCGGCCGTGGGCACGGACGGCTGCGGGGCCCCTCTGGCGGCGATCAGCCTCACCGGCCTGGCCCGCGCCTACCGTACCTTCGCCCTCGCCGACCCGGACTCCGCCGAGGGGCGCGTCGCCACGGCCATGCGCACCCACCCCGAGTACGTCGCCGGCACCCGCCGCCCCGACACCTGGCTGATGCGCGCCCTGCCCGGCGCCCTCTCGAAGATGGGCGCGGAGGCGGTCCAGGCGGTGGCCCTGCCAGACGGCCGGTCACTCGCGTTCAAGGTGGAGGACGGCGGGGCCCGCGCCCTGGGCCCCGTTCTGGCACGCGTACTTCGGCTCATGGGGGTGGAGTCACCGGTGGTGGAGCGCATCGGGCGGGCGCCGCTGACAGGGGGAGCGGGGGTGGTGGGCGAGATCCGGGCGGCTTTCTGAGGCGGTGGGGGTGGCAGGGGTGGCAGGGGTGGCAGGGGCGAGAAAAAATCCCCGCGACGCCCCCGCCCCCGCACCTACCGTGGCCACATGACCCGCCCGTACCCAGACATCGACGTACGCCCCATCATCGAACCCGAACTCGCCGACTGGCTTCGTGCCGTCAACACCGGCTTCCTCCGGGCCCCGACCGTCCCGGACAGCGATCTGGAAGCCCGTCGCCCCCAGTTCCGACCCGGCCGCTTCCTCGGTGCCTTCGACAGCGGACGCTGTGTGGCCACGTTCAGGTCCTTCGACCAACAGCTCACCGCCGTGGGCGGCGCGGCCGTCCCCGCCGACGCCATATCCGCCGTCACCGTCACCGCCACCCACCGGCGCCGCGGCCTGCTGACCCGCATGATGGCCCAGGACCTCGCCGCCGCGAAGGACCGCGGAGACGTCGTGGCCACCCTGATCGCCGCCGAGTACCCGATCTACGGCCGTTTCGGTTTCGGTCCCGCGACCTGGATGACCGAGTGGACCATCGACGTCCCGCGCTCCGGCCTCGACCTCCGACGGCCCGTCCCGGACGACGGCGGCCGTATCGACCTCGTGGACGGTGACGACGTCCGCAAGCTCGGCCCCGAACTCCACGAGCGGATATGCCGGTCCCAGCCGGGCGCGGTCAGCCGCGACGAGATGTGGTGGCGGGTCCGGACGGGACTCGTACGGTTCGACGCGTCGTGGACCGAACCGTTCTACGCCGTGTACCGCTCGCCGGACGGTGAGATCGACGGGCTGGTCTCGTACCACTCGGACGACAACTGGCACGACAAGCAGCCGCACGACACGGCGACCGTGGACTGGCTGATCGCGTCGACCCCGGCCGCCGAGCGCGCCCTGTGGCGCTACCTCTGCTCGATCGACTGGATCACCCTGGTGAAGAGCGGCTGGCGGGCCCCGGACGACCTGCTCCCGTTCTTCCTGCCCGACCCGAGGGCGGCCAGGATCACCGCTCAGTCGGACTGGCTGTGGGTGCGGCTGCTGGACGTCGTACGGGCGCTGGAGGCGCGGACGTACGAGGGGGAGGGGACGCTGGTGCTGGAGGTGACCGACCGGGATGGGCTGGCCGGCGGGCGTTACCGGCTGGAGGCGTCGACGGAGGGTGGATCCTGCACGCGGACGACCGCGGACGCCGACCTCACGCTGGACGTGGCCGACCTGGCGACCCTGTGGCTCGGCGACGAGTCGGCCGTACGGCTGGCGGCGCTGGGGCGGGTGCGGGAAGAACGAGCGGGCGCCGGCCGGTCGGCCGACGCCCTGCTGCGCACGTCCAGGCGTCCTTGGTGCCCGGACATGTTCTGACGCTCCTCCCTTTCGGGGACACGGGGACAGGTACTGCTCTGCATCCGTAGCGAGCTGTTCAGTTGTGGCTGTTCAGTTGTGGCTGTGCTGGTCGTACGTCCGTGAATCAGTACGTCAGTACGTCCGTGCGGACGCCGGTGTTGAGTTGTGGCTGTGCCGTGGGTGCTGACGATCTTCAGTTGTGGCTGTGCAGACCGACCGGGCTCTCGGCTCCCCTCCGGAAGAGAGCCCGGTCAGCCGGACCGGGCGAGCAGCATCACGAGGATCACCGCTCCGATGCCGCCGATCGCGGCGCTCTTGGACTTGATGCCGACGGTGAGTGCGACGAAGGCGACGATGCCCATCGCGCCCAGCTTCCACTGAACGAGCTGCTCGAAGCCGACGGCGAGGGTGGCGATGGCGAGGGCGATCAGCGGCATGTCGGTCCCCCTTCGGGGCGGTGGTCCCTGTCGGTCACCTGGCTGGCCAACCTTATGGAAGGTTGACCATGTTGCTTAAGTTGGGACCAACTTCACTGTACTTATCTCCGCTTGGATGCGTCTCATAACCACCTTTCGAGGAACTGCCCAAAGATGGCGAGAAGTTGTAATGTTTCGTCGTGGACCCTAAACACGCCGCCGTCAATGGGCGGAAGAGGGCACAGCGGTCACACACGTCACATCGCCAGGTGGCCGACGAGCTGCGCGCCCGGATCCGGTCCGGGCAGCTGCGGCCGGGCGAGCGCATGCCCACCCAGGCCAAGCTGGCCGATGAGTTCGGGGTCGAGCGGAGCGTCGTACGGCAGGCGCTGTACATCCTGCAGTCGGAGCAGCTGCTGACCAACGTATCGAAGGGAAGCCCGGCGACCGTGGCCCCGGATCCCGGCCTGGCCAGGCCGCAGACCGGGCCCGCCGCCCCGCCGCTGCCCACCACGGTGGCCCTCGCACCCCGCATAGCGGCCGCCTTCGCGGCTCCGCACGTCGAGATCGACGCCCTGTGCCTGACCTCGGTCTCCCTCACCCTCGCCATCGGCGAGCCGTTGCGTCAGATCCACGCCGGGCGAACGAAACCGGCCAAGGTCGACGTCCGGGTCCTGCTGCCGAGCCGGGACATCGCACTGGCCTTCCCGGTACCGGTGGACGGGCGCGGCGACGTGGATCCGCTGCACGAGCGCTGGCTGGCTCAGCGCAACGCCCAGGGGCAGGTGCTCCGGCACAACCTGCTGGCCCTGCGCGCGACCCACGGCATCGACGTCCAGGTCTCCTTCCGCGCGCTGCCCTTCACCCCGCCGGTGAAGCTGTACCTGCTCAACGGGGAAGAGTCGTTGTTCGCGTACTACACACTGGGCCGTCACGAGGCGGAGATCGACCACGAGTTCCTGGAGACGTACGACGCCCAGGGCACCCAGTCGATGCTGTTCGCCTTCGAGCAGGGCGTCGGCCTGCGTGACACGACGTTCGTGGAGCAGTCCCACCTGTGGTTCAACGCACTGTGGGAGACGATCAGTTCGGAGCTGACGCTCACGACCTGACGTCTCCCGCAGTGAGCTGACCGGGATGCCGTCGACTTGGTCGACTCATAGGGCGGGCCCCGCGACCAGCAGCGCGAGCACGACCGCCCCGACGGAGCTGACGGCCGGGTTCTTCGCTTTGATGCCTATGGTGAGCAGAAGCAGACCGACGACGCCGATGACGCCGTACTTCCACTGGAGGGTCTGTTCGACGCCGACGACGAACGCGGCGGCGAGGAGGGCGAGAGCAGGCATGGTGTTCCTCCTTCAGTTGTTCGACCAACTGGACCAAGTTGGTAACCAAGTCTAGAATAGTTGTCCCCACTTGGCATCTAGTTATAAACAACTTCTAAACAACTCCCGTAAGATGGACCGAACTTGTAGCGTTTGGTCGTGACTCAGGAGAACGTGGCAGTGAACGGCAGCAGAAAGCTCTCGCCCCAGGAGATCGCCGACGTCCTGCGGGAACGGATCCGCACCGGCCACCTCAGGGCGGGAGACCGCCTGCCCACCCAGGCCGAACTCGCCGAGGAGTTCGGCGTGGAACGCGGCACCGTCCGCCAGGCCCTCCGCGCCCTCCAGGACGACGGCCTCCTGAACAACGTCAGCAAGGGCAGCCCACCGAGGATCGCGGAACCCGCCCGCACCGCGGGGGAACAACCGCAGCCGACGATGGTGGGGCTGGCGCCGAGGCTGGTCGAGGGCTTCTCGGTGCCGCACGTCCGCGTGGACGTCGTATGCCACACCGCCGAGACGCTGATGCTGGCCCTCGGTGAACCGGTCCGCCAGATCCACGAGGGCCGGGTGCGCCCAGAGTCGATCGACGTCCGCCTCCTGCTCCCCTCCCGCGACATCAATCTCGCCTTCCCGGTCCTGGTCGAGGGGCGCGGCGACGACGACCCCGACCCCGTCCACAAGCGCTGGCTGGCCATGCGCAACGCCCAGGCGCAGGTGCTGCGGCACAACCTGATGTCGCTGCGCTCCTCGCACGGCATCGACGTGCACGTCACGTACCGGGCGCTGCCCTTCACCCCGCCGGTGAAGCTGTACCTGCTCAACGAGGAGGAGGCGCTGATCGGGTACTACATGCTGACCCGGCGCGAGGAGGAGTGGGGCAGCCAGACCCTGGACATGTACGACGCCCTCGGCGCCAAGTCCCTCCTCTTCTCCTTCATGACACAGGCAGGCCTGCGTGACGCCGCGTTCGTGGAGGAATCCCAGAAGTGGTTCGACGCCCTCTGGGAAACCATCACGACGGACCTGACACTCTCCTAGTGACTTCTGATACGACGCAGACTGAACTGGTGGCAGCGGAGACCGAGGCACTGCGAGGGCTGATCACATGCGCGCGTGTCGTGCTCTGGGACTTCGACGGCCCGATCTGTCGCCTGTTCGCCGGCCACGCGGCGGACAAGGTGGCGGACGACCTCGTAGAGTGGCTCGAGGGCCGCGGCCTGCACGGACTGCTGACCGACGCGGAACGACAGTCCCTGGACCCGCACATAGTGCTGCGCGCCGTCGGCCGCAGACATCCCGGCAGTGATCTGGTGGACGAGTTGGAGGAACGTCTCACCCAGGAGGAACTGCGGGCCACGTCCTCGGCGATGCCCACGCCCTACGCCGACCCGCTGATCCTCACCTGGAAGGCGGTGGGGGCCCGGATGGCGATCGCCACCAACAACTCCCCGCCGGTGGTCCGCACGTACCTGGCCAGTCGCGGCCTCACCTCCTGCTTCACCCCCCACATCTACGGTCGCACCCGGCAGCTCCACCACCTCAAGCCCGACCCGCACTGCCTCAACCGGGCTCTGAGCGCGATGGGTTCGGCACCCGGGGACGCCCTGATGATCGGCGACACCCCGTCGGACCTGTACGCGGCGAAGGCGGCGGGGGTTCCGTTCCTGGGCTACGCCCGCAACGAACGCAAGGAGAAGCGGCTGAGGGGCGCGGGAGCCACGACGGTCGTCGCCTCACTGGAACAGGTGCTCGAACTGGTCCGTACGGCGTCCGCCTTCTCACCGAACTCCTCATCGAACTTCTCATCGAACTTCTCACCGAAGAGATCAGGACAACTCTGAATTACTCCAAATGGGGTGTTTAGGCTGTGGGGCACGCCACAGCCTTTGCAAAGTCGTGTGCGCGCGGACGTGATCTTCACATCAAACCGCTAATCTCGGCCATCATGCCCCGTCTGTCACACGTAGCGCGCCGGGCGCTGGCGCACCGCCTGTTGGAGTCCCGCAGACTCCGGGGCAGGGGTGAGGTGCTCACGGGCCACCACAACACCAACTACGTTCTGCGCGTGGGGTTGTTGCCGGCCCTGCTGCTGGGTGTGATGCCGTTCGTGCGGTTCAAGTACCGGGTGCCGCTGGACAGGGTGGAGGTCGTCCCTCGCATCTGGCCGCGTGAGGCCGATGTGCTCGAGGTCGTCTGCCGTCATCTGCGCGAGGTGCCACGCTGTCTGGCCGTACTGGGCGACCGCTCCGTGCACACGTACCGCAGGGGCGAGGCGCTCAGTGAGCGGAATCCCGA
Organism: Streptomyces sp. LBL; assembly: GCF_029893585.1. Classification (GTDB taxonomy): domain Bacteria; phylum Actinomycetota; class Actinomycetes; order Streptomycetales; family Streptomycetaceae; genus Streptomyces. The sequence continues at coordinate 85,907 of NZ_JARXYX010000030.1, forward strand.
CGGCGCCGTCGGCGAGAAGCTGATGCGGGAGTTCGCGGCGTTCTTCGCCCGGACCGCCCGCGTGCCGGTCGAGGAGCTGCCGCCGCCCCCCGACCACTGGCCGGCCGACGGCGACAGCGACGGGTTTCTCCACTGGCTCGTCGACTTCACCGAGACGCGTGTGCACCAGCCCAACCGGGAACGGTTCGGTGACCTCTTCGCAGCCGTGGGGATCCCCGAGGACGCGATGACGAGGTTCAAGGAGAACCACCACGGCCTGACAACCCGGCCCTTCACACTCCTGCACACCGATGTCCACCGCGCCAATGTCGTGGTCCGCCGGGGCTGTATCACGGTGATCGACTGGGAACTGGCCCTCTGGGGCGATCCGCTCCATGATCTGGCGACGCACCTCGTCCGGATGAGGTACGGGAAGGCGGAGCAGGACCGCATGACCGAGCTGTGGGCCCAGGCCGTGCGGAAGGCCGACCGCGGCGAGCTGACCGCGGGCCTGCACCGGGACCTCGAAACCTATCTGGCCTTCGAGTACGCGCAGTCGGTCTTCCCGGACGTCATGCGTGCGGCTCTCGCCCTGCCCGCCGACGCGGATGAACCGCACTTCCGAGCAGCCGCACAGCAGGTGAGCCGGGCCATGGGCCGAGCCCGTGAACCCTTGCGGCTCGTGGACGTCCCTGATGTGGAACAGATCGTGGAAGCCCTGCGGAAATGGCACAGCATGTCCGCGCCGACGGCCGCGTGATGACCGTACGACGGGAGAACGGGCTTGACCGTGGGTGGAGGGGCCACCATGAAACGGGCAGCGGCCTGAGGTGTGCGTAGGCTCGCCCCATGAGTGAGGCAGGTCTGCGGGAGCGCAAGAAGCAGCGGATGTACGAGGTCGTGTCGGAGGTGGCGATCGGGCTGTTCCTGGAGAAGGGGTTCGATGCCGTGTCGGTCGCGGAGGTGGCCGCCGCGGCCGAGATCTCCAAGCCCACGCTCTTCCGGTACTTCCCGGCCAAGGAGGACCTCGTCCTGCACCGGTTCGCCGACCATGAGGACGAGGCGGCGCGGGTCGTCGTCGGGGCGGCCTCGCCGCTCGGGGCGCTGCGGCGGCACTTCCTCGACGGGCTGGAGCGGGGCGATCCGATCACCGGCCTCAATGACCACCCCCAGGTGCGCGCCTTCTACGCACTGCTCTACGGGACGCCCGCGCTGGTCGCCCGGCTGTACGCCTATCTGGAGCGCTCGGAGGCCGCGCTCGCCGAGGCGCTCGGCGGTGATCTTCAGGCGCGGCTGGCGGCCGGGCAGATCATCGCCGTCCAGCGGATCCTCGCCCAGGAGAACTGGCGGCGGATCACGGGCGGGGAGCGGGTGGCGGACGTACGGGCGGACGCGCTCGCGGCGGCTGAGGGGGCCTTCGAGCGGTTGGCGAGCGGGCTGCCCCAGCTGATCTGAAGCTTAGTAACGAATTTAACCTGGTTGTGTTTTCCCGTATGCTCGGTGGAATGACGTCACCCCACCCAGCCCTCCAGGACGCCCTCCGCGAAGCCCTCCACCACGAACGCGCCCACCACGACCGCTGCCGTACGGCGCTCGCGGCCATGGTCGACGGGGCGCAGGAGCACGTCGTCACCGGCGAGGACGTCTCCGCCTCCGGTGCCGACGCCGAAGTTCTCGGTTATCGCCTGCGCAGTCAGGCCAAGGAGATGCGGGAGCTTCCCGAAGGCCCCCTGTTCTTCGGCCGGCTGGACTTCGCCGAAGGCGCTGCCGCGGACCACTCCGGGCAGAGCTACCACATCGGGCGGCTCAGGATCAGCGAACACCCGGCCGCCCCACCCTTGGCCGTCGACTGGCGCGCACCCGTCTCCCGCGCCTTCTACCAGGCGAGCGCCCACGACCCGCAGGGCGTCGCGGTGCGGCGCCGGTTCGGCTGGGCGCCCGGCAGCCGGGGTGACTCCGCCGACCTCACCGGACTGGAGGACGAGCACCTCGGCCGGGGAGAGTCCCGGGCCAGCGACATCGTCGCCCGTGAGATCGAGCGGCCCCGGGTCGGCCCGATGCGGGACATCGCCGCGACCATCCAGCCCGACCAGGACGACCTGGTACGAGGGGACCTGACCGTCTCGATGTGCGTGCAGGGCGCCCCGGGCACCGGGAAGACCGCCGTCGGGCTGCACCGGGCCGCCTACCTGCTCTACACCCACCCGCAGCGCATCCGCCGTGGCGGGCTGCTCATCCTCGGCCCCAACCGGACCTTCCTCTCCTACATCGCCGAGGTGCTGCCCGCGCTCGGCGAGACCGGCGTACGGCAGTCGACCCTGCAGGAGGAGATCGCCCGGCACCCGGTCACCGGGGCCGACGCCGAGCGGACCGCGGTCGTCAAGCACGACGCCCGGATGGCGGACGTGCTGCGGCGGGCACTGTACGCGCGGGTGTCGGCGGAGGGGGTCGCCGACCTCGCCGTCCCCGACCCCGACGGCTCGTACCACTGGCGGGTGTCCGGTGACGAACTCGCGCGGATCCTGCGCGGCGTCCGCGCCGAGGAGCCGCCGTACGGCGTCGGGCGGGAGCGGGTGCGCAGCCGGGTCGTGCGGTACGTGCAGGTGCGGGCCGAGCGTCGGGCGGGGACGCCGAGCAACGCCTGGGTACAGAAGATCTCGCGGTCGCGGGCGATCGGGGCGTACGTGGACGCCGTATGGCCTCGGGTGAAGGCCGAGGAGGTCGTGGCCGAACTCCTCGCCGACGAACGGGTGTTGACGGCTGCGGCCGACGGGCTGCTGGACGCCGGCGAGCAGCGGGCGCTGCTGTGGGCGCGACCGCCGCGGTCATGGAAGTCGGCGCGCTGGTCGGCCGCCGACCTGGTCCTGCTCGACGAGGTCGCCGGGCTGATCGAGCATCCGGAGGGGTACGGCCATCTCGTCGTCGACGAGGCGCAGGACCTCTCCCCGATGGAGTGCCGGGCCATCGCCCGCCGGGCCGTCTTCGGCTCGCTCACGGTTCTCGGCGACCTGGCCCAGGGGACCACGCCCTGGGCGGCCCGGTCGTGGGACACGGTCCTGCGCCACCTCGGGAAGCCCGACGCGGCCGTGGTGCCGCTGACCATCGGCTTCCGGGTGCCACAGGCCGTGGTGACACTGGCGAACCGGCTGCTGGAGAAACTGGACGTCGACGTCCCGGCAGGGCGCTCGCTGCGCACGGACGGGGAGCTCAGAATCCGGGAGACGGCGCCGGGCGGGGTGCTCGCCGCGGTCGTGGACGCCGTACGGGATGCCCTGACGCAGGAGGGGTCGGTCGGGGTCGTCGCCGCGGACGCGGACGTGGACCGCGTCCGCGCCGCGCTCGCCGCGGCCGGGATCCCGGCGGGCGGGATCCCGGTGGCCGGGATCGCGGTGACGGGGATCGATGTGGCGGGGATCGCGGTGGCGGGGCCGGACGAGTCGGCCGCCCGGCTGAGCGTCGTCCCGGCGGCTCTGGTCAAGGGCCTCGAGTACGACCACGTCGTCGCCGTCGAGCCGGCCGCGATCGCGGGGGTGGGTGCGGGGGCGGAGACCGGGGCGGGGGCCGGGGCCGGGGCGGGGAAACGGGGGCTGCGCCTGCTGTACGTGGTGCTGACGCGCGCGGTGTCGCGGCTGGATGTGGTTCACGGGCGGCCGTTGCCGTTCTAGCGGTGGTCGGCACAGCCGGCCCTGGCTCAGTGGCGGCGCAGTACCTCCGTGACCCGCATGAACCCGTCCGTGCCGTGGCCGAGGCCGATGACCCGGCGGGCCTGGCCCTCGGCCGTGCGCAGCACCCCGGCGTCGATGCCGTGGGCCTCCGAAGCCTGGACGATGTGCGCCATCGAGGAGACCGCCGAGGTGATCGGGTTGCCTTCGCCGGAGAAGGTGCCGCTGTCGACGTCGTCCGCCCACCCCTCGATGAGCGGCGGCAGGATCGCGGCGATGCCCTGCGCGAAGGGGGCCAGTTCGCGGGCGGTGACGCCTTCCGCGCCGGCCACCGCCAGGGCGTGCGCATAGCCCGCGGTCGCCGTCCAGAAGAGGTCGAGCAGGGCGATGTCGTACGCGGCGGCCCGGCCGATGTCCTCGCCGAGGTGGGTGTGGGTGCCGCCGAGTGCGTCCAGTACGGGCCGATGCTCGCGGTAGAGGCCCTCGGGGCCGCTGTGCAGGAACACCGCGGCGGGCGTTCCGATGCTGGTGGTCGGCGTCATGATCGCGCCGTCCAGGTAGCGGATGCCGTGGGCGTCCGCCCAACTCGCCGTGTCCCGGGCACGGTCGGGGGTGTCGGCGGAGAGGTTGACGACCGTACGGCCCTTGAGGGCGTCGGTGACCGGAGCGTCCCGCAGCACGGAGTCGGCGGCGTCGTAGTTCACCAGGCAGACGACGGTCAGCGCACTCGCGGCGACCGCCTCGGTCGCCGACGGCGCCCCGACCGCCCCGCGCTCGACCAACTCACGGTCCCGGCCCGGGGTGCGGTTCCAGACGGTGGTCCGCAGCCCCGCGTCCAGGAACGCCCCGGACAGCGCGCCACCCATCGGGCCCAAACCGAGGACGGTGACAGCGGGCTGGTCGGGGGACATGGACATGCTTCAACTCCGGTGCATGGGTGGGGAGTTGGCACGCTCCGGGAGTCCGAAGCGGTGCCTTGCTGACGTCCTTCAGCCTCTGTCGTACGCAGGCTGCTGCCAAGTACGTACAAAAAAGTAAGTACCGCTCCCGAAGGGCTCCTGGTGCCCCCTGGCGTCCCGCTGGTATCCCCTGGTATCCCCTGGCGCCCCGATGGTGTGCCGCTGGGTGCCGCTTCTCGCCAAGCGGTGCACTTGGTGCCACTCGTCGCCAAAGTGATGCCGTGTGATGTCGTGCGGCGTCGAGTGGTGCCCTCTGGTTCCGTGCGGCGCCAAAGTAGTGCCATGTGAAATCCCGTGGCGCCGCCTCGGCCAGGCATCCCGAAAACTTCCGCTGTAATGAGTCTGGCCTGCGAAAACGTACCTGGATCGAGCCTCGCTCAGCCATCCCTGGCGTTCCGGTGGCACTGCCCTGTCGTCACGGTGGCGCCACTCTGTCTTCCATGGGTGCCATTCATGTGCCATGATGGCGTCATGGACCTCACCCCCTACGTCGACCGTCTCCGCCAGGAGCTCGCCGTCGCTGCCGAAGCCGGTGGTGACGAGGCCCGAGCTCTGGCCGACCGCCTCACCGCGCCCCTGGAATCCGCCACCCGCCTCACCCTCCTCACCGCCCTCTCGGCGGCCATGGGCGAGGTCACCCGCGAGCTGGCCCCGGGCTCGGTCGACGTCAGGCTGCGCGGCGCCGACCCGGAGTTCGTGGTGACCCTGCCTCCCGCCGCGGTCCACGACGCCGCACCGTGGGCCGAGGCCTCCGCGCCGCCGTGGACCGAGGCGCCCGCCTCGCCCCCCGTGCCGGAAGGCGACGACGGCGCCTCGGCCCGTATCAACTTCCGCCTCCCGGCCCACCTCAAGGCCCGCCTGGAGGAAGCCGCCGGCCGCGAAGGCCTCTCCGTCAACGCCTGGCTGGTCCGCGCCACCTCCGCCGCACTCGGCCCGGCAGCCGGCCCCCGTACGAGCGCGCTCCCCGCCTCCGCGCCGAACCGTGCCACCGGCGACCGAGGCTTCACCGGCTGGGTCCGCTGAGGCCCCTGAGTCAGGCCTGCCACCTACTTCATCCATCCACCAGTACTCATCCACCGATCCGGATCAGTACTTCATCCACGATCCAGACCAGTACTTCATCCACCCATCCAGAGAGGACGGGAGATCCGTCATGCCTTCCTACGACACACCCAAGCCGATCACCGCGGTCGTCGATTACTCCGTCGGCACCGCCTGGATCACTGCCACCGACCGCAGCGACACCGTGGTCGAAGTGCACCCCGCCAACCCCTCCTCCGACGCCGACGTCAAGGCCGCCGACGAGACCAAGGTGACCTTCTCCGGCGGTGTCCTCACGGTGAAGGGTCCGCGCAAGCGCTCGCCCTTCGGGCAGGTCGGCGGAATCGACATCACCGTCGCCCTGCCGGCTGGCTCCGCCCTTGAGGGCACCACCCAGGTCGGCGACTTCCACTGCGCCGGACGCCTCGGCGAGACCCGTCTGAAGACCTCGGTCGGAGACCTCCAGGTGGAGGAGACCGCCGCCGCCCGGCTGAAGAGCGAACTCGGCATGGTCCGTCTGGACCGCGCCACCGCCTCCGCCGAGATCATCGCCGCCGGCCGTGTCACCGTCGGCACGGTGGACGGCAGCCTGACCGTCAAGAACGGCAACGGCGACACCGAACTCGCCGAGGTCACCGGCGTCCTGGAGGTCTCCGCCTCCAACGGCCGCATCGATGTCGGCACCGCTCACACCGACGTGGAGGCCAAGTCCGCCCACGGCGGTATCCGCCTGGACCGTGTCACTCGCGGCAAGGTCACCCTTCGCGGCTCCATCGGCGACCTTGAGGTCGGCATCCCCGAGACCAGCGCCGCCTGGCTCGACATCCACACCAAGGTCGGCGTCCTGCGCTCCACCCTCGGCTCCGCCGAAGGCCCCGGCGACGCCACCGACACGGTGGAGGTCAGCGCCCGCACCGCGGTCGGCGACATCCACATCCGCCGCGCCTGACCCGTGGACGACAAGGGCGACTTACGCCCGTACACCACTCCACTCCACTCCACTCCACTCCACTCCACTCCACTCCACCCCACATCGCTCGCTATAACCCCACACCACCCCCGTCTCTCCTTCCTCTTCCACTCCGTCAGGGAGCGATCTGTCATGCCCACAACACAACTGGTACGCAACACGGCCACCGCCACCCTCACGGCCACCGGCCTCACCAAGTCGTTCGGCGACAAGCAGGTCCTGCGCGGCATCGACCTCGACATCCCGGCCGGCTCCGTCTTCGCCCTCCTCGGCCCCAACGGCGCGGGCAAGACCACCACCGTCCAGATCCTCTCGACCCTGATCGCCGCCGACTCCGGCACCGCCCGCCTGGCCGGCCACGACCTGGACCGTGAACCCGACGCCGTACGCAAACTCATCGGTGTCACCGGCCAGTTCGCCGCCGTCGACAACCTCCTCAACGCCGAGGAGAACCTGATGCTCATGGCGGACCTGCACCATCTGCCCCGCAGCGAGGGCCGCCGCCGCGCCGCTGACCTGCTCGCCCGCTTCGACCTCACCGAGGCCGCCCGCAAGCCCGTCTCCACCTACTCCGGTGGCATGCGCCGCAAGCTCGACCTGGCGATGACTCTGGTCGGCGACCCGCGCATCATCTTCCTGGACGAGCCCACCACCGGCCTGGATCCGCGCTCCCGCCGCACCATGTGGGAGATCATCCGCTCCCTGGTCGCCGACGACGGCGTGACGATCTTCCTCACCACCCAGTACCTGGAGGAGGCCGACCAGTTGGCCGACCGTATCGCCGTACTGGACGGCGGAAAGCTGGTCGCCGAAGGTACGGCGGAGGAGCTGAAGCGCCTCATACCCGGCGGGCACATCTCGCTGAAGTTCGCCGACCCCGTGGCCCTGGACCTGGCCGCCTCCCACTTCGCCGCCACCTCCCGCGACGACGAGGAGCTCACCCTCCAGATCCCCTCCGACGGCACCGTCCCCACCCTCCGCGCCGTCCTGGACATCCTCGACGGCGCCGGCATCACCCCCGAGGCCCTCTCCCAGCACACCCCGGACCTCGACGACGTCTTCCTCACCCTGACCGGCGACAAGCAGCAGCAGGAGATCTCCCGATGAGCAGCATCAGCTACGGCGCCCGTGACTCCGTCACCATGTTCCGCCGCAACATGAAGCGCGCGATCCGCTACCCGTCGGTCGTCATCACCATCGTGATGATGCCGGTCCTCTTCCTGCTCCTCTTCAACTACGCCTTCGGCGGCGCGCTCGGCGCCGGCATCCAGGGCCCACAGGCATCGACCGGCGACCACATCGAGCACATCGACTACATCGACTACATCGCCCCCGGCATCATCCTGATGACCGTCGCCACCGGCTGCATCGGTGCCGCGCTCAGCGTATGCATGGACATGACCGAGGGCATCGTCAACCGCTTCCGCACCATGTCGATCTCCCGGGCTTCCTTCCTCACCGGCCACGTCCTGGGCAGTCTCGTCCAGACCCTCCTCGGCACCGCCGTGGTCACCGGTGTCGCCCTGGCCATCGGCTTCCGCCCGGACGCCACCCCCCTGGAGTGGCTCGCTGTCCTCGGCCTGCTGTCCTTACTGGCCCTCGCCCTGACCTGGCTCTCGGCCGGTATGGGCCTGGTCGCCAAGACCGTCGAGTCCGCCAGCAACATGCCCATGCCCATCACCCTCCTCCCCTTCCTGGGCAGCGCCATCGTCCCCACCGACTCCATGCCGTCCTGGATGCGCTGGTTCGCCGACTACCAGCCCTTCACGCCCATCAACGAAACCCTCCGAGGCCTCCTGATGGGCACGGAGATCGGCAACAGCGGCTGGATCTCCCTGACCTGGTGCGCGGGGATCGGCCTGACCGGCTACCTCTGGTCCAAGGCCGCCTTCAAGCGGGGCGTCCGCAGCTGAATTCCATCGACTGCGCAGGTGGTCGAACGCGACGCAGACGGCCGACTGCGCAGATGGTGGAATGCGACGCAGATGGTGGAACACCCAGCCGTCCCGCGAACCTCGGCCGAGGTCCGCGGGACACCTGCGGAATCGGGCAGGCACCATGACGGCGACGCCGCCCAGCAGGTGGTCGAGGCGGAGGCGTGGCGGAGAACGCCTACGGACTGACCCGCGATTGATCTTGGGGCGTGCTGGTCTGGGTTCGGCTGGCTGTCGGTTCAGCGAGCGCAGGTCGGCCCGTTACTTGTACCGGTACTTCAGAGAATCTGCCTCGACCTGCTCGATGTCGGCGATGGTCAGCTCCGGCATCCGCAGCTGGGCCAGTGTCACCTCGGCCGAAGTCGGCTGGGCGTCCGCCGGCAGCCACTGCTCCGGCTTCCAGGCCCCGCTGCGCAGGAGCGACTTGGGGCAGTGCGGGTAGACCTCCTCGATCCCCAGAACCAGCGCACTGGCCGGCGGCTTACCCACGGCGGTCAGCTGCGACAGCAGGTCCGGGCGGGTGGAGACGCATGCCCGGCCGTTCACCCTGAGCGTCGTGGTGCGCCCCGGGATAACGAACAGCAGCCCGGCCCGTCCGGTGGCGATGACGTTCTGCAGGGTGTCCAGACGCTTGTTGCCGGTCGCGTCCGGTATCGCCAGCGTCCGTGTGTCCAGGACGGAGACGAACCCGGCGGGGCCGCCGCGCGGGGAAAGGTCACAGTTGCCCTCGGCGTCCGCGCTGGCGACCAGGACCAGCGATGAGCAGCCGATCAACCGCTGTGTCTGGTCGGTGAGTTCGGTCATCTGCTTGCGCACGGCCGCGTCGCTGGGGAGTTCGTAGGCCTGGCGCAGCGCCTCTTGGTCGGGCACGGCGTCGAGCCGGAGCGAGTCGAAGGCGCTGCCGGCAAGGGGTGTCGTCATGCTCCCGACCCTATTGGGCCGACCTGCGATTGATCTTGGTCGGTAAGTGCGGGGACATAGAGACCGCCTCGCGAGTTGCCTGGTGTGTGAAGATCAAACAGGTCCGCGCGGCCATGTCTCATCCTGCCTTCTGCGGGCTGTCGCGCCGACATCTGGGCGAGTTGGTTGCGGAACTCGCCCCGCGTTGGGTGGCTCGCTGTGAGTCCGGGCGCCATGAGCGACGTGAGGGCGACCGTCGGCGGGAAGAGGGGGCCGGGCCGAAGTACGAACTGGTCTTCACCGATCGGCTCCTGGTGACACTGGTCCATCTCCGGACCGGGCTCACTCATGAGGCGCACCATGCCCGCCACCGCCACCGCCACCGCCACCGCCACCGCCACCGCTGCGGCTGCGGCTGCGGCTATAGGCGAGGGCCCAGGCGCGGCCGACGCCTCCGTCCGGGGCACGGCCGGGGAACTGGTCCTGGTCCTGTACGTCCGTATTCCGCTGGACTCCCTGAAGCTCGACGGCGACCGCCGTCTCTTCGATCTGCTTCAGGCCTGGGAGCCGGCGGAGTAGGAGTGGAGCAGGACGTGACGATGCGCCACCTCGTGCGCCCCGAGGGCATGCTTCCCACCAACGGCTACGGCCATGGCAGTGGGGCGCCGTCGTCGCTGGGCCCGGCCCGGGAAGATCGTGCTCACCGCTTCCGTGTCGGGCCTGCGTCCTGCCGTAAGTACGGCAATGGCGTGAGCGAGGGGGATCATGAAGAGGTAGCGCAAGACGCAGCGCAAGACGCAGCGCAAGACACCCGACCGGACCGCCCGGAGCGACCCACCCACCATGCTCGGCATGCCGGTCTGGAGCACGGTCTGCGTGTACCTCGTCCTCGTGCTGGCGGGCGCGGGCGCCGGCGTACTCCTCACCCTCCTCGCCGACTGGCTCCTTACGCTGCCCGCGTCGACGTCCGCCATCTCCGGCTGGGCGTAGTAGTCGCTCACGTCCAGATCGATGGGGCACCAGGCGGAGACGTAAGCGATCCGGTCGATCAGCTCGGGCCGGGCGTTGGCGACGGCGGTGGTCGTGATGCCGCCCCTGCTGTGGGCGACGAGGATGGTGGGCCCGTTCTGCTTGGCCCGTTCGAGGACTTCGATCACGCGGGTGGCGTTGTCGGCGAGCGTGATTCCCTTGCTGCTCCCCGGTTCTGCGGCGAGGGCGTCGAGATCCTGGGGAGCCTGAGCGGTGCCCGAGTAAGGCGAGCTCGGCCTGCAGCACTTCGGTGTGTGGCTTGTGCTGGAGAGTCGGGTTCAGCGGCTCCGTAGTCGACGCAGTCAGGCGGTCTGCGGCGGTTCCCAAACCGAGCAGTCGTGGGCGAAGACCACACGTCGTGGGTCGAAGTCGGCGAGTCGCTCCAGCCAGTGCTGATAAGGAGGAAGCGGCTGTTCCACGCCCTGGAGTGCCGCGTGACGGGCCAGTTGGTCGGACGCGAAATGGGAAGCGAAGTCGTGTGCCTGGCCGGCGAGGACTACTGTGCCGTCGCCTTGCCGGAGAACCAGCGACTGGTGCCCTTGGGTGTGCCCAGGCGTCGGAATGATCCAGACTCCCGGCCAGACTTCGGTTTCGCCGACGACTTTGTCGTAGGTTGCGCCGGGGAAGTCGATCAGTTCATCGAAGGTGTAGTTGCCCCGACGAGCGGTGGCCAGTTCGACGTCCTGAACCAGGATGGGCTTGCCACCCAGGAGGGGAATTCCGCCGCAGTGGTCGAAGTGCAAGTGGCAGTTCACGACCATGGAGATGTCATCAAGGGCGACTCCGGACGCTGACAGGGCGTCCTGCAACGCTCGCCGTCGGGGTCGGTAGTGTGCTTCGGTTTCGGGGTCCGCGCCGCCGATGCCGGTATCGAAGAGGATCAGCCCCTGGTCGTGTTGCACCAGATAGGCAAGGACAGGTTCGACTCGTGGTTGTGGGCCGCCCGTCTCCGATGCAGGCCGGATGAAGTACCCGAGATCGAGTCGACGCACCGCCATGTTCTTCCCCATGCGGCCATCCTGGCAGGCCGCGGTATGACATCCAGCGAGTCTGCCGACAGCAGAACCGCTTATGGATCTTCTGCGGGTCGCGTGGCGGGCAGGAGAGTTTCGACCTGTCTGGCCGTGGCCTCGATGGTGGTGCTGAGCCATGTGCGGTTGGTGCCTCGCAGGGGCGCGCCGACCAGCCACTTCGACCGTAGAAGCGCCGTGACCGCCGCACCCGCACAAGACCGGAACACTCCAGAACTTGCCTACACACGACCGGCACCCCAACGCGACCGCTCAGAGAACCATCACCTTGCTCGGGTGTCGTACATGTGTCCGGTCTCGCTCAAGGTGAGGCAGCGTGAGTGTCTGACCTGGGGTGCCTCAGTTTGATTGAGACGGTGGCGGCTTGGCTGTCTCGCTCAATCCGAGGTGTCGCGCTGAGTGTCCGAGGTCATCTGCATAGGGGCGGCGGCGACCAGCAGTGCGGCGAGCATGATGGGGGCGGCTGTCTGGTACCCCATCCAGACTTCACCCCCGACGCTGCTGCCCTGCCACCCCATCAGGAGGCTGGCCAGGGCCGCCAACACCCAGCCGCTGTCATAGGCAATCATGAGCTGCGTGTAAGTGCGCATCGACCGGCTGCGCGTGTATCTGATCTCGATGCCGCCGCCGATCAGCAGGGTTACGCCTGAGACGACCATCAGCCAGGCTGGCGTGCCGAGTAACCGGCCGAGCGGGGCAGCGCCGGCGATGTAGACAGCGGCGAGCAACACCTTGAAGGCGCCATCGACGATGGCCCCCACCGTCTGGCGGGTCACCCGCGATGTCACGACCTGGGTCATGAGCGTCCTCCTTGCCACTCGTCCCGACTGGTTTCATAACGAGATTACGGTAATAATCAAATTATGAGAATGACGAGAGCGGAGGCCAAGGAACGCAACCGCCGTGCCTTGCTGGACGCTGCGCTCCAGGTCGTGTCCCGGGACGGATACCGGGCCAAACTTGATGAGATCGCCGAACGCGCCGACCTGACCACCGGCGCCGTCTACTCACTGTTCGGGAGCAAGAACGGCCTGGTGGTCGCCCTGGTCGCCGACTACCTGCGGCCGTACTACGAGGAGATCGAGCAGGCGGTTCCCGCTGGACTTGATCTGCTGGAAGCGGTCGATGCCTTTGCCCGGTACTACCGGCGCAGTTGTGATGCCCCGGACGCGCCGCACCGCCTGTCGCTCCAGATCACCCTGCTGGACATGGCGCTGCATGACCCAGAGCTGGGGTCCCAGCTCGGCATGTCCATCCGGGCGCAGGAGAACCATCTGATCGCGCTGTTCACCGGAAGGTCGCACAACGGAAGCGTCGTGACGTCGCATCAGGCACAACGTCTGACCACGGCGCTCAGGGCACTGTTCGTCGGCCTCAGTCAGGGAGTGCCCCTCGGTCTTGCCCCTGGTGCCGACGAGGAATATTTCGCCGACACTGCCCGCGCTCTGGCATCCGGCGTGTCCCTCATCGATCACGACGCGGCTTCTTCGTGATGGTCACCGCGGAAGAGCCGCCCCCATCCGAGGTGGTGACGTATGTGGCTGTGGCCTCGACGAGTGAGTTTCCTCCGAGCGACTCGCTGAATGCGCGTATGTCGCCCGTCTGTCACACGCGGAGATGGAGGGCCTTCTCCTCGCTCCTCTGGGACGGCGCCACGGCCCGCTCAACCACCAGCTCTGGCCCTGGTCCGGCCCTCAACAACTCACCTACCCGCGGCGCTGGCTCTATCTCAGGAACACCCAGTTCTGCTCACGCTGCCTGACCTCGGACAACAGCGTTTTCGGGGTCCTGCTCGGTGGATCGTGGAAGAGGCGCTGGCACCTTGCCGTCTCTTTCGCCTGCGTCGAGCACCGACGACTCCTCAAGCGGAGCTGCCCCCGCTGCCAGCACCCTGCACAAGCAGCCTGAGCGGGCATCATCGAGCACGCCACCGAGGAAGATCTTCACCCCACGCAGTGCCGCGCTTCCATCCACTGAGCCTCAATCGGTCCACGCGAACGTCCGGGCGCTCGGCGAACAGGCTGTGGCCACGCTGAAGACCTGGCAACTCCTGCGCAAGCTGCGGCGCTCGGAACGAGAGGTGTCGGCCGACGGCTTCGTGAGGACAGGAGTGAATCGCCACTCACGCGAGGACTGCCGCAGGAGTCAGGTACGGCTTGCGACAGATGTCCTGCAAATACGACACCTATCGTGCTCAGCCTCAGTGTCCGGTCTCAGATAAGTCCGGGTGGGGCGGGCCCCTGAGCTGCGGTGCCCGGACTTGAGTGAGACGGGTTTCGCAAGGTCGTCTCACTCAGGTCCGGGCGGTCTTGTGGTCAGATGTGGAGTTCGGGCGGGAAGCCGGTCCAGCGCAGTTCTGCGGGCAGGTGCCGCATGTCGTTGTAGAACAGCACGGAGGACGGCCTGCCGGGTGTGTATCGGATGGCTGTAAGGGCTGCGTTGCTGTGGTTGAGTCCCATCCAGCGCCACTCGGGTGCGTCGAGAGCGGCTCGGATCAGCCATCCGATGAGGAAGCTGTGGGTGACGACCAGTTCATGGCGGGGGCGATCTCTGTCGACCGGGCCTGTGAATTCTGAGAGTGCTTCCCGGGCCAGTGCTGGACCACGGTTGCGCTCCTCTTCCGGAACCTGAGCGAGGAAGCTGAGCATGGCTTCGGCCGAATCCGGCGGCAGCTCCTCCTTCGTAGGCAGGTAGGGGACGTAGTCGCCGGCCAGTTCCGATTGGTGCAGTGGGACGGCGTCAAGTTGTGCGCTGATCAGCTGGGCCGTCTGCTGCGCCCGAGGCAGCGGCCCGTGATATATCGCCGAAAGTGGGGTGCTCTGGAGCCGTTCACCGAGCAGAACGGCTTGGCGCCGGCCGCTGTCCGTCAGGGTTGTCTCGTCTGCTGACGCTTCACCGTGCCGGGCGAGGTAGAGGTATCGAGTGGCTGTGTCCGTCATGTCCCGGGTATCCCGTCGTCATCCGTGATCTTGTAAGTCAGGGATGGACGCTGAGGTCTTTGTGCATAGTTCCGTCGCGGCTGTCCTGTCTCAGTTGAACTCCGCCGGGATGCTGGGCGACCAGACCACGGCCTGCGAAGCCGCCAGAGCGGCGCTTCTCGGCGGAGGGGACTTCGTCGTATGGGACGGCAGTGTTCCCAGCCAGCAGCTCGCTGGCATCTACGCGGCTCGCCTCCGACGGGCAAGGAAGCGAGGTACTGAGACTCTCGCCCTGCCGTCTACCGTCGACATCCTCACCCGGCTCGAAGCCACTCAGGTCAGGATCGGCTGCATCTTCTCATCGGACCGGACGTGGGCCTTCATGCTCTTCTTCGCCGACGACGCCAGCGCGGTCCTCGCCTGTACGGGAGTCCGCCGAGTTGAGCGGTGACAGTTGTCCTGTTCAGGTGACAACTGTCCCGTCTTAGTGAAGGTGGACCACGTCGAGGCTGTGACCAGCGATGGGTCATCTTGAGTGAGACGCGGTGAGGCCTGGCGTCTCAGTCAACCTGAGAATCGTGTGCCCTGCGCTACTTCGCACTCGGCAGCGAACTCGTCGAGGAGCTCGAACAGGACCTTGATCGCATGTTGTTCGTCCTCAGGCGGGAGGTTCCAGATGTTGTCCCAACCGTTCGGGAGGGCGATGTGGAGGACCTGGGCGGGCCAAGCGTGGTTGCAGTCGCGTCCGCGACGGGCGATGAGCCAGTCGTGCCAGCCGGTGAGCCCGTGCCCACCGTGCCGGAGAGCATGCTGGTCGTAGCCGGTCAGGAACGCGGTCAGCATGTGGAAAGAGGTCTTGCCGACGAACATGCCGGGACGTTGGCCGACGCTGGCGAAGTACTCACGTTCAGTCATTTCCGAGAGGGGCTTCATGCGTCCGCACCCTCCTCGTCACTGGCGCTGTCGTCCAGGGCTGGACGAAGCCTGCTGCGGGCCGCCTCCAGATGTTCGGCGTGGTCCGCCGCAAAGATCCCCCGCAGCGACTTGTACGGGCAGGGCCTTGCCCGGCTGAAATCCACTGGTGTACCTCGCCGCCCGACGGGATCATGAGCTGCCGCCGTGCCGCGCCCGGGGCGGCGGTTGTTCATGTGCCGACCTGGGAGGACCCCTGTATGACCCTTGCACCGATAGTCCGACGCGTGCTCGGCGACGGCCCATTCGCCGAGATCGGTGAGCCTGCTTTGGCCGTCGCTGACGAGCACTCGCGGACGGTCGCTGTGGGTGGGGACCTCGGGCATATCCAGTGGAGTGGCAGCGGGACCGCGGACTCCCGATGGACGGGGCACCGGATCGGTGTCTATGAGCAGGCCGGGCTGCGGTGTCGGCACCTGGTGCGGTCGAGGTACCCCGTTCGGTCTCTCGCCTTCCACCCGGTTCTTCCTCTGTTGGCCGTTGGTACGGGGCGCTACGACGGCGGTTACTCGTTTGAAGGCGAGCTGCTGCTGATCCACCTGGACTCCGGCGACGTGGTGTCCGCCCTGCAGTACCAGCGGGAGGTGCTCGGCGTGGAATGGTGCAGCGAGACGGCACTTGGTCTGGTCTTGGCGCCGTGTGACGACTGGGAGAACCCGCAGGCACATGAGCAGGGTCATGCAGTCGTTGTGGCTCGCTCAGACTGGGGCGCCGTCGGGCAGGGGTCGATCGGTGCCGAGGAGTTGGCTGCCCCCTCGGAACCGGTTCTCCAGCCGGACCACAGCGCGGAGGCCCGCCGGTTCCTCGCGGGCCTCGCGGCCTCGGCCGGTCGGCAGTGGTCCGTACGTCGACGGGTGTGGGCTGTCGAAGGTACGGAGGACGGCCGCGTGCTGGCCGCTCTGGACGGGGTGCTGGCGGAGTCGTGGCTGCCATCCGGAGACCTGCAATGGGCGGTCGAGGACGAGGAGGGCGGCCGACAGTTGGTTCTGGCCTCCGACAGCACATCGGTGTGGACCAACGCCGAACGCCGCGTTCGCCACAAGGGAGGACACTGGGAGAGGTCCGCACCCCGGCTGGCCCGAATCTCTGTCGCCACAGGGCAGGTGCTGGAGACCCTGAGCCCAGGCGTGTTCGCGGTTCTCGTCGCAGGCGACCACAGGACGATTCTTAGGCCGTTGCACGGCCGTCGCAAGCGTCCCGAACGGCTGTTGATGTTCGACCTCGACGGTCCGGTAGACGGTCCGGAAGTCAGCCGCTTCGACTTGTTCAACCATCCGTTCGCCGTCCGTCGCGCGAGCCGCCCGTACATCTTGGTCGGCACTGACCCTGACAAGCCGCACAGGGACAAGTGGGTCACCGCCATGGGCGCCGATGGGACGTTGCGGAGGCTCTTCCCACACTCCTGGGTACCGAAAGAGCATCATTTCGGGGGCCCTGCGGTCGAAATAGGGCAGTCCCTGGTCTATGCCGGCGCCGTCCACCACGGTCAGGGGCTCCAACCCGGTGGCGCCTACGTCGTGCGGCGATCCCTGAACGGCTCAGTGCAGTGGCAGTACCGCACCGATCATCCTGCCACTGCCCTCGACACCGACGGGGACACCGTCTACGTGGCCTACAACTCCGGCGCCCTGACAGCACTGCACGCCAACGACGGTTCGGTGCGATGGCACACCGAGCTCAAGGTCGACGGAGTACCGACCACGGCACTGTCCCTCGCTGTGGCGCCTCAAGGACACTTGCTCATCGGGACCGTCGACGGCCGGATCCTGGAGTGCCCGGCTCGGCCGTGACCCCGGGAGCGAAGCCTTGTTTTTTCGCAGTCCGCATGTCTCATGAGGCGAGACGTCCTGTTCGCGAGGTGGGAATGTGGCTCACCCATCTGAGCCAAGAGGCCTGGAGTTGTTGGCCGCGTCGTCTCCGGCGAGGACGTTCTGCTCAGCGGCGTCCTGGATGGCGTGCGCGATGGTGCGGAGCTGCTGGATGAACCAGGGCTTGGCCGTTGTGCGCAGAGGGCTCTCGTTAGGGAGTCGCCGTGTGAACTCCGTGTGGAAGGCCCGGAAGTCTTCCTCGTCGGTGGACATGGCCAGGCGGCGCCAGTACGGAGAGGCGTAGAGGGCCATGGGCGTGACGATCTCCGGATAGACCGCGGCATAGCGTTTGGGGTCCCAGGGCCGGACGCTGCGGGCAGGGCGGGGTTGCAGCCGGACGAGCCGCTGGGAGCGCTCGCTGATCCGGTAGCCGTGCTGCATGAGGACGTGCCAGAACAGTGAGCACTTCGCGTAGCACGGGTTGAGCACGTGGGGACCGTGGCGGCGAAGGAGCCGGTAGTGGCGCTGTTGGGCGGCGACGATCTCAGGGAAGTCGGCGAGGTCGAACTGGAGGGCGGGAGACTCGACGGCCCGGCCGATCCAGAGGCGGTGGGGGACGCAGACCTGCTCGTGGTGTTTCGACATCCAGACCATGACGCCCCGGTCAGGGTTGCCGGTCCTGCGGGCGACGCAGCGGCGGCAAGCCCATCGGATGGTCGCGGCGAGAGGGCCCTGAGGGAGGTTCCACGCCTGTTTCTCCCAGCGGGGGATCGCGTGCTGGATGCTGGTGCGGGGCTGTCCGCTGAGGACGCTGAGCTGGTCGGTCGAGTCCAAGCGGGAGGGCAGCCAGAGGGAGGGCTGCTGAAGACGCCGGACGGGCATCGCGTTCGCCGCCGCGAGCCGGTCGAGAAACGATGCCTCGGTCTCCTGCGGGAAGGGTTTCACTGGACGCGGCAGCGGTCGGAAGACGACGGGTTTGAACCGTGCGCTCACCCGGCTGCCCTGCGCGGTTCGGGGGGCGAGTCGGATTCGCTGTTGTGGTCGATACGGATGTCGCGCAGGAGAGTTTTGGTGACCTGTTCGCTTCCGTCGAGGATGGCGGAGATGGCCGCGGCCCGGATCAGGTGGGACAGGCTTCCGATCATGCCGCCGGTGCGCTGGTGCAGGTATTTCGCGAGCTTGACCAGGGTGCCGTTCTGGTGCCGGTGCAGGCGGAGCGTCGTTTCCAGGGAGGCGACCAGCGCCTGCCACTCGGCGTTGGACGGGAAGGCGCCGGTGCGGACCAGGATGCAGCGGCCCCCGAGCTGCTTGCCGCGGACCCCGGTGAACAGGCCGGAATTCTCGACGTTGATCCCGGCATAGACGAAAGTCGCCGACAGGTGTTCGGTGAAGTACTTCAGGTGATCGGAGAGGTCCTCGCCGGCGGTGGTCGCGTGGTTGAGCAGGTGAATCTCGTCGACCAGGACCAGGTCGGTGCGGGCCTCGATCATCACCTGGCAGACGGCGCTGGTGACGTCGATGGTGTTGTGCCGCGGGTTGATCACGGGCAGGCCGAGGAAGCGGGCGAATTCCAGGGCGAGTTTGCGCGGGGAGCCTTTGGGTGGGGCGGCGATGTAGACGACTGGGATGCGGTCGCTGCCTGGGTAGCGCTGCCGGATACGGACTTCGTGGGTGCGGCCGAGTTGCTTGAGCGCGGTGGTCTTTCCGGTCGTCCACTGACCGGAGACGATCATCCCGCGGCGGGCGCCGTGCTCACGCTGGTTGAGCAGGGTCAGCAGCCGTCCCTGATGGGCGATTTCCTTGACCGTGGACGTGCGCACGACCTGGAGTTCGGAGTGGTAGGCGAGGCGCGCTTCGTCGTAGGCCTCACGCAGCTGTGGGGACAGGGCCTGCCACTGCTGATCGGGCAGCAACTCGAAGACGGCTGGATCGGCCTCCACGAACCGCCGCCAGCCCTCCAGTCGGGTGGAGGGATCGGTCCGGTCATCAGGCAGACCGGCCTCATCCCCGCCCGGCTGCGCAGGGTTCACCACCACTTCTCGGCCTCCTTGCGCGCATCGAAGATCTCCAGCGGGACGACGTCGGCGAGTTCGCCGACCTCCTCGTCATCCGCTGGCTCCGGCTCCGGCTCCGGCTCCGGAGCCGGCCGTGGCCAGGCGGGCTCGCTGGTGGCTCGGGTGCGGGCGGCGACTTTGCGGTTGCGTCGCCGGGCCGTCCGGTCTCCCTCCGCCGCCCGGCGGTCATGCTCGTGATCGGGTCCGTCCGATGCCCGGTCCAGGAGCTCTGCCGCCACCTGTGCGACGGCTTCCTCGTCCGGCTTGCGTTGCCCGCGTTCGGTCAGGATCTGGTGGGCTCGGTCGAAGACCAGCTCGCCCATCGGGACGGGAGACGTGCGCAGGTGGCGCCAGGTCGCGGTGATCCAGCCCGTGCCGTGGTGGTTGCGTACCCAGACACAGGAGATGTCGTAGGGGTCGTAGTGGACTTCCCAGAGCTTGCCGTCCGGGCCTGCTCCCGAGGGCTGACGCCGGAAAGGGGTGAGCCCGGGGGCGTCGTAAGTACGATTGTTGATCCGCACCCCGCTGCGGCCGATGACCCGCCATTCACGGGGCATGAGCTGGATGTACTCCTCCGGGCTGAGCGCGACGGGGACGTATCCGGCTGCTGACACCAGCGCGGCGTACTTCTCGTTCGGGCTCAGCGGCCGGTCCGGCATCAAGGGATCGCGCAACCCGTCGTGCGGCCTGGCCTGCCAGACGACGATCCACTCCTGGAGAAGTTCCTGGAGTTCGTGGATGGACCAGGCCGCCTGCGCGGCCGGGTCCTTGCCCCGCATCTCGGCACTGCGTCCCGTGTATCCGGCCACGTACTGGGCGAACATCGTCGACACCGAGCCCAGCGTCCGCTCGATGTGCGGCCTGTCGGTCGGGGTGTCCGGGTGCGCGGGCTGGAACGAGATCCCCAAGTGGCGGCAGGCATTGCGGAAGTTGTCCGAGATGAACGCCTTGCCGTGGTCGCTGACCACCGTCTCCGGAACGATCACCGGGACCGCGGCGGCCTTGTCCAGCCGCTCGTCCAGCGACAGCAAGGAGGCATAGGGCAGCACGGAGCGCGACATGCGCAGAGCGTCGGACCAACCGGGCCGCACCGGTTCCGGGGTCATGGCGCGGGCCAGCAGCAGCGCGGCATCGACCGCCTTTGTCGACGGTCGCAGCACCACGGCGGCCAGTGTCCGGGTGGCCAGGTCGATCAGCCCGGTCAGTTCGCAGCGGTCCACCGTCCCGTCATCGTGGATGACCATGACGTCCAGCGGCGTGGAGTCGATTTCCATCACTTCGCCGGGCCGGGCCGCCGTCAGCTGCCCGAACATCCGCTTCGGCTGCTTGCCCAGCGAGCGGCGGGTGCGAGCCGAACCGAACAGATGCTGCCCGGTCGAGACCACCTTCAGCAGGCGGTAGAACGTCGCCCGGGACGGCATGCGGACCACTCCAGCACCGTGCTCGGCGACCAGGAGACGTTCAACGCGGCGCCGCAGCACCTGCGCGGAGACGGTCGGCTCGTCCGTCCGGCTGCCCACGACCTTCGCGATCGCTTCGACTACCCGGGGATCGGCACGGCTCGTGCCGGTGGCGGGCTTGCGCAGCCTGCCGTCCACCAGACCCGCCACCTCTTCGTTCTCGAAGCGGGACCGCATCCGGCGCAGCGTGCTCAACCCCACCTCCTCACCGCAGCCCCGCAGCTCGGCCATCTTGGTCAGCTCCCGCTGCCGCAGAGAGTGCACCGTCGGGTCGTACTCGGCCCGCCCCGGAACGTCGGTATTGCCGTCCGGGCGGCCGGTGAGCAACTCGGTCAGATGTCGTCGCCACCACTCAGCCCGCTGTGCCGCTTCCTCCGGCAGTCCCTCCAGCACCCCGGCCTCCGGCAGCGGCGGGCGGCTCAGCGCGGTGCTGAGCACGGTGAAACCCTCCGACGCCAGCAGGTGTCCCAGCAGCACGACCCAGGCGGCCTGTGCGTCATCGACCAGCCGCACCGAAGTGCCGTGCAGGGCGGCAACCGTGTGCTCCCGCCCGTCGTAGCGGACCCTGTCACCCAGCGACAGCAGCCGCGGAAGCGCCGGCATCCCCGCCCACCTCCTCCGCGGCCACGGACACCGGGCGAACCTGCGTGGCCGCCGACAGCAGACCGGCTTCCAGATCCACCGCCAGCTCCCGGCGCCAGATCAGATGGAAGAGCACCGGAACCACGGCGATCGGATCACCCACCGCACGGACCCCCGCCCACAGGCCCCGAGGCCGGGCGAACGCCGCCCGTAACTCCGCCGCCACGAGTTCTCGCCGCACTCGCGGATGCCGGTAGCCCGACAACCAGCGCAGATTCGCCGCCAGCACCGGATCGAGCACGCCCACCCGCTCGAAATCCCAGCCCACCCGTGCACAGGCCACTGCCGTGACCTCGAACTTCACCGCATCCTCGGGCTCGACCCGGTCGTCGGGACGCACGTCCAGCACCACACCGGTGCCGTCCCGGCGGCGCACGAAGTAGTCCGGGGTATGGCTAGTCCGGCGAGCCCGGCCACCGGAACGCCACGAGAGCCGGAACGGCTGCGACGCCATCGCCACCACACCCGGATCCCAGTCCAGCCGCAGCAGCTGACCGAGTTCCACCCACGACTCGTACCAACTCGGCACCCGTAGCAGCCCAGTACCAGCCGGGAAAATTGCGTTGACCGGGGTACGACGGGAACGTCCGCACCTGCCCGGCCGCCTCGAAACGCGCCGGCCACATCACTTCAAGCGGCCCCGCATGCAGGTCACCGCGAGCGTCGACGTACTCCAGCCGGAAGTCCTCCGCCTCCACCAGCCACCCCCACCCGGCGCTGTCCACGTACGACGACCGTAGACAGCCAGGTGCGGCAGCGGCTCAGAAGGAGCGAGACAGAACAGCAGATGGCCAAGGTTGACTGAGATACACAGCCAGATGGCTCTGATAGACCGAGATTGGCCCGCCTTCAGCGAGACAGGACAACAACTATCTTGCTGTCCTGTCCCAGATAACTGTGGGCAGGGCGAGGTTCTGACCTGCGGTGCTTACGGTTGAGTGGGACAGGTGGGCGGTCGGTGTCCCGCTCAACTGTAGGCAGCGTGATGGTTCACTCGCGAAGCCAGGCCAGCAGGCGCCGTGGAGTCGGTCGCCGTGTGCTGGTCGGCATGGATCGGGGAGCCGTTTTGGCTTTCCTGACTTGCTGGGCGAGGCGGTATTCGTCCGCCTCGCGGATGAGTTCATGAGAGCGGATCTGGTGCAACTCGAAGTGCATGCCGCTCGCTCCTACTGCTGGAGCTCCAGGACGTCGGCGACCACGCAGCTGACGTTGTCGGGGCCGCCGGAGCCGTTGGCGAGGGCGATGAGTTCGCGGACTGCCTGCTCGGGTTCCCGGATCTCGGAGAGCACTCGGCGGATTTGTTCGGTCGGCACGACGGTCGACAGGCCGTCGGAGCAGAGCAGATATCGGTCTTCCCGCTGGGCGTCGTGGAGGCGCATGTCGGGGGTGGTGTGGGTTCCTTGGCCCAGGGCCCGGACCAACAGCGACCGCTGAGGGTGGGAGGCGGCTTCTTCCGGGCTGAGGCGTCCTTCGTCGACCATCGACTGGACCATGGTGTGGTCGTGGGTGATCTGGAACAGTTCTCCGTCGCGCAGGAGGTAGACGCGGGAGTCGCCGATGTGGACGAGGGCCAGCTGTGATCCGGTCCAGAGCATCGCGGTGAGCGTCGTGCCGGTGTCTTCGGGTGAAGAGCCGTTCCCGGCGATGTCGTGCACGGCCTGCTTGGCCTGTTCGATGACGTCTTCGAGGACGTTGAGGAGATTACCGGCCGGGATGCTGTCGGTTTCGAGGTGCTTGAGCGCGTCGATGGCGGCTGCGCTGGCGGGGGCTCCTTGGCTGCCGCAGCCGTCGGCGACGGCGAGCAGGCGGGGTCCGGCGTAGGCGGTGTCCTGATTGCTCTCGCGGACAAGGCCCGTGTCGGAAAGAGCGGCGTAACGGATTCCCAGGGACTTGGCGGTCGGGGACATGGCAGGGTCCTTCCGGGACAGGTGGTCGATGAGGAAGGTGGCCAGGTCCCGCCGTGCAGCGGTGTCGGCCTCGACCTGGGCCCAGAACGCGCGGACCTCCTGGGCTGCCGCGACTGCATTCAGCGTGCGGACGTGCTGGATGCGGGCCAGGGGCATTCCTAGGCGGCGGAGCCAGGCGACCAGTCGGGCCTGGTCCAGCTGTTCCGGTGCGTAGAGGCGGTATCCGGTCACCGGGTCGACGCGAGCAGGGGTCAGCAGGCCGAGCTCGTCGTAAAGACGCAGCGCCTTCGGTGACAGCCGGGACGCCTTCGCGAACGCCCCGATGGTCAGTAACCCCATGCTCGTTCCTCCTCATGCCGGGCACGTCGCCCGGCCTCACTGATGCTGTGGGCTCCCCCAAGGTGAAGGTCAAGCGAGGGTTCTGATCGGCCCCGGCCGCCCCCCCTCCCTGGCACACGGACGGTCTGCGGCGCCTGGTTGGCCGGCGACGGGGTGGACCGTACTCCTTAAGCTCCCGCCACGGTCGCTGCGTTGCTGAGGCTCCAGTACCACTTCGACGGACTTCTGGCACCGGACGGACCGGCGTCGGTGGGCAGCTTCGGCTGGATGATTCCTGCGGCCCAGTACTTCATCGATCTTCGCGCTCTCAGCGGGTTGATCTTCAATACCTGGCCGCACGCCAGGGGACTGGCTAGCACGGAGGCCTGGCGGTACTGGTCGACCGGGAAGCCGAGCGACGGCACGCCGAGTTCGCAAAGTCCCGGGCCCCGATCGGAAAGCAGCGCCGGGCCTCACACCACTACAGCGATCCATCGGCGGACCCGGTTTCCGGCGGGGCGGTGTTCGGCATCGCCGCCCGGCTGCTGTCAGCCTCCGACGAGACCGCGGCCCACGAGGCGATGGCACCGATCATCGATGGAGCCAAGGACCGAGACTTCTCGGTGTGGCACCAGTTCCGGAGCCTCAGCGGGACCTCCCACCCACTCAGAGTGGTCCTCCGCACCGCACGCCAGGACAGAAGCGCGTTCCAGCGCATGGGGCAGCGGATCGAAGACCAGGGACTCAGCCGGATCAGTTCTGAACTGACCGGGTGACCTCCTCAAATAGCAGGACTCTCCCCGGAGCCCTGCATCTGGCGTGTGGACGCGTCGGGAATGTTCACCTGAATTGACGTCAGTGCAGAGGGGGTGGGCCTTCACAAGTCGCTCCCGGCCGGGGCGTTGATCGGTGTGAGCATGCCGCGTCTACTACAGTTCAGCGTGGGCCGTGACTGGCGCTGAGGTGGAGCACCACCGTGGAGCGGTCTGACGAGACGTCGTTGCCGTGCGCCTGGGCGAGTGGTCAGCAACGCCTGGAGGGCAACGTGTCCGCGACTCAGACGGCCCAGCTCATGGATGGCACCAGCCTCGCTAAACGCATCGTCGAAGAGGCTGCTGCCAAGGCGGCGGAGATCTCACGACGCACGGGGGCCAGTCCCTGTCTGGCGACGGTGCTGGTGGGAGAGGATCCCGCGTCGGCCACGTATGTCCGCATGAAACGAGCGCGGTGCGCGAAGGCAGGCATCCAGTCCCGGTATATCGGTCTGCCCGCCACCACCACGACCGCCGAACTGATCGACACCCTCGCTGACCTGTCCGGCGACCCGGAAGTGCACGGCATCCTGCTCCAGCACCCTTGCGGCCCGCACATCGACGAGCGAGCGGCGTTCGAGGCCATCGCTCCGGAGAAGGACGTCGATGGGGTCACGATGCATTCTTTCGCCGCGATGAGCTTCGCGCGGCCGGGCTTCTTGTCCTGCACGCCGGGCGGGATCATGCGGCTACTGGAAGCGTACGACGTCGAACTCGCCGGCAAGCACGCCGTCGTGGTGGGCCGCAGCGCGATTCTCGGCAAGCCAGCCGGGATGCTCCTGCTCGCCAAGGACGCAACGGTGACGTACTGCCACTCCCGCACGACGGACCTGTCGGCAATCGTCCGGGAAGCGGACGTCGTGGTAGCAGCCGTGGGACGGCCCCGGCTGATCCGCGGTGAGGACATCAAGCCTGGCGCGGTTGTGATCGACGCCGGCTACAACGCGGGTAACGTCGGCGACGTGGACTACGACAGCGCCGTCACCCGAGCTCGTCTGATCACTCCGGTTCCCGGTGGCGTCGGGCCGATGACCATCGCCGTCCTGCTCGCACAGACCGTGGAAGCCGCCGAGAACCAGCTCGAAATGCAGCACCGCTGACGCCTCGCCAGCAGCTCATTGATGCCTTGTCAGCAAGGGTTCCGCTCAAAAAGAGAGACCGCGTGTCGAGCATGTGGTTGAGAAGCCGAAGGAGTTGTGCGGTTCGGGGTCGGCCCGGAACAACCGGGCCAGCTGCCCGATCGCGCCGTCGACGTGTGGGGTGATGTGGCCCGCATACGCAGGTCGTGCGCCGACATGCCACCGAAGTAGAGCGAACTGAGCGCCGGGAGCGTGATGGTCATGTCCGTCACCTGGTTGGTCGGAATGCACGTCACCGAAGCACCGTCTGCTTGGAGATGCCATGTCCGGTTGTTCGCTGGGCACATCCGGTCGCCGTCGATGGTGAACTTCAGCTCGCCAGGTGTGTCGTACGAACGTTGTGTCAGGGCGAGGGGGACGTCGAGAAGGCGCGCCCACAGGTTGTCCGACTGGCGGGTAATGCGCATCGCGCGTGGGTTCGTGAGCATCCACCGCAGGGGTTCGTCGCGCGGACGGCCGGGCGCCACGATGGTCTTGGTGAGATCGAAGTCGGTCAGCACACTCCACAAGGCGCGGTAGGCGATCGGATTCGTCGCCTCAAGGGCTTCCACGACAAGTGTTCCCGCGTTGTCCGCTGTCGAGGACCACGGCAGTCGAAAGTTGGCGATGCCGTCCACATCGCCGCGCTTGTCACGGTGGACGAGATACCGCAGCGGGCCGTTCATGCCGTCTGCTTTGTCGGACAGCCCGTCCCAACGTCCGGCGAGGGGGGTGAGCTCACCGACGCGGTATGCACGCACGCCCGCATGCACCACGGGCCAAGCCTGCTTCGCCTGCGTGGCGCCGACCAACTCCAGCGACCCAGGATCAGTCTCTGCTGGTAGGAGGGCGGCTTCGTGACGGGCCGGCTCCCACCGGACGCGGTAGGTCGCCGGCGAGAACCCGTACCGCCCGTAGATGCTGCCTTCACTCGCGCTGAGCATCTGGTCGTGGCGGGCGGACCTGAGTCACCATGCCAAACATTGCATCCGCCACCCCCACTGACCGGCAACCGAATATCGGCCCATGAGCAACGAGAACTCATCGGTAGGTTCGGCTATGGGCACTATGAGGCCATGCGCCCGCTGCCCCGCTGCTCCGCAGCCTCCACCCACTGCCCGACGAGACACTCACCGGCTACATCCTCCGCCTCGCGCACCGGCTCGGAACATCCCCCGGAGCAATCGCCATCCGCACCGGGCTGACCGGTCACCGCAAGGAGAACGTGCTGTTCCGAATCCCCATTCGGCTTCTGCATGACCTGGACTCCGACGAGACCCAGACTTTCGCCGAGACCACCCGACTCACCCGGGAGGAAGTCAGGCAGCTGCTGACCTCCTCGCTCGCCGAGCGGTACGGGCCACTGAGCGGGAAGTTCACTCCGCGCAGGAGCGCCGCGAGAATGGTCAACGACAACGCATGGCTGCTGACCCATACTCCCCGTTACTGCCCGCGGTGCCTTACCGGGGACGGAAGCGAGATCCAGCAACTCCACGGTGGATCCTGGCAACGCTCCTGGCGTCTGCCGCCAGTCTTCGCCTGCACCAAGCACCGTCGCCTGCTGCGAATCAGCTGCCCTGCCTGCCGACAACCTGTCCACACGGTCGAGACGAACAGCATCATCGCCCGTCCCTGGGACGAAGACCTGCACCCCACCCAGTGCCGGACGACCATAGCTCCGCGCACCGTCGGACGCCTCCAACCCGCCTGTGGCGCCCAGCTCGCTGAATCTGACGGCGCGCGTCGCGAAGACCTTCCCGACGCACAGACACTGGAACAGTTACTCGGCCTTCAGTAGCGACTTCTGGATCTCCTCAACCCGATCGGCCCTGAGACGACACCGAGCGTCGGCTGGCTGATCCCTGCCGCTGACTACTTCGCCGACCTCAGAGCGTTGCTCGGTCTCGTGTTTCTGTCCTGGCCGGCGGTCCGACCCTTCGCCGTGACACCGGCCCTCGCGGAAGCCCTTGACCAGGATGCTGAGCGGCGTCATGCGCGCGCGGTGGTCCTCCGCGGCAGACCCGGCAAGAAGCACAGCTCCCGGCCCTTCACCGATCCACCACTGGACCCGTTGCTCATGGGGGCAGTACTCGGGATCGCCGAACGGCTCCTGGACGCCGACGACGAAGAACAGGCCCGCGAACGCATGTTGCCCCTCATCCACCAGGCCAGCGGTTTCGATCAGGCCCTCTCGCTCTATCTCCGGCGCAAGGACTGGATCTCTTTCCCGCTTCGGATCGTCATCATGAACCACTTCAATCACATGGCTCCGATGCACGAGATCATCGCTCGCGGTCCTGTCCCATCGGACGGCCAACGGAAGCCGACCACGAAGGGCTACCGTCGCGCCTCCCGTAGCCGCCCTTAACCGAGTCGCACAGCGTGACGCTGGTGCGTCAACGGGGAGCAGTTGACCCCTGGGCTTCGCCGGACGTGCCTTCTTCTCACCGAGAGATCATGTGAACGTGATGCTGTGGATCCGCGCCTACGACGGCGAGAGCGATGTCTGGTCGTACTTCGAGCTCGACGACGAGGAATGGGCGCTGCGGCACGTCGAACTGCAAGGACCTCAGCGCCAGCCCGTGACCGCAGCCTCGCTGGCGGAGGTCATCGAGATCCGTGACCGTGGTGACCTCGCAGCCGTGGCCTCCTACGAGGGGCAGTACGGCGTCCTCGCGGAAGGCACCCTACACGGCTGGCAAGAAGCGGACGGCGGTGCCGAGATCACCCGCCAAGAATTCGAGTCGACGTGGGCCGCTGCGCGAGAGACCCTCGACGCGAGTCGCACCGAGGAGACGAGTTGATCACGGAGTACCAGCAGAAGCTGCGCGAGCGCTACATCGGCGCCACCGTCATGTCGGCTCCCGAGCCGTGGCAGCCGGTGCTGGACCGCAGGACGCCCATCGGGGGTCTGTACGGCATTGGCTTTGCCGTCCATCCCGACAGCGGGCACGACCTCGTCATGGTCGTGTCCAACGACGGCCATGGACTCTTCAACGCAGTCACCGGCGAGAAGATCGCCCGCGACCGGGACCCTGACCCCGAAACGAGCACCCCCGACGTCCACCCGGACCTCGCCTGTCCCGGGCTCGGCCCGATCGCAGGCGTCTCGGTGCGCATTGCCGGGCTCTTCGGTGGGGGCCTGCACAGCGCCACGCCGGACGGCTGGACCCTGGACGTCGTCAGCCCCGAGTGGCCACACGACCGCGTCATGCTCTCCGCCGACGGCGGTTCCCACAAAGGCCCGGCAGGAGGGACGTGGTGGCACATCTTCCACTCCGAGTACTCAGAACTCCGCGCAGCCGGATTCTCGCCCTCCGGCCTGACCCTCGCGGTCGCCACCAGCAGCGACCTCACTCTCTGGACCCGACCTGAGCTCCACTTTGACGACTGAGTGGCCAGCGGGACACCACGCGAGAGGAGGACAGATGGACCGGGCGGAACTTGTCAGGATGCTGGGCGACCAGACCACGGCCTGCGAAGCCGCCAGAGCGGCGCTTCTCGACGGAGGCGACTTCGTCGTATGGGACGGCCGCGTTCCCAGTCAGGAGCTTGCCGGCATCTACGCGGCTCGTCTCCGACGGGCGAGGAAGCGAGGTACTGAGACTCTCGCCTTGCCGTCCACCGTCGACATCCTCACCCGGCTCGAAGCCGCTCAGGTCAGGATCGGCTGCGTCTTCTCGCCAGACCGGACGTGGGCCTTCATGCTCTTCCTCGCCGATG
The DNA here is from genome assembly GCF_029893585.1 of Streptomyces sp. LBL. Classification (GTDB taxonomy): domain Bacteria; phylum Actinomycetota; class Actinomycetes; order Streptomycetales; family Streptomycetaceae; genus Streptomyces. The sequence continues at coordinate 115,144 of NZ_JARXYX010000030.1, forward strand.
ACGCCGGCGCAGTCCTCGCCTGCACGGGAGTCCGCCAAGTCGTGCGGTGACAGTTGTCCTGCTCAAGTGACAACCATCGTGCTCAGGCTCAGTACGCCACAAGGGTGGCGTGGCGCACTTTTGCAAGCGGGTGCTTGCAATAGTTAGCGGGGGTGGTGCAGGGTGGAGGCATGGCATCGCTCAACGTCGGCAATCTCGGTGACTACCTGCGTGAACAGCGGCGCAATGCGCAGTTGTCGCTCAGGCAGCTCGCCGATGCCGCCGGGGTGTCCAATCCGTATCTGAGCCAGATCGAGCGCGGGCTGCGCAAGCCGAGCGCGGAGGTGTTGCAGCAGGTCGCCAAGGCGCTGCGGATCTCCGCCGAGACGATGTACGTGCGAGCCGGCATCCTCGATGCCGAGCGGGACCGGGACGAGGTCGAGACGCGTGCCGTCATACTCGCCGATCCCACGCTGAACGAGCGGCAGAAGCAGGTGCTGCTCCAGATCTACGAGTCCTTCCGCAAGGAGAACGGATTCGGGATCGACGAGGCGGGCGACGAGGGAGGCGCGGACGAAGGAGTCGAAGTCGGCTCCGGCTCTCCGGGTGACGATGCCCTGAGTGACGGCGCTTCGGCCCCGCAGGACGGCCGCCCCGCCGTACGAAAGACCCGCACGGCGGGCGGGAGCATACCCACCCGTCGTACCCGCATCACCGGCGGCAGTGACGCCGACCCGCAGCAGACGGCCGGTTGAGCCGGACCAGGGCACCGGCCGCCTGACTGCGGACCACAAAACCCTCAGCCGAACGTGAATCCGGGAGGACCATCACCATGGCCATCACCGACGACCTGCGCAAGACCCTCAGTGACCCGACTCCGCTCTACTTCGCCGCCGGCACCGCCGACCTGGCCCTTCAGCAGGCCAAGAAGGTGCCCGGTCTGGTGGAGCAGCTGCGGACCGAGGCCCCGGCGCGGATCGAGGCGGTGCGCAACACCGACCCCAAGACCGTGCAGGAGAAGGCCCAGGCGCGTGCCAAGGAGGCCGGCGCCAAGGCCAAGGAAGCCAGTGCCCGGGCCAAGGAGGCCCAGGAGAGCATCCAGGCGAAGGTCGGCGAGTTTTTCGGCACCCTCGACGGTGACCTGAAGAAGCTCGGCAGCACCTTCGATGCGGACCTGAAGAAGCTCGGCGAGACCGCCCAGGACTTCGCGCTGCGCGGTGTCGGCGTCGCCGCCGAGTACGCCGTCAAGGCCCGCGAGACCTACGAGAAGGTCGCCGAGCACGGCGAGCAGACCGTGAAGACCTGGCGCGGCGAGGCCGCCGAGGAGATCGAGGAACTGGCGATCGCCGTCGAGCCCGACGCCGCGTCGAAGCCGAAGCCGAAGTCGGCCGCGGTCAAGGCCGAGCCGAAGCCCACCATGGTCAGGACCGAGCCGAAGCCGGCCGCGGTCAAGACGGAGGCCGCCCCGGCGAAGAAGCCGGCCGCGAAGAAGGCGCCCGCCCGCAAGACCTCTGCCACTCCCACCCCCGCCACGACCACCACCCCCGCCAACGGCAACGCCACCGCCAACGCCAACAGCAACACCACCGCCAACAGCAACACCACCGCGAAGAAGACCACGCCTCCGGCCAAGTAAGACACCGCGGTACGGATCACGGGCCGGGCACTCTTGGAGTGCCCGGCCCGTTCAGCGGGTAGCGGGCTTCCCGGAACGGGAACGAGTACGGTGACCGCGTGACGATGAGCCGATTCTGGTGGTGGACGTAGTGCTGATGCAGGGATTCGCGGGGTTCATGTGGCTGCTGAGCGTCGCGTTGATCCTTTTCAGCGGCTTCGCGCTGATCGACGCCGCCACGCGTCGCGAGGACGCCTACCGCGCGGCTGACAAGAAGACCAAGCCGTTCTGGCTGGTCATCCTGGGGATCGCCTTCGTGGTGAACCTGATCTTCAACATTCTGTCGTTCCTGCCGATCATCGGCCTCGTTGCGACGATCGTGTACATGGTCGACGTACGCCCCGCTCTGCGCGGTCTCCCGGGCGGCGGACGCAGCAGGCGCGGCGGTTCCAGCAGTGACGGGCCGTACGGGCCGTACAACGGCGGCCGTTGAAGCGTCCTTGAAGGGGCATGCGCGGCTGTGCCGTCGACATGCGCCTGTGCCGCGTGGAGGTGACCAGCCGCGGCGGACTGTCGGTCGGCTTGCGGCGGAATCCGGACGGCGGGTCTGCGCTCCGGCTTGCGGCGGAACGCGGACGGCGGGTCTCCGCTCCGGTTTACGGCGGAACGCGGACGGCGGGTCTCCGCTCAGGCCGTCCGGTCCAGCAACAGCACCGCCACGTCATCCGTCAGCTCGCCCCCGTTGAGATCCCGGGCCTCGTTCACGGTGGCCCGCAGCAACTCCTCCCCGCGCAGCCCCTCGGAGAGCTGGCGGCGGACCAGCTCCACCATGCCGTCCTGCCCGAGCCGCTCCCGGCCCTCGCCGACACGGCCCTCGATCAGACCGTCGGTATAGAGCATCAGGCTCCACTCGGCCCCGAGGTCCACCTGCGTCCGCGGCCAGCGGGCGCCGGGGAGCAGGCCGAGGGCGGGGCCGTTGTTGTCGTACGGCAGCAGCTCGGCGGGCCGGCCGGGGCGGGCCACCAGCGGGGCCGGGTGCCCGGCGAGGCACAGGCCCGCTCGGCGGCCGTCCGGGGCGATGTCGACCGTGCACAGCGTCGCGAAGATCTCGTCGTCGGAGCGCTCGTGCTCCAGGACCTGCTGGAGCGTACCGAGCAACTGGTCGCCGCACAGACCCGCCAGCGTCAGCGCGCGCCAGGCGATGCGCAGCTCCACGCCGAGCGCCGCCTCGTCCGGGCCGTGCCCGCAGACGTCGCCGATCATGGCGTGCACCGTGCCGTCCGGGGTGCGGACGGTGTCGTAGAAGTCGCCGCCGAGCAGGGCACGTGAGCGGCCCGGTCGGTAGCGGGCGGCGAAGCGGAGCGACGAGCCCTCCAGGAGGGGCGTGGGCAGCAGACCGCGCTCCAGCCGGCGGTTCTCCTGGGCGCGCAACCTGCCCTCGGCGAGCCGTCGCTCGGCTGTGTCGGATCGTTTCCGCTCCACGGCGTACCGGATCGCCCGGCTCAGCAGCCGGCCGTCCAGCTCGTCCCGGAAGAGGTAGTCCTGGGCGCCCACGCGTACGGCCTCGGCGCCGCGCTCGGCGTCGGCTGAGGCGGTCAGCGCGAGAACGGCGTGCCGGGGCGCGAGCTTCAGCACATGTCGGAGTCCGGCCAGCTCGTCGTCGTTCTCGGCCCGGCCGGGGGTGGGCAGCGCGAGGTCCAGCAGGATGCAGTGGACATCATCGGTGAGCAGCCGCTCGGCCTCGGTGAGGTTGCGGGCGGTGCGGACCCGGATCGGCTTGCCGGCCGAGTCGAGCAGCTCAGGCACGACCGCAGAGCCGCCCGGGTCGTCCTCGATCACCAGGAGGGTGAGGGTGGGGGTGGGGGTGGGGGTGGGGGAGCCGGTGGCGCCGGTGGCGCCGGTGGCAGGAGTCTGGCCGGTGGGCTCGGCCGCGGTGTTCCCGGCAGGGGCCGCTGCCTTGCGCGGGGACCCTGTGAGTGAGGGGTCGACGCCTGAGGACGCGGCCTGCGCCTGACCACTCTCCACGGCCGGGATCGCGCTCTGCCGCGGTACGGGTACGGGTACGGGCATCGTCTTGGGTTCCTTCCCTCCCCCGAGGGCATGGCAGGGCGAGGGATCTCGGCCTACCGACGGGGACCATAGCGGTAGTCGGCGCCGCAACGGAATGCTGTGAGACACGTGGTTGGCCGAGCGCCGCTGTCATATGCCGTGATCCGTACCGCAGTTGGACACGCCAGTAGTGCTGTCGGGATGACGAACGTCACCTCGGCGACAGGTTTGAGGTGGGCCAGGTCACGTGGCTCGTGTCGTCCGGGGGCGCTTATGCGCCCGGTCCGCGTGGCCGGTGTCGTCCGGGACGCTCGTGTGTCCGGCCCGCGTGGCCCGTGTCACTCGGGACGTTCCCGTTCCCGTTCCCGTTCCCGTCCCGTTCCCGTTCCCGTCCCGCTCCCGTCCCGTTCCCGTTCCATGTGGCCGTGTCACCCCGGATGTCCCCGCCCCCGGACGTTCCCGCCCCCGTACCAGTGGCCCGCACCAGTTGCCCGTACCACCCCGGGACGCTCACGCGCCCGGCCGCACCACCCCGAGTATCGGCATCGTCCCGGCTCCCGTGACGGTCACCGTCCGACCCGGCCGTGGGGCGTGCACGACCGCGCCGTTGCCGATGTACATCGCGACATGGCTGGCGTCGTTGAAGTAGATGATCAGGTCTCCGGGGCGCATGTCCTCGACGGGTACGTGCTTCAGTTGCTGCCACTGCTGCTGCGAGGTGCGCGGGATCGGGCTGCCAGCGCTCGCCCAGGCCTGTGAGGTCAGACCGGAGCAGTCGTAGGTGTTGGGGCCCTCGGCACCCCATTCGTACGGTTTGCCCATCTGGGACGTGGCGAACTTCACCGCCTTCCTGCCCTCGGCGGAGTCCTTGCTCTTGATCGCGTCGAGGACGCCGGAGTCCAGCCAGGTGGTCTGCGCCTTGAGCGCGGCCCGGCGTTCCAGCTCGGCGAGGCGCTCCTTCTCCTTCTTCTCCAGCTGTGACTCGAGCTTCTCGGCCTCCGCGATCCGTTCCTTGATCTTCTTCTTGGCCGCGGCCTTGGCCTTGCGGCCCGCCTCCAACTTCTTCCACTGCGCGGAGGCGTCGGCGGCGTACTGCTCCAGGTCCTGCTGGGTGCGGGTCGTTTCCCGGATGAGGGTCTTGGTCGCGCGCTGGCCCTGGAGAACCCGGCCACTGCCGTCGAGGAACTCCTGCGGGTCGTCGCTGAGCATCAACTGCGCCTCGTCCGGCAGCCCGCCCCCGCGGTACTGGGCGCGGGCCGCGGCACCCGCGCGTTCCTTCAGCCGGTCCAGCTTCTCCTTGCCGGCGACGATCTTCTTGGCCAGCGCGACGATGTCGGCCGACTGCCTCTCGGCCCTCTCCTCGGCGTCGTTGTACGCGTCCGTGGCAACCGCCGCCTCGTGGTAGAGGCTGTCCAGTTTCTTGCGTACGGCCTCAAGATCCTTGTCGGACGGGGGCGTCGGGGTGCCGACGGGCGGAGTGGTGGCGGATGGAGCGGTGGAGGGCGGGGCGGGGGGCGGTGTCGGGGCCGCGAACGCCGTGCCCGGCGCCCCCAGTACGGTGACCGCGCAGACGACGGTCGCAGCCACTGTGATCAGCCCGCGCTTGCCCGCTCGCATACCCCTGCCCCCAAAACTGATTTACCGTCAGTAACTTACGGATCCTGCGGATGGTGCCACGTCATGGCGCAGAACGACAGAGGCGGTGACTTCCTCCCCCGGCCCGGCCGTCGTATGGCGATCCCCCCGCCTGTGTGACGAACGACTCACGGAGATCGTTCCGCGCCTCCCGGCCGGGTGGGAAAAACGCGGTGGCGGAGCGGGGGACGAAGGGAGAGGCCGTCACGTCCGAGGCGCCAACGCCGCCCAGCGCACCGTCACTTCACCCTGCCGCCAGCGCACCGGTCCGTCCGTCACCGGCCAGTCGGCGGCGAGGTCCCGCACCGCTCGCATCCAGCGCTGGCGGGCGCCGTAGGAGGCGTAGGGCGCGGCGGCCGCCCAGGCGCGGTCGAAGTCGCGCAGGAAGGCATGCACCGGCTCGCCCGGGACGTTGCGGTGGATCAGCGCCTTCGGCAGACGCTCGGCGAGGTCCGATGGGCGCTCCAGGGAGCCCAGCCGGGTCGCGAAGGTGACGGTGCGCGGCCCCTCCGTACCGAGCGCCACCCACACGTGCCGGCGCCCGATCTCGTCACAGGTCCCCTCGACCAGCAGCCCGCCGCGCGAGCCTCCGCCGGCCGGGGCGAGCCGGGAGCACAGTCGCTCCCACACGGCGGCCACCTCACCCTCGTCGTACTGGCGCAGCACGTTGGCGGCCCGGACGAGCAACGGTCGCCCGGGGACGGGGATCTCGAAGCCGCCGTGCCGGAAGAGGAGCCCGTCCCGCTCGTACGGTCTCGCCGCCGCGACCCGCGCCGGTTCGATCTCGACGCCGACCACGCGCGCGCGGGGAGCGACGGTACGCAGGCGCAGCAACAACTCGACGGCCGTCCAAGGGGTGGCGCCGTAGCCGAGGTCGACGGCGACGGGATCGGTCGCGCGGCGCAGTTCGGCGCCGTGCGTCGCGGCGATCCAGCGGTCCATGCGGCGCAGCCGATTGGGATTCGTGGTCCCGCGCGTGACCGTGCCCACGGGACGGGTGGCGGCGCGGGATGACATACGTACGAGGGTATGCGGGTATCCAGGCTGTCCCTTGCGTGACGGCGGCCCATAGGTCACGCCGATGTCCCTTGCAGGACGGCGACCCATACGCGACGCCCCGAGTCTCTGGCACGACGACAGCCGAATACGTAACACCGCCGAATACGTAACACCGCCCAATCCGTAACGCCGCCCAATCCGTAACGCCGACGCCGACGCCGGCACCCCTGCACAACGCATCCCGATCTCGAACGGTTGAGCGACCCCCGGTAATCCCTCGGCAAAAAGCGCCCCGCCCGGAATGGGAACCCCTCCGTCGGTGTTCCCGCTCTTGGAGGGCACCCCACACCCTCCGTTCGGCATGTCCGCAGCAAGGAGGAACGCCACGTGAGCCAGTACGTCAGCAGGCTCGGGCGTCGCTCGGTAGCGGCCCCCCCGCGTTTGCGACTGCACCGACGCCCCCGCCGGGTCGCCATGCTCTCCGTGCACACCTCACCGCTCCACCAGCCGGGCCTCGGCGACGCCGGCGGCATGAACGTCTACATCGTGGAGCTCGCGCAGCGCCTCGCCGCGATCAACATCGAGGTGGAGATCTTCACGCGTGCGACCTCTGCCGCCCTCCCGCCGAGCGTCGAACTCGCGCCAGGTGTCCTCGTCCGGCACGTCGACGCCGGCCCCTACGAGGGCCTCGCCAAGGAGGAGCTCCCCGCCCAGCTGTGCGCCTTCACCCACGGCGTGATGCAGGCGTGGGCCGGCCACCGCCCCGGCTACTACGACCTCGTGCACTCCCACTACTGGCTCTCCGGCCATGTCGGCTGGCTCGCCGCCCAACGCTGGGGCGTCCCCCTGGTGCACGCCATGCACACCATGGCCAAGGTCAAGAACGCCAACCTGGCCGACGGCGACACGCCCGAGCCCGCCGCCCGCGTCATCGGCGAGACCCAGATCGTCTCCGCCGCCGACCGTCTCATCGCCAACACGACCGAGGAGCGCGAGGAACTCGTACGGCACTACGCCGCCGACCCGGGCAATGTCGCCGTCGTCCACCCCGGCGTGAACCTCGACCGTTTCCGCCCCGCCGACGGCCGCGCCGCCGCCCGTGCCCGCCTCGGCCTCCCGCAGGACGCCCTGGTCCCCCTCTTCGCGGGCCGCATCCAGCCCCTGAAGGCGCCGGACGTGCTGCTGCGCGCGGTCGCCGTCCTCCTGGACGAGCGTCCCGACCTGCGCTCCCAGATCGTCGTCCCGGTCGTCGGCGGCCTCAGCGGCAGCGGCCTGTCCAAGCCGGAGGGTCTGCAGAAGCTGGCGTCCCGGCTCGGCATCGCGGATGTCGTACGGTTCCACCCGCCCGTCGGCCAGGACCAGCTCGTCGACTGGTTCCGGGCCGCGTCCGTGCTGGTCATGCCGTCCTACAGCGAGTCCTTCGGCCTGGTCGCCATAGAAGCGCAGGCGGCTGGCACCCCGGTGCTCGCCGCCGCGGTCGGCGGGCTTCCGGTGGCCGTGCGCGACGGACGGACGGGTGTCCTCGTACAGGGGCACGAACCCGCCGCCTACGCGCGCGTGCTGCGCGATTTCGCCGACGATCCCGCGCGCCCGGCGCGGATGGGTGAGGCCGCCGCCCGGCACGCGCAGTCCTTCGGCTGGGACACCGCGGCCGCCGCCACGGCGGACGTCTACGCGGCAGCGACCCAGTCGTACCGGGGTCGCGTACGCTCCCACCATGGCTGACGCAGACAGGACGGCACAGGTCATCGAGGCGTTCTTCAAGGACGCCGAGCTGGAGTGGGAGAGCCCGGCACCCGGCAACTACGTGGTGAAACTCCCCGGCACCCGCAAGCTGTCGACCACGGTGTCCCTGGTGGCGGGCCGCCACTCCCTCTCGCTCAACGCCTTCGTCATCCGCCACCCCGACGAGAACGAGCCCGGCGTCCACCGCTGGCTCCTGGAGCGCAACCTCAAGCTGTACGGCATCAGTTACGCCGTCGACCCGCTCGGCGACGTCTACGTGACCGCCAAGCTGCCCCTGAGCACCATCACCGCCGACGAGATCGACCGCCTCCTCGGCCAGGTCCTGGAGGCCGCCGACGGCGCCTTCAACACCCTGCTGGAGCTGGGTTTCGCCTCCGCCATCCGCAAGGAGTACGAGTGGCGGGTGTCCCGGGGCGAGTCGACACGGAACCTGGACGCGTTCGCGCACCTGACGCGACGCTCGGACGACTGACCCCGGGTTCCCGCGTCCCCGGGCTCCCCCGCGTCCCCGGGTTCCCGCGTCCCCGGGCTCCCGCGTCAGGACCCGTCCGGCGGCAGGGAGGAGTCCGGCTGGGGCTCGTCGGTGGGATCGGGGTCGTCGCCGGAGCCGCCAGATGATCCGTCGGAGCCGCCGGACGATCCGCCGGAGCTGCCGGACGACCCGTCGAGCTTGTCGGCGAAGGCGCGCAGGGCGTCGGCCAGTTCCTTCTTGGTGGGCAGTTGGTCGACCTTCCGGTCGAGTTCCGTGATGCGCCGGTTGAGTTCCGCCAGGTCCGTGTCGGCGGGCGGGGTGGCCGGGGGCTCGGAGGGGCTGGAGGGATCGGTCGATTCCGCCGGGTCGGTCGGGATGGGGGAGGGGTAATCCGGGTCCGTGCCGCCGCTGGTGCCCCCGGAGCCGGGCTCGTCGCCGGACTCGTCGCCGGGGTCAGCGCTCTGCGGCTCGGTGAAGGCCGAACTCGGACTCGGACTCGGGGAGGGCGCCGGATCGTTGCCCGAGCCGGCCGCGAGGGCGGCGCCGACGCTTAACACCACCAGAGCCGCGGCCCCCACGACGGCGGTCGACACGCGGCTGATTCTCAGACCGCGTGGCCGGGGCGAGGTATCCGGTCTGCTCGGGTTCTGCGAGCTGGGAGAGCTGTGGGCGCTGGGGGAGTTGGGGGAGTCCTGTGATTCGTCCATGGGGCGACGCTAGGCGTCCCCGACCGGCGGACGGACGGCTTCCGCCGAATCTCTCGAACGAACGTCCGTGCGGGAGCTGCTCCGGTTGCTCCGGCCGCTCCGGTACCGCCCCGGTGTCACCCCCACCAGCTTCTTGAAGTGCCGGGTGAGATGAGCTTGGTCGTGGAAGCCGGTGAGGACGGCGACGTCGGCGGGACCGTGGTCCGCGAGCAGCAGCCGACGGGCCCGGTCGACGCGGCGGGCGTTCAGATACTGGTGCGGGGCGATGCCGTACGCGCCGCTGAACGCCCGTACGAGATGGGCAGGATGGGCCTGGACCAGCCGCGCGGCCTCGTGCAGCGAAAGCCCCTCGACGACCCGCTCGTCGAGGAGTTCGCGCAGCCGACGGGCGAGGACCGGGTCGCGGCGCGGGCTGTTCGTGTGGTGCGCCGGGCGCAGATGCGTGCGCAGCCGCTCGCCGACGAGGGTCAGCCTGCTCTCGGCCTCCAGCTCGTCACCGGGCCGGGTGAGCGCGGTGTGCAGTTGCCCGACGCGCCGCCGCAGCAGGGGGTCGAGCAGGTCGGGCGCGTCGACCGCGGGCCCGATCAGATCCTCCCCGAGCCGGCTGCCGTCGAGGTACAGCACGCGCTTGCGGAAGCCGTCCGGGGTGACGGGGGAGCCGTTGTGCGGCACATGCGGCGGCAGCAGGGACACCGTGTCGTGCGGGGTGCCGTGCTCTTGCCGGTCCAGGTCGTACCGTACGGCCCCGGCGTCGACGATGAGCAGCGTCCACGCGTCATGGACGTGCATCGGGTACGCGTACTCGGTGAAGTGGGCGTGGAAGACCTCCACGATACCCGGGACGGCCGGGTGCCAGGCGGAGACCTCACGCAGGGCTTGCGGGGCTTGCCGGGCCTGCCGGGCCTGTCGAACGGCCATGCAAAGAACGTACAAGACGGCCCCGTACGACGTTCGGCAGTCTCGCTCCATGAGCTCGATGAGTACTGAACCCATCCGATTCGACACCAAGATCGCCGTCCTGCTGCGCGAGGACCTGGAGCCCTGGCAGCGGCTCAACGTCACGGCGTTCCTGGTCAGCGGCCTGGGCACGCACGTCCCCGAGGTGGTCGGCGAGCCGTACGAGGACGCCGACGGCGTTCCCTACCTGCCGATGTTCCGCCAGCCGGTCATGGTCTTCGAGGCCACGAAGGAGACGCTGACGACGGCCCACGCGCGCGTGCTGTCCCGCGCCCTGCCGCGTGCCCTCTTCACCAGCGACCTGTTCACGACAGGCAACGACCGCGACAACCGCGCGGCGGTAGGGGCCGTACCGACGGCCGCACTGGACCTGGTGGGGCTGGCGGTGTACGGGCCGCGCAACGCGGTGGACAAGGTGGTGAAGGGGGCGCGGATGCATCCGTGAGCACCTGCTCTTCCCGGCCCGCAGGTCTTCTCCTCACGATCTTCTCCCCACCGTCTCCTCCCACCGTCTTCTACGCGGCGCTGACCTCGGGCTCCGCGGGGGCGGCCGCCGGTTGCACGGAGGCCGGTCCCGCGGTCGGCATACGTCGCATCAGGGCGCCGTAACCGACGGCCGCCCCGGTCCCGATCACGGCGCACAGCCCCCACAGCCACTCCGCGCCGAAACGGTCGATGACGACGCCGGACATCACGGGGGCGACCAGGGCGGCGACCGACCAGGACAGGGTGTACACGCCTTGGTAGTGGCCGCGGCCGTGGACCGGGGAGATGCGGACGACGAGGCCGGTCTGGGTCGGCGCGTTGATCATCTCGGCCAGTGTCCACACGCAGACGGTGAGTGCGAAGAGCCCGATCGACCCGGCGAAGGCGGTGAGCCCGAAGCCGTACCCGGCGAGGAGAGAGGAGAGCACCAGCAGTCGTTTCGCGTCCCGGGGCTCGATGAACCGGGTGACCGGGATCTGCAGCGCGACGATCAACACCGCCGTTGACGGCGATCGCCATCCCTTGTTCTTCGCAGGGAATCCCGGCCTTCAGGCCGGGCGGGAATGCGATCCTCGGTCCGGAGGCGCGAAGCGCCGGAGATCTCTGCGTCTTCGGGGTGATGGTCAGGCTGGGCGCTTCTGGTTGTCGATGTACTCCTTGACGATGCTCAGCGGTGCTCCGCCGCAGGACCCCGCGAAGTAGGACGGGGACCAGAACACGGATCCCGTCCCGATCCGGTTGATCCGGCCGGTGTACTCCGCGCGCAGATATCGGGAGCTGACGCCCTTGAGGGAGTTGACGAGCTTGGACAGGGCGATTTTCGGCGGGTAGTGCACGAGCAGGTGGACGTGGTCGCCTTCGCCGTTGAACTCCCGCAGCTCGGCGCCGAAGCTCTCGCACACGTCCCGCATGATCGCCTCGCAACGCGTCAGCATGTCGTCGTTGAAGATCTCACGCCGGTATTTGGTGACAAACACCAAGTGGGCGTGGAGGTTGTAGATGACGTGGTTTCCCCGTCTGATGTCGGGATCTGGTTCCCAGCGCGGTGACATACGCCAAGTGTAGTAGGATCAAGCGGACCTGACCGGAGGGGGGTGGGCTGGATGATCCGTGCGTACAAGTTCCTCCTGCGGCCCACCGTCCGCCAGGAGCAGGCGTTTACCGAGATGCTGCGGGATCACTGCTCCCTCTACAACGGGGCCTTGCAGGAACGCCGCGACGCCTGGCGTCACGTCTCGAAGGCCACCGTCAAGTACGGGCAGCAGTCCGCTCAGTTGAAGGAGATCCGGGCGTTCGACCCGGAGCGCCAGGGACGCTGGTCGTTCTCCTCGCAGCAGGCCACCCTGCGCCGACTGGACAAGGCATTCCAGGCGTTCTTCCGCCGGGTCAAAGCGGGCGACAAGCCCGGCTATCCGCGCTTTCGCGGGGTGAACTGGTTCGACACGGTGGACTTCCCCAAGGACGGCGACGGCTGCCGGTGGGACTCCACCCCGCACCACCCGGTGACCCGCGTCCGGTTCCAGGGCGTCGGCCACGTCAGGGTCAATCAGCATCGCGCCGTGGTCGGCCACGTCAAGACCGTGTCGGTCAAGCGCGAGGGCCGAAAGTGGTTCGTCGTGGTCACTGCGGAGCGGGACCGGCCCGAACCGCTGCCCGCGACCGGCTCCGTGGTCGGCATCGATCTGGGCATCGCGAACTTCCTCGCCGACTCGAACGGTGATTTCGTGCCCAGCCCGCGCCACGGCCGCCGTGCGGCCGCGAAACTGGAGGCGGCGCAGCAGGCACTGTCCCGGTTCCCGCGCCGCAAGGCCAAAGACCGCACCAAGAACCACCAGCGCGCCGTGGCGAAGGTCGCCCAGCTGCACGGCAAGGTGCGGCGCCAGCGGCTCGACCACGCACACAAGACCGCGCTCGGCCTGGTCCGCGCGCACGACTTCATCGCGCACGAAGACCTCAAGATCCGCAACATGAGCACGGCCCCCGCGCCGAAGCCCGACCCCGACCGGCCGGGCGCCTTCCTGCCCAACGGGGCCGCTGCGAAGGCCGGGCTCAACAAGTCGATCAACGATGCCGGATGGGGGGTGTTCCTGACGATCCTGCACGCCAAGGCTGAAAGCGCCGGACGGGAAGTGATCGCCGTGGACCCCCGCAACACCTCCCGCACCTGCCCCCAATGCGGGCACACCGCGAAAGAGAACCGGCCCACACAGGAAAAATTTCAATGCGTCGCCTGCGGCCACCACGCGCACGCCGACACAGTGGGAGCCACCAACGTTCTACGGGCCGGGCTGGTCCGTCGCGACGCCAACCCGGCGTAACGAGAAGCCCCCGGCTTCAGCCGGGGGAGGAGTCACGAAGGTGGCGACGAAGGCACCCAGCCGGTTGACGAGCGTGCTGGTCCACAGCCACCAGAACTCGCGGGGGAGCCCCGAGACGGTCTCCCGGGCGGCATGTCTCAGGGCGGCGACAGGCATGACGGATCCCCCACGGGCGGAAGCGGTGTAAGTGTCTCAAGTGGCGAGCACAACTTACGAGAATTCTGGTGGGACGGGCCACCCAATTAGCAGATCCGGTCAACCGTGGGCCGTACCGTCCGCCTGTCGAGCGGACGTACGAGGCATCGACCCCTTGGATTACGCTCATCCACATGGCCGACGCACCGTACAAGCTGATCCTCCTCCGCCACGGCGAGAGCGAATGGAACGCGAAGAACCTGTTCACCGGCTGGGTGGACGTCAACCTCAACGAGAAGGGCGAGAAGGAGGCAGTCCGCGGCGGTGAGCTGCTCAAGGACGCCGGCCTGCTCCCCGACGTGGTCCACACCTCCCTCCAGAAGCGCGCCATCCGCACCGCCCAGCTCGCCCTGGAGTCCGCGGACCGCCACTGGATCCCGGTCCACCGCTCCTGGCGTCTGAACGAGCGCCACTACGGTGCCCTCCAGGGCAAGGACAAGGCCCAGACCCTCGCGGAGTTCGGCGAGGAGCAGTTCATGCTCTGGCGCCGCTCCTACGACACCCCGCCCCCGCCCCTCGAGGACGGCACGGAGTTCTCCCAGTCCGACGACCCCCGTTACGCGACCATCCCCCCGGAGCTCCGCCCCCGCACGGAGTGCCTCAAGGACGTCGTCCTGCGCATGCTCCCCTACTGGTACGACGGCATCGTCCCCGACCTCCTTACCGGCCGCACGGTCCTCGTCGCCGCCCACGGCAACAGCCTCCGCGCCCTCGTCAAGCACCTCGACGGCATCTCCGACGCCGACATCGCGGGCCTGAACATCCCGACGGGCATCCCGCTGTCCTACGAACTGGACGCGGACTTCAAGCCGTTGACACCGCGCGGGACCTACCTCGACCCTGATGCGGCGGCGGCTGCCATCGAGGCGGTCAAGAACCAGGGCAAGAAGAAGTAGCCTTCGTGATCATGCCCCCGACCTGCGCTGATGGCGCGGAGCGGGGGCATTTTTACGGCCTGGGCCCTCTGCGGGACCTCAACGCGGCGGGTCCTGCGGTGGCCGGAGTGCTTGACCGAGGGCGTTCCGGGCCTGGTCGCGATTGCTCGGCATGAGGTGCGCTTACACCTTGAGCGTCAGCCCGTGTCGAAGTGCCCGAAGTACTCCGCGAGCGCCTTGATCCTCTCTCCCGCATCCAGAAGCACGGTGTCTTCTCGTTACTCCACAGCGTGGTCGATCAGTTTGGGGCTCCCGGCGGGTCCAAGCTCGTGACACCCCAGGAAAGGACACCGCCATGTCGGAGCTTCTCGTCGACTTCATCACCTCCCTCGACGGCCACGCATCGGGAGAGGGATGGCCGGGGTTCTGGGGCCTCGAGGGCCCGGAGTACCTCGCATGGCTCGGCGAGCAGCCCGAGGCCACCTACCTGATGGGAGCGAACACCTACCGCCTGATGTCGGGCTTCGCCGCGGGCGAGGTCCCGAGTGGCCAGGACGAGTTCAGGCCTGAAGAAGAGGCGTCCGTGGACGAGCTCACGCAAGCGTCCAAGGTGGTGTTCTCCTCCTCACTCGAGGAGCCACTGACGTGGGCCAACTCCAGGCTCGTCCGCGACGACGCCGTCGAGGCGGTCCGCGCCATGAAGTCGAGTGGCTCGGGGCTCCTCAGCACGATCGGCAGCCTCAGCCTGTGCCGGTCCCTGCTACAAGCCGGACTCGTCGACCGCTTCCGCGTCGTGATGTTCCCGGTGATCACCGGGGCCACGGGCGAAGAGCGCATCTACGACGGCTATCCGGACGTTGCCCTCGAGATGATCGAGCACCGCACCTTCGACGGCCGCATCCAGCTGGTCGAGTACAAGCCCCGCGTGCTCGAGCACCCGCCGCTCGCCGTCCCTGCGTGACGTCGCCCCGTCCGCCGGCCCGGACGGCCGCCAGGCCGGCGCCGGCGGGCGCGGAGCAAGACGGGCCGCACCGCGGGACTCTGCCACGGCTGCCATCAGCCCGGAGACGCACGCTGCCTCGTTGAATGGGCCCGCGCCGAGCCAGGCAGCCCGGCATCATCGCGGGCACCGCGAGCTCGACATGCGGACGTCGGCCTACCGGGCCATGGTGGAGACAAGGAAATCGCGTTCAATGCCATCACCCTGCCCACGCCTGGCAGGAAAGATGCATCCGGTCATCACGAACGCCCAGAGAAAGCCTTCGGCGCCACGAACGCCCCGAGCATGACATAAACCATTCGCGAAATGGTGTTGCATTCCTGGCATGTCACCCTGGATTACGCGTCCCGATGGGAGGATTTATGCCGTGCAGCGACATACTACGCAATGTCTCCGAAGATCAAAGAAAGGTTGCGCGCCTTGGGGGAGAGGTCAAAGCGATCAAGGAAACCATAGCGCGACTGCAGAGTGAAAATCCGGTCGACCAGGCTCGGATCGACAAGCTGAAGGCGCAACGGGACAAGCTTGACCAGCAAATCAAGGACCTCGACAAGGAAATTGATGGTCTTCGACAGGACTATCATGACTGCGTCTTCCACATTCGAAATTAGCCAGTCGTGCCAGAAATGCGCCAGGACATGGCGCGTCACAACGGCTACACCCCAGGCGGGGCGAGGCCGGGCCGGGCCGGGCCGGGCCGGGCCGGGCCGGGCCGGGCGTACAGTGCGCAGATTTGAATGCGCCATGAGATTAGTAAATTCCGCCTTCCTCGATGAAGGGACCGAGGTGATCTGATCATGACGTTCCCAAATGGGGTCTACTTCCTTAGTAATTCGGAGACCAATCGCGTCCTGGACAGCAACACTGCTCAGGAAGTCACAACGGCCGACATCAATGGCGGTTCGTTTCAGAAATGGATACTCCGCAACGAGGGGAGCGGTGTAGCCACGCTCCGTAATCTGGCGACTCGTTTCGTATTGGACAGTAACCGCGAAGAGAGTGTGTACACTCAACCGCCAAATGATGGAAAATTCCAAAGGTGGATTCTCGAGCCGACTGGTGGAGGCGCGTTTTTCCTGCGGAACGTGGAGACGAACTTCGTGTTGGACAGCAACTATGAGGGGCATGCCTACACGGGACATTGGAACGGAGGTGCGTTCCAGAAGTGGTATTTTGGGCCCGCCCCTGCAGAGTGATATTGATTCAGCGGTTAACAACGGCTGAAGCAATCCTTTGGATTGTTGGTGCATGACCAGGTGTCGAGGGAGGGCCCGAAGCAGCCGAAAGTGATCGCAGCTTCCCAAGCTGAGTGCTCTTGGCCCAAGCCTGATCAGCGGCCGGCACACACTCAGGAGTAGAAGCCGACCCAGTACTCGTCATGACTGCTAAGCAGAGTCGAAGAAGCCCTCTGCCTTCGGGTTTTCCGCTGGTAAGGGACCGGGTCGGCTGAGCCTCGATCCACCGCGCGGTAGTTGGTCTGTGGATGACGAAATGAGAAGAGGTGCCCGCTGACCTGGGATGATGGGAGTTCCTACGCCCTCATC